>NZ_JBWKPT010000001.1:0-1414933 GCF_059418385.1 Variovorax sp. GW821-FHT09A10
ATGTTGCCAGCGAAGGTGGTGTCGGCGCTGCGGTTGAACACCAGCGCGGCGTTGTTGGCGATGTGGCCGAGGATGCTTCCGCTGTCGCGGATCTCCAGGGTGCCAGCGTTGAGGGTCGTGCCGCCGGTGTACGTGGCGTTGCCGGTGTAGACCAGCGTGCCCGCGCCGGTCTTCGTCACGTTGCCGCTGCCGGTGATGTTTCCCGCGAAGGCCGCATCGTTCGATCGGTTGAAGACCAGTGCCGCGTGGTTGGTGACATTGCCGCTGATGCTGCCGCTGTTGCCGCCATCGCCGATCTCCAGGGTGCCTGCGCTGATCGTGGTGCCGCCTGTGTAGGTGCTGGCGCCCGTCAGGGTGAGCTTGCCGGTGCCGGCCTGGGACAGCGACCCCGCGCCGCTGACGCTCCCTGCAAAGGCCACGGCATCGTTGCGCTTGAAGATGAGCTGCGTGTCGAGCTTGACGTTGCCCGAGATCGATCCCCGGCTCCCGCCGTCGCCGATCTGCAAGGTGCCCGCGCGGACCGTCGTACCGCTGCCGCTGGTGTCGCGGGTCTCGACCGAGCCCGTGACGACGGTGCCGCTGGCGGCATCGAGGGTGAACATGCGCGCCGAGACATCGCCGCTGATGGTCAATGCGCGGCCGGTGTTCAGGCTCAGCGCGCCACCGCTGTAGAAATAGGCCACCTCGGCGATCTGGTTGAGATTGCCCAGCGTCGCACTGCCCGCCGAATTGCCCCACAGCTTGTCGGCCGTGAGGGTCCCGCTGCTCTGCACGATGGCGCCCATCGCATCGAGAGCCATGTCGCGGCCACTGACGTCGCCGCCGAGCGTCAGGCCGCCGTTCACTGTCAGGGCCACGCTGGCGTTGCCATTGAGCGAGCCGGAGACAGAGAGCGACCGCGCGTTGGTCAGGCGGAAGCCCGCGGCCGAAAAACCATTGAGGTCGCCAATCGCGTTGTTGCCATCGAGGCTCGTCTCTCCGCCGGAATTTCCCCTCAGCGTGCCGCCCAGAATCGCTCCCGTTCCCACGGCCTGCGTGATCGCACCGCTCGATGAGAGCGTGATCGCGCCGGAACCCGCATCGATCCTGTGCCCGCTTGCGAAGTCGATCGGGCCGCCTTCCATGCTGATGGCTCCGCCCGATGTGGTGCCCGTTGCGTCGATCGATCCGCCGACCGACACCCCGGTGTTGGAGTACAGGGCGACTTGCCCTCCCCGGACTCCGCTCACGTCGATCACGCTCGTTGCGCTTGTGACGACAGCGCCACCGCTTGCGCTCAGCGTCACGCTGCCGATGGTGTTTGCACTGGTCGATCGGGCCTGGACCGTGCCGCTGTTGCCGACCAGTCGAGCGAACACCCCCGGTGCGGCTTGCGCCTGCAGCACGATCATGCCGTCGTCGGCTTGCAGTGTTCCGGTGTTCTCGACGGCGGGCAAGGTGGCGTCCCGGGCGCCCTGGAGCGCGCCATTGGCTGCAATCGTGACCGCCGTCCGCCCCAGGCTGTCGGCAACGAGTTCCGCACGGCTGGCCGCGATCAGCTCGATGCGCCCCCCGGTCGCGGCGATACGGTTGCTGTTCCGCACGGCGTGGCCGACAAGAGCCACCGAGCCGCCAGAGGCCGCCGCGATTTCTCCGCTGTTGAGGATGTTTGCCGGTGGCGCATTGCCGCTCTCCAGCAGATAGTTGTCGCTGATGCCGACACGCGTGATGCCCAGCGACGTCAGCAACAGCGACCCCGTCGCGAGCGTTGCGCCCGAGCGTGCGACGATGCCGTCGGGATTGGTGATGAAAACCTTCCCCTTCGAGCTGATGTTCCCGTCGATGCCGGTGAGCAACCCATTGGCGATCTGATTGAGTGCGGTCGACGAGGCGAGCGGCTGATCGAAGCTCACCTGTCCGCCCGCACCTACATCGAAGCTTCCCCAACTCACGCCGATGAACGGTGAAGTCTGGATCACGGACAAAACACCGGCGGACGGCATGTTGATGCTGCCGTTGCCGGTAAAGATCGATGGTCCCGAGGGCCGCGTCTGTGCGAGGACGGCGCCTGCGGGCATCGTGATGGCCAGCGCCAGAACGGTCTTCCCCAACGCCGTGAAGCGCCCGCGGCGCGCGACCTGGCGACGCCTGCCGCCGCTACCGCCGCCCGATGCATGCGCGGTCTCCGACACGGCCTGAAGAACACCGCTCGCGCGATTGAAGACAAGCCGGTAGACGCGGTTCATTGATTTTTTTCCTTTTTTGGGTCAGGGCAAACGGGGTGCGATGGATGCACAGCGGCGCGATGCTATGCAGCCCTTGAGCGCGGCGCATTGGACTAAAGTCCCATGACGCCCCCCACGCCACGCGTTACCTTGAGATCGCCACCTTCGGCGATCCCACCTCCTCCCCCTTCACACACCGATGAGCGCCACCCCACCCACGACGCCCGCCGACCCCGTCTTTGCCGCGCGCATGGCCGCCTTGCGACGCAACTTTCCGTTCTCGCTGCTCGGCGTGATGCTCACGGCGGGGCTGGTGGTCGCGGCGCTGTGGGGCGCGGTGCCGCACGAGCAGTTGCTCGCCTGGGTCGGCGCCAACGCGGCGCTCACCGCGGTGCGCGCCTGGCAGGTAGCGCGCTACCGTCACGCCGAGCACGACCCGGGCGCGCTGCGGCGCTGGCGGCGCGGCGCGATGGTCGGAGCGGTGCTCGGCGGCTTGCTGTGGGGGCTGCCGCTGGCGGGGTGGATGCTGCAGGTGTCGCTGCCGCAGCAGATGTTCATCGTGGTGGCGATGCTCACCATGGGCACGGGCGCGATCTATGCCTACTGCATCGACCTGGGGCTGCTCTACGGCTTTCAGGTGACGTACTTCGCACCCGCGATCCTCGCGATGGGCACGCTCGACGACGTGCTGCTGCGCGTGATGTCGGCGGCCGGCGTGCTCTACCTGTTCGTCACGCTGGCCTTCGCGCAGCGCATGTACCGCACGCAGGTCGATTCGCTCGAGCTGCGCTTCGAGAACCTCTACCTGCTGCGGCAGCTGCGCCTGGAGAAAGACGCGGCCGAGCGCAGCGACCTCGCCAAGTCGCGCTTCCTTGCCGCGGCCAGCCACGACCTGCGCCAGCCGGTGCATGCGCTGAGCCTGTTCGTGGGCGTGCTGCGCGGGCAGGCGCTGCCGGCGGCGAGCCGGCACCTGGTCGACAGCATCGGCCGCGCCGCCGCGGCGATGGGGCTGCTGTTCGAGGGCCTGCTCAATGTCTCGCGGCTCGACGCGGGCGTGGTGCGCGTGAAGGCGCGGCCGTTTGCGCTGGCGCACCTGCTCGATCAGATCCAGCTGGAGTTCGCGCCGCAGGCGGCGGGCAAGGCGCTGTCGCTGCGCTTGCGCGCGGGCGATGCCGTGGTGCACTCCGACCCCGCGCTGCTCGACCGCGTGCTGCGCAACCTGGTGGAGAACGCGATCCGCTACACGGCGCGCGGCGGCGTGCTCATCGGCTGCCGCCGCGCGGGCGCCGACGCGCTGCGCATCGAGGTGTGGGACACCGGCCCCGGCATTCCGCCCACCGAACAGGAACAGGTGTTCTGGGAGTTCCACCAGCTCGGCAACCCCGAGCGCGACCGCACCAAGGGGCTGGGGCTGGGCCTGGCCATCGTGCGGCGCACGGCCGCGCTGCTGGGCCATCCGCTGGCGCTGCGCTCGCGTGTCGGCCGGGGCACGGTGTTCTCGGTGACGGTGCCGCTGGCGCACCAGGCGCTGCCCGTGCCCGAGGCGCCGCCCGCGCCGCTGCCGGCCGACACCGGCCGCCTCGTGCTCGTGGCCGAGGACGACGGCGAAAGCCGCCTGGGCCTGCAGCTGCTGCTCGAAAGCTGGGGCCTGCGGGTGATCGCGGCCGAAGGCGGCGACGAGCTGCTGGCGCTGGCCGCGCGCCAGCCCGGCAAGCCGGCGCTCATCATCAGCGACTACCGCCTGCGCGCGGGCGAGACCGGCATCGACGTGGTCGATCGGCTGCACGAGGAATACAACGACGACGCGATTCCCGCGCTGATCGTGAGCGGCGACACCGATCCGCGGCGCTTGAGCGACGTGGCGGCGCGCGGCTGGCAGATGCTGCACAAGCCGGTGGACCCGGCGCAGCTGCAGGCGACGGTGTCGCAGCTGATCGCGCCCTAGAAGCCGCGCACGGCCAGGCGATTCCCCCGCATCGGCTGCTGCTGCGTCGAGCAATGCACGGCGCCGCCGCCCAGCGAGATCGCATCGATCGGCAGCAGCTCGACGCGGCGGCCTGGGAACGCACGCGCGAACACCTCGCGCGCCTGCGCATCGCGCGGCACGCCGAAGGCGGTCGAGATCACCACGCCGTTGACGAGGATGTAGTTCGAATAGAGGTCGCAGAAGCGCGTGCTGCCGTAGGTGTGCACGTCGCGCGGCACGGGCAGGTCGAGGATCTCGAAGCGACGGCCGCACGCGTCGGTCGCCAGTTCGAGCGCGCGGCGGTTCTCCTGCATCGCGCGAAAGTAGTCGCCCTGGTCGGGGTCGGCCGCATTGAAAAGAATGCGGGCCGGCGCAATGAACGACGCGATGCCGTCGATGTGGCCATCGGTCTCCACCTCGGCCGCGTGGCCCGGCAGCCAGACGATTTTCTGCACGCCCAGCATGCGCCGCAGCTCGGCCTCGATCTGCGGCTTGCGCAGGCCCGGGTTGCGGTTCGGGTGCAGCAGGCAGCTCTCGGTGGTGAGCAGCGTGCCCTCCCCGTCCACGTAGAAGGCACCGCCTTCGAGCACCATGTCCGAACGCACCAGCGGCACGTCGGCCAGCGCGGCGATGTCCGCGGCGGCGCGCTGGCAGCCGTCATGAGGGTGGTACTTCTCGCCCCATGCGTTGAAGCGGAAGCCCACCGCGGTCTGGCTCGCCTGGTGCTCGTCGACGAGGAAGATCGGGCCGCAGTCACGCAGCCAGTTGTCTTCGGCCGCGATGGGCACCACGCGCACCTGCGGGCCGCAGACCGCGCGGGCCGCGTCGGCCAGCGGTGCGTGCGCGGCCACGATGCAGCGCTGGTAGCGCGCGATGGTGCGCGCCAGCAGGCCGAACGCGCGGCAGACCGCGTCGTAGTGCGCGCCCCACAGGGCTTCGCGGTGGTCGAGCACCGGCCAGCCCAGCCAGGTGGCGGCCATCGGCTCCCATTCGGCGGGCATGCGCAGGCCGGCGCGGCGGGCGTCGAAATCGTTGGAAATCAAAGGGTCCTTCAGAAGAAATTGCAGGGACGCTCACTCTGACTTGAATTCCTTCGATGAAAAAGCGACATTTCTTGGCTGAATTCATCGACGCCATTCATATGTCCAACACCCGGTTGCCCTCTTTCAAGTTCCTCATCGGCTTCGAGGCGGCGGCGCGCCTGGGCAACTACTCGCGCGCGGCGGAAGAGCTGTTCGTCTCGCAGTCCGCCGTGAGTCACCAGATCTCGCAGCTGGAGCAGCAGGTCGGCCAGCCGCTGTTCCGGCGCAAGGGGCGCGGCGTGGAGCTGACGGTGGCGGGCAGCCTGCTGCTGGACAGCGTGGGCAAGTCGCTCGAGCACATCCGCAACGGGCTGGCCCGCATCGAGACCTACATGGACGACCGGCTCGTCACGCTGGTGTGTCCCGCGCCCGTGGCCAGCGGCTGGCTGCAGCCGCGGGTCGACCGGCTGCTGCAGGCGCACCCGGACCTGTGCCCGATCATCTCGGTCGACGAGAGCGCGCGCTTCATCGACGAGCTCGACGTGGACATCGCCATCACCCGCGCGCCACTGCGGCAGGAAGGCGTGTTCGAGGTGCCGCTGCTCACCGACGAACTTGTGGCCGTCGGGCCGCCCGCCCAGAAAGAGGAAGACAACCTCGGCCTGCTGTGCCTCGAAGAAGACCTCACGAGCGACCGCATCGGCCCCTTCATCCGCGCGCATTTCGGCGGCCTGCGCAAGGCCGCGATCTACGACGACCCGCGCCTGGTGCTCGACGCGGCCTTGCGCGGCCGGGGCATCGCGCTGGTGTCGCGCCTGCTGGCCGACGACGCCTTGCGCACGGGGCAATTGCGGCAGTGGCCGGACACCCCGAGCCTGCCGCTGGGCACCCTCTGGATCGCGTGCGCCGAAGGCCCCTCACGCCTGCCGCTGGTGCGGGAGGTGTTCAACAGCCTGCGGCGGTTTGCGCAGGAAGACGCTGGCGATATGAGACAGATCGATCAATCCATTGAAAAGACATCAATTGTGTAGATAGATAGGCGTCGACAGAATCCGGGGCTTCCTAGAACTTAGTAGTAACCCTGATTCCAATGACAACGCGACGCACTCTCCTGAGCCTGGGCGGCCTGGGCCTTTTCGGTGGACTCGTGACCGCCTGTGGCGGCGGTGGCGGTGGTGGGGGCAGCGGCATGCTGCCGCCCTTCCCCGTGCCCATGCCTACCCCTTCGCCGTCTCCCGCTCCCGCCCCGGCACCTGCGTCCGGCTGGCGCATGCCCGACGAAGGCGACGCCCACCGCGCCGTGTGGATGGCCTTCGCGGCGCGCGAATCCATCTGGACGGCCGAGATGCGCCAGCCGGTGTTCCAGGCGCTGGCGCGCATCGCCAATGCCATCAGCGTCTACGAACCGGTCAAGATGCTGGTGAATCCCGCGGATGTTTCCACGGCCCGCCAACTGTGCGGCTCCAACGTGCACCTGATCGAACACGCCATCGACGACCTCTGGATGCGCGACACCGGCTGCGTCTTCGTGCGCAACGCCCGTGGCGAGCGCGCCGCCGTGAGCTTCAACTTCAACGGCTGGGGCAACCAGCAGGCCCATGCGCGCGACGCCACGGTGGCCGCGCGCATGGCCGAACTCACGGGCGTGCCGCTGCTGCGCAGCAGCCTCGTGATGGAAGGCGGCGGCATCGAGGTCGACGGCCAGGGCACGGCGATCATCACGGAGAGCTGCGTGCTCAACAACAACCGCAACCCGGGCGTCAGCAAGGCCGACGCGGAGGTCGAACTCAAGCGCATGCTGGGACTGGACAAGATCATCTGGCTGCCCGGCATCGCGGGCCGCGACATCACCGACGGCCACACCGATTTCTATGCGCGCTTTCTCAAGCCCGGCGTGGTCGTGGCGGCGCTGGACACCGACCCGAAATCGTACGACCACGCCGTGACACACCGCCACCTGGAACTGCTGACCGGCGCCACCGACGCGCGCGGGCGCCCCCTGCAGATCGTCACGCTGAAGACGCCGAGTCAGGTGCGCCCCACCTTTGCGCGCAAGGAGTTCGCGGCCGGCTACGTCAACTTCTTCCTCACCGACAAGGCGGTGTTCATGCCCGAGTTCGGCGACGCCGTGGCCGACAGCGCGGCCCGCGCGGCGCTGGCCGCGCACCTGCCCAGCCACCAGATCGTGCAACTGGACATCGACGCCATCGCCGCGGGCGGCGGCGGCATCCACTGCACGACGCAACAGGAACCGGCGTGATGCCGCGCCCCCTCCCCTGATTTCGGAGACCGACATGCACCTTCCCCTGACCCGCCGCCGCCTGCTGCACGGCATGGGCCTGGCGCCCCTGGCCTCGTTGAGCCTGGTCGCCACGGCCACGGCCGCAGCACCCGACACCTGGCACATGCCCGACGAGGGCGACGCGCACCAGGCCACCTGGATGTCCTTCGGCCCCAGCGAACGCGTCTGGGGGCGGCGCCTGCTGAAGCCGGCGCGCGAACACCTGGCGCAGATCGCCCGCACCATCGCCGCCTTCGAGCCCGTGCACCTGCTGGTGCGCGAACAGGAGCACGAGCTGGCGGCGCGGCTGTGCGGCAACCGCGTGACGCTCGAGGTGCAGCCGGTGGACGACCTGTGGATGCGCGACACCGGCCCCGTGTTCGTGCGCAATAGCGCGGGCGAATGGGCCGGCGTCGATTTCAACTTCAACGGCTGGGGCAACAAGCAGTCGCATGCGCGCGACGCCGAAGTGGCCGAGTACGTGACCGACGCCGCCGAGGTGCAGCGCCTGCGCACGCGGCTCGTGCTCGAAGGCGGCGGCATCGAGGTCGACGGCGCGGGCACGGCCATCATCACCGAGAGCTGCGTGCTCAATGCCAACCGCAACCCCGGCCTGCGCAAGGAAGCCTGCGAAGCCGAACTCAAGCGCCTGCTGGGCCTGCGCAAGATCATCTGGCTGCCCGGCATCGCGGGCCGCGACATCACCGACGGCCACACCGATTTCTATGCGCGCTTTGCCGCGCCGGGCGTGGTGGTCGCGGGCCTGGACGACGACCCCGACTCCTACGACCACGCCGTGACCCGGCGCCACCTGGAGATCCTGCGCCAGGCCACCGACGCACGCGGACAGCGCCTGCGCGTGGAGGTGCTGCGCGGTCCGGAGACGGTGCGCAGCACCTACGAGTCGGACGAGTTCGCGGCGGGCTACATCAACTTCTACGTCTGCAACGGCGCCGTCATTGCGCCGCAGTTCGGCGATGCGCGCGCCGACGGCAACGCTCGCTCGCTTCTGCGCGAGCTGTTCCCCAAACGGGAGATCGTGCAGCTCGACATCGACGCCATTGCCGCCGGCGGCGGCGGCATCCACTGCACGACGCAGCAGCAGCCGCGCTGACCGCGTTGCGGCGCTGCTAGCGCGGGCGCCCGAGCATCCCCGCGCGCCGCGCCGCGATCACGGCCTGCGTGCGGCTGGTCACGCCGAGCGCGCCGAAGATCGCCGAGATGTGCGCCTTGATCGTCTTCTCGCTGGTGGCCAGGCGCAGCGCGATCTCGGCGTTGCGCAGCCCTTCGCACAACAGCTGCAGCACCTCGGCCTGCCGCGCCGTGAGCGTGCTCAGCACGTCGGTGGGCGTCGACAGCACGGGCAGCGACGCACCGCCCGCCGGCGAGGCCTGCACCACGTTCTGCTCGCCCGCCATGACGCGGCGCAGCGCGTCCATGAGCTGCTGGCTGTCGGCCGACTTGTGCACGAAGCCCTGCGCGCCGGCGTCCAGCGCGGTGTCGATGTCCTGCGGGTCTTCGGAGGCCGACAGCACCAGGATGCGCAGGCCGCCACGCCGCCGGTGCAGCTCGGCCAGCAGGGCCGCGCCACCGAGGTCGGGCAGGTAGTAGTCGGTCATCACCGCATCGAGCTGGGGCAAGGTGGCGAGCGCCTCGAGCGCTTCGGCGCCGTTGCGGGCCGTGGCGACAGTCATCGTCGGCTCGGCTTCGCGCAGCGCGAGGAACAGGCCTTCGCGAAACATCGCGTGGTCGTCGATCAACAGGATGGTGGCGGGCATCCTTCGATTCTGGCGGCAACCGGCGTCGAACCCCACGGTTCCCCGTGGGTGCCGGAGGAAACCCGCCGGGTATCGCCCTCAGCGGTCCGCGGGCGGACGGCGCGCCGCCGCCGTGCGCGAGCCCGGCCGGGGCGACACGCGCGATGCCACGCGACGGTGGCGCGGCACGCGCGAACCCCGGCGCCCTGGCGGTGCCGACGGTGGCGGTGCCTGCCGGTGGGCCTCGAAGCGCGCTTCCTTCTGCTTCAGGTAGTGCATGAGCACGTGCGAGACCATGTTCAGCCCGATGGTGCCGAACGCCGCCGGAAAGATGTACAGCGCGATCGACAGCTCCGACGAGAAGACGAGGTCGTCCGCCAGCGAAGGCGTGGCCTGCGCCAGCCGCGCCAGCGCGATCAGCAGCAGGCCGAAGGCCAGCACGGTGGTCTTGGAGAACTCGCGCCGCACGAACAGCGTGACGAAGATCGCGGCGGGCAGCACCAGCGAGCACAGCACCAGCCCCCAGAAGCGGACCTCGGTGAATATCGTCGCGTCTGAAAGCAGGTGCATGGGCAGAGCGTTGAAGGGCGGGCGCAGGGTCGAGCGCTCCGAAGGCGCATTGGGCCACGGGCGGCGCGTTGCAATTTGTCCGCTGGGTGAAGCATCGGTAAAGCCCCCAAGGTGCGTCCACGGCAGGGGAAACCCGTGGAGTCCGACCCCAGGGACGCTGGCCACAATGCCGGTGCGCGCATCGGCGCACGGGCATCCTCACATCCAACGACAAGAAGGACCAGAAGCCATGGCGGAATTCGACTACGTGATCGTGGGCGGCGGCTCGGGCGGCGCCACCTTGGCCTCGCGCCTGAGCGAGGACCCGTCGGTGACGGTCTGCCTCATCGAGGCCGGCGGCGACGGCCGCGGCATCCTCGTGCGGGCGCCGGCCGCCGTGGTGGCGATGCTGCCGGGCCGCCCGCGCATCAACAACTACGCCTACCAGACCGTGCCGCAGCCCGGCCTCAACGGGCGGCGCGGCTACCAGCCGCGCGGGCGCTGCCTGGGCGGCTCCAGTGCGATCAACGCCATGCTCTACGTGCGCGGCCACCGCGAGGACTACGACGACTGGGCGCGCGCGGGCTGCACCGGCTGGAGTTTCGACGAGGTGCTGCCGCACTTCCTGCGCGCCGAAGGCAACCAGCGCGGTGCGAGCGCGCTGCACGGCGCCGACGGCCCGCTGCAGGTGTCGGAGCAGCAAAGCCCGCGCGCCATCACCGAGGCCTTCGTGCGCGCCGCCGCCGAGTGCGGCATTGCGCGCAACGACGACTTCAACGGCCCCGAGCAGGAAGGCGCGGGGCTCTACCAGGTGACGCAGTTCCACGGCGGCGCGAAGAACGGCGAGCGCTGCTCGGCCGCCGCGGCCTACCTGCACCCGGTGATGGACCAGCGCCCCAACCTCTCGGTGCTGACCGGCACGCAGGCCCTGCGCGTGGTGCTCGAAGACCGGCGCGCGGTGGGCGTCGAGGTGCGGCGCGGCGGCAACGTCGAAACCATTCGCGCACGCCGCGAGGTGGCGCTGTGCGGCGGCGCCTTCAACTCGCCGCAGCTGCTGATGCTCTCGGGCATCGGCGACCCCGACGAACTCGCGCGCCACGGCATCGCCGTGCGGCATGCGCTGCGCGGCGTGGGCCAGAACCTGCAGGACCACTGCGACTTCATCGTCGCCTACAAGTCGAAGCAGACCGACATGTTCGGCATCGGCCCGGTCGGCGGGCTGCACCTTCTCAAGGCCATCGGCCAGTGGCGCCGCGACGGCACGGGCCTGGTCGCCACGCCGTTCGCGGAAGGCGGCGCCTTCATCAAGTCGTCGCCCGAACTGCGCCGGCCCGACCTGCAGCTGCACTTCGTGATCGCGATCACCGACGACCATGCGCGCAAGCTGCACGCCGGCTTCGGCTTCTCGTGCCATGTGTGCGTGCTGCGCCCCAAGGGCCGGGGCGACGTGCGGCTGAACGACGCCAGCCCCGACTCGGCGCCGCGCATCGACCCGCGCTTCCTGGCCGACCCCGAAGACATGGCGCTGCTGCTGCAGGGCGTGAAGAAGACGCGCGAGATCATGCGCGCGCCCGCGCTCGAAAAGTACCGCCACCGCGAGGTCTACACCGCCGACGCCCACACCGACGCGCAGCTCGAGCAGCACATCCGCGCGCGCGCCGACACCATCTACCACCCGGTGGGCACCTGCAAGATGGGTGTGGATGCGATGGCAGTGGTCGACCCGCAGCTGCGCGTGCACGGCATCGCGGGCCTGCGCGTGGTCGACGCCTCGGTGATGCCGACGCTGATCGGCGGCAACACCAACGCGCCGACGATCATGATCGCGGAGCGCGCGGCCGGCTGGATGCGCGGGCCGGCCTCCTTCGCGGCATCCGCTACGGCAGTGCCGTCGATGAGCCTCGCACCATGAGTTCACCGGGCAGCAACAGCTGACGCGGCGCCGCGTCGAGCCCGCGCAGGCGCTCGATGAGGCAGGTGGCCGCGGCGCGGCCGATCTCGTCGGTCGGCTGCGCCACGGTGCTCAGGCCCGGCCCGATGAGCGAGGCCCATTCGGGATCGTCGAAGCCCACGAAACCCAGGTCGGCGCCGAAGCGCCAGTCCAGCCGCGCCATGGCCTGCGCCACGCGCAGCGTGACCACGGCATTGCCCGCGACCACCGCCGCGCGGCGGCCGCGCTTGGCGCGCTGGCGCAGCGCACGCAAGGCCTCGTCGAGCACGTCGTTCTCGCCCTCGACCGATTCGAAGACCTCGCCCGCCACGCGCGGCTCGTGCGCGGCCACGCAGGCGCCGAAGGCGGCCGTGCGCTCGCGCCGCGAACTCACGCCCTTCTGCGGCTCGGTGACGTACAGCAGCTCGCGATAGCCGCCTTCGACCAGATGGCCGCAGGTGTCGCGCATGGCGGCGTGGTTGTCGAGCGAGACGAAGTCGGTGTGCATGCCCGTGTGCCGGCGGTCGACCAGCACCGCCGGCTTGCCGTGCAGCGTGACCGCGTCGACCACGTTGCTGCCGCGCCCCAGCGTGTTGAGGATGAAGCCGTCGACCTGGTAGCCCGCGAGCGCATCGATGGCCTCGCGCTCGCGTTCGCTCTCGTTGCCGAGGTTGAACAGCATCACGAGGTAGCCGGCGTCCTGGCAGGCCTTCTCGGCGCCGCGCAGCACGGCCACCGAGTACGGGTTGGTGATGTCGGCCACGATCAGGCCGATGAGCCGCGAGCGGCCGTGGCTCAGCGCCTGGGCCATCGGGCTGGGCGAGTACGCCAGCTTGGCGATGGCGGCCTCGACGCGCGCGGCGATGTCGGGACTCAGCAGCCGCTCGCGGTGGTTCAAAAAGCGCGAGACAGTGGCCTTGGAGACGCCCGCGGCTTCGGCGACGTCGGCGATGGTGGCGCGGCCTGTGGGCTTCATGTCAGGCGGCGGCGGTGTCGTAGGGGGCTGTGGGCTTCTGGCCGGCCAGCACCTGCAGCAGGTTGGTCGTGGCCAGCTCGGCCATCGCGTGTCGCGTCTCGTGCGTGGCAGAGCCAATGTGCGGCAGCGGCGTGACGCGCGGGTGCGTGCGCAGCGGCGAGTCGGCCGGCAGCGGCTCCTTCGCGAACACGTCGAGGCCGGCGGCGCGCAAGGCGCCGTGGTCCAGCGCGTCGAGCAGCGCGGCTTCGTTCACGGTGGCGCCACGGCCGCCGTTGATGAACGACGCGCCCGGCTTCATGCGTGCGAAGAAGGCGGCGTCGATCATGCCGCGCGTGGCGTCGGTCAGCGGCAGCATCGCGAGCACGATGTCGGCGCGCGCGAGCAGGTCGTCCAGCGGCGTGTGGGTGGCGCGGCCCTGCAGCTCGGGCGCCTGCGCGGCCAAGTCGACCGGGCGGCGCGCGTGATAGAGCACCGGCATGCCGAAGCCCAGTGCGGCGCGGCGCGCCACGGCCTGGCCGATGCGCCCGAACCCGAGGATGCCCAGCGTCTTGCCGTGCACGTCGGTGCCGAAGAATTCCTCGCCGATGTTCTTGGTCCAGCGGCCTTCGCGCACCATCGTCGACAGCTCGACCACGCGCCGCTGCGTGGCCATGAGGATCGCGAACACCGTGTCGGCCACGGTCTCGGTGAGCACGTCGGGCGTGTGGCACAGCACGATGTGGCGCTTGTGCAGTTCGGCCAGCGGGTAGTTGTCGACGCCGACCGACACGCTCGAAATCACTTCGAGCTGCGGCGCCGCATCCAGCAGCGCAGCGTCGACGTTGTAGCTCGAACCGATCAGCCCGTTCGCGGTGGCAAGCGCAGCGGCAAAGGCCTCGGGCGCCTTGCGCGGATCGGCCACGGTGACGTGGTGCACCGCCTGCAGCCGCGCCAGCTGGTCTTCGGGCAGCGCCCGGAACACCAGCACATTCTTCTTGGTCATCACAGTCCCGCTTCTTCGAGTTGCGCCCGCGTCGGCAGGCCTTCGGTGTCGCCGAGCACCTGCACGGCGCGCGCGCCGATCCAGGCGCCGCGGCGCACCGCGTCGGGCACGCTGCGGCCTTCGAGCAGCGCGCTCACCACGCCGGCCGCAAAGCCGTCGCCCGCGCCCACGGTGTCGATCACTTCCTTCACCGGGAAGCCGTCGACATGGCCGGTGCCGGCCACGTCGCTGTCGTAGTAGGCGCCGGCCGCGCCGAGCTTGACGACGACCAGCTTCGCACCGCGTTCGCGGTAGAACCTGGCCACGTCTTCGGGCTTGTCATGGCCCGTGAGCAGCAGGCCCTCTTCGATGCCGGGCAGCACCCAGTCGGCGCGCGAGGCGAGTTCGTTCACCCAGTGGCGCATGGTCTCGGTGGACGACCACAGCGTGGGCCGCAGGTTGGTGTCGAACGAGATGGTGCGGCCGGCCGCGCGCATCACGTCCATCGACTTGAGCGCGGCCTGAAGGCTGGTCTCGGAGATGGCGGCGAACACGCCGGTGGCGTGCAGGTGGCGCGCCGAGCGCAGCCAGGCTTCGTCGACATCGGCCGGGCCCATGTGGCTGGCGGCCGAGCCCTTGCGGTGGTATTCGATCGGCGGGTCGCTGCCGTCGGTGACGCGGCCCTTGAACTGGAAGCCGGTGCGCTGCGTCGCGTCGGTGATCACGTGCGAGCAGTCGATGCCCTCGGCGCGCATCGCGGCCAGCAGCGCGCGGCCCATGGAGTCGGTGCCCAGGCGGCTGGCCCAGCCGACCTTCAGGCCCAGGCGCGACAGGCCGATGGCCACGTTGGTCTCGGCACCGGCGGTTCGCTTGTGGAACGACTGGGCGTCTTCCAGCGGGCCGGGCCGGTCGGCCACGAGCAGCAGCATGGCTTCGCCGAACAGCGCGACGTCGAAGGCGGTGGGTTGCGTCATGTGTGTGTTCCTACGCCCGTGCGGCGCGGATGAAGTCGATCTGCGTGCGGGTGACGGCCAGCAGGTCGTCGCCCACGAGCGGGTATTCGATGGCGTGGGGCACGTCGGCCGGCAGTGCGCGCAGCACCGCGCGCCACGGCGCGACCGAGTCGCCCAGCGGCACCGCCACCCATTTGTGCGGCAGGCGCTGCGCGCCCTTGCAATGCACGTAGCGCACGCGGTGGCCGAGCGCCTGCGCGGCCTGCAGCGGGCACTCGCCGAGCCAGTGCCAGTTGCCCATGTCGAAGGTCATGCCCAGCGGCACGCCGGCGCGGTCGGCCACGTCGAAGAAGGCCTGCAGCGCGGCCAGCGTGCCGGCGCGCACGGTCTGGTCGTTCTCGATCAGCAGCTCCACGCGGGTTTCGGCCAGCGCGACTTTCAGGCCCCAGAGCGAACCGTGCGACGAAGCCTGGAAGTCGCCGATGGACATCTTGAGCCGCTTCGCGCCCACGCGCGTGGCGGCGGCGATGCCGCGTTGCAGCGCGGCGCTGTCGAGCCAGCCGCCTTCGGCCCACAGGCCCTCGGGGCTGGAGTACACGGAAGCAAGACCGTTCAGCGCGGGCAGTTCCGCATCGGCGTCACGCAGCATCTCGCCACGCACTTCCACAGAATCGGCACCGGCCGCGCGCGAAAGTTGCGAGCACCAGAGCTGGCCGTGCCGCCCCACCTCGGCCGCACCGAAGGACGACAGAGAAATCAGGACTTCGAAGGCCATCAGTGGGCTTGGTGCGAGCTGAGGATTTGCCCGAGGAACTGGCGCGTGCGCTCGTCCTTGGGGTTGCCGAAGAACTCCTGCGGCGGTGCCTGCTCGACGATCTTGCCGTCGGCCATGAAGATCACGCGGTCGGCCACGCTGCGGGCAAAGCCCATTTCGTGCGTCACGCACAGCATGGTCATGCCGTCTTCGGCCAGGCCGATCATGGTGTCGAGCACTTCCTTGACCATCTCGGGGTCGAGCGCGGAGGTGGGCTCGTCGAACAGCATGATCTTGGGCGACATGCACAGCGCACGCGCAATGGCCACGCGCTGCTGCTGGCCGCCCGAGAGCTGGCTCGGGTACTTCTTCGCCTGCTCGGGAATGCGCACGCGCGTGAGGTACTTCATGGCCACCTCTTCCGCCTGCGCCTTGGTCATGCCACGCGAGCGCATCGGCGCCAGCGTGCAGTTTTCCAGGATGGTGAGGTGCGGGAACAGGTTGAACTGCTGGAACACCATGCCGACTTCGGCACGCACCGCATCGACGTTCTTGCCGCCCGCGGTCAGGTCGATGCCGTCGACCACGATGCGGCCCTTTTGAACCGTCTCGAGCCGGTTGATGCAGCGGATGAGCGTCGACTTGCCCGAGCCCGAAGGCCCGCAGATCACGATGCGCTCGCCCTGGCGCACCGACAGGTCGATGCCGGTCAACACCTGGAATTCACCGTACCACTTGTTGACCGCTTCCATGCGGATGATCGATTCCGTCGTCATGCCAGGATTCCCTTCAAGCGCTTTCGCTTATTGCATCTTCGGCAGGTCGGCCTGCAGCCACTTTTGATAGAGCTTGTTCAGCTCGCCGTTGGCGGTGTTCTTCTGCACGAAGGCGTTCACGGCCTTGGTGAGTTCTTCCTGGCCGGGGCGCATCGCGATGCCCATCGACTGCTGCACCAGCGTGAACTTGTTTTCGAAGGTGTTGGCCGGCACGCGCTTGGCGATCTGCGCCGCGACGGTGACCGAGCAGCCGATCGCATCGACCTGGCCCGAGATCAGGGCCTGCATGGCCGAGGCGTCGTCGTCGAAGCGGCGGATTTCCGTGCCTTCGGGCGCGGCCTTGGTCACGGCCACGTCTTGCGTCGAGGCGCGG
Source organism: Variovorax sp. GW821-FHT09A10 (assembly GCF_059418385.1). Classification (NCBI taxonomy): domain Bacteria; kingdom Pseudomonadati; phylum Pseudomonadota; class Betaproteobacteria; order Burkholderiales; family Comamonadaceae; genus Variovorax; species Variovorax sp. GW821-FHT09A10. The sequence goes on from NZ_JBWKPT010000001.1 coordinate 16,503, forward strand.
GCCACGCCCACGCGCAGGCCCTTCAGGTCGCCTGCCGCCTTGATCGAGGTCTTGGTCGCGCCGTACAGCACGATGGTCGCGGCCGCGTAGGGCTGCGAGAACTGCACCTGCTTGGCGCGCTCGGGCGTCACAGCCAGCGAAGCCACCAGCAGGTCGACCTTGTTGGTCAGCAGGAACGGAATGCGGTTCGGGCCGGTGACCGGCACGATGTTGGCCTTGACGCCCCAGTCCTTGGCCAGCAGCTTGGCCACGTCGGCGTCGTAGCCGTCGGGCTGGTTCTTGGCGTCGGTGGTGCCGTAGGGCGGGAAGTCGACCAGCATGCCGATGGTGATCTCGCCCTTCTTCTTGATGTCGGCCATGCTTTGTGCCGAAGCGAAGGGAGCGAACACGGTCAGCGCGGCGCCGAGGCCCAGGGCTGCGATGGCAGCGCGGCGGGTGGTGGTAACGGTCATTGGATGTGTCTCCTGAATAAAGAAAGGAAGCGACGAGAAAGGAAAAGCGAAAAGGGTCAACGTGCGAGCGCCTGGGCGCGCTTGCGCTCCATGCGCGCGGCCAGCAGCGACAGCGGCCAGCAGATCACGAAGTAGATGGCGGCCACCACCGAGAACACGATGAGCGGCTGGAAGGTGGCGTTGTTGACGATCTGCCCGGCGCGCGTGATCTCGACGAAACCGATGATGGCCGCGAGCGACGTGCCCTTGATGATCTGCACCAGGTAGCCCACCGTGGGCGCCAGTGCGATCTTGAAGGCCTGCGGCAGCACCACGTCGCGCATGCGCGCCACGTAGTGCAGGTTCAGCGCCTGCGCCGCCTCCCACTGGCCGCGCGGAATGGCCTGGATGCAGCCGCGCCAGATTTCGCCCAGGAAGGCCGCGCTGTTCAGCACCAGCGCCACGCCGGCGGCGACCCACGGGTTGATGTCCAGCCCCAGCACCGGCGCGCCGAAGAACACCAAGAACAGCTGCAGCAGCAGCGGCGTGCCCTGGAAGATCTGGATGAAGGTGGTCGACACGGCGCGTGCCCACGTCGATTCCGACGTGCGCATCAGCGCGATGAGCAGCCCCAGGATGGCGCCGCCCACGAAGGCGATGGCCGACAGCGCCAGCGTCCACTGGGCTGCTTCGAGGATGAAAAGGAATTCGGGAAAACCGAAGGTGCGCATGGTGTGTGCTCCGTCCGTCGTGGTCAGTCAGTTACCGGCGGTCCGGGTAGTTGAGCGTGCGCTTGTAGATCAGCTTGAACATGGCCGAGAAGGCCAGTGCCAGCGCGAGGTAGATGCCGGCCACGACGATGTAGATCTCGAAGCTGCGGAAGGTCTGCGACTGCAGGTTGGCGGCCACCGAGGTCAGGTCGTCGGCCGAAATCACCGACACCACGGCCGAGCTCAGCATCAGCAAAATGAACTGGCTCGTGAGCGCCGGGTAGATCGCCTTCAGCGCGGGCTTGATGATCACGAAGCGGAAGATTTCCCAGGGCTTGAGGTTGAGCGCACGGCCTGCCTCGATCTGGCCCTTGGGAATCGACTCGATGCCCGCGCGGATGATTTCCGTGGCGTACGCGCCCAGGTTCACCACCATCGCCACCAGCGCGGCCGTCTGCGGCGACCAGCGCAGGCCGATGGCCGGCAGCGCGAAGAAGAAGAAAAACAGCTGCACGAGGAACGGCGTGTTGCGGATCACCTCGATGTAGGCATTGACGAGGAAGCGCAGCCAGCCCGGCCCCGAGGTCTTGCCCCAGGCACAGAAGATGGCCACCACCAGCCCCAGCAGGGTGGCAATGAGCGAGAGCTGCACCGTGATCCACGTGCCCTTGAGCAGCAGCGGCCAGGCGGCAAAGACGGCGTCGAATTGGAACTGGTAGTTCATGGCGGAGCGTGCACGGCCAGGCCGTGCGCAGACCCTGAAAGGAATGCTTGCAGCTTAAATGAAACCGGTTTCAGACCTAGCTAGGGATTCCCCTAGGTGGGCGTTTTGACTCACCCGCCTGCCTACACTGGCGCGATGCCGAACCCCCACGCGGACCCCACTTCTTCCCCGGCAAGCACCCCGGCCACCGGCCCCGTCGTGCAGCATTTCCGGCAGGCGCTGCTCTGGCCCTTGCGCCTCGTGCCGGCGCCCGGCGCGGCGCCCACGCACCACGGCCCCTGGCACGTGCTGCGCGACCTGGGCGAGGCCTCGCCCTGGCGCGAAGAGGTCGACGAATACACCGGCGACAGCGGCCGCTTCCACGAGCGCCACTACAACGAGTTCGTGAGCTTCCTGCCCTACGTGCAGCGCTTCCTGTACGGCGAAGGCCGATCGCGCGGCAGCACCAGCGACGGCACAGGCAGCGATGGCGATTCGCCGATGCGCGTGTTCCGCCGCCGCGACATCGCGGCCGTGCGGCTGGTGGCGCACCCCGGCGAGGCGCCGATCACCCTCGACGTGATTCACTGCGACCTGTATTTCTTCTTCGACATCGACGTGGTGCTGCTCAACCTCGAGGTCGGCACCGACCACCTGAGCCTCGCGCAGGCGCAGGACATCCTCTACCGCTTCGGCCGCGCCTACCCCTCGGGCTGGGAGCCCGACGGCGCCGCCCTGCACTGCATGGCCAGCGTCGAATGGCTGGACGCCGACGGCCGCGTGCTCGCCGCCTCCGACGCGCAGCAGCGCGACGCCTTCCTGTCGCACGTGGCCCAACACCGCGCGCCGCGCATCGCGGCGCACTGGGCCTACCTGATGCAGCCGCTGGTGAGCGACCATTCGGACGACCCCGGCGTGCTGCGCTACCGCCAGATCGAGTACTACCGCATGCCGGTGATGGCGTACCTGTCGATGGACGACCCGCGCCGCCTCACGCGCGACGACTTCGTGCGGCTCGCGCTCGTCACCGGCGCGGGCGGCGCCGACGCCCACCTGCCCTATGCCGAGCACCACCTGGCCGACTTCGAGCACAAGTACTGCTACGACCGCTTCTGGGTGAACGCGGGCGCGGCGCCCAACACGCGCTACCTGTGCAACGGCCACGCCCTCATCGTGGTGGGCGACGCGCGCTCCGAGTTCTTCTGCTGCCGCGACCGCGGCGTGCTCGCGCAGTTCAGGCACCAGCACTTCCTGCTGTTCCTCATCGCGCACTTCCAGAAAGCCTCGCTGCTGATGTTCTCGGACCAGTTGGTGGAAGCGCTGAAGAAGCTCGACATCCGCAGCACGCCGAGCGTGAAGCAGTTCAAGCGCGCCATCCGCGCGAGCTTCGAGCGCTTTCTGCGCTTCACGCACCGCTACTGGTTCCACGAGATTTCGGAGCAGGCGCAGGTGCGCGCGCTCTCGCACATGTGCGCCGCGCACCTCGGGCTCGACCCGCTGTACGACGAGGTCAAGGCGCGCATCGCCGACATGAACACCTACCTCGATGCCGACAGCCTGCGCCGGCAGGCCAGCACCGTCGTGCGGCTCACGGTGGTCACGCTGTTCGGCCTCATCGGCACCGTCACCACCGGCTTCCTCGGCATGAACCTGCTGGCCGAAGCCGATGCGCCACTGTGGCGCAAGGCGATCTGGTTCGGCGTGGTGTTCGTGCTCACCACCTGGCTCACGATCTACACGATGGTGAAGTCGCAGCGGCTGTCGGATTTCATCGATGCGCTGTCGAACGACAAGCTGAGTTTGCGGGGCAAGCTGGCGGCGCTCGCGCGGGTGTGGCGGGCGGGAGCGGACTGAAGCTCGGGTTCAGGGCGGTCGTTGATCGGCTGCGCACGCACCCCGAACGCCATCCCGATCAATCGCCGAAGACAACGTCCGCGCTGTCGATCGCGCGGATCGGCACGCCGAAGCTCGTGATGTCCGACAGCGTCGCGTTGTGGTGCGCGCGGATGAAGGCGCCCTTGGCATGCGGCTTGTCGTGCGAGGTGTGGGCGTCGGCCGCCAGCACCACCTCGTAGCCCAGCGCGGCGGCGCGGCGCACGGTGGTGTCCACGCAGAACTCCGACGAATAGCCGCAGACCACCACGCGCCGCACGCCCTGCCCCGACAGCCAGGCCTCCAGCGGCGTGCGCAGGAACGAGTCGGGCGTGGTCTTGCGCAGGCGGGCATCCGCCGGCGTCACCTGCAAGGCATCGGCCAGCTGCCAGCGCTCGGAGTCGAACTCCAGGTCGATGGCGTTCTCGTGCTGGACGAAGGCCACCGGCACGCCGGCCGCGCGGGCCCGCGCCGTGAGCGCGTTGATGCGGCCGATGACCGCTTCGGCCTCGTACGGCCGGGGCGGATCGTCGCAAAGGCCGCGCTGCATGTCGATGACGAGGATGGCAGTTTTCATGGCGATGAAGGGCTGTGGACGTAGATCGCCGGAGTATGCCGCCGGCCCGCGGATTGCCCCCGCCCGCCGAATGTTTCTGTCGCTGAAACCATTGAAAAGCCAACTCCCGCTAGTCTCGCGCCTCAAGACCAACACACACGCAGAGGGCTTTCCCATGGCTGACGAATCGGATTCGCAAGGCGCTTATTTACCCCGGCTGCTGCGCCGCAGCGCGGTGCTCGCCACGGCGGGCTGCGCGTTCGTCGCGGGCTGCAGCAGCGCCGGCGGCGGGGAAGCGCGCTACGACAACTCACCGCAGTTCAAGGGCGGCGTGTTCCAGAACATGCCCAACCCCGAGCTGCAACCCGCCGCCAGCACCTGGCGCATCTGGTCGCGCTTCATCGTCGGCAGCAAGGTCGATACCGTGCCGGTCGACCCGATTCCGGTGCGCGCACTGACGCCCCAGGCGCTTGACGCGCTTGCGGCCGACGCCAACCATGTGGTGCGCCTGGGCCACTCGTCGCACCTGCTGAAGCTCAAGGGCAAGTACTGGCTCATCGACCCCGTGTTCAGCGAGCGCGTCTCGCCCTTCACGTGGGTCGGGCCGAAGCGCTTCCACAAGCCGCCGATCCAGCTGGAGCAGCTGCCACCGATCGAGGCCGTGATCCTTTCGCACGACCACTACGACCACCTCGACGTCGCCACCATCGAGTACCTGGCCACGCGCGTGCAGCGCTACTTCGTGCCGCTGGGCGTGCGCGCCCGGCTCGTCGAGATGGGCGTGCCCGCCGAGCGCGTGACCGAGCTCGACTGGTGGCAAGGCGGCGAGCATGCGGGCGTGAAGCTCACGGCCACGCCCGCGCAGCACTTCTCGGGCCGCGCGGTCACGCTGACCGACCGCGACCGCACGCTGTGGGCCTCGTGGGTGGTGCAAAGCGGCGACCAGCGCATCTTCTACAGCGGCGACTCGGGCTACTTCCCCGGCTTCAAGCAGATCGGCGAACGCTTCGGCGGCTTCGACCTGGCACTGATGGAAAACGGCGCCTACGACGCCTACTGGCCCGGCGTGCACATGACGCCCGAGCAGAGCGTGCAGGCCTTCGAAGACCTGCGCGGCAAGGTGCTCTATTCGGTGCACAACAGCACCTTCGACCTGGCCTTCCACACCTGGCACGACCCGCTGGACCGCATCGCCGACCTGGCGCAGGCCAAGAAGATCGACCTGGCCACGCCGGTGATCGGCGAAGTGCTCACGGTGGGCCAGGCGCGCACCAATGTGCGTTGGTGGGCCGGGCTGAAGTGAGGAGCGCACCGTTCACGCGGCGGTGTGCGTATCAAATGTTGCGCGCCACTTTTGGAAGGTTTACAGACAGTTAACCAGCGGCCGGTTCAATCGCCGTGTCGCCGCGACGAATCCCTCCCCGGACGCCGATCGCGGACGACACCGTCATCTGCAAGGCAGCAGCCACAGGGAGCAAGGTGATCACAAGAAGAACCGGCAAGAAAGGAGGCGGCATCCCCGCCATCTCGACACGCGCCCCGAGGCGCCGCCTGGCGCGTATCGCCAGGGGTTTCGCCGCGGGGCGCGTGCTGGCATCGATCGCGGGCCACAGGGGCAAAGCGAAGGGGGCGCCCCCCATGCGCCGCACATCGACCTGAGCGTCAGCGACCTGGGCAACCCCTTCTGCCTCCAGGTCTGACGCTGCTGCCGCCCACGCTGCCTACCCGCGACAACATCGGCACCTACCGGGACTGGCAGGTCCGTCCATTCACTCGCGCTTACTGCCGCAGATCGCGGATGCGAGGCGGTGCGGAACATGTCATCATCCCCCCCCCCTTCACCGGCCCCTCTCGCAACGAGGCCCTCGCACCCATGCCCATGAAACGTCCCTGGCGCACCTGGCTGCTGGCCCTCCTCCTCGCCGTGGGCCCCGCGGGCAGCGCGCTCGCGACACATGCCAACCATGGCAAGGGCCCGCACGTCGGCGTGCTCGTGAGCGACCTGCGCAACCCCTTCTTTGCCTACATCGCGCGCGCGGTGGAAAGCACGCTGGCCGAAGACAGTCGCGGCGCGGCGCACATCACGGTCGTGTCCAGCGGGTTCGATCCGCAGCGGCAGGACGAGCAGCTCAAGGAAATGATCCGCCAGCGCGTGCAGCTGGTGATCGTGACGCCGGTCGATTCGACCAGCCTGCACGCCCGCGTCGCGGAGGCGCGCGCGGCCGGCATCAAGGTGGTGGCGGTCGATGCGCTCGTGCAAGGCGCGGACGCGGCCGTGGTGACGGACAGCCGCGCGGCCGGCAAGCTCTCTTGCGAACACCTGGTGCGCAGGCTCGGTGGCAAGGGCGAAGTGGCGATCATCGACGGCCCGCCGAACACGGCCGCAGTGGGCCGCGTCGGCGGTTGTCGCGAAGCACTGAACGCCGCACCCGGCGTGCGCGTGGTGCCGATGGCATTGAACGGCGGCGCCACCAAGGACGGCGGCGTGGAACAGATGACGCGGCTGCTCGCGCAACATCCGAAGCTGTCGGGCGTGTTCGCCATCAACGACCTGTGCGGCATCGGCGCGGAGCTGGCGGCCCAGGTCGCGGGACGCCGGGACCTCGTGATCACCGCGATGGACGGCTCGCCGGAAGTGGTGCAGCGGCTGCGTGACCCCGCCACCTTGATCGCCGGCAGCGCCACGCAGTCGCCCACGTTGATGGGCCAGCGGGCAGCCGAGATCGGATTGAAGCTCCTGAAGGGCCAGGCACCGCCGCAGCGCGTGCTGCTGTTGCCGTCGAAGCTCGTGACGCGCGAGAACGTCGGCGGCTACGACGGCTGGTGAGGCCGCCCGCCGAGCGACTTACTTGCCTTCCTGCTCGCGCCGCTCGCGCGCGCGCCGCACCTGGCGCGTCTCGTTGGCCTGCGCGATGGCGCGGTCTTTCGCGCGCCGCTTGCCCTGGCGCTTCTCGCGCATGCGGCGCCCCAGGATGTAGCTGCCGAAGCCCGTGACCACGGCGAGGATCACGCCGAGGATGCTGATGTCGATGCCGCCCAGCATCAGAGCACCCGCACGACGCTCGCCGGCGTGAACCCGAGGTCGGCCACCTTGCCCTTGCGCCCGCGGGTCCCCATCGCGTTGTTGAGCGAGCGGATCTCCAGCGTTTCCTCGCGCTCCTTGCCGCCGCGGGCGACGCCTTCGATCCGCACGCTGCGCGTGTAGGCCACCGCGCCGGCCAGCGTGTCCTTGGCCTCCAGGTCGATCAGCGTCAGGCCGCGACCGCCCTTGGGCAGGCTCTTGAGCTCGGTGATGTCGAAGGTCAGGATGCGCTTGCCGCTCGAGGCGCAGGCCACGTGCGTGGCGGCCGGCATCGGCTCGGCGCCGCTCGCACCGCCGACCAGCGACGGACGGCACAGCTGCTCGCCCTCGCCCACGTCGATGAAGGCCTTGCCGCCGCGCTGGCGCGACATCATGTTCTCGACGGTGGCCATGAAGCCGTAGCCGCCCGTGTTGGCGAGCAGCACGCAGGCGCCCACCGGGCCCGCGAAGAAGTGCGTGACGTGCGTGCCGGCATCGAGCTCGATGAGCGTCGTGACGGGCTGGCCGTCGCCGCGCGCGCCGGGCAGCGAGGCCACGGGCACGGTGTACACGCGCACGCTCTTGTCCTTGGCGCTGCCGAAGACCAGCAGCGTGTCGACGCTGCGGCATTCGAAGGCGCCGTAGAGCGTGTCGCCCGACTTGAAGCTGTACTCGGGTGCGGTGCCGCCATTGCCTGCAGCCTTCTCGCTGGCCCAGCCCTTCTGCGCGCGCACCCAGCCCTTCTGCGACACGATCACGGTGACGGGCTCGTCGACCACCTTCACCTCGGCCACGGCGCGCTTCTCGGCCTGGATGAGCGTGCGGCGCGGGTCTTCGAAGGTCTTGGCGTCGGCTTCGATTTCCTTCACCAGCAGGCGGCGCAGCGCGGCCGGGCTGGAGAGGATGTCTTCGAGTTTCTTCTGCTCGTCGCGCAGGCCGGCCAGCTCCTGTTCGATCTTGATGGCTTCGAGCCGCGCAAGCTGGCGCAGCCGGATTTCAAGAATGTCCTCGGCCTGGCGGTCGCTGAGGTTGAAGCGCGCAATGAGCGCCGCCTTCGGGTCTTCCGCCGCGCGGATGATGGCAATGACCTCGTCGATGTTCAGCAGCACCAGCTGCCGGCCTTCGAGGATGTGGATGCGGTCCTGCACCTTGCCCAGGCGATGGCGCGAACGCTTCTCGACGGTGATCTCGCGGAACGCGATCCACTCGTTGAGCATCTGGCGCAGCGACTTCTGCGTGGGCTTGCCGTCGATGCCGACCATCGTGAGGTTGATCGACGACGAGGTCTCGAGCGAGGTCTGCGCCAGCAGCGTGGTCGCGAACTCGTCCTGGCTGATGCGCGAGGTCTTGGGCTCGAACACGAGGCGCACGGCGGCGTCCTTGCTCGACTCGTCGCGCACCACGTCGAGCATCGACAGCATCGCGGCCTTCAGCTGGGTCTGGTCGGCGCTCAGCGCCTTCTTGCCGGCCTTGACCTTCGGGTTGGTGATTTCCTCGATCTCTTCGAGCACCTTCTGCGTGCTCACGCCGGGCGGCAGTTCGTTGACCACGAGCTGCCACTGGCCGCGCGCGAGGTCTTCGATCGTCCAGCGCGCGCGCACCTTGAGCGAGCCGCGGCCGGTGCGGTACGCATCGGCGATGTCGCTGGCACCGCTGATGATCTGCGCACCGCCCGGGTAGTCGGGGCCGGGCACGATCGCCAGCAGCTCTTCTTCGCTGAGCTTGCCGTTCGACTTGATCAGCGCCACGCAGGCGTCGGCAATTTCGCGCAGGTTGTGGCTCGGGATTTCGGTGGCCAGGCCCACGGCGATGCCGCTGGCGCCGTTGAGCAGCGTGAACGGCAGCCGCGCCGGCAGCAGGCGCGGCTCTTCGGTGCTGCCGTCGTAGTTGGGAATGAAGTCGACCGTGCCTTCGTCGATCTCGTCGAGCAGCAGGCTGGTGATGCGCGCCAGACGCGCTTCGGTGTAGCGCATGGCCGCGGCGCCGTCGCCGTCGCGGCTGCCGAAGTTGCCCTGGCCGTCGACCAGCGGATAGCGCTGCGAAAAGTCTTGCGCCATGCGCACCAGCGCGTCGTAGGCGGCCTGGTCGCTGTGCGGGTGGAAGCGGCCGAGCACGTCACCGACGACGCGCGCGCTCTTCACGGGCTTGGCGCCCACGGTGCCGTTGGTGCCGCCGAAGCCCAGGCCCATGCGCGACATCGAGTACAGGATGCGCCGCTGCACCGGCTTCTGGCCGTCGGACACATCGGGCAGCGCGCGGCCCTTGACCACGCTCAGGGCGTATTCGAGGTAGGCGGTCTGCGCGTAGTCGGCCAGCGTGAGGGTGGTGTCGCCGTCGGTGGGGCCTGCAAGGTCGAGCGGAGGTTGAGAGTCGTCCATGAAGAAGAGAGAAAGAAAACAGTTGCGTGGGGCTGCGTGCGTGGTGCGCTCAGCCCGAAGTGAAAGAGGGGTGCATCGCGGTCTTCGGCGTCAGGACAACGGAGACGGCGGCGACGCATCGCCCGGCTCGGCCGCGCTGGTCGGCACGTCGGACAGTTCGGGAACCTCGGGCATCGTCGGCACGTTGCGCGGCGACTCGGACGGCATGTTGCCGCGACCGATCGCACCGCCCTTGGGCACCGACATCTCCATGCGGATGCGCCCCGGCGTCTTGCCGCCGCTGCTGCCACTGCCGCTGCGCAGGTTGCCGCCCACGGTCACGGCCGAGGGTTTCAGGTACGCGTACAGCTGCAGCACGGTCTGCACGTAGTTCTGCGTTTCCTTGTAGTTCGGGATCTTGTTGCCCGCGCGCTGCACCGCGCCCTCGCCCGCGTTGTAGGCGGCCAAAGCGAGCTCGATCTGGCCCGGGAACATCGCGATCAGGTCGCGCAGGTAGCGCGAGCCGGCGGCGATGTTGATGTGCGGGTCGAACAGCTTTTTCTCGATGGTGCCGCGCTTGTCCGTCGCCACGCCGTAGCGCTGCGCCGTGGCGGGCATGAGCTGCATGAGCCCCATCGCGCCCTTGGGCGAGACGGCCTTGGCGTCGAAGCCCGACTCGGTGGCGACCAGCGCCTGCAGCAGTTCGTAGTCGATGGCGTGCTTGCTCGACGCATCGCGCAGCGCCGACTTGGCGGTCTTGTAGCCGGGCGAGGCTTCGAACATGGCCAGCAGGTTCTGCGAGGCCGGCGACACCTTGCCGTCGAGCCGGCGGTTGATGCCGCCGCCGCGGCCCAGCGGCGAAATGCCCTTGGCGGTGTCGAAGCTCTGGCCGCCCTGGAAGAAGATCTTGTAGCGCTCGTCGACCTTCTCGGCTGCAAAGTGGGCCACGCCGTTGCTGTCGATGTAGCCGTAGATGTCGGCCGCGTGCGCGAGCCCCTGCTGCGTGCACAACAGAAAGGCCAACCACAGCGAACGCTTGAAAACCGACATGCGTGTGAGGAAAAAGAAAGAAAAGGTCAGACGTCGATGTCGACGTCGTCGGCGCGCAATTCCATGAGCTCGCGCCGCGCAGCCGCTTCGCCCTTGCCCATCAGCTTGGTGATCTCGCCCTGGGTGGACGAAAAGTCGAACCGACCCAATTGGACCTTCATCAGGCGCCGGGTGTCCGGATTGAGCGTGGTTTCCCACAATTGTTCCGCGTTCATTTCGCCCAGGCCCTTGAAGCGGCTGATGCTCCAGGCGCCTTCGCGCACGCCATCTTTACGCAATTTGTCGAGCGTGGCGGTGAGTTCGCCCTCGTCCAGCGCATAGACCTTGGAGGCCGGCTTCTTGCCGCGCGCGGGCGCATCGACCCGGAACAATGGCGGCTTTGCGACATACACGTGGCCGGCTTCGATGAGCTTGGGGAAGTGCCGGAAGAACAGCGTGAGCAGCAGCACCTGGATGTGCGAGCCGTCCACGTCGGCATCCGACAGGATGCAGATCTTGCCGTAGCGCAGGCCGCTCATGTCGGGCGAATCGGTGGGGCCGTGCGGATCGACGCCCACGGCCACCGAGATGTCGTGGATTTCGGTGTTGGCGAACAGGCGGTCGCGCTCCACCTCCCAGGTGTTGAGCACCTTGCCGCGCAGCGGCAGGATGGCCTGGCTTTCCTTGTCGCGGCCCATCTTGGCGCTGCCGCCGGCGGAGTCGCCCTCGACCAGGAACACTTCGTTGTGGCTGATGTCCTTGCTCTCGCAGTCGGTCAGCTTGCCGGGCAGCACGGCCACGCCGGAGCCCTTGCGCTTCTCGACCTTCTGGCCGGCGCGCTGGCGCGTCTGCGCGGCCTTGATGGCCAGTTCGGCCAGCTTCTTGCCGTAGTCGACGTGCTGGTTGAGCCACAGCTCGAGCGTGGGACGCACGAAGCTGGACACCAGGCGCACGGCATCGCGCGAGTTCAGGCGTTCCTTGATCTGGCCCTGGAACTGCGGGTCGAGCACCTTGGCGCTGAGCACGTACGAGGCGCGCGCGAACACGTCCTCGGGCAGGAGCTTCACGCCCTTGGGCAGCAGCGAGTGCAGCTCGATGAAGCTCTTCACCGCGGTGAAGAGGCCGTCGCGCAGGCCGCTTTCGTGCGTGCCGCCGGCGCTGGTGGGGATCAGGTTGACGTAGCTCTCGCGCACCGGCTGGCCGTCTTCGGTGAAGGCCACGCACCAGTCGGCGCCCTCGCCTTCGGCGAAGTTGTCGGCGTTCTTGTCGGCATGGCCGCTGCCTTCGAACAGCGGAATGACCGGGTCGCCGTTGAGCGTCTGCATGAGGTAGTCGCTCAGGCCGCCCTTGTAGAGCCACTGCTGGCTTTCGCCGGTCTTCTCATTCACCAGCGTGACGCTCACGCCGGGCATCAGCACGGCCTTGCTGCGCAGCAGGTGGGTGAGTTCGCCCATGGGCAGCGCGGCGGTCTCGAAGTACTTGGCGTCGGGCCAGGCACGCACGGTGGTGCCCTGCTTGCGTTCGCCGGCTTCGAGCTTGCGGATTTCGAGCGCCTCGATCACGTCGCCAGCGCTGAAGGCCAGCTTCGCGACCGAGCCTTCACGGTGCGAGCTGACTTCGAGGCGCTTGGACAGCGCATTGGTCACCGACACGCCCACGCCGTGCAGGCCGCCCGAGAAGCTGTAGGCGCCGCCCGAGCCCTTGTCGAACTTGCCGCCGGCGTGCAGCCGGGTGTAGACCAGCTCGATCACGGGGGCCTGTTCTTCAGGGTGCATGCCGAAGGGAATGCCGCGGCCGTCGTCCTCGACGCTGACCGAGCCGTCGGTGTGCAGCGTGACCTTGATCTTCTTGCCGTAGCCCGCCAGCGCTTCATCGGCGGCGTTGTCGAGCACTTCCTGAATGATGTGCAGGGGGTTGTCGGTCCGGGTGTACATGCCCGGGCGCTGCTTCACGGGCTCGAGGCCCTTGAGCACGCGGATGGAGCCTTCCGAATAGCCGGAAGCGGAGTCTGAAGATGTCTTGGGGGAAGTCGCCATGGGGGCGGATTGTAGTCAGTTGGGTTGAAATGACTGGATACCCATACAGGCACCGGCGTCGGTCTTTTCGCACATCAGGCGCTGATTTCTACGGGCGGGCCGAACATCCGCGCGCCCAGGAAGTCGATGAACGCCCGCAGCTTGGGCGACGGATGGCGCCCCGAAGGCCACAGCACGCGGAACGCGATGGTACGGGGCCGGCGCAGGTGGTCGGCCAGCACGGGCTGCAGCGTGCCCTCGGCCAGCGCGGCGCGCACGCTGAAGTCGGGCAGGCAGGCGATGCCGCGCCCGCGCAGGGCGAAGCACAGGCGGGTCTCGATGTTGTTGCAGATCATCGAGACCGGCGGGCGCACCTCGCTGCCGTCGGGCCCGGGCGCGAGCGGCCAGACCTCCACCTTGCCGGTCGCCGGGTAGCGGTAGTGCAGGCAGGCGTGGCGGGCCAGGTCGTCCGGTGAGGCGGGCGTGCCATGGCGCGCCAGGTACGCGGGCGAGGCCACGAGCAGCTGCGAGAACTCGCCCAGCTGGCGCGACGACAGCCGTGAATCCGCCGGCTCGCCGGTGCGCACCACGGCGTCGAAGCCTTCCTCGATGACGTCCACGAGCCGGTCGCTGAAGTCGAGGTCGAGCTCGATCGCCGGGTAGGCGGCCATGAAATCGGCCAGCACCGGCAGCACCAGCGAGCTGACCAGCGGCAGGCTCACGCGCAGCCGCCCGCGCGGCGCTTCGGCGGCGTGCGACAGCTCCTGCTCGGCGGCCTCGATCTCGGCCAGCACGCGGCGGCTGCGCGCCAGGAACAGCGCGCCCTCGGCGGTGAGCGTGATGCTGCGTGTGCTGCGGTGGAACAGGCGCACGCCCAGCCGCTCCTCGAGCCGCGCGACGCGCTTGCCCACGGCCGAGGCCGACACGCCGAGCGCGCGCCCGGCGGCCACGAAGCTGCGGGTTTCGGCGACCTGAACGAAGACGGCAAAACCGCTGAGGCTGTCCATGGGGAATCTCCATTGCGGACTAGAACGTCCGCATTGATCGGAACTGTAGCCGTCTTTATCCGAAGTCGGCTTCTTCCTATCGTTGGTCGCATGACCTTTCTCCCCGACATCTCCCCCACTTTCACCCCTGCGTGGCAGGGCCCGGCCCCGTCGCGCATCGACGCCGCCATCGACCGTGCGCTCGCCGAGCAGCGGCTGGTTGGCGCCGTGGTGCTGGTGCGCCACGACGGGCGCCTCGTCCACCGGCGCGCCGCCGGGCTGGCCGACCGCGAAGCCGGCCGGCCGATGCACGAAGACGCGCTGTTCCGGCTGGCCTCGGTGTCCAAGCCCATCGTCTCGACCGCCGCGATGGTGCTCGTGGACCAGGGCCGGCTCGACCTGGACGACCCGGTGACGCGCTGGCTGCCGGACTTCCGCCCGCGCCTTCCCGATGGCGGCGAAGCCGTCATCACGCTGCGGCAACTGCTGACCCACACGGCCGGCCTGGGCTACCGCTTCTTCGAAAGTTCGGACGACGGCCTGTACGCGCGCGCCGGCGTGTCGGACGGCATGGACCGCGACGACGGCCTCACGCTGGCCGGCAACCTGCAACGCCTGGCCGCCGTGCCGCTGCTGTACCCACCCGGCGCCGGATGGCTCTACTCGCTGGCCATCGACGTGATCGGCGCGGTGGTCGAGGCGGCCAGCGGCCTGCCGCTGCCTGAGGCGGTGCGCACGCTGGTGACCGGTCCGCTGCAGATGCACGACACGGGCTTCGCCGCCGCACCCGATGACCCGCGGCTGGCCACGCCCTACGTGAACGGCCCCGATGCCACGCCGCCGCGGCGCATGGACGGCCCCGTCGTCGCCACGTCGTTCGAGGGCGCCGTCGGCATCCGCTTCGACCCGGCACGCGCCTTCGACGCCAGCGCCTGGCCCTCGGGCGGCGCCGGCATGGTCGGCAGCGCGGGCGACTTTTTGCGCCTGCTCGAGACGCTGCGCACCGGCGGCGCCCCGCTGCTGGGCGCCGCCACCGTCGACACGATGAGCCGCAACCACACGGGTGACCGAGGGCCGGCGGATGCGCCGGGCTGGGGCTTCGGCCTGGGCTTCTCGGTGCTGCACGACCCCCAGCCCACGCAGACGCCCGAATCGCCCGGCACCTGGCGCTGGGGCGGCGCCTACGGCCACGCTTGGTTCGTCGACCGGGCGCGCGGGCTCAGCGTGGTGGCCTTCACGAACACGCTCTACGAAGGCATGTCGGGCCGCTTCGTCACCGAGCTCCGGGACGCCGTCTATGCGTGACACGACCTCTTCGTCACCGCTGCCTCTGTCCGGCCTGCTGGCGCTGGCGGCCGGCGGCTTCATCACCATCCTCACCGAGGCGATGCCGGCCGGCCTGCTGCCGCAGATCGGCGCCGACCTGGGCGTCGCGCCCGCGCTGGTCGGTCAGCTCGTCACCGTGTACGCGCTGGGCTCGCTGGTGGCGGCCATTCCGCTGGTGGCGTTCACGCGCGGCTGGCGGCGACGGCCGCTGCTGATGGGCGCGATCGGCGGCTTCGCGGTGGTTAACACAGTCACGGCGCTGTCGCACGACTACACGCTGACGCTGGTCGCGCGCTTCTTCGCCGGCGTGTTCGCGGGCCTGCTGTGGGCGCTGCTGGCTGGGCACGCGGCGCGCATGGTGGCGCCGTCGCAGCAGGGCCGTGCCATCGCCGTGGCGATGCTGGGCGCACCGCTGGCGCTGTCGCTGGGCATTCCGGCGGGCACGTTGCTGGGCGCGAGCGTCGGCTGGCGGCCGGCCTTTTTGATCATGTCGGCGCTGTCGGTGCTGCTGCTCGGCTGGGTGCGCTGGCAGGTGCCCGACTTCCCGGGCCAGGACGCCGGACGACAGCAAAGCGTGCGCCGCGTGTTTCTGCTGCCGGGCGTGCGGCCGGTGCTGGCCGTGATGTTCGCCTTCGTGCTGGCGCACAACATCCTCTACACCTACATCGCGCCCTTCCTGGCGCACGCCGGGCTCGGCGCGCAGGTCGGGCGGGTGCTGCTGGTGTTCGGCGGAGCGTCGCTGGGCGGCATCTGGCTCACGGGCGTGCTGATCGACCGCTGGCTGCGCACGCTGGTGCTGGCCGGCACCGCCGCCTTCGCGCTGGCGGCGTTGATGCTCGCCGCGGCGGGCGGGTCGGCGGCGGGCGTGTACCTCGCGGTCGCGGTCTGGGGCCTGGCCTTCGGGGGCGCGGCGACGCTGTTCCAGACCGCCTCGGCCCAGGCCGCCGGCGACGCGGCGGACGTGGCGCAGTCGATGGTCGTGACCACCTGGAACCTCGCCATCGCAGGCGGCGGGCTGGCGGGCGGCCTGCTGCTGCAGGGCGGCGGCGCGGGCAGCCTGCCCTGGTCGCTGCTGGCGTTGCTGGTGCCGGGGCTGGTGCTGGCGTGGCGGGCCTGCGAGCACGGCTTCCCGGGCGCGCGTGGCGCGGCGGCGGCACCGGCGCGCTGACCCCACGGGCAGGCCGCGCGCCTGCCTTCTTTCTTTGATGCGGTCCGCGCATTGAAACCGCGCCCACAAATCATCAATGGCCTTGGCCGCCACGCCACCTGCCGCAGCATCCATTTCGCTACATTCGAAGGATGCAAGCCTCCCCCGCTCCCACCCTTTCGATCAAGCAGGTGCTGTTCTGCGGCGCCATGATCGTCACGCTCTCGATGGGCATCCGCCACGGCTTCGGCCTCTGGCTGCAGCCCATCACGCAGGCGCAGGACTGGAGCCGGCAGACCTTCTCGTTCGCGCTGGCGGTGCAGAACCTGTCGTGGGGCATCTTCGGCGTGTTCGCGGGCATGCTGGCCGACCGCTTCGGCGCGTTCCGCGTGCTGATCGGCGGCGCGATCTTCTATGCGCTGGGCCTGTTCGGCATGGCGCATTCGCCGACACCGCTGCTCTTCACGTTGAGCGCGGGCGTGCTGATCGGCGCGGCGCAGGCGGGCTCGACCTACGCGGTGATCTACGGCGTGATCGGCCGGCAGATTCCGGCCGAGCGCCGCTCGTGGGCCATGGGCGTGGCGGCGGCGGCCGGCTCGTTCGGGCAGTTCCTGATGGCACCCATCGAAGGCCGCCTGATCGGCGCCTTCGGCTGGCAGACGGCGCTGGCCGTGCTGGCGGTGGTGGTGCTCGTGATCGTCCCGCTGGCCTTCGGCCTGCGCGAACCCAAGACCGCGGCGCTGGCCGGCCACCGCGACCAGTCGGTGCTGCAGGCCGTGGGCGAGGCCTTCCGCTACCCCAGCTTCGGGCTGCTGATGGCGGGCTACTTCGTCTGCGGCTTCCAGCTGGCGTTCATCGGCATCCACATGCCGACCTACCTGCGCGACCAGAGCCTGTCGGCCGACGTGGCGGGCTACGCGCTGGCGCTGATCGGCCTGTTCAACGTGTTCGGCACCTACACGGTCGGCCTGCTGGGGCAGAAGCTGTCGAAGCCCAAGATTCTTGCGGCCATCTACTTTGCGCGGGCGGTGTCGATCGCCCTCTTCCTGCTGGTGCCGATCTCGCCGCACAGCGTGTACGTCTTCTCGGCGGCGATGGGCTTCCTGTGGCTGTCGACTGTGCCGGCCACCAACGCCATCGTGGCGGGCATCTTCGGCGTGGCCCACCTGTCGATGCTCAGCGGCTTCGTGTTCCTGAGCCACCAGGTGGGTTCGTTCCTGGGCGTGTGGCTCGGTGGTTTCCTGTATGACACGACGGGCAGCTACAACATCGTCTGGTACATCTCGATCGCGCTGGGCGTGTTCGCGGCGCTGATCAACCTGCCGGTGAAGGAAAGCGCCATTGCGCGCGCGGTCCGGCCGGCCGCCGTGGCGGGCTGACCGCCTCTATCAAGGAAGACCGCCATGACGCCCCGCACACGCAACCACTACCTGGCCCAAGCCGCCTGGCTCGCCGCCGTGCTGGCGGCGCTGGGCGGCGTGTTCGCGCTGTACGTGCATCCGGCGTTTCTGGTCACGCTGGTCGACCAGGTGTGGTCCTGTTTCTGAACGACATCGCCCCGAACCGCTCGCAAGCCGGGCCCAGTCAGCTATGAAAGATGTAGCAATTCCCGTGCACGCGAACACGACACCGTCCGAATGGATCGTGCGCTGGTCGCACCTGCTCGCTCCGAACGCCACGGTGCTCGACGTGGCCTGCGGGTCCGGGCGGCACATGCAGTGGTTCGCCGGGCGCGGGCATGCGGCGACCGGCGTCGACCGGTCGCCCGAGGCCGTCGAGGCGGCCGGCGCCTTCGGGCGGGTGGTGGCGGCCGACATCGAGTCGGGCCCCTGGCCCTTCGCGGCCCAGCGCTTCGGCGCGGTGGTCGTCACCAACTATCTCTGGCGCCCGCGCATGGCCGACATCGTGGCCGCCGTGGCGCCGGGCGGCGTGCTGCTGTACGAAACCTTCGCGGCCGGCAACGAGACCGTCGGCAAGCCCTCGCGGCCCGATTTCCTGCTGCAGCCGGGCGAGCTGCTCGGGGCCTGCGCCAGCCTGCAGGTGATCGCCTACGAAGACGGCTTCCTGCCGGAGCCGGCGCGCTTCGTCCAGCGCATTGCCGCCGTGCGGCCCGGCGAAGCGGCCGCGGGCGCCCCGCCGCGCCACTTCCTGAAGGCCAGCTGAGCGCGCCGACACAACTGTCTCCGGCCCGGCCGGAGTCAGTAGAATGGCCGCTTTCGTCCACCGACAAAGAGATTCCCTTGGAGCAACTGACAGGCAGCATCGTCGCGCTCGTCACGCCGATGCACGACGACGGCAGTGTCGACTACCCCGCCCTGCGGCGGCTCATCGACTGGCACATTGACGAAGGCACCGACTGCCTTGGCGTGGTCGGCACCACCGGCGAATCGCCGACGGTCGATGTGGAAGAGCACTGCGAAATCATCCGCGTATCCGTCGAACAAGCCCGGGGCCGCGTGCCCGTGATGGCCGGCTGCGGCGCGAACTCGACCAAGGAAGCCATCGAGCTCGCCAAGTTCGCCAAGGGCGTCGGCGCCGACTCGCAACTCCAGGTCGTTCCCTACTACAACAAGCCCACGCAAGAGGGCCAGTACCAGCACTTCAAGGCCATCGCCGAAGCGGTCGGCGACCTGCCCGTCGTGCTGTACAACGTGCCCGGCCGCACCGTCGCCGATATGGCGCACGACACCGTGCTGCGCCTGGCGCAGGTGCCCGGCATCATCGGCATCAAGGAAGCCACCGGCAACATCGAACGTGCCCAGTGGCTCATCCGCGACCTGCCGAAGAACTTTGCCGTCTACTCCGGCGACGACCCGACCGCGGTCGCCCTCATGCTGTGCGGTGGCCAGGGCAACATCAGCGTCACGGCCAACGTGGCGCCGCGCAAGATGCACGAGCTGTGCGTGGCCGCGCTGGCCGGCGACGTCAAGCGCGCCATGCAGCTGCAGTTCGAACTGATGCCGCTGCACCGCAACCTGTTCGTCGAACCCAACCCGATCCCGCTCAAGTGGGCCATGGCCCGCCTGGGTCTGTGCGGCGGCGCCCTGCGGCTGCCGCTCACGGAACTCGGCGAAGCGAGCCGCCCGGCGGTCGAGGGCGCCTTGCGCGCCACCGGCCTGCTCAAGGACTGACCGAGCTTCCCACCGATCACACCGGTTCCCGCCTGCCCTTCTCCCTGTTCGCAACAAGGTCAAGCAACCTTTTGCCGCAACAGTGCTCAGAGAGGGCGGGGCGCTGGGGCCCATCGATTGACCGAACCATTCCACCAAGGAAGACGACGTTGAAGAACATTTCGCGATTCGCACTGCTGGCCCTCGTTGCCAGCCTCGCCGCCTGCTCCGTCCTCGAGAGCGACAAGATCGACTACAAGAGCGCAGGCAAGGCCCCGACGCTCGAAGTCCCACCCGACCTGTCCCAGCTCTCGCGTGACAACCGCTACGCGGTGCCAGGCGGCGCCGTCACCGCCAACGCCTACCAGGCAGGCGTCGCGAACGCACCGGGCATTCCCACGGCCGTGGCCAACATCGGCGACGTGCGCATGGAGCGCTCGGGCACGCAGCGCTGGATCGTCATCAACCGCACGCCCGACCAGCTCTGGGAGCCCGTCAAAGATTTCTGGCAGGAAAGCGGCTTCCTGCTGACCACCGACCAGCGCAACCTGGGCATCATGGAAACCGACTGGGCCGAGAACCGCGCCAAGCTGCCGCAGGACATCATTCGCGGCACGCTGGGCAAGCTGGTCGACTCGGTCTACTCGACCGGCGAACTCGACCGCTTCCGCACCCGCCTGGAGCGCAACCCCAACGGCAGCACCGAGATCTTCATCAGCCACCGCGGCATGCAGGAGGTCTACAACAACTCCCGCCAGGACCAGACCGTGTGGCAGCCTCGCCCGAGCGATCCTGAACTCGAGACCGAATTCCTGCGCCGCCTGATGGTCAAGCTCGGCGTGACGCAAGAGCAGTCGAAGATTCTCGCCGCGACCACCGCAACGCCCAAGACCGCCACCGTGTCCACCATCGGCAACCAGCCGGTCGTGCAGATCAACGAAGGCTTCGACCGCGCATGGCGCCGTGTCGGCCTGGCCCTGGACCGCACCGGCTTCACCGTCGAAGACCGCGACCGCAGCGCCGGCATCTACTTCGTGCGCTATGTGACGCCGAACCCCGACAAGAAGGACGACGGCTTCTTCGGCAAGCTGTTCAGCAGCTCCAAGAAGGACGAAGCACCGATCAAGTTCCGCATCTCGGTCAAGAGCCAGGGCGAAGCCACCACGGTCTCGGTCCTGAACGACGCCGGCGCGCCCGAAACCTCGGCCAACGCGCAGCGCATCGTCAAGGTCATCGCCGACGACCTGAAGTAACCCGCATGCTCCGCTTCCGAAGCCTCGGCAGCGGCAGCACGGGCAACGCCGCGCTGGTCGAAGCAACGACCAGCGCCGGCCGCACCACCCGCCTCCTCGTCGACTGCGGCTTCGGCATCCGCCAGCTCGACCGGCGCCTGGCCCAGGCGGGCCTGGCCGCCGCAGACCTCGACGCCGTCTTCATCACCCACGAGCATGGCGACCACATCGGTTGCGCCCATGCCCTGTCGCTGCGCGACCGCATTCCGGTCTGGATGAGCGAAGGTACGTGGCTTGCCACCGGCGGTAGCGACTACGAAGGCCGCCTGCACCTGGCGCGCGACGACGCCGAGTTCACGGTCGGCGACCTCTGCCTGCAGCCCTTCACCGTGCCCCACGACGCGCGCGAGCCCCTGCAGCTGCGCTGCACCGACGGCAACCGCACGCTGGGCGTGCTGACCGACCTGGGCCACGCCACCAGCCATGTGCTGGCCCGGCTGCGTGGCGCGCATGCGCTGCTGCTGGAGTTCAACCACGACAGCGACCTGCTCGCCGGCTCGGCCTACCCGTCATTCCTGAAGCAGCGCGTGGGCGGCAACTACGGCCACCTGTCGAACACCGCGGCGGCCGAGATCGCGCGTGCCGTGCTTCACGACGGCCTGCGCCACGTGGTCGCGGCGCACCTGAGCGAGCAGAACAACCGGCCCGAGATCGTGCGGCGCCTCATGGCGGATGCGCTGGGCGGCGACGAAGCCGAGATGCTCACGGCCACCGCCGCCGAGGGCTCGCCCTGGCTCGACGTCTGAGCTTCGCCCTCCCCCAATGAAAAAGCCGCCCTGAGGCGGCTTTTTGCATGGTGCGGACCGTACAGCGGAACTACTGCTTCGGTGCCTCGCCCTTCTTGGCGGCTTCGGTCGCGGCGTTGGCGGCGTCCAGGGCCGACGAAGCGGCTGCCGACGGTGCCGATGCAGGCGCGGCGGCCGGTGGTGCAGCGGGTTCGGTCACGGGAGCGGGCGGCGGGGTCACGACCGCAGGCGCGGCGTCCTCTTTCTTTCCACAGGCCACCAGGGCGGCAGCGGCGATCAGCGAGGCAATCAGGACGGACGACGACTTCTTCATGAGGACTCCTTTGGCAATGAAGGTCTGGAACCAAAAAATTCTAGACCGCCAACCCCGCCCGGATATGTCGCGGGGGTGTATTTGCGGCATTGGCTTACAAGCCGAGCGTGGAGGCGGGAAAGGCCGGCCGGCCCTGGCGCCAGCGCTCGTCGAAGCTTTCGCGCAGGTCGCGCCGTGCACGCGCCTCGCTGCTGCAGACGCCGCGGCTGCGTTCGGGGTCGATGCGGTGCAGGCACCAGGTGGGTGTCCAGAGGGCGCTGGGCACCTCCTCGGCCGCGCCTGTTCGGCCTGCCGCGCGGCATTCGACGATGTGGTCCCAGGTGCGGCGCCACGTCACGAAGCGCGCATGCCCGCGCTCCACCAGGTCGAAGCGCCGCGCCAGCAACAACAGGCGGCGCCCGCTGGCCGACCAGGCCTGCAGCGCTTCGATGCTCGCGCGCTCGCCCAGGGGCCAGTCGGCGAAGTCGGGGTCGCTGAAGACGATCTCGTTCCAGCCCTGGTGCGCGGCGGCGGACAACGCCCCGCGAACGAGGTCGGCGAAGGCCTCGCGGCCGTCGAAGCGGCCTTCGATCAGGACCGGGACGGCGCTTTCACCCGGCATGCAGCCAGCCCGCCTCGCACCAATCGCCCAGCAGCGCCCGCGCGCCCTCGCTGACACGGGCCAGGTCACGCGCGCCGAGCGCACGCTGGTCGGCCAGCCGCCGCATCAGCGTGGCATCGGCCCCGCCGGCGCGGAAGCTCTCGCCGTTGATGTAGACGTGCCGCGCGTCGTAGAGCATGCGCGTGCGGCGATCCAGTGCGACCTCGCGCAGCACCTCGGGCACTTCATTGCCCTCGCCGAACCAGACGTTGGCCTTCGGCTCGGTGAGCGATTCGCCCAGCGCGCGGTCGATCGCGTCGGGGTCGCGCA
The DNA here is from genome assembly GCF_059418385.1 of Variovorax sp. GW821-FHT09A10. Taxonomy (NCBI): domain Bacteria; kingdom Pseudomonadati; phylum Pseudomonadota; class Betaproteobacteria; order Burkholderiales; family Comamonadaceae; genus Variovorax; species Variovorax sp. GW821-FHT09A10. The sequence goes on from NZ_JBWKPT010000001.1 coordinate 39,067, forward strand.
GTGCGGCCTCGACGGCCTTGCGCGCGAAGTCCTGCAACGCTGCCGGCATCGCGGCCGGGGCCTCGACGGCAGGTTGCGACGGATCGCGGTAACGCGCGAGCTCGGCCGGACCCGCGTCTTCCAGGTCTTCGGCATAGGCCTGCGCCACACGCGCCAGCAGGTCGGCGCCCAGCTCGCCCACGGCGGACGAACGCAGCCCGATGGAGTACGTCATGCAGTCGTCGCCCACCGCCACGCCGTCGTGGGCGTACTTGGGCGGCAGGTACAGCATGTCGCCGGGTTCGAGCACGAAGGTCTGCTCGGGCTCGAAATTCTCGAGCACCTTGAGCGGCACATCGGGCTGCAGCCGCAGGTCGGACTGCTTGCCGATGGACCAGCGGCGCCGACCCTGCGCCTGCAGCAAAAACACGTCGTAGCTGTCGAAATGCGGACCGACTCCGCCCGTGTCGCTCGCGTAGCTGATCATCAGGTCGTCCAGGCGCGCATCGGGCAGGAAGCGGAACTGCCGCAGCAGGTCGTGCACGCCGTCGTGATGCAGGTCGACGCCCTGCACCAGCATCGTCCAGCCCGGCTGCTTCAGCGGCGGCAGCGCGCGCCGGGGCAACGGGCCGTGCTTGAGCGACCAGCCGGCCTTCCCATGCCGGATCAGGCGGGACTCGACCCCCTCGCGCTCCGCCAGCGCAAAGAGCGCGGGGCGGTCGATCGGCGGCACCATCGAGGGAACGGCCTGCCGGATCAGCAGGGGTTTCTTTTGCCAGTACCGGCGCATGAACTGCGCGGGACTCAGGCCGCCAAGCAAGGGCAGCGGTTGATTGATCTCCATGGGAGAATTCTGCAATGGAAATCTCTGAACAATGCGTGGTCGGCCTGACCTGGACCATGAAAGACACGCTCGGCGATGTGCTGGACGTGCTCGACGAGCCGGTGGAATTCATGGTGGGCGGCGACGACCTCTTCGACGTGATCGAGGCCGCCCTGCAGGGCCATGAGCCCGGTGCGCGCGTCCAACTGCAGATCGAACCCGAGCAGGGCTTCGGCGACTTCAACGACCAGCTGCTCTTCCTGGAGCCGCGCACGCTGTTCCCCGAAGGCACCGAAGAAGGCATGACCTTCGACGGCTCCGCCCTGCCCAAGGGCGTCAGCGACGGCATCCCCAAGGACGCGATCTACACCGTGGCCGAGATCTACCCGGACCACCTCGTGCTCGATGGCAACCACCCGCTGGCAGGCATCGCGATCCGCCTGGACATCACGGTGCGTTCGGTGCGCGAAGCCACCGAAGAAGAAGTCGGCCGCGGTACGGCAGGCACCGCCTTCTTCAAGGTCCCGCCGATGGCGCCGGGCGGCCAGATGCTGCACTGAGACCCAGCCATCCCACCAAAGCAAAAGCCGGGCACTGCCCGGCTTCTTTCTTGGTGCGCGCGGCCGACCGCTTACATGCGCGAGATGTGGCCGTTGTCGATGCGCACACGGTCGCCGATGCGCAGGTCGCCCGGGTTTTGCACGTCGAAGGCACGGTAGCCGCCCCGGTCGGTCTGCACCGAGACGCGGTAGCTCTCGTAGGCGCGTGGACCGTTCTGCTGGGCCTCGATGGTGTTGCCCAGCAAGGCGCCGCCCACGAGGCCGAGCGCCGTGGCTGCGGCACGGCCATTGCCGCGTCCGAACTGGTTGCCCACCACGCCGCCGATGAGACCACCCGCGATGGCACCGCCACCCGTGGTGCCGACGCCTGCGGTTTCGCTGCGCAGCACCTCGATGTTGGCCACGTGGCCGTACTCGACGTAGGCCGCTTCCTGGTACTGGATCGCCCGTGGCGGGGCCTGGTAGGGGTAGCGCGAGGTCTGGTAGACCGGGGCCGGCGCGACACAGGCCGTGAGCGTGGCCAGTGCGAGCACGGACGCAGTGACGGAAATGAAGCGCATTGAGATATTCATGAAAGAGGCTCCTCGAAGAAAACAGCACGCGCCCGGACGGGCCGCATGCCGGCCTGTGCCTAACGCCTCAGCCGAAGCCGCGATGACGAAAGACACACGCTGAAACCTTCGAGGCGAACCGCGCGCCGGCAGTTCCGCTCTTTACGCCTTGGATACTCAGGTGCCCTTCAGCTTTGCCGGGGGCAAAAGCTCAGTGCTTGCCGGTCGAGCCGTAGCCGCCCTCGCCGCGTTGCGAGGCTGCAAATTCGGTGACCACCTGAAACTGCGCCTGCACCACCGGCACGATGACCAGCTGGGCGAGCCGCTCCATCGGCTGCAGCACGAAGGGCGTGTTGCTGCGGTTCCAGGCGCTGACCTTCAGCTCGCCCTGGTAATCGCTGTCGATCAGGCCGACAAGGTTGCCCAGCACGATGCCGTGCTTGTGGCCCAGGCCCGAGCGAGGAAGGATCAATGCGGCGTAGGCCGGATCGGCCAGGTGGATCGCGATGCCGGTGCCCACCAGTTGCCAGGCATTGGGTTCGAGCGTGACCGGGGCGTCGAGGCAGGCCCGCAGGTCGAGGCCGGCGCTTCCGGGGGTGGCATACGCGGGCAATTGATCCACCATGCGCGGATCGAGGATTCGGACGTCTACTTTCACTGACTTGCTGCCTTGCTTACTTCTGTTGCTGTTCTTTTTGCCTGCGGGCGGCCTCTTCGAGCACCTGCTGCCACTTGGCGACCCCGGGCCTCAGGTTGAGCCCCTTGAGAAAACGCTTGCCGAACCAGGCGGCCGCGGCGGCCCCCAGGACCAGCACGGAGAGCGGCACGCCGATGGCCCACAGCACCAGGAACACCATCGCCCCCATGCCGGCCAGCACCTTGAGCGTGCCCAGGGGGATGGCCTTGGCGCCGTCCGCCTTCGCGGCCTCGCCACTGGCCGATTCGCGCCGCGTGGCCACGGTGCCCTGCGCACCGGGCGAAGGCGTCATGCCGACGTCCAGCCCGTGCTCGGACTCCTTGCCGGGCACACGGGTGGACTGTCCCGCACGCGCCGACAGCTGCTCCACATAGCGAGCGAAGTCGCCATTCGGCGGTGTGTTGGATTCGGTGTTCATCAGGCCCTCCAATCAGGAAGTCGCGCGGCAATTTCCGTCATCAGCTCGCGCGCCAGCCGGAGCTTGGGCGCACGGGGCAGCTCGCGCACACCCTTCGCGTCCACCAGCAGCAGCGCGTTGTCGTCCTGCCCGAAGGTCAGCGGGCCGATGTTGCCCACCAGCAGCGGAATGCCCTTGCGCTCGCGCTTGGCCTTGGCGTGCTCGGCGAGGTTCTCGCTCTCGGCGGCAAAGCCCACGCAGAACAGCTTCCTGGCTTGAGCGCGTTCACTCTTGGCCACCGTGAGCAGGATGTCGGGGTTCTCGACAAAGTGCAGCACCGGCGTCTGGCCGCTGCCGTCCTTCTTGATCTTCTGGTCGCTGTGCGTCGCCGGGCGCCAGTCGGCCACGGCAGCCGTTGCTACAAAAATGCTAGCTGCCTGCGCAGCGCGGGTGGTGGCTTCGAGCATCTCCTGTGCCGACAGCACGTCGATGCGGCTCACGCCGCGCGGCGTCGGCAGGTGCACCGGACCGGCCACCAGCGTGACCTCGGCACCGGCCTCGCGCGCCGCGCGGGCGATGGCGAAACCCATCTTGCCGGACGAGTGGTTGGTGATGCCCCGGATCGGGTCCAGCGCCTCGAAGGTCGGGCCGGCCGTGACGAGCACCTTCTGCCCCGCCAGCAGCTTGGGCTGGAAGAAGGCCGTGATGTCCTCGAGCAGTTGCGCCGGTTCGAGCATGCGCCCGTCGCCGGTTTCGCCGCAGGCCTGCCAGCCGCTGCCCACGCCCAGCACGGTCGCGCCGTCGGCCGACACCTGCATCAGGTTGCGCTGCGTGGCCGGATGGGCCCACATCTCGCGGTTCATGGCGGGGGCGATCAACAGCGGCACGCGGTCGGTCGGACGCGCCAGGCACAGCAGGCTCAGCAGTTCGTCGGAACGCCCTTGCACCAGCCGCGCAATGAAGTCGGCGCTGCAGGGCGCCAGCACGATCGCATCGGCCTCGCGGCTCAGATTGATGTGCGGCATGTTGTTCGGCTCACGGGCGTCCCACTGCGAGGTGTAGACGGTGCGCCCCGAGAGTGCCTGCATGGTGACCGGCGTCATGAACTGCTCGGCCGCCTCGGTCATCACGACCTGCACCGTGGCGCCCGCCTTCACGAGCAGGCGGCACAGCTCGGCCGATTTGTAGCAGGCGATGCCCCCTGTGAGTCCGAGGACGATGTGTTTGCCGGCGAGATCTTGCATGGGACATATTGTTGCTCACATACCGACAAGATCAGGAATGGGATGGCCTTCGGCCGTGGAGGCACAAAGGGGACACCTATAATCGCAATTTCCCACTGCCCGGATTCACGCGTCCGGAACTGGCATGACCAAATTTGTCTTCGTCACCGGTGGTGTCGTATCTTCCCTTGGCAAGGGAATCGCCTCCGCCTCGCTCGCCGCGATCCTCGAATCGCGCGGCCTCCAAGTCACCCTCATCAAGCTCGATCCGTACATCAATGTCGACCCCGGCACGATGTCACCGTTCCAGCATGGCGAAGTGTTCGTCACCGATGACGGCGCCGAGACCGACCTCGACCTCGGCCACTACGAGCGCTTCATCAACACGCGCATGCGCAAGGCCAACAACTTCACGACCGGTCAGATCTACAAGACCGTGCTCGAGAAGGAACGCCGCGGCGACTACCTCGGCAAGACCGTCCAGGTCATTCCGCACATCACGAACGAGATCCAGGAATACATCAAGCGCGGCGCCGGCATCGGCACCCCGCACGAAGTCGACGTGGCCATCGTCGAAATCGGTGGCACCGTGGGCGACATCGAATCGCTGCCCTTCCTGGAAGCCGTGCGCCAGATGAGCCTGCGCAACGGCCCGAACAACTCGGCCTTCGTGCACCTCTCGTACGTGCCCTGGATCGCCGCCGCCGGCGAGCTCAAGACCAAGCCCACGCAGCACACCGCCAAGGAACTGCGCGCCATCGGCATCCAGGCCGACGTGCTGCTGTGCCGCGCCGACCGCCCGATTCCCGACGACGAGCGCGCCAAGATCTCGCTGTTCTCGAACGTGCCCGAATGGGGCGTGATCTCGATGTGGGACGTGGACACCATCTACAAGGTGCCCCGCATGCTGCACGAACAGGGCCTGGACGGCCTGATCTGCGACAAGCTGCGCATCAATACGCCGCCGGCCAAGCTCACGCGCTGGGACGACCTGGTGTACGAGGTCGAACATCCACAACAGGAAGTGTCGATTGCCATGGTCGGCAAGTACGTCGACCTGTCGGACAGCTACAAGTCGCTCAACGAGGCGCTGCGCCACGCCGGCATGAAGAACCATGCGCGCGTGAAGATCGACTACATCGACTCCGAGACCATCTCGGCACAAGACGTGTCGCGCCTGGCCAAGTACGACGCCATCCTGGTGCCCGGCGGCTTCGGCCAGCGCGGTGTCGAAGGCAAGATCTCGGCCGCCCGCTTCGCGCGCGAGTCGAAGGTGCCCTACCTGGGCATCTGCCTGGGCATGCAGGTTGCCACCATCGAATACGCCCGCCATGTGGCCGGCCTCAAGAACGCCAACAGCACCGAGTTCGACCCGGAAACGCCTACCCCCGTGATCGCGCTGATCACCGAGTGGAAGGACCGCGACGGCACCGTGAAGACGCGCGACGAGAAGTCCGACCTCGGCGGCACCATGCGCCTGGGCGCACAAAGCTCCGACGTCACGCCCGGCACGCTGGCGCACAGCATCTACGGCGACGTGGTCACCGAGCGCCATCGCCACCGCTACGAAGCCAACGTGAACTACCTCGACGAACTGCGCAACGCCGGCCTCGTGATCTCGGCGCTCACGCAGCGCGAGCACCTGACCGAGATCGTCGAGCTGCCGCAGAACGTGCACCCGTGGTTCATGGGCGTGCAGTTCCACCCCGAGTTCAAGTCAACGCCGTGGGGCGGTCACCCGTTGTTCAACGCCTTCATCAAGGCGGCGCTCGACCACAAGGACAAGGGCGCGGGCAGCACCAGCAAGACACTCAAGGCCGTGGCATGAAGCTTTGCGGATTCGACATCGGGCTGGACCAGCCTTTCTTCCTGATCGCCGGCCCCTGCGTGGTCGAATCCGAGCAGCTGCAGATGGACACGGCCGGCACGTTGAAGGAAATCACGGCGTCGCTGGGCATCCCATTCATCTTCAAGAGCAGCTTCGACAAGGCCAACCGCTCCTCGGGCACGAGCTTTCGTGGCCCGGGCCGCGACAAGGGCCTCGAGATCCTGGCCAAGGTGAAGCGTGAACTCGGCCTGCCGGTGCTGACCGACGTGCACACCCACGAGGACATCACCGAGGCCGCCAAGGTGGTCGACGTGCTGCAGACGCCCGCCTTCCTGTGCCGCCAGACCGACTTCATCCACGCCGCGGCGCAGTCGGGCAAGCCGGTGAACATCAAGAAGGGCCAGTTCCTCGCGCCGCACGACATGAAGAACGTGATCGACAAGGCCCGCGCTGCCGCCAAGGAAGCCGGCCTGGACGAAGACAGCTTCATGGCCTGCGAACGCGGCGCCAGCTTCGGCTACAACAACCTCGTGTCGGACATGCGCTCGCTCGCGATCATGCGCGAGACGAAAGCGCCGGTGGTGTTCGACGCCACGCACTCGGTGCAACTGCCCGGCGGCCAGGGCACCAGTTCGGGCGGCCAGCGCGAGATGGTGCCGGTGCTCTCGCGCGCGGCTGTGGCCGTGGGCGTGGCCGGTCTCTTCATGGAGACGCACCCCGATCCGAACAAAGCCCTGAGCGACGGACCCAACGCCGTGCCGCTCAAGCACATGAAGGCCCTGCTCGAGACGCTCGTCGCGCTCGACCGGGTCACCAAGAAAAACGCTTTCCTCGAGGACAGTTTTCAAGCATGAGCAGTGGTTACGTCATCGCCCACGTCGAGGTCACGAACCCGACGCAGTACGAGGAATACAAGAAGTGGTCGAGCGTCGCGATGCAGGCGCACGGCGCCGAAGTCTGCGTGCGCGGCGGCCAGGTGCAGCCGCTCGAAGGCGACTGGAAGCCCACCCGCGTCGTCGTGCTCAAATTCCCCAGCTTCGAGAAGGCCAAGGCCTTCTACGAAACGCCCGAATACCTGAAGGCGCGTGAAGCGCGTGCCGGCGCCGCCATCATGAACATGATCGCGGTCGAAGGCCTTTGATTCCGTTTTTTGCCAGTCCACTCCACCAAGAGACCCAGAGAAAGAGATAGAGATGAGTGCAATCGTTGACATCGTCGGCCGCGAAATTCTCGACAGCCGAGGCAACCCCACCGTCGAGTGCGACGTGCTGCTCGAATCGGGCACCATGGGCCGTGCGGCCGTGCCCTCGGGCGCTTCGACCGGTTCGCGCGAGGCCATCGAGCTGCGCGACGGCGACAAGAGCCGCTACCTCGGCAAGGGCGTGCTGAAGGCCGTCGAGAACATCAACACCGAGATCTCGGAAGCCGTGCTGGGCCTGGACGCCAGCGAACAGGCCTTCCTCGATCGCACGATGATCGACCTGGACGGCACCGACAACAAGGCCCGCCTGGGCGCCAACGCCACCCTCGCCGTCTCGATGGCCGTGGCCCGCGCCGCGGCCGAAGAGTCGGGCCTGCCCCTGTACCGCTACTTCGGCGGCATGGGCGGCATGCAGCTGCCGGTGCCGATGATGAACGTCATCAACGGCGGCGCGCACGCCAACAACAGCCTGGACCTGCAAGAGTTCATGATCATCCCCGTGGGCGCCAAGAGCTTCCGCGAGGCCGTGCGCTACGGCGCTGAAGTGTTCCACGCCCTGAAGAAGATCCTGGGCGACCGCGGCATCAGCACGGCCGTGGGCGACGAAGGCGGCTTCGCCCCCAGCGTCGAGAGCCACGAAGCGGCCATCCAGCTGATCCTGGAAGCCATCGACAAGGCCGGCTACGTTGCTGGCGAACAGATCGCCCTGGGCCTCGATTGCGCGGCCAGCGAGTTCTACAAGGACGGCAACTACGTGCTGTCGGGCGAGAACCTCACGCTGTCGGCCGGCAACTGGGCCGACATGCTGGCGACCTGGGTCGACAAGTACCCGATCATCAGCATCGAAGACGGCATGCACGAAGGCGACTGGGACGGCTGGAAGCTGCTCACCGACCGCCTGGGCAAGCGCGTGCAGCTGGTGGGCGACGACCTGTTCGTTACCAACACCAAGATCCTGCAAGAGGGCATCGACAAGGGCATCGCCAACTCGATCCTGATCAAGATCAACCAGATCGGCACGCTGACCGAAACCTTCGCCGCCATCGAGATGGCCAAGCGCGCAGGCTACACGGCCGTCATTTCGCACCGTTCGGGCGAAACCGAAGACAGCACCATCGCCGACATCGCCGTGGGCACCAACGCCGGCCAGATCAAGACCGGCTCGCTGTCGCGTTCGGACCGCATCGCCAAGTACAACCAGCTGCTGCGCATCGAAGAAGACCTCGGCGACATCGCCGTCTACCCGGGCCGCGGCGCGTTCTACAACCTCAAGTAGCGCCTCGCAGCCTGCATGCGCGCGCGCTTCGTCCCTCCTCTCATCCTGGTGCTGCTGCTGGTCATCCTGCAGTGGCAGCTGTGGAACGGGCGCGGCAGCGTGCGCGAGGTCGCCCAGCTCAGAACCCAGCTGGCCGACCAGAAGGACGCCAACGCCAAGGCCGCCCTCAACAACGAGCGGCTTGCGTCCGAAGTCAATGACCTGAAAGACGGCCTCGAGATGGTCGAGGAACGCGCCCGCGCGGAACTCGGCATGGTCAAACCGAACGAAGTCTTCGTGCAGATCGCGCACTGACCCTTTCCTTCGCCACCGCTTCTCGATGCCAGAGCTTCTCTCGGCCTCCGCCTTTGCGCTGTGGGGCTCTCCCGTCACCTGGCTCGAACTCGTCGCCGCCGTGCTCGCGCTCGCGATGGTCGGCTGCAACATGCGCGAGATCCACTGGGGCTGGCCGCTGGCCATCGTCAGCTCGCTGCTCTACGTGGTGGTGTTCGCCAACGCACGCATCTACGGCGACGCCGCCCTTCAAGTTTTCTTTGCCTTCGTCGCCCTGTGGGGCTGGGCGCAATGGCTGCGCGGCTTTCGCGCTGACGGCAGCGCCCTGCGGGTGAGCCGGTTGTCGCCGCGCGGCACCGCGTACGCCCTCGCGGCCTGCGCCATTGCGTGGCCCGTGGTCGCCCTCTTCCTGCGCCGCTTCACCAACACCGACGTGCCCTGGTGGGACGGCTTCGTCACCGGCCTGAGCCTGGTCGGACAGTTCCTGCTCGGACGCAAGTTCATCGAGAACTGGCTCATCTGGCTGGCCGTGAACGTGGTCAGCGTGGGCCTGTTCATCCACAAGGGCCTGTGGCTCACGACGGCGCTGTACGCGGTGTTCGCCGTGCTCAGCGTGGCCGGCTTCCTGGCATGGCAGCGACGCCTGCCGAAGGCCGCCGCGAAGGCGGTGCCCGCATGACACCGAACCTGCCGACCGGCTGCGTCATCGCGCTCGTGGGTGCCGAGAGCACCGGCAAGACCGAGCTCTCGCGCGCCATCGCGCAGCGCCTGCAAGACCGCGGCACGCCCGTCACGCTGGTGGGCGAGTACCTGCGCGAATGGTGCGAGCGCGAGGGCCGCACGCCCCGCCCCGACGAGCAGCAGGCCATCGCCGACGAACAGAGGCGCCGCATCGACACCGCCGCCGCCACGGGCGTGGTGGTGGCCGACACCACGGCGCTCATGACGGCGGTCTACAGCGAACAGCTGTTCGCCGACACCTCGCTGTACGACAGCGCCCTCGCCGCGCAGCGGCGCTACGCCATCACGCTGCTCACCGCGCTCGACCTGCCCTGGGTGGCCGACGACATGCGCGACGGCCCGCATGCGCGCCAGCCGACCGACACGCTGGTGCGCGCCGCGCTCACGCGCGCCGGGCTCTCGTATGCGGTGGTGCACGGCAGCGGCGGCGAACGGCTGGCGAACGCATGGAACGCGATCAACACCATCGCCGGCAACGAAGGCCGTGCCCGCACACGCACCCGCCGCGATGCCAAGCCCGCCTCGTGGACATGGCCTTGCGAGAAGTGTTCCGACCCGGAATGCGAACATAAGCTTTTCAGCGACCTGATGGCGCGCCGCGACCCCACCTGAGCCTTTCGGCTCTTGCGCGTTCGCGCGCCCTCTCCCCCTCACCGGAGACCCGATGCCTGTTTCGATTGCTGCGCGCCGCGCTCCCGCCGCCGCCTTCCTCGCCCTGCTGCTGGCCGCCGGTGCCGCTTCTGCAGCCCCCGTGGCCGCCACCGTCGAGAACGCCACCACCTCCACGGCCTGCGCCGAAGAAGACAACGTGTCGATGGTGCTGCGCGGCGACGGCATCCGCCACCTGCGCATCGAAGCGCTGCAACCCAGCTACCTCGGCAGCATCGGCAACGACGTCACCGCGCCCGATTTCTCGGGCTGCAATTTCGACGGCGGCGCCCACCCCACCGACCCGGCGCACCGCTTCAGGAAGCGCACCGTCGTGCTGCTCGACAACGCGCAGTGGCGCATCGTCGGCATGACGCTGCCGACCTTCTGGCGCCCGGCGCGCGTGCCGGTGCAGGTCGGCATGCGCCACGACCGCGGCTTTCACCTGCTGCAGGTGTTCAAGAAGGAAAAAGGCAAAGCACTCGAGGCCATCGTGCTCTACCCCTCCGACGGCTACTGGCGCCTCAAGCCGCTGCCCGAAGCGCGCTTCGGCGACGGCGTGTACGGCTCGTCGTTCCTGCTCGGCCCGGTCGTGCAGGCCGGGCGGCCGGTGGTGAACATCGCGTCGATCCGCGTGGTGCCGAAGCCCCTCGCCATCCACCTGCGCTTCACCGACGGCGGCAAGGCGGTGGCGCGCGTGACCGAGATCAGCCGCACCCGCACAGCGCTCGACGTGACACTCTCAAAACCCACAGCGAGCGCGAAGCAGCCCTTCGCGGTGCTGCGTTCGATGTACGTGACGCCCGACAACGCCGACATGAGCGAGGTGCGCTGGCAGGCCTCGCCGCAGGCGGCCGAGCAGGTGTTGCCGCTGCCCGAGGTGAAGACGCTGAACGCCACGCAGGTGCGCTTCGGCCGCAGCCTGCCCTCGAAACACAACACCAGCGCGCCCGACATCGCATTCAGCGGCTTCGACGACGAAGCGCGCTGAACCCTACGCCGCGCGCCGCACCTCGCCGGGCGTGAGGCCCAGCACGCGGCGCATGCAGCGCGCCATGTGGCTCTGGTGCGAGAAGCCGCTCTCGAGCGCCACGAGGCTCGCGGGCATCTCGCTGTTCAGCAGCAGGCTGCGCGCGCGGTCGACACGGCGGTGCACCACATACGCATGCACCGCCTGGCCAGTCGAGCGCTTGAACTGCGTCTTCAAATGCGAGGCGCTCAGGCCCACGACCTCGGCCAATGCGGCCAGCGACAGGTCGCCATCCAGATGCGCCTCGATGAACTCGGTGACACGCTTCAGCTGCAACCGCGTCAGCCCCTGCGCGGGTGACGGCACCACCTGCGGGCCGGCCGCGATCAGCTGCACCGCGAGCGCGGTGCCGAGGCTGTCGGTGTAGAGACGGCCGTTGGGAAAGCCCGCACGACGCTCGGCGTCGAGCGCCCAGGCGATGTGCTCGATCTGCGAATTGCGAAACTGGTGGCGCTCGCCGAGCACCGCGCGCTCGGCCGGCAGGCCCATCTCGTCGGCCGTGCGCACGAGCAGCGCGGGCGCCATGCGCACCACCACCGAGGTGCTCGGCGATTCTTCATGCCAGATGTCGGTGCTGCCGGCCGGCAGGATGTCGAGGTCGCCGCGCGTGTAGAGAAAGCGATGGAACTGGCAGGCGCCCGCCACCGGCGCGCCCGCGTGCAGCTTGAGGCGGTGGTCGGGCAGCGCCTCGTACCCAACGACCCCGCCGGGGGTCTGGCGCACGTCGACGCGCAGGCTGTCGGTGGCGGGCGGCGCGACGAAGCTGTCGGCCGACAGCGCCACCTCGCACGCCACACCACCGTGCCCGTGCAAATCGGTGTCCAGATCGGTATCGCTCATCGAAACATTATGGGCCGCGCGCGGCGTGCATGCCGTCGACCGTTTGTGCTCCCCCACGGCTGAACGTGCGCGACCGCAAGCCGTGCGATCCGGATCATCGACGGCCATGAACACCACACCCCACACCCCCTACGCAGGCAAGAAAGCCGTCATCACCGGCGGCACCCTCGGCATGGGCCTGGCCACCGCGCAGGCGCTGCTCGACGGCGGCGCCGACGTGCTCGTGACCGGCCGCAATCCGCAGAACCTGGAGGCCGCGCGCCGCGTGCTCGGCCCGCGCGCGCATGTGCTGGCGTCCGACACGGCCTCGCTGGCCGACATCGACGCCCTCGCCGCCACGGTGCGCGAGCGCTTCGGCCGCATCGACCTGCTGCACATCAACGCGGGCATCTCCTCGCTCGAACCCTTCGAGCAGGTGACCGAGGCCGGCTACGACCGTGCCTTTGCGGTCAACACCAAGGGCCCGTTCTTCACGGTTCAGCGCCTCGCACCGCTGATGCCTGCGGGCAGCGCCATCGTCTTCACCTCGTCCATTGCCGACGAAGGCGGCATGCACGGCATGAGCGTGTACAGCGCCACGAAGGCCGCATTGCGCTCGATGGCCTCGGGCTTCGCGGCGGAGCTGGTGACCCGCGGCATCCGCGTGAACGTGGTGAGCCCCGGCTTCATCGACACGCCCACGCTCGGCGTGACCGATGCGAGCGCCGAGGAGCGCGCCGAGTTCATGCGCCTGGGCGACCAGATCACGCCGATGCGGCGCCACGGCACCTCGGCTGAAGTCGCGCGCGCGGTGCTCTTCTTCGCCTTCGAGGCGACCTTCACGACGGGCGCGCGGCTCACCGTCGACGGCGGGCTGGGCCAGGGCCTGACGCCGGGCGCCGCTTGATCCCATTTCTGAACAAGGACTTGACATGACCGACGTTTCCCTCATCGGCCTCGGCCCCATGGGCCTGGCCCTCGCGCGCGCCCTTCAATCTAAATTCACGCTGACGGTGTGGAACCGCACCGCCGAGCGCGCCAAGCCTCTGCTCAACCAAGGCACGGTGCTCGCACCCACGGCCCTGGCCGCCGTGCAGGCCAGCCCCGTGGTGCTGGTCTGCGTGGCCGACTACCCGGCGTCGCGCGCCATCCTCGCCGCACCCGGCGTTCACGATGCGCTGCGCGGCAAGGTGCTGGTGCAGCTGAGCACCGGCACGCCGCAGGACGCGCGCGACGACTGGGCCGCGCTCAGCGGCGTGGCGTACCTCGACGGCGCCCTGCTCGCCACGCCGGGCCAGATCGGCCGGCCCGACACGCCGCTCTTCATCTCCGGCGAGGCACGCGCCCTCGCCGCCTGCCGGCCGCTGCTCGAAGCCATCGCCGGGAACATCCAGCACATGGGCGAACCGATCGGCAACGCGGCGGCCTGGGACCTGGCCACGCTGTCATGCATGTTCGGCGCGATGAGCGGGTTCTTTCACGGCGTGCGCATCTGCGAAGCCGAAGAGCTTCCCGTGGACGGGTTCTCGCAGATGATCGGCGCGATCTCGCCAGTGCTGGGAGAAATGATCCAGGCCGAGGGCGAAGCCATCCACGCCGGCCAGTACGGCGAGCCCGAGAGTTCGATGGCCACCTGCGCGGGCTCGGGCCGGCTGTTCGTGAAGCAGGCGCGCGAGGCGCAGCTCGACGCGGGCTTTCCGGATTTCCTGATGGGGCAGTTCGAGCGCGCGATGCGCGCCGGCCTGGGCAACGAGCGCCTGGCCGCGATGGTCAAGGTGCTGCGGCAGCCGGCCTGACCGGCTGCACGGGGCCGCCTACTGGACGACCGGGCTGCCCGGCAGCTGGTCGCCCAGCGGCTTGAACAGCTGCGCGGTGTCGATCGCGTCGAAGCGGTACTGCTTGCCGCAGAAGTCGCAGCCGACCTCGATGTCGCCGCGCTCGGCGAGGATTTCCTCGGCCTCTTCCACGCCGAGGCCGCGGATCATCTGCGCCACGCGCTCGCGGCCGCAGGTGCACGCGAAGTGCGGGCCCAGCAGGCCGGCCTGCGGTTCGAAGCGCAGCAGCTTCTCTTCCCAGAACAGGCGACGCAGGATGGTCTCGACGTCGAGCGTGAGCAGCTCTTCGCGCGTGAGGCTCGACGCGAGGATCGAGATGCGGTTGTATTCCTCGTTGCGGCCGATGCGGTCTTCGCTGGCCTGGTCGCGGTCCTTGTCGGAGGTGCCTTCGAGGTTGCCCTCGCCCTTCACCGGCAGGCGCTGGATCAGCAGGCCGGCCGCCACCTTGTCGTCGGCCGCGAGCACCAGCGTGGTGTCGAGCTGCTCGCTTTGCAGCATGTAGTGCTGCAGCACATCGCTGAGCTTGCCCAGCTTCTCGCCGTCGTCGCCGAACAGCGGCACGACGCCCTGGTACGGCGTGGCGCCCGGGAGCTTGTCTTTCGGGTCGAGCGTGATCGCGCAGCGGCCCTTGTTGTTCACGTTGACCATGTCGGGCAGGCGCGCGTCGGCCGGCAGGTCGCCGATCACCTTGGCGGTGGCGCGCAGGCTCAGGTCGGGCTTGGCCTCGGCCACGGCCACCTTCACGGGGCCGTCGCCGAAGATCTGCAGGATCAACGCGCCGTTGAACTTGATGTTCGACTGCATCAGCGTGGCCGCGGCCGTCATCTCGCCGAGCAGTTCGGCCACCGGCGGCGGGTACGGGCCGGTGGCGGTGTTGGAGGCGCGCCGCGCAAGGATCTCCTGCCACGCATCCGTCAGGCGCACGATCATGCCGCGCACCGGCAGGCCATCGAACAGGAATTTGTGCAGCTCGCTCAAAACATCATCTTTCTCTCAATCAGGCTGTCTTCACGTGGAATACCGCGGAACCGGCTTTGCCGGGCCGCAGGTATTGCCCCCTGCAAGGGGGTAGGAGGCCACACGAAGTGGGCAAGCCTGGGGGTTAGCCAATTTTCTTCAGGCCCTTCGCGAAACGATGGGCGTTTTCTACATAGTGCTCCGCACTCTGGCGCAGCTTGGCGGCGGCCGCATCGTCGAGCGTGCGCACCACCTTGGCGGGCGAGCCGATGATGAGGGAGTTGTCGGGAAACTCCTTGCCCTCGGTCACGACGCTGCCGGCGCCAACGATCGAATTGCGGCCGATCCTGGCGTTATTCAAGACCACCGCCTGGATGCCGATCAGCGAGTTGTCGCCGATGGTGCAGCCGTGCAGCATCACCTGGTGCCCCACCGTCACGTTGTCGCCGATGGTCAGCGGGCAGCCGATGTCGGCGTGCAGCACCGACAGGTCCTGGATGTTGCTGTTGCGCCCGATGGTCAGCACCTCGGTGTCGCCGCGCAGCACGGCGCCGAACCAGACGCTCGCGTTCTCGGCCAGTTCGACATTGCCCATGACCTGGGCGCTGTCCGCGACCCATGCGCCTTCGCCAAGGCGCGGGGCAATGCCATCCAATTCGTAAATCGCCATCGTGGTTGTCTCCGGAGGGGCAAAACTAGAATTGTAGGGATGCACCCCCGATTGAGCGCGCTGGCCGCGCTGCGCCTGACAGACCCCGACGACAAGGTGGCCGCCACGCGCGCCACGGCTGCACAGGCAGCTACTGTTTCCATAGCACTCGAGCCCCTGCGCACGCCCGGCGACGATGAAGGCGTGCCGGGCCGTCCCGAGCGCCCGCTGCGCGTGGCCGCCACCGCCGTGCAGAAGCGCTCGCCCTTCACGCCCGAGGGCCGCGCCGCGCTGATCCATTCGATCTGCCACATCGAGTTCAACGCGATCAACCTCGCGCTGGACGCCGTGTGGCGCTACGACGGCATGCCCGAGGCCTACTACCGCGACTGGCTGCGCGTGGCCGACGAGGAGGCGCAGCACTTCACGCTGCTGCACACGCACCTGCAGGCCATGGGCTGGCGCTACGGCGACTTTCCAGGCCACGACGGCCTGTGGAACATGTGCGAGAAGACCAAGGACGACGTGCTCGCGCGCATGGCGCTGGTGCCGCGCACGCTCGAGGCGCGCGGGCTCGACGCCACGCCGCTGATCCAGTCCAAGCTCAAGCGCGTGAACACGCCCGATGCGCTGCGGGCGGTCGAGATCCTCGACATCATCCTGCGCGACGAAGTGGGCCACGTGGCCATCGGCAACCACTGGTACCGCTGGCTGTGCGAACGCGCCGGGCTCGACGCCGAAGCCAACTACCCGGCCCTGGTGGCGCGCTACGACGCGCCGCGCCACAAGCCGCCTTTCAACCTCGAAGCACGCGGCCGGGCGGGCTTCAGCCCCGCAGAGCTGCGCGCGCTGACCGACTCCCGCCCCGAATAATTCTCGTGATGACCGATGTGATTTCCGACCAGACCTGGTCACGCGCCGAGCTGCAAGCCTGCCTGCAGGGCCGTGACACGCCGCCGCATTTTGAACGCTGCCATTTCGACGAGGCCGACCTGTCGCGCCTCGATCTGCGCGGCGCGCAGTTCACGCTGTGCAGCTTCGCCGAAACCTCCTTCGACCGCGCGCAGCTGGCCGACACGCGCTGGGTCGGCTGCCGCGCGCGCCAGGCCGACTTCGGCCTGGCCGACCTCACGAACGCGCGCTTCCAGGACTGCGACCTCAACAACACGCAGTGGGCGCGCGCCAAGCTGGCCTCGGCGCTCTTCACGGGCGTGAAGCTCACGGGCGCGCACTTCGGCGAGGTGTCGGCGCTGGGCGTCGTGTTCAAGGATTCGCTGCTGGTCGACGCGCACCTGCGCGGCCTGTCGTTCCGCAAGCAGACGCTCGCGCAACTCGACCTGTCGGAGGCCGACCTCTCGGGCTGTGATTTCCGCGAGGCCATCTTCGAAGGCGGCAGCCTGCGCAACGCGCACCTGAAGCTGGCTCGCTTCGAAGGCGCCGACCTGCGCGACGTGGACCTGGGCGGCCTGCGGCTGGCCAACGCCGCGCCGTTCAAGGGCGCGACCATCTCCCACCGGCAGGCCGCCGCGCTGGTCGAGGAACTGGGCCTGCGCGTCGTCTGAAATTCAGGACGTCGCGGTGCGGCTGTGCACCACCAGCTTGGGCGTGAAGTACTGCAGCACCTCGCCGCGCTGGTTGCGCGTCTGGCAGCGCATCGAGACCATCGCGCGGCCGGGCTTGGAGCGCGAGGGCGTGATGTCGACCACTTCGCTCACCACATGCAGCACGTCGCCGGGCCGCGTGGGTTGGGGCCATTGCAGCTCGCCGCCCGAACCGATGATGCCGTCGGCCAGCGGGATGCCGCTGTCGACCAGCAGCTTCATGGTGAGCGCCGCCGTGTGCCAGCCGCTCGCGGCCAGCCCGCCGAAGAAGGTGTTCTT
Organism: Variovorax sp. GW821-FHT09A10; assembly: GCF_059418385.1. NCBI lineage: Bacteria > Pseudomonadati > Pseudomonadota > Betaproteobacteria > Burkholderiales > Comamonadaceae > Variovorax > Variovorax sp. GW821-FHT09A10. Next base: position 56,434 of record NZ_JBWKPT010000001.1, read on the forward strand.
CGCGGCCTCTTCGTCGGTGTGGAAGGGCTGCGGGTCGAACTGCTGCGCGAAGGCCTTGATCTGCGCCGCGTCGAGCAGGTGTTCGCCACTCTGGAAACGGTCGCCGACCTTCAGGTCTTCGAGATACAACTTGCCCATGGGAGTCTCCTTGTTGCGTTGCCCGTCATTCTCGGGCGATCAGACGCGCTCGAGGATGGTGGCAATGCCCTGCCCGCCGCCGATGCATTGCGTGGCGAGCGCATAACGGCCGTTCTCGCGCGCCAGCAGCGCCGCCGCCTTGCCCGTGATGCGCGCGCCGGTGGCGCCCAGCGGGTGGCCGATGGCCAGGCCGCCGCCGTCGAGGTTGACGGTGGCCGGGTCGAGCCCGAGGTCGCGGATGCAGGCCAGCGCCTGCGACGAGAAGGCCTCGTTGATCTCGACCACGTCGAGGTCGGCCACGCTCAGGCCCGCGCGTGCGAGCGCCTTGCGCGTGGCGGGAATCGGGCCGATGCCCATGACGGCCGGGTCGACGCCCACGGTCGCAAACGAGCGGATGCGCGCCAGCGGCTTCAGGCCGTGCTTCGCGGCGAAGGCGTCGCTGGTGACGAGCACGACAGCCGCACCATCGGTCAGCGGCGACGAGGTGCCCGCCGTGACCACGCCGTCGGGGCGGAACGCGGGCTTGAGGTTGGCCAGCGCCTCGGCCGAGGTCGAGGGGCGGATGCAGCCGTCGGCATCGACCACCTCGCCGGAGGCCAGGCGCACCGGCACGATCTCGCCAGCCAGTCGGCCCTGCGCACGCGCCTCGGCCGCCTTGCGGTGCGATTCGACGGCCAGCGCTTCCTGGTCGGCGCGGCTCACATTCCAGCGCTGCGCGACGTTCTCGGCGGTCTCGCCCATCGAGATGTAGGCATCGCTGTTCGCCAGCAGCTCGGGGCTGGGCGAGAAGTTGAAGCCGCCCTGCGGCACCATCGTCATCGACTCCACGCCCACGCACAGGAAGGCGTCGCCCATGCCCGCCTCGATCTGCGCGGCGGCGATGTGCACGGCCTGCATCGACGAGCCGCAGAAGCGGTTCACCGTCATGCCGCCCACCTCGTGCGGCAGCCCGGCCAGCAGGCCGACGATGCGCGCGAGGTTGTTGCCCTGCGACGCCTCGGGGTAGGCGCAGCCCAGGATGATGTCTTCGAGCAGCGCCGGATCGAGGTCGGTGCGCTGCAGCAGGCCCTGCACCACGCCAGCGGCGAGCGTGTCGGGGCGCACTTCGGCCAGCGCGCCCTTCTTCGCGAAGTGGAACGGGGAACGGGCGTAGGCGGAAATCACGGCTTTCATGGGAACACTCCTTGGAGAAAAACTACCTTCCAATCGGTAGGCTTCGGGGTTCAAAAAAAGGCACGCCCGGCGTGCCCGTGGTGAAACGGATCGGTCAGTCCAGCGGCAGCGCGCGCCGCAGTTGCGCGATGGCGTCGTCGAAGTCTTCGACGCGGCCCGTCATGCGGGACGCGAGCAGCGCGCCCTGGCACGACGAGAACACGAAGGCCGCGAGCGAAGCCACGGGGTTGTCTTTTTGCGCCTGCGCCGGCACCAGTGCGCCGAGCACACCGGTGAGCCACATCACCTGCGTGTTGCGCAGGGCCTGCACGGCCTGGCGCAGGTCTTCGTTGATGCAGTCCCAGCCCGGCGCCAGCGCACCCGCCGGGCACAGGCCCGAGCCGGCCTTCAGCGTGTTGCGGTACATGCGGAAATAGGATTCGAGCGCGTCCTTGGGCTCGCGTGCGCGCGCCGCCACCCAGTCCTTGAAGCCCTGCGTGGCGCCCTGGATCACCGCGATGCCCAGCGCTTCCTTGGTCGGAAAGTGGTGGTAGAGGCTGGCCTTGCGCACGCCCACCGCGTTGGCCACGTCCTGGAAGCTGAAGCCCAGGTAGGAACGGGTTTCGATGAGCCCGCGCGCCACCGCGAGAATCTGATCGCGGGTGCCGCCGGGGGCCAGGGTGGAAGCGTCGTGCATCTACCTACTATAAGGTAGGCAAACCCGCCCCTGCAAGCGCCGGGGTCAATCGGCCTTGATGCCCGCGGCCTTCACGATGCGGCCGTTGCTCTCGAACTCGCTGGCGATTTCCTTGGCGAAGGCGGCCGGCGTGCCCGGGGCGGGCACGTTGTCGGTGGCCGTGAGCTTGGCGCGCAGCTCGGGGCTGGCGAGCGCCTTGTTGATCTCGGCGTTGTACTTCGCGACCAGCGCCGCCGGCGTGCCCGCGGGCGCGAACACGCCGAACAGCGAATGGATGTTGGCCGCGCTGTAGCCCAGCTCGGCCAACGTGGGCACCTGCGGCAGGCTCTCGAGCCGCGCGGGCGCGCCGGCCGCCAGCGGGCGCAGCTTGCCCGACTGGATATGCGCCGACAGCGTCGGGCTGGCGTTGGTCGACAGGATTTCGAACTGCCCGCTCAGCGCATCGTTGAGCTGCTGGCCGCCGCCCTTGCACGGCACGTGCGTGATGTCCACGCCGGCCGCCGCGCGCACCTGCTCGAGCACGATGTGCCCGAGCGAGGCCGGCCCCGACGTGGCCCAGCGCACCGCGCCCGGCTGCGCCTTCGCCTCGGCGATCAGCGCGCGGAAATCTTTCGCCTTGCTGGTGGGCGTGGCCACCAGCAGCACGGGCGAATACATCACGCTGGCCACCGGCACGATGTCCTTCAGCGGGTCGAACGGCAGCTTGCCCAGGTGCGGGCTCAGCACCAGCGGGCTGATGGCCGAGAAGCCCAGCGTCGCGCCGTCGGGCGCGGCCTTGGCCACGGCGTCCATGCCGATGGCGCCGCTCGCGCCCGCACGGTTGTCGACGATCACCGTGGTGCCCAGCTGCGCGGCGAGCCGGTCGCCGAGCGCGCGGGCGACCACGTCGCTCACGCCGCCCGCCGGATAGGCCACGATGAGCCGCACCGTGCGCGGCACGGCCTGCGCATGCGCGCCGCTGGCCGCGCACAGCGCCGCGGCGGCGAGCAGCCGGGTCGTGGTGCGGCGCGAAGGCTTGGAGGCGGCGAGGAAGTTCATGGTGTCGATGAAAGGCATGCGTCGAGGAGAAGAAGAAAGATCGGTCAGTCCAGCTGCAGCTTGCGCTCGCGGATCAGCTTGGACCATTTCTCATTGTCCGCCTTGACGAAAGCCGCAAAGGCCGCCGGGCCGAGTGGATGCACCTCGGCGCCGGCCGTCGCGAACTTGGCCTTGATCTCGGGCGTCGCCAGTGCCTTGGCGAGTTCACCCGACAGGCGATCGACCACCTCCTTGGGCATGTTGGCGGGACCGACCAGGCCTTGGAAGCCGACCGCCTCCATGCCCGCGAAGCCCATCTCCTTCACCGTCGGCACGTCGGGCAGTTGCGGATCGCGCACGGGGCCGGTCACGGCCAGTGCCTTGAGCTTGCCGCCCTTCACCTGCGGCAGCAGCACGCTGCCCGCGTCGATGAGGATCTGCGTCTGCCCGCCGAGCAGGTCCTGCACGGCCGGCGCGCTGCCCTTGTACGGCACGTGCGTCATGTCCAGGCCCGTCACCTGGTTCATGAGCTCGCCGTTCAGGTGCGTCGAGGTGCCGTTGCCGCCCGAGGCGAAATTGACCTTGCCGGGCTGGCCCTTGGCCCACGCCACGAACTCCTTGAGGTTCTTCGCCGGATGGTCGGGCCGCGTCACCGCGATGTAGCTGCCCTGGCTGATCTGGCCGATGTAGGTGAAATGCTTGATCGGGTCGTACGGCGGCTTGCTCTGCAGGTACGGCGCGATGGCGAAGGGGCCGGTGTTGGCCAGCAGCAGCGTGTAGCCGTCGGCTGGCTGGCGCGTGAGCTCGCTGGCCGCGATCATGCCGCTGGCGCCCGGCTTGTAGTCGACCACCAGCTGCTGCTTGAGCGCTTCCTGCAGCGGCACCTGCACCGTGCGCGCCGCGAAGTCGATGCCGCCGCCGGGCGGGTAGCCGACGATCAGGCGGATGGGCTTGGCGGTGGGAAAGCCCTGGGCGATGGCGAGGCCGGCGGTCGTGGCCAGTGCGAGGCCGGTGCAGAGTCTGCGAAGGTTCATGGATGTCTCTGGATCTCTCTTGAAGGGAGCATCCATTTTGAAACATCCCGGGCCCTCGCGGCCCCTGCGCAGCTCAGGCTTCCTGCACCTGCACGTCGTTGCCGATGAAGTTGCGCCCGCGCGCCCCACCCTGCGCATGGCGCAGCATCTCGCGCGCCTCGTCCTCGCCCACGCCGTAGTCGGCGAAGCGCGTCTTCACGCCCAGCGATTCGATGAAGGCCGCGAGCTGCGCCGGTGCATCGGCCAGCGGCATGCGCAGCGCCTGCGCGAGCACCGCGTCGCGGTCGGGCCGGCGGCCGATGGCGCGCGCCAGCACCATCGGCAGCGGGAACGAACAGGCGATGCCGTGCGGCAGGCCGTAGCGCAGCGTCATCTCGTAGGAGATGGAATGCGCGAGCGCGGTCTTGGTGTTGGAAAACGCCATGCCCGCCTTCAGCGCGGCGAGTGCCATGCGCCCGCGCAGGTCGACGTCGTCGAGCCGCGCCATGAGCTGCGGCAGCACCTCCAGCGTGTCCTGCACGGCCGCCACAGCGAAGGTGTCGGACAGCGGATTGGCATTGACGTTCCAGATGGCTTCGAGCGCGTGCGACAGCGCATCGAGCCCGCTCTGCAGCGTGACCGCCGCGGGCAGCGACAGCATCAGCTCGGGGTCGATGACGGCGTAGGTCGGCCAGGTCTGCGGCAGGTGCAGCGAGTACTTCTTCTGCCGCTCGCGGTCCCAGATGGTGGCCCAGGGCGTGACCTCGCTGCCGGTGCCCGCCGTGGTGGGCACGGCGATGAGCGTCTTGTGGCGCGTGGCCACGAAGGGCCGCTCGCCCGCGAGCCCCGCCACCAGGTCCGCGAAGCGCCCGTGGTCGTCGGCCACCATCAGCGCCTTCGCCGTGTCGATGGCACTGCCGCCGCCGACCGCGACGATCACCTCCACGTCGGCATGCGTGCGCCAGAACCACTCGTAGGTCTCGGCCAGTTCCGCCACATCGGGGTTGGGCCGCGTCTGGTCGAGCGTGCAGGCCAGCGCGTCGCCGAGCACGGCCTCCAGCCGGTCGAGCAGACCCAGCGCGCGCGCCTCGGGAAAGGTCACCAGCGCAGCGCGCCGGCCTTCGAGCAGCGTCGGCAGGGACAGCAGGGCCCCTGCCCCGTACACGCTGTGCACGGGGTTGTGGTAGTTGGCGCTCATGGAGAGGTTTCTTCAGGAGGCGGCGAACGCCGCGGGGAAAGACGCGAAGAGCGATCGGGTCACCGGTGCGCGCCCTGCTGGATCCAGCCACGCAGCCGGGTCGAGAGGTAGTCGGCGGTCATGACCATCACGACGATCACCAGGATGCAGGTCGCCGTGTCCTGGTACTGGAACAGCTTCATGCTGCCCACGAGCTCGAAGCCGATGCCGCCCGCGCCCACCATGCCCAGCACCGTGGCCTGGCGCAGGTTGGTCTCGAAGCGGTAGACGATCACGCCGATCCATGCGGTGACCACCTGCGGAATGACGCCGAAGATGATGGTCTGGATCGGTCCGGCACCGGTGGCGCGCAGCGCCTCGAGCGGGCCCTGGTCGATCTCCTCGATCGACTCGGCGAAGAACTTGCCGAGCATGCCCGCGCCATGCAGCGCCAGGGCCAGCACGCCGGGGAACGGACCGAGGCCCACGGCCGCCACGAAGATCAGCGCCAGGATGATCTCGTTGATGCCGCGCGTGATGTTCAGCACCTGCCGCATCGCGTGGAACACGGCGACGTTCGGCGAGATGTTGCGCGCCGCAAAGAAGCACAGCGGCACCGCCAGGATCACCGCGAGCAACGTGCCCCACAGCGCGATCTGCACGGTCTCGATGGCGGGGCCCACGAGCTTCTGCATGAACTCCCAGTTGGGCGGCAGCATGCGCCCGAGGAAGTCGGCGATCCACGGCATGCCCTTGGCCAATTCGCCGAAGCTCACCTGGCTGCCGATGGCGGCCCACCAGAGCACGCCGATGCCCGCGAGCACGGCGACGGCGTATTTCCACCACCCGGGGTTGCCGCCGCTCTTGGCGATCAGCACATTGAAGCGTCCGATGGCGATCATGATTGCTCCATGGCGAGTTGCGGAGCGGTGCGCGCCGGCACCGCGTGAAGGGCCGCGGCGGGCACGGTCGGCGTTGCGGCGGTCTCGGGTTCTGCGCCTCCAACAGCGGCTTCGGTGCCCTCGTCCACGCCACCCGGATAGATGAGGTGCAGCACCTCGTCGGTCAACTCGTCGGGCCGGCCTTCGAACACGATGCGTCCGCCCGCCACGCCGATCACGCGCTGCGCGAACTCGCGCGCGTAGTCGACCTGGTGCAGGTTGCAGATCACCGTGATGCCGTCCTGCCGGCTGGCCTGCTTCAGGTAGTTGAGCACCTTGCGCGAGGTCTTCGGATCGAGGCTGGCCACGGGCTCGTCGGCCAGGATCACCTTGGGCTTTTGCGCCAGCGCACGGGCAATGCCGACGCGCTGCTTCTGCCCGCCCGAGAGCGTGTCGGTGCGCAGGTCGGCCTTGTGGTCGAGCTCGACGCGGCGCAGGCATTCGCGGGCGATGGCGATGTCCTTCGCGGGGAACACCTGGAACCACGACAGCATCGCGGGCATGGAACCCAGCCGCCCCGTCAGCACGTTCTTGAGCACCGACAGGCGCGGCACCACGTTGTAGTGCTGGAAGATCATCGCGACGTCGCGGCGCACCTTGCGCAGCCCGGCGCGGTCACCGCGCGAGCGCTCGCCGTCCACGTGGATCTCGCCTTCGCTCGGCTCGGCCAGGTGGTTGATGCAACGCAGCAGCGTCGACTTGCCCGCACCCGACGCACCGAGGATGACGACGAACTCACCCTTGGCCACCGTGAGGTCCACACGGTGGAGCGCGGTGAAGTCGCCGTAGCGCTTGCACAGCCCGCGGATTTCGATCATTTCATCTTCCTCAGGTCGAGGTTCAGCACCTTGGCCGTGTCGCGGATGATGTTGTAGGCCGCGTCGTTGGTCGGGTGGAAACCGTTGAGCAGGCCCTGGTCGGACCAGGGGATGTCCTTCACCTGCAGGAAGGCGGCCTGCACGCGCGTCTTCAGGTCGGCGGGCAGGTCCTTGCGCCACACGGTGGGCGACTCGGGGATCGGGTCGGACTTCCAGACCTCGACCAGGTCTTCGCGCTTGACCAGGCCCTTGGACACGGCGGCATCGAGGATGCGGTCGGCAATGGCCGCGGCGTCCACCTTCTTGTTCTGCACCGCGATCGCGCTCGAGTCGTGCGAGCCCGAGAAGATCACGCGGCCGAAATCCTTGTCGGGGTTGAAGCCCGCCTTGATCAGGCCGGCCTTCGGGAACAGGTGGCCCGAAGTGGAGCTGGGATCGACGAAGGCGAAGGTCTTGCCCTTGAGGTCGGCCACCGTCTTGATGCCGGTGTCCTTGTGGGTCACGATCTGGCTGTGATAGTAGGAGCGGCCGGCCTTCTTGGTCTCGGCCACCGCGAAGGCTTCGATGTCGGCCACCGTGGTGCCCAGCACATAAGAGAACGGACCGAGGTAGGCCACGTCGAGCCGCTTGGAACGCAGCGCTTCGATCACCCCGTTGTAGTCGGCCGCCACGAAGGGCTTGACCGCGAAACCGAGGGCCTTGGACAGCATGTCCATCATGGCCTGGCTGTTGGCAATCATGGCGCGCGAATCCTCGGAAGGAATCAGCCCGACAGTGAGAACCTGCTGTGCCCGTGCCATCGGCACGAAGGCGGACGCTGTCACGGCGGCAGTGCCGAGCAGCAACTTTCTACGCTTCATCATGGTTGTCTCCAGTGGTCTGCGTTGCATGGAATCCTCAGGTCGTTTCGAAGGGCAAAAGTACCCGTCTCGAGTCTTCCAGTCGTGCGTGTCATGGTCATGACAACGCGAGGATTCGGGACGTCCGGCGTGTTTCTGTCGAGGCCTGGTCCGTCTTGAGCGCGAGTACATCACCGAGGCTCGCATCTATCCAATTCAAATTTTTTCGATGATCTATATACTGAAGCTATAGATCAGAAAGGCTCCCGCGATGCGCCTCACCCAGCTGCGTTCCTTCTATGCCGTGGCCCGCGAAGGCAGCTTCACGCGGGCCGCCGAGCACCTGCACGTGAGTCAGCCCACCATCACCACGCAGGTGCGCTTTCTCGAAGAGGCCTACCAGGTCGAGCTCTTCCACCGGCGCGGCCGGCGCGTGCAGCTCACCGAGATCGGCGAACAGCTGATGCAGCTCGCGCAGCAGATCTTCAGCCTCGAAGGCGATGCGGTGGCGCTGCTCGGCGATGCCGGCAAGCTGCGCACCGGCCACCTGCGCGTGGCGGCCGTGGGCCCGTACCACGTGACCAAGATGCTGGTCGACTTCAGCCTGCGCTACCCCGACGTGAAGGTCACGGTGAGCACCGGCAATTCACAGGACGTGCTCGACCGCCTGCTCGACTACAGCGCCGACGTCGGCGTGCTCGCACAGCTGGTGCGCGACGATCGTTTTCTGTCGGTGCCCTTCAGCCAGCACCCGGTCGTGATGTTCGTGCCCTCCACGCACCGCTTCGCGAAGCGGCGCAACATCCGCCTCGCGGAGCTGCAGGGCGAGCGGCTCATCCTGCGCGAGCAGGGATCGACCACGCGCAAGGCGCTCGAACTGGCGCTGGCCAAGGCCAAGGTCGAGGTCGACGTGGTGATGGAGATCAGCAGCCGTGAAGTGATCCGCGAAGCCGTGGCGCAAGGCCTGGGCATCGCGGCCGTGTCGGGCGTGGAGTTCGTGCCGGGGCCCAACCTGCACATGGTCGGCTTCAGCGACACCGAAATTTTTACCTACGCCCACGTGCTGTGCCTGGCCGAGCGGCGCGAGATGCGCATGGTGAGCGCCTTCTACGACACGCTGGTGCCGGCCATCGAGGCGCGCAAACGCAAGAGTTGAGAACGCTGCGTCAGCCGCGCGGATGGTGCTGTGCGTGCAGCTGCTTCAGGCGCTCGCGCGCCACGTGCGTGTAGATGGTGGTGGTCGAGATGTCGGCATGGCCCAGCAGCAGCTGCACCGCACGCAGGTCGACACCATGGTTCAGCAGATGCGTGGCGAACGCATGGCGCAGCGTGTGCGGCGACAGCGGCACGTGGATGCCCGCTGCAGCGGCCTGCTTCTTCACGATGACCCAGAACATCACGCGCGTCATGCCCGCGCCGCGCGCGGTCACGAACAGGTCGGGCGTCTGCTGGCCGTCGAGGATCACGGGACGCGACTCGTCGAGGTAGCGCTCGATCCAGCGCCGGGCCTCGCCGCCGAAGGGCACGAGGCGCTCCTTGTTGCCCTTGCCGAGCACGCGCAGCACCCCGTCGTTGAGGCTCATATCGATCGCCTTCAGCGCCACCAGCTCGCTCACGCGCAGGCCGCTCGCGTACATCAGCTCCAGCATCGCGCGGTCGCGCAGGCCGAGCGGGCTCTCGACATCGGGTGCGGCCAGCAGGTCGTCGACCTGCTTCTCGGACAGCGTCTTGATCGCGCGCGGCATCTGGCGCGCCGGCATCAGGCGGATGCTCGGGTCGGCCGTGATGCGCCGCTCGCGCAGCGCCCAGCGGTAGTAGCGCTTGAACACCGTGAGCCGGCGGTTCGCCGAAGTCGCCTTGCCCTTGGCGGACAGGCGCACGCCCATGTAGGCCTGCAGGTCGGTCTCGCGCGCGGCGTCCAGGCCCATGCCGCCGCGCTGTTCGCGCAGCCACTGCGCGAACAGCGCGAGGTCGCGGCGGTAGGCGGCCAGCGTGTTCTTCGACAGCCCGTCCTCGAGCCAGAGGGCGTCGATGAAGGTGTCGATGTCGGCGGTGGGGGGAGCGGCGGCGGCCTCGGTCATGCGGTGCAAGATAACAAAAGAAAAAGCCGCCCGGAACGCGGGCGGCTTTCGGGGGAAGCGAAGCCGGTCAGTCGAGCTTGAGGTTCTGCTTCTTCACGACCTGCTTGTACACGTCGAACTCGGCCTTGATCTGCGCGGCGAACTGGTCGGGCGTGTTGGCCACGATCAGCGAGCCGGTGTCTTCGATGCGCTTCTTCACGGCCGGATCTTCCACTGCCTTCTTCACGCCCGCGTTGATCTTGTCGACCACTTCCTTCGGCAGGCCCTTCGGGCCGAGGATGCCGTAGTAGGCCATGCGGTTGACCGGCTCCAGGCCGACTTCCTTGAAGGTCGGCACGTTCGGCAGGCCGGCCACGCGCGTCGGCGCCGACACCACGATCGGCACCAGGCGCCCGCTCTGGATGAAGGGCATCGCCGAGGGCAGGTTGTCGAAGATGATCGGCACCTGGCCGGCCACCACGTCGTTCAGCGCCGGGCCCGCGCCGCGGTACGGGATGTGCGTGACGAAGGTGGTGGTCAGGCTCTTGTACAGCTCCATCAGCAGGTGGCCGATGCCGCCCGTGCCCGACGAGGCGTACGAATACTTGCCCGGGTTCTTCTTCAGCTCGGCCACGAACTCGGCGTAGTTCTTGGCCGGGAAGCTCGGGTTCACCGCGATCACGTTCGGCGTGGCCGCGATGTTGATGATCGGCGTGAAGTCGGTGATCGGGTCGTACGGCGTCTTCGGGTTGATGGCCGGGTTGGCCGCCGTGCTCGACACCGTGGCCACGCCCAACTTGTAGCCGTCGGCCGGTGCGCGCGCCGTTTCGGCCGCGCCCACGATGCCGCCGCCACCGGCGCGGTTGATCACCACCACGGGCTGGCCCAGCACCTTGCCCAGCGGGTCGGCGATCACGCGCGCCACGATGTCCGTCGTGCCGCCGGGTGCGAACGGCACGCTCAGTTCGACCGGCTTGTTGGGATAGCCTTGCGCAAAACTCTGGCCTGCCACTGCGACCAGCGCGGCGGCGCCCGCAAGCGCGCTCCATTGACGACGTTGCATCGATAACTCCTTGACTAGACGGGACCGGCCGGGGCGGCCGGAAAAAAGCGAAGCCCGGATGCTAGCGGGTCGGGGCTTTCCGTCATGCTGTGGAATACCCACGGTTGTGCCGGTTTATGCTCGAAGCGGTGAACTACGCGCAGCTGCTCTTCCCCGATTTCTCCCTCATCGCCATCGGCTGGCTCCTGTGCCGCTACACCGCGCTCGACCGCCGCGTGTGGGACCAGGTCGAGAGCCTGGTGTATTACTTTCTATTTCCCGTCCTGCTGTTCCATTCGATCGTGCGCAGCCCGCTCGACTTCGGTGCGACCTCGAGCCTGCTGACCGCGGGCGTGGGCGTCGGGCTGGCCGGCATCGCGATGGCGTATGCCCTGCCCTTCGTGCCGGGCCTGCGCACGCACATCGACCGGCACGACCACGCCGCGAGCGCGCAGATCGCGTTTCGCTTCAACTCCTTCATCTGCCTGGCGCTGGCCGAGCGGCTGGCCGGGCCCGAGGGCCTGCTGCTGATCGCGGTGTTGATCGGCGTGTGCGTGCCGATGTTCAACATCGCTGCCGTGTGGCCGATGACGCGGCATGCGCAGACCGGCTTCGTGCGGCAGCTGGTGCGCAACCCGCTGATCGTGGCGACGCTGGCGGGGCTGCTGGCCAATGTGCTGGGGCTCACGGTGCCTGGCTGGTTGACGCCGACGCTCACGCGGATCGGGGCTGCGTCGCTGGCGTTGGGGTTGCTTGCGGCGGGGGCGGGGATGCAGTTCGCGACGTTGGGGAGGGGGAAGGTGTTGGCGGTGTCTGTGCTGGCGATACGGCATTTCTTTTTGCCGCTCGTGGCTTGGGGGTTGTCGCTTGCCTTGAGGCTGGACGTTACGCAGGCTTCGGTGTTGATGGCTTTTTCTGCTGTGCCTACTGCTTCTAGTGCTTATGTGTTGGCGGCTCGGATGGGATACAACGGGCCGTATGTCGCTGGGTTGGTCACGCTGTCGACCATTCTGGGGGTGGCAAGCCTGCCGTTTGCGCTGGCGCTGCCGCGGTAGATTGTTGGAAAGAAGCAACGCCCAGCGTGCGTTGTGCCTGCGGTCCCGCTTTTCTTTTGTAATCCTTGTCACGGACTCGCCGTGCACCGGATTCTGCAAACTACTTCGCACCCCCGCTGAGTTTGTCCGCCGGCAAGCAGCCGCGTGACCATTGTTTGCTTTGGTGCAGCGTGCACACGCCCCAGACTTTTTGACCGATCACTCGTCAAAAGTCCAGCGCGTGCCTTCCATATTCACCACATCACGAACCATCTCCGTCAGCAGCGCGGCCATGCCCAGCCTGCTGGCCGAACCAGCGCTCGAATTCAAGTCGCTCGACGGCAGCGAGGCGCTGGGGGAACTCTTCGAATACACCGTCCGGCTGCAGACCCCCGACAGCCCGACGCTCACTGACTTTCTGACGGCCAACGTACCGGTCAAACAGCTGATCGGCAAGGAGTTCTGCATCCGCATCGAACTCGACGGCAAAGGCCTTGGAGTGACGACTCGCACAGGTGCGGGGACTCGCGAAATCAATGGCTTGGTGACAAGTGCGCGGTTTGTGCAGCACGAAAACCGTCGAGGCATTTACGAAATCGTTCTGCGGCCCTGGCTGGTTCTAGCCACACACACCAGCGACTACAAGATCTTTCAGAACAGGACCCCGCTGCAGATCGTCGAAGAGGTGCTCGCCGACTACAGCTTTCCGACCGAAAAGCGGGTGACCCATCGCTATCCGCAGCGAGTGTTTCAGGTCCAGTATGGCGAAACGGACTTCGAATTCATCACGCGGCTGATGCAGGAATTCGGTCTCTACTATTTCTTTGAGCACAGGGACGGCGCGCACAAACTGGTGCTGGTGGACGATGCCGGCGCACACGCGAGATTCGAGAGCGAGGCGTACCACACCATTCGCTACTACCCGCCAGGCCACAAGATCGATGAGGAGTATTGCCACAACTTCTGCAGCATCGAAAACCTGGAATCGGGTCGGTGGGTGACCGACGACTTCGACTTCACGAAACCCCGAGCCCGGCTGCAGCAGTCCTCCGAGATGCCACGCAACACGGGCAACAACATCCAAGAGATGTACAGGTGGCCCGGCGACTACACCGATCCGGGGGAAGGCGACGATCTGGTTCGGACGCGCATGGAAGCAACCGGCTCACCCGGCAGCCGTGGCAGAGGGAACGGCAACCTGCGGGCGGTGGTCACGGGATGCACCTTCTCGTTGGCCAACTACCCTCAGGACTCCGCCAACCTCGAATACCTGGTCATCGCCAGCAGCTTGCGCCTGCACGAAAGCGCACATGCCAGCGGCCAGGAAGACTACGTTTGCCACACCGATTTTCAGGTCCAGCCCGCCGGCAGCATCTTCCGATCGCCACAGACACAGCCCAAGCCCGGCACCATGGGTCCGCAGACGGCGATCGTCACCGGTCCCGCCGGGCAAGAAATATGGACCGACGAGTACGGCCGCATCAAGGTCAGCTTTCACTGGAACCGCTACTGCACGAAGGACGAACACTCTTCCTGCTGGATTCGTGTTTCGTCGCCCTGGGCTGGCACGCAGTTTGGCGGCACTCACGTCCCGCGCATCGGACAGGAGGTGATCGTTGACTTCGAGAATGGCGACCCTGACCGCCCCATGGTGACCGGGCGTGTCTACAACCGACTCAATATGCCGCCAAGGCATCTGCCGGAACAGAAAAATCTCTCGGGCTTTCGCAGCCGCGAACTGAGCGCGGATGGCAGCGGCCTCGCCACACGAGGCAACCATCTCGAACTAGACGACTATCCCGGCAAGATTCAGGCGCAACTCAAGAGTGATCACCAAAGCAGCAGCCTCAGTCTCGGGCACATCGGGCGCATTGAAGACACCACGGGCCGCAAGGATGATCGGGGCCAAGGTGTCGAACTGCGTACCGACGGCCATGGCGCCATCCGCGCTGCCAAGGGTTTACTCGTCACCACGCAGGCAAGGCCCAATGCACAGGCTCACATCACTGACATGGGCGAGACAGTTGACCGCCTGACGGCTGCACGCGATCTGCACGAGGGGATGAGCCAGACGGCACAGCAGACCAAAGCGCATTTGGCAGGCGATCAGGATGTCGTCACGAAGGTCTTGAAGGCACAGAACGATGCGATCAAAGGTGACGGCGGTCTCACGCCAGAAGGCCAGTTTCCTGAACTCAACGAACCTCATTTGGTCTTTGCCAGCCCAGCAGGCATTCACAGCGCCGCCGGCACCACCACGCACATCGCCAGCATCGCGCACAACGCCTTGACCAGCGGCGGCCATACCAGCATCAGCGCCGGCAAGAGCTTGCTGGCCAGTGTCAAGGACGCCGTGCGTCTCTTTGCCTACAAGGCCATTCGTCTGACTGCGGCCACGGCAGGAATCGACATCGTGGCACTGCAAGACAGCATCAACCTTGTGGCCAAGCTCAACATCAGGCTGGAAGCCAACAGGATCAGCATCACCGCCAAAGAAGAGATTCTGATCAACGGCGGAAGCAGCTACACCTGCTGGAATGCGTCGGGCATCGTGCACGGCACCAACGGTGTGTGGCGTGCGCAGGCAGTCACCCACAGCTTCGCGGGGCCCGACAGCCGGAATTCCGAGGTGAAGAACCAGGACGTGAATGCGCCGTTCGATCAGGAGGTAATTCTTCACCACCTTGACGACAAGAAAACGCCCGCCGCCAAGCAGCTTTTCGAACTCACCCGCGATGACGATCCAGCGCCGCCTGCCGGTGATCCGACCAGGAAGAGCGGCGCTACCACGGCCACCGATGGTGCCACGCGCCTGCAGCGCTCAGATGGACCGGAGATCTACCGGGTGCGGTGGCTGGGAAAAAACAAGAACGGGAACAAATGATGGCCGCACAAGGCGAAGACGAAGACGCGTGGCTGGATTTCAGCCTGGGGATGGGAGGGTTTGCCGATGTGGCTGTTACGACCACCCCGGTATCGGACACACGCAAGGTCCATGTGCGCGTGCCCCCGGGCAAACTCATTCCTGTCATTTTTCTGCCCGGCATCATGGGAAGCAATCTGCGCCTGTCGCGAGACCGCCAGACGCAGATCAAGCGCAGCGACAACCTCTCCTGGGGGCCTGACAAAACGGGGGATGCCCTGGCCCGGCGCAACGCCAGCCCTGCCGAGCGCCAGATGCGCCTGGACCCGGATGAAGTGGAGGTGGACCGCTACAAAGTCACCGACAACGGCGCCGAACGTTTCGATGCCACGGGCAACGAAACCATCAACTCCGATCAGCGCCACGACAACGTCCCCGACGACCTCGGCGACATCAGCAAGCTGCTCGTGAGCGACCCGAAGGCCGACCCCCAGCATCCTCTGGCGAGCAACCGCCAGAGCTTTACCGCGGCACAAAAGGCCAGGGCACGCGGTTGGAGCGAGGTCATGTTCGGCTCCTACGGCGACATCATCAAACGCATGGAGCAGCAGCTCAACGACATGCTGCAAGGGGCTGGGGATAGTGTGAAAGTTTCCGCCTCCTGGTCCAACAAGGACAACCCTGAGGCCCTGGTAGGAAGGCCACCCTCAAGCTTTGGAGGGCAAGGTGGTGACCCGTTGACGGAAGACGAACTCAAGAAGATCGGCGATTGCTGGTACCCCGTGCACGCCTTTGGCTACAACTGGCTCAAGAGCAACGGCGACGAGGCGAAAGCTCTGGCGCCGAAGATCGACAAGCTGGTGGAAACCTACAACGAGAACGGTTTCAACTGCCCCGGCGTCATCCTCGTGACCCACAGCATGGGCGGAATTCTGGCGCGCGCACTCCTCCGCACGAAGCACAGCAAACTCAGGAGCAAGGTACTGGGCATCGTGCATGGCGTGATGCCCACGACCGGTGCAGCGGCGGCCTACAAACGCATGCGCGCGGGCTTCGAGGGTGGCAGCCTCTTGAACGTGAAGGCGAACATCATCCAAGGTGTGCTGGGCGACAACGGTGCGGAAGTAACAGCGGTATTGGCCAATGCGCAAGGTGGACTGGAATTGTTGCCGGCAGCAGCCTACGGCACGCAGTGGCTGCAGGTGCAGGACCAAAGTGGAAAAGTTCTGGCTACGCTGCCCCAAGAAAATGCTGTGGATGAAATCTATACGTTGGGATCAAGGAGATGGTGGCGGTTGATCAATCCCGATTGGATTGATCCAGCGGAGCAGATAAAAATGTCTCCGAAGAAAGGCGGCAAGACCAAAGAGCAGATTGGCCCAGAGGCGACAGCCGAACGCATCAAGGAGGCCATGAGATTTGCCAACGCGATCCAGGACACCTTCCACGATTGCACGTACGCGCACTATGGCAGCGATCCGGATCAACCAGCCTGGAATGAGGTCGTCTGGCGCATTGTCGATGGCGACCCCGCCGCGGCGGGCCCGCCATCGACGTGGACGCTGATCGGCGACGACGGCACCGGCAGGCTGCGTGTTCAAGGCGCCCATGGAGTGGAACTCCAACTCAAGCTCCAGTCTCCAGATACGGCAGCGGACGGAACGGTACCCGTGCAACGCAGCGCGGACAAAGTGCAGGCCCGGATCAAGTTCGTCCAGACGGGCTACGACCACCAGGGCAGTTTCATGAACAGAGGCGCCATCGCCGCGACCTTGTATGGCATCGCGCGGATTGCCAATGCCTACGACCCCGCATGGTGGGCCAAGAAGGACTGGGACTATCCCCCACAACAGTGACTGACAAAGGAAATTTCGATGAACAAACGCGTTGACCTCTTGTTTGAGCGTACCAAGCTGCTGTGTTTCGGGCGTTATGTTCTGACAGCGCCTGCGGACTCACGCTTGGTATTCGGACGCGACTTTCCAACCTTGCCCAACCAGGCCGAGAACATCGAGAAGGTGATGCAAGCCCATCGAGCAAAGATTCTTGATGCGAACGATACCGCCGAAATCACTTACTTTGGCAACGGGCCTGCGCCCAACACACGGCTGATCCGGTCATACAAGAGCGTCTCAGCAAAACAGTTAGAACTAGAGGGTTTTCGCTTTTACTACCTGGTGGGTCCGCACATCTTTATGGACAGTGACGCAACAGCAAGAAGTCAAAATGTGACGACAAGGTCCCTGATCAAGGACGCCATCGAAACCGCCAAGAACCTGCGCGCACGCGAACCCGATGAAGTCCCAACGGATCAGGGCCTTTGCCACGAATACGGATTCACCCGCGATTCGACGTTCAGCAGTTCTCTTTCCCAGGTAGGGCTTCACATGGCCGCGCTGCCCGACGTCGTGTTCAGCGTCGAGAGCAATCAAGCCGCCAGCACGGAAGGCAGCAATGGCTACGGCCTTCTCAAGCTGATCGGAGATCGAAAGCGGGAAGCCGGGAATCGCTACCCCACGCTCACCACTTTGCGCGAGGGCAGAAAGCAGGTTCACGGCTGGGCGGGCGAAGAGTCTCTGGTGCGTTATCCCGACGGGACGCAGGAGTTCGAATGGCTGTTCGTCGGGGTCAGCGGCAGCATTGCGCGTCCGGCCCGCCTGAATGTGACGATGCACACCAAGGTCGCATCGGATCGCGTGGGTGGGGCCGCGGCTTCCTCGCTCAACGACGAAGAGGCCATCGCCCTGTGGGACAAGCTGCTTGAAGGGCTGAAGTTCCGGGTAGCCGTGCCCGGCGCACCCGCTGAGGCGGTTGCGATCACGCCAGGAAGCTCTCGATGACAAACAACCCAGCGCCCACGCGCCGCCGAGCACTGCTCTCGATGATTGCGATGACGGTCCTTCCCATACCGCCCCTGGCATCAACAGGAACCATCGCCAGACTTGACAGGGCCCCCGTAAACGGCCTTTGGCGGCCCATCGGCCCTCTACGGTCACGGGCTGCGCATGGCAACAGTTCAACCACCTAACCGCTGTCGGCGCAGTGACCGGACACGCACCATCACCGGTCGCGACTGTCTCCAGCACCAAGCCGCACTGCACGATCTCGCACCCAGACTCGCCGACAGCATGGTTCCTCGTCGACCGTCCAAAGCAGTAAGGCATTCCCAGGGATGCGCCCGCAATCTCCATTTTTTCTTCAACACCCCCACGATTTTCTTGGTCCTGATGAAGATTGAGTTGTCGCGGCTCACCACGCGGTAGACGCACCCCGTCGTATGGGGCAACGTTGACTCCTTCTCTTCAAGGTCATGCCGTCAAACAACTACGCACTACACGTTCGGCCTCCAGTTGCCGTGGAAGCCGAATGGCACGCGGTGCGGCAGCCGGGCTGTCGCGACCGGCGCGGTGCGCAGGTCGCGGGCGTCGAGCACGATCAGGTCGCTGCGCCGGGTCTGCTCGCGCCAGACCACGGCCAGGAGCCAGCCGTCGCCTTCGTCGGCGTGCGGTGCGCGCGGCACAAACACCGGCTCCGACACGACATCGCCCGGCGGCAGCGTGTGGAGGTGGCGCTCGCCTGTCTCCAGGTCGAAGCGCGCAAGGCTGTCGAAAAGCACACTCTCGGCATCGCCCCGGGCGCGGGCGGTCGCATGGCAGGCATAGAAACCGTACCGGGTGCAGCTGCCCGCGAAGCGCTCGTCGATGCGCGGGAACTCGCCCACCAGATCGTCGAGGTACTCGCGCCAGAAACCGTTGCCGGTACCAGCCAGATCGAAGGTCCATCGGCACAGGCGCGCGGCCATCGCGTGCGGATCGCCGGGGCGGCCCTGCGCATCGGGCAAGCCGGGCGCGGTGTCCGACTGCATCACGAGCGCGACGACGGTGTCGCCCTCGTCCCACGCGTTCATGACGTGGAACATGTGGCAGGCCTCGGTCTCGAACCAGCGCAGGGTGTCGGCCGTGGCACCGCGCTGCATCACGCCCACGTGGGTGCGCTTGCCGGCCTCCCAGGCCAGCAACGGCAGGCCACGCATTGCGCGCTCCACGCTGGAGGTCAGGGGCATGACCGGAAAGAGCACGTGCCCGCGCGTCAGCATGAAGTCGTGCGCCATGCTGGCGTACGGTGCGTCGAAGGTCTGCAGCTCGGTCACTTCGCACTGGCTGTCCATCACGCCGTAGAGCATGCCGGGCGTGCCGGGGCCGTCGGGTGAGTAGGCAAAGAAATGCAGCTCGCCGATTTGCGGGTCGAGCTTCGGATGCGCGGTGCAACGCGTGGTCAGGCGGTCGCCGAAGCTCTGGTGCCCTTTCGACGCCAACGTGAACGCATCAAGCTCGAAGGGCTGGTGCGATTCCTCGAGCGCGAACAGCCGGCCGCCGTGCCAGAGCATGCTGGTGTTGGCCGTGCCGCTGTTGCGCCCGATCACCGCCGGGTCGCTGGTCGCGGGGTTGCCGAAGGAGCCGAACAGCGCGCGACCGGCCTCGTGCTCCAGCTGCCACTTGGGCGTGCGCGCCCAGCGGTTGCGGTACGCCACCCGCCCACCGTCGATGTGAAACGCATGCACCATGCCATCGCCCGAAAACCAATGGTAGTGGTCGTCGCGAGGCGCATGCTGCGGGCTCGGCCCCACGCGGTAGAGCGTGCCCGAGAGTTCCGGCGGGATCGCACCGTCGATGGCGAGGGCCGCGATGTCGTGCTCCTCGGTGAGCGGGGCGTAGTTGCCGGTGAAGAAATGGGCGTGGGCCCGGGGCATGGCGGTCACTGAGGGTTCCTGGTCGTTCAAAGGGAATGAGGTTCGGCAAGCTGCGCGATGGCGCGCCCGATGTAGGCCGTCAGCGGCGCGTCGATGCCCGAGCCGGCGCGCAGCGTGGGATCGTTGCGGAAGGCCGCCTGCAGCTTCGCGTTCAGTGCCGCATCGCCGCCGGCCTTGGCCAGGGACAGCGCCTGCCAGCGGGCGGCCAGCACGCGCACCGGCGCGCTTCCGGGCGCCGCGCCCTGCCGCATCTGCCGTCGCACATCGGCGATCAGTGGGGGCCAGGCGTCGGTCTGCGCAACGTAATGCTGCGCGAGAAAGGCCATCTCCGCAGCGTCGCAATGCGCGCCGTACCGCTGCAGCCGCGCGTACGCCATCGCATGCGAGATGAACTGCATGCCGGCCCGGTCGACACTGGTCAGCGAGTGCAGCGCAGGCTCGTTCCAGTGCATGGCGTAGAGCTGCATGAGCAGGGCTTCGTCGCCCCCTGCTTCTTCGAGCAGCAGCGCGATCCAGCGCTGCGCGAGGGCCTGCGCCTGGGCGCTTTCCGGCGAAGCGCCCGCGGCGACCAGGGCATGGAGCGTTGCGGTCAGCTCGGCGCGCTCGGGGGCCACGGTGTCGGCGAAACCATCGCGACCAGTCTGGAGCCGGCTGAGCTCGTCGTCGCTGAAATACTTCGCGCCCGCGACCGTGCGCTCGAGGGCCACGAGCCAGTCGTCGATGGCAGGTTCGGTGTGGACCTGCAGCTGGGCTTGCAAGGTCTGCAGGTGGCTGTGCAGCGCCGTGGCCTGCGCGATCTCGCGTTCGAGCTGCGACAGCTGCTGCGCAACGACCTCCGACAGCCCGTCGGCCGCGCGGTCGAGCAGGCCCTGGATCTCGGCCAGCGACAGGTCAAGCCGCCGCAGCGCCTGGATGCGATACAGCCGCGCGACGTCGTGGCGGTCGTAGAGACGGTAGCCGCCGTCCGAGCGCTGCGACGGCGCCAGCAGGCCGATGTCGTCGTAGTGCCGTAGCGCGCGCACGGTGAGCCCGGTGCGCCGGGCCAGTTCGCCAATCCTCAGGTACATGCCTTCCCTCTCAAGTTGAAGGCATCGTAGAGCGTGCCGTTACGAGAGGGTCAAGCGACTTTCGCGAAAAAAGAGGTGCGCCGTCTTACGCCGGCGCGGGCGTCAGCTGCGTTGCAGCAACGCGGGCACCGCGGACGCCAGCATCGCGATGCCCGACAAGGTCAGGAGGCTCAACACGATCTTGCGAAACGCCGCTTCGCTGATCCCGATGTAAAGCCGCGCACCCAACAACACCGGCACTGCAACAGCCGCCGCGACCAATGCCAAAAGAGGCACCACAGAACGCCCAATACTCCCACTCGCCACATGCACCGCAAATGCCACAGCCAGCATCGAGAGATTGAAGTTCTGGATCACAGCACGTTGCGTGTCGCGCTGAAAGCCGCGCAGCGTGCACCACAACGTAGGCACGACACCCGAGAAGCCCCCGATGCCCGCCATCACGCCGCCGATGGCCCCCGCCACGCCGTCCGCCGCGCGACCGCCAAAAGTGATCTTCGGCAGGTGCTGCGACATCAGCATGGCCGGGCACCACAGCACCAGCAGCGTGCCCAGGCACACCTTGAACAGCACGATGTCCAGGTGCGGCAGCAGCCAGACACCGAAGGGCACGCCGACCAGTCCGCCAAGCACGAAGGGCCAGAGGATGCGTTTGTCGAAAGACCGCCGCACCGTGAGCGCCGCGATCACCTGCCCCGTGAGCGCCCCGAACAGCGCGAGCACCGCAGCCAGTTGCGGCTCCAGCGTCCAGGCCCACACAGACATCGCGACCATGCCGAAGGCAAAGCCCGACAGGCCCTGCACAAAACCCGCCAGCACAGCACCGACGATCACATAGACATACAAGGCTTGCATGCGGCCGATGATAGGGGCCGCATCGCTTGCTTCACTCTCCGTGGGTTTATGCCGACGCAGGCACCAGCGCCGTGCGACGCACGCGCCGCACATTGAAGGCACTGGCGATCAGCACGCCCTGCACCAGCGCCAGCCCGACGATCACGCTCGTGTACTGGCCGTGGTCCATCAGCCGGCCGAACACCAGCGGCGCCACGGCCTGGCCGATGTCCAGGCCCGCATACACCACGCCGTAGACGCGCCCTGTGGCATTGGGCGGCGTCGACTTCTTCACCAGCAGGTCGCGCGACGGCCCGGCGATGCCCGAGACGAAACCCATCGCGCCGAACAGCACCGGCACCATCACCGGCGGAAACTGTGCAAAGGCCAGCACCAGTGCCAGCGCCGCCGCCACGCCAAAGCCCGCGCCCACGATGCGCTCGCAACGCGAGGGGTCGGAGGCCAGGAAACCGCCCACCACCATGCCGGCCGCGCTCGCCACCATGTAGACCGTGAGACACACCGCCACCAGCGCCACGGGCACCGCGTGCAGATGGCCCGCAGCCACGGGCGCGAAGGTCTGCACCACGCTGATCACGGCGGCGTAGAAAAAGAAGAAGCCGAAGCACATCCACACGGCCGGGATGCGCAGGAAGTCGAACTCGCCGCCCACCGGCGCGGGCTCGCCGTGCCCCGTGGCCTTGTGCACGGCCGCCGCGTCGAGCGCCAGCACGCCGCGGTAGATCCACAGGATCAGCAGCACCACGATCGCCACCACACCGGCCGAGGCCAGCGCCACGCGCCACGAGAAGGCAATGGCGATCGGCACCACGAAGGCCGGCGCCAGCGCCCAGCCCAGGCTGCCGGTGATGCCGTGCACGCTGTAGGCATGGCCCAGCCGCGTGGGCGCGACCTTGCGGTTGAACAGCGTGTAGTCCACCGGGTGGAACACGCCGTTGCCGATGCCGCCGACCACCGCGCACGCCAGCAGCATCCAGTAGCTTTGCGCCATGGCATAGCCGAAGGCCGCGAGCCCCAGCGCGCCCAGCCCGACGAACAGCACCGGGCGCGGGCCCAGCTTGTCGACGATGAAGCCCGAGGCCGCCTGCACGATGCACGAGACCACGAAGAACACGGTGAGCACCGCGCCGAGTTCGACATAGCTCACCTGGAACGCATCCTTGAGCCACGGGAACAGCGGCGCCAGGATCAGCTGGCTGAAGTGGCTCACCGCATGCGCCAGGCCGACCAGCCCGATCAGTTGGGCGTCGCTGCGCAAGGAGGGGGCGGGGGCCGCGTTCGGGGTGGAAGTGGATGACATGGATTGCTACAAAAAACCGGGGGGAGCACCGATGCTATGCGGCGCCGACGCGGCAGAATGGCGATACAGCGACAACATTTGTCGAAACCATGCCAAGCGCCGTTCCCCCCCACGCTCCGCCCGCTCCCGAGCCAGCCTCCCCCGCCAAGGCGCGCGGCGCGCCCACCGCGCCGACCAACAGCGTGGGCCCGCTCACGCCGCACCTGTACGCCCCCGACGCGGTGCGCCCGCTGCGCGCCAAGGAACACTTCCTGAGCGCCGACACGCTGGTCGAGCTGCACGAGCACCCGTGGCCGCAGCTCACGTTCTCGACGCGCGGCGTGATCCGCCTGAGCACGCAAGATGGCAGCTACATCGTGCCGCCCTCGCGCGCGCTGTGGGTGCCGGCCAACATGCCGCACAGCATCACGCTGATCGAAGACGCCGAGCTGCGCACCGTCTACCTGCACGCCTGGATCGCGCCCACCTGGGAGAAGTGCGAGGTGCTCGAGATCAGCCCGCTGCTGCGCGCCCTGATGCTCGCACTCGACACCACGCCCGACGGCCTGCCGCCGGCCGACCCTCACGCGCCGCAGCGCGAACGCATGATCGCGCCGCTGCTGGTCGACGAGGTCGAGCGCGCCACGCAGATCCGCATCGACGTGCCGCTGCCCTCCGACAAGCGCCTGCGCCAGCTGTGCGAGACGCTGCTGCGCAACCCGGCCGACCGCGCCACGCTGGCCGAGCGCGCCGCCGCCATCGGCGCCAGCGAGCGCACGGTGGCGCGGCTGTTCCGCGACCAGCTCGGCATGAGCTGGCAGCAATGGCGCCAGCAGGCCGTGATGGCGCACGCGCTGCCGCTACTCGCGCGCGGCATGGCCGTGAGCCAGGTGGCCTCGGCCAGCGGCTACGCCACCGACAGCGCCTTCTGCGCCATGTTCAAGGCAGCCACCGGGCGCTCGCCCACCTCGTTCCAGCATCGCAAGCGACCGGCCACCCTTTGATGCCGCAGGGCATGGACGGGGCCCGCCATGGTGCTCTGGCAAGATCGGCGACCGACACCGACACCATGCACTCACCGATCCCCCTGCACATCGCGGCCGAGGCCAGGCCTGCAACGTGGACCGCCGACATCTGGCTGCGCATCCGCCGCCATTTCCTGCTGAAGGCGATCGGCACCACGGCCTTCACCTGGCTGTTCTTCATCGGCTACTTTCACCTGCTGCGCAACCCGGCCTTTCCGGTCACGGTGATGCCGCTGACGCCGCTGGACCACCTGATTCCGTTCCAGCCCTACACGCTCGGTGCCTACCTGTCGCTGTGGGTGTACGTGGGCTTCGCGCCGGGGCTGCAGCTCACGTTTCGCGAGCTGGTGGTCTACGGGCTGTGGATCGGCGCGCTGTGCCTGAGCGGCCTGGGCCTCTTCTACTTCTGGCCGACGCAGATCCCGCCGCTGGACATCGACGTCTCGGGCTACCCCGGCTTCGCGATGCTGCAGGGCGTGGACGCGGCGGGCAACGCCTGCCCCTCGATGCATGTGGCGGTCGCCATCTTCACGGCCGTGCGCCTGGCCGACGTGCTGCGCGCGGCGCGCACGCCATGGCTGTTGCAGGCGATCAACTGGGCCTGGTTTGCCGCCATTGCCTATTCCACGCTGGCCGTCAAGCAGCATGTGGTGCTCGATGCGGTGGCCGGCGCGCTGCTCGGGCTGGCCTTTGCGCTGCCCTCCCTGCGCTGGCGCCCCGGTCGTCGTTGATCCGGGGCCGCCCCGAGGATTTCCCTAAGGTCGAAGCGGATATCATCAATCACCATTGATCATCAACACAGGCCGAACGAGGAAGGGATCGACCCGTGGCCCGCCACCCGCAAGGGACAGGCAGCCCATCGATCAACGGCGGCACAAGACGACAGGCATCGCAGATGAGTTCGCTGAAGGAATTGCAGGACCTGATCCACGAGAAGTACGGCATCGAACCGTCCAAGCTCGACCCGCACGCCTCGATGCGTGAAACCGGCGGACTCGATTCGCTGGCACTGGCCGAATTCCTGTTCGCCATCGAAGACCATTTCGGCATCACCATGCCCGACGAAGACGCGAGCATCGACACCCTGGCCGAGCTCGCGCAGCTGGTCGACAAGGTCCGGGCCGCCAAGACAGCGTGAGCACGCACGAAGTCGCCGTCACCGGGCTGGGCGTCATGGCGCCGCATGGCGACGCGCCCGACGCGCTGTTCGACGCGCTGCTGCAGGGCCGCTCGGCCCTCGCGCCGGTCTTTCTCGAACTCCCCAAACCCGCCGCCGCCGCCACGGTCGCCTTCGACGAGACGCGCTGGTTCACCAAGCTGCAACTCGCGGGCGTCGACCGCGTGAGCCAGCTGGCCGTGGCCGCTGCCGACCTCGCCCTGCGCGATGCGGGCCTGGCGCTGGGCGATGCCGGCATCGATGCCGAACGCGTCGGTGTCTACGCCGGTTGCGGCATGGGTGGCGCCGCCGCGCTCGAGGCCGCCTACCGCGGCAACGGGCGCGTCTCGCCGCTCACCATTCCCGCCTTCATGCCCAACGCGCCGGCCGCCCACGTGGCGATGCGCAACGGCGTGCTGGGCCCGGTGCTCACGTACTCGGTCGCCTGCGCCTCGTCGTCGGTGGCCATCGCCGAGGCCGCCAAGGCGGTGCAGCGCGGCGAGGTCGACATCGCCATCGCGGGCGGCAGCGAAGCGCTGATCGTCCCGGGCGTGGTGCTGGCCTGGCAGGCCATGCAGACGCTGGCCGGCTTCCAGCCCGGCGAAGCGGCCGGCGCGGTGCGCCCCTTCGCCACCGACCGCAGCGGCTTCGCACTGGGCGAAGGCTCGGCCTTCCTCATTCTCGAATCGGCCGAACGCGCCCGCGCGCGCGGCGCCCGCCGCTACGCCACGCTGGCCGGCTGGGGCCTGAGCAGCGACGCCACCCACCTCACCAAGCCCGACGCACCGGGCCAGGCCCGCGCCCTGCGCGCCGCGCTGCGCCAGGCCGGCCTGCAGCCGCGCGACGTGGGCTACTGCAACGCCCACGGCACGGCCACGCGCATCGGCGACGTCGTCGAGCGCAACGCGCTGGCCGAGGTCTGGGGCGCCGACTTCGACGCCCTGCGCGTCAGCTCGACCAAGGCGCTGCACGGCCACATGCTGGGCGCGGCCGGGGCCATCGAGGCGCTGATCACGGTGCTCGCGCTGCACCGGCGCGAGCTGCCGCCCAACGCGAACTGCGCCGAGGTCGATCCCGACTGCCGGATGAACCTCGTCGCCCCCGGCGACAGCGCCGCACCCGCGCTCGAGGCCGCCATCAGCAACTCCTTCGCCTTCGGCGGCACGAACTCCGTGCTGCTGTTCCGCCGGGGCTGAACCGCGTGCTCTTGCGGGCCGTGCGCACCCCGTGGCGCTGTGCCCCGCGCGATAGAGACATTCCGGGCTCTCCGGTATGCTGGTGGGCGCTTCTCCCCCCATGTCCGTCCAAGGAGGCCACCATGCACGTTCGCTCCACATTCGTCGCCCTCGCCCTGCTCGCCGCAGGCGCCTCGGCGCAGGCCAACAACCTGCTCGACCAGCTGAAAGAACAGGCCGGCGCGGCGGTCAACTCGCAAGGCAGCAGCAGCAGCAGCAGCAACAGCGGCGCCGGCGGCTCCGCGCTCAGCGGCCTCAGCCTCGGCGGCTTCAAGATGCCCGCCATCGGCTCCAGCACCGTCGGCAGCGCCGCCGGCGTGCTCGAGTACTGCGTCAAGAACAACTACCTCGGCGGCGATGCCGCCTCCGTCAAGGACAAGCTGCTGGCCAAGATCACCGGCCAGAAGAAACAGGAAAACGACTTCGCGAGCGGCGCCAAGGGCCTGCTCAAGGGCGGCGACGGCAAGTCGCTCAACCTCAAGGGGCTGTCGTCGAAGGTCAAGGAAAAGGCCTGCGACTACGTCCTGAAAAACGCGACCTCACTGATCTAGGCTCTTTCTCTCTCTCTCCCGCTCTCCGCGCACGGCGTGCCCGCCGTGCGCGCGCCCCGCTTCATGAATCCGGCTTCCCCCTCCTCTTCCCCCGCACCGTCTCTTCGCCAGCGCCTCGCACGCTGGGTTCCCTGTCTTGGCTGGCCCCGCCCATCCGCCGCGCTGCTGCGCAACGAGGCCATGGCCGGCATCACCGTCGCGCTGATGGTGCTGCCGCAGGGCGTGGCCTATGCGGCGCTGGCCGGCATGCCGCTGGTCACGGGCGTGTACGCGGCGCTGTTCCCGGCGCTCATCGCCGTGATGTTCAGCTCGTCGCAGCGGCTGTCGGTGGGGCCGACCGCGCTCACCAGCCTGCTGGTCGGCGCGTCGCTCGCACCGCTGGCGGTGGCGGGCAGCGAGGAGTGGGTGGCGATGGCGGTGTGGCTCACGCTGATGTCGGGCGCGATCCAGATCGTGCTCGGCGCGGGGCGCTTCGGCTGGCTGCTGCGGCTGGTCAACTCGCCGGTGCTGATCGGCTTCACGCAGGGCGCGGCGGTGCTGATCGCGATCTCACAGCTGCCCGCGCTGCTGGGCTTCACAGGGCGCACCATCCCGCAGGTGCTGCAGGGCGGACCGCTGCCCGACCTGACGGCCATCGCCTTTGGCCTGGGCAGCATCGCCGTGCTGTGGCTGGGCAAGCGCTGGGTGCCGCGCTTTCCGACCACGATGGCGCTGGTGGCTGGCGCCGCGGCCATCAGCTGGAGCATCAACTACGCGCTGCGCGGCGGCGCCGTGGTGGGCGCCCTGCCCTCGGGCCTGCCCTCGTTCTACTGGCCCGGCCTGCTGCCGGCGCACACCTTCAGCGCGCTGGTGCTGCCGGCGCTGATGATCACGCTGGTGAGCTTTCTCGAAACCGCGTCGAGCGCCAAGGTCGACAACGGCCGCGCCGGCACGCTGTGGAACGAAAACCAAGACCTGATCGGCCAGGGCCTGGCCAAGCTGGCCTCGGGCTTCACGGGGTCGTTCCCCACCAGCTCGTCGTTCTCGCGCTCGGCCATCACGCTCTACGCGGGCGCACAGACCGGGTGGGCGACGCTGTTCAGCGTGGCCGTGGTGGCCGGCGCGCTGCTGTGGCTCATGCCGCTGCTGTACCACGTGCCCCAGGCCGTGCTGGCGGCGGTGGTGGTCACGGCCATCCTCGGGCTGGTGAAGCCGTCGAGCTTCACGGCGCTGTGGCGCATCTCGAAGCTCGAAGCCGGCATCGCCTTCGGCACCTTCGTGCTCACCATCGCCACCGCGCCGAGCATCTACTGGGGCGTGCTGGGCGGCCTGCTCGCCAGCCTGGCGCACTACATGTACCGCCACCTGCACCCGCGCATCATCGAAGTGGGCCTGCATCCCGACGGCAGCCTGCGCGACCGCCACCTCTGGAAGCTGCCGCCGCTCGCGCCGCAGCTGTATGCGGTGCGCATGGACGCCGAACTCGACTTCGCCTCCGCCTCCACGTTGGAGCGCGCGCTCACGGTCGCGCTGGCCGAGCGCCCTGACCTGACCGACGTGTGCCTGTTCGCGCAACCCATCAACCGCATCGACATCACCGGTGCCGAAGTGTTCGGCTCGATCCGCCGGCTGATGGAATCCAAGGGCGTGCGCCTGCACCTGAGCGGCATGAAGCTGCCGGCCATGCAGGTGCTGGAACGCGCGGGCCTGCTCGCACCGGGGCCGATGCTCTTCAGCTACCGCACCGACGCCGAGGCGCTGGCCGCGCTGATGCCGCGCATCGACATGCCCGAAGAGGCCGAAGCCGCGGCCTGACCGCGCGCGCCTCTTCCCCCACACGGGCGCCATGAAAACCACCATCGAAGAACTGGTCGCCTTCCGCGCCGTGGTGGACACCGGCTCGATCACCGCCGCGGCCGACCAGCTGGGCCAGACCGTGTCGGGCATCAGCCGCGCGCTGAGCCGGCTCGAGCAGAAGCTCGGCACCACGCTGATGCGGCGCACCACGCGGCGGCTCGAACTCACCGAGGAAGGCGCCGCCTTCTTGCAGCGCACGCGCGCCATCCTCGATGCGATCGACGACGCCGAAGAGCACATGGCCGCGCGCCGCCAGCAGCCGGCCGGCCGCCTGCGCGTGAACGCGGCCTCGCCTTTCATGCTGCACGCCATCGTGCCGCTGGTGCCGGAGTTCCGCCGGCTCTATCCGCAGATCAGCCTGGAGCTCGACACCGACGACCTGCCCATCGACCTGCTGGAGCGGCGCACCGACGTGGCGATCCGCATCGGCCCGCTGCGCGATTCCACGCTGCATGCGCGCCCGCTCGGCACGCACCGGCTGCGCGTGCTCGCGAGCCCCGCGTACCTCGACGCCCACGGCAAGCCGCGCAAGGTCGACGAACTGGCCGGCCATGCGCTGCTGGGCTTCACCCAGCCCGAGTCGCTCAACCGCTGGCCGCTGCGCGGGGTGCACGGCGACGAATGGACCATCACGCCCACCGTGGTCGCGTCGAGCGGCGAGACGCTGCGCCAGCTGGCGCTGGCCGGCGTGGGCATCGTCTGCCTGTCGGACTTCATGACCGCCACCGACCGCGCCAGCGGCGCACTGGTGCAGGTGCTGCCCAAGGACACGGTCGACGTGCGCCAGCCCGTCAACGCCGTGTACTACCGCAACACGCAGCTGTCGGCGCGCATCACTTCGTTCCTCGACTTCCTGTCCCAGCGCATGGGCTGACCGACCGGGTTCAGCCCGGCGGCATCCCTTCGAACTTCTGCAGCGCCGGATCGAGGAAGTCCCAGGCGTGCCCGCGCGCCGCGTACGTGACCGCCTGCGGCCGGTAGCGCCCGGGGTCGTCGAGGCTGCCGGCATGCACGGTGAAGACCTCGGGCGTCGCGGCGAAGGTCATGTACACGGGCGAGCCGCAGGTCGGGCAGAACGCGCGCGTCTTCACGTTGCCGCTGTCGGCCGTGAGTTGCCACAGCGTCGCCGTGCCCGTCTGCTTCACCTCGGCGCCCGCGAAGCTGAGGTACGAGCCGTGGCCCGTGCCGCTCTTGTGCTGGCAGTCCAGGCACTGGCAGTCGTTCTGGTACACGGGCTCCCCTGAAATCTCGTAGCGGATCGCGCCGCATGCGCAACCGCCGGTGTAGGCCGGGTTCATGGTTCTTGTCCTTTTCGAAGTGGCTCTCATGGATCGATGAGCACGCCGGTTGGCGTGACGGCCAATCTAGTTGCACGAGGGCTTTGCAGGGGAGTAACAAGATCGTCGTGAAAAGTCCGGACCGATGCGCGCGGGCGCTCGGCTTGCCGGCCAGAAATGAAAAGGCCCACTCGCCGGCAAGGCAAGTGGGCTTTGCGTGTGCCCGGAAAAAGTGCGCTTACGGCTTCACTGCCGCCTTGAAGGCTTCATCGGCCAACAGGCGCGCCACCAGCTTGCGGTACAGCGCCGTGTAGTGATTGACCGCGTCCGGAATGGCGACCGCACCCACGAAGGACGATGGCCAGCTGTCGTTCTCGACCAGTTCCTTGTCATAGACCGCCGTGCCGCCACGGGTGACCTTGAACCGCGCGCCCAGCGCGCCGGTACCCTGCGACGCACCGGCGTCGACAGTGCTCTTCGTGAGCTCACCGCCGATCACGGTCTTGCTCGCGGGATCGAGCAGCCCGGCCGAGCGCAATTCGACGCTCAACGCCTCCTGCAGGTACTTCGCGAACGAACTGTCGTACGGCGAGAAGAAGGTGTTGCTCCGAATGCTCAAGCCCTTGTCGTCGCTCTTGGCCTGCGCCGACGACGTGAAATCGGCCACCGCGACGGGCGCCGTGATCGACGACCTGGCCAGTTGCGTGTTCTCGATCGAGGCCGTGGGCGGGCTGAGCTTGACCTGCGCACAGCCGGTCAGCAGCGCCAGAACGCCGGCGCCGGCCAGCAGCGAAAACTTGCGCCAAGTTTGCAGCGACATCATTGAACTCTCCTGTTTCTCGTGGGTGTTGAACGTTCAGCCGGCCATCAGTTGAATGCGGGGTCGCGCGACAGGGCGTTCAGCGCGTTGCCCACGATCTGCCGCGTCATGGTGATGGCCGCATCCTCGAGGGTCTTGGCCTTGGTGGCATTGCCCGGTGACGCCGAGGCGCCCACGGTGGTGTGGATCGCGTGGCGCACGACCTTGACCACGGGTGCCTTGCCCGGCATCACATAGTTCACGGTGCAGATGTAGCCGTCGGACACCTGCGAACCTGCCAGGCCGAAGGTCATGCCGGCCACCACGCCCTTGCTGAACGCGTCGTCCTGCACCGGCACGTTGTTGATCTTGATCCCCAGCATCGCGCCGTTGGGCACCGGCTTCTCGCCCGCCGTCGAGAAAAGGCCGCTGGCCTCGACCTGCGAGATCACCTGTTTCTTGAGGGCCTCGGTCGCGCGGCTGTTGGACACGCCCTTGGTCTCGAAGTCGAACAGCACCTGCACCGGCGCCGGCGTTGCGGGCTTGACATAGGTGGCTGCGTCGATGTCCTTGAGGGCCCCGTCGACATAGTGGCTTGCACAGCCACCAAGGGTGAGTGCCAGCACGGCACCGAGGAACGCGCCGGACAGGCGCACGCGAGGCTGGCGCACAGGCGCCGCAACTTGAACCGACATGGATTTTTCTCCTCCCGAAACGGGCTTCTTGGTGGTGTTTTCTTCCGTTGTCGCCACGTGCCCCAGTGCGTTGCAGTGGCAAAAAAGATCGTATCAGAATGTTCTTAATTGCAACTACCCGGCCTGTGGATGCGGGCGTTGGCGCGGATGATGGAATGCCGCTTTTTCGGGAAAACTCTGATCAAGGAAATGCCATGCACGTCGATCTCGTGTCCGAAGCCCAACACGACTCGCTCGTCGAGCTGCTGGCCGAACTGCACGCCTTCTACAACGAAGGCGCGCGCGTGCCGCACGAGCTGGTGCGCGACCACCTGCTGGGCAATCTCCTGGCGCCCGGCTCGCCGCACCAGCTCGTGGTGGCATCGACAGACGCGCGCACCGTGGTCGGGCTGGCCGCGATCACCTGGGTCTTTTCGCTGGTCGACTTCGCGCCTGAACAACGCAAGCACTGCCAGCTCAAGGAGCTCTACGTGAAGTCGGGCCACCGCAGCGCCGGGGCGGGTCGCGCGCTCATGGCCTGGGTGGCGGCACGCGCCGTCGCCCAGGGGTGCCACCGCATCGACTGGCCCGTGAAGGCCACGAATGCACGGGGCATCGCGTTCTACGAAGGGCTCGGCGCGTTCCGGGTGGCCGAGCGGCTGAGCTACCGGCTGCTGGAGCCGGCCTTGAGCGAGCTGGCGGCCTTCACGGCCCTTGCGTGACCGTGACCCGCTCGACCGCCGCCGACGCGATCTCGTAGCCGCTCACGCCCATGTCGGCCGACGCGTAGCGCGCCGCCTTGAGCATGCCGCTCACGCGCACCGTGTCCATGGCGTGCAGCCCCTTCACGGGCGCGGGCGCGATCACGTGGACGATCTGGTTGGCGGGCGGTGGCGGGGTGTGGATGCAGGCGCCGAAGTACGGCACCAGCAAGAATTCGCGAATGCCGTCTTGCGTGGCATCGAGCGGCACGACGAAGCCCGAGAGCTTCACGGGTTTGCCGTCGAGCGAGACGTTGACCGGCGCGTTGTCCCAGACGGCGCGCATCTCGTCGAGCATCTGGATCGCGCGCGGGTCGTTGTCGCGCAGCGCTTCGAGGCTGATGTTGCGGTAGCGCTTGGTGGGGTCCCACTCCTTGGGAATCAGCGCCTCCCACGAAAGCTCCGGCGCGGCCGGCGAGACTGCGGCCTGCCCGCCCACCCCCTCCTGGCCACAGCCGGCCAGTCCGATGCACGCGAAGGTCACTAGCAACGCCGACACGACGCGCGAAACGAAAGCACTCATGCCTTCCATTTTGCTTGCCGCATGTTTCGGGCGTGCAAACGGGGACTTGCGGTTTGTTTGAAACAGATGACACAAGTTACAGACGCACCAGAATGCCGCACCACGCGCAGATCAGCCTGGCCGGCGTGACGCCGCAGATCCGGCGCTGCGCGGGAACAAGCGCGTCAGTCCTGCACCCGCCCGCGCAGGCTCTTGATCTGCGAACGCTGGCTCTTGCCTTCGAGCCGGCGCTGCTTCGAACCGTAGGTGGGCTTGGTGGCGCGCCGCACGCGCGGCGGCGTGGCCACGCTGTCGATCACCGCCTGCAGCCGCGCGAGCGCGTCGGCACGGTTCATCTCCTGCGTGCGGTGCTGCTGCGCCTTGAGCACGAACACGCCTTCCTGCGTGATGCGGCTGTCGCGCAGGGCGAGCAGCCGCTCCTTCACGTCGGCCGGCAGCGAGCTGGCACGGATGTCGTAGCGCAGGTGCACCGCGCTCGACACCTTGTTGACGTTCTGCCCGCCCGCCCCCTGCGCGCGGATGGCGCTGATCTCGACCTCGTCGGGATCGATCAGGAGTGGGGGGCGGAGCATGCCCGCGAGTGTGCCCTCAAACGCGTTCAAAGACGGCGGCAATGCCTTGCCCGCCGCCGATGCACATCGTGACGAGTGCATAGCGGCCGCCCGTGCGGTGCAGCTCGGCGATCGCCTTCGTCGTGATGATCGCGCCGGTCGCGCCCACCGGGTGGCCCAGCGAAATGCCCGAGCCGTTGGGGTTCACCTTGGCGGGGTCGAAGCCCAGCTCCTTGATGACCGCGCAAGCCTGCGCCGCGAACGCTTCGTTCGACTCGATCACGTCGAAGTCGCCGACCTTCAGGCCCGTGCGCTCCAGCACCTTGCGCGTGGCCGGTACCGGGCCGATGCCCATGTACGCCGGCTCGACGCCCGCATGCGCGTAGCCCACGAGGCGTGCCAGCGGCTTCAGGCCCAGCGCCTTCACGCGGCCACCTTCGGCCAGCACCACGGCGGCGGCGCCGTCGTTGATGCCCGAGGCGTTGCCGGCGGTCACGAGGCCGTCCTTCTTGAACGCGGGCTTCATCTTCGACAGCGTGTCGACGGTGGTGTCGGCGCGCACGTGCTCGTCGGTGTCGAACAGCACGACGCCCTTGCGCGTCTTCACCTCGACCGGAACGATCTGTTCCTTGAAGCGGCCCGCGGCAATGGCGGCGGCGGCGCGCTGCTGGCTGGTCACGGCCAGTTCGTCCATCTGCTCGCGCGTGATGCCGTAGCGCGCGGCCACGTTCTCGGCCGTGATGCCCATGTGGATCTTCTCCCACGGGTCGTGCAGGATGCCCAGCATGTAGTCGACCAGCACCGCGTCGCCCATGCGTGCGCCATAACGCGCCGAGGTGTCGAAGTACGGGCCGCGGCTCATCGATTCGGAGCCGCCGCCGATGGCGATGTCGCAGTCGCCCAGCGCAATGGCCTGCGCCGCCGACACGATGGCCTGCAGGCCCGAGCCGCACAGGCGGTTCACGTTGAAGGCCGGCGTCTCGATCGGGCAGCCCGCGTCGATGGCGGCCACGCGGCTCAGGTACGCGTCCTTCACGTCGGTGGGAATCACGTTGCCCATGACCACATGGCCGATGGCGTCGGCCGCCACGCCGCTGCGCTCGATGGCGGCCTTGACGGCGGTGGTGGCCAGTTGCGTGTTGGGCACGTCCTTGAGCGCGCCGCCGAAGGTGCCGATGGCGGTGCGGGCGGTGCCGACCACGAAGATGTCGCGTTGGGTCATGGGATGGATCTCCTGGATTGAAAAAACGAAAACAAGGAATTCTTCAGCGGCCGGTGAAGGCCGCGGGCTTCTTGCCGAAAAAGGCATCGAGGCCGATGCGGAAATCGGCGGTGGCCGCGCACGACTGGAACGCGGTCGACTCGGCATCGAGCTGGCTCGCCAGGTCGCGGTCGAGCGAGCCGCGCATCAGCCGGCGCAGGTGGCCCAGCGCCACGGTCGGGCCCTTGGCCAGCCGCTGCGCGAGGGCCATCGCTTCAGATTCGAGTTCGGCTACGGGCACCACGCGGTTGATGAGGCCCATGCGTTCGGCGGCAGCGGTGTCGTAGGTGTCGCCGAGCATCGCGATCTCGAGCGCGCGGCGCATGCCGACCAGGCGCGGCAGCGCCCACGACGCGCCGACGTCGCAGCTGGTGCCGACGTTCACATAGGCCAGGTTGAAGCGCGTACCCTCGGCCGCGAGCACGAAGTCGGCCTGCAGCATCAGGCTCAGGCCTGCGCCGGCCGCCACGCCGTGCACCTGCGCGACCAGCGGCGCGTCCATGGCGTCGAACACGGTCAGCGCCTCGTGCAGCGGGCCGATGAGGTCGGCCGCGCCCTGCTTCGGGTCGGCGCTCAGCACGCCGAGGTCGCCGCCGGCCATGAAGCCCTTGCCCGCGCCGCTCAGCAGCACGGCGCGCACGCTCTTGTCGGCAGCCAGGGTGCGCGCGGCGGCGAGGAAGGCAGTGGCCATCGGCACGTCGATGGCGTTGAGCCCGGCCGGCCGGTTGAAGCGCAGCGTGGCCACCGCGCCTTCGCGGCCCACCAGCAGAGGGGAAGAAGAAGTCTCTTGGGTCGTCATGGGTTCACTTGGGTAGGGGCGCGCTGCAGCACGCCGTTGAGCAGCAACTCGATGCCCTGGTCGGCGATCTGGTCGGGCGTGAGGTCGCCGTCGGGGCGGTACCAGCGGCCGATCCAGCTCAGGGCGCCGGCCAGCATGAAGGCCGCCATCTTCGGGTCGCAGGGCGCCAGCGCGCCTTCGGCCACGCCCTCCTCGATCAGGCGGCGGAAATGCCCGTCGATGCCGGCCTTGAGGCGGCGCAGTTCCTTCTTGAGCGGATCGGGCAGCGGGTCTTCGCCGATGCGGATCACGCACATGCCGAAGTCCTGCGTGACCACGCCCGAGTAGATGCGCATGCAGGCCTTGAGCTGGTCGATGGCGCTGCCGCCCGCGACGCGCACCTCGCCGATGCCGGTCTGCATGAGGTCCAGCGCCATCTTCACGCACTCGAGCAGGATCTGGTCCTTGTTCTCGATGTAGTAGTACAGCGTGGGCTTGCTCACGTTGAGCCGCTCGGCAATGTCGTCGAGCGAGGTCGCGTGGAAGCCGCGCTCGTTGAAGAGCTGGGCGGCCGTGCGCAACACGGCCATGCGCTTGACCTCGCGCTGCTGCGCACGGCGGTCGGCAGGCGCCCACGGAGAGGCTGAAGCAGGAACGGCGGTGGAACGGGGCATGGGGTTTGTGCGGGCGGGGAAAGTCCCGATGCCGCGAACTGCGGCGAACACGGACATTACCGGCCAGTAGGAATTTTACGGGCCAGTAGCATTTCGCTGCTGGACACAAACCCTGACCTTGCGGCGCGCCCCTTAGCCATGCCTGACGAGACTCGACGGGATACCTCCATGTCCGCACCTTCCGCCCCGGCCCCGGTGCTGCAGGCCGAGGCGTTGACGCTGGCATTCGGCGGGGTGAAGGCGCTCACCAATGTCGGCTTCAGCGTCGCGCCCGGCTCCATCACCGCGGTGATCGGGCCCAACGGCGCGGGCAAGACTTCGCTGTTCAACACCATCTCGGGCTTCTACAAACCCTCGCAGGGCCGCGTGCTGTTCGAGGGCGCCGACATCACCCGCCTGCCCGCCCCCAAGCGCGCCGCGCTCGGCCTGGCGCGCAGCTTCCAGAACATCGCGCTGTTCCGCGGCATGACGGTGCTCGACAACATCAAGCTCGGGCGCCACGCGCACCTGAAGAGCAACGTGTTCGACGCCCTCTTCTACCTGGGCCGCGCGCGCCGCGAAGAGGCCGAGCTGCGCCGCGACGTGGAAGAACGCATCATCGATTTCCTCGAGATCGACCACATCCGCCACGCCTCGGTGGCCGCCCTGCCCTACGGCCTGCAGAAGCGCGTGGAAATGGCGCGCGCGCTGGCCATGCAGCCCAAGGTGCTGATGCTCGACGAACCCGTGGCCGGCATGAACCGCGAGGAGACCGAAGACATGGCGCGCTTCATCCTCGATGTGCGGCGCGAGTGGGGAATCACGGTGCTGATGGTGGAGCACGACATGGGCATGGTGATGGACCTGTCGGACCACGTGGTGGTGCTCAACTTCGGCCAGGTGATTGCGCAGGGCACGCCGGCGCAGGTGCAGGCCGACCCGGAAGTGATCCGCGCCTACCTCGGCGCGGGCGACGTGGGCGAGCTGCGTCGCCGGCTGCGCGGCGAAGCTGCCGTGGGAGCCGCCTGATGGATTGGGCCTACCTCTTCGAGATCGCGCTCACCGGCATCGCCGGCGGCGGCCTGTATGCGCTGGCGGCGCTGGCCTTCGTGCTGGTCTACAAGGCGACGCGCGTGGTCAACATCGCCATCGGCGAGATGCTGATGGTCGGCGCCTACCTGTTCTTCACCTTCGCCGCGAGCTTCTCGCTGCCGATCTGGATGGCGGTGCTGGGCTCGGTGATCGGCACCGGCCTGCTGGGCGCGGTGATCGAGCGCACCATGATCCGCCCGCTGCTGGGCGAACCGCCGATCTCGGTGTTCATGGTGACGGTGGGGCTGGCCTCGATCCTCGTCGGGCTGGTCGAGATCATCTGGACTGCCGACCAGCGCCGCCTGCCCGAGTTTTTGCCCAACACGCCCGTGATGGTCGGCGAGGCCTTCCTGGCGCCGAAGATCGCCTACGGCGCGCTGATCGCGGTGGTGCTGATCGGGCTCGTGCTGCTGCTGTTCCGCTTCTGGCGCGGCGGCGTGGCGCTGCGGGCCACGGCCTCGGACCAGGCGGCGGCGTACTCGATGGGCATCCACGTGCCGCGCGTGTTCTCGCTGGCCTGGGTGGCCTCGTCCATGATCGCGGCGGTGGCCGGCATCATCGTCGGCGCCATCGGCGGCATCTCGTCGTCGATGGGCGTGTTCGGGTTGTCGGTGCTGGTGGTGGTGATCGTCGGCGGGCTCGACAGCGTGCTGGGCGCGCTGGTCGGCGGCGTGCTCATCGGATTGATCGAGGCACTGGCCGGCTCCTACCTGGGCGGCGAGTACAAGCTGCTCGCCACCTTCATCGTGCTGGTGTTCGTGCTGATGGTGCGGCCGTACGGGCTCTTCGGCACGCACGAGATCGAGAGAC
This sequence comes from Variovorax sp. GW821-FHT09A10, assembly GCF_059418385.1. Lineage (NCBI taxonomy): Bacteria > Pseudomonadati > Pseudomonadota > Betaproteobacteria > Burkholderiales > Comamonadaceae > Variovorax > Variovorax sp. GW821-FHT09A10. The sequence goes on from NZ_JBWKPT010000001.1 coordinate 94,158, forward strand.
TCTAGCCATGCGCATCGGCACCCTCAAGCAAAGCTACATCGCCGACGCGGCGCTGTTCGATTCGCGCACGCAGAAGGTGTGGCTCGCGATCGGCGCGGCGCTGCTCGTGCTGTTCCCATTCATGGCCAGCGACTACTGGCTGTACCTCGCGTGCCTCGTCGCCATCAACGTCGCGAGCGCCACGGGCCTGAACATCCTCACGGGCTACACGGGCCTCGTGAGCCTCGGGCAGGCCGCGTTCATGGGCCTGGGTGCCTACACCGTCGCGATCATGCAGACGCGGCTGGGCACGCCCTTCCTGCTGAACATCCTCGCGGGCGGCGTGGTCGCCATGCTCGGCGGGCTGGTTGTCGGCATCCCGTCGCTGCGCGTGAAGGGCCTGTACCTGGCCATCGCGACCATCGCCGCATCGTTCATCACGCACTTCCTGTTCGCCAACCTCAAGCTCACGGGCGGCACCACGGGCATCTCGCTGCCGCCCGCGCAGCTCTTCGGCCTGCCGCTGGACACGTCGTTCCGCCTGTACTGGGTGATCGTGCCGGTGATGGTGCTGATGGTGCTCGGTGCGGCCAACCTGTTTCGCACGCGCGTGGGGCGCGCCTTCATCGCCATCCGCGACCGCGACATCTCGGCCGAGGTGCTGGGCATTCCGCTCTTGCGCTACAAGCTGCTGTCCTTCGGGCTGTCGTCCTTCTACGCCGGCGTGGCGGGTGGCCTGTGGGCCTACTTCTTCCGCGTGGTCACGCCCGAGAGCTTTCCGCTGCTGATGTCGATCTTCTTCCTGGCCGCCATCATCGTCGGCGGCATGGGCACCATCCTGGGCGGCATCTTCGGCGCGGTGTTCATGACCATGGTGCCCGAGCTGCTCAAGCTGGTGGTCGACCTGCTGCCGGGTGGCGTCGAGATGACCGTGTTCCTCTCGCCGGTGCGCACCGTCGTCTTCGGCCTGCTGATCGTCGGATTTCTGGTGTTCGAGCCGCACGGGCTCGCAGAAGTGTGGCGGCGCCTGCGCCGCTTTTTCCATCTATGGCCGTTTCGTAACTAGAACCAGGAGACACACATGCCCAAGACAACGAAGAAGCTTTCCCCCCAGCGCCGCGCCCTGCTGATCGCCGCGGGCCTCGCGGCCGCCGTGCCGTTCGCGAATGCGCAAGGCAACGAGGACATCGTCATCGGCGGCTCGATCCCGATGACCGGCGTGTTCGCCTTCGCGGGCGTGGGCATCAATGCCGGCATTGCCGACTACGTGAAGATGGTCAACGACGCGGGCGGCATCAAGGGCCGCAAGCTGCGCTACGTGCCGGAAGACACGGGCTACAAGGTCGACGTGTCGGTGGCGGCCTTCAAGAAGATCACGAGCCAGAACAAGGTCAACCTCTACTACGGCGACTCCACCGGTTTCTCCAAGACCATCAACCCCGAGCTGGACCGCGGCGGCCAGATTTTGATGGCGGGCGCCTCGTTCGCGACCGAGCTGAACGACCCGGCCAAGTACCCGAACCAGTTCCTGGTCGGCCCCGACTACACCGAGCAGATCGGCATCCTGCTGCGCCACATCGCCAAGGAAAAGCCGGGCGCGAAGGTGGCCTTCGTGTACTCCGACTCCGAGTTCGGCCGCGACCCCATCGAGGCCAGCGAAGCCGCTGCCAAGAAGCTGGGCCTGAGCGTGCCGGTGAAGCTCATGACGCCCGCGGGCAGTGTCGACGTGTCGACCGAGGTCATCAAGCTGCGCCGCGCCGCGCCCGACTACACCATCTTCCACGGCTACATCCTCGCGCCCATTCCCGAGTTCGTGCAGCAGGGCAAGCAGATGGGCATGACCAGCAAGTGGATGGGCACCTTCTGGACCATGGACAGCTCCACCGTCATGAAGATGGGCGAAGGCGGCGACGGCTTCATGGGCGTCATGCCCTACCGCTACTACTACGACACCTCGGCCAAGGCGCCGATGCTCGACAAGATCCGCGCACTGCGCCCCGAGTACCAGAGCACGGCCTACACGCAGGGCTTCCTCACGGCGATGCTGTTCACCGAGGCCGCCAAGCGCACGCTCGACGCCGGCAAGCCGCTGGACGGCAAGAACCTGAAGGCCGCGCTCAACACCATCAAGGACTTCGACACCGGTGGGATCATCGGCACGCCGATCACCATCAAGGGCAATTCGATTCCCGTGGGACGCGTCTACAAGGCCGACATGAAGGCGCAGAAGATGGTGCCGGCGTCGGACTGGATCGCACTGAACTGACCGACACGATGGACGCGCGCGCGGCACCGCCCGACCTCGTGCTCGAGGTCAACAACATCGAGGTGGTCTACAACAAGGTCGTGCAGGTGCTGCGCGGCCTGTCGCTGGCCGTGCCGCGCGGGCAGATCGTGGCGCTGCTGGGCAGCAACGGCGCGGGCAAGTCGACCACGCTGAAGGCGGTGTCGGGCCTGCTCGCGCTGGAAGACGGCGAGGTCGAGGCCGGGCGCATCGTGTTCGACGGCGCACCCACCGAGCGGCTCGCGCCGCAGCAGCTGGTGCGGCGCGGCCTGAGCCATGTGATGGAAGGCCGGCGCGTGTTCGAAGACCTCACGGTCGAAGAGAACCTGGTGGCCGCGACCTACGCGCTGACCGGGCGCACGGGCGTTGCGTCGGCATCGCGCAACTTCGACGACGTCTATGCCTACTTCCCCCGCCTGCACGAGCGCCGCAAGGGCCTCGCGGGCTACCTCTCGGGCGGCGAGCAGCAGATGCTCGCCATCGGGCGTGCGCTGGTGGCGCAGCCTCAATTGATCCTGCTCGACGAACCCTCGCTGGGCCTGTCGCCCAAGCTGGTCGAGGACATCTTCACGATCATCGCGCGCATCAACGCCGAGCGCGGCACCTCGATGCTGCTGGTGGAACAGAACGCCAGCGTGGCACTGGCCATCGCCCACACGGGCTACATCATGGAAAGCGGCAAGGTCGTGATCGACGGCAGCGCCGAGCGCCTCGCGGCCGACCCCGACGTGCGCGAGTTCTACCTGGGCGTGGGCGGCAGCGGCGAATCGCGCAGCTTCCGCGAGCTGAAGCACTACAAGCGCCGCAAGCGCTGGCTGTCATGACGACGAACCTGCTCCCTTCGCTCACGCTGCCGCAGATGCTGCGCGAGCAGGCACGCCTGCAGCCGCAGCGCATTGCGATCCGGCAGAAGGACTTCGGCATCTGGCATCCGCTGGACTGGGCCGGCTACCTGCAGCGCGCCAGCCGTTTCGGCCTGGGCCTGCACGCGATGGGCCTCGCGCCCGGCGGGCACCTGGGCGTGATCTCCGAGAACCGCGTCGAATGGCTGCTCGCGCAGATGGGTGCGGGGCTCATCGGCGCCGTGACCGTGGGCGTGTACCCCACCAGCCCGAGCAACGAGGTGGCCTACGTGGTCGGCCATGCGGACATCGAGGTGATCGTCTGCGAGGACCAGGAGCAGACCGACAAGGTGCTCGACGCGCTCGACCAATTGCCGCGCCTGCGCAAGATCGTCGTGATCGAGACCAAGGGCTTGGCGAGTTACCCGCCCGAAGTGCGCGAGCGCATCGCGACCTTTGCGGAAGTGGAGCAGGCCGGCGCCGAGGTGCTGGCACGCGACGGCACCGCGCTCATCGACGCCGCGCTGCAACGCCAGACGCTCGCCGACATCGGTTTGATGATCTACACCTCGGGCTCCACCGGCAAGCCCAAGGGCGCGATGATTTCGTACCGCAACATCCGCGGCGTCGTGCCCGGCATCGTCGATCGGCTCGGGCTCGACGGCGGCACCACGCACCTGTCGTACCTGCCGCTGTGCCACGTGGCCGAGCAGATGCTCACGGCCTTCGTGCCGCTGTACCTGGGCTCGCAGGTCAACTTCGGCGAATCGATCCGCACCGTGCAGGAAGACCTGCGCGAAGTGGCGCCCACCATGTTCCTCGGCGTGCCGCGCATCTGGGAGAAGCTGCACGCGGGCATCAGCATCAAGATGCAGGAAACCGGGCGGCTGCAGCGCGCGCTGTTCCGCAAGGCCATCGAGGCCTGCGCGCCGCTGGCCGAGAAACCGCGCAGCGCCTGGACGCTGGCCGAGCGCGGCCGCTTCGCCCTCGCCTACTGGACCGTGCTGCGCGCCCTGCAAAACTTCATCGGCCTGCGCCGCGCGCGCATCGCGCTCACGGGCGCGGCGCCGATTCCCGCTGACGTGGTGCGCTTCTTTCGCACGCTGGGCGTGCCGCTGGTCGAGGTGTACGGGCTCACCGAATCGACCGGCATGGTCTCGGGCCACCGCGCCGATGCCGTGACCATCGGCACCGTCGGCCCGCCCACGCTGGGCACCGAGCACCGCGTGGGCGAAGCCGGCGAGCTGCTGGTGCGCGGCGACATGGTGTTCGAGGGCTACTACAAGAACCCCGAGGCCACGGCCTCATCGATCCGCGACGGCTGGCTGCACACGGGCGACGTGGTGCGCGAGGAAGCCGGCGGGCAGCTGCGCATCGTCGACCGGCTGAAGGACATCATGATCACCGCCGGCGGCAAGAACCTCACGCCCTCGGAGATCGAGAACACCATGAAGGGCAGCCCCTTCATCAAGGAATGCATCGTGGTGGCGGACGGCCGCAAGTTCGTGGGCGCGCTGCTGCAGATCGACTACGAGACGGTCGGCAAATGGGCCGAGGCGCAGCGCCTGCCCTTCACGCATTTCCGTTCGCTGGTGGAAGAACCCAAGGTGCGCGCGCTGATCGAGGCCGAAGTGGCGCGCGGCAATGGGAAGCTGGCGCAGGTGTCGCAGATCAGACGTTTTCATCTGCTCACCAAAGAGTTGGACCATGACGACGGTGAAGTCACCGCCACCATGAAGGTGCGGCGCTCCAGCATCTACAAGGCCTACGCCAACGAGATCGAGGCGCTATACGCCTGACGCGCTCGGGCTCAGTCCTGCGTCGCAATCACCAGCCGCACCTCTTCGCCGAGCTGCACCCTTTCACCGGGCGTCGTGAGTCCCGGGAGATGGTTTTGCCAGAGCACCGTAGCACTCACGGTCAGGATCGTCACGTCCATGGTTTCCTCCAGATCGTGCGCACGTTGTTCGGCCGCCAGCAGACCGGCGTCATCGCCTGGAAAAAGATCCAGCCGAACTCTCTTGACTGCCCTTGTTGTAGCCACGCGATACCTCCTTTGGATCAAGCGACGGAAGCGCCGTCACGCAGGAACAAACTTGGTCAGCTCGGCCGCGTCGATGCTGAAGTCGAGCAGCGCCTGCGCCATCGCCGCACGCGTGGTGGCCGCCTTGAAGGCCGCCAGCCCCGGCGCGCTGAGTTGCTTCTGCGCCTTGGCGAGCAGTGCGTCCCTGCGAGCGACATCGATCTTGCTGGCATCGCCGATATCGGCCATCACGCTGAGGATGCTCTTGCGGCTGCTCTCGACCTCCCCTTGCAGCTTTCCGAGCGCCATCTTCTGTGAAGGCGTCAGGGGCAGCTCACCGGTGTTCACGAGTGCGGCGCCGCCGGTCTGAGCGAGCACGCGCGCGGCCAGACCTGTCGCGAAGAACTGCGCCACCTTGCCCCCGCCGTTCACGCCGGCGGGCGGCGTTCCGCCACCGCTCACGTCGAAGCCGAAGCTGGCCAGCACGGAGTAGGTGTCATAGTCGCCGCCCTGGTTGCCCACGTACTTGGGGCATGCGCCCTTGGGGTCCACGGACTCGCAAGATGCCGGCACATACTCCTTGGTGAGGTTGGGCAGCAGCGGCATCCAGACAGCTTCCTGCCGCTTGTATCCCAGCGACACCCCCATGCCGGTGGCGGGGTCCTGCGACACGTCGAGCGCGAGCTTGGTGTTCGTGCCGAACATCAGGACATTGGTGTGCCGGGGCGTGCTGTCGCACGCCGACAGCAGCGTCACAGCGGACAACGCCATCGCAGCGAGCGCCGCACGATGTCCGGACGGCGCGCGCAAGAAACGACAAGGCAAAGGTTTCATTGGAGTTCCCTCTTTTCGGTGTTGACGATCCCCTGATCGACCGCGGCGCAGAGCCCCCCGGTCTTCCCCATGGCGTTCAGGCGCTGCATCGCGTGGTCGAGCTGCTGCTGGTTGGCCACGAGCACGACGAGGCGGCAGTCCAACGGAACCACCACCCGGCGGTCGCGCACATAGCCGATGCCGACCCCGTTGCCCGCATAGAGCCCCAGCACCGACGTGTTGGAGGTGTAGACAGGCTGGTCGGCGGCGGCTTGCGGCACGACGACGCGCACGTAGCCGAAGTAGTGGCGCACGAGCGTGCCGTCGGGAGTGATCTCTGCCGTGGTGGTGCATGCCGTCAGGAAGACGACCGCCAACAAGAGAAGGAGGGAGGAAGAGCGGCCCGGCACGCAGCGCAGATCAGCCAGCCGGTTACATCCGAAGAAACTGCCCTCGTTGACCATGCCTCGTCGCCCCTCCAGGTGATGGGAGCGAGCTTAGGTCGGGGCTCATGAACGAGCATCCCTCATCCAGGGGATGCCGGCACCGGGTGTCCGATGCGGCTCAGGAACTGGTGGCGCGTTGCGCGCTCACCGCCGAGATCCTGAGGCTCAGTCGCCGCGCACGGGCCGGGCCCGCACGTCGGTCACATCGTCGGTCGGGCCCAGAACGACCGGGCTGCGCACCGATTCGCCGCGCGCACGGGCACTGACCACGTCGGCCGCGGTGGGTTCGGCCGGCTGCTGTGCCGCATGGCGAAAACGGTCGAAACCCGAGCGCGGGTTGAAACGCATGACCCAGGGCGTCACGGGCTTGCCCGTGAGACGCCCCCAGGCGTAGCGCACACCCCACACCGCCGCCAGCAGCAGGGCCGCCACGGCCAGGCTGGCCGCGAAGACCAGCCCCAGGAGCAGAAGAATGACGCGAAGAATGAAGTTCATCATCCGACTTTAGGCCGATGCAGCCGCCGTTGGTTCCCCGCCCTTGCGGAACGAGAACTGGCCCGGCGACTGGATCGGGTCGGTTTCGACCTCGATCGTGTCCTTCGGCCCGAAGCTGCCGTCGAGCAACAGACGCGAGAGCGGGTTCTCGATGCGCTGCTGGATGGCGCGCTTGAGCGGACGGGCACCGAACACCGGGTCGAAGCCGACCTTGGCGATCTCGGCCAGCGCCGCAGGCGACACCTGCAGGCCCAGGTCCATCTTCGCCAGGCGCGCCTGTAGCACCTTGAGCTGGATCGCGGCGATCGATTCGATGTTCTTCGCGTCGAGCGCGTGGAACACGACGGTCTCGTCGATGCGGTTCAGGAACTCGGGGCGGAAGTAGTTCTTCAGCTCGTCCCACACCGCTTCCTTGATCTCCTCGCTCGGCTGGCCCACCATCGCCTGGATGATCGGCGAACCGATGTTGCTGGTCATCACGATCACGGTGTTCTTGAAGTCCACGGTGCGGCCCTGGCCGTCCGTGAGGCGACCGTCGTCGAGCACCTGCAGCAGCACGTTGAACACGTCGGGGTGGGCCTTCTCGACCTCGTCGAGCAGCACCACGCTGTAGGGCTTGCGGCGCACGGCTTCCGTGAGGTAGCCGCCCTCCTCATAGCCCACGTAGCCCGGCGGCGCGCCGATGAGGCGGGCGACCGAATGCTTCTCCATGAACTCGCTCATGTCGATGCGGATCAGGTGGTCTTCGCTGTCGAACAGGAAGCCCGCGAGCGCCTTGCACAGCTCGGTCTTGCCCACGCCCGTGGGGCCGAGGAACAGGAACGAACCCGTGGGGCGGTTCGGGTCCGACAAGCCCGAGCGCGAGCGGCGGATCGCATTGGCGACCGCACCGATGGCCTCGTCCTGGCCGACCACACGCTCGTGCAGCTTGTCTTCCATCACGAGCAGCTTGTCGCGCTCGCCTTGCATCAGCTTGGCGACCGGGATGCCGGTGGCGCGCGCCACGACCTCGGCGATTTCTTCCGAACCGACCTGCGTGCGCAGCAGCGTGGGCGCGCTGGACTTGCCCTTGCTCGCCTCGCTCTCCTCGGCTTCCTTCAGGCGCTTCTCGAGCGCCGGCAGCTGGCCGTATTGCAGCTCGGCGACCTTGTTGAAGTCGCCCTTGCGCTTCCACTCTTCGATCTGGAACTTGATCTTGTCGATGTCTTCGCGCACGTGCGCGCTGCCCTGGGCCTGGGCCTTCTCGGCCTGCCAGATCTCGTCGTAGTCGGCGATTTCCTTTTGCAGCTTGGTGATCTCGTCCTCGATGAGGCCGAAGCGCTTCTGCGAGGCTTCGTCCTTTTCGCGGCGCACGGCTTCGCGCTCGATCTGCAGCTGGATCAGGCGGCGGTCCAGGCGGTCCATGACCTCGGGCTTGGAGTCCATCTCGATCTTGATCTTGGCCGCGGCCTCGTCGATCAGGTCGATGGCCTTGTCGGGCAAGAAGCGGTCGGTGATGTAGCGGTCAGACAGCTCGGCCGCGGCCACGATGGCCGGGTCGGTGATCTGCACGCCGTGGTGCACTTCGTACTTCTCTTGCAGGCCGCGCAGGATGGCGATGGTGGCTTCGACGCTCGGCTCGCCCACGATGATCTTCTGGAAGCGGCGCTCCAGCGCGGCGTCTTTTTCGATGTACTTGCGGTATTCGTCGAGCGTGGTCGCGCCCACGCAATGCAGCTCGCCGCGTGCGAGCGCGGGCTTGAGCATGTTGCCGGCGTCCATTGCGCCTTCGGCCTTGCCGGCACCGACCATGGTGTGCAGCTCGTCGATGAAGACGATGGTCTGGCCTTCGTCCTTCGCGAGTTCATTGAGCACGGTCTTCAGGCGCTCTTCGAATTCGCCGCGGAACTTGGCACCGGCCAGCAGCGCGGCCATGTCGAGCGACAGGACGCGCTTGCCCTTGAGCGACTCAGGCACTTCGCCGGCGACGATGCGCTGGGCCAGGCCTTCGACGATGGCGGTCTTGCCCACGCCGGGTTCGCCGATAAGCACGGGGTTGTTCTTGGTGCGGCGTTGCAGCACCTGGATGGCGCGGCGGATTTCCTCGTCGCGGCCGATGACCGGGTCGAGCTTGCCCAGGCGGGCGCGCTCGGTGAGGTCCAGGCAGTATTTCTTGAGGGCTTCGCGCTGGCCTTCGGCGTCGGCGCTGTTCACGCCCTGTCCGCCGCGCACGGCCTCGATGGCGGCCTCGAGCGATTTGCGGCTCAGGCCGTTGTCCTTGGCGATCTTGCCGATGTCGGCCTTGCTGTCGGCCACGGCGAGCAGAAAGAGTTCGCCTGCAATGAACTGGTCATTGCGCTTGATGGCTTCCTTCTCGGTCGCCTGCAGCAGCTTGCCCAGCTCGGGGCCGACCTGCACGATGTCGTGGCCCTGCACCTGGGGCAGTTTCTTGATGGCGCCTTCGGCCGCCTGCAGCAGCCCGGGCACGTTGACGCCGGCACGCTCCAGCAGGGCACGCGGGCCGTCGTCCTGGCGCAGCATCGCGACCAGCAGGTGGGCCGGTTCGATGTAGGCGTTGTCGTTGCCGAGCGCCAGCGTCTGGGCGTCGCTCAGTGCTTCCTGAAATTTGGTGGTGAGTTTGTCTTGTCGCATGGTGGTATTCCTGCATCCAAAATAGGGCTGTTCGGGCACGATTCAAGGTTGCGAATCGGATTTGCACCCTGGGCACGGGTATTGCACCGGGCCCCGCACCTTCCCGCCGTAGGCATTTCTCTCTTTCTTTCTTCGAATGGAGTCGATCATGGTTTTTTCAATGCAGCGCGTCCAACCGATGCGCCGCGCGTTCAGCGTGGGTCTCTTGGCAGCGGCCCTGGGCATGGCCGGCCTGGCACAGGCCCAGAGCGGCACGCCGGTGCGCCTCTTGGTGGGCTTTCCCGCCGGCGCGGGCACCGACGCCATTGCGCGCACCCTCGGCGAAAAGCTCAAGGACGTGCTGGGCGTGCCCGTGGTGGTCGAGAACCGCGCAGGCGCGGGCGGCCAGATCGCGGCGCAGGCGCTGAAGGCCGCGCCGGCCGACGGCCACACGCTGTTCCTGTCGCATGACCACTCCATCTCGATCCTGCCGCAGGTGGTGAAGAACCCGGGCTTCAACCCCGCAACCGACTTCGTGCCCGTGGCCGGCTTTGCCACCTTCGCCAACGTGCTGGCGGTGTCGGGCGGCACGCCGGCCAAGAGCATCGACGAGTACGTGAAGTGGATCCGCACGCAAAAGGGCGGCAAGGAAACCATCGGCGTGCCGGCACCGGCGTCGATCCCCGAGTTCCTCGTGAAGATGATCTCGGACAAGTACAAGATCGACGTGCAGCCCGCGCCCTACCGCGGCAGCGCACCCATGACGGCCGACATGCTGGGCAACCAGATCACGGCGGGCATCGCCTCGGTGCCCGACTTCATCGAGAACCACCGCGCGGGCAAGGTGCGCATCGTGGCCTCCATCGGCGCCAAGCGCCAGGCACTGCTGCCGAACGTGCCGACCTTCACCGAGCTGGGCTTTGCGAACCTGGAAGACCTGCCCTACTACGGCATCTTCGCGCCCGTGGGCACGCCGCAGGCCGTCATCGACAAGTACGGCGACGCGCTGCAGAAGGTGCTGGCCATGCCCGACGTGAAGCAGAAGCTCACCACCATGGGCCTGACGGTCGGCTACGAGCCCCAGGGCCAGTTCGCGGGCCGCGTGCGCACCTACACGCAGACCTGGGAAAAGATCATCCAGGCGAGCGGCTTCAAGCCCTGAGCTGCGCGACCGGGTACGGCCTGAGACGGCCGTCACCTGGGTGATCTTCCGGCCCGGCGAGGCCCCTCTACGATGGGCCCTCGCCTTCCAACAACAAAGCCGGAGACACATCCCTCATGCGATTCACGACCCTCGCCGCCTCGCTGGCGGCCGCGCTGCTGCTCGGCGCCTGCGGCAGCACCGCACCGATCTCCCCCGCCGAAGTCGGCGAATTGCGCCCCGGCTCGGGCTACCTCAAGGGCTACCTGCCCGCCGCCGAGCTGCCCGACAGCCTCGCCCTGCTGCCGGCGCCCCCGGCCGAGGGCTCGGCCGCGCTGGCGGCCGACGGCGCCACCTTCCGCGCGCTCACGGCCCTGCAGGGCACGCCGCGCGGCGCACTGGCGGTGCAGGACGCCAACCTCAAGTTTCCGAAGGCCGCCGAGGTGTTCTCGTGCGCGCTGGGCATGCCCATCTCCGAGCAGGCCACGCCGAACCTGAACATGCTGCTGCGCCGCACGCTGGCCGACGCCGGCACGGCCACCTACAAGGCCAAGAACACCTATAACCGCACGCGCCCCTTCGTGGCCTTCAAGACCGGCAGCTGCACGCCCGCCGAAGAAGCCTCGCTGGCCAAGGACGGCTCCTACCCTTCCGGCCACTCGGCTGTGGGCTGGGCCTGGGCGCTGGTGCTGACGGAACTCGCGCCCGAGCGCGCCGACGCGCTGCTGCAGCGCGGCCGGGCCTTCTCGCAGAGCCGTGCGATCTGCGGCGTGCACTGGCAGAGCGACATCGAGAACGGCCGGCTTGTCGGCGCGGCGACGGTGGCCAGGCTGCACACGAACCCGGTGTTCCAGGCGCAGATGGCGGGCGCCCGCTCGGAGATTGCGAAGGCACGCGCGGCGGGTGCCGTGCCCGCTCAGGATTGCGGTGCGGAAGCCAAGGCACTGGCAACCTCGGCGCTGATCGCGCCGTAAGTCTCGAACGCGCCGCTCAGGTGGCGCTGTTCGAGGCGGCGATGCCCCAGCGCGCCAGCGCCTCGTCGTCGGTCACGCGGGCATCGACCCAGCGCGCGCCCTCGGGCGTCTGCTCCTTCTTCCAGAACGGCGCCTGCGTCTTCAGGTAGTCCATCAGGAACTCGCAGGCCTGGAAGCTCTGGCCGCGGTGGGCGGACACCACCGCCACCATCATGATCTGGTCCAGCGGCTGCAGCAGCCCCACGCGGTGGATCACGCGCGCGCCGAGGATGTCGAAGCGTTTGTGGGCCTCGTCGATCATGGCCTCGATGGCCTTCTCGGTCATGCCGGGGTAGTGCTCCAGCTCCATCGAGGCGATGGTGCTGCCGTCGTTGCGGTCGCGCACGGTGCCCACGAAACTGCAGACGGCGCCCACGCGTTTGTCGCCCGCGCGCAACGCGGCGACCTCGGTCGCGAGATCGAAATCGGCCGTCTGGATCGAAACACGTGCAACGCTCATGTCCGAATTGTGGCATCGCGCTAGACTGCGGCAATGCCTTGTCTCGCCACGTTCTCCCCGCTGCTGTCGCAGCCTGAGAGCCGTTGCGCGCGCCAGGGCAACAAAGCCAAAAAACCAAAGCTCGTCTGACCGGAGCCGAGGTTCCGTCGTCGGATGAGCGACGGAACCTGCCAAGGCTTTGGCCCCTCTCGGGTTGCGCGCGCATCGGACGGTGGTTCTTTCCATCGGTCGATTCCTGAAAGGAAGCCTGCGTGCCACAACAACAACCAACCGCCGACACCCCCGATTTCTCGGGCCTGTGGGTCGCTCTCGTCACCCCGTTCCGCGACGGCGCGGTCGACCACACCGCCCTGGCGGCGCTTGTCCGGCGGCTCGCCGACGACGGCGTGACCGGCTTCGTGCCCTGCGGCTCGACCGGCGAGGCCGCCGCGCTCGACGAGGCCGAACAGCTCGCCGTGCTTGACACCGTGCTGACGGCCGCTGGCGGCCTGCCGGTCGTGATGGGCGTGTCGGGCTACCACCTGGGCAAGGCCACAGCCTGGGTGCGCAAGCTCTCGGAACGCCCGCTGGCGGGCCTGCTGGTGGTCGCGCCGCACTACATCCGCCCGTCGCAGGCCGGCGTGCTCGAGTGGTTCCACGCCATCGCCGATGCCAGCACGGTGCCCGTGCTGGTCTACGACATTCCCTACCGCACCGGCGTGACCATCTCGCGCGAGACGATGCTGGCGCTGGCCGAGCACCCGCGCATCCGCGGCATCAAGGACTGCGGCGGCGACATGGCCAAGACGCGCGCGGTGATCGCCGACGGCCGTCTGCAGGTGCTCACGGGCGAAGACCACCAGATCTTCGCCACCATGGCCGAAGGCGGCGTGGGCGCCATCGCGGCCAGCGGCCATGTGCAGACGAAGCGCCTTGTGCGGCTGGTGCGCCTGCTGGCCGAGAACCGGCTGGCCGAGGCGCGCGCCGAATGGCAGCCGCTGCAGCCTCTGCTGGAAATGCTGTTTGCCGAACCCAACCCGGGCCCGCTGAAGGCGCTGCTGGCGCATGCGGGCGAATTGCGTGACGAGTTGCGCTCGCCGATGACGCGCGCGTCGGATGGCCTGCGCGAGCGCCTCGTGGCGCTGGACGCGCGGCTCAGCCGCCCGTGACGGGCGGGAAGAACGCGACTTCGCAGTCGTCGTTCAGCGCGGCGGCTTCGTCGCTCATGGCCTGGTCGAGCGCCATGCGCACGGCCTTGCCGCGTGCGAGCGCGATGGCGTAGGCGCCGCCGCGGGCGATGAGCTCATCGCGCAGGGCGGCCAGCGTACCCGCGGCCGTGTCGACGGTTTCACCGCTGCTGGACAGCGCCTCGCGCACGGAAGCGAAATAACGGATGCGGACCTTCATGGGGTGGTTCAGCCGAGCAGCGATGCGAGGGGAATGAAGTTCACGGTGTCGCCGGACTGGATCGTCCGAGCCGCCGGGTTGTCGACCAGGCCGTCGCCCCAGACCATCGAGGTGAGTACGCCCGAACTCTGGTTGGCGAACAGGTCGAGCCCGCCCGCCGCGTTGCGCCGCACGCGCAGGAACTCGCGGCGCTTGTCGGCGCGCGGCCAGTCGAAATCGGCGCGCAGCGGCACGGCCGCGGGCGCCACGCGCGTGGCCCCCTGCAGCGCGAGCAGGAAGGGCCGCACCAGCATCAGGAAGGTCAGGAAGCTCGACACCGGGTTGCCGGGCAGCCCCGTGACGTGGCAGGCGCCCTGCCCGTTGCTGCGCGCGATGGAGCCGTAGGCGAAGGGCTTGCCGGGCTTCATCGACAGCGACCACAGCTGCAGCTCGCCCAGCGACTGCAGCGCGGCGCGGATGTGGTCTTCTTCGCCGACCGAGACCCCGCCGGTGGTGATGATCAGGTCGTTCGCCTCGGCCGCCTCGCGCAGCGCGGCGATGGTGGCTTCGCGGTTGTCAGGCACGATGCCCAGATCGTTCACCTCGCAGCCCAGGCGGTGCAACAGCGCCCGCATGAAGAAGCGGTTCGAGTTGTAGATCGCGCCGGGCTTCATCGCGTCGGGCGCGACCTCGCCGGGCATCACCAGTTCGTCGCCGGTCGAGAGCATGGCCACGCGCGGCTTGCGCGCGACCTGCAACTTGTCGAAGCCGACGCTGGCGGCCAGGCCGAGCGCGGCGGGCGTGAGGCGTTCACCGCGCTGAAGCACCACGTCGCCCGAGGCCACGTCTTCGCCCGCGCGGCGCACCCACTGGCCGGCCACGGGCACGATGGCGATGCGCACCGAGCCCAGGCCGCCCTCTTGGGGCGTGGCGGCCGTGTCTTCCTGCATGACGACCGCGTCGGCGCCTTCGGGAATCTGCGCCCCCGTGAAGATGCGCGCCGCCGTGCCGGCCGCGAGCGGCGTGCCGACGGTGCCGGCGGGAATGCGCTGCGTCACGGCCAGCTCGGTGCCGGGCGTGGCGCAATCGGCCGCGCGCACGGCGTAGCCGTCCATCGCGCTGTTGTCGCGCGGCGGCACGGTGAGGCCCGAGACGAGGTCCTGCGCCAGCACGCGTCCGTCGGCGTCGAAGGTGCCGACGCTTTCGGCCGGCAGCAGCGGCCGGGCCTTGGCGAGCAGCACCGCGATCGCTTCATCGAGCGGCATCAACGGCGGGCGCGAGGACGAGGCGGCGAAGGGAACGGGAGAGGAATCAGCCATGGTGTCCGGGGTTGTAGTCGAAGCGCTCGCCGCTGTCGATCAACCACGTGGCAATGGCCTCGGCGTCGTTGAGGTCGAGCACCGGGCGCGCCGTGGCTTCGGGCAGGCCGGCCGGCGCATCGGTGGCGATGGCGGTGACAAAGGGGTCGTCGATGTACAGCGCGGGGCGCGGCGCCTCGCCGTCGCCGCTCGGTCGCCAGACCTCGATCTTGAGCACGTCGCTGTGCCGGAAGCCCTCGACCAGCACCCAGTCGACCGCCGGATGCAGCTCGGCGAGCAGCTGGTGCACCGTGAGCTCGACCGGCACCTCGAACTCGCGCATCAGCGCCAGCCGCTGGTCGGACGCGACGACCACCTCGAAGGCCCCGGCCTGCCGATGGCGCCAGGTGTCCTTGCCGACGTGGTCGATGTCGAAGCGGTGGTGCGCATGCTTGACCACCGACACGCGCAGGCCGCGCTGCTTGAGCACGGGGATCAGGCGCTCCACCAGCGTGGTCTTGCCTGCGCCGGAATACCCGGCGAAGCCGACGACCTTCATGCCGTGGCCGTCCGCGTCAGTCGCAGTGCTCGGCGATGTAGGCCTTGACGGCCTCGGCATCGGCCGGCAGCTGGACCACGCGCTTGGGCAAGGCTTCGATGCCTTCGAACTTCTTCGGGCGTGCGGGCTCTTCGCCCAATGCCTCGACCACCGTGGCCGCGAACTTGATCGGCAGCGCGGTCTCGAGCACCACCATCGGCACGCCCGGCGTGAGCTGCTCGCGCGCGGCCTTGAGGCCGTCGGCGGTGTGCGGGTCGATCAGCGTGGCGAAGCGCTTTTCGGTGTCGCGGATCATCGCGAGCCGGTCGGCGTGCGTGCTGCGGCCGCTGCGAAAGCCAAAGCGCTCGGCAGCCTGCTTGAACGCCGGGTCGGCGCTCAGGTCGAAGCTGCCCCGCAGGCCCAGGTCGTCCACGAACAGCTGGCGCAGCTTGGCGGGATCGCGACCGACCAGGTCGAACACGAAGCGCTCGAAGTTGCTGGCCTTGCTGATGTCCATCGACGGGCTCGAGGTTTCGTGCGTGTCGACCGCCGCGCGCACGCGGTACACGCCGGTGCGGAAGAACTCGTCGAGCACGTCGTTCTCGTTGGTGGCGACCACCAGCGTCTGGATCGGCAGGCCCATCATGCGTGCCACATGGCCCGCGCAGACGTTGCCGAAGTTGCCCGAGGGCACCGTGAAGCTCACGGGCTTGTCGTTGCTCGCCGTGGCCTGGAAGTAGCCCGCGAAGTAGTAGACGACCTGCGCCAGCAGGCGCGCCCAGTTGATCGAGTTGACCGTGCCGATGCGGTACTTGCGCTTGAAGCCCAGGTCGTTCGACACGGCCTTGACGATGTCCTGGCAGTCGTCGAACACGCCGGTGATGGCGATGTTGTGGATGTTGGCGTCCTGCAGGCTGAACATCTGCGCCTGCTGGAACGGGCTCATGCGCCCGTCGGGCGAGGTCATGAAGACGCGCACGCCCTTCTTGCCGCGCATAGCGTACTCGGCCGCGCTGCCGGTGTCGCCACTGGTGGCGCCCAGGATGTTGAGCTCGGCACCGCGGCGGGCCAGTTCGTACTCGAACAGGTTGCCCAAGAGCTGCATCGCCATGTCCTTGAAGGCCAGCGTGGGGCCGTTGGACAGGGCTTCGAGGTACACGCCGTCTTCGAGTTCGCGCAGCGGCACGATCTCGTCGGTGCCGAACACCTCGGCCGTGTAGGTCTTCGCGCAGATCGCCTTCAGGTCGGCCGCAGGAATGTCGTCGATGTACAGCGAGAGGATTTCGAAGGCCAGCTCGGCGTAAGGCAGCTTGCGCCATTTGGCGAGCGTGGCGGTGTCGACCTGCGGGTACGTCTCGGGCAGGTACAGGCCGCCATCGGGCGCGAGGCCTTCGAGGAGGATTTCGCAGAAGCGCTTGCGGTCGGCGTGGCCGCGGGTGCTCAGGTAGTTCACTTCAGCTCTTCCTTGCGGATGCGCACGATGGGTTCGAGCACGGTCGGCAGCGCCTGCAGTTCGGCCATGACGTCATTGACGGTGCCTTCGCGCGCATCGTGCGTGAGGATGATGAGGTCGGTCTGCGTCGAGCCTTCGCCGCCTACTTCGTCGGCTTCGCGCTGCAGCACGGCGTCGATGCTGATGCCGGCGGTGGCCAGCAGGCCCGTCACCTTGGCAAGCACGCCGGCCTGGTCGGCCACGCGCAGGCGCAGGTAGTAGCTGGTGACGACTTCCGACATCGGCAGCACCTTCAGGTCGCTCATCGCGTCGGGGTGGAAGGCCAGGTGCGGCACGCGGTGCGCGGCGTCGGCGGTGTGCAGGCGCGTGATGTCGACGAGGTCGGCAATGACGGCGCTGGCGGTCGGCTCGCTGCCGGCGCCCTTGCCGTAGTACAGCGTGGTGCCCACGGCGTCGCCGTGCACGACCACGGCGTTCATCGCGCCTTCGACATTGGCCAGCAGGCGCTTGGACGGCACGAGCGACGGATGCACGCGCAGCTCGATGCCCTGGGCGGTGCGCTTGGTCACGCCCAGCAGCTTGATGCGGTAGCCGAGCTGCTCGGCGTACTTGATGTCTTGTGCAGCGAGCTTGGTGATGCCCTCGATGTGGGCCTTGTCGAACTGCACCGGAATGCCGAAGGCGATGGCGCTCATCAGCGTGACCTTGTGCGCGGCATCGACGCCTTCGATGTCGAAGGTGGGGTCGGCTTCGGCGTAGCCCAGGCGCTGGGCTTCCTTCAGCACGGTGGCGAAGTCCAGGCCCTTGTCGCGCATCTCGGACAGGATGAAGTTGGTGGTGCCGTTGATGATGCCGGCCAGCCACTGGATGCTGTTGGCCGTGAGGCCTTCGCGCAGCGCCTTGATGATCGGGATGCCGCCGGCCACCGCGGCTTCGAAGGCCACCATCACGCCCTTGGCGTGCGCGGCGGCGAAGATCTCGGTGCCGTGCACGGCGAGCAGCGCCTTGTTGGCCGTGACCA
This sequence comes from Variovorax sp. GW821-FHT09A10, assembly GCF_059418385.1. Taxonomy (NCBI): domain Bacteria; kingdom Pseudomonadati; phylum Pseudomonadota; class Betaproteobacteria; order Burkholderiales; family Comamonadaceae; genus Variovorax; species Variovorax sp. GW821-FHT09A10. The sequence goes on from NZ_JBWKPT010000001.1 coordinate 111,939, forward strand.
CGTGCTTGCCGGCCGCGATGGCTTCGAGCACCAGCTGCTTGGCGATGCCGTAGCCGCCGATCAGCTCGATGACGATGTCGATGTCAGGGTTGGCGATGACTTCGCGCGCATCGGCGACCACGGTCACGCCTTCGCCGGCCACTTCGCGGGCGCGGGCGGTGTCGAGGTCGGCCACCATGGTGATCTCGATGCCGCGGCCGGCACGACGCTTGATTTCTTCCTGGTTGCGCTGGAGCACCTTGAAGGTGCCGCTGCCGACCGTGCCTGCGCCGAGCAAGCCTACTTGGATGGGTTTCATTGGGAGAGTCGCGCTCATGGCGTTCATGGTTTGGATGGGGTGGCGGACGGTGCGGCGTCCACGATGCGGCTGACGTAGCGCGGCAGGCTCCAGGCGCCGCCGGCGAAGCCGCGGCACATGCCGTCGCCGGTCGCGCTGGTGCGCACGAAGGTCGTGCCGTTGAAGTGCCAGGTCTCGCTCGACCAGCAGTCGCCGATGCCGCGGCCTTTCATGGCCGAGGTGACGCTGGCGTCCTTGTCGTCAAAGTCGCCGTTCGCCTCGAGGGACACGGGCGCATAGGGCGGCTTGTCGTTGGCGATCCAGAGCAGGCTCGAATAGTTGTACGCGCCCATGCCGCAGCCCATGGACAGCAGCACCTTGCTGCTGCTCAAGCGGAAAACCTCCAGCGATTTGGCGCTGAAGTCGGTGCTGTTGTTGCACTGTTCCTTCACTGCGGCGATGTCGAGCGACGCAAAGATGCGCGCGGGCAGCGCGGCGTCGCCGGGCTTTGCCTTGGGCGGCTTGACCACGTTGACGACGGGCATGGGCACCGGCGGCAGCACGGAAGATTCGGGCTTGGCGCCCTTGCGCACCAGCGCACCCGGGGTGCCGACGCGACCCTGCGTTTCGTCCATTTTCAGCAGCACGGCGTTGAGGCCGGCGAGCGACAGCGTCCACTTCTTGCTGCCGTTGGCCGTGACGGTGGCGTCGTCGCTCTTGAGCAGCTCGGGCAGCACGGCGCGGATCTGGCCCTGGTCGAAGCTGGCGGTTCCCGCGTCGAGGCCGGACAGGGCGGCCTTGCCGACCTTGAAGCGCAGCGGCCCCTTGGCACCGCCGTCATCGCCGATCTGCAGCTGGATGTCCAGGGCCGTGTTCGGCCCGGCCACGCGGGTGATCAGCATCGACACCTGCTGGTGTTCCCCGCTGTCCGCCTGGTAGCCGGCGGCGCGGCAGGTCAGCGTGTTGTCGCAGACCAGCTCCCAGTCGTTGTGCGAAAACGAGACCGGCTCTTTCTTCCCGGCCGCGCCGACAGACAGTGCGCCCAGCAACAGCGCGGCAGCGACGCAGGCGGATTTCATGGTCCCGTCTTGCGACGCAACCGGTACTGCTCCAGGAACTTGGCGATGCGGTTGATGGCCTCTCGCAAGTCGTCTTCGTGGGGCAGGAACACGATGCGGAAGTGATCCGGCGTGGCCCAGTTGAAGCCGGTGCCCTGCACCAGCATCACGCGGGTTTCCTTCAGCAGCTCGAGGAAGAACTGGCGGTCGTCCGCGATCGGATAGACCTCGGGATCGAGCTTGGGAAACATGTAGAGCGCGGCGCTGGGCTTGACGCAGCTCACGCCCGGAATGGCGGTGATCAGCTCGTAGGCCAGGTCGCGCTGGCGGCGCAGGCGCCCGCCCTCGCACACGAGGTCGTTGATGCTCTGGTAGCCGCCGAGCGCCGTCTGGATGGCCCACTGGCCCGGCACGTTGGCGCACAGGCGCATGTTCGAGAGCATGTTCAGGCCCTCGATGTAGTCGCGTGCGCTGCGCTTGTCACCCGACACCACGAGCCAGCCCGCGCGGTAGCCGCACGAGCGGTAGCTCTTGGAGAGCGAATTGAAGGTCAGCGTGAGCACGTCGGTCGACAGGCTGGCGATGGCCGTGTGCTTGACGCCGTCGTACAGCACCTTGTCGTAGACCTCGTCGGCGAAGATCACGAGGCCGTGCTCGCGGGCGATCTCGACGAGGCTCTTGAGCAGCTCGTCGGAATAGAGCGCGCCGGTCGGGTTGTTCGGGTTGATGACCACGATGCCCTTGGTGCGCGGCGTGATCTTGGCGCGGATGTCGGCCAGGTTCGGCATCCAGCCGTTGTCCTCGTCGCACAGGTAATGCACCGGCGTGCCGCCCGACAGGCTCGTGGAGGCGGTCCACAGCGGGTAGTCGGGGGCCGGCAGCAGCAGCTCGTCGCCGTCGTTGAGCAAAGCGTTGGTGGACATGGCGATCAGCTCGCTGGCGCCGTTGCCCAGGTAGATGTCGTCGAGCGTGACGCCCGCGATGCCCTGTTTCTGGGTTTCGTGCATCACGGCCTTGCGCGCCGCGAAAACACCCTTGCTGTCCGAGTACCCCGCCGAGGTCGGCAGGTTGCGGATCATGTCCTGCTGGATTTCCTCAGGCGCATCGAACCCGAACACGGCCAGGTTGCCGATGTTGAGCTTGATGATCTTCTGGCCTTCTTCCTCCATCTGCTTGGCGGCGTCCATGATGGGGCCGCGGATGTCATAGAGGACGTTGGCCAGCTTGGCCGATTTCTTGAGCTGCTTCAAAGGGGCCCTCCCGGGCGGGTTTACTCGAAGGTCAAAGGCCCCTGAGGGCCTCGTGTCACTGGGGAAAACCTATAATTTGACCACAGTTCCCAGTGCCCCGATGAAGCTCCAGCCCGACAAATCCGACGCCCAGACCCTCACCGCACACGGCCCCGGCTGGGTCGCGATCAACAACGAAAAGATCGAGGGCAGCGTGGTCGTCGGTTCGCGCGGCGAACGCTTTGCCTGGGATTGCACGCGTTTCGACCAGCTAGGGCCCGAACATTTCGCGCAATTGGCCTCTTTGGGCGCCGAATTGGTCATTTTCGGCAGCGGAACCCGCATCCGTTTTCCCCAGCCCGCATGGCTGCAGCCCCTGATGGCGCAACGCACCGGCGTGGAGACCATGGACACCCCGGCGGCCTGCCGAACCTACAACATCCTGGCCGGCGAAGGACGGCACGTGATCGCCGCCTTGCTGGTCGAGAGCCCGGCGGCTGACTGAGAGAGGGGTTTTCGAGGTAAAATAGCGGGTTGCGAACCGGCCAGCTACCCAAAGTTAGCAACGACCAATCCTCCGTTCATCGAGCAAGCCTGAAAAGGGCTGAGAGGGCTCGGAGAACGGAATCTAACGGAGAAAACAAGTTTCATGGCGATCGTTGTCAACAAACCCATTCCTGAATTCGACGCCAACGCCACGGGCGGCATCAAGGTTTCGAACACCTCGCACCTCGGCCACGTCATGGTCATGTATTTTTACCCGAAAGATAACACTCCGGGTTGCACGACCGAAGCGATGCAGTTCCGCGACCACTACAAAGACTTCGAAAAAGCCGGTGCCACCGTCTTCGGCGTGTCGCGCGACAACATGAAGTCGCACGACGAATTCAAGGCCAAGCTCGAACTCCCGTTCGAACTGATTGCCGACACCGAAGAAAAAATGTGCCACATGTTCGGCGTGGTCAAGAACAAGATCATGTACGGCAAGAAGGTCAAGGGCATCGAGCGCAGCACCTTCCTGATCGGCGCCGACGGCATCCTGAAGGCCGAATGGCGCGGGCTCAAGGTTCCAGGCCATGTCGAAGACGTCCTCAAGGCCGTCAAGGCACTCAAGAAGGCTGCCTGACAGCGCCGCAAGGCACCGGGCGTGCGCTTTTGCATCAAGTCGTGGGAATTGCCCCACGCAGTGTGCAAAGAGCCTCTGGTGCGTCTTTTGCGGTGTGCATAATGGCCTCATGCCGTTGAGCTCCACGACCGCATCCTCCGAACGAAGCCGCCTGGGTCTACAGGCGGCTTTTTCGTTTTCCGGCCCTCCTCTTTCTTCCTTGCGAGCGACCTGACCCATGCCATTGCCTCCCGCCCCCACGAAACGCGCCGCATTGCTCTCGCCGGACGCCATCGACGCCCCCGCCCGTCCCTCGCACAGAAACTCCCGCCGTTCCGGCGATTCGCGCGACGACGCCCCCGCCAAGAGCGGACCGCAGCCGCTGGAGCTGTTCGACAACCTCGGCACGGAAGGCGGCGGCGATGCGCCGGCCGCGCGCCCGGCACGCCGCTCGAAAACCAAGGCTGCGCCCGCCCCGGCACCCACGTCGGCACCGGTGAGCGCACCGCAGCAGCCACAACAACCCGCGATGGTGCAGGTCGAGACGCGCGTGCCCACGCCGCCCCCCGCAGCCACCACGCCCGCCGCAGCGCCCCAGCCCCCGGCGCGCCCCAAGCGCAAATCCACCGGCCCGGCCAAGCTGTTCGTGCTCGACACGAACGTGCTGCTGCACGATCCGATGTGCTTGTTCCGCTTCGAGGAGCACGACATCTTCCTTCCGATGATCGTGCTGGAAGAGCTTGACGGCCACAAGAAGGGCACGACCGAAGTCGCGCGCAACGGCCGCCAGACCAGCCGCACGCTCGACGCGCTGGCCGCCGCGCAGGACGCCGACATCGACAAGGGCTTGAAGCTCGACACCACCGGCCACCGCGAAGCCGGCGGCCGGCTGTTCTTCCAGACCGCCCCGCTCGACTACTCGCTGCCGATCAGCCTGCCCCAGGGCAAGGCCGACAACCAGATCCTGGGCGTGGTGCACGCGCTGCGCGACGAATACGCCAAGGACCGCCCGGGCAAGCCGAAGCAGGAAGTGGTGCTGGTGTCCAAGGACATCAACATGCGCGTCAAGGCGCGCGCCCTGGGCCTGGCCGCCGACGATTACCAGAACGACAAGACGCTGGAAGACGGCGACCTGCTCTACGCCGGCTCGCTCGCCCTCCCGCCCGACTTCTGGACCCGCCAGAGCAAGACGGTCGAAAGCTGGCAGAGCGGCAGCAACACCTTCTACCGGATCAGCGGTCCGCTGGTGCCCAACCTGTACATCAACCAGTTCGTCTTCTTCGAGGCGCCGGGCGAGCCGAGCATGTACGCGCGCGTCACCGAAATCCGCGACAAGACCGCGGTGCTCAAGACGCTCAAGGACTACAGCTCGGGCAAGAACGCGGTGTGGGGCGTGAACACGCGCAACCGCGAGCAGAACTTCGCGATGAACCTGCTGATGGACCCCGAGATCGACTTCGTCACGCTGACCGGCACCGCCGGCACCGGCAAGACCCTGATGGCACTGGCCTCGGGCCTCACGCAGGTGCTCGACGACCGCCGCTACACCGAGATCATCATGACCCGCGCCACCGTGAGCGTCGGTGAAGACATCGGCTTCCTGCCCGGCACCGAGGAAGAAAAGATGGGCCCCTGGATGGGCGCACTCGACGACAACCTCGAGTTCCTGGCCAAAGGCGACGGCGGCGGTGCCGGCGAGTGGGGCCGCGCGGCCACCAACGAGCTGATCCGCAGCCGCATCAAGGTCAAGAGCATGAACTTCATGCGTGGACGCACCTTCCTGAACAAGTACGTGATCATCGACGAGGCGCAAAACCTCACACCCAAGCAGATGAAGACGCTGATCACCCGCGCCGGCCCCGGCACGAAGATCATCTGCATGGGCAACCTCGCGCAGATCGACACGCCTTACCTCACCGAAGGCTCGTCGGGCCTCACCTTCGCGGTCGACAAGTTCAAGGGCTGGCCGCACGGCGGGCACATCACGCTGGCGCGCGGCGAACGCTCGCGGCTGGCGGATTTCGCGAGCGACGTGCTGTAAATCCATCGGCACCGGCCGACCCAAGCCCGCGCATGCTCCCGGAGCATCGCGGGCTTTTTTTCGTCCGTCATGACAGGCTACTGACAAGACGTTGTCAGGAGGCGGCTCGCACCATCCAGGCTCCTTCCAACGCAACGAACGAAAGAGAGCACTTCATGACCACCCATGCCATCACCTGGTTCGAGATTCCGGTCGCCAACCTGGACCGCGCCCAAGCCTTCTACGAAACCGTGCTCGCGCGCAAGCTGCGCCGCGAAGACTTCGGCGGCAACCCCCTGGCCGTGTTTCCCTACGACGACCCCGCCACCGGCGGCGCGCTGAAGCCCGGCGCCAACACCAGCGCACAAGCCGGCAGCGGCATTCGCGTCTACCTCGACTGCATGCCCAGCATCGATGCCGTGCTCTCGCGCGTCGAGGCGGCCGGTGGGCAGATCGTGGCACCCAAGTCCGCGCTGCCGCCGGGCATGGGCTTCATCGCCCACCTGCGCGACACCGAAGGCAACGAAGTCGGCCTGCACGCCCCGGCCTGAGACGCCATGGCACAACGCAACTGGATTGCGGTCGCCAGCGCCGAGCATGCCCGGCGCGGCCGGGACCACCGGCCGCTCGGGTTCATGCAGGTGGGCCACGGCAAGCTCGCGCCGCTCAAGCGCGTGGCAGCGGGCGACCGCGTGGCCTACTATTCGCCGGCCACGGTGTTCGGCGGCACGGACAAGCTGCAAAGCTTCGTGTCGCTCGGCATCGTCCAGCCTGGCGATCCGTACGAGTTCGACATGGGCAACGGCTTCGTCCCGTGGCGTCGCGACGTGGCCTACGTCGCCGCGCACGAGGCGCCCATCGCCCCGCTGATCGAACGCCTCGCCTTCATCGAAACCCCGAAGCAATGGGGCTACAAATTCCGCTTCGGCCTGTTCGACATCACCGACATCGACATGAAACTGATCGCGCAGACGATGAAGGCCGAACCGAAGGCGCTCCTGTTTTGAGCGCCTTCGCCCTCCTCATCCGACACTTCCGGAGAAATAACGCATGGACCCCATCCGCCAACACCACGACGCCTTCCGGGTCTCCGGCCTCACGGCACGCACCACCAACCGCGAAGAGAACGACCCCGCCACCGCGCGCATCGGCGCCCTGTGGAACCGCTTCTTCGGCGAACAAACCTACGACGCGACGCCACACCGCACCGGCGATACGCGCATCTTCAGCATCTACTCCGCCTACGAATCGGATGCGCACGGCGCCTTCGACGTGACGGCCGGCGTCGCGGTCTCGGATGGCGCAGACAGCGTCGCCATCGAAGCCGGCGACTACCTCGTGTTCACCGGCCGCGGCGAGATGCCGCAGATGGTGATCGCCACCTGGCAGCGCATCTGGCAGTATTTCGAGGCGCACCCGGAAATCGTGCGCCGCTACCGCAGCGATTTCGAAGCCTACGAGGGGCCGGACGCCGTGGCGATCCATATCGGAGTCTCATGAGCACACGCAAGGGCTGGCGCGACAGGCTGGCCGGCTACCCGAACCTGCCGAACGTGAAGGCCATTCCCCCGGCCATGCGCGCGCGGCACGGCGAAGGCACCATCGCCACGCCCTCGCCCGCCGAAGTCGAGGAGGCCATGCGCGGCGTGCCCGAAGGCCGGCTCGCGACCGTGCTTGGCATCGGCGAAGACATCGCGGCACGCCATCAGGCCACCATCGGCTGCACCGTGACCACGGCCATCTTCGCCCATATGGTGGCCCATGCCACCGAGGAAGCCATGACGGCCGGCGCCGGTCGCACGCCAGGCACACCCTACTGGCGCACGCTCAAGATCGGCGGCGAGCTCAATCCCAAGTACCCGGGCGGCATCGAGGCCCAGATGTCGCGACTCGAGGCCGAAGGCCACACGGTGGTCCAGCGCGGCAAGCGCTACTTTGTCGAGGACTTCGCCCGGAAGCTCGTCGGAACGCGTTGATGCGACGCGCCGACCGCCTCTTCCAGCTCGTGCAGCTCATCCGCGGCCGCCGGCTCACCACGGCCGCCTTCCTGGCACAGCGCCTGGAGGTGTCCGAGCGCACGGTGTACCGCGACGTGGCCGACCTGCAGCACCAGGGCGTGCCGATCGAGGGCGAAGCCGGCGTCGGCTACCGGCTGGGTGCGGGCTTCGAGCTGCCGCCCTTGATGTTCACGCAAGACGAAGCGTCGGCACTCGTGGCCGCCGCGCGCATGACCCAGAGCTGGGTCGATCCGGCGATGGCGCGCAACATCGAGACTGGCCTGGGCAAGATCCTGTCGGTGCTGCCGCCGGCGGCGCGCGTCTCGGCCGAGGCGCTGGCGCTGTATGCGCCCGCGCTCGGCCTCGACGACGCCCTGCGCACCCGGCTGCAGACACTGCGCGAGGCCGTGCAGGCCCACCAGAAACTGCAGCTGCACTACCGCGACGTCTCGGGCGATGCCAGCGAGCGCACGGTGCGGCCGCTGGGCTGCTTCTATTGGGGCAAGGTCTGGACGCTCTCGACGTGGTGCGAGCTGCGCAACGATTTCCGCGGCTTCCGGGTCGACCGCATGGAGGCCGTGGAGGTGCTCGACACGCGCTTCCAGGACGAACCCGGCAAGACACTGGCCGACCTGCTGCGGCAGGTGAAGGCCGAGGCGGCGCGGCACAAGGAGTGGGCGCAGAAGCCGCCGGCCTCGACGCCCGGGCCCGACAGCGAAGCCAGCTGACGACCTGCCGTGCGAGCCGGTCAGTACTCGTCGTTGTTGCTGTAGCCGACCAGGTTTTCGAACTTGGTGATCGGCTTCAGGAAGGCCAGCTTCACCGTGCCGGTCGGGCCGTTCCGGTGCTTGCTGATGATCACCTCGGCCACGCCCGGCTCCTTCGACTCCTTGTTGTAGTAGTCGTCGCGGTAGATGAACATGATGATGTCCGCGTCCTGCTCGATGGCGCCGGATTCGCGCAAGTCGCTCATCATGGGGCGCTTGTCGGTACGGGCTTCCACGCCGCGGCTGAGCTGCGACAGCGCGATCACCGGGCACTTCAGTTCCTTGGCCAGCATCTTCAGGCCGCGCGAGATTTCGCCCACGGCCGTGGCACGGTTCTCGTCGCCCGAGCTGCTGGTCGACATGAGCTGCAGGTAGTCGACCACGATCAGGCCCAGGCGCCCGTACTGGCGCGCCAGCCGGCGCGCATTGGCGCGCAACTCGCTGGACGAGAGACCCGGCGTCTCATCGATGTGCAGCGACACCGTGCGCAGCTTCTCGATGGCTTCGGTCAGGCGCGGCCACTCTTCGTCGCTGAGCTTGCCGGTACGCAGGTGGCCCTGGTCGATGCGGCCGATGGAACCCACGATACGCACCGCCAGCTGGGCGGCGCCCATTTCCATCGAGAACACCGCCACCGGCAGCCCCTCTTCGAGCGCCACGTGCTCGGCGATGTTGATCGCGAGCGAGGTCTTGCCCATCGACGGACGCGCGGCCAGCACGATCATGTCCCCCGGCTGCAGGCCCGAGGTCATCTTGTCGAAGTCGTTGAAGCCCGTGCGCACGCCCGTGATGTCGTTCGGGTTCTCGGCCATCTCGGTCACGCGGTCGAGCAGCTCGACCACCAGGGAATCCATGCTCTGGAAACCCTGCTTCATCCGCGTGCCTTCTTCGCCGATGTTGAAGATCTTCTGCTCGGCTTCGTCCAGGATCTTGTCGACCGGCTTGCCCTGCGGATTGAAGGCGTTGGTCGCGATCTCGTCGGCGGCGGACACGAGCTTGCGCAGGATGGAGCGCTCGCGCACGATCTCGGCGTAGCGCCGGATGTTGCTCGCGCTCGGCACGTACTGCGCGAGCGAGTTCAGGTAGACCAGGCCGCCGATGTCGTCGGCCTTGCCAAGGTTCTGCAACTGCTCGAAGACCGTGATCACGTCGGCCGGCTTGCTGGCATTGATCAGCCCGCCGATGGCCGCGTAGATCAGCTTGTGTTCGTGGCGATAGAAGTCGCCGTCGACCAGCAGGTCGCCCATGCGGTCCCAGGCGCCGTTGTCCAACAACAAGCCCCCCAGCACGCTGGACTCGGCCTCGATGGAATGAGGCGGAATGCGCAATTGCGCGATCTGGCGGTCGGCCGACGAATCATTGTCGGCATAGGAGAAAACGGCGGACATGGACTTCCCTTGCAACCCTGCATGCTAAGCCGCGCAGGGCGCGGCGTGTGTGGACAAGGTTGTTAATAAACAGTGAACTTCCGGTGCGGCGAGGTGGACAACTCGTGCGCAGAAAAGAAAAAGCCGCCCGAAGGCGGCTTTCTTGCGTCAGCGCACGGGGCGCTGCAGACAATCAGGCGGTTTCGCCGTAGACCGTGACGGTGATCTCGACGACCACGTCGGTGTGCAGCGAGACGCTCACGGTGTTGTCGCCGACGATCTTGATCGGACCGTTGGGCAGGCGCACTTGCGACTTGGCAACCTTGTAGCCTTGCTTGTTCAGCTCTTCGGCGATGTCGCCGTTGGTGACCGAACCGAACAGACGGCCGTCCACGCCAGCCTTTTGGGTCAGCTTGACGGTCGAGCCGGCGAGCTTCTCGCCCTGGGCTTGCGATTCGGCCAGCTTGGCGGCGGCAGCCTTTTCGAGTTCGACGCGCTTGGCTTCGAATTCGGCCTTGTTGGCAGCGGTGGCGCGACGGGCGCGACCCGACGGGATCAGGAAGTTGCGTGCGTAGCCGTCCTTGACCTTGACGATGTCGCCCAGGCCGCCGACGTTCAGAACCTTGTCCAGAAGAATGATTTGCATGGTGTGTGCTCCTTCTTAGACGCGGTGCTGGTCGCTGTACGGCACCATGGCCAGGAAGCGCGCGCGCTTGATGGCGGTGTTCAGCTGACGCTGGTAGATCGCGCGCGTGCCGGTCAGGCGTGCGGGGATGATCTTGCCGTTTTCGCTGATGAAGTCACGCAGCGTGTCGATGTCCTTGTAGTCGATTTCTTCGACGCCAGCGACGGTGAAACGGCAGAAGCGCTTGCGCTTGAACAGCAGCGACTGGGTGTTGCGCTTCGGGCGCTTGTCTTTGTTGAATTTCTTGAACGTGGCCATTGGGGGACCTCTTGTCGAAAATTAATCTTGCTGAAAATCCTGGATGTGCAGGACCGGATGCTTGCCGTTGCCCGGTGTCGCGAGAAACCCCTGGAATCGCCAGAGACTTCCCATCGACTGCGCTGCGAGCCGCTCGGCGATGGCGCCGAACGCAACAGCCTTGAGGGCCGTCTTCACCTGCCGGGGCTTTCCCGCCTCCTGGAGCGTCGACTCATGGTCGAGCTTCAGATCGAGGGCGGGCAGGCCAGCTGGCGTGTATCGCAGGGTTCCGAGTTCGGCGACAGAGGCGGTCAGCAGAAGCTGGTTGACCCCGGTCGCCGCAGCGGCAGCCGTCACGCCATCAGTTGTTGTTGGCGGCGTATTCGGCCTGCTGGGCCTTGCGGGCCTCTTCGCGCTCGACCGTCTTCATCATCGACGAAGGACCGGTGTCGGCCTTCTTCTTCTGAACGGTCAGGTGACGCAGCACGGCATCGTTGAACTTGAACGCGTGTTCCAGTTCACCCATCACGGCTTGTTCAGCTTCGATGTTGACGCACAGGTAGTGGGCCTTGTTGAGCTTGTTGATCTGGTAAGCCAGCTGACGGCGGCCCCAGTCTTCAACGCGGTGGACCTTGCCGCCGCCGGCCGTGATCAGGCCCTTGTAACGCTCCAGCATGGCCGGAACTTGTTCGCTCTGATCCGGGTGGATGAGCAAGATGATTTCGTAGTGACGCATGGCACTCCTTGTGGATTCTTCCGTAGAAGAGGAAAAGCCATCCGCAGCGTCGGGCGCGGTATGGCAAGGCAAAGCCGGCGATTATAGCCCTGTCTTGCGCGATCCGGCAAGGCGCCTCAGTCGTTCAGGGCCTTGTCGAGGGCGGCGGCCTTCTCCGCGCCGACGGCGGCGCGGATCTTGGGCGCCAGCGCCAGGAGGTCTTCGTAGCTGGTCGTGCCTTCGACCTGGAGGTTGAGCCGGAAGCCCATCAGGCCCAGGCTGCCGGTCAGCTGGGTGGCGATCGGGTACGCATCCTTGTAGCGCTGTTGCCGGCTGCGGCCGGAAGAAACAGCCGGCGGCTGGCCGTCCAGGGGCGCCAGCAGGCCCAGCGCGACCATCTGATCGACCTCCTCGCGCCCGATGCCCAGGCCCGAGCCCAGCACGTCGTCGATCGAGCGTTTGCCGTCGAACTGGATGAACGCCGAGCGCTGGCGCGGCGTCAACGGCACCGAGCGGTCCTTGAGGACCTGCTGTCCGGCTTCCGTCTTGACAAGAATCATGGGGGTCTCCGGCGAAGTGCTGACACGGGCCCTGATGGGCCGGCGTCGCCTCAGGCAGGCAGCCGGGATGCGCCGCCTGCGAATGTCACGAGTCTGACACCGGAAACGCACTTTGTTTCATTTGCACGAGCGGGCACGGGGGAATCCCCCATGGGGATTTCCGCCATTCGCCGCGTTGCATCACGCGGCGGCGCATGCCTTGGGGCATGCCCGCCGCGCGGGGACTCAGCCTCGCTGGGCCAGCTGCTGCCAGGTGTCGATCACGCTGTCGGGGTTCAGCGAGATCGATTCGATGCCCTGCTCCGCCAGCCACAGCGCGAAGTCCGGGTGGTCGCTGGGGCCCTGGCCGCAGATGCCGACGTACTTGCCCTGGTCCTTGCAGGCCTTGATGACGCGGCTCAGCAGCGCCTTGATGGCCGGGTCGCGCTCGTCGAAGTCGGCCGCCAGCAGCTCCAGGCCGGAGTCGCGGTCCAGGCCCAGCGTGAGCTGGGTCAGGTCGTTCGAACCGATCGAGAAGCCGTCGAAGAACTTCAGGAACTCTTCCGGCAGCACCGCATTGCTCGGCACCTCGCACATCATGATCAGCTTGAGCGCGTTCTCGCCGCGCTTCAGGCCATGCTCGCCCAGCAGCGTGGTCACGCGCTCGGCCTGGCCCAGGGTGCGCACGAAGGGCACCATGATCTGCACGTTGGTCAGGCCCATGTCGTTGCGCACGCGCTTGAGCGCCTCGCATTCCATGGCGAAGGCCTCGCCGAAGTCGGCGCTCAGGTAGCGCGCGGCACCGCGGAAGCCCAGCATCGGGTTTTCTTCTTCGGGCTCGTAGCGGCTGCCGCCGATCAACTTGCGGTACTCGTTCGACTTGAAGTCCGAGAGGCGCACGATGACGGGCTTGGGCCAGAACGCGGCAGCGATGGTCGCGACGCCCTCGGTCACCTTGTCGACGTAGAACGCGCGCGGCGAGGCATGGCCGCGGGCCACCGATTCGACGGCCTTCTTCAGGTCGTTGTCGACGTTCGGGTAGTCGAGGATCGCCTTCGGATGCACGCCGATGTTGTTGTTGATGATGAACTCCAGGCGCGCCAGGCCCACGCCGTGGTTCGGCAACTGCGCGAAGTCGAAGGCGAGCTGGGGGTTGCCCACGTTCATCATGATCTTCAGGTCGATCTCGGGCATCACGCCGCGCTGCACTTCGGTCACTTCGGTCTCGAGCAGGCCGTCGTAGATGAAGCCGGTGTCGCCCTCGGCGCAGCTCACGGTGACGAGCGTGCCGTCCTTGAGCAGGTCGGTCGCGTCGCCGCAGCCGACCACGGCCGGAATGCCGAGTTCGCGCGCAATGATGGCCGCGTGGCAGGTGCGCCCGCCGCGGTTGGTGACGATGGCGGCAGCGCGCTTCATCACCGGTTCCCAGTTGGGGTCGGTCATGTCGGTGACGAGCACGTCGCCGGCCTGCACCTGGTCCATTTCGCTGATGTTGTGCACGATGCGCACGGCGCCGGTGCCGATCTTCTGGCCGATGGCACGGCCTTCGGCCAGCACGGCGCCCTTGCCCAGCAGCTTGTAGCGCTGCTCGGCCTTGCCCTGCTGCTGGCTCTTCACCGTTTCGGGACGCGCCTGCAGGATGTAGAGGTGGCCGTCGGTGCCATCCTTGCCCCACTCGATGTCCATCGGGCGGCCGTAGTGTTCTTCGATCACCAGCGCGTAACGGGCCAGTTGCTCGACGTCGGCGTCGCTCAGCGAGTAGCGGTTGCGCTGCTCGGCCTTGACGTCGGTGGTCTTCACCAGCTTGCCGCTCGCCTTCTTCTCTTCGGGCGTGGCGAACTCCATCTGGATCAGCTTGGAGCCGAGGTTGCGGCGGATGACGGCCTTCTTGCCGGCCTTGAGGGTCGGCTTGTGCACGTAGAACTCGTCGGGATTCACCGAGCCCTGCACCACCGTCTCGCCCAAGCCGTAGCTCGAGGTGATGAACACGACCTGATCGAAGCCCGACTCGGTGTCGATGGTGAACATCACGCCGGCGGCGCCGAGGTCGGAGCGCACCATGCGCTGCACGCCCGCCGAGAGCGCGACCACGTCGTGCTCGAAGCCCTTGTGCACGCGGTAGCTGATGGCGCGGTCGTTGTAGAGGGAGGCGAACACCTCCTTCATCTTGTGCAGCACGTCGTCGATACCGACCACGTTCAGGAAGGTTTCCTGCTGGCCGGCGAACGAGGCGTCGGGCAGGTCTTCGGCGGTGGCCGAGGAACGCACGGCGAACGAGGCGGCGGGATTGCCGGCGCTCAGCGTGGCGAAGGCCTCGCCGATGGCTTTCTGCAGGTCGGCCGGGAACGGCTGAGCCTCGACCATGGCGCGGATTTCGGCACCGGCGGCGGCCAGGGCGCGCACGTCTTCGGTGTCCAGCGCAGCCAGGCGCTTGCTGATCTTGTCGGCCAGGCCGTCATGCGCCAGGAACTGGCGGAACGCGTGGGCCGTGGTCGCAAAACCGGTCGGCACGCGCACGCCCTGCGGCAGCTGCGAGATCATTTCGCCGAGGCTGGCGTTCTTGCCGCCAACCGACTCGACGTCGGTCATCCTCAGGTTTTCAAATGGCACGACCAGTGCGGTCGCCTCGAAAAGTGCAGACATGGGGAAGCTCCAGAAGTTGAAACCGGCGCTGCATGCAGACGGCGCAGCACGATCGTTGTCGTTGCTTTGGGTGCGGTCGCGGTGTGCATGGAAAGAATTCGAGGGGGTGGGGAAAGCGGATTCCCGATAATGGCCCGGATTGTAGGCGTGGCAGGTCGCGCGCGCCGCAGGACTCCGCCGCAAAAGCAACACCATGCATACACGCACTGTTTTCTTCGTCTCCGACGGCACCGGCATCACCGCCGAAACCTTCGGCAACGCCGTTCTGGCCCAGTTCGAGATGAAGCCGCGCCACGTGCGGCTGCCGTTCACCGACACGGTCGACAAGGCGCACCAGGCGGTGCGGCAGATCAACCACACGGCCGAGGTCGAGGGCGTTCGGCCCATCGTCTTCACCACGCTGGCCAACATGGACGTGCTGGGCGTGATCGAAACCGGCTGCAAGGGCATGCTGCTGGACATGTTCGGCACCTTCGTCCGGCCGCTCGAAATCGAGCTGGCCATGAAGTCGAACCACCGCATCGGCCGCTTCAGCGACGTCAGCAAGAGCAAGGCCTACAACGACCGCATCGCGGCCATCGACTTCAGCCTGCAGCACGACGACGGCCAGAGCCACCGCGACCTGGAAGGCGCCGACGTGATCCTGGTCGGCGTGAGCCGCAGCGGCAAGACACCCACCTCGCTCTACCTGGCGATGCAGCACGGCCTGAAGGCGGCCAATTACCCGCTGATTCCCGAAGACTTCGACCGCCGCCAGCTCCCGCCGGCGCTGAGCCCGCACCGCAAGAAGATCTTCGGCCTGACGATCCAGCCCGAGCGGCTGAGCGAGATCCGCAACGAACGCCGGCCCAACTCGCGCTATGCCAGCCTGGAGAACTGCCGCCACGAAATCAGCGAAGCCGAGGCCATGATGCGGCGCGCCGGCATCCGCTGGCTCTCGACGACCACCAAGTCGATCGAGGAAATCGCGACGACGATCCTGCAGGAGCTGCGGCCGGAGCGGTTGGTCTACTGATTTGCTAGCTTTTCAGTAGCAAGCACCACCCGCCCGACGGGCTATCCGAACAGATACTGCGTGACGCCGTCCGCGCCGGTCACCGGCTGGCAGGGCATGCGCCAGACGGCCTCGATCAGCGCGGGCTGCAGCACGTCGACGGTCGCCCCCTGACGCAGGCCGCCGGGTGCGCCCAGCACCACCACCTCGTCGGCATAGCGCCGCGCCAGGTTCAGGTCGTGCAGCACGGCCACCACGCCCACACCCCGCGCCGCCCAGGCGCGCAGCAGGCGCATCGCCGAATGCTGGTGCGCGAGGTCGAGCGCGGCGGTCGGCTCGTCGAGCAGCAGCCAGCGGCTCGCGCCCTCGGGGCGCGGATGCCAGAGCTGGGCCAGCGCCCGCGCCAGGTGGACCCGCGCCTTCTCTCCGCCCGACAGCGTGTTGAGGATGCGTGGCGCCAGCGCCGTGACGTCGGTCAGCGCCATCGCCTCGGCCATGATCGCGTCCTCGTCGCCAGTCGGCGCGCGGCGGTGCGGGTAGCGGCCGAGCGCGACGATGTCCTGCGCCGTGAAGTCGAAGGCGACCGCGCTTTCCTGCGGCATCAGGGCCCGGCGCAATGCCAGCACGGGCATGCCGTGATCCGCCAGCGGCCGGCCGTCGAGCATCGCCCTGCCCTGCGTCGGCTCGCGCTGGCCGGCCAGCACCGACAGCAGCGTCGACTTGCCCGCGCCGTTCGGCCCGAGGATCGCGGTCACGCGGCCCGGCGCCAGTTCGACCGACGCGTTGGCCAACAAGGTCTTGGCGCCGATGCGCACCTCGACGCCGACGCACGCCAGCGCCCCGTGTCCCGTCGCCGTCGTCATATGCGCCCCCTGAAATGCCGCAGCATCAACAGGAACATCGGCACGCCGATGAAAGCCGTGAGCACGCCCAGCGGCAGTTCGGCCGGCGCCATCACCGTGCGCGCCACCGTGTCGGCCGCGAGCACCAGCGCCGCGCCCAGCAGCGCCGAGGCCGGCAGCACGATGCGGTGATCGGGCCCGGCCACCATGCGCACCCAGTGCGGCGCGATCAGGCCGATGAAACCGATGATCCCGGTCGTGGCCGTCACCGCACCCACCGCCACCGCCGTGATGACCACGGCGCGCCGCTTGGTGCGCTCCACGTCCACGCCGAGCAGCGCCGCCTGCGCCTCGCCGAGCGCGATGGCGTTCAGGGGCGAAGCGAGCGACGCCGCGGCCCCGCACGAGAGCAACACCGCCACCCCCACCAGGATGACCGCGCTCCAGCGCGCGCCGCCCAGGCTGCCCAGCAGCCAGAACTGCAGGCTGCGCAGTTGTTCGTCGGTCGCCATCACGCTCAGCAGGCCGAGGCCGGCGCCGGCCAGCGCATTGATCGCGATGCCCGCCAGCAGCATAAGCGCCATGCGCGTGCCGCCCTCGCTGCGCGAGAGGCCGTAGATCAGCAAGGTCACGACGAAGCCGCCGCCGAAGGCCATGAGCACCAGCGTCCAGCTGCCGAGCGTGCGCGGCAGCATCGGCCAGAACGAGGCCCCCAGCACGATGGTGACGCCGGCCGCCAGCGCCGCGCCGCTGCTGATGCCGATCAGCCCCGGGTCGGCCAGCGGATTGCGGAACAGCCCCTGCATCAGCGTGCCCGCCATGCCGAGCCCCGCACCCGCCGCCACGCCGAGAACCAGGCGCGGCAAGCGGATGTTGAGGAACACGAGGTGCTCGGGCGACTGGCTGCTTGCGCCCTGCCCCAGCGAGGTCAGCACGTTCCACAGTTGCGAAAGACTGATGGCGTAGGCACCCGACACGGCGCCCACCGCGAAGGCCGCAACGAGCAGCACCGCGCTGCCTCCCAGCACGGCACGCGCCCCCAAGCGCTGGCTCATGCCAGCGCGGCCTGGAACTTGTCGTGCAGCTCGCCGATGGCGGCCGGCAGGCGCGGGCCGAAGCCCAGCAGCAGCAAGGCGTCCTGCGTGATGAGCGCGCGCTTCTTGTAGGCCGGCGTCAGCGCCAGTTCGGGCCGCTCCCAGAACTTGTCGACGCCGCCGTGCGCCTCGATGCTCTGCGTGCTCGTGAGGATGATGTCGGGCGCTGCGCTGGCCATGGCCTCGGCCGTCATCGGCCGGTAGCCGTGGAAGCCGCCCAGCGCATTCACGCCGCCCGCGAAGCCGATCACCGCATGCGCCGCGGTCTTCTCGCCGGACACCTGCGGGCTCGCGCTGTGCGAGAGCACGAACAGCACCTTCGGCTTGCGCCCCTTCGCGCCGCCGATGCGCTGCAGCACCTGCGCCCACTCGGCATCGAGACGGGCCTGCAGTTCGCGCGCCTGTGCTTCCTTGGCCGCGGCGCGGCCCACGGCCTGCACCTTGCGCTGCACTTCGCCCCAGCTGTGGTCGGCCTCGATGATCTCGACCTTCACGCCGGCCGTGCGGATCTGGTCGAGCACGACGGTCGGGCCCGACTCGTTGGTCGCGATGATCGCGTCGGGCTTCAGGGACAGCAGCCCTTCGGCCGACAGCTGGCGCATGTAGCCCACCTTGGGCGTGGCGCGCGCGGCAGCGGGGAACAGGCTGGTCGTGTCGGTGCCGACCAGCTGGCCTTCGGCGCCGAGCGCATAGACCACCTCGGTGATCGCACCGCTGACCGTGACCAGCCGCGGCAGGCGCTTGCTGTCCTGTGCGAACGCGGGCCATGCGCCCGCACCGAGTGCTGCGGCAGAAAGCAGGCGCAGCGCATCACGACGACGCGGCACGGAAGAAGAAAGGAAAGAGGAATCGCGTGGTTCAGTCATGGGGTCACGGACAGCGAAAGAGAAAGACGCGCGTCAGCCGCGCCGGGGAATGTTGTGTGCGATGCGCCAGAGCACGCCGCTCGGGTCGGTCAACGTGAAATCGACCATGCCCCACGGACGTTCGGCGGGCGGCGTGGTCTGCACGGCATAGCGTTCGGTCAGCCGCTGCGCCTGCACGCGCGCCCACCACGCCAGCGCGTCGTCGACGAGCAGGTGCATCATGAAATTCTCTGCGTGGGTCTGGACGTAGAAGTCCTGCAGCAGGAAGCTGCTCTGGCCGCTGAAGAAGTACGCGATGCCGTCCTCGTTCGAGGCCAGCGTGAAGCCCAGGTCCTGGTAGAAGGCAATGGAGAGCGCGAAGTCCTTCGCCGGCACGAAGGCCTTGATCTCGACCACGCCCGGAAAGGTGTCAGCACTCATCGCGCTGGCGCTTCCGAGGTGGCCAGGCGCGAGAGCTTGGCCACGATCTGGCGCCACTCCGCGCGCTCGGGCACGCCCGGCTTGCGCGCACCGAAGAACATCGCCATCAGCTCGCCCTCGCCGTCGAAGGCCTCTACCGAGGTCACGATGCCGTCGCTGGTCGGCTTCTGGACGATCCACACGCTCGCGATGCGATCTTCGCGCAGGTGCAGGTTGAAGCCGGGGTCGAGCACGTTGAGCCACTGCATGCCGTGCATCTCCATCGGCTCGATGCGCACGACCGGGCCCGAGTGGATCTGGATGCAGCCGGGGCTGCCGACGAACACCATGATCGGCGTGCCGTCGAACGAAGCCTCGAGCAGCAGCTCGCGCACCGCGCCGGTCTCGGCCCGCTGCGTGAACTCGCCCTCGGTGAGGCGAAAGCTCTGCTGGCGCTCGACGTCGAACTTGTTGAGCAGGCCGAAGAACTCGTGCGTGTCCTGCATGCCGCGCCAGGCCTCAGCCAGTGCGACCGCATCGATGGCAGCGTCGTCGCGCGGCGCCGCCTTCTTCTCGACGGGCACGAACTGCACCGGTTCGTCGGGTGTGGCGGTGTAGCTGTCGATGACCGACTGGAACGCATCGCGGTCGGTCGCGTCGCGCACGAAGATCTTGTGCACCGCCACGCCCTGCGGGTTGAAGAACTGCAGGCTCAGCGTCGGCGGCACGCCGGCATTGGCCGCGGCCTCGCTGACCGCGAAGCCCGCATGCCAGCGGCTGAAGAACAGGCGCAGGTCGATGACCTCGCCCAGTGCGAGCCCCATCGCGTCGCTGCCGGACACCTTCTCGTAGACGCCGGTCTTCTCGTGCACCGTGGTCTCGTTGCGCGTGAGCGCCAGCACGGGGCCGCACAGCTCCAATGCCTGCAGCAACTCGACCCACGGGCCCTTCAGCCGCGTGGCGCGCAGCGCCTTGTCGTGCGCGCCCGTGTGCGCTGCGATGGCGGCGCCTTCGCTCAGGCCCATGGCCGCGGCGGCGTCCTTGTGGCGCATGCCCTTGGCGCGCAGTTCACTGAAGCGGGTGCGGATGTCTTCGGCATTCATCGGGTGTCCTTTGTTGCGAGAGAGATGGCGGTGCGGCTCAGAAGTCCGCCACGAGCGAGACGTTGAAGCTGCGGCCCGGCTGGGTGTAGGCGTCGCGGATGGCCGAGGTGGTCGTCACGCCGCGCACATCGCTCCACATCCAGTAGCGCTTGTTGGTGAGGTTGGTCACCGACGCGTTCAGGCGCAGGTCCTTGCGGATGCGCCACTGCGCGCTGATGTCCAGCGTGGTGGCCGCCGGCGTGCGGAACTGCAGGCCCGTGGTCACTTCGCTGCGATCGACGTCTTCCCACTCCTTGGCGCCATGATGGACCGCATCGAGGCGCACGCTCCAGGCCGGCGCCTGGTACTTGAGTCCGGCGCTGAACTTCTGCGGGTCAATCGAGTTGAGCGGCCTGTTGTTGGTGCGGTCGCGGCCCTGCGTGCGGCCGTAGGCGAAGGGCACGGAGAAGCCGTTGCCGTTCTCGGTGAAGTCGAGCTCGCCCTTGATCTCGAAGCCGCTGATGCGCGCGCGCCCGACGTTGACGGTCTGGTAGATCAGCGGGTCGATGCGCGGAATGCCGCGCCCGCCCACGAGCTTGTCGTTCTCGATGAGGTCCTTGTAGTCGCCGGTGAAGGCGGCCACGTCGAAGCTCAGGAGGCCGGTGCGCCCGCGCACGCCCAGCTCGATGTTCTGGCTCTTCTCGGGCTTGAGGTTCGGGTTCGGGATCGTCTTGTAGCCCGAGATCACGTTCTCGAAGAAGTTGTTCACCTGGAACGCGTTGGGCGCCTTGAAGCCCGAGGCGTAGTTGCCGTACACGCTGAACTGCGGCGTGGCGCGGAACAGCACGCCCAGCTTGGGCGACACGGCCGAGCCCGACAGCGACACGGCCTGCGCGTTGAAGCCGGCCTGCTTCGCGTCGAGCGAGAAGCGGTCGAAGCGGATGCCGGGCGTGATGCTCCAGCGGTCGTGGATGAACTCGTCCTGCACGTAGAAGGCGCTCGAGGTTTCGCGCGTGTCGGGAAAGCGCTTGAGCGGGTAGCTCTCGCCGGCCGGCGGCACGAGGCCAGTCTGCAGGTTCTCGACGTTGGTGCGCGTGTAGTCCAGGCCGTAGGTGATCTTCTGGGCCCAGCTGCCCATGCGGATCGTCTTGTCGGCCTGCAGGCCGAACTGCCAAGTGTTCTCGTCGTAGGTGACGTCGCGCGTGCGGTCGGCCGCGGTGAAACGGTCTTCGTAGATGTACTCGCGCGAGCCGGCCTTCTGGTAGCTCACGACGGCGAGCAGGTTGTCGGCCACCACGCTGTTCAGGCGCAGCCGGCCTTCGTAGGTCAGGCGGTCGCGGTCGAGGTCGGTCTTGGCATTGAGGCCGATCACCGAGGTGGACGCATACGGCGGCTTGGCCACGCCCGACAGCAGGTTGTAGCGGCTGCTCTTCTCGACGTGTTCGAAGGTGAAGGCGTGGCGCTGGTCGGCGTTGGGCGTGAGGATGGCCTTGGCCAGCAGCGAGCGGGTCTGGTCGCGCTGCGGGTTGGGCGTGGTGCGGTCGAGGTTGGGCACGTTGAGCGAGCCCCGGTTCTCGAGTTCGCTGGCGTGTCCCAGGTTGGCGGACACGAGCCACTCGAGCACGTCGTTCGCCTTGCCCGCGAGCGTGACGCCGCCGCGCACACCGTTGTCTTCGCCGCTGTAGCCGATGTTCGCGCTGCCGCCGAAGGTCTTGCCCTCGCGCAGGAAGGACGAGGGCTCGCGGGTGATGAAGTTGACCAACCCGGCCAGGCCGTCCGAGCCGTAGAGCGCCGAGGCCGGGCCCTTGATGATCTCGATGCGCTCGACGAGGCTGATGTCGAAGTAGTCGCGGCCGAACGCATTGGCGCTGAACACATAGCTGCGCGGCGTGCGGATGCCGTCGGTCAGCAGCAGCACGCGGTTGCCGTCCAGGCCGCGGATGTTGAAGCCCGCATTGCTGTCGCGGCCGGTGTTGCCCTGCGCCAACCCGAAGCGCGCGGGTGAGCGCTTGACCGACACGTTGGGCAGGTCGCGCACGGCATCGCGGATGTCGTGGATCTGCTTGCTCTCGATGTCCTGGCGGTTGATGACCTCGATGCTCAGCGGCAGGTCGTCCCTGGCCTGCTCCGAGCGCGATCCGCTCACCACCACTTCGCCGAGCGCCGCGAGTTGCTGGGACCACGCGGGCGCGGCGGCCATGCCGAAGGCGCAGGCGATCAGCCAGGGCAGCAGCGCGGGTCGAGGGGAAGACGGTCGAGAGAAATGAGCGGCCACGAAAAAGGTCCAGGAAACAGTTGATGAACTGCTTGCTGGACCTTGGGGCGCAGAGGCTGCGCGAGTGACCTGGCTGGCAATGAGGGGCAGCGGTGTGCCCGTGTTTTTATTGTATGAGAATAATTCTCATCTTCACAACTTCAGGCACTTAAGACTTACTCACGCAGGGGCCGTCGTGCGGATCAGGTGATCGAACGCACCGAGTGCCGCCTTCGCGCCGTCGCCGGCCGCGATGATGATCTGCTTGAACGGCACCGTGGTGACGTCACCCGCCGCGAACACGCCGGGCACCGAGGTCTGGCCGCGCGCATCGACGACGATCTCGCCGTGCTTCGTCAGCTCCACCGTGCCCTTGAGCCAGTCGGTGTTGGGCACGAGGCCGATCTGGATGAACACGCCTTCGAGCTCGACCTTCTTCAGCTCGCCCGATGCGCGGTCCTTGTAGACCAGCCCGTTGACCTTCTGGTCGCCGGTGATCTCGGTGGTTTGCGCGTTGGTGAAGATGTCGACGTTCTTCAGGCTCTTGAGCTTGCGCTGCAGCACGGCGTCGGCGCGCAATTGCGTGTCGAACTCGATCAGCGTGACGTGGCCGACGATGCCAGCCAGGTCAATGGCCGCCTCGACACCCGAGTTGCCGCCGCCGATCACCGCCACGCGCTTGCCCTTGAACAGCGGGCCGTCGCAATGCGGGCAGTAGGCCACGCCCTTGTTCTTGAACTCGTGCTCGCCCGGCACGTTGATGTTGCGCCAGCGGGCACCGGTCGAGATGATGACCGTCTTGCTCTTGAGCGAGGCGCCGCTTTCGAGCTGCACCTCGATCAGGTCCTTGCCCGGCACCAGTGCCTTGGCGCGCTGCAGGTTCATGATGTCGACGTCGTAGTCGCGCACATGCTCTTCGAGGGCGTGGGCGAACTTCGGTCCTTCGGTTTCCTTGATCGAGATGAAGTTCTCGATGCCCAGCGTGTCGAGCACCTGGCCGCCGAAGCGCTCCGAGGCAACGCCCGTGCGGATGCCCTTGCGCGCGGCATACACGGCGGCCGCGGCACCGGCGGGCCCACCGCCGACGATCAGCACGTCGAAGGCGTCCTTGGCGGCGATCTTGGCGGCTTCGCGCTCGACGCCGCTGGTGTCGATCTTGGCGAGGATTTCTTCCAGGCTCATGCGGCCCTGGCCGAACTCGGTGCCGTTCAGGAACACAGTCGGCACAGCCATGATCTGGCGTTCCTTCACTTCGTCCTGGAAGGTGCCGCCCTCGATCATCGTGGTGCGGATGCGCGGGTTCTGGATCGCCATCAGGTTCAGCGCCTGGACCACGTCGGGGCAGTTGTGGCAGGTGAGCGAGACGTAGATCTCGAACTCGAAATCGCCGTCGAGCGCCTTGATCTGGTCGAGCACGGCCTGTTCGACCTTCGGGGGGTAGCCGCCGATCTGCAGCAGCGCAAGGATCAGCGACGTGAATTCATGGCCCATCGGCAGGCCGGCAAAGCGCGGGCCGTGGTTTTCGCTCGGGCGGTTGACCGAGAACGAGGGCTTGCGGTGGTTGTCGTCGCGGCTTTCGGTCAGCGTGACCAGCGGCGAGACTTCGGCCACGTCCTTCAGCAGCGACAGCATTTCGCCCGAAGCCTTGCTGTCGTCGAGCGAGGCAACGATCTCGATCGGCTGCGTGGCGCGTTCGAGGTAACTCTTCAATTGGGCTTTGGTGCTGGCGTCAAGCATGGCGGACTCTCTTTCGATAACTGGAAACTATCAACTGGGGACAAAAAAGCCCGGGGCCTCATGAGCGCCCGGGCTTTGCGCGGGGCGCTTAGATCTTGCCGACGAGGTCGAACGACGGAGCGATGGTCTTGTCGCCGTCATTCCACTTGGCCGGGCAGACTTCGTTCGGGTGCTCGGCGGTGTAGACCGCTGCCTTGAGCTTGCGCAGGGTTTCCTTGACGTCGCGGGCGATTTCGTTGGAGTGCACTTCGGCGGTCTTGATGATGCCGTCGGGGTTGATCACGAAGGTGCCGCGCAGTGCCAGGCCTTCTTCGGGGATGTGCACGCCGAACGCGTTGGTCAGCGTGTGGGTCGGGTCGCCCACCAGGGGGAACTTGGCCTTGCCGACAGCCGGCGACGTGTCGTGCCAGACCTTGTGCGAGAAGTGCGTGTCGGTGGTCACGATGTAGACCTCGGCACCCAGCTTCTGGAACTCGGGGTAGTGGTCGGCCGCGTCTTCGACTTCGGTCGGGCAGTTGAAGGTGAAGGCCGCCGGCATGAAGATCAGCACAGACCACTTGCCCTTGAGCGTCTCGTCGGACACATCGATGAACTTGCCGTTGAGGTAAGCCTGGGTCTTGAAGGGTTGGACTGCGGTGTTGATCAGGGACATGTGATTCCTTGGATGCTGCGGTTGGAAAAATAAGTGCGAGCCATGAGTATAACTACCAATATATTGTTTTTGATAGATATCAACTATTGAAAGTATTGGAACCCGCTATGTTTGCCATCGCGCCGCGCATCGCCTTGCGCCAGGTCAATACGAACGTGTATCACCATCACACGCATGCAGACCGGCGCAGCATGGGTTTGCTTGCAAGCGCGTGTTCGCCCCTCCGACAATCACCGCTTTCAGAACAAGGAAAATAATCATGAAGGGCGACCCCAAAGTCATCGAACACCTGCAGGCGCAGCTCAAGAACGAGCTGACCGCGATCAACCAGTACTTCCTCCACTACCGCATGCTCAAGCACTGGGGCCTGGACAAGCTGGCGAAGAAGGAATACGAAGAATCCATCGGCGAGATGAAGCACGCCGACAAGCTCATGGACCGCATCTTCATGCTCGACGGCCTGCCCAACCTGCAGGACCTGGGCAAGCTGAACATCGGCGAAGACGTGCCCGAGCTGCTGCGCTGCGACCTCGGCGCCGAAACCGGCGCGCAAGCGACCATCAAGGACGGCATCGCGCATTGCGAATCGGTGCGCGACTATGTCTCGCGCGACCTGCTGCAAGAGATCCTGGACGACACCGAGGAGCACATCGACTTCCTCGAGACGCAGATCGACCTGATCGACCGCGTCGGCCTGCAGAACTACCTGCAGCTGCAGGTGGGCGAGCTCGAGTAAGCGCTGCAACCGCATTGCAAACAAACGGGGCTTCGGCCCCGTTTTTTATTGCTCTTTACTTAACTTTATCCTTACTGAATAGCAGTCATTCTCATCTGCGCGACTACAATTCGCGCTTTCGATGACTGCCCCCGCCCGTTCCGACAACCGCCGCCGCGCCTATTGGCTCAAGACCCTCCACGAGTGGCATTGGGTCAGTTCTGCCATCTGTCTCGTCGGGATGATCCTGTTCAGCGTCACGGGCTTCACGCTCAACCACGCGGGGCAGATCGAGGCCAAGCCGGTCGTCACCACGCACAACGGCACGGTCGACGACGCGCTGCGCGCCCGCCTCGAACAACAGCTGCCGGCCGCCAAGGCCCAGCAGGGCAAGGCCCCGCTGCCCGCCGAATTGCAGGCCTGGCTGCGCACCCAATGGGACATCGACACCGCCGGCCGCCAGGCCGAGTGGTCCGACGACGAAATCTACCTCTCGCTCCCCCGCCCCGGCGGCGACGCCTGGCTGCGGCTGAGCCTGCCCGAGGGCGAGGTCGAGTACGAGCGCACCGACCGCGGCTGGCTCTCCTACTTCAACGACCTGCACAAGGGCCGCAACACCGGCACGGCCTGGAGCTGGTTCATCGACATCTTCGCGGCCGCCACGCTGGTCTTCTCGGTCACCGGACTGTTCATTCTCAAGATGCACGCGGGCAACCGCCCCTTCACCTGGCCCATGGTGGGCATGGGGCTGGTGGTGCCGGTGCTGCTCGCGTTGCTGTTCATTCACTGACCGATCCGATCGACGGATCGGCCGGTGCGTTGTCTTTGCTGATTCAGGAAGAAAGAGGTTTTCCCGTGCACCTTCGCTACTCGCTCGCACCGATCGCCATGTCGGCGTTGTTCGCGGCCCCGGCCATCGCCGCTGGCCTGTCGGTCAACATCGAGATCCCCCGGCTCAACGTGTCGGAGTACCACCGCCCCTACGTGGCGACCTGGATCGAGCGCGCCGACAGCACGATGGCCGGCACGCTGGCCGTCTGGTACGACGTGCGCACCAAGACCAACAACCCCGAAGGCGAAGGCACCAAGTGGCTCAAGGACATGCGCCAGTGGTGGCGCCGCGGTGGCCGTGAACTGGCCGTGCCGGTGGACGGCGTCACCGGCGCCAGCAAGCCCGCGGGCAAGCACCAGCTGAGCTTCACCGAAGGCTCGGGCGCGATGCCCAAGCTCGCGCCCGGCGCCTACAAGCTGGTGGTGGAAGCCGCCCGTGAAGTCGGCGGCCGCGAGGTCGTGACCATCCCGTTCCAGTGGCCACCCACCGCCGCCGCGCAACCGGTGGCCGCCGGCAAGGAAGAGCTCGGCGAGATCAAGCTCGAACTCAAGCCCTGACTTCCGACCGATCCGCCCTCTCTCTCATTCCAAGGACCACCATGACCCGCTTCACCCTGCGCGCCGCCGGCCTCGCCCTCGCCCTTTCGGCCGTTGCTTCCGTGACCCAGGCGCACAACGCCTGGCTGCTGCCCTCGACCACCGTGCTGTCGAAGGCCGACACCGTGAGCGTCGACGCCGCCGTGTCGAACGACCTGTTCGTGGCCAACCACGCGCCGCTGCGCCTGGAGGGCCTGCAGATCACCGCCCCTGACGGCAGCGCCGTGAAGCCCGAATCCGAAGCCAAGCTCAAGCTGCGCAACGTGTTCGACGTGAACGTCGCACAGCCGGGCACCTATCGCATCGCGGTGGTCAACAACGGCGCCTTCGCCGCCTGGAAGGACAAGGCCACGGGCCAGAACAAGCGCGCCCGCGGCACGGCCGAGACCATCGCCAAGGAAATCCCGGCCGACGCACAGGACGTGACCATCACCCAGTCGGCCGGCCGCATCGAGACCTTCGTGACCGTCGGCAAGCCCTCGGCGCTCAAGCCCATCGGCCAGGGCCTGGAACTGATTGCCGCCGGCAGCCCGACCGATCTGGCCAAGGGCGAGAAGGCCACCTTCACGCTGCACCTGGACGGCAAGCCCGCCAAGGACCTCGAAGTGACGGTGACCGCCGGCAACACCCAGTACCGCGACAAGCTCGAAGAGATCAAGCTCAAGACCGACGACAAGGGCCAGTTCAGCGTGACCTGGCCGAGCGCCGGCATGTACTGGCTCGACGCCAGCACCAAGGACAGCAAGACCACCGTGCCCCAAGCCAAGGAACGCCGCCTGAGCTACGCGGCCACCCTGGAAGTGATGCCCTGACCCTGCGTTTTTCCTTGGGCCTTTCCTTCAGCACCTGGCGCGCGGGCGGCTACGCCAACGCGGCCGTTCCTCGTCCCGCCGATCCCGCGAGCCTCCAGCAGCTCGGCGGGCAGACGATGGGCACGACCTGGTCGCTGCGCTTCGACAACCCGCGGATGCTGCCGCTCGCGCAGGTGCGCGAGGCGGTCGAAGCCGCGCTCGCGCGCGTGATCGACCAGATGAGCCACTGGGAGCCAGGCTCCCTCATCAGCCGCTTCAACGCCGCGCCCGCCGGCTCGCGCCATGCGCTGCCGGCCGAATTCGCGCAGGTGATGCAGTGCGCCCTCGCGTGGGCGCAGGCCAGCGGTGGAGCGATCGATCCGACGGTCGGTGCCTTGGTGGCGCGCTGGGGCTTCGGTCCCGCGGCGTCGCAAGACAACGCCCTGCCCTCGCCCGACGCACTGGCCGCAATCCACGCGAACGTCGGCTGGCAACGGCTGACCTTCGATGAGGCCAACCCCACGCTGCTGCAACCCGGCGGCGTGCAGCTCGACCTGTCCGGCATCGCCAAGGGCTTCGCGGTGGACCATGGCGTCGACGCGCTGCGCGCGCTCGGTCTCACCGACCTGCTGTTCGAGATCGGCGGCGAGCTGCGCGGCATCGGCCGGCGGCCTGGCGGTGCGCCGTGGCAGGTGCAGGTCGACACCGAGATGCCGACCCCGCAACGCATCGCCCTGGCCGACATGGCCGTGGCCACCTCGGGCGACCGCTGGCACCGGCGCGCCATCGAAGGCCGCAGCTGGTCGCACACCATCGATCCACGCGACGGCGAACCGGTGGCGCATCCGCTGGCCAGCGTCA
This sequence comes from Variovorax sp. GW821-FHT09A10, assembly GCF_059418385.1. NCBI lineage: Bacteria > Pseudomonadati > Pseudomonadota > Betaproteobacteria > Burkholderiales > Comamonadaceae > Variovorax > Variovorax sp. GW821-FHT09A10. Next base: position 140,293 of record NZ_JBWKPT010000001.1, read on the forward strand.
CCGTGCTGCACCCACAGTGCATGCAGGCGGATGTGCTCGCCACCGTGCTGACCGTGCTCGGCCCCGACGAGGGCCTGGCCTTCGCGCAGCAGCGCGACATCGCGGCCCTGTTCATCGCCCGCGCCAACGACGGATCGCTCACCGAGCGCGCCACGCGCGCGTGGCAGGCGCAGACCGGCGCATGACCGAGACCTTGTGGCGCGCGCTGGCCGCCAGCGCGACGGTCGCGGCCTATGCCGCGCTGTGCCTGGGCATCTACGCACGCCAGCGGCGACTGCACGCCACGGCTGCCCGCGAAGCCGCGGCGCTGTCGGCCGGTGATGGCGCGCAGGCGTCGCCCACCCTCGTGCTGTTCGCCAGCCAGACCGGCCAGGCGGAAACCATCGCGTGGCAGACCGCGCGACGGCTGCGCGCAGCCGGCACCGCGGTGCGCGTGATGGCCCTCAACGCCCTCGACAGCGCCACGCTGGCCTCGGCCCGCCGCGCCCTCTTCGTGGCCAGCACTTACGGCGAAGGCGATGCACCCGACGGCGCCAGCGTGTTCGCCGAGCGCGTGATGGGCGCGCCGCTGGCGTTGCCGTCGCTGCGCTACGCCGTGCTGGCGCTGGGCGACCGCCAGTACGCCCACTTCTGCGGCTTCGGCCGCGCGCTCGATGCGTGGCTCCACACGGCCGGCGCCGTGCGCGACTTCGATCCCATCGAGGTCGACAACAGCGACCCCGCCGCGCTCGCCGATTGGCACGCCCGCTGGGGCGATGCGCCGGAGGGCGGCGACGACGCCCCGGCGAGCTTTGCGCCCTGGCGGCTCACGCGGCGCGAACTGCTCAACGCCGGCAGCACCGGTGGCCCGGTTTTCCACCTCGGTCTCACGCCGCAAGCAGGCACCCTGCCGCACTGGGCGTCGGGCGACCTGGTTCAGGTCGCCGTCGCGAGCGATCCGGCGCGGCCACGCGACTACTCGATCGCCTCCCTGCCCGCCGACGGCGAACTGCAGCTGCTCGTGCGGCAGGAGCAGCATCCCGATGGCTCGATGGGCGCCGCGTCGGGCCTGCTCACCTCGACGCTCTCGGTCGGCGACTCCGTCGCGCTGCGCCTGCGGCCACACCGCGGCTTCCGGCTCGAAGGCAACGAGAACCGTCCGCTGATCCTGATCGGCAACGGCACCGGCCTGGCCGGCCTGCGCGCCCACCTGCGCGCACGCGCCGCGGCCGGTCGGAAAGACAACTGGCTGGTGTTCGGCGAGCGCCAGTCCGCCCACGACTTCCTCTGCCGCGAGGAAATCGAAGCCTGGCAGGCCGACGGCACGCTCGCCCGGCTCGACATGGTGTTCTCGCGCGACCAGGCCGAGCGGTTCTACGTGCAGCACCGCCTGCTGCAGGTGGCCGACACGTTGCAGGCCTGGCTGCGCGACGGCGCCGCGGTCTATGTCTGCGGCAGCCTGCAGGGCATGGCATCGGGCGTGGACGCGGCGCTGCGGCAGATCGCCGACGACGCGCTGTGGGCCGAGCTCTCGGCCAGTGGACGCTACCGCCGCGACGTCTACTGACAGGCCGGCACGGCCTCGTCAGTTGCGTCTCGGCAACGAAAAAAGAGAAACTTTCGGGTTAAAAGCGGACAGTTGAGCACCTTGGTATTGAGAAGCAATATCATTTGAGTCGATTTGCAAACCCTTCGCAAATCAGCTCACCCAGCCAGTCTTGCCGCCCTTTTCTCCCTGGAGAGCGCGCCACGCGGACCCAGCCAGCCGAGCTCTGCCCGCCCGCCCTTTCCGGAGAAAACAACATGGCCTATATCAAGAGCCGCAAGCACGCCGTCGCACGCGCCGTTCCTCATCTTTCGGGTGCCGCCGCAGCCACGCTGCTGGCCATCGCAGCCCCCGCCGCCTTTGCCCAGACCGGGCGGGCCCTGCCTGAAGTCCGCGTGCAGGATTCAAGCGCCGCCGACTACAAGACCGACACCTCGGCCAACCCGAAGTTCACGGCCCCGCTGGTGAACACGCCGCAGACCATCCAGGTGATCAAGGAACAGATCATTCGCGAACAGGGCGCGACCACGCTTACCGAAGCGCTGCGCAACACCGCCGGCGTCGGCACCTTCTTCCTGGGCGAGAACGGCAACACGAACACCGGCGACGCCGTGTTCATGCGCGGCTTCGACAGCTCCAGCAGCATCTTCGTGGACGGCATCCGCGACCTGGGCTCGGTCTCGCGCGACATGTTCAACATCGAGCAGGTCGAGGTCGTGAAGGGCCCGTCGGGCACCGACGTGGGCCGCGCCTCGCCCACCGGCTACATCAACCTCGTCACCAAGAAGCCGAAGCTCGAAGACAGCTTCCTGGGCTCGATCGGTTTCGGCAGCGCCGACTACAAGCGCGGCAGCATCGACTGGAACAAGTCGCTCAGCGGCGCCAACGGCATCGGCGCGGCCTTCCGCCTGAATGCAGCGATGGAAGACTCGGGCGTGCCCGGCCGCGACTTCGTCAAGAACAAGCGCACGGCCATTGCACCGTCGATCGCACTCGGCCTGAACTCGCCCACGCGCTTTTACTTCGACTACCTGCACGTCGACCAGGACAACGTGCCCGACGGCGGCGTGCCGACCATCGGCCTGCCCAGCTATTCGAACCCCGATCCGGTCGCCCTGGGCGCACGTCGCCGCAGCTTCCTGAACTACGCGGCACCGGTCGATCCGAAGAACTTCTACGGCACCGCGCACGACTTCAACAAGGTGACGGCCGACATGTTCACGGCGCGCGTGGAGCACGACTTCACGCCCGACGTCACGCTGCGCAACACCACCCGCTACGGCAAGACGAAGCAGGACTACATGCTGACGTCGTTCATGCTCGCAGGCCTCGCCGCGACCGGCCGGCCGCCGGCAGCGGGCGCCGCCTTCCTGGACACGCCGGTCCCGGGCCTGCCCTCGACCTGGACGGTCACGCGCAACTCGCCGACCAACAAGAACCAGGAAAACACGATCTTCGTCAACCAGACGAACGTGACCGCCAAGTTCAACACCGGCAGCCTGAACCACTCGCTCAGCGCGGGCGTCGAGCTGATCCGCGAAGAGCAGTCGAGCCTGGGCTACTTCAGCCCCGGCGCCACCTTCAACGGCAAGGTCGTGCAGAACGGCGCCTGGCCGGTGGCCAACCTGTACGCGCCGAACCCGTACGTGAACGGCTACAACCGCATGCTCAGCGGCGCCGACAGCAAGGGCGTGACCAACACGGTCGGCCTGTACGCCTTCGACACCATCAAGCTGAACGAGCAATGGCAGATCACCGGCGGCCTGCGCTTCGACCACTACAGCACCTCGTTCCAGAGCGCGGCGCTGTCGACCGCAACGACCAACCCCGGCCTGCCGGTCGGCACGCTGGTGCCCTCGTCGCTCAAGCTCTCCGACAACCTGTTCACCGGCAAGATCGGCGTGGTCTACAAGCCCGCGAAGAACGGCAGCATCTATGCGGCCTACGGCACCTCGGCCCAGCCCCCGGGCGGCGCGAACTTCGCGCTGTCGGCCGCCGGCACGGGCAGCAGCGCGGCGCGCACCGACTTCCTGCCGCAAAAGGCCAAGACCTTCGAAGTGGGCACGAAGTGGGACGTGCTGGACGACAAGCTGTCGCTGACCGGCGCGGTCTACCGCACCGACGTGAGCAACGAAGTCGTGCAGGACCCGACCAACACCGCGCTGTACTACCAGAGCGGCAAGAAGCGCGTGCAGGGCATCGAGCTGGGCGTGGCGGGCACCATCACCGAACGCTGGGGCATGAGCGCCGGCTTCACGACGATGGACACCAAGGTGCAAAGTGGCCCCAACGTCACCGCCGACGGCACCAACGTGCTGACCTACACGCCGAAGAATTCCTTCACGGCCTGGACCACCTACCAGTTCCCGTTCGGCCTGACGGTCGGCGGCGGCGCGCGCTACAACGGCAAGCTGCACCGCGGCACCGATGGCGCCGTGGGCACGCCGGCGTACATCGACGCCTACTGGGTGTTCGATGCCATGGCGTCGTACCGCATCAACAAGAACGTCGACATCCAGCTGAACATCGCCAACCTGTTCGACAAGCAGTACGCGGCCGCCATCAACAAGAGCGGCTACCGCTACACGCCGGGCACGCCGCGCTCGGCCAAGATCACCGCGAACTTCGCGTTCTGATCCCGACGGCTGCGTCGCCCCCGGCAAGGGCGGGCGACGCAGTGCGAAACTCGAGCCCCGGCCTGCGCCGGGGCTTTTTCTTGTGGAGTTCACCGAAATGATGCTGCATGTGCCCGACGTGCTCAGTCCCGACCAGGTGCGCGAAATGCGCGCCGCGCTCGACGCCACCCAGTGGGTCGATGGCCGCGAAACCGTGGGAGACCAAGGCGCGCAGGTCAAGCGCAACCGCCAGTTGCCGGAGTCTTCTCCCGTCTCGCGCGAACTCGGCGCGACCATCCTGGCCGCGCTGTCGCGCCACGCGCTGTTCTTTTCGGCGGCGCTGCCGGCGCGTTTCGTGCCGCCGCTGTTCAACCGCTACGAGGGCGGCGAGCACTATGGCGTGCACGTCGACGGCTCGGTGCGCGCGGTGCCCGGCAGCAGCCAGCAGCTGCGCACCGACCTGTCGTGCACCCTCTTCCTGAGCGAGCCGGAAGACTACGAAGGCGGCGAGCTGGAAGTGATCGACACCTACGGCTCCCACGAGGTCAAGCTGCCGGCCGGCGACCTGATCCTTTATCCGGCGAGCAGCCAGCATCGCGTGCACCCGGTCACGCGCGGGGCGCGGGTGTGCTCGTTTTTCTGGCTGCAGAGCATGGTGCGCAGCGACGCACAGCGCGGCATGCTGTTCGAACTCGACCAGACGATCCAGAAACTGCGCGCCCGCCTGGGCGAATGCGAGGAAACCGTGGCGCTCACCGGCCACTATCACAACCTGCTGCGGCTCTGGGCCGAGGTGTAACACTGGCTTGCAAAGTCCGGCGGCATGTCGGTCATAGTGATTGCAAATGCGATGGATTCTTATTTATAATGAGTCACATCCAACAGCCAGCCAACTGCCGCTTTCACCGCCATGATCGTTTGCGTCTGCCGCCGAGTCTCTGACCGTGAAATCGCACGTCATGTGCGCGCGGGCATGACTTTCGACGAAGTCCAGTTCGAACTCGGCGTGGCCACCCAGTGTGGCCAGTGTGAAGGTTGTGCCCGCGACATCGTGGCGCAGTGCAGTGTCTCTCACCCGGTCGCCGCCCTGAACTGCGAATCGGCGCCGAGAGCGATCCAGCTTGCCAACTCCATCAAGGAAAGCAAAGCATGGAACTCGTCTCGGCTCTCGGCGGCAGCCTGATCCTCGTCGCCGGCTCTGTCTGGTGGATTTTTCGCAAGTAGCGTCTCTGTAGCGGTTTTGCTGCAATCGGGGCACGATTTGTAGTGCCCGCATTCGAATGGTTGATCGTGTCTGACCGCTTTGCCCCCCCTCCCTCCTTCCTTGGCCTGTCGCGCACTGTCGTCATTGCCGGCGGCGTGATCCTGTTTCACGGCGCCGCGCTGTGGGCGCTGCAAAGCGGCCTGCTGCGCCGGGCCGCCGAAGTGGTGATTCCCGTCGAGATCCTGAGCCAGTTCGTCGAGCCGCCGAAACCCAAGGCCGATCCGCCGCCCCCGCCTCCTCCGCCGCCGCAGCCCAAGGTGAGCAAGGCGCCGCCGCCGCCGCGCCCGCAGGCCATCCGCGAGCCCAAGCCAACGCCTGCGCCGAATGCGACCTCGGGCACCACCGAGCCGCCGCCCCCGCCCGCTCCACCGGCACCGCCCGCGCCGCCAGCCCCTCCCGCACCGCCGCCGTCGCCTCCAGCGCCGCCCGCCGTGCAACTGCCGTCGAGCAATGCCGACTATTTGCAGAACCCGAAGGCGGTCTACCCCGCCATGAGCAAGCGGCTGGGCGAGCAGGGCAAGGTGATCGTGCGCGTGCTCGTGGGCGCCGACGGCCTGCCCAAGAGCGCCGAGGTCAAGAAATCCAGCGGCTTCGACCGCCTCGACGAGGCGGCCGTGGAATACATCATGAAATGCCGGTTCGTGCCCGGCAAGGTCAACGGCGTGGTGCAGGCCATGTCTTACGACGCCCCCGTCAACTACGTCCTGAACTAATTTTTCTCTGGAGCAACTTCGTATGGATTCCCATTTTGGCTTGATGAACGTCTGGAATCAGGGCGACTTCGTCACCAAGGCTGTCGCGATTCTGTTGATCGGCATGTCCCTCGCATCGTGGATCGTGATCATCGTGAAGGCGCTCGACGTCATCCGCTACAAGCGCTTTGCCAAGCATTCGCAGGACTTCTGGCACAGCGAAGACTTCGCCACCGCCCTGAACAAACTGGGCACCGGCGACGGCAACCCCTTCCGCGCCCTGGCACTCGAGGGCCGCGAGGCCGCTGCCCACCACCGCAACACCAAGGCGCACCTGCATGACGCGCTCGACGTGAGCGACTGGATCACGCGCGCCCTGCGCAACGGCATCGACGCCTTCACGGCCCGCCTGCAGACCGGCCTGGCCATCCTGGCTTCGGTGGGTTCGACGGCACCGTTCATCGGCCTGTTCGGCACCGTCTGGGGCATCTACCACGCGCTGATGAGCATCGGCTCGGCCGGCCAGGCGACCATCGACAAGGTGGCCGGCCCTATCGGCGAAGCACTGATCATGACGGCCCTGGGTCTGGCGGTCGCCATTCCCGCGGTGCTGGGCTACAACGCCCTGGTGCGCGGCAACAAGTTCGTGCTGACCAAGCTCAACAGCTTCGCCCACGACCTGCACGCCTACTTCGTGACCGGCGCCCGCGTGCAAAGCGGCGGCAATGAAGCGATCGTGGTTCCGCTCAAGAAGGGCTGAGCAACATCATGGCTTTCGGAACCCAAGACGAACCCGATGAGGTGATGAACGAGATCAACATGACGCCGCTGGTCGACGTCATGCTGGTGCTCCTGATCATCTTCATCATCACCGTGCCGGTCATGAAGCACGCAGTCAACATCGACCTGCCCCGCGCCAGCAGCGAGCCCGAGCAGCCCAAGCCGCAGAACATCCTGTTCAGCGTCACGGCCGACGGTTCCTATTACTGGAACGAAGAGAAGATCGACGACAGCCAACTGCCGAACCGCCTGGCCGCCGAAGCCGCCAAGGAACCGCAGCCCGAGCTGCACATCCGCGGCGACAAGGCCGTGCGTTACGAGCGCGTGGCCAAGGCCATGGCCGAGGCGCGTGAGGCCGGCGTGCGCAAGATCGGCTTCATCACGGAGCCCGACACGAAGTGATCTGAACGAGTGAAGAAATGATCGAAAAATAAGTTGATCGCGACGATTGACTTTTTATTGAGAATCATTATCATTCACTCATCGCTTCCATAAAGGAACTCCAGATGCCAGCCACACCGAATGCCTTTTCTGTCCTGAACCACCCTTCGCTCGACCAATCGGGTGGCGGTCATGCATCGATCCAGGTGGCGCGTCCGGCGCCGATGGTCGAAAGCACGGAGCTTCTGAAAGGAAGCAAGACCGTGGGCATCATGCACAACGGCTCGCTCTACCGGCTTCAGGCCACCAAACTCGGCAAGCTGATCCTGACCAAGTAGGTCGCTCAGCCCGCCCCTCGCGCAAGTTTCATCGTGGGGCGACTCGAGGAGATTCATCTCCGAAGGGTCGTTTTTTGCTAGCCAACGGTTCGCCGACTAGCCAAGCTTTTTTTCACGCTGAAGCCCCGAAAAAGAAAACGCCGACCAGATGGTCGGCGTTTTGCTTTGGGCGAAATGAAAAGGCTTACAGGCCGAGCGCGGCGATGCCGGCCTTGGCGACTTGCGCGTCTTCGTTCGACTTCACGCCGCTCACGCCGACTGCGCCGATGACGTGGCCGTCCTTCACGATCGGCACGCCGCCTTCGAGCAGGCCTTCCACCAGGGGTGCCGTCAGGAACGCGGTGCGGCCGCCGTTGATGATGTCTTCATAGACCTTGCTCTCGCGGCGGCCCATGGCGGCGGTGTGCGCCTTGGCGGGAGCGATGTGCGAGGACAGCGCGGCGGCGCCGTCCAGTCGCTGCAGCCAGAGCAGGTTGCCGGCGTCGTCGGAGATTGCGATGGTCACGGCCCAGTTGTTCTTCAGGGCCTCGGCTTCCGCTGCAGCGGCGATGGCCTTGACGTCGGCGAGTTCGAGGAATGATTTGGTCTTCATGGATAAGCTCAGGTTGCGTCGAAACCCGACAGCATAACGGCGGGGCGCCGCAGCGTCCCGCGGGGGCTTAAGAACAACCGGCATACGGTCTTTGCAGAGCCCCCTCTTGCAGCCCCCTAGAATGCGCCCAACTGCGTGTCATTGCATGCAGCAACCTCAGGAGCTTCGGCCATGAACGACCGTGTGACCACCCTCGACACTTCCACCGGCTACGGCCAGACACTGCCGCAGGCCGAGCGCCAGCGCGTGCTGCGCAACACCTACTGGCTGCTGGCGCTGAGCATGCTGCCCACCGTGCTGGGCGCCTGGATCGGCGTGAGCACCGGCATCACCCGCTCGCTCACCGGCGGACTCGGCCTGATGGTCTTCCTCGGCGGCGCCTTCGGCTTCATGTTCGCGATCGAGAAGACCAAGAACTCGGCCGCTGGCGTGCCGGTGCTGCTGGGCTTCACCTTCTTCATGGGCCTGATGCTCTCGCGCCTGCTCGCGATGGTGCTCGGCTTCAAGAACGGCCCCGAACTGATCATGACGGCCTTCGGCGGCACCGCCGGCGTGTTCTTCGTGATGGCCTCGCTGGCCACGGTCATCAAGCGCGACCTGTCGGGCATGGGCAAGTTCCTGTTCGTCGGTGCGCTGGTGCTGATGCTCGGCGCCGTCATCAACGTCTTCGTGGGCTCGAGCACCGGCATGCTGGTGATCTCGGTGGCGGCCATCGGCATCTTCTCTGCCTACATGCTCTATGACCTCAAGCAGATCATGGACGGCGGCGAAACCAACTACATCAGCGCCACGCTGGCCCTGTACCTGGACATGTTCAATGTGTTCCAGAGCCTGCTGGCCCTGCTGGGCATCTTCGGCGGCGAGCGCGACTGAGCGGCTTCCCCGCCCCCAAGAAAAAAGGCCCCGAGGGGCCTTTTTTCATTCCAGCTCGAAGACCGCGATCGACTCGACGTGCGCCGTGTGCGGGAACATGTTCACCACGCCCGCGAAGGTGCAGCGGTAGCCCGCCTGGTGCACCAGCAGGCCGGCATCGCGCGCCAACGTCGACGGGTTGCAGCTCACGTAGACGATGCGCTTGGGAGGTGTCCAGCCACCCGTGCGCAGTTCAGGCTGTTGGTGCAGGTCGGCCATGGCCTTGGCCAGCGCGAAGGCGCCTTCGCGCGGCGGGTCGACCAGCCACTTGTCGGCGCTGCCGTCGGCCACCAGCATCTCAGGCGTCATGTCGAACAGGTTGCGTGCCACGAACCGGGTGGCCGACAGCGCTCGCCGCTCGGGCGTTGCAGGCTGATTTCTCTGGAAATTGTCGGTGGCGCGTGCCACCAGCGTGTCGCTGCCCTCGATGCCGAGCACCTCGCGCGCCTGGCTCGCCAACGGCAACGTGAAGTTGCCCAGACCGCAGAACCAGTCGATCACGCGCTCTTCGGGCTGCACGTCGAGCAGGCGCAGCGCCTTGCCGACCAGCGCGCGGTTGATGTGCGGGTTGACCTGGGTGAAATCGGTGGGCTTGAACGGCATCGTCACACCGAACGCGGGCAGGCGATAGGCCAGCGGCGTGCCGCCCTCTTCCAGCAGCTTCACGGTGTCCGGGCCCTTGGCCTGCAGCCACCATTGAACGCCTTCGTTCTCGGCCGCGAACGCCTTGAGCCGCCCGATGTCGGCGCCCGACAGCGGCTCCAGGTGCCGCAGCACCAGGGCGATGGTGCCCAGCGCGGTCGAATCCGGCGCGTCGCCGCAGGCCAGCTCGATCTGCGGGCAGGTCTCGCGTGCGTCCATGGAACCGATCAGCGCGCGCAGCGGCATCAGCATGGCGCTGACCTGCTTGGGCAGCACGGGGCAGACCTGCATGTCGGCCAGGTAGCGGCTCTTGCGCTCGTGGAAGCCGATCAGCACCGTGCCCTTCTTGACCACGTGGCGCACCGACAGGCGCGCGCGGTAGCGGTAATGCCAGGCCGGGCCCTCGAGTGGACGCAGCAGGTTCTCCGGCTTGACCTTGCCGAGGTGCCAGAGGTTGTCTTCCAGCGCCCGCTGCTTCACCGCCACCTGGGCGGCAGCGTCGAGGTGCTGCATCTTGCAGCCGCCGCACGCGCCCGTGTGCAGGCCGAAGTGCGGGCACCCCGGGCGCACGCGCTGCGAGGACTCGCGGCGGATCTGCGTGACCGTGCCCTGTTCCCAGTTGTTCTTGCGGCGATGGACGTTGAACTGCACTTCCTCGAAGGGCAGCGCGCCTTCGATGAACACGACCATGCCGTCGGACTTGTGGGAGACGCCTTGCGCGTCCAGGTCGAGCGACTCGACCTGGAGCCATTCATCGGCGGGGTTCGCGGGGACTTTCTTTTCTTCGATGGATTCCGTCATCCCCCGATTGTCTCAGCGTGGCCGGGGCGGTCCGGCCGCGACGGGTTACCTTCTTTTCTTCAGGCCCCTAGAACAGCGCGTCGCGGCCGACGCCGGAGCGCGCCAGCTGCTTGCGCATCTTGGCCAGCGCCTCGTTCTGGATCTGCCGCACGCGCTCGCGCGTCAGGCCCAGCCGCACGCTCAGCACCTCGAGCGTCTCGGGCTCCCGGTCGTGCAGGCCATAGCGGCCTTCAAGCACCTCGCGCTCCCGCGCGTTGAGCGCTTGCACCCATTGGTCGAGCAGACGCTCGACCTCGTGCGTGTGGGTCACGCCCGCCGGGTTGCCCTGTTCGTCGTCGGAGGCCACGGTGTCGGCCAGCGTGAAGCCTTCTTCGCCGCGCGCATCGCCCGCATCGAGCGAACGCGGCGCCTCCGCCAGCGCCAGCAGGTCGGCCACCGCCTGCACCTCGCGACCGAGCAGCGCGGCCACGTCCTCGACGCGCACGCCGTCCGGCCGGCTCGCGAGGAACTCCGCGTCGCCCTCGAGCGTGCGGCGCGCCCGCAGGACCTGCTGCAGCTCGCGCACGACATGCACCGGCAGGCGAATCGCACGCGACTGCGTGATGACGGCGCGCTCGACCGACTGGCGGATCCACCAGGTCGCGTAAGTGGAAAAACGAAACCCGCGCTCGGGCTCGAACTTGGTGATGGCGTGCATCAGCCCCAGGTTGCCTTCCTCGATGAGGTCGGACAGCGGCATGCCGCGCCCCAGGTAGTTCTTGGCGATGTTGACCACGAGCCGCAGGTTGTGCTCGATCATCGATTGCCGCGCCGCGAAGTCGCCGGCGCGCGCGGCGCAGGCGGTGGTGTATTCCTCGGCCGGGGTGAACAGTTCGGTGCGCCGGACCTGGCGCAGGTAGATGGTCAAGGCATCGGCACCCTCGCCGCCCATGACTTCGGTGGCGGCACCGTGAACCGAAGCCGACGCTGCAGAAGCGATCGGCAGGCCGTGGTCGACGTCTTCGGGAAGGGAGTCTGCGCTCAGCGGCTCGTCGCCGCTGTCCTGGTGGCCATTGCGGCCCCCGTTGCTTCGAGGTGAAGGGCTGCCCTGCCCCGCCAGCCCGCGCACGGGCAGTGTGCGGCGAGGGCGGGAGGCAGCCATGGCATCACCGATTGGGCAGGTAGCGCGACGGGTCGACGGGCTTGCCCTGACGGCGGATCTCGAAATGCAGCTTCACGCGATCGGCATCGCTGTTGCCCATTTCGGCGATCTTCTGGCCCTTCTGAACCGACTGGTCTTCCTTCACGAGCAGCGTCTGGTTGTGCGCATACGCCGTGAGGTAGGTGTTGTTGTGCTTCAGGATGATCAGGTTGCCGTAGCCGCGCAGGCCGGCACCGGCGTAGACCACACGACCGTCGGCTGCGGCCAGCACGGGGTCGCCGGCCTTGCCGCTGATGTCGTAGCCCTTGTTCTTGGCTTCGTCGAAACCGGCGATCAGTGAACCGCTCGCGGGCCAGATCCAGCCCAGGTCGTCGTCGCCCGAGTTGCCGCTGCTCGGCCCCGAGGGCGAGGCCGTGACAGGTGCCGGCGGCTTGGTGCCGCTCGCACCGCTGGCCGGCACAGCCGGCGTGACGGAGGCTTGCGGGGCCACCGGCTTCGTGGTCGCACCTTCATTGGAAGAAGAGGAGGACGGTGCCGTGGCAACGGCCGTGCTGCTACTGGCGCCGGTCGGCGGAATCACGCGCAACACCTGGCCGACCTCGATCAGGTCGGGGTTGTCGAGGTTGTTCCAGCGCACGATGTCCTGCCAACGCTGGCCCGTTTCGCTGCCGATACGGCGGATGGAGTCACCGGGGCGCACGGCGTAGTAGCCAGGCTTGCCGTAGTTCTCGATACCGGCGAGCGGCTTGCCGGACGCGTCGGTCGTGATGGGGGGACCACCGGGCGTCGTCGCCCCGGGTGCGCGCGTCATCGTGCCCCGGTCTTCGACCGGCGCGGGACCCCGCGGTGCGGAGCAGCCCGCGATCACGAGCACAACTGCCAACGTGATGCCTGCGAACAAACTCCGATTGCCAAAACCCTGCATTTGTTATTCCTTCAAGCGATGCCCGATTTTAGGGGGACAAAGTGAACCGCCTCAAGAACGCGCCGCTCGAGCCCACGGGGGGTCTTGTCGATCACGACAAGGGCTTGTCCGCCGGTGACTGAATGGGTCGGCGCGACGATGCGCCCGCCCACCGCGAGCTGCGTGATCCAGGCCTCGGGCACGGCCTCGCCGCCAGCCGCGGCGATGATGCCCGCGTACGGTGCGCCCTTCGCGTAACCGATCATGCCGTCACCCAACATCAGGTGCACGGTGGCCAGCCGGAAGTGCCGCAGGTTGGTGCGCGCGCGCTCGTGCAGCCCGCGCAGGCGCTCGATGCTGTAGACCTCGGTGGCCACCTCGTTCAGCACCGCGGCCTGGTAGCCGCAGCCGGTGCCGATCTCGAGCACGCGACCCAATCGATCTTGTGGCTTGCCGGCCAACGCCGGCGCGCCCAGCAGCAGCTCGATCATGCGGGCCACCACATTGGGCTTGGAAATGGTCTGACCCAGCCCGATCGGCAGGCTGGTGTCTTCGTAGGCCTGGTTGACCAGCGCGCTGTCGACGAAGCGATGCCGCTCGACCGCGCCCATGGCACGCAACACGCGCGCATCGCTGATGCCCTGGGCCGCGAGCCTCTGCACCATGCGCGCCCGCACGGCATCGGAGGCCATCGAGGGCGTGGACGGCACCATCGGCTTGACCGGCACGGCGGGCATGCGCCCGCGCGCGGCGGCCGAGGCGGTGGGGGTCAGTCGAACCGGGAAACTGGGCCGTGGAGGGGTCGCCATGTCGTCAATTGCCAAGACGGGCCACCGTCTCGCGCCATTGGCCCAGGTTGGCGTGGTCGGTCAGGTCGATCTGCAGGGGCGTCAGCGCGATGTGGCCTTCGGCGGTCGCGTGGAAGTCGGTGCCCTCCCCGCTGTCCTTGGCACTGCCTGCACCGGCGATCCAGTACATGGTTTCTCCGCGCGGGCTGTCCTGCGTGATCACCTTTTCGGCGGCGTGGCGGCGGCCGAGGCGGCACACCTTGACCGGCTTCAGCTCGTCGAACGGGCGATTCGGCACGTTCACGTTCAGCAGAAAGGCGGGGCCACCGAGCATCTTTTCGCGTTCGATCTGCTGCACGAGCCGGCGCGCCACCTGGGCCGCCGCATCGACATGCGCCCAGCCCTTTTCGATCTGCGAGAACGCGATGGCCGGGATGCCGAACAGGTAGGCCTCCATCGCCGCGCCCACCGTGCCTGAATAGATGGTGTCGTCGCCCATGTTGGCGCCGTTGTTGATGCCCGAGACCACGAGGTCGGGGCGGTAGTCGAGCAGGCCCTTGAGCGCGATGTGCACGCAGTCGGCCGGCGTGCCCGTCACATAGCGGAAGCCGTTGTGCGCCTTGTGCACATACAGCGGTGCGGCCAGCGTCAGTGCGTTCGACTTGGCGCTGTTGTTGTGCTCGGGGGCCACGACCTCGACGTCGGCGATGTCCTTGAGCGCGTCGTGCAGTGCGACGATGCCCGGCGCCTGAAAGCCATCGTCATTGGAAATAAGTATCTTCATGGTGCTTCTGGGTGCAGCGGATTGTAGGTGCGGGGTGCGTCGCAGCAGGGACAACGCCGCACCACAGCGCCGCCTATCATCGCCCCGAATTCATTGCCCACACGACTCATTCGAAGGAGACCCCGAGCATGCACGCATGGCTTTGCGAAAACCCCACCGGCGTTGACGCGCTGACCTGGAAAGAACTGCCCACCCCGACGCCGGGCCCGGGCCAGGTGCTGATCGAAATCAAGGCAGCCAGCCTGAATTTCCCCGACCTGCTGATCGTGCAGAACAAGTACCAGATGAAGCCGCCGCTGCCCTTCGTTCCCGGATCGGAATATGCAGGCGTGATTCAGGCAGTGGGCGAAGGCGTGACACACCTCAAGGTCGGCCAGAACGTGGCGTGCCTCTCGGGCACCGGTGGCTTCGGCACCCACACGCTGGCACCCGCCGCGCTGTGCATGCCGCTGCCCGAAGGCTTCGGCCACGTGGATGCGGCTGCTTTCATCATGATCTACGCCACCTCGTGGCATGCGCTGATGGACCGCGCGCAGCTCAAGGCCGGTGAAACCGTGCTGGTGCTCGGCGCCGCCGGCGGCGTGGGCACCGCGGCGATCCAGATCGCCAAGGCGGCGGGCGCCAAAGTGATTGCCGCGGCATCGACCGACGAGAAGTGCGAACTCTGCCGCTCGATTGGCGCCGACGCGACGATCAATTACACGACGCACGCCCTGCCCAATGGTTTCCGCGATGCCATCAAAGCCGCGACCGACGGCAAAGGCCCGGATGTGATTTACGACCCCGTGGGTGGTGATTTCGCAGAACCGGCATTCCGCTCGATTGGCTGGCGCGGTCGCTATTTGGTGGTCGGTTTTGCGTCGGGCCCGATCCCGTCGCTGCCATTGAATCTGACGCTGCTCAAAGGCGCGTCGCTCGTGGGCGTGTTCTGGGGCGATTTCGCCAAGCGCGAACCCAAGGCCAATGCACAGATGATGGCCGAATTGGCCCAGTGGTACGGCCAGGGAAAAATCAAGCCGGTGATCGACAGCACGATGCCGATGGCCGAATTGAAGGCCGCCTATGCGCACATGGGATCGCGCGGCGTCAAGGGAAAACTGGTGATGGTGAACTGATCGGGCACGCGCGCATCACCCTGCGCGCTTCCCAATAAAAAAGCCCGCCGAAGCGGGCTTTTTTATTGGGCGAATGTCCAATCGATTCTGCAGGCAATCACTTGATCTCGTAATCGGAGAGCGACTTGCCGGCTGCCAGGGCTTCCGTGACCCAGCGCGGCTTGCGGCCACGGCCACCGGACCAGGTTTCGCCCGTCGGGCCGCGGTATTTGGCGGCGGCCTTGGCGGCTGCAGGACCTGCGCTGCGCTTGGTTGCGGTAGCACGACCACCACCCAGCTTCAGATCGGAAGCGGTCAAACCGTATTCCGCAATCTTCCTGCGCACTTCTTCGATCACGCCGGCCCGTTCCTGGTTACGCAGGTCTTCGGCCTGCTTGCGCAATTGGGCAATCTGCTCGTCGTGCTTCTGGATCTGGGAATTGATATCGGCGAGTGACGAAGCCATTGTTGGACTCCTGTTGTGAATTGAAAACGGCTGAATTCTAATTCAAACCACTTTTGCCACAAGCGCCTTTTCAGCAGAAAAATGCAGACGCATTGGTTGAATGCAACAACCCGCAACACACGCGCACCATTTTGGGTACTTTCAAAATCAGGGCGGCGGGGGAAAGAATGCGGCTTGCAACCTGGCGCTTGAAGCGACGGCGAAGCCAGAAATGACAACGCCGGGCAAGCCCGGCGTTGGAATCCCTTGGGTGCTATTGAGAAATAGCGCTGGGACTGAATTTTTTGGGGTGGCTGATGGGACTCGAACCCACGACGACCAGAATCACAATCTGGGACTCTACCAACTGAGCTACAGCCACCGTAGAGCCTCTGATTGTAGCGTTAAAAATCGCGGCTTTCGCTCCCGCGATCACCAAAGACGCTGAAATGCCACATCGATGTGCGGCCCAACGCCTTCAGAGGCCGCCCGCGATGGCCTGGCGCCACACACGCGCCCTGCCCTGTGGGCATAACTTCGCGGTCGCCCGTCCGATGTGCCAGGCCGACGCCGACGCGCGAACGGCTCCGCTATCATGAATGCGAGCGGCCCGACCGGGCCCGGCTTTCGCCACTTCACTTCATCAAAGGAACTTCTTCATGAGCATCGTCTGGACTATCCTGATCGGGTTCGTCGTGGGTCTCGTGGCGCGGGCCGTCAAGCCGGGCGACGATTCCGCCGGTTTCATCGTGACCACGCTGATCGGCGTCGCAGGTTCCGTGGGCGTGACCTACCTCGGCCAAGCGATGGGCTGGTACACCGCCGGCCAGGGCGCCGGCTTCATCGCTTCCGTGCTGGGCGCGATCGTGCTGCTGATTCTCTACGGCCTCATCAAGCGCAAGAGCTGATGACGCCCCCGTCGCTGTGCCGCGCCCTGCGGCCGGCGGCCCCGGCTGACTGAGCCACCGCATTCTTTTCAGCCAGCCCCGCGAGGCCTCCCCGCCGATGCCCCGCAAACCACGCGCCCGTCACCACGTCTATGTGGTCGAACTCGACGATCGCGTCTGGAACAACGGCCGCTTCCGGCGCGCCAACCCAGACTACCAACTCGGCAAGCCCTTCGTCTATGTCGGCATGACCGGCCTGGACCCCGACATCCGCTTCGACAAGCACAAGGCCGGCATCCAGGCCAACCGCTTCGTGCAGGAGTTCGGCCTGCGGCTGCTGCCCGCGCTCTACGAACGCTACAACCCGATGCCGTACGACGACGCGCGGCTGATGGAGGTCGACCTGGGCATCGCCCTGCGCCGCGCCGGCTACGGCGTCTGGCAGGCCTGACGCCGTTCAGGAATACGTGACCCAGTCCTCGTACGCCGGGCCATCGAGGTGCGGCAAGGTGTTGTAGGTCACGAGCATGTGCCGCTTCGGCGTGAAGGCGAACTCGGTCACCGAGCTGTTGCGGATGCGCAGGTTGAGTTCGATGGTCGTCTCGGCGCTGGTGCCCAGCACATGGCCGACCGCAGTGCTGATCGGCCCACCGCTCGACACGACCAGCACCTTCGCGCCGTGGTGCCGCTCGCGCACATGGTCGAGCGCCGTGGTCACGCCGGCCAGGAAGTCGACGTAGCTCGGCATGCCGACCGGTGCCGTGCGCCCCTGCATCCATGCGCCGAGTCCATCGCGCAGCAGACGGAAGTGATGCCGGTACATCTCGGGTGAATCAGGCTTCTCGAGCTTGCCCTGGTGCACCGTGGCGATGACGGCTTCGCTGTCGTATTCGTTGAGTCCCGGCCACGGCAGCACGTCGTCACGCGACAGCCCGAGCCCCTGCGCGATGCCCTCCCAGGTCTGCTTGTGGCGCTTCAGCGTGCCGGTGATGACGGCATCGAAACGCATGCCGCGCTCGCGCCAGTATTCGCCCAGGCGCACGGCCTGCCGGTGACCGAGTTCGCTCAGGTTGTCATAGTCGGCAGCACCGAAACTGGCCTGCCCGTGGCGCACGAGGTAAAGGGTTCCCATGCGCCGGATTCTGGCAAGAAGCGCGACACGCGCTTGTCCCTCGTGCGACCAAAAAAAAGCCCGGGTCGTCGAACCCGGGCTTGTGGCGAGCAACAGTTGCCCGTCTGTCTCAGCGCGCCGCCGCAGCGGTCGGCAGCGTGTCGGCCGGCTTCGGCACGAGGATCTCCACCTTGAAGCGTTGCTTCAGCAGCTCGTAGTACGCAGCGGCTTCGGCGGCAGTCACCGACTGGGCGATCTGCATGCTTTCCTGTTGCGCCTGTTCGGCCGTCGGTGGCGTGCGCGGCACGACCTTGGTCACGCGGACCACGGCGTAGCCTTGCGTGCCCAGATCCACGCCGAGCAGCGCGGGCAGCTTGGCGCCGTCGGCACGCAACGCGGCGTCGATCACCGGTGCGGGCTGCGACTGCGCGTCGATGCGCGACACCGTGACCGGCGCGCCGAAGGTGGCGCCGTCGGCCTTCACCTTCCAGGCGGCGAGCTTGGCTTCGCCCTCGGCCTTGGCCAGTGCAGCGGCGCGCTCGGTGATGAGCTGTGCGCGGATCTTGTCCTTCACCTCGGCCAGCGGAATCGGATGTGCGGCCGTGTACTGCGTCACGCGGCCCGATGCCAGCTGGTTCGGGCCGACTTCGATGGCTTCGGTGTTCTGCTTGCGCTCGAGCGCGTCGGAGGCATACAGCGCCTGCAGGAAGTTGCGGCTGGCGAGCGGGCCGGTGGCGCCCGGTGCGGGCGTGCGCGGCACGTTGGTCGCGGTCTGGATCGTGAGCTTGAGCTTCTCGGCGGCCGGCTTGAGGCTCTCGGGTTGCTGGTACACGGTGTCCGTGAAGATTTCCGCAGCCTTCGCGAATTCCTGCGTGGCCTGTTGCGCGCGCACTTCGCTCTCGATGGTCGCGCGCACCTTCTCGAACGGCGGCACCACGGCCGGCTTGATGTCGGTCAGCTGGATGATGTGATAGCCGAACTCGGTCTCGACGAGGTCGCTGATGTCGCCCTTCTTGAGCGCGAACATCGCGTCTTCGAACGGCTTGACCATCGCGCCGCGCGTGACGAAGTCGAGGTCGCCGCCCTTCTCGGCCGAGCCGGGGTCTTGCGAGTTCTTGCGCGCCACGTCGGCGAAGGTGTTCGGTGCCTTCTTTACATCGGCCAGCAGTTGCTCGGCCTTGGCCTTCGCCTTGGCACGGTCGCCGCTGGACATGCTGGCCGGCGCGGTGATCAGAATGTGGCTCGCTCGGCGCTCTTCCTTGGTGCCGAAGCGCGCGGTGTTCTGCTCGTAGTAGGTCTTGAGGTCGGCTTCGTTCGCGACGATGTTCTTCTTCGCGGCTTCGAGGTCGAGCACGAGGTACTCGATGCTGGCCTGCTCCGGCGCCTGGAACTGTGCCGTGTGGTCCTTGTAGTAGGTCTCGATGTCGGCATCGCTGACCGTCACCTTCGACGCGAAGCCTTCGGGCGCGAAACGCGCCACCTGGATTTCACGGCGGTCGTAGAACGCATTGACGGTGGCCGCGGTCAGTGCCGCCGGCGCGAAGCTCGTGCCGGTCACGCCCAGCAGCACCTGCTGCGAGGCCATGTCGGCGCGCACCGAAGCTTCGTACTGCTCGGGCGTGCGGCCGGTGGCGCGCAGGAAGGCTTCGCGGTCGAACTTGCCGTCGGCCGTGCGGAACGCGGCCAGGCCGGCGTCCTGCGCGAACATGCGCGAGAGGCGGTCTTCCGACACCGACACGTTGGACTTGGCCGCTGCCGCTGCCAGCACGCGATCGCGCACCATGCGTTCCAGCGTGGCGTAGCGCAGCGCGTCGGAGTCGAGCAACGCCGGATCGACGTTGGGCGACTGCTGGCGGATGCGGTCGGTCTCGACGCGGTGCTGCTGGTCCCACTCGGGCTTGGTGATGTCGTGACCCTGGATGCGGGCCACCTTCTCGTCGCCGCCCATGCCCTGGTAGCGCTCGACACCAAAGAAGACGAACGAGGGAATGATCAGCAAGAACAAGAAAATCATCACGACTTTGTTGTACTTGCGGAAGGTATCAAACATGCTTGAACACTCTTTTTCGACGGGCGCCGGACGGCAATAAAAAAGGCGAACCGGTGTTCGCCTTTGCATCGGGTGGTGGTGGGTGCTGAGGGGCTCGAACCCCCGACCTACGCCTTGTAAGGGCGCCGCTCTACCAACTGAGCTAAGCACCCCACCTGGAATACTCTCCGAGTCTACAGCCTCAGTTCAGCGCGTCTTTGAGCGCCTTGCCGGGACGGAACTTCGGGATCTTGGCTGCCTTGATTTTAATCGCGTCGCCGGTGCGGGGATTGCGGCCGGTGCGGGCTGCGCGTTTGCCGACTGCGAAAGTGCCGAAACCGACGAGCGACACGGAACCGCCCTTCTTGAGCGTGGTACGAATGGCGCCAATGGTGGATTCGAGCGCACGGGTCGCTGCGGCTTTGGAAATATCGGCGTTCTTTGCGATGTGCTCAATCAGTTCGGTCTTGTTCACAAGGGCCCCTTGTCGAAAAAAAGTTGGTCGGCTTTCGTCAGCTGCGACCTGGCCGCGACGGGTGCGACTCAAGAACATGGCAGGCCTGACGCCTCGGCAGCGCACTGCCAGCGAGGATTACAACCACTGGTCTGCGGGGTGTCAATAAGACACAACGCACTGCAGCCCAGCGGAGCGCGCGATTTTAGGGGCGTTTCGCGACGTACTTTTCAAAGGGCCTCGGCAATTGCCTTTCCGAGGTCGGCGGTGCCCGCCCGACCGCCGATGTCCGGCGTGCGCGGTGCGCCGCTTTGGGGCGCGAGCACCTTCTCGATGGTCGCCAGGATCGCGTCGTGCGCGTCCTTGTGGCCGAGGAACTCCAGCATCATCGCGCCGCACCAGATCTGGCCGATCGGGTTGGCGATGCCCTGCCCGGCGATGTCCGGCGCCGAGCCGTGCACCGGCTCGAACAGCGAGGGCGTGGTGCGCTCGGGGTTGAGGTTGGCGCTGGGCGCGATGCCGATGGTGCCGGTGCAGGCCGGGCCCAGGTCGGACAGGATGTCGCCGAACAGGTTGCTCGCCACCACCACGTCGAAGAAGTCGGGCCGCTGCACGAAGTGCGCCGTGAGGATGTCGATGTGGAACTTGTCGAGCGTGATGCCCGGGTAGCCCTTGGCCATTTCCACCACGCGCTCGTCCCAGTACGGCATGGTGATCGAGATGCCGTTCGACTTGGTGGCGCTGGTCAGGTGCTTCTTCGGCCGCGATTGCGCAAGCTCGAACGCGAACTTCAGCACGCGGTCGACGCCCACGCGCGACATCACGGTTTCCTGCACCACGATCTCGCGCGGCGTGCCCTGGTACATGCGCCCGCCGATGCTCGAGTACTCGCCCTCGGTGTTCTCGCGCACGATGTACATGTCGATCTCGCCGGGTTGGCGCGGCGAGCCGTCGCGGCGCACCACGGGCGCGACGATGCCGGGCATCAGGCGCGCGGGACGCAGGTTGATGTACTGGTCGAACTCGCGGCGGAACATCAGCAGCGAGCCCCACAGCGACACGTGGTCGGGAATCTTCTCAGGCCAGCCGACCGCGCCGAAGAAGATGGCGTCGTGGCCGCCGATCTGGTCCTTCCAGTTGTCGGGCAGCATCTGGCCGTGCTTCTCGTAATAGTCCCAGCTCGAGAAGTCGAAGTGGTCGAACTTCAGGTCGATGCCGAACTTGCGCGCCGCCGCATCGAGCACGCGCAGCCCCTCGGGCATGACTTCCTTGCCGATGCCGTCGCCGGCGATGACTGCGATTCTGTGGGTGCTCATGAAGTGGCTCCTGGATGTTCAGGGGTAACGAAAAAATTCAGCGCCTCGGCCAGCAAGGCATCGGGGGCTTCTTCGGGGATGTAGTGGCCGCAGGGCAGCGCGTGGCCCGACACGTCGTCGGCCCGTTCGCGCCACAGCGAGAGCACGTCGAATGCGCGCCCCACCGCCCCGTGTTCGCCCCACAGCACACGAAGTGGCTGCGCGAGTCGGCGGCCGGCGGCGATGTCGGCGCGGTCGTGCACGAGGTCGATGGTGGCGGAGGCGCGGTAGTCCTCGCAGATGGATTCGGCCGTGCCCGGGATGGCGATGCAGCGCTCGTACTCGGCCAGCACCTCGGGCGCGAACGGCGCGAGCCCCGCGTGCCGCCCGCCCATCACGCTGCGTATGTAACGTACCGGGTCGGACGCAATCAGCGCCTCGGGCAACGGCGGCGGCTGGATCAGGAAGAACCAGTGCCAATAAGCTGTGGCAAAAGCTTCGGAGGTGCCTTCGTACATGGCCAACGTCGGCGCGATGTCGAGCAGCAACATGCGCTCGACCGCGCCGGGATGGTCGGCCGCGAGCCGGTGCGCCACGCGCGCGCCGCGGTCGTGCGCCAGCACGGCGAAGCGCTCGAAACCATGGTGGCGCATGGCGGCCAGCGCGTCGTGCGCCATCTCCCGCTTGCTGTAGACCGCGTGTTCGGCGTCGGCCGCCGGGCGGCCCGAGTCGCCGTAGCCGCGCAGGTCCACGGCGATCACCGTGAAGCGCTCGGCCAGCGCGGGCGCCACGCGATGCCAGATCGCATGCGTCTGCGGATGGCCGTGCAGCAGCAGCAAGGGCGCGCCCTGCCCGCCGATGCGACCGTGGATGTGCACGCCATCGCGGGCGATGTCGAAGCGGGGAAAGTCGAGGAAGGAAGCCGTCACGCCGCGATTGTGCGTTGCACCCCGGCGGCCATCAAGCAACAATCAGCCAATTCATACTTTCCGTCTTGGCATGAATCCCCACGCGATGGAACGAGGCGATCTCGAACTGGTGCTGGCCATCCGCGACCAGGGCAGCCTGGCCGGGGCGGCCGCCACGCTCGACGTGGTGCCCTCGGTCGTCACCAAGCGGCTCGGCGCGCTGGAAGCCCGGCTCGGGCAACGGCTGTTCGACCGCACGACGCGGCGGCTCAGCGTCACGGCCGAAGGCGAGGCCGTGTGCCTGCATGCGCGCACGCTGCTCGACGGCTTCGCGGCGCTCGAAAGCGAACTCGGCGAGCGGCAGAACGCGCTGATCGGCACAGTCCGCCTCGCGGCCACCTTCGGCTTCGGCCGGCGCTGGCTCGGACCGGCGCTCGCTGAGTTCCAGGCGCAGCATCCCGGCCTGCAGGTCGAACTGCTGCTGACCGAGCAGTTGCCCGATCTGGGCGCCGAAGGCTACGACGGCGCCGTCTGGCTGTGGGCGGTGCAGCAGCACCGCGCCGCCGACTGGACCACGCGCCGCATCGCGCGCAACCAGCGCGTGCTGGCCGCCTCGCCCGATTACCTGGCACGCCGCGGCACGCCGGCCACGGTGGAGGCGCTGGCCACGCACGACTGCCTGATCGCGCGCGAGAACGGCGACGCCGCGCAGTCGCGCCAGTTCGCGCTGTGGACGCTGCGCCACGCGCGCGACGGCAGCACGGCACGTGTGCGGGTGCAGGGCCCGCTCACGAGCAATTCAGGAGAGATGGTGCGCGACTGGTGCCTCGCGGGCCACGGCGTCATGCTGCGCAGCCTCTGGGACATCGCGCCGCAACTCGCGAGCGGCGAGCTGGTGCGCGTGCTGCCGCAGTACGGCATGCCCGACGCCGACATCCACTGGGTCGCGCCGTGGCGGCCGAAGACGCCGCGCCGCGTGCGCCTGCTGGTCGATCACCTGGTCGAGCAGTTCCGCTCGGAGCCCTGGAAGCCGGTCAAGCCGGGCGGGCGCTGAAAGAAGAAGAAAGCGCCGTCAGCGCTCGGCGCGCACCACGAGACTCACGCCGACGGCCGTCAGGCCGATGCCCAGCACTGTGGTCCAGGTGATCGGTTCGGCGAACAGCAGCCACGCCATCAGCGCCGTGCACGGCGGCACGAGGTACAGCAGGCTGGTGACGGCCGTGGCCGTGCCGCGCTGGATCAACATATAGAGCAGCGAGCTACCGCCCAGCGACAGCGCCAGCACCGACCACGCCATCGCGCCGATCGAATGCGTGTTCCATTCGATGGCCTGCGCCTCGAGCGCGGCAAAAGGCAGGGTCACGAGCAGCGCGGCGGCCATCTGCACCGCGCTTGCGCTGCGCACGTCGCAAGGCGCGACGAAACGCTTCTGGTACAGCGTGCCCGCCGTGATCGACAGCAGCGCCATCACGGCCAGCCCCATCGTCAGCGCATTGACCTCGGTGCCCTGCCCCAGCTTGCGCGACACCACGAGCACCAGCCCCGCGAAGCCCAGGGCAAGCCCGGCCCACTGCCGTCCCGAAATGCGCCCGCCGTTGAAAGACAGCCAGACCGCCGTGAGCACCGGCTGGATGCCGACCAGCAGCGCCACGAGCCCCGCGCCCATGCCGGCATGCACCGCAGCCCAGACCCCGCCGAGATAGCCGGCCTGCATCAGCACGCCCGTGACGGCGAGGTGCCCCCATTGCGCGCGCTTCGCCGGCCACGCCACGCGCGCGAGCATGACCCACACGCCGAAGCAGGCGAGCGACAGCGCATAGCGCACGGCGAGGAACTTGAGGGGCGGCGCATAGGGCATGCCATAGCGCGCAACGATGAACCCCGTGCTCCAGATCAGCACGAAGACCGCCGGCATCGCCCGCAGCCATCCTGCGTTGCGGACCGAGACCGCCGCGGTCATTTGGAGTGGGCCCGGATCTCGGGAATGGCCTTTTGCAGGTAATAGACCATCGACCAGACGGTGAGCACCGCCGAGATCCAGATCAGCCACTGGCCCCACAGGCCCGTGTCGATGACCTTGAACAGGTGCCCGTCGTACAGCAGGAACGGAATGGCGACCATCTGCACGGTCGTCTTGACCTTGCCGATCATGTGGACCGCCACGCTCTTGCCGGCGCCGATGCGCGCCATCCATTCGCGCAGCGCCGAGATGGCGATCTCGCGGCCGATGATGATGAGCGCCACGAACACGTCGGCGCGCTGCAGATGCACCAGCACCAACAGCGCAGCGCACACGAGAAACTTGTCGGCCACCGGATCGAGAAAGGCGCCGAAGGAAGAGGTCTGGTTGAGCTTGCGCGCCAGGTAGCCGTCGAGCCAGTCGGTGGCGGCGAACACGATGAACATGACCGTGGCGATCAGGTTGCGCGTCGGTTCGCTGATCGGCAGGTAGAAAACGCCGACGATCAACGGAATCGCGACGATGCGCGTCCAGGTCATGATGGTCGGTAGGGTCCAGAACATGCGGGCGATTGTGTCATGCACACGTGAAGCGCTGGAAGGTCGGGGGCAATCCCGTCTTCAGCGCAGCGCGCGATAGATTTCCTCGGCCAGCTCGGTGGCGATGCCTTCGACCGACGCAATGTCTTCCACGCTCGCCGCCGCCACGCCGCGGATGCCGCCGAAACGCTGCAGCAGGCGCGCCCGGCGCTTCGGGCCGATGCCCGGAATGTCTTCGAGCTGGCTGCCACCCACCCGCACCTTGGCGCGCTTGGCCCGCATGCCGGTGATGGCGAAACGGTGCGCCTCGTCGCGGATCTGGGCCACCAGCATCAGGGCCGCCGAATCCTTGCCGAGATAGACCTTCTCGCGGCCGTCGGCGAACACCAGCTCTTCGAGCCCGACCTTGCGGCCCTCGCCCTTCTCGACGCCGACGATCAGCGACAGCGGCAGGCCGAGCTCGCTGAACACCTCGCGCGCCATCGACACCTGGCCCTTGCCGCCGTCGACCAGCACCAGGTCGGGCATGCGCGCGGCCGGCGTCCTGGGCGGCGGCGCCTCGACGCCCTCGGCCCCTTCGCTTTCCGCGTCGCCCGGCGCCAGGGCCTCGGTCTCAGCCGCCATCGCCTCGGCCAACTTGCCGTAGCGGCGGTGCAGCACCTGGCGCATGGCGGCGTAGTCGTCGCCGGGCGTGATGCCCTCGATGTTGTAGCGGCGGTACTCGCGGTTCTGCATCGTGTGGTGCGCGAACACCACGCACGAGGCCTGCGTGGCCTCGCCCGCCGTGTGCGAGATGTCGAAGCACTCGACGCGGAAGTTCTCCAGGTCGTCCGACGCCAGCTCGAGCGCGTCGGCCAGCGCGCGGGTGCGCGCCTGCTGCGAGCCCTCTTCGGCCAGCAGCCGGGCCAGCTGCAGGCCCGCATTCGTCTCGGCCATCTCGAGCCAGTGACGGCGCTGTTCGTGCGGCTGGAACACGGCCGTGACGCGCGCGCCGGCCTGCTGCGAAATCGCCTCGATGAGCGCGCGGCTCACCTGCCGGCCCAGCACCAGCGTGGCGGGCACCGGCACGTCGATGTAGTGCTGGGCGATGAAGGCCTCGAGCACCTGCACCTCGATCGGGTCGGCGACCACCGGGGCGGCGCCCTCTTCGGCATCGAGCTCGCCGTGGTGGATCTGCGCCGCGTCGTCCACGTGCACCGGGAAGTACGCGCGGTCGCCCAGGTGGCGCCCGCCGCGCACCATCGCGAGGTTGACGCAGGCCTTGCCGCCCTGCACCTTGACCGCGAGGATGTCGACGTCCTTGTCGGACACCACCTCGATCGACTGCTGGTGCAGCACGCGCGAGATCGCCGACATCTGGTTGCGCAGCTCGGCCGCCTGCTCGAACTCGAGCTTCTCGGCGTGCGCCGTCATGCGCTGCTCCAGCGCGGAGAGCACGCCCTGCGTGTCGCCGAGCAGGAAGGCCTCGGCGCTGGCCACGTCCTGCGCGTAGGCCTCGGGCGAAATGAGGCCCACGCAGGGGCCGCTGCAGCGCTTGATCTGGTACAGCAGACAGGGCCGCGTGCGGTTGGCGTACACCGTGTCCTCGCAGGTGCGCAGGCGGAACACCTTCTGCAGCAGCTGGATCGATTCCTTCACCGCCCACGCGCTCGGGTACGGCCCGAAGTAGCGGTGCTTCTTGTCGACCGCGCCGCGGTAGTAGGCCAGCCGCGGAAACCCGTGCGAGGCGATCTTCAGGTAGGGGTAGCTCTTGTCGTCGCGAAACAGGATGTTGTAGCGCGGCTTGAGCGTCTTGATCAGGTTGTTCTCGAGCAGCAGCGCCTCGGCCTCGGAGCGCACCACCGTGGTCTCCATGCGCACGATCTTCGAGATCATGTGGCCGATGCGGGTGCCCCCGTGGCTCTTCTGGAAGTAGTTGGCAACCCGCTTCTTCAGATTGCGCGCCTTGCCCACATACAGCACGGCGCCGGCCGCGTCGAAATAGCGGTAGACGCCCGGCAACTGCGGCAGGGCCGCGACTTCGCTGAGCAATTGATCGGAATGCACGTCGGACATGGCGGCTATTGTGGCGCGCGGCGCGGGACCCTGCGGCGCCCCCGGCACGAACGCGACACGCACGGGAATGAAATGTGCTCATGATGAACGCGGGCGTGAGGAGCGCCCGTTGTCCTTCGAATAACACCACTCGGGAAACACTCTCCATGAACAAGAACTCCACGCGCGCGTGGTGGGCCCTGACGCCCCTCGCGCTCTCCCTGGCCGTGGCCGGCTGCGGCGGCAACAGCAACAACAACGCGCAGAACAACGCCGCACTGGTCGCGGCCATCGCCGCGATCAACGCGGCCAACCAGCCCACG
The DNA here is from genome assembly GCF_059418385.1 of Variovorax sp. GW821-FHT09A10. Lineage (NCBI taxonomy): Bacteria > Pseudomonadati > Pseudomonadota > Betaproteobacteria > Burkholderiales > Comamonadaceae > Variovorax > Variovorax sp. GW821-FHT09A10. The sequence goes on from NZ_JBWKPT010000001.1 coordinate 167,531, forward strand.
CCCACCGCACCGCCCGCCGCCGACAACGGCTGCCAGATCCCGAGCAGCGGCACCTCGGTGGTCGTCGGCTCGGGCGACCCGGGCGATCCGGCCGCGCCGGAACCGGCGTCGGGCTACGTGCCCGGCCACAAGCTGGTGTACGCCAAGAACTACATGGTGGTCGCGAACCACCCGCTGGCCACGCGCGCCGGCTGCGACGTGCTCAAGGCCGGCGGCAGCGCGGTCGATGCGGCGGTGGCGGTGCAGGCCGTGCTCGGCCTGGTCGAGCCGCAATCGAGCGGGCTGGGCGGCGGCGCCTTCATGCTCCATTACGACGCGGCGACGAAGAAGGTACAGGCCTATGACGGCCGCGAGACCGCGCCGGCCGCGGCCACCGAGAACTACCTGCGCTGGATCGACGACACGAACGACCAGACCGCGCCCAAGCCCGGCGGCGCCCGAGCGAGCGGCCGCTCCATCGGCACGCCCGGCGCCGTGCGCATGCTCGACATCGCTTATCAAGACCACGGCAAGCTGCCCTGGAAAGACCTGTTCGGCTATGGCATCACGCTGGCGTCCGACGGCTTCCTGATCGGCGGGCGCATGGCGAGCGCCATCGCGGGTTCCGCATCGAGCCTGAAGCGCGACGCCGACGCCACGGCCTATTTCTTCAACGCCGACGGCACGCCCAAGGCGCTGGGTACCAAGCTCACGAACCCGGCCTACGCCAGGACGCTGAACACCATCGCCACACAGGGCGCCAACGCCTTCTACACGGGCGACATCGCCAAGAGCATCGTCGACAAGATCGGGGTCACCACGGCGGCCAGCGACGGCTCGGCCATCACCCCCGGCAAGACCACGCTGGCCGACCTGGCCAACTACAAGGCCAAGCGCCGCGACCCGGTCTGCAGCACCTACCGCGAGTACTACATCTGCAGCATGTCGCCGCCCTCCTCGGGCGGCATCGCGGTGGTGGCGACCCTCGGCATCCTCGAGAACTTCACGCTGAGCGACCACAAGCCGACCGCCATCGACCTCGAAGGCGGCAAGCCGAGCGTGATGGGCGTGCACCTGGTGAGCGAGGCCGAGCGGCTGGCGTATGCCGACCGCGACAAGTACGTGGCCGACACCGACTTCGTGCCGCTTCCCGGCGGCAGCCCCGCCATGCTGATCGACAAGTCCTACCTGCAGGGCCGCGCCAGCCTCATCAGCCTGACGAAGAGCATGAACCTCGCCAAGGCTGGCGACCGGGGCGATGTGCCGCTGGGCGTCGACAAGACCGAAGAGCATGGCACCACGCACTTCACCGTCGTCGACAAGCAAGGCAACGTGGTCGTGATGACCACGACGGTGGAAGCCAGCATGGGCTCGTTCCACATGACGCAAGGCTTCCTGCTGAACAACCAGCTGACCGACTTCGCACTCAACCCGATCGACACATCGGTGACCCCGAACGTGAAGTTCGCCAACCGCGTGGCCCCCGGCAAGCGCCCGCGCAGCACGATGGCGCCGACACTGGTGTTCAAGAAGAACACCGACGGCAGCATGGGCGAGTTCGTGATGGGCACCGGCTCGCCAGGCGGCGGCACGATCATCCAGTACGTGGTGAAGACACTGGTCGGCGCGCTCGACTGGGGACTCGATGCGCAACAAGCCACGTCACTGGTCGACTTCGGTGCCACCAACACCCCACCACCGACGCCCGCCGGCGCCACCTACAGCCTCACCAACGTGGGCGGCGAGCACCCGGCCATCGACACCTCCAACTCGGGCAACAACGACCCGCTGATTGCCGGCCTGCGCGCGCTCGGCCACACGGTGAACCTGGGGGCGCAGTCCAGCGGCGTGAGCACCATCATCCGCACGAACGTCGGCGGCAAGCCCGTGCTGACCGGTGGCGCAGACCCGCGCCGCGAGGGCATCGTGCTGGGCGACACCTTCACACCCTGAACGACAAGGGGGCTGGCGCCGCCTTCGCCGCGCCAGCCCCCTTGCCCGATCACCTGTTGATTTACTTCGCGACTTCCGACACCAGCCGGTACAGGAACTCGCGCCCGTCGTACAGGCGCTGGATCTCGATGCGCTCGTCCAGCCCGTGCGCACGCGCATCGGCCGGCTCCAGGAACATGCCGGTCACGCCATACATCGGGATGCCGGCGTTGCGCAGGAAGCGGCTATCGGTGGCGCCGGTGCTCATGGCGGGCACCACGGGCACGCCGGGCCACATCTGCTGCGTGAGCGTCTCGACCGTCTTCACGAGGTCGCCGTTGAGCGGCGAGGCCGGGCTGCGCAACGGCTTGCCCATGTTGCGCACCACGATCTTGTCGTTGCCCACCGCCTGGGTCAGCAGGCGCTCGACCTCTTCCGGATCGTCGTGCGGCAGGATGCGGCAGTTGACCGTGGCCTTGGCCGACTGCGGCAGCGCGTTCTCGGCATGGCCGGCCTGCACCATCGTCGCCACGCAGGTGGTGCGCAGCTGCGCGTTGTAGGCCGGGTTGGCCGTCATGCGCTCGAGCACGCCGGCGTCGGGGTTGCCGGTGCCGATGGCGCGCATGTCGTCGGCCAGCTGGCCGGTGGCGAAGGGGGCGCTGCGCGCGAAGTAGGTCTTGGTGACATCCGCGAGCTTGATCGGGAAGGCGTAGTTGCCCAGGCGCTCCAGGCCGGCCGAGAGCGCGTAGATCGGGTTGGTCTTGGTGGGCACCGAGCTGTGGCCGCCCACGTCGCGCGCTTCGAGCATGTAGGTGGTGTACATCTTCTCGGCCACCTGCATGCGGTGCAGGTTCGGCTTGCCGCCGCGCAGCTCGCCGCCGCCGCCTTCGTTGATGCCGAACTCGGCCTGCAGCAGCTCGGGCTTGTTGTTGATGAGCCAGAAGGCGCCGTTGCTCAGCGCGTCGCCGCGCTCCTCGTCGGCGGTGAGCGCCAGGATGATGTCGCGCTTGGGCTTGAAGCCTTCCTGCTTGAGCTGCCCCAGCACGGAGACCAGCGCCGCGGCCATGGCCTTGTCGTCGATGGCGCCGCGCGCCGTGAAGTAGCCGCCGGTTTCCTGCAGCTTGAAGGGGTCGGTCTTCCAGTCTTCGCGGCGGGCCTCGACCACGTCGATGTGGGCCAAGAGCAGCAGCGGCTTCTTGCTGCCGTCGCCCTTGAAGCGCAGCACCAGGTTCCCCTTCTTCGGGAAGGGCTCGAAGATCTGGATGTCGCCGGGCGCGAAGCCCGCGTCGATCAGCCGTTTTTCCATGGCCCGCGCCGCGACCGTGTTGTCGCCCACCGAGTGCGTGGTGTTGATCTCGATCAGTTCCTTGTAGATCTCGCGAAAGCGCTGCTGCTGTGCGGTGAGCGGCGTGGTCTGGGCCTGGGCGCCGGCGATGCCGGCCAGGGCCAGCGAGAGCGCGAGCACGCCGCGTTTGGCGCTGCTCAAGGGCGAAGAAGAAAACGACGAACGGCGACGGGTCTGCATCCTCATGGTCTGGCTCTCTCCGATGGTTGTTGTGGCGAGGGGCAGCATAGCAAGCGGGCCACGTTTTCGCCCGCGCCTGAGCGACCGCGAAGACGGGCACACTCCCGGCCATGGGCACGCGCATGCAATGGGACATCTTCTGCAAGGTCATCGACAACCACGGCGACCTGGGCGTCTGCTGGCGCCTGGGCTGCCAGCTCGCCGCGGCGGGCGAGCGCGCGCGGCTGTGGGTCGACGACCCGACGGCGCTGCACTGGATGGCGCCGGCCGGCTGCGACGGCGTGCAGGTGATCGACTGGTCCGACGCCGAAGCCGTGCGCCGCGCCGTTGCCGATTCGGTGCCCGAGGTGCTGGTCGAGGCTTTCGGTTGCGACCCGGAGCCCGAGCTCATCGCGCGCTTCGCGCAGGCCCCGAGCCTTGCGCGGGCCTGGATCAACCTCGAGTACCTGTCGGCCGAGCCCTATGTCGAGAAACTGCACCGGCTGCCCTCGCCGGTGTTCAAGGGCCCGGGCGCCGGGCTGACGAAACGTTTCTTCTACCCGGGCTTCACGCCCGCGACCGGCGGCCTGTTGCGCGAGCCGGACCTGATGGCGCGCCAGGCGCGCTTCGACCGGGCGCCCTGGCTGGAGGCGCAGCAGATTCCTTGGCAGGAGGGTGAACGCCTCGTGTCGCTCTTCTGTTACGAGCCGCCGGCGCTGGCCGCCCTGCTCGCCCAGCTGGCCGCCGACCCGGTGCCTACGCGCCTGCTGGTCACCGCTGGCCGGGCCGCGCGTGCCGTGCAGGCAAGCCTTGATGCGCTCGATCGCCCGATGGGCGCCCAAAGTTCGCTATCAATTTCATACCTCCCCTACCTCAGCCAGGCGGATTTCGACCACCTGCTGTGGGCCTGCGACCTCAACTTCGTGCGCGGCGAAGACTCGCTGGTGCGCGCCCTCTGGGCCGGCGCGCCGCTGGTCTGGCAGATCTACCCGCAGGACGACGACGCGCACCACGTCAAGCTCAACGCCTGGCTCGACTGGCTCGGCGCCCCGCCTCAGCTGCGGCTTTTTCACCACGCCTGGAACGGCTTCGGCGACGCGCCCCTGCCCGCGCCCGGCCCGCTGGACGCCTGGCGCGACACCGCCCGTGCGGCGCGCGGCAGGCTGCTCGCGCAGGACGATCTGCTGGCCCAGTTGCGGCAGCTGGTCGCCGGAAAAAGCTAAAATAGCGGGCTTTGCGGAATTCAGCCCTGGCCGCCACGGTCGGGGACGCCTTTCGCCAAACCTGCCGCGGGACATGTACGGCGGGGCCAGATACGACGGCATGCAGCGCCGAGGGCCCCGCGCACCGAGCGGCCAACATCCAGAGAACCTGATATGAAAATCGCTCAAGAAATCCGCGCCGGCAACGTCATCATGCACGGCAAGGACCCGATGGTCGTCCTCAAGACCGAATACAGCCGCGGCGGCCGCAACAGCGCCACCGTGCGCATGAAGATGAAGAGCCTGATCGCCAACTTCAACACCGAAGTGGTCTTCAAGGCCGACGACAAGATCGACCAGATCGTGCTGGACAAGAAGGAGTGCACCTACTCCTACTTCGCCGATCCGATGTACGTCTGCATGGACGCCGAGTACAACCAGTACGAAGTCGAAGCCGAGAACATGGGCGACGCCCTGAACTACCTCGAAGACGGCATGGCCGTCGAAGTGGTGTTCTACGACGGCAAGGCCATCTCGGTCGAACTGCCGACCAGCGTCGAGCGCGAAATCACCTGGACCGAGCCGGCCGTCAAGGGCGACACCTCGGGCAAGGTCATGAAGCCCGCCAAGATCGCCACCGGCTTCGAAGTCGGCGTGCCGCTGTTCGTGTCGCAAGGCGACAAGATCGAAATCGACACCCGCACCGGCGAATACCGCAAGCGCGTCTGAACGCGTTCGCACCCGGTTGACCGCCACCACGAAAGGGCTCCGCAAGGAGCCTTTTTCGTTGGCGGGCACACCGCTTGCGTCGGCGCACAATGCCAAGTCAATTCAGTTCGACAGCTCCATGAACAACACGCACAACATTCACGACAAGCGCCTGGCCGATGCCTGGGCCACGCTGCAGTCCCATTCCGACCGGGGCCTTCCCCTGGACCCTGATCCCTCGCGCCTGGCCTTTGCCGATCCCGAGTTCCTGCTGCGCCGCGAAACGCGCGGCATCCGCATGCAGTTGGAGCTGATGAAGCCCGACCTCGAGCAGCGCGCCCACGGCATCGAGAACACGGTGGTGGTCTTCGGCAGCGCGCGTTTCCGCAGCGAAGACGAGGCCGCCGCGCTGGTCGCGCAGGCCGAGGCGGCCGGCGACACGGCCCTGGCCGAGCGCTGGCGCCGGCTCTCGCGCAACTCGCACTACTACGAGAAGGCGCGCACCTTCGGCAAGCTGGTCGCGCAGTACAGCGAGAAGAAGGAACCGCAGGACAAGCTCTTCGTGTGCACCGGCGGCGGCCCCGGCATCATGCAGGCGGCCAACCGCGGCGCGCACGAAGCCGGCGGCCTCTCGGTCGGCCTGGCGATCGCGCTGCCGATGGAAGAAGAAGCCAACCCCTACGTCACGCCGGCGCTGAGCTTCAAGTTCCACTACTTCGCGATCCGCAAGATGCATTTCATGATGCGTGCGAAGGCGCTGGTGGCGTTCCCGGGCGGCTTCGGCACGCTCGACGAGCTGTTCGAGGTGATCACGCTGGTGCAGACCAAGAAGTCGAAGCCGGTGCCGATCGTGCTCTTCGGCTCGGACTACTGGAAGAAGCTGATCGACTTCGACTTCCTGGTCGACGAAGGCGTGATCTCGCCCGGCGACGTGAAGCTCTTCGAATACGTCGACGCGCCGGAAGACGCGTGGGACGCGATCAAACGTTTCTACAAACTCTGATCGACCCGATATCGATCAGGCGTCGTCGCTGTCGTCGGGCCGCAGGGCCTGCTCGAAGAAGCGCGTGAGCGCGCGAGCGCGGCGGCGGCGGTCGGCCACGGGGTTCGCGTGCGGTCCCATGGCCACGGCATCGTCGGCCACGCCGTGCAGCGCGTTGAAGAGGATCACGGCCGTCAGCGTCGCGTCCTCGACCTCCCACACACCCGCGGCGTCGCCCTGCTTCAGCAGGGTGACCAGCTGCGTGATGACGACGTTGTCGTTGCGCATGCGCCGGTCCTCGGGCCGGTACTCGTGGAACACCACGTCGTGCAGCGCGACGTTGTCGAGGTAAGTCTCCAGCCCCGTCTCCACCCAGGCCTTGAGCCGCGCGCGGTGCTTGCCCGGCGCGTGGCGGTCCATCGCCTCCTGCAGACGGGCGCAGAAGGTGTCGACGAAGCGCTGCTGCAGCGCACCGAGCAGCGCCTCCTTCGACGGGAAGTACAGATAGAAGGTGCCCTTGGCCACCTGCGCGCCGGCCGCGATGTCGTCGATGCTGGTGGCGGGGATGCCCTTGGCGATGAACAGCTGCTCGGCGGCGTCCATCAACGCGACGGCGCGGGTCTGCGGCGCCTTGGTGCGGCGGCGTGCGGCGGTGGCGGGAGCGTCGTCGGGGCTGCTGCTTGTCATGGTCAGGTACCGGCGCGTGCCGTGTCGATGGCGGCGCGCACCGCCGCGGCATCGAGACGCAGGCCGCGCGGGGCCAGCACGCGCTCGCGCAGCCAGGCCAGGGCCTCGTCGGTGCGGGCGAAGGTGCTCGCGGGAATGCCGAAGAGTTTTTCGACGTTCATCTTGCTGATCTTCTCGAACTGGTCGGCGGGCACCACGCTCGCCATGCCCATCATATGGCGGCGGATGTCGGCGCCGCGCGCCTGCAGCCACTGCCTGGCACCCTGGGCGCTGCCCTCGGGATGCACCAGCGCATCGGCGTCCGCGAACACGCGCAGCGAGACAAAGGGCTCGCCGCGGTCGAGCCAGCGGTTCCAGTCCTCGGTGAAGGCCTGCAGGCTCTCCAGCGTCTGCAGGCCTGCGGACACGCTGATGACCAGCGGCCATTGACTGAGTTCGTGACGGATCATGAAAGACTCCTTGTAGATAACCGGAAGGCGCCGGGCACTGCGGCGCAGGAAGGGAATGCGGACGGCGGGCATGGCGACCAGCTCAGGCGCGCGTGGCGGCTGCGAGTACGGCGGCACGCGGCCTGACGCGCAGCAGCAGCCCCGCCGCCACCAACCCCGCCACGCCGGCACAGGCCATCGCCGCATGGAAGCCGCCCGCGAGCGCATCGCTCAACAGCCGCTGCGCGGTGCCGGCGTCGAGCGCTGCGAGCGCGCCGAGGTCGTGCCGCGAGACCGCGGCCACCGCCGCCTGCGATGCATCGGGCACGCCGGCACGCGCAAGCGATTCGGCCATCAGCGCGGTGGCGCGCGTGCGCATCAGCGTGCCGAGCAGCGCGATGCCGATCAGCATGCCGCCCTGGCGCAGCGCGTTCATGGTCGCCGAGGCCATGCCCGAGCGTTGCGCGGGCACCGAGGCCATCACCGCCGTGCTCGTGGCCGGCACAGCCAGGCCCGCGCCCGCCCCCAGCGCCACGAAAAGCAGCGCCAGCGGCAGGTACGGCGTGTCGGCCGAGAACAGCGTCAGCAGCAGCATCGCCACGCCGATCAACCCGTAGCCCGCGACCATCAGCGTGTGCACCTCGAAGCGACGCGCCAGCCGGCCGAACTGCGAGGCCACGAGGCCGGTCGCCACGAACTGCGGCACCAGCCGCCAGCCGGTCTCGCTGGCCGACCAGCCCTGCACCTGCTGCAGGAACAACGAGAAGAAGAACAGGCTGGCGTAGGTCGCAAAGCCCAGCACGAACGAAGCGAAGTTGGTGACCGAAAAGCGCGCGTCGCGGAACAGCGCGAGCGGCAGCAGCGGCCGTTCCGCGCGCGCCTCCACGGCCAGGAACAGCGCCAGCCCGACACCCGCCGCAACGAGTGCGACCACCGCGTGTCGCGAGCCCCAGCCGTGTTCGCCTGCGGCAATGAGCCCGTAGGTCAGCGCGCCCAGCCAGAGCACGCTGAGCACCTGCCCGACCGGATCGAGCGCCGCATGCTCGGGGTGCGAGGACTCGCGCAGGCCCCACATCCCCAGCGCCACGGTCAGCACGCCGATCGGCAGGTTGATGAGGAAGATGCTCTGCCAGCCCGCGTGGTCCACCAGCAGCCCGCCGAGCATCGGCCCGAGGATCAGCGACAGCGCCGTGAACGACGACCAGCCGCCGATCACCCGCGCGCGGCTCGCCGGCTCGGGGAAGGCGTGCGCCAGCAGCGACAGCGCGCCCGGAATCATCAGCGCACCCGCCACGCCCTGCACCGCGCGGCCCGCCAGCAGCATCGGCAGGCCCGACGCCATCGCGCACATCGCCGAGCCCACGGTGAAGACCACCACGCCGGCCAGCCACGCGCGCTTGCGGCCGTAGCGGTCGCCGATCGGGCCGGCCGACAGCATGAAGGCCGACAGGCACAGCGCGTAGATGTCGATCACCCACTGCAGCCCGGCCAGGTCGGTCGCGAGCGCACGCTGCAGCGTGGGCAGCGCCACGTTGACGATGCTCACATCGAGCGTGGCAATGAAGCTGCCGAGGTAGACCGCCGCCACCAGGGCCAGGCGGCGGCGCGGGTCGGCAGCCGCCGACGGGGAATGGGAGTCCATGGACGCCTTCGGATCAGGAACGAAGAAGGCGCCGATACTGACTTTGAGTCAGTATTTTGTCAAACAAATGAGAATTACTGTTATTTGCAACGTGGGATTCAAACCGCCGTCACAGCTTCAATCCCCAGGTCGCCTTCGCGCCCAGCGCGAGCACCCCGCCCACCACCCAGAACACGCCTGCAATGCCGATCAGCGCGCCGAGCGAGCCGAACAGCATCGGCATCGCGACGCTCGATGCGTTGATGGTCATGAGCCGCAATCCGAGTGCTTCACCGTGCCGCGCATGTGGCGTGATCTGGTGCAGCATGCTCATCACCATCGGCTGCACCGCGCCGAGCGCAAAGCCCAGGATCACGGAGCAGATGCCCATGGTCCACGGCGAATCCAGCAACGGATAGACGGCGAACACGGCGGCGGTGACGACCGTCGAACTCAGGATCACGCTGCGCTCCGAGGCGCGCGACGCGATCAGCGGCAGCACCACGCGGATGACCGCCGCGGCGATCGCGAAGGCACCGAGGATGGAGCCGATCACCGAAGCGCTGATGCCCCGGTCGTGGCCCAGCACCGGCAGCACGAAGGCGTGCACGTCCCAGCTCGACGACTGCAGCCAGTTCACGAACAGCAGGCGGCGGAACATCGGCTCGCGCAGCAGGTCCCAGGCCCGCGTGGGCGCGGCGCCCGGCACCGGCGCCACCCGCGGCGGCTCGTGCGCGCCACGCGCCAGCAGCCAGCACAGCAGCGGCAAAAAGGCCATCACGGCGAAGCAGATGCGAAAGGCCAGCAGGTCGGCCGGCGCGCGGCCGGCGTGGTCGATCAGCATCCCGGCCAGGAAGGGTCCGACGAAGTTCGCCGCGGCGGGCGCGATGGCCAGCCAGCTGAACACGCGCTTGAGCTGCGTCGGGTCGGTGGCCGAGCGACCCACGTGCCGCTGCAGCGCGATGACGGTCGCACCGGTCGCGCCGCCGGTCAGCAGCGCGGCGATGCACATGACCGGGAACACCGGGAAGACCAGCGCCAGCCCTGCCCCGCCCGAGGCCGCGATCACCGACAGCCACAGCGGTCGCTTGAGCCCGTGACGATCGGCGAAGCGCCCGGCCGGCAACGCGAGAAACACCTGGGTCAGCGCGAACAGCGCGATCAGCAGGCCGACGGCCGCGGCGCTGTAGCCTTGCTGCAGCGCGAGCAGCGGGGTGGCGAGCCGCATGCCCGCCATCGTGGCGTGCAAACAGACCTGCGCCACGATGACGCGCAGCAGTTCAGAACCTTTCACGGGGTGTCGTCGCCCTCGCTGTCAGTGTCGGCAACGGGTGGCAGCAATGCCTCGGACTGCGCCTCGGGCAAGGCCTCGACCTTGCGCAGCGCCAGGCGCATCTGCTTGGCGCGCGTGTCCGCCTTGTCGATGGTGTCGGAGGCCTTGGCCACCTGCTCCTTGATGCGCGCCACCCATTCGCCGTAGCGCTCGAACTCGGTCTTGACCGCGCCCAGCACCTTCCAGACCTCGGAGGCCTGGCGCTCCAGCGCCAGCGTGCGAAAGCCCATGTGCAGGCTGTTGAGCATGGCGAGCAAGGTGGTCGGGCCGGCCAGCGTCACACGGTGCTGGCGCTGGATGGCATCCATCAGGCCGGGGCGGCGCAGCACCTCGGCGTAGAGGCTTTCGACCGGCAGGAACAGGATCGCGAAATCGGTGGTGTGCGGCGCCGCGAGGTAGTTCTCGGCGATCGACTTGGCCTCGACGCGGATGCGCGTCTCGAGCGCCTTGGCCGCGGCCTCGGCGCCGGCCGCATCGGCGCGCTCGTGGGCGTCGATGAGGCGCTCGTAGTCGTCGCGCGGAAACTTGGCGTCGATCGGCAGCCACACCGGCGCACCGTCGTCGCCGCGCCCCGGGAAGCGGATCGCGAAGTCGACGCGCTGGCCGCTGCGCGGCTTGGTCTCGACCTGGCGCGCGTACTGCTCGGGCGTGAGCACCTGCTCGAGCAGCGCCTCCAGCTGCACCTCGCCGAACACGCCGCGCGTCTTCACGTTGGTCAGCACGCGCTGCAGGCTGCCGACGCCGACGGCCAGCGTCTGCATCTCGCCCAAGCCCTTGTGCACCTGCTCGAGCCGGTCGGCCACCTGCTTGAAGCTTTCGCCCAGGCGCGCTTCAAGCGTGCTCTGCAGCTTCTCGTCGACGGTCTTGCGCATCTCGTCGAGCTTGGCGGTGTTGCTCTGCTGCAGCTGGGCCAGCTGGGTTTCCATGGTCGTGCGCACCTCGGAAAGGCGGCGCGCGTTCGATTCGCTCAGGCCCTGCAGTTGGGTGTTCAGCGTGTCGGCCAAAGTTTTCTGCAGCGACGCGAGCTGCAGCGAGAAGGCATCGAGCTGCGCGTTCTGCGTGCGCGTGGCCTCGGCGCCCTGCTGCGTCAATGACTGCTGGAAGGTAGCGAAGGCCTGCGCGGTTTCCTGGCGTGCGCCGCGCGAGCTTTCGCCGATCTCGTGGCGCAGCTCGCGCTCGGTGCGCTCGTGGGCGCGGCCCATGGCGGCGAGCACGCCCAGCATTTCGCTGTGATCAGGTGGGGGTGGCCGGCGGGCCAGCAGCCAGATGACCAGCACCAGCTGCACCACGGCGAATGCGGCCAGTGCGAGAAGGATCAGATCCGTCAGTTCCAAGGTGGGGGGCGTGTCGCGCTCGCGGTCAGGTTTCAGGTTATTTCGTGGCCGCCGGCACTGGCGTGACAGGGGTCAAGGGCCCCTTGCCGGTGCCCCAGGCGATGAGGTTGTCGGCCGCGAGGTCGGCCATGGCGCGGCGCGTGGGCACGGTGGCGCTGGCGATGTGCGGCGTGAGCACCACGTTGGGCACGGTGAGCAGGTCGGGGTGGACCTTGGGCTCGCCCTCGAACACGTCGAGGCCGGCGGCGGCGATGCGCTTCTCGCGCAGCGCCACGGCCAGCGCCGCGTCGTCGACGATGCCGCCGCGCGCGATGTTGACCAGCGTGGCGGTCGGCTTCATGAGCGCGATCTCGGCCGCGCCGATGGTGTGGTGCGACGCCGGCGAGTACGGCACGACCAGCACGACGTGGTCGGCGGTCTTGAGCAGCTCGTCCTTGCCGACGTAGCGGGCCTTGCACTCGGCCTCGAGCGCGGCATCGAGGCGCGAGCGGTTGTGATAGATCACGTTCATGCCGAAGCCGTGCGCGCCGCGCCGGGCAATGCCCTGCCCGATGCGACCCATGCCGATGATGCCCAGCGTCGAGCCGTGGATGTCGGAGCCGGCGAACATGTCGTAGCTCCACTTTTCCCACTTGCCCGCGCGCAGGAAGTGTTCGCTCTCGGTGATTCGGCGCGCGGTGGCCATGAGCAGCGCGAAGCCGAAGTCGGCCGTGGTTTCGGTGAGCACGTCCGGCGCGTTGGTGCCGAGCACGCCGCGCGCGGCCATGGCGTCGACGTCGAAGTTGTTGTAGCCCACGGCCATGTTGGCGCAGATCTTCAGCTCGGGGCAGGCGTCGAGCACCGCGGCGTCGATGCGCTCGCTGCCGGTGGTGAAGGCGCCCTGCTTGCCTTGCAGCTTCGCGATCAGCTGGTCCTTGCTCCAGGTCTCGTCGGCCTGGTTCGACTCGACCTCGAAATGCTGCGCCAGGCGCGCGAGGGTCTCGGGGAACACCGCGCGCGCGACCAGGATCTTGGGCTTGCTGCTGCTCATGGAACGTGTCTCTTTCTTTGAAGGGCTGGAAGGATCAACGGAAGAAGATGAAGGTGCACAGGACGAACAGCGGGATCAGGATCGCGCCCGACCACGCCATGTAGCCGAAGAAGCTGGGCATGCGCACGCCGCGGCTTTCGGCGATGGCCTTGACCATCAGGTTCGGCGCGTTGCCGATGTAGGTGTTGGCGCCCATGAACACGGCGCCGGCCGAGATGGCGGCCAGCGTGCTGGCATAGGTGGTCATGAGCGCCGCCGGGTCGCCGCCCGCCGTGTTGAAGAACACGAGGTAGGTCGGCGCGTTGTCCAGGAACGAGCTCAGGATGCCGGTGGCCCAGAAGTACATGGCCGGGTCGGGCTGGCCGTCGGCGCGCGTCACGGCCGCCACGATGGCGCCGAACGGGCCCTGCGTGCCGGCCTTGAGCATGGCGATCACCGGGATGATGGTCAGGAAGATGCCGGCGAAGAGCTTGGCCACCTCGGCCATCGGGCCCCACTCGAACTGGTTGTCGGCGTGCACCTTGGGCGCCGTGAGCTTGTACGAGACGATGGCGATCAGCGCCAGCCCCACGTCGCGCACCAGGCCCGGCAGGCCGACCTCGGTGCCGAACACGTCGAACACCACGGGCGATTTCCAGAAACCGCTCAGCAGCACCAGCGCGACGATGCCGCCCAGCAGCCAGAAGTTGGCCGCGCCGTCGAAGCCCAGGCGCGGGGTGTCGGGCGTCGGGTCGACGGGCAGCACGCCGTCCTTGCGGTAGAAGTGGCGGTCGATGGCATAGAACAGCGCCAGCAGCACGGCCAGGATGAAGATGGTCTCGGGCAGGATGTGCTGCGCGGTCCAGAAGAAGCCCACGCCCTTGAGGAAGCCGAGGAACAGCGGCGGGTCGCCCAGCGGCGTGAGCGAGCCGCCCGCGTTCGACACGATGAAGATGAAGAACACGATCACGTGCACCTTGCGCTGCCGGTTGTCGTTGGCCCGGATCAGCGGCCGGATCAACAGCATCGAGGCGCCCGTGGTGCCCATGAAGCTCGCGAGCACCGCGCCGATGGCCAGGATCGCCGTGTTGAGCCCCGGCGTTCCGTGCAGGTTGCCGCGGATGTGGATGCCCCCCGCCACGGTGAAGAGCGCCGTGAGCAGGATGATGAACGGGATGTACTCGGCCACCAGCGCATGCACCAGCTGCACGCCCGCCAGCCCCGCGCCGTAGGTCGCAGCAAAGGGCAGCAGGAAGGCCAGCGCCCAGGCGGCGGAAATCTTGCCGTAGTGGTGGTGCCAGAACGCGGGCGTGGCCAGCGGCAGCAACGCAATGGAAAGCAGGATGCCGGCGAACGGCACGCCCCACAGCGGCGAGAGCGCGGCACCGTCGAAATCGGCGGCGAAAGCCAGGGCGGGAAAGAGCATCGGCAGCGCCGCGGCTGCCGTCAGTCGGATCGTTTTCTTCATGGGGGCTGTACCGTACCAGACAGGTCAGTACAGCCTTCAAACGGGGGGTTGTTCGATCTCGAACACCTGGCGCAGGTAGGCCAGGTATTTCTCGTCCTCGCACATGTTCTTGGACGGCGTGTCCGACAGCTTGGCCACCGGCTGGTCGTTGCACTGGATCATCTTGATGACGATCTGCAGCGGCTCGTAGCCCAGGTCGTTGGTGAGGTTGGTGCCGATGCCGAAGGCCAGCAGGCAGCGACCGCGGAACTGCTGGTACAGCTCGATGGTGCGCGGCACCGTGAGACCGTCGCTGAAGATCAGCGTCTTGGTGAGCGGGTCGACCCGGTTCGCGTGGTAGTGCGCCAGCATGCGCTCGCCCCACTGGAACGGGTCGCCGCTGTCGTGGCGGGCGCCGTCGAAGAGCTTGCAGAAGTACAGGTCGAAGTCGCGCAGGAAGGCGCTCATGCCGTACACGTCGGACAGCGCAATGCCCAGGTCGCCGCGGTACTCGCGGGCCCAGCTCTCGAAGCCGAAGATCTGGCTGTCGCGCAGCCGCGGGCCCAGGGCCTGGCAGGCCTGCAGGTACTCGTGCGCCATGGTGCCCAGCGGAATCAGCCCCAGCTTCATGGCGTACAGCACGTTGCTCGTGCCCGCCAGCTGTGGCAGGTGCTCGCCCGCGGGCGACTTGGCCGGCGGCGAGGCCACGGCGCCGAGCCGTTGTGTCAGCGTGCGCAGCACTTCCTCGTGCCAGTCTTTGGAGAAGCGGCGACGCGTGCCGTAGTCGGCAATCTTCAGGTCGCCCAGGCCGGCTTCCTGCAGCTGGCTGATCTTGAGGTCGAGGCGGCGGCGGCCTTCTTCGAAGTCGGGGTTCTTCTGCGTGTTGCGAAAGTAGACCTCGTTCACGATGGCCAGCACCGGGATCTCGAACAGGATGGTGTGCAGCCACGGCCCCTTGATGCGGATCTCGAGCTCGCCCGAGGGCTGGGGGATGACGTTGATGTACTTCTCGTTGAGCCGGAACAGGCCCAGGAAGTCGACGAAGTCGCTCTTGATGAAGCGCATCGAGCGCAGGTAGGCGAGCTCGGCATCGCGGAACTGCAGCGAGCACAGGCTGCGGATCTCGTCGCGGATCTGTCCCGCGAACTGCGCGAGGTTGACGCCCGGGTTGCGGCACTTGAAGCGGTACTCGACCCGCGCCCCCGGAAAGTGGTGCAGGACCACCTGCATCATCGTGAACTTGTAGAGGTCGGTGTCGAGCAGGCTGTGAATGATCATGGTGCGGTGCGCGGTGTCTCGGGTCTCTGGCGTCGGCGTCCGTTCCATTATCACGGCCTGCGTCGGCCTGTGCCTACGAGGGTCGGACTGCACGTCCTACCGGCAGGGGGAATCACTCACGCGACATTGATTTCACGGCGGCGGCATGTTCCGCCGGGTCATCACTCTTACGCAAGGAGATTCGCATGAACAAGGACACCATCGAAGGCAACTGGAAGCAGCTCAAGGGCAAGGTCCGCGAGCAATGGGGCAAGCTGACCGACGACGACTTCGACGTCATCGCCGGCAAGCGCGACCAGTTGCTGGGCCGCATCCAGGAACGCCACGGCATCAGCCGCGACGAGGCCGAGAAGCAGGTGAAGGACTGGGAATCGCGCGACGGCCGCTCGCCGGACGCGCTCTGGTTCGAGAAGAACTGAGAAAGACACCGGCCATCCGGCCCTGCCACTCACCGCAAAGGACACACACCATGAAAAAGCAACACCTCGTCATGCTCGCCCTCGCCTCCACCTTCTTCGTCGCCGGCCAGGCCGGTGCGATGACCAAGGACGAGTACAAGGTCGCCAAGGAAAAGGTCGAGGCCGACTACAAGGTCGCCAAGGCCCAGTGCGACACGATGAAGGACAACGCCAAGGACGTCTGCCAGAAGGAAGCCAAGGGCAAGGAAGAAGTGGCCAAGGCCGAGCTGGAGCAGCAGTACCAGCCGAGCGACAGCCATGCCCGCAAGGTGGCCGAAGAGAAGGTGAAGGCCGCCTATGAAGTCGCGAAGGAAAAGTGCGACGACCAGACCGGCGCAGCCAAGGACGCTTGCGTGAAGCAGGCCAAGGCTGATGAAGCCCAGGGCAAGGCCGACATCAAGGCCATGAAGAAGACGATGTAAGCGGGGTCATGCCCTACTCACTCATGGACGGCGCCTGCGGGCGCCGTTTTTCATGGGCGCTCAGGCGCGCAGCGAATCGACCACCTGCTGCAGCGCCTCGGGCAACGGCACCGGCCGCTGCGTCGCGCGATCGACGTACACATGCACGAAGTGCCCCTGCGCAGCCGCGGTGTCGGCGCCCTCGGCAAAGAGCGCGATCTCGTAGCGCACGCTCGAACGACCCGCCTGCGCCACGCGGATGCCCGCCTCCACCGTCTGCGGGAAGGCCACCGGTGCGAAGTAATTGCACTGCGTCTCGACCACGAAGCCGATGGTGGGGCCGCCGTGGATGTCGAGCGCGCCGCGCTCGATGAGCAGCGCGTTCACCGCGGTGTCGAACCAGCTGTAGTAGACGACGTTGTTGACGTGGCCGTACATGTCGTTGTCGGCCCAGCGCGTCGGGATGCTGCGGAAGGCCCGGTAGGCGCTGCGGGTGTGGGGCGTGGGCTTGGGGGTTGAGGTGGGTGGTGTGGGGGCGCTCATCGCGCGGCATTTTGCCAGCGGCGCCAGTAATCGAGCGCCACCCGGAAGGTGCCCAGCTGCACCTGCACCGTCTCGGCGATGTCGCTGGCATAGCCGCCGGCCATCGCGAAGGCCGTGGGAATGCGGCGCTGCCAGGTCCAGTCGAACACGCGGCGGTCGCGCGCCTCCAGGCCGTCGAAGCTCAGCTTGAGGCGGCCGAGCCGGTCGCGCTCGAAGGGGTCGGCGCCGGCCAGGTAGATCACGAGGCCGGGCAAGAAGCGGCGGTCGAGCTCGTCGAGCGCGTGCTCCAGCGCCGCCAGGTAGTCGGTGTCGCCGCAGCCGTCGGGCAGCTCCACGTCGAGGTCGCTCGCCTCCTTGCGGAACGGGAAGTTCTTCTGGCCGTGCACCGACAGCGTGAACACGCTCGGGTCGCCCTGGAAGATGCGGGCGGTGCCGTTGCCCTGGTGCACGTCGAGGTCGATCATCGCCACCCTGAGCAACCGACCGGCGCGGGCCTGCTCGACCTGCATGAGCCGCGCGGCCACCGCCGCATCGTTGAAGACGCAGAAGCCGCTGCCCTTGTCGGCATAGGCGTGGTGCGTGCCGCCGGCCATGTTGGCCGACACGCCGCCCGCGAAGGCCGCGCGGCAGGCGGCGATGGTGGCGCCGGTGGAGCGGCGCGAGCGCTCGACCATCGCCTCGCTCCACGGAAAGCCGATCTCGCGCATGGCCTGCGGGCTCACGCGGCCTTCGCTGACGGCGGCGATCCATTCGGGGGTGTGGGCCAGCGCCAGCTCGTCGTCGGTGGCGCGCGGGGCCGCGTCCATCTCGACGGCCGGCAGCTGCTCCTGCAGGCGATCGCGCAGCATCGCGTAGCGCGACATGGGAAAGCGGTGGCCCGGCGGCAGGGGCAGGACGAACTGCCCGGAATAGAAAGCACGCATGGCCTTCATTCTGGCGGTGTGCCCAAAGTTGCCGAATTTAGAAGGCCGCTTCTAAATTGCTGCACAGCAGCAAAAAACCGCTTGATCGCTGCGTTCAGCTGCCTATACTTCAGGCCATGCTGCACCGCAACATGAACGACGAGGCGCAGCGCAACGTGAATCGACCACCCCATCATCCTTTCTGGAGATCTCAAATGGCCCTGACCGCTGACCAAATCCTCGCCGCTCAAAAAGCAAACCTCGAAACCCTGTTCGGCCTGACCTCCAAGGCTTTCGAGGGCGTTGAAAAGCTGGTCGAACTGAACGTGACCGCTTCCAAGGCCGCCCTGACCGAAGCCCAGAGCACCGTCCAGGCCGCCCTGAGCGTCAAGGACGCCCAAGAGCTGCTGACGCTGCAAGCCAGCCTGTTCCAGCCCCTGGCTGAAAAGACCGCTGCCTACAGCCGTCACCTGTACGACATCGCCCAAGGCACCAACGCCGAATTCTCGAAGGCTTTCGAAGCCAAGGCCGCTGAAGCCCAGCAAGCCTTCGTCGGCCTCGTCGACAGCGCTTCCAAGAACGCCCCCGCCGGTTCGGAAACCGCCGTCGCCGTGCTGAAGAGCGCCGTGGCTGCCGCCAACAACGCTTTCGAATCGGTCCAGAAGGCCGTCAAGCAAGCGTCGGACGTCGCCGAAGCCAACTTCAACGCCGTGTCGACCCAAGCCGTCGCCGCTGCCAAGACGGCCACCGCTTCGCGCAAGCGCTAAGCACCGACCACCACCAGTTGTCTCCTTGGGTCCTCACGGATCCAATTCAGGGCCTCATCTTCGGATGAGGCCTTTTTTTTGGCCCGGCGACGTCTTCGATAATGCGGGTCTCATCTCTGGAGACTTTTCATGCAAATCGACGGCAAGGTTTTTATCGTGACCGGTGGCGCTTCGGGCCTCGGCGAAGGCACGGCGCGGATGCTGGCCGCCAACGGCGCCAAGGTGGTCATCGCCGACATGCAGGCTGACAAGGGCGAAGCCGTTGCGAAGGAAATCGGCGGCGTGTTCGTCAAGTGCGACGTGAGCCAGGAAGCCGACGGCCAGGCCGCGGTGGCCGCCGCGCTCAAGCTCGGCAAGCTGATGGGCCTGGTCAACTGCGCCGGCATCGCACCGGCCGAGAAGACCGTGGGCAAGAACGGCCCGCACGCGCTGGCCGTGTTCAGCAAGACCGTCACGGTCAACCTGATCGGCAGCTTCAACATGATCCGCCTGGCGGCCGACGCCATGGGCAAGAACGAGCCCGAAGCCACCGGCGAGCGCGGCGTGCTGATCTCGACCGCCTCGGTCGCAGCCTACGACGGCCAGATCGGCCAGGCCGCCTACAGCGCCTCGAAGGGCGGCGTGGTCGGCATGACCCTGCCCATCGCCCGCGACCTCGCGCGCAGCGGCATCCGCAACATGACCATCGCCCCCGGCATCTTCGGCACGCCCATGCTGTTCGGCATGCCCCAGGAAGTGCAGGACGCGCTGGCCGCCAGCGTGCCCTTCCCGTCGCGCCTGGGCACGCCCGAGGACTACGCCAAGCTGGCCAAGCACATCATCGAGAACGACATGCTCAACGGCGAGGTGATTCGTCTGGACGGAGCGATTCGATTGGCCCCTCGCTGATCTCGGACGCCGGCAGCTTCGTGCTGCCGGTGCGGTCCAGGCGCTCGTAGTTCGCGATCACCTGGGCCCCGAGCAGCACCAGCATGGCGGCGATTTCCAGGCTCAGCAGCACCACGATCGCCGTGGTGAGCGAGCCGTAGACGATGTTCACCTGCGACAGCGTCGAGAAGTACCAGATCAGCACGCGCCGCGTGGCCTCCCACAAGAGCGCAGCCGTCACGCCGCCCAGCAGCGCATGCCGCAGCGACATGCGCCCCGCCGGCATCACGAGGTAGAGCGAGGTCAGCATGAAGATCTCGCCGCCCAGCCCCAGCAGGTACAGCAGCAGGCCCGAAATGCCCGACAGCGACCAGCTGCGCCCCAGCAGGTCGACGCTTTCCTGCCCCACCAGCTGCAGCGCACCCGACACCAGCGTGACCAGCAGCAGCCCCGCGCACAGGCTCAGGATGTAAAGGTACGGCATCGCCACCGACACGAGAAAGTGACGCTTGTGATCGTCCTTGCGGTGGTGAAAGATCACCGCCATCGCGCTTTCGAGCACGCTGAACGCCAGCGAGCTGAAGAAAATCATCGTCACCAGCAGCACCGGCCCGAGCACCGAGCGGTGGTCCAGGAAGCTCGACAGCTCGGCCACGATGGCTTTCGACTGCCCCGGCAGCAGCCATTCGAGGTAGCGCCCGATGGTGCGCAGCAACTCGCCCTGGTCGATCACGTGCGACAGCGCCATCACGCTCACGATCAAGAGCGGCACGATGGACAGCAGCGCGTAGTAGGCCACCGCCCCCGCCAGCAGCAACCCCTGGTTGGCACGGAAGTCCTTGAGCGCGCCCCAGACGAAGCGCAGCGGATGGCGCAGCAGCGGCGCGGCGTGTTGCAAAGGCAGGGGCGTCTTCATGCGTGATGTGGATTTGCGGCGGGGTTCAGTATGCCGCCCGCGCGCTTGCGTATGATTTGCCGCTCCCCGCAGCCATGACCATCCCCGCTTCATTCATCCAGGAACTCATCGCGCGCGCCGATGTGGTCGAAATCGTCGGCCGCTACGTCCAGCTCAAGAAGGCCGGCGCCAATTTCATGGGGCTGTGCCCCTTCCACGGCGAGAAGTCGCCTTCGTTCTCGGTCAGCCCGACCAAGCAGTTCTATCACTGCTTCGGTTGCGGCGTGCACGGCAACGCCATCGGCTTCCTCATGGAACATGCGGGCATGGGCTTCGTCGAAGCCGTGCACGACCTGGCCGGCCAGTACGGCCTGGTCGTGCCCGAGGACGACGTCTCGCCCGCCGAACGCGCCCGCGCCGCCAGCCAGCGCCAGAAGCAGGCCACGCTGACCGACGTGCTCGAAAAGGCCGGCGACGCCTACCGCAAGGCGCTGCGTCAGGCGCCCGGCGCCATCGACTACCTCAAGGGTCGCGGTGTGTCGGGCGAGGTCGCCAAGCAGTTCGGCATCGGCTATGCGCCGGCCGGCTGGCGCGCGCTGGCCAGCGTGTTTCCCGACTACGACGACCCGCTGCTCGCCGAGAGCGGCCTGGTGATCGTCAACAACGAGGAAGGCAAGCTCAGCGACGAGGAAGCCAAGCGCTACGACCGTTTCCGCGACCGCGTGATGTTCCCGATCCGCAACGTCAAGGGCGAGTGCATCGGCTTCGGCGGGCGCGTGCTCGGCGACGAAAAGCCCAAGTACCTGAATTCGCCCGAAACGCCCGTCTTCAGCAAGGGCCGCGAGCTCTACGGCCTGTACGAGGCGCGCGCCGCCTTCCGCGACCGCGGCTACGCGCTCGTCACCGAGGGCTACATGGACGTGGTAGCGCTGGCCCAGCTCGGCTTTCCGAACGCGGTCGCCACGCTGGGCACGGCCTGCACCACCGAGCATGTGCAAAAGCTCTTCCGCTTCACCGAGTCGGTGGTGTTCAGCTTCGACGGCGACGCCGCCGGACGCCGCGCCGCGCGCAAGGCGCTCGACGGCGCCCTGCCCTACGCCACCGACACGCGCAACATCAAGTTCCTGTTCCTGCCGGCCGAGCACGACCCCGACAGCTACATCCGCGCGCACGGCGCCGAGGCGTTCGCGGGCTTCGTGGCCGAGGCCACGCCGCTGTCGCGCTTCATGCTCGAGGCCGCCCGCGAAGGCTGCGACCTGAGCTCCGCCGAGGGCCGCGCCCACATGACCAGCAACGTGCGCCCGCTCTGGAGCGCCATGCCCGACGGCGCGCTCAAGCGGCAGCTGCTCAGTGAGATCGCCACGCTGGTGCAGCTCGACGCCGCGGCGCTGTCCGACCTGTGGGCCACCGCCGCGCCCGGCCCGCGCAAGGGAGGCGGCGGCAATAGCCAGCCATCCCAGGCGCCGCAGCGCCACAGCGAGCCCGACAACTACGGCAACGACCCCGGTGACTACTACCCGGACCTGCCGCCGACACAGGACTACGAGCCGCCGCGCTACGAAAACGAGAGCAAGCCCAAGTTCCAGCCGCGCAAGTTCACCAAGGGCAAGCGCTGGGGCGGCAAGTTCGAGGAACCCATCGAGCCGCTGCGCGGACGCGGCAAGCCGCCGAGCCGGCCCGACGTGGCGGTGCGGCTGGTGCTGTCGAACATGGCGCAGTGGGAGGCGCTGTCGCACGAGCTGCACGTGATGCTGTGCGACCTGCCGGGCGAGCACGGCGCCCTCTTCACCTGGCTGGACAGCCAGCTGCACGAGCACGGCGTGCAGCCCTGGGCGGCGCTGCGCGAAGGCCTGCGCGGGCTCGATTTCGCGCCGCTGGCCGAGCGCCTCATGAGCGTTTCCGAGGCCGGGCCGGTGCCCGAAGGCGAGGAAGAACAGCACCAGGCCGAGGCCGCCAAGGAGCTGGGGAGCGTGCTCGACTTCATGCTCGACGACCGGCTCAAGGCCCAGCAGAGCGAGGCCATCGCTTCGGTTGGAAAAGACCCGAAAGCCCTGGAGCGCTACAAGGCGCTGGAAGCCCGCCGGCTCGAATTGCGAGACCGCATTCGCGCGTCGGGGACAGATACTGCTTGAAATTTGCGCAACAGGCTATAATGTAGGGCTTCGCAACTGGCGAAATTAGGCAAGAGCGACAGCAGCACCTCCGGGCCGACCCCTAGCGCAACGCACTCCAACGGTAAATTCCGGCGGAAAGGGTCAATAACCGCAAGGACTGCACACCAAATGTTCGCCCGACATCTTGCCTGGTGAGGAATTAATTCCTCGTTTCCCAATTGTTTTGTCCGTGCCTGTGCACGGGCATGGTGGTGCTGTCCGCGTGGCAGCGCGCCTGTGATCCCGCTTGTCTTTTCTTGTCGTAACGAGGTCGTATGCCCAGTTCAAAGAAGCCTGCTCCTTCACTTGCCAAAAACGTCAAAAGCGTCGCCACCAAGCCCGCAGCAGAGAAACCGCTGAAAGCCGGTGCCAAACCGGCAACCAAGACGGCTGCCGCCGCGTCCAAAACGGCAGCCGCAACGAAAGTGAAAACCGTGCCCACGAAATCGACCTCTCTCGACGATCCCAAAAAAGCCGCGGCCACTGCCACGGCTGCCCCCGCTGCCAAGAAAGTTGGCCGTCCGCCCAAGGCCGCCAGCGCTGCAGCTGCGCCCGCCACCGGCGCCAAGCGCGGGCGCAAGCCCAAGGCCGCCAAGGAAGCCGGCGAGAGCGACATCGACCTGTCGGACATCGAAGAAGACCTGGCCGGTGACGAGCCGGCGGTGGCCGCGACCACCGAAGAGAAGGTCAAGCCGCTGCGCATGAAGATCAGCAAGGCGAAGGAACGCGCCTTGATGAAGGAGTTCGGCCTCGACGAGACCGTGCTCTCCGAAGAAGACCTGGCCAAGCGCCGCTCGCGCCTGAAGACCCTGATCACGCTGGGCAAGACCCGCGGCTACCTCACGCACGGCGAAATCTCCGACCACCTGCCCGACAAGCTGGTCGACGCCGAGACCATGGAAGTCGTGGTCACCATGCTCAACGACATGGGCGTGGCGGTGTACGAGCAGACGCCCGACGCCGAAACCCTGCTGCTGAACAACACCGCGCCCACCGCCACCACGGTGGAAGAAGCCGAGGAAGAAGCCGAAGCGGCCCTGTCCACGGTGGACAGCGAATTCGGCCGCACCACCGACCCGGTCCGCATGTACATGCGCGAAATGGGCACGGTCGAGCTGCTGACGCGCGAAGGCGAAATCGAAATCGCCAAGCGCATCGAAGGCGGCCTGATGGCCATGATGGAAGCCATTTCGGCCTCCCCCGCCACCATCGCCGCGATCCTCGAAATGGCCGCGACCATCCGTGAAGGCAAGGTCGTCATCTCGACCATCGTGGACGGCTTCTCGAACCCCAACGAGGCCGACGACTACGTGGCCGAAGAAGACTTCGACGAATTCGACGAAGAAGACGACGACGACGGCAAGGGCGGCTCCAAGGCCCTGACCAAGAAGCTCGAAGAACTCAAGAACGAAGCCCTCTCGCGCTTCGACCGCATCGCCGAGATGTTCGAGAAGATCCACAAGATCTACGAGAAGGAAGGCTACGGCACGCCCGCGTACACCAAGGCCCAGCAGGCCGTGTCCGACGAGCTGATGACCATCCGCTTCACGGCCAAGACCATCGAGAAGCTGTGCGACCTGGTGCGCACGCAGGTGGACGACGTGCGCAAGAAGGAACGCGAACTGCGCCGCATCATCGTGGACAAGTGCGGCTTCCCGCAGGAAGAGTTCATTCGCGACTTCAGCGGCTTCGACAAGAACGGCAACCGCATCGCCTCCAACCTGCTGAACCTCAAGTGGGTCGAGAAGCAGGCCGCGGCCGGCAAGCCGTACAGCGCCGTGCTCGCACGCAACATCCCGCCGGTGCAGGAACTGCAGCAGAAGCTCGCCGACATCCAGTCGCGCGTGGTGGTGCCGCTGACCGAGCTCAAGGACATCAACAAGCGCATGAACGAGGGCGAATCGTCCTCGCGCGATGCCAAGAAGGAAATGATCGAGGCCAACCTGCGCCTCGTGATCTCCATCGCCAAGAAGTACACCAACCGCGGCCTGCAGTTCCTGGACCTGATCCAGGAAGGCAACATCGGCCTGATGAAGGCGGTCGACAAGTTCGAATACCGTCGCGGCTACAAGTTCTCGACCTACGCCACGTGGTGGATCCGCCAGGCCATCACGCGCTCGATCGCCGACCAGGCGCGCACCATCCGCATCCCGGTGCACATGATCGAGACGATCAACAAGATGAACCGCATCTCGCGCCAGCACTTGCAGGAGTTCGGCTTCGAGCCTGACGCCGGCATCCTGGCCGCCAAGATGGAGATCCCGGAAGACAAGATCCGCAAGATCATGAAGATCGCGAAAGAGCCGATCTCGATGGAAACCCCCATCGGCGACGACGACGATTCGCACCTGGGCGACTTCATCGAGGACAGCAGCAACACGGCCCCCATCGAGGCCGCGATGCAAGCGGGTCTTCGCGACGTGGTCAAGGACATCCTCGACTCCCTCACGCCGCGCGAAGCCAAGGTGCTGCGCATGCGCTTCGGCATCGAGATGTCGACCGACCACACGCTGGAAGAAGTCGGCAAGCAGTTCGACGTGACCCGCGAGCGCATCCGCCAGATCGAAGCCAAGGCGTTGCGCAAGCTGAAGCACCCGTCGCGCTCCGACAAGCTGCGCAGCTTCATCGACACCCTGTAATCCAGGTTCGCTGAAGCCCAAGCGCCCGCCTTGCCCCTCACCCGGGCGGCGGGCGTTCTCGTTTTTCCACCGACACACAACACACAAGTACAACGGAGCCGCCTTTCCATGAATCCCGACGCAGACAAACTCTGGCAGGCCCCGCGCTGGGCGCTTGCCGTGCTGCTCGCCGTGCTGGGCATGCTCGGGCCCTTCTCCATCGACACCTACATCCCGGCCTTCTCGGGCATCGCGAAATCGATCGGCGCGACGCCGGCCGAGATGCAGCAGACGCTGTCGGCCTACCTGTTCGGCTTCGCCTTCATGAACCTGTTCCACGGCGCGCTGTCGGACAGCTTCGGCCGCCGGCCCGTGGTGCTGTGGGGGCTGGCCGTGTTCACGCTGGCCTCGCTGGGCTGCGCGCTGTCGCAGAACATCACGCAGCTGGTGCTGTTCCGTGGCCTGCAGGGTCTCTCGACGGGCGCCGGCATCGTGGTGTCGCGCGCCGTGATCCGCGACATGTTCCCGCCGGCCGAGGCGCAGCGGGTGATGAGCCAGGTCACGATCTACTTCGGCGTCGCGCCGGCCATCGCGCCCATCGTGGGCGGCTTCCTGTTCGTGCACGCGGGCTGGCACTCGATCTTCTGGTTCCTCGTGGCCGTGGGCGTGGCGCTGTTCGTCGCCAACTACAAGCTGCTGCCCGAGACGCTGCACAAGGACCACCGCCAGCCCTTCCAGGTGCGCCACCTGATGCGCGGCTACTGCGACCTGTGCTCCGACCCGCGCTTCCTGTTGCTGGCCTTTGCGAGCGGCGTGCCCTTCAACGGCATGTTCCTCTACGTGCTGGCCGCGCCTGCGTTCCTGGGCGACCACCTGGCGCTGCAGCCGCAGCAGTTCTTCTGGTTCTTCCTGCTGACCATCGGCGGCATCATGCTCGGCGCGCGCGCCAGCGGCCGCATGGCCGGCAAGGTGGCGCCCAAGCGGCAGATCCGCGACGGCTTCCTGATCATGATGGTCACCTCGGTGGTCAACGTGGTGGCCAACATCTTCTTCCAGGCGCACGTGGCCTGGGCCGTGTGGCCGCTGGCGGTGTTCGCCTTCGGCTGGGCACTGATGGTGCCCGTGGTCACGCTGCTGGTGCTCGACCTGCACCCCGAGCGCCGCGGCATGGCCTCGTCATTGCAGGCCGTGATCGGCTCCACCGCCAACGGCGTCGTGGCCGGCGCGGTGGCGCCGCTGGTGATGCACTCCACGCTGGCACTGGCCCTCACCTCCGCGCTGATGCTCACGATCGGGCTGGTCGCCTGGGTCTGGCTGCACCACCGCTGGCCCGACATCGGGCGTCGGGTGGCGCACGAAGAAGCCTGAGGGGGACGGGGGATGCGATTCGCCGCACTGTGGACTTATCTGCGCGCCTGGCTCCCGGGCCCCTCCAACGTCAACGCGCGCGAGCGCCTGCGCGCCGTGGGCGGCGCAGGCCTCGGGCTGCTGATCACCGGCCTGCTGTGCCGCTGGCTGTCCGTGCCGCTGGAGCATGCGGTGTGGCTGGTCGCGCCGATGGGCGCCACCGCCGTGCTGGTGTTCGCCGTGCCCGCCAGCCCGCTGGCCCAGCCCTGGTCGGTGATCGGCGGCAACACGCTGTCGACGCTGGTGGGCATCGCCTGCGCCAGCTGGATTCCCGACACCGCCGTGGCTGCCGCCGTGGCCGTGGCACTGGCCATCGGCCTGATGTTCTTCACGCGCTGCCTGCACCCGCCCGGCGGCGCGGCGGCGCTGCTGGCGGTGCTCACGCACACCACCGATTTTTCGGCGGCGCTGTTCCCGGTGCTCGTGAACTCGCTGCTGCTGGTGCTGGCCGGCGTGGCCTACAACACGCTCACGGGGCGACGCTATCCGCACGTGCAGGTGGCGCGCCCGCCCTCGCCCGACGCGCGCTTCAGCCAGGCCGACATCGACGCCGTGCTGGCGCGCTACAACCAGGTGCTCGACATCAGCCGCGACGACCTCGAGTCGCTCATTCAGCAGACCGAGCTCGAGTCGTACAAGCGCCGCCTGGGCACGCTGCACTGCGCCGACATCATGTCGGGCACGCCGATCTCGGTGGAGTTCGGCACGCCGCTGCAAGAGGCCTGGACGCTGATGCACCAGCACCGCATCAAGGCGTTGCCGGTGACCGACCGCACGCGCCGCGTGGTCGGCATCGTCACGCAGGCCGACTTCTTCCGCCAGCTCGATCTGCAGCACCACGACGGCATTGCCGGCCGGCTGCGCGACCTGATCCGCGCCACGCGCACGGTGATGTCGAACAAGCCCGAGGTGGTCGGCCAGATCATGACGCGCCAGGTGCGCGTGGCCAGCGCCGACCGGCCGGTGGTCGAGCTGGTGCCGCTGTTCTCCGAAGGCGGCCACCACCACATTCCGATCATCGATGCAGAGAAGCGGCTGACGGGGATGATCACGCAGTCGGATTTCGTGCGGGCGCTGTACCGCGCGGTGAGCCCGGCGTAGGCCTCGCCTGTGCGTTGCTCCCTCCCCTTCCGGGGGAGGGTCGGGGTGGGGGCACGACGGACTCCACAACGACGCGGCGCCTCATCGCAGGCCGCTTGCCCCCATCCCAGCCTTCCCCCGGGAGGGGAAGGGGCAAGACATTCATTCCAAAACGACGTTCGCCTTCTTCACCAGCGCCGCATAGCGCGCGGCCTCGCTGCGGAAGTAGCTCGCAGCCTCTTCGGACGACGTGGGCTTGATGACATTGCCCTGTCGGTCCATCGCCTCGCGCACCTCGGCACTGGTGTAGGCGGCCACCACGGCGTCGTGCACGCGCTTGATGTCGACGGCCTGCATCTTCGGCGGGCCGATCACCGCGAACCAGCCTTCGACCGCGTAGTTCGGCAAGCCTTGCTCCGCAATCGTCGGAATGTCCGGCGCGGCCGGCGAGCGCGCCGGTCCGCACACGCCGATGGCGCGCAGTGCGCCGCTCTTGATGTGCTGCTGCACGGCCGGCAATGCGACCACGCCGATCTCGACCTGGCCCGCCATCATGTCGGTCACCATCGGGCCCGTGCCCTTGTACGGAATGTGCCGCGCCTTCACGCCGGCTTCGTCCATGAACATCTCGCCGGCCAGGTGGATGATGGTGCCGTTGCCCGACGAGGCGTAGTTGTAGCCGTCGGGCCTGGCGCGCAGCAGCGCCACGAGTTCCTTCACGTTCTTCGCGGGCAGCTTGGGGTTGACCATCAGCACCAACGGCGTTGCGCCCACCACGCTGATCGGCGTGATGTCATTGATCGCATCGAACGGCATCTTCTTGAACACGCTCGGGTTGATCACATGGTTGTTCGACACCATGCCGAGCGTGAGCCCGTCGGGCGCCGCCTTCACGATGGCCGAGGTGCCGGTGAGACCGCCCGCGCCCGGCATGTTCTCGATCACCACCGGCTGGCCGAAGGCCTTGCCGAGCGCCACCGAGGCGGCGCGCACGATGTTGTCCACGCCCGAGCCGGCGCTGATCGGCAGGATGAAGCGGATCGGTTTGTCGGAGCCCTGCGCAAAGGAAGGCAATGCGGCCAGCGCGGCGGCCGAGGCGCCGAAGCCCAGCATCGCGCGGCGGTTCATCGGGAAAAAGTTCGTGGTCATGGTCTTGTCTCTCGTCTTGTTTTTGAGGAAGCAGTCAGGCGATGGCCGCGTCGGCATGCATCGCATCCACCTGCGCGCCGGCATAGCCCAGCTCGGCCAGCAGCGCGCGCGTGTGCTCGCCCAGCGTCGGCGGATGCAGCCGCACGCCCAGGCGCTCGCCGCCGAGCGTGATCGGGAACAGCGTGGTCTGCGCCATCTCGCCGGCCCGCTCGCCATCGGGCAGGCGGATGTCCGCGAGACCGCCCGTGGCCTGCAGGTGCGGATCGGCATACAGGTCTTCGGGCCGCGTGATCGGCGCGAACGGCAGGCCGCGCGCCTCGAAGATCGCCGACAGCTCGGCGGCCGAACGGTCGGCCAGGCGCGCGCGCAGCGCGGCCAGCAAGGTCGGGCGCAGGCGCACGCGGTCGTTGTTGGTCTGCAGCGTGGCGTCAGCCTTCAGGTCATCGAAGCCCAGCGCGTCGCAGAAGGTCTTCCACTGCGCGTCGCTCACGGCCGCCAGGAAGATCTGCTCGCCGTCCTTCACGGTGAACACGTCGTACAGCGCCCAGGCCGAGATGCGCTCGGGCATCGGCGCCGCCGCCTGCCCCGTGATCGCGTACTGCAGCATGTGCTGGCCGACCAGGAACACGTTGTTCTCGAACAGCGCCGACTGCACCTCCTGCCCCTGCCCGGTCTCGGCGCGCTGCATCAGCGCGGCGATGGCGCCGATGGCGCCGAACATGCCGCCCATGATGTCGTTCACGCTGCTGCCCGCGCGCAGCGGATCGCCGGGGCGGCCCGTCATGTAGGCGAGCCCGCCCATCATCTGCACCACCTCGTCGAGCGCGGTGCGGTGCTCATAAGGGCCGGGCAGGAAGCCCGTGTGGTTCACGTACACGAGGCGCGGATTGAGCTTGCCCAGCGCCGCGTAGCCCAGGCCGTACTTGTCCATCGTGCCGGGCCGGAAGTTCTGCGCCACCACGTCGGCCGTGGCGCACAGGCGCAGCGCGGCTTCGAGCCCTTGCGGATGGCGCAGGTCGAGCGCGATGCTCTTCTTGTTGCGGTTGAACATCGGGAAGAAGCCCGCGCCCGCGCCCAGCAGGTGCCGCGTGCGGTCGCCGTCGATGGGCTCGACCTTGATGACCTCGGCGCCCAGGTCGGCCAGCACCATGCCGCAGGTCGGCCCCATGACCATGTGCGTGAACTCGACCACGCGGATGCCCGCGAGCGGCAGGCGTTTGGCTTCGGTGCTCATGCGGCGACGCCTTCCGCCGGTGCAAAGGTCTTCGGAAAGCCCGCGCGCCACACCGTGCCCTGCAGCGTCTCGCCGTCGAGCCAGCCGGCCACGCGCTTCCTCAGATCGAGCAGCTTCGGCAGATCAACGCCGGTGGCGACACCCATGCTCTCGAGCATGAAGACGAGGTCCTCGGTGTCGACATTGCCGCTCGCGCCCGGCGCATGCGGACAGCCGCCGATGCCGGCCAGGCAGGCGTCGAAGCGCGTGATGCCGACCTCCAGCGCGGCGTAGACATTGGCCAGGCCCAGCCCGCGCGTGTCGTGGAAATGCCCGCACCACAGGCGGTCGCCCGCGATGCGCAGCGCGCGCTCGAACAGGCTGCGCACCATGGCCGGATCGGCGTAGCCCACCGTGTCGGCGAGGCTCACGCGGTCGGCGCCGGCGTCGAGCAGCGCCTGCATCAGGCGCAGCACCTCGTCGGGGTCGACATGGCCCTGCAGCGTGCAGCCGAACGCCGTGCCGACGCCGCCGTCGATCAGCGTCTTCGAGCCCGCAGCGTCGCGCGCCGCACGGATGCGGCCGACCTCGGCCACCACCTCGTCGGGCGTCTTGCGCAGGTTGGCCAGGCTGTGCGCGTGGCTGGCCGACAGCGGCACCATCATCAGGTCGGCCTCGCCCGCAATGGCGCGCTCGGCGCCCTTGAGGTTGGGCACGAGCACCGAAGCGAAAAGCCCCGGCAGCGTCTTCGCATACGCCAGCAGCTCGGCCGTGTCGGCCAGCTGCGGCAGCAGGTGCGCCGGTACGAACGAGCCGACTTCGATCTCACGCTGGCCGGCCGCGTGCGCGTCGCGGATCCATTCGAGCTTGCGTGCGGTGGGCAGCACGCGGGCAATGCTTTGCAGCCCGTCGCGCAGGCCCACTTCGCGGACAACCGCGCGCGGCGGCAGGAAGGCGTGAATCAAGAGGGTGTCTCCGTCGTGAGGAACTGAATGACGTCGATCGTAGAAGTTCCGATTCAGTCCTGAAGGTATATTTTGGAAGCCGTTCGCTTCCCGATTGGAACTTCATGAGAGACCTCGACCTGACCACCCTGCGCCTGTTCGTCGCCGTCTGCGACAGCCGCAGCATCGCGCGCGCGGGCGAGCAAGCGAACATCGTCGGCTCGGCCATCAGCAAGCGCCTGGCCCAGCTCGAAGACACGGTCGGCACGCCGCTGCTGCTGCGCAAGCGCCGCGGCGTGGTGCCCACGCCGGCCGGCGAAACACTGCTCGAACACGCACGCGCGATGCTCGGCAGCGCCACCCGGATCGAGCGCGACATGGCCGCCTATGCCGGCGGTGCGCGCGGGCATGTGCGCATCCTGGCGTCGGCCTCGGTCATGGCCGAGTCGCTGGCCGAGGACGTGGCGGGCTTTCTGCAAGACCCGGCGCACCGCAACATCCGCGTCGACATGGAAGAGCGCGTGAGCCCCGAGATCGTGCGCGGCATCCGCGAGGGCGTCGCCTCCATCGGCCTGTGCTGGGACGCGGCCGACCTCGACGGCCTGGAGCGGCGCGACTACCGCTCGGACCACCTGGCCATCGTGGCCCACCCGTCGCACCCCGTGGCCCGCCACGACGCGGTGCGCTTCGAGCAGGTGCTCGACCACGAATTCGTCGGCATGCCCGCGCTGAGTGCCGTGCAGCTGATGCTCGCGCGCGAGGCGGCTGTGGCCGGCAAGCCGCTGGTGTACCGCGTGCTGGTGTCCAACTTTGATGCGGCGCTGCGCGTGGTGCGCGCCGGGTTGGCCATCAGCGTGGTGCCGGCGGAAGTCGCCCGGCCCTTCACCGAGGCCTTCGGGCTGCGGCTGATGCCGCTCACGGACGACTGGGCGCGCCGGCGTTTCGCGATCTGCTTTCGCAGCGAGGCGACGCTGTCGCCCTCGGCGCAACTGCTGGTCACCCACCTCGAGCGCTGCGCCACGGACCGCGCGGAAGCCGCCTGATTCGTCCGATAACCGAAACGATTCATTGTCTTGGCGGTGGTTTTTGTTTCGTTTCCCGCAACCTAACATCCGGTCTGTTCACGCTGTCACCCTCAACTCAACCGACCGAAAGACACCGCCATGTTCCGCAGAACCCTCGTTGCCGCCGCCGCCCTGTCCGCCGCATTCGCCCTCGCACCGCTCGCCGCCCAGGCTGCCCAGCCGCTGAAGATCGACGTCTACAACCCCGGCACGAAGTCGATGTTCCCCGTGTCGTCGGTGCTGGTCGCCGGCGCCACCGACGCCGTGCTGGTCGACGCCCAATTCCAGCGCAACGACGCGCAGGCCCTGGTGCAGAAGATCAAGGACAGCGGCAAGAAGCTGACCACGGTCTACATCAGCCACAGCGACCCCGACTACTACTTCGGCCTGGACGTGATCCGCGCCGCGTTCCCCGACGCCAAGATCGTCGCCACGCCGCAGACCGTGGCCGCCATCCAGGCCTCCAAGGACGGCAAGCTCGCGCACTGGGGCCCGATCCTCAAGGACAACGCGCCCCAGGCGCTGGTCGTGCCCGAGCCGCTGGCCGGCGACAGCCTCACGCTCGAAGGCAAGAAGATCCAGGTCGTCGGCCTGGATGGCCCCTCGCCCGCGCGCACCTTCGCGTGGATTCCCTCGCTGAAGGCGGTGGTCGGCGGCATTCCGGTGTCGGCCAACATCCACGTCTGGGTGGCCGACACGCAGACCGTGCAGTCGCGCCGCGACTGGCTCAAGACCCTCGACCGCATCGCCGCGCTGCACCCCAAGACCGTGGTGCCCGGCCATTACCTGCCGAACGCCGACGGCTCGGCACCCTACACCGTGGCGTCGGTGAAGTTCACGCGCGACTACCTCAAGGCCTTCGAGACCGAAGCCACCAAGGCCAAGGACTCGGCCGCACTGATCGCCGCCATGAAGCAGCGCTACCCGAAGCTCGAAGACGCCTCGTCGCTCGAACTGGGCGCCAAGGTCATCAAGGGAGAAATGAAATGGCCGCAATAACCGACAACAACGGCGATACCGCCACCCTGCACTGCATCTTCGATCCGCTGTGCGGCTGGTGCTACGCCGCCGCGCCGCTGGTCGAGGCCGCGCGCACCGTGCCGGGCCTGCGCGTCGAGTTGCACGCCGGCGGCATGATGACTGGCGCCAACCGCCGCCCCATCACGCCGCAGTGGCGCGACTACGTGATCCCGCACGACAGGCGCATCGCCGAACTCACGGGCCAGCCGTTCGGCGAGGCCTACTTCGAAGGTCTGCTGCGCGACACCGGCGCGGTGATGGACTCCGAACCGCCGATCACCGCCATCCTCGCCGCCGAATCGCTGCGTGCGGGCGGCGGGCTGGACATGGCGCACCGCGTACAGCAAGCGCACTACGTCGAGGGCCGGCGCATCGCGGAGGCCGGCGTGCTCGCCGAACTGGCGGTCGAGCTCGGCTTCGACGCCGAAGCCTTCGCCGCGGCCTTCGCGCAGCACACGGGCGACGCCACCGCGCGCCACATCGCCGCGAGCCGCGACCTGCTGCAGCGCGCGGGCGGCCAGGGCTTTCCGACTTTCGTGCTGGCGCAGGCCGACGGCAGCGCGGGGAGCATCGACATCGGACCGTGGCTGGGGCGAGCGGACGACTGGAAGGCGCAGCTCGCCACCTTCGTCGCACCGGCGCCGTCTGCAACGGCGTCCGAAGCCTGCGGGCCCGACGGCTGCGCGATCTAGGCGACCTTCTCCAGGAACACCAGCCGGATCGGCGCGTCCAGCAGCGCGTCGAACCGCTTTTCGAAGGCCTGGAAATACGGCGTGGCGAAGTGCGCGTCCAGCGCGGCCTGGTCCTGGAACGACTCGCGCATGTAGAAGCTGCCGGGCTCGTCGCGCAGTTCGAACAAGGTGTAGTCGAGGCAGCCGGGCTCCTGCCGCGTGGGCGCCACCAGCGCGCTCAAGGCGTCGCGCAGCGCCTCGCGCTGGCCGGTCTTGGCCTTCAGGACGGCGATGCTGATGAGGGGCGTGGTGCTCATGGGTCGTTGTGAAGTTCGGATGCCAGCAGTCTGCGGCGACCCTCGCACATGAAAAAGCCCCCTCGCCCCGAAACTCCTTCAATCGCCCCTTGAAGATCGCGACCGCTTCAAGCGCGCGCTACCGGCTGCACTGAAAGCTCGCCGCCTGCGACGCATCGCCATTCACGTAGCGCGGCCACAGCGGCCACTCGCACAGCGGACGCGCACGCGTGGTCTTGAACGGCGGCTGCACTTCTTGTTCAAGCAGCTGCAGCCCCGACGGCGCACGCCCGCGCTCGACCCAGTCGGCCAGCGCGCCGAGCATGTCGACGTTGGCAGGTGCGCCGCTGCCCACATGGTCGACACCGGGCGCGGTGTACAGGCGCATGAAGCGGTCCACGTTCTCGCGGCCCATGCGCGCCACCACCGACTCGTAGTAGCGGATGCCCGCGAACGGGCTCTGCGCGTAGTCGGCCATGTGCTCCAGCATCAGCAGCTTGCCGCCGCGCGCATGGAAGGCGCTCAGGTCGGGGTTGGTCGAGTCCATCAGCTGCGACACGGTGGCGATGCGCGCGGCGAAGTCTTCGGCGCGGTAGTTGCGCACGTCGAGCGACGGATTGCGCGCGTAGAAATACTGCAGCGCCCCGCTGCCGTAGAACCACGCGATGCCGTTGCTCGGCTGCGGCGGCACGGTCGGCGCGGCGGTGCCGGTCCACCAGGCGTTCCAGCCACCCATCGAGGCGAAGGCCGGCGTGCCTTCACCGCCGATGCCCCAGCCCGGGTACTCGGTGACGCCATGCGCCAGCGGCACGGGCGCGCGCCACGGCGAGCGCAGCGTGCGCACCGCCTGCACCTGCGCGTCGTTCAGGCAGTTGTCGCCGCTCGTGCCCGACGCGCAGCGCAAGGTGGCCGGGTCGAAGCGCTGCAGGCAGGCCACCGGGTTCGACACGATGCGATCGGCCACGCCGTCCGTCGCGTCGCACGACGCGAGCACCGCGTTGTGCACCAGCTGCACCTGCGCGGGCCGCAGCCAGCCTTCGCCGAAGGTGGCGATGCCGTTGCGCGTGCCCGCATGCTGCAGCCCCGTCCAGTTGATCACCGGCACGCGGCTGAAGATGCCGTCGAAGTCCTGCGGATAGCGCTGCGCCATCGTGAGCGCCTCGCGCCCGCCTTCGGAGCTGCCCATGAAGTAGAGCTTCTGCGGTGCGTGGCCGTAGGCGCGCTGCGTCAACGCCACCGCCACGTCGCGCACCTTCTTGTACGAGGCATGCGCGAAGTTCACGAGCGCTTCGTCGTTGAGCGCAAAGGCCTGCGGCGGCTGGCCCTGCACGTTCTGGTGGCCCGAGTCGGTGCCGTAGGTCACGTAGCCCTGCGCCAGCGGCGTGGGCAGGTCGAAGCGCGCGGCAGGCACCAGCGCCAGGCCGGTGATCAGCGTGCCGTTGAAGCCCCCGCCGCCGTACTGCACGCTGCGTCCGTTCCATGCGAGCGGCAGGTTGACCTGGAACAGGATCGGCGGCGCGCTCGCGTCGACCGGTGCGATGCGCCCGAGCACCTTGCAGTACGCAGGCATCGCCGGCGTGATGCGCGACGCGGGGCTGGGGCCGCGCTCGGCCACGGCGAGCGCAGACGCCGGCACGAGCGCCGCCGAGTCGATCGTCGCCGCGCCGCTGGGCAGGCCGATGGCGCTGGCCGCCACCGGTGCGGTGAGCGCCGCACACGCCTGGGCCGGATCGGCGCCGAGGCCGAGGCGCGTGGGGCCGGTCGGGGCCGTGCCGCATGCGGCGAGCAAGGCGGCGGTCGCCAGCATGGCGCCCCCGCTGAACACTGTCTGGGGGATCGCCATCTGTCTGTCTCCTGGTTGTTTTATGTGATCGGCCGCCGCTACCGCGCCACGCCCAGCAGCCGGTCGAGCACCTCCGGCTGCGCGCGCAGCGCCGCCGCGGTGTCGGCATGCACGATGGTCCCGTGGTCGAGCACCACGGCCTGGTCGGAAATCGCGAGGATCGCCTGCGGGTGCTGCTCCACGATGATCGCGGCCAGCCCCTCGCCCTGCGTGATGCGGCGGATGGCGCGCAGCAGCTCTTCCACGATGATCGGTGCGAGGCCTTCGAGCGGCTCGTCGAGCAGCAGCAGCTTGGGGTTGAGCACCAGCGCGCGGCCCACGGCCAGCATCTGCTGCTCGCCGCCCGACAGCTGCGTGCCCAGGTTGGTCTTGCGCTCGGCCAGGCGCGGGAACATCTCGTAGACGCGCTGCGGGTTCCACTGGCCCGGGCGCTCCACGGCCGTGAGGTTCTCGTGCACCGTGAGCGACTTGAAGATGTTGCGCTCCTGCGGCACCCAGCCGATGCCGGCCGCCGCGCGCTGGTGCGGCTGCAGCTTGTGCAGCGCCGCCTGCCCACCGAGCGCAATGGTGCCGCCGTGCTGGCGCGTGGCGCCGGCCAGCGTGTTGATGAGCGTGGTCTTGCCGGTGCCGTTGCGGCCCAGCAGCGCGAGCGTCTGGCCCTCGCCGAGCGTGAAGGCCACGTCGTGCAGCACCACGGCCTCGCCGTAGCCGGCGCTCAGGTTCTCGATGCGCAGCAGTTCAGACATGGGCATGTTCTCCGTGGCCCAGGTAGACCTCTTTGACCTTCGGGTCGTTGGCGATCGTCTCGGGGTCGCCTTCGGTCAGCAGCGCGCCGTTGACCAGCACGGTCATGCGGTCGGCGAAGCTGAACACCAGGTCCATGTCGTGCTCGATGAGCAGCACCGACACGTCGGCCGGCAACGCGGCCACGGTCTGCAGCAGCTCTTCGCGCTCGCCGGCGGGCACGCCCGCCACGGGCTCGTCGAGCAGCAGCACGCGCGGCTCGCAGGCCAGCGCAATGGCGATCTCCAGCAGGCGGCGCTTGCCGTAGGCCATGAATTTCGTCTGCTGCTGCGCGACGTCGGCGAGGTGGAACTGCTCCAGCAGTTGCCCGGCCCGCTCGGCGATGCGCTTGTCCGCGCCCAGCGGGCGCCACCATTGCGCACCGATGCCCTGGTGCTGCGACACCACGAGCGCCAGCGTTTCCAGCGGCGTCATCGAGTCGAAGAGCTGGTTGATCTGGAAGGTGCGCACCAGCCCGCGCGCCACGCGCTTGTGCGGCGCGAGCGTGGTGATGTCTTCGCCGAGCAGCGAGATGCGGCCTTCGGTGGGCGTGAGCACGCCGGTCAGCAGGTTGATCAGCGTGGTCTTGCCGGCGCCGTTCGGGCCGATGAGCGCATGGCGTGCGCCACGCTTCAGTTCCATCGTGACGTTGTTCGTGGCGGTGATGCCGCCGAAGCGCATCACGAGGCCTTGGGTCGAGAGCACGGTGTCGGTGGTCATGCCGCACCGCCCTTCTTCTTCGCGGTGCCGAACCATGTCCACGGCTTGAGCAGGCGGTCGCGTCCCACGAGCACCAGCAGCACGAGGATGAGGCCGATCCAGAACATCCAGTACTGCGGCGTCACCGACGACAGCCAGGTCTGCAGCAGCTTGAAGACGATGGCGCCCGCCACGCCGCCATAGAGCCAGCCCACGCCGCCGATGACCAGCATCAGCAGCACGTCGGCCGAGCGGTCGAAGGCCAGCACGTCGAGCGAGGCGAAGCCGGTGGTCTGCGCCAGCAGCGCGCCCGCGGCGCCCGCGATGCCGGCGGCCACGGTGTAGACCACGGCGAGCCGCGACACCACGGGAATGCCGATGGCCATGGCGCGCAGCCGGTTGTCGCGGATGGCCTTGAGCGTGGCACCGAACGGCGAATGCACGATGCGGCGCATCACGAGGAACAGCACGAGCATCACGGCCAGCGAGTACCAGGCGGCCGTGCGGCCATACAGGTCGAATTCGAAGAGGCCGAGCACCGGCCCCATGACCACGCCCTGCAGGCCGTCGGCGCCGCCGGTGAGCCAGTCGAGCTTGTTGGCGAGTTCGAGCAGCAGCAGCGCGGTGCCCAACGTGACCATGAGCCGCGTGAGGTCGCTGCCGCGCAAGATCGTCACGCTGGCCACGAGGCCCAGCACGGCCGACAGCACGGCGGCGAACACGAGGCCGACGGTCGGGTCGGGCATGACGAGCTTGGCGAACAGCGCGGCGGCGTACGCGCCGAAGCCGAAGAAGGCCGCGTGGCCGAGCGACACGATGCCGGTGTAGCCGAGGATCAGGTCGAGCGACATCGCGAACAGCGCGACGATGGCGATCTCGTTGACCAGCAGCGAGTGCGAGGGCATGGCCAGCGGCAGCGCGAAGGCCACGGCCCAGACCACGAACTCCCAGGGCCGCCAGCGCGCGGTGCGCAGCAGGGCCGATTCATAGGCAGGCGCGCTCATGTCAGCGGCCTCCCTTGCGCGTGAACAGGCCTTGCGGCCGCCACATGAGGATCAGGATCATGAGCAGGTAGACGGTGAAGGCGCCCATCTTCGGAATGAAGTACTTGCCGGCCACGTCGGCAATGCCGAGCAGCAGCGCGGCGGCGAGCGGCCCGGTGATCGACGAGGTGCCGCCGACCGAGACGACGATGAGGAAATAGATCATGTACTTGAGCGGGAAGGTCGGATCGAGCCCGAGGATTTCCGCGCCCAGCGCGCCACCCAGCCCGGCCAGGCCCGAGCCCACGGCGAAGGTCAGCAGGAACACGATGTTGACGTTGATGCCCAGCCCGGCGGCCACGCGCGGGTCGTCGACGGCGGCGCGCAGGCGGCTGCCGAAGCGGGTCTTCGAGAGGATGAGCTGCAGCACCACGGTGAGCACGGCGCACACGGCGATGATGAAGATGCGGTAGTGGCCCATGCCCAGCAGGAACGCGCCGTCGCCGAATTCGCTGCGCCCGCGCAGCCATTCGGGCAGCTGCAGGTTCTGCTGCGACGAGCCGACGAAGTAGTCGACAGCCGCAACGGCCATGAACGCCAGCCCGATGGAGAACAGCACCTGGTCCAGGTGCGGCTTGCCGTACATCGGCCGGTAGAGCGTGCGCTCCAGCAGCGCGCCGGCCAGCGCGACGACGATGAATGCAAGCGGCAGGCAGGCCAGGAACGGCACGCCGAACTTCTGCATCGCGAACACGGTGAGGTAGCCGCCCGCCATGGCGAAAGCGCCGTGCGCAAGGTTGATGAAGTTCATCAGCCCGAGCGTCACGGCCAGCCCCACGGCGAGGACGAAGAGCAGCATGCCGTAGGCGATGCCGTCGAAAAGAATGGTCAACATATCAGCGATTCAACAGCTTGCGCGCACTGCGCTTTCTTCGGGGAATGCCAAGGACCCGGCTGCGCCGGGCCTCAGGTGTCGCCCCCGGCAGGGGAAGGCGCGCGACACGAAGTGCGCGCAGCCTGGGGGCGAGCTCTGTTACTTCGCCTTGCCCGGGTCCTTCACGCCCTTGATCACGTCGAACTCGACGTTGTAGAGCTGCCCGTCCTTCTTTTCAACCTTGCGCAGGTACACGTCCTGCACGATGTCGCGCGTCTGCGCGTCGATCAGCACCTGGCCGCGCGGGCTTTCGAAGACCTGGCCCTTCATGGCGGCCAGCAGCGCTTCGCCGCCGCCCTGGCCTTTGGTGGTCTTGAGGGCTTCGTAGATCACGCGCATGCCGTCATAGCCGCCCACGGCCATGAAGTTGGGGCGCATCTTCGGGTTGGCTTTCTGGAAGGCCTCGACGAACTTCTTGTTCAGCGCCGAGGGGTGCGCGGCCGAGTAGTGGTGCGAGGTGACCACGCCCAGCGCGCCGTCGCCCATGTCGTTCAGTTGATCGTCATCCGTCACGTCGCCGGTGGCGATCATCTTGATGCCGGCCTTGTCCATGCCGCGCTCCAGGAACTGCTTCATCACCGCCGCGCCCGCGCCCGAGGGCACGAAGACGAACAGCGCGTCGGGCTTGGCGTCGCGCACCTTCTGCAGGAACGGCGCGAAGTCGGGGTTGCGCAGCGGCACGCGCAGCTTCTCGAGCACCTTGCCGCCGTTGAGCTGGAAGCGGTCGCTGAAGAACTTCTCGGCGTCGTTGCCCGGGCCGTAGTCGGTGACCAGCGTGACCACCGACTTCACGCCGTTCTTGGGCGCCCAGTCGCCCATCACCACCGACACCTGCGGCAGCGTGAAGCTGCTGCGCACGATGTAGGGCGAGGCCTCGGTGATGCTCGAGGTGGCGGCGGCCATCACGACCTGCGGCGTCTTCGATTGCGTGGCCAGCGGCGCGGCGGCCAGCGCGGCCGGGGTGATGCCGAAGCCGGCGATCACGTTGACCTTGTCGTTGACGATGAGCTCCTGCGCCAGGCGCTTGGTCACGTCGGGCAGGCCGGTGTCGTCCTTCACGATCAGCTCGACCTTCTTGCCGGCCACGGTGTCGCCGTTCTGTGCCATGTACAGGCGCGCGGCGGCCTCGATCTGGCGGCCGGTGGAGGCCGACTGCCCCGTCATCGGCAGGATCAGGCCGATCTTGAACTTGTTGTCCTGGGCGCTGGCCACAGGCAGCGACAGCGCGGTGGCGAGCGCAATCGCCGAAAGGCCGGCGGTCTGGATGAGATGGCGTCTTTGCATGGAATTTTTCCTTTGAGGGACGGAACGCGAAACCGGGCGTATTTTGAACAATTCGCAACAATTGACGGAGCAGGCAACCACCTACCCACCCGCCGCACGGGTCTTTGTTGCGCGATCAGTCGAATGGTTGCGCGATGATCGCGCAACCGATGTTTTCAGCGGTCCGGGCGGTACGCGGAATCGAGCGTGAGCGTACCCACGGCGCGTGACACGCAGGCGCAGATGCGCGTGGTCGCCTGCTTCTCGTGCGGGCTCAGGAACACGTCGCGGTGGTCGACTTCGCCGTCCACGGCCAGCACGTCCATGGCGCACAGGCCGCACTCGCCGCGCTTGCAGTCCGACAGGATCTGCACGCCGGCCGCGTCGAGCGCGTCGAGCAGCGTGCAGTCGGCCGGCACGGTGATCGACAGGTCGTGGCGCGGAATGCGCACGGTGAAGGCCTGCGTCGCAAGCCGGCCGCTGCTGCCGAAGGTTTCGAAGCGCAGGTCGGCGAGCGGCCGGCCGGCCGCGGCCCAGGCGCGCTTGACGGCTTCGAGCATCGGCACCGGGCCGCAGGTGTAGAGCTGGCCGCCGGGCGGCAGCGCGGCGATGGCGGCGTCGAAGTCGATGGGCACGGCGCCTTCGTGCGCCTGCACGCCGGCCTCGCCCAGCGCATCGCGCAGGGTGTCGAGGTAGCCGAACTCGCCCGCATGGCGCGCGCCGTACAGCATGGCCACCGGCACGCCGCGGCGTCGGGCCAACGCGCCCAGGCGCTGCGCCATCAGCACCAGCGGCGTGATGCCGATGCCGCCGGCCACCAGCAGGTAGCCGGGCGCCGCGAGGTCGAGCGGAAAGTGGTTCTGCGGCGCGCTCACCTGCAGCCGGTCGCCCTCGGCCAGCCGCCACATCGCACGCGAGCCGCCCCGGCCGTCGTCCAGCCGCTTGACGGCGATGCGCCAGCAGCTGCCGTCGCCCTCGCCCACCAGCGAGTAGGAGCGCGTCTGCACGCGGCCCTGCTCGGTCATCACCTGCACCTGCAGGTGGGCGCCGGGCTCATGCGCGGCGACGAAGTCGGTGTCGGGGCGCAGCGTGAACTCGCGCACGGTGGGCGTGACGTCGCGCAGCGCCACCACCTGCGCCTGCATCCATTGAAGATCGCTTTTCATCGGGGAACACCAGCAGGGAAAGAGAAGAAAAAGAAGTCGTCGATCAGCCGCGACGGCGGATCAGTTGCACGCCCGGCAGCGGGCGCTGTTCGGCGCTCGGCGTGCCGTGCAGCGCCTCGCGCAGGTTGCGCCGCGCGATGCGGCTGTGCTCGCGCATCAGCGCCTCGGCGCGCGAGCCCTCGCCGGACTCGATGGCGTCGAGCACCTGCAGGTGCTGGTCCTGCGCGATCACGAGCATGTCGCGCGCGGCCGGCGAATTGGCCTGCACGATGACGAAGCCGGAGGGCGAGGCGAACGGCAGGTTGACCACGCGTTCGAGCTGCTGCGCGATGACGGGGCTGCCCGCCATCTCGCACAGCAGCGCGTGGAATTTCTCGTTGTGCGTCACGTAGCGCGAGAAGGCCGCGTCGTCGAGCGCGGGCTCGCGCAGCAGCTCGTCGATGCGCGTGAGGCAGGCGCGCGCTTCGCGCAGCACCACGGGCGCCGCGCCGCGCTCGGCCGCCAGCCGCGCCACCAGGCCTTCGAGCGTGCCGCGCAACTCGATGGCGTCGGCCACGTCGCGTTCGGAAAAGGTGCGCACCGCATAGCCGCCGTTGGGCAGGGCTTCGAGCAGGCCTTCCTGCTCGAGCCGCATCAGCGCGCTGCGCACCGGCGTGCGCGACACGCCGAGCTGTTCGGAAATGGCGACCTCGGCAATGCGCGCGCCGCCGGGCAGCTCGCCCGCCAGGATCATTTCGCGCAGCCGCAGCTGCGCCTTCACGGCCTGCGAGCTGCCGCTGTCGCCGGGCTCGGCGGGAGAGACGGTGGCGACCTTCATCACGCGGCCTGGCTCTCTGGGACGGGACGGATCGGGATCGCGGCGCGCGCGGGCCGTTCCTTCTCGATCATGCGGTCGATGAGGCGGCGCGCCCACATAGAGCCGGCGTCGATGTTGAGGTTGTAGAACTGGTGGTCGGGGTGCTCGTCGATGGCTTTCTGCTGCGCCTCGAGCACGATCTCGTCCTCGCGGAAGATGCCCGAGACGCCCTCGCGCAGCTCGTGCGTGAGGCGCTGCTCGCCCAGGCAGTAGTTGCGCGCGAAGGCCCAGAAGTACAGGCAGGTCTTGTCGGTCTCGGGCGTGATGGTGTTGAGCACGTAGCCGTTGACGCCCTTGCTGCGGTCGCCGGCGTTGTCGTTCGACGGCACCGCGCCGCTGCCCGCCTCGGCCACGCCGACGTCGATGTTCACCGTGCACGGGCCTTCGAAACGGATGATCTGCCAGCGGTCGACCTTGCCCGTGTAGCCGCGCGCATGGCGGATCTGGTTGCCCCAGAACGGCGGCGCGTCGATGTTCTCCATC
Source organism: Variovorax sp. GW821-FHT09A10 (assembly GCF_059418385.1). Taxonomy (NCBI): domain Bacteria; kingdom Pseudomonadati; phylum Pseudomonadota; class Betaproteobacteria; order Burkholderiales; family Comamonadaceae; genus Variovorax; species Variovorax sp. GW821-FHT09A10. Next base: position 210,433 of record NZ_JBWKPT010000001.1, read on the forward strand.
CAGCGCGTGACGGTGGCCGAGCGGTCGCCGTGCGTGGCCACGAAGGGCGCCTCGGCCACCTCGCGGTTGCCGATGGACGAGCCGTGCACGAAGGTCTCGTGCGTGAGGTCCATGAGGTTGTCGACCACGAGGCGGTAGTCGCAGTGGACGCGGATCATCTTGCCGTCGCCGGCCCAGGCCGGGTCGTCGTTCCAGTGCATGTCGGGCACCAGCGCGGGGTCGGCCTTGGCCGGGTCGCCGGGCCAGATCCACACGAAGCGGTGCTTCTCGACCACCGGAAAGCTGCGCACGCAGGCCGAAGGGTTGAGCGTTTCCTGGCTCGGCATGTGGGTGCAGCGGCCCTGGCTGTTGTAGACCAGGCCGTGGTAGCCGCAGACCAGCTCGTCGCCCTCGAGGCGGCCCAGCGACAGCGGCATCAGCCGGTGCCAGCAGGCGTCTTCGAGCGCGGCCACCTGGCCGTCGGTGCGGCGGAACAGCACCACTTTCTGGTTGCAGATGGTGCGTGGCAGCAGCGCGTGACGCACTTCGACGTCGTAGGCGGCGGCATACCAGGCGTTGAGCGGAAAGGCGGTCGTGGGCGTCTTCATGAATACGCAATGTATACAGAACTACGAGAAATTCCAGCTCGAAACCCCTTAATAAAGGGTAAACACCAATGTCTACGTATACAAACAGGCTTTTCGCGAAGGCGCTAGGATTCCGCTCGTTCACAGTCACGACGGAGTTCATTCCATGTCCCAGCATGCCGCCCTGCCCGCCCGCTACGACCACGTGGGCAGCTTCCTGCGCCCGCAATACCTGCTCGAAGCCCGCGAGCAGAAAGCCAAGGGCCAGATCACGCCCGCGCAACTGCGCGAGGTCGAAGACAAGGCCATCACCGAGATCGTCCGCTTCCAGGAAGACATCGGCCTGAAGAGCATCACCGACGGCGAGTTCCGCCGCACCTACTTCCACATCGACTTCCTCGACCAGCTCGGCGGCGTGAAGACCGACATTCCGGTCACCATCCGCCGCCCCGACGGCACCGAGGAACTGGCGCCACCCGCGATGCGCGTGATCGACAAGGTGCGCCACGTGAAGGACATCCAGCTCGCCGACTTCCAGTACCTCAAGAGCCAGGTCTCGGCCGGCCGCACGCCGAAGGTGACGATCCCGTCGCCGACGATGCTGCACTTCCGCGGCGGACGCGCGGGCATCAGCAAGGACGCCTACCCCGAGCTCGACCCGGTGTTCTACGACGACGTCGCCAAGGCCTATGGCGACGAGCTGCGCTCGCTGGCCGCCGCCGGCTGCACCTACGTGCAGATGGACGACACCAACCTCGCCTACCTGTGCGACGAGCACATGCGCGAAGCCGCCCGCAAGCGCGGGGACGACCCGAACGAGCTGCCGCACCGCTACGCCGCCTTCATCAACAAGGTGGTGGCGCAGAAGCCGCCGGGCATGCTGCTGGCCATGCACCTGTGCCGCGGCAACTTCAAGAGCACGCACGCCGCGGCCGGCAACTACGAGCCGGTGGCCGAGGCGCTGCTCAAGGAGATGGACCTCGACGCCTACTTCATGGAATACGACGACGCCCGCTCGGGCGACTTCAAGCCGCTGCGCTACCTGCCCAAGGGCAAGACCGTGGTGCTCGGCCTCGTGACCACCAAGTTCGGCGAGATGGAAGACAAGGACGAGCTCAAGCGCCGCATCGAGGACGCCAGCAAGTACGCCTCGCTCGACCAGCTCGCGCTGTCGCCGCAGTGCGGCTTCTCCAGCACGGTGCACGGCAACAACATCGCGGTGGAAGCGCAGCGCAACAAGCTGCGCCTTGTCGTCGAGACGGCGCAGGAAGTCTGGGGCTCGACCTGACGCGCGGTTTCTGTTGAAGTCGGGGGCATGACGACGACGCAGATTTACTCCGGCCCCCTCAGCATGTTCGGCGCGAAGGTGCAGATCGCCGCGTACGAAAAAGGCATCACTTTCGAGCTCACCATGGTGCCGTTCACCACCGACGACGCCTACGAGCCCAAGCACCCCGAGGTGCTGCGCGTGAACCCGGCGAAGCAGCAGGTGCCGGTGCTGGTCGACGACGAGGTCGCGCTGTTCGACTCGACGCAGATCTTCGAGTACCTCGAAGATCAGTATCCCGCCTTCCCACTGTGGCCCAAAGGCATTGCCGACCGGGCACGTGCACGGCAGCTCGAGCAGAAGTCGGACGAAGTGTTCTTCCCCAACGTCATCAAGCTCTTCGGCTTGCAGGACGCCATGCAAAGCGCCCCGGCGGTCGCAGCCTGCGCCGCCTGCGCGCGCTTCTACGAAGAGATGGAGGGTCTGCTCGCCACGCGCGAACACCTGGCCGGCCCCTACTCCTTCGCCGACATCGCCTTCTACATGGCGCATGTGTTCGCCGACCGCAAAGGCGCCGGCATGACCGAGGCCACTCCGCGCCTCGTGGCCTGGCGCGATCGCGTGGGCGCGCGGCCCGCGGTGCGCGCGGTGGTCGATCCGATGATGCGGTTCCTGGCTTCGCAAGGGCGCGGCGTGCCGGCCTTCCTGCAGCGCTGAGCGGGCACCGAGGCATCACCCGCCCATGCCGGACACCCTCTTCGACTGGCTGCCCTCCCCTTCGCAGCATTTTCTTGCCGTCACTTTCGCGTTGCTGGTCTATGTGCTGACCACGCGCACGCGCCGCGAGCAGCGCGCCCCCACCACCGCCATCGCGTGGGTCATGGGGCTGGTGCTCATGCCCTACGCGATCCTGCCGATGTACCTGCTGTTCGGCCAGCGCAAGCTGCGCCCGGCCGGCGCGCCCCGGCCGCCGCGTTCGCTGCCGCCGGGCCACTGGGCGGCCGACCTGATCGAGAGCTTCGGCCTGGCGCCGCCCGGGCGCTGCGCGATCCGCATGCACGCCGACGGCGAGGCCGCGCGCGAGGCGCTGTTCGAGGTGATCGACGGTGCGCGCCAGCGCCTGGACGTGTGCACCTTCATCATCGGCGACGACGCGCTCGGCCACGCCGTGCTGGCGCGGCTCGCACAGCGCGCGCGCGAAGGCATCAAGGTGCGCGTGCTGCTCGACGGCTTCGGTGCGCTCTCGCTGCCGCGCCATCACTTCGACCGGCTGCGCGCGGCCGGCGGCGAAGTGGCGGTGTTCCGCCCCTTCTTCAGCCTGCGCCGCATCGGGCCGCGCAACCTGCGCAACCACCGCAAGCTCACCATCGCCGACGACCGCTGGTTGTGGTCGGGCGGGCGCAACCTCGCGGGCGAGTACTTCTCCGGCAACGACAAGCACCCCGAAGCCTGGCACGACCTGTCGTTCGACCTGCACGGCAGCGTGGCCGCCGCCGCCGCGCGCCAGTTCGACCACGACTGGAGCTCGGTGCGCGGGCGCAAGGCGCGCGCCATCACCGCCGCCGACGTGCCCGCGGGGCCCGGCTGCGCGATGGCCCAGTTCCTGCCGAGCGGCCCCGACCAGACCGAGGACACGGCGCACGCGCTGCTCATCGACGCCTGCTTTCGCGCCGAGCACCGCATCCTCGCGATCACGCCCTACTTCGTGCCCGGCGACGGCCTGCGCGACGCACTGCGCCTCGCCGCGCGGCGCGGCGTGCAGGTGACCATCGCGATGCCCGCGCAGTCGAACCACCGGCTGGCCGACTTCGTGCGCGCACGCGCCATGCGCGACCTCGCGCGCGCGGGCGTGAGCTTTCGCATGCTGCCCTTCATGGCCCACGCCAAGGCCGTGGTGGTCGACGACGAACTGGCGATGTGCGGCTCGATCAACCTCGACCTGCGCAGCCTGTTGCTGAACCACGAGGCGGCGGTGGTGTTCTACGGCCACGACGACATCGAATGGCTGGCCGAATGGATCGAGACCACGGCCTCGGCCGGCGAGCCCTACCGCGCGCGGCGCCCGGGGCTGCTGCGCGACGTGGCCGAAGGGCTGCTGCTGACCGTCGCCTTCCAGCTGTAGGTGGGCGGCGCATCGCCAAAGATGCGAGAATGCAACACAATTGCAACCAATTGAACATTCACACTAGAATCGCCACCGGTTCCGGTGGATGAATGTTCCTTCGGAGCCCCCTGCATCGCGGGGCAGCCCGCTCCGGCCCGGCCTCATGGGGCCCACCGAAGCGCCATTCGTACCGCCGTTGTCGTGAGAAAGTGCCCAAATAACAGGCACCACTACAGCGAGGCCAGTTCCCTTCCTACGAGCCCAGAAATTAAGATAAAGGTTCACTGATTGTTGCCACATCGTGGGGAGGAATGAGCGGTCCGCCCGCCCTCCGCACTGAATGAGCAACCAGTAGTCCCCCGCACTTCAGAAGCATCGGCGCCCGTCAGGGCGTATCGCCTTCGGCGACCTCGATGCGATGCAGGAGCGTGACCGGCAAAGGCGGTCGCCGCGGGGTCTGTGCGCTGGGCGCCGGGCGACACCTTCGCGCGGCCCCAAGCGGTCCCCTTTGTTGTCGATCACTGCCGGATTCCCCTGAGCACGGGGAGAAAAATCGATGCCTTTCATTGATTCGCTGCTGGCGCTCGCGCGCCGGCTGGGCGCAGCCTTGCCTGTCGTTTTGGCCCTGCTGCTGCCGTTGTCCGCCGCTCCCGCCTGGGCGGCCCTGAACGAAGTCGGCCGCGCCACGCCGAGCGTGCACCGCCTGCGCTTCTTCATCGACCCGCAACTGGCGGCCGACATCGGCGCGCCCGAGGCCGGCCGCCGGCTCGCGCAGTACGTGGCCGACCTCAACACTGTGTTCCAGCGCGAGACCGTGCGCAGCTTCACCTTCGACCCCGCGAAAGACCTGCAGCTCGTCGCGCCCGGCGCGGCGCCGCCCTGCGGCTTCAGCGGCGTGGCGGGCGGCGAGATCGTGCTTTGCGTCGGCCCGTCCAAGCGCGGCTACAGCCACGGCGGCCTGACCACCAGCACCACCTTCCCGCCCACCGGCGTGACCTGGAACCTGAACTGGACCGCCATCCACGACCCGCTGCGCCTGTCGCGCGCCATCACGCCGGCCGCGCCCGAGTCCACCGAGAAGGACTACCTCGGCCGCCAGCTCAAGACCCTGCTGCACGAGCTGGAGCATGTGTTCGGTGCCGGCTCGGGCGAGTACTACAACGCCATCGCCGTCGCCGACACCACCGAGACCGCGCCCGCCAGCGACCTCGCCCTCGTGAAGCACACCGACCGCTACTGGTGGACGCGCCAGCACTGGCGCCTCGACCCGCTGCTGGGCACCGTGTTCGAGCAACGCTACGACCCGGCCGCCAACCGCGTCGCCACACTCGGCCTGATCCGTTTCACCGAAGGCACCAAGGCACAGATCAACACCGACTGGCGCGACTGGCCCAAGCTCGGCAGCTCGAAGTTCATGGCCGCGACCACCGCCACGCAGGTGCGCGTGACCGAGCGCGAGAGCGGCGCCGTGCTGGTCGGCGCGCCGGTGTCGGTGTGGCGCGACCCGGGCGTCGGCAAGCCGCTGGAGCCGATCGCGCAGGGCACGACGAATGCCGAAGGCCGCTTCGTGTTCGACTGGCGCTGCGGCTTCAGCTGCTTCGCCGTCGGCAAGACCACGCTGCTCGTGAAGGCCCAGGCTCCGGGCCGCGCACCGGGCGCCACCTGGTTCACCATCTTCGACGCCTTCGAGCAGAAGGCGGTGCAGGGGCAGGCGGCCTTCACCATCGACCTGCCGCTGGGCGTGCCCGACAGCCAGAAGCCGGCCGTGTCCCTGGCCGCGCCCTCGATGGCGACTGTGGGCCAGCCCGTGGCGCTGGCGCCCGTGGCGGTCGACAACGTCGGCGTCTTCGGCGTGAAGGTGATCGGCACCGACAGCCTGCCGATCTGCACCTTCACCGCCCCACCCTACACCTGCCACTGGACGCCGACCGCGCCGGGCGTGCAGATCGTCCGCGTGATCGCCATCGATGCCGCGGGCAATGCCGAGGTCGCGTCGGCGCAGGTGATCGTGCGCGCGCCGGCCGACACCACCGCACCGACCGTCACGCTGAACGTGCCGTCCATGGCGGCGTCGGCCGCCGGCCTGCCGGTGCGGCTGACGGGCAGCGCGACCGACGATGTCGGCGTGGCCGAGCTGGCCTTCATCGTCGACGGCAAGACCGTCTGCGCGCTGCGCGCCGCGCCCTACGCCTGCAGCTGGACGCCCGCGCGCGCGGGCCTGGCCAACATCGAGCTGCGCGCCACCGATGCGGCGGGCAACGTCGCCACCACCTCGGCCACCGCGCGCGTCGGCGCGGAACTGCGGCCCGAAGACCTGTAAAAGGCAGCGCTCAACGCCGGTTCGTGAAGCTGGCGTTGCCCAGCCCGGTGCCGATGGTCAGCACGCCCCAGTGGCGCACGTCGCGCATGAAGGGCAGCTCGCTCAGGCCCTGCACCACCGCGTCGTTGTGCATGAGCACCAGCGTCGCGCCCGAGCCGATGATCGGCAGCCGCCGCCACAGCGCGGCCGGCAAGTGGAAGGCCCGGCTCTCCCAGTCGCCCGGCAGGTTCTGCGCGCCGCGCGCGATCGAGCCGTCGGCGCGGATCAACCCCGGGCAGCCGATGCCGATGAAGGGCGCGAGCCGGATCTTGTGGCAATCGGCATAGATGACCATATCTTCGAGCATGTCGGCGATGCGCTCGACCATGTGGCTGCGGTTCGGGCCGTCGTCGGCGTGGCGCCACTTTTCTCGCTTGACCACTTTCGCGCGCGAGAAGTCGGGCGCCTTGCGGTGTCGCGTCTTCACGATGCCGCAGCGCACGTTGGTGCCGCCAATGTCCACGGCCAGGATGGCGTCGTGCCCCTTCAGCAGGGGCGGCGGCGTCAGGTGCGCCCAGCCGATCAGTCCGCCGTCGTCCACGTTGTGCGACAGCCGGCCCAGCTGCACGTGCACGCCCAGGTCTTCGAGCATCGCGCCCGCCTGCAGGATCGCGCGCTCGCCCACATCGCTCTCGGGAAAGCCGCCGCCGACCACGATGCGCTGCACCTTGCGCCACGAGGGCTGGCGCATGAAGCGCTGGACCACGAAGGCCAGCTCTTGCGCGAACTCCTCGATGGCGCCATGCATCACGTCGCCGGCGGCCGTGGCGGTTTTTTCCTGCAGCGCGCGGTCGAGCTGCTTCTTGCTCAGGTCGCGCGAGTGGGCCGCGCCCAGCGGGTCACGGCCGGCCTTGCGGCGCCGCTTGCGCCAGCGCTCGAGCAGTTCGCGAAACGCCGTCTGGCTGGCCTGGTCGCCGACGAAGCCGTCCTTGTCGCGCAGCTGCAGGCTGTAGCCGTCCACGCGCAGGCCGGGCAGCTCGCGCAGGCCGTGGATGTCGGGACCGGGGGGCGCGTGCCTGGTTTTTTTCATGACGGCCACTATGGGCCGCCGCGCGCCCGTGGCGCATCGGCTTCACGCACCACGGCGTGTAGGAGACGGACGGGTACGGCGGGCGCGGCGATGCCGATACACTGACCCGGATGCACCTGCCTCGCAGCTTCTGGCTCCCCGCCCTGTGGCTTTTCGCGATGCTCTGGCTGGCCGCCGCCGCACCCCGCGCGCAGGCCGCCGACGAGACGCTGCGCGTCGGCTCCAAGCGCTTCACCGAGTCGTACATCCTGGCCGAGGTGCTGGCGCAGACCGCCGCGCCGCACACCGCATCGGCGCCCGTCGTGCGGCAGGGGCTGGGCAACACGGCCATCGTGTACGAGGCGCTGCGTTCGGGCGCCATCGACCTGTACGCCGAATACACCGGCACCATCGCGCTCGAGATCCTCAAGGGTTCGCCCGCCGAGACGCGCGAAGCGATGAACGCCGCGCTCGCGCCGCTCGGGCTGGGCGTGGCGATTCCGCTGGGCTTCAACGACGGCTACGCGCTGGCCGTGCGCGCCGCCGACGCCGACAAGCTCGGGCTGCGCACGCTGAGCGACCTGGCCCGGCACCCCGAGCTGCGCATCGGACTGTCGAACGAATTCATCGGCCGCGCCGACGGCTGGAAGGGCCTGGCTGCGCGCTACGGCTTCACGCAGACGCCGACCGGGCTCGACCACGGCCTGGCCTACGAAGCGATGACGGCCAAGCAGATCGACGCCATCGACATCTACACCACCGACGCCAAGATCGACCACCTCGGCCTGCGCGTGCTGGTGGACGACAAGCAGTACTTTCCGCGCTACGACGCGGTGGTGCTCTACCGCCTCGACCTGCCCGCGCGGCTGCCGAAGGCCTGGGCCGCATTGCAGGCGCTCGAAGGCAAGATCGACGAGCACGCGATGATCGCGATGAACGCGCGCGCCGAGCTGCAGGGCGTGCGCTTCGACACCATCGCGCGCGACTTCCTCGCCGGCGCCACCAAAAACGGCAAGACGCCGCCGAGCGCCGCGCGCGGCTTCACGGCCAAGCTCTTCGGGCCCGACCTCTGGCCGCTCGCACGCCAGCATCTGCTGCTGGTGGCGGTGTCGGTCGGCGTGGCCATCCTTATCGGCGTGCCGCTCGCGATCCTCGTGTTTCCGCACCTTCGGCTGCGCGCCGTGGTGCTGGGCTTTGCGAGCGTGATGCAGACCGTGCCGTCGCTGGCGCTGCTCGCGGTGCTGATCTCGCTGCTCGGCGCCATCGGCGCCCTGCCCGCACTCATCGCGCTCACGCTGTACTCGCTGCTGCCGATCATGCGCAACACCGTGACCGGATTAACCGAAGTGCCCAACGGCCTGCGACTGGCCGGCACCGCGCTGGGCATGACGCCGCCGCAGAGCCTTCAGCTGGTGCTGCTGCCTCTCGCGTTGCCCACGCTGCTGGCCGGCGTGAGAACAGCCACTGCGATCGCCATCGGCACGGCCACCATCGCGGCTTTCATCGGCGCGGGCGGTTTCGGTGAGCGCATCGTGACGGGCCTCGCGCTCAATGATCGCGAGCTGTTGATGGCCGGCGCGCTGCCGGCTGCGGCGATGGCGCTGGTCAGCGAAGGCCTGTTCGAGCTGATCGAACTCTGGATGCGGCGCCGTCGTCGGGCGCCACCGGCCTCGCTGCCACCAACCTGACGGGTTCTCAGGCCAGCGTGTAAGCCGTCTTCACCGTCGTGAAGAACTCCTGCGCGTACTTGCCCTGCTCACGCGGCCCATAGCTCGAGCCCTTGCGACCGCCAAACGGCACGTGATAGTCCACCCCCGCCGTCGGCAGGTTCACCATCACCATCCCCGCCTGGCTGTGCCGCTTGAAGTGCGTCGCGTACTTCAGTGAGGTCGTCGCGATGCCGGCCGACAGACCGAACTCCGTGTCGTTCGCCGTCGCCAGTGCCTCTTCGTAGTTCTTCACGCGGATCACGCTCGCCACCGGCCCGAACACTTCCTCGCGGTTGATGCGCATGTTCGCGGCGGACTCGCTGAACAGCGCCGGCGACATGTAGTAGCCGTCCGTCTCCAGCTTCAGCAGTTCACCGCCGGCCGCCAGCGTGGCGCCTTCGCCCTTGCCGATGGCGACGTATTCCATGTCCTGGTCGAGCTGCGACTTCGACGACACCGGCCCCACGTCGGTGCCCTGCGCCAGCGCGTCGCCGACCTTGATCTTCGCCATGCGCGCCTTCATCGCCTCGATGAACTTCGGATAGATGCCCTCGGTCACGATGAGGCGGCTCGACGCCGTGCAGCGCTGGCCGGTCGAGTAGAAGGCGCTTTGCACGCTGAGCTCCACGGCCTGCGCGAGGTCGGCGTCGTCGAGCACCACCTGCGGGTTCTTGCCGCCCATTTCGAGCTGCACCTTCTTGTGGTGGGTGACGCACTGGATCGCGATGTTGCAGCCCACGCCCACCGAGCCCGTGAAGCTGATCGCATGGATGCCAGGGTGGTTGACCAGCGCATCGCCGATCACGCTGCCGCGCCCCATCACGAGGTTGAACACGCCGGCCGGAATGCCCGAGCGGCTGATGATCTCGGCCAGCGCCCACGCGCAGCCCGGCACGAGGTCGGCGGGCTTGAGCACCACGCAGTTGCCGAAGGCCAGCGCGGGCGCGATCTTCCAGGCGGGAATGGCGATGGGGAAGTTCCACGGCGTGATGAGCCCGACCACGCCCACCGGCTCGCGCGTGATCTCCACGCCGATGTTCGGCCGCACCGACGGCAGCACCTCGCCCGCGAGGCGCAGGCACTCGCCCGCGAAGAACTTGAAGATCTGCCCCGCGCGCGTGGCCTCGCCGATGCCTTCGGCCTTGGTCTTTCCCTCTTCGCGCGCCAGCAGCGTGCCCAGCTCTTCCTTGCGCGCCAGGATCTCGGTGCCAATCTTGTCGAGCGCATCGGAACGCGCCTGGATGCTGCCCGTCGCCCAGGCGGGGAAGGCGGCGGTGGCGGCGGCCACGGCGGCGTCGACCTGGCCCTTGTCGCCCTGCGTGTACTGGCCCAGTACGTCGGCCAGGTTGCTGGGGTTGATGTTGGGGCTGTAGCTGTGGCCTGCCAGCCATTCGCCGTTGATGAGGTTGTCGAAGTTCTGCATTGCGTCGTTTCCTTCAGCGCACCATACAAGGCCGCTTGTTGTCGAAAGTCCAGTTGGGAATCAGGTACTGCATCGCCTGCGCGTCGTTGCGCGCGCCGAGGCCGTGCTTCAGGTACAGCTGGTGCGCCTTCTCGACCTCGACCATGTCGAGCTCGATGCCCAGGCCGCCGCGCGTGGGCACCTGCACGAGGCCGCCCTCGATCTGCAGCGGTGCCTTCGTGAGGCGCTGGCCGTCCTGCCAGATCCAGTGTGTGTCGATGGCCGTGACCTTGCCGGGTGCCGCGGCGGCCACGTGCGTGAACATCGCGAGCGACACGTCGAAGTGGTTGTTCGAATGCGAGCCCCAGGTCAGGCCCCAGGCCTGGCACAGCTGCGCCACGCGCACCGAGCCCTGCATGGTCCAGAAGTGCGGGTCGGCCAGCGGGATGTCGACCGACTGCAGCGAGAGGCTGTGCACCATCTCGCGCCAGTCGGTGGCGACCATGTTGGTGGCGGTGGGCAGGCCGGTGGCACGGCGGAATTCGGCCATCACTTCGCGGCCCGAGAACACGCCCTCGGCACCGCACGGGTCTTCGGCATAGGCCATCACGCCGTGCAGGTCGCGGCACAGGCGGATGGCGTCAGCCAGCAGCCAGCCGCCGTTCGGGTCGAGCGTGACGCGCGCCTGCGGAAAGCGCGCGTGCAGCGCGCGGATGGCTTCGACCTCTTCCTCGCCGCGCAGCACGCCGCCCTTGAGCTTGAAGTCGGTGAATCCGTAGCGCGCATGCGTGGCCTCGGCCAGGCGCACGATGGCCTCGGGGGTCATCGCTTCCTCGTGGCGCAGGCGGAACCAGTCGTTGTCGGCGCCGGGGTCGGTCTCGTACGGCAGATCGGTCTTGGTGCGGTCGCCCACGTAGAAAAGGTAGCCGAGCATCTGCACCGCATCGCGCTGCTGGCCTTCGCCGAGCAGCGCGGCCACGGGCACGCCCAGGTGCTGGCCCAGCAGGTCGAGCAGCGCGGCTTCGGCGGCGGTGACGGCATGGATGGTCACGCGCAGGTCGAAGGTCTGCAGGCCGCGCCCGCCGCTGTCGCGCGCGGCAAACGCGCTGCGCATGCGGTTGAGCACGGCGTTGTGGTTGCCGATGGGCTGGCCCACGATGAGGTCGCGCGCGTCTTCGAGCGTCTGGCGGATCTTCTCGCCGCCCGGCACCTCGCCCACGCCGGTGTGGCCGGCGCTGTCGGTGAGGATCAGGAGGTTGCGCGTGAAGAACGGGCCGTGCGCGCCGCTGAGGTTCATCAGCATGCTGTCGTGGCCCGCGACGGGCACGACACGCATGGCGGTGACGACGGGCGCGCCCGACACGACGGAGGAAGCAGCGGATTCAGGAGAGGTCATCTTCGGGCTCGGTGGCTCAGTCTGCGGTGATGTGACGGGTGTCGATCAATGTCTTCCATCGCGCCCACTCGCGCAACTGGAAGGCGGTGAAGTCCTCGGGCGTGCTGGCGACGATTTCCAGGCCCTGGTCGAGCATGCGCTTCTTGGTCTCGGGGTCCTGCATGGCGGCGATGACCGCGTCGCTCAGCTTCTTCTTCGTGGCGGCGGGCAGGCCCTTGGGCGCGGCCATGCCTTGCCACGAATAGACCTCGGCGCCCTTCACGCCGGCCTCGGCGAGCGTGGGCACGTCGGGCAGCACGGGCGAGCGCTTGTCGCCGGTGACGGCCAGCGCGCGCAGCTTGCCGGCGCGGATGTGCGGCAGCACGGCGTTCACGTTCTGGAACGAGAAGTCGACCTGGTTGCCCAGCAGGTCGTTCACCGCCGGCGCGCCGCCCTTGTAGGGCACGTGCACGCCTTCGGTCTTCGATTGCTGCCAGAAGAGTTCGGCCGACAGGTGGTCGGACGAGCCGTTGCCCGAGCTCGCGAACGAGACCTTGCCCGGCGTCTTGCGCAGGAGCGCGAGCACGTCGGCCACGGTGTGTTCGGGCCGTGCGACGTTGGTGACCAGCACGTTGGGCGCCTGCACGGGCACGCTGATGTAGTCGAAGTCCTTGGTGGCGTCGTAGGGCACGCTCTTTTGCAGGTGCGGCGTGACGACGAAGGCGCCGAGCGACGACACCAGCAGCGTGTAGCCGTCGGGCAGTGCGCGCCTCACGAAGCCGGTGCCGATGGTGCCGGTGGCGCCGGGGCGGTTGTCGACCACGAAGCTGCCGCCGAGCTTGCCCTGCAGCTGCTGCGCCAATGCGCGCGCCACCATGTCGGTGGAGCCGCCAGCCGGGAACGGCACGATGATCGTCACGGGTTTCTGCTGCGGCCATGCATCGGCCTGCGCCCAGGCGTGCAGCGGCGACAGCAGCGCGGTGGCGGCGAGCGCGAGGCCCGTCGCCAGGAATTGCGTTCTCTTCATGCGCGGTGGTCCGATCAGGAAGGAAGGCGCACAGCCTGGCGTGCGAGCAGCTTCCATTCGCCGCCCTGCTTCTGCCAGACGCCGAGGATCTTCAGCGCGACCTTGCCGGGCTTGCCCGAGTCGTTGGTGTCGGCCGTGAGCGTGTGGCGCACGATGGCCGTACGGCCGTCGACGACCTTCACGGTCTGGTCGGTGATGGCGATGGTCACGAAGTCGGACTTGCCGTCGAGCAGGTCGGCGATGAAGCTGGCCTGCGTGTCGACCTTGCCGCCCGAATGGCCGTAGCTCAGGTCGTCGGCCACCAGCGCGCGCAGCGCGGCGGGCGTCGGGTCGACCATGGCGACGCGCAGCCGCTCGGCCGCCGCGGCAACCGCGGGCTCGTCCACTGCGCTGGTGCTGCCGCCACCGCTGGCGGCACAACCCGCGAACACGGCGGTCGCTGCGGCGGCGAGCAAGAATTTCCTGATGAGCATGTCGTTGTCTCCTGTTGTTCTGTGGTGCTGTCGACTACTGCGATCAGTGCCGGCTTACTGCGGGCCGAGCGTGTCGATGAGCGCCTTGAGCGCGTCCATCTCGTCGGGCTTCAGGTCGGTCAGCGGCGCGCGCACGGGGCCGGCGTCGTGGCCGACGAGCTTGGCGCCCGCCTTCACGATGCTCACGGCGTAGCCGGGCACGCGGTTGCGCAACTCCAGGTAGGGCATGAAGAAGTTCTTCAGCAGGCGGTGCTGCGTGGCCATGTCGTCGTTGGCGACCGCGTGATAGAAATCCATCGCCGTCTTCGGAATGAAATTGAAGACCGCCGACGAGTACACGGGCGTGCCCATCGCCTTGTAGGCCGCGGCATAGACCTCGGCCGTGGGCAGGCCGCCCAGGTAGGCAAAGCGGTCGCCCATCTTCTGGAAGATCGCAACCATCGCCTCGATGTCGCCCACGCCGTCCTTGAAGCCGACGAGGTTCGGGTTGCGCTCGGCCAGGCGGGCCAGCGTGTCGGGCTTGAGGCGGCTCGAGGCGCGGTTGTAGACGATCACGCCGAACTTCACGCTCTTGCACACGGCCTCGACGTGCGCGGCCAGGCCTTCCTGGCCGGCTTCGGTGAGGTAGTGCGGCAGCAGCAGGATGCCGTGCGCGCCGGCCTTCTCCGCCGCTTGCGCGCACTGGATGGCGAAGCGCGTCGGGCCGCCGGCGCCGGCAATGATCGGCACCTTGCCGCGGCAGGTGTCGACCGCCGTCTGGATGATGCCGGGGTACTCGTCGCCCGTCAGCGAGAAGAACTCGCCCGTGCCGCCCGCGGCGAACAGCGCGCTCGCGCCGTAGGGTGCCAGCCATTCGAGGCGCTCGATGTAGCCCTTCTTGTTGAAGTCGCCGTTGCTGTCGAAGTCGGTCAGCGGGAACGAGAGCAGGCCGGAGCCCATGATGGTCTTGAGTTCTTGCGGGTTCATCGGAAGTCGTCCAGTGAAAAATGAAAAAGAGAAAAGAAGAAGAAGGGATCGCTCAATCGAGCTTGAGATTGGCCTGCTGGATCACTTGCGCCCAGCGCGCGCGCTCCTTGGCGAAGAACTGGTCCTGCTCGGGCGCGGTCATGGTCACGACCTCGGCGCCCTGCCCCGCCAGCCGCGCCCGGATGTCGGGCGTGCGGATGATGCGGACCAGTTCCTTGTTGAGCCGGGCGATCACCGCGTCAGGGGTGCCGCGTGCCGCGACCATGCCCTGCCATGTGCCCGACTCGTAGCCGGGAACGCCCTGCTCCGCGATGGTCGGCACGCTGCCGATCAGCGGCATGCGCGTCGACTTCGACACCGCGATGAGCTTGAGCTTGCCGCTCTGCACATGCGGGTAGGTGGCCAGCATGCCGTTCATGAGCACCTGCGTCTGGCCCGCGACGGTGTCGAGCACGGCCTGCACGCCGCCCTTGTAGGGCACGTACTCCCACTTGGCGCCGCTCTTGCGCTGCAGTTCGACGCCCGCGAGGTGCGCGGTGCTGCCGCTGGCGGTGACGGCGAAGTTGAGGTCGCTCTTCTTCGACAGCTCGACCAGCTCCTTCAGCGTGTTGGCCTGCACCGACGGGTGCACCACCAGCAGGTGCGGCGAGTACGCCAGCATGGCCACGCTGCGCAGGTCCTTCGACGGATCGAACGGCAGCTTGGGGTACAGCGACGGGCTGATGGCCAGCGCGCCGAGGTCGCACAGCATGAGCGTGTGGCCATCGGCCGGCGCCTTGGCCAGCATGTCGGCGCCGAGGTTGCCGTTGGCGCCCGCACGGTTCTCGATGACCACGGGCTGGCCCAGCGCCTCGGACAGCGGCTGGCCGATGGCGCGCGCAATGATGTCCGACGAGCCGCCCGGCGGGTACGGCACGATGAGACGGATGGGCTTGGAAGGCCAGGTGCCGCCCGCCCCTTGCGCGAACGCGTGCAGGGGCAGGCTGGCGGCCAGTGTGGTGGCGAGGGCGGCGCCGAGCGCGCCGCGTCGGTTGACGGTCATGGGGGCTGTCTCCTGAGGTTCGATGCAGGCATGCGGGGCCGCGATGGCGCTGCATGTTATCAGTCATCGTACAACTAGAGAATCAGCTTGTCCAGACTTGAGCCCCGAAAACCCGGGGCGAACTCAGCGCGAAGGGGTGTTGTCGGACGAGGCGGCGCCGCGACCGGCCGCTTCCGCCCTGGCTTTCTGTTGCTGCGCAGCTTCCTGCGCCATGCGCAGCCGCTCGCGGCTGTTGGTCAGGTGGATGCGCATCGCGGCGCGTGCCGACTCGGGGTCGCGGCGCGCGATGGCCGCATAGATTTCCTCGTGCTCGCGGTTCACGCGGCTCAGGTAGCTGCCGTCCTGCACGCGGATCGCGCTGATGCGCGTGCGCGGGATGATCGTCGTGCCCAGGTGCCGCATGATGTCGGCGAAGTAGGGGTTGCCGGTCGACTGCGCGATCTCCATGTGGAAGGCGAAGTCGGGCCCCACCGTGTCGCCGCCCACCTTGACGTTCTGCTCGAAGGTGTCGAGCGCCTGGCGCATCGCCACCAGCTGCTCGTCAGTGCGCCGGCTCGCGGCCAGCCCGGCGGATTCGGTCTCCAGGCTGATGCGCAGCTCGAGCACGGCGAGCACGTCGACCGAGGTCGCGATCTCGCCGGGATCGAGGCGGAACACCCCGCCCATGCCGCCCGGACGCGGCTGCAGCACGAAGGTGCCCACGCCGTGCAGCGTCTCGACCAGCCCGCCCGCCTGCAGCTTGGACAGCGCCTCGCGCACCACGGTGCGGCTCACGCCGTAGGCCTGCATGATGGCCGACTCGGTGGGCAACTTGTCGCCGGGGCGCAGCGACTGGCTGCGGATCTTCTCGCCCAGGTCTTCCACCAGCCCGTGCGCCAGGCCGCGCGCGCGCTGGCGCGGCCGCCCCACGAAAGCGGCGTTGCCCGCCGGGTTGTCAGCGGTCGTTGTCTGAACTTCGGGATTACCCGCAGTCGTTGAGGCCATGACGACGATCATAATCCTCTCACAGTTGTACGACAACAGATAACTTATCACCTAAAAAGACGGTGACGACGTTGTCCACCTCCTCCGCTTCCCCTCACACATCCCGAAGACATGTCGACGCCTGAAGCCCCCTCCCCCCAGCTCGGCCGCTTGCTGCTGACCGGCGCCGCCGGCGGCCTGGGTCGCGTGCTGCGCGAACGGCTCGCGCCTTTTGCGAACGTGATCCGCCTTTCCGACATCGCCGACATCGCGCCGGCCACGGGCGCGCATGAAGAAGTCGTGCCCTGCGACCTGTCCGACAAGGCCGCGGTCGACGCGCTGGTGGCCGGCTGCGACGCCATCGCCCATTTCGGCGGCGTGTCGGTCGAGCGCCCTTTCGAAGAAGTGCTCGAAGCCAACATCAAGGGCGTGTTCAATCTGTACGAGGCCGCGCGCCGCCACGGCGTGAAGCGCGTGGTGTTCGCCAGCTCGAACCACGTGATCGGTTTCTACAAGCAGGACGAACACATCGACGCGCACGCTGCGCGCCGGCCCGACGGCTACTACGGCCTGTCGAAGTCCTTCGGCGAGGACATGGCGCAGTTCTACTTCGACCGCTGGGGCATCGAGACGGTGAGCATCCGCATCGGCTCTTCGTTCCCCGAGCCGCTCAACCGCCGGATGATGAGCACCTGGCTCAGCTACCGCGACCTCACGACGCTGATCCAGAAGTCGCTCTTCACGCCCGACGTGAAGCACACGGTGGTCTACGGCATGTCGGCCAACCGCGACCTGTGGTGGGACAACGCCGCCGCCGCGCACCTGGGCTTCGTGCCACAAGACAGCTCCGAGGTGTTCCGCGACAAGGTCGAGGCGCAGCCGCTGGTGGCCCCCACCGATCCGAACGCCATCTACCAGGGCGGCGCCTTCACCGCGCAAGGCCCGTTCGGCGACTGAACGGCCCGCAGCACCGCATGCAAGCCGAACTCGTTCTCGACGCGCGCAACGGCACGGGCGAAAGCCCGGTGTGGCTGGCCGCGCAGCAGGCGCTGTACTGGGTCGACATTCCCGCGCGCACGCTGAACCGCTGGCACGCCAGCGAAGGCCATGCGCAGTGGCGCGCCGACGAAATGATCGCCTGCATCGCACCGCGTGCAGGCCAACCCGGCGAATGGATCGCCGGCATGGAAAGCGGCCTGTTCTCGCTGCGCGAGCGCACCGACGGCACGCTCGCGGCCACGCCGCTCGCCCCGGTGGCGCACGCCGCGCCGGGCATGCGCTTCAACGACGGCCGCAGCGACCGGCAAGGCCGCTTCTGGGCCGGCACGATGCTGCTGGACATGGCCGCAGGCTCGCGCGTCGGCCGCCTGTACCGTCACGGCCCCGGCGACGACGGCGCGGCCTTGCAGCTGGACGACCTGATCGTGCCCAACGGCCTGGCCTTTAGCCCCGACGGCCGCACGATGTACCTGTCGGACTCGCACCCGAGCGTGCAGGCCGTCTGGGCCTTCGACTACGACACCGACACCGGCACGCCCCACAACCGCCGCCTGTTCGTCGACATGAATCCCCTGCCCGGCCGCCCCGATGGCGCGGCGATGGACGTCGACGGCTGCTACTGGATCTGCGGCAACGACGCCGGCCTGGTGCACCGCTTCACGCCCGACGGCCGGCTCGACCGCTCGCTCGCCGTGCCGGTGAAGAAGCCCGCCATGTGCGCCTTCGGCGGTCCGAGCCTCGACACGCTGTTCGTCACCTCGATCCGCCCCGGCGGCATCGACCTGTCGGACCAGCCGCTGGCCGGCGGCGTGTTCGCGCTGCGCCCCGGCGTGGCCGGCGTGCCCGAGCCGGCGTTCGGCTGACCCCTTTCTTTCTGTTCACGACAACCACCAAGAGGACGAGACAAATGAAGCTCTACAAAACACTCATCGCACTTGCTGCCGGCGCTGCAGCCGCGTTGACCACGCTGGCTGCAGGCGCCACCGAGTTCCGCTCGGCCGACATCCACCCCGACGACTACCCCACGGTGACTGCCGTGAAGTTCATGAGCGAACGGCTCAAGGCGTTGTCCGGGGGCAAGCACAGCATCAAGGTCTTCAACAACAGCGCGCTCGGCAACGAGAAAGACACGATCGAGCAGACCAAGATCGGCGCGCTGCAGATGGTGCGCGTGAACATCGCGCCCATGAACAACATCTGCGCCGAGACACAGGTGCCGACCATGCCCTTCCTGTTCCGCTCGGTCGAACACCTGCACAAGGTGCTCGACGGCCCGATCGGCGAAGAGATCCTGAAGTCATGCGAGAAGCAGGGCTTCGTGGGCCTGGCCTACTACGACAGCGGCGCGCGCTCGATGTTCACGGCCAAGAAGCCCGTGCGCAACTTCGCCGACATGAAGGGCCTGAAAGTGCGCGTGCAGCAGTCCGACCTGTGGGTGTCGATGCTCGAAGCCATGGGCGCCAACGCCACGCCGATGCCCATGGGCGAGGTCTACACCGGCCTGAAGACCGGCCTCATCGACGCCGCGGAAAACAACTACCCCACCTACGAAAGCGCGCGCGCCTTCGAGGTCGCCAAGTACTACAGCAAGACCGAGCACTCGATGGCGCCCGAGATGCTGCTGTTCTCCAAGCGCGCGTGGGACAAGCTCTCCGCCGAAGAACAGGGCTGGATTCGCCAGGCCGCCAAGGAATCGGTGCCCTACATGCGCAAGCAGTGGCAGGAGCGTGAAGTGAAGTCGCTGGCCACGGTGAAGGCCGGCGGCGCCGAGATCATCGACGTCGACAAGGCCCCGTTCCAGGCCGCGATGAAGCCGGTGTACGACAAGTTCATCACGGACGCGAAGCTGAAAGACCTGGTCAAGCGCGTCCAGGACACCAAGTAAGCCCCTCGCCGGATTGGCTCCTTCCCCCGCTGGGGGAAGGCCGGGATGGGGGCACGACGGCGCTCATGCATGCGCCGCCTGCCCCCACCCCAACCCTCCCCCAGAAGGGGAGGGAGGAAGACACAGAAGAACCTTCATGTACACCAAACTTTGCCGCACGCTCGCCCGTGCCTGCATGTGGTTGGGCATCCTCGGTCTCGTCGCAGTGATCTGCGCCGTGAGCTGGCAGGTGTTCGGCCGCTACGTGCTCAACAACACTCCCACCTGGGCCGAAAGCCTCGCGCTGCTGCTGGTGCTCTACGTGACCATGCTGGGCGTGGCCGTGGGCGTGCGCGACGCGGGCCACATCGGGCTCGAATCGTTCCTCGTGCTCGCGCCCGACTGGCTGCGCCTGAAGATGGAATACCTCATCCACGCGCTGATCCTGATCTTCGGCCTCGCCATGGCCTGGAACTGCGCCTCGCTCGCCGAATCGGTGTGGGACTACCGCCTGCCCACGCTGTGGATTTCCGAAGGCTGGAAGTACGTGCCCGCCGCCGTGTCGGGCGTCCTCATCGTGATGTTCTCGATCGAACACATCATCGCGCTCGCTCAAGGCCGCGAAGTCGAACCCGCCTGGGGCTGAACCTCATCATGACGACCCCTCTTCTCATTCTCTGCATCTCGTTCACGCTGCTCCTGCTGCTCGGCGTGCCGGTGGCGTTCTCTATCGGCCTCTCGGCCCTGGCCACGCTGCTGTACGAAGGCCTGCCGCTCGCGGTGGGCTTCCAGCAGATGACCTCGGGCATGGGCATCTTCTCGTTCCTGGCCATTCCCTTCTTCATCTTCGCCGGCGAGCTGATGCTCTACGGCGGCATCGCGGACCGCATCGTCAACTTCGCGCGCAACCTCGTGGGCCACGTGCGCGGCGGCCTCGGCATGTCGAACGTGGTGGCCTGCACGCTGTTCGGCGGCGTCTCGGGCTCACCCGTGGCGGACGTCTCGGCCATGGGCGCCGTGATGATCCCGATGATGAAGAAGGAGGGCTACCACGCCGACTACGCGGTCAACGTGACGACCCACGCGGCCCTGGTCGGCGCGCTGATGCCGACGAGCCACAACCTCATCATCTATTCGCTCGCAGCGGGCGGCAAAGTGTCGATCGCAGCACTGATCCTCGCTGCGCTGCTGCCGGCGGCCGTGCTCACGCTGAGCAACCTCGCGGCCGCCTACCTCGTGGCCGTGAAGCGCGGCTACCCGGCCGGCAGCTTCCCGGGCTGGGACATCGTGGCACGCTCGTTCGCGGCGGCGCTGCCGGGCCTGTTCATCGTGGTGCTGATCCTCGGCGGCATTTTGTCGGGCATCTTCACGGCGACCGAATCTGCGGCGGTGGCGGTGCTCTACGCGCTGGCGCTCACGATCTTCGTGTACCGCACGCTGAAGTGGGAGCACTTCATCAAGGCCGCCTCGAAGGCCGTGCGCACCACGGGCGTGATCCTGCTGCTGATCGGCATCTCGAGCACCTTCGGCTACCTCATCAGCCTGTACGGCGTGGCCGAGCTCACGGGCCAGATGCTGTCGCAGGTGACGACCACGCCGTGGATGATCTTCCTGCTCATCAACATCATCCTGTTCGTGCTGGGCACCTTCCTGGACATGGCCGCGACCATCCTGCTGTGCACGCCGATCTTCCTGCCGATTGCACAGCAGTACGGCATGACCTCGGTGCAGTTCGGCGTGGTGATGCTCATCAACTGCGCGCTGGGCCTGAACACGCCGCCCGTGGGCACCACGCAGTTCGTCGGTTGCGCCATCGGCGGGGTGTCGGTGGGCACGGTGATGAAGACCATCTGGCCCTTCTACGGCGCATTGATCTTTGCGCTCGGGGTGGTCACCTTCGTGCCGGCGTTTTCCACCTGGCTGCCCAGCCTCTTCATGGTGGTGAAGTAAAGAAAAGAGAAAGGGCCTCCCGATGGCCGATGCGAACACCCGACCGCCGCTGTACATCCGCATCCACGCGGCCGACAACGTGGCCATCGTCGCGAACGACGGCGGCCTGAAGGCCGGCACGGCCTTCGACGACGGCCTCGTGCTGGTCGACACCGTGCCCCAGGGCCACAAGGTCGCGCTCGTCGACCTGGCCGAAGGCGATGCCATCCGCCGCTACAACGTGGTGATCGGCTACGCGCTCAAGGCGCTGCCGCGCGGCAGCTGGGTGCACGAGCGCGTGATGCGCATGCCGGTCGCCCCCGAGCTCGACGGCCTGCCCATCGCCACGGTCAAGCCCCCTGCCCTGCCGCCGCTCGACGGCTACACCTTCGAGGGCTACCGCAACGCCGACGGCTCGGTGGGCACGCGCAACATCCTCGCGATCACGCAGACCGTGCAGTGCGTGGCCGGCGTGACCGAGTTCGCCGTGCAGCGCATCAAGGCCGAGCTGCTGCCGAAGTACCCGCATGTGGACGACGTGGTGGCGCTCGAACACAGCTACGGCTGCGGCGTCGCCATCGACGCGCCCGACGCCATCGTGCCGATCCGCACCCTGCGCAACATCAGCCTCAACCCGAACTTCGGCGGCGAGGTGATGGTCGTGAGCCTGGGCTGCGAGAAGCTGCAGCCCGAGCGCCTGCTGCCGCCCGGCACCATCCCCATCGCCGACCAGCGCGGCGCGCCCGCCGACGACCTCGACGTGGTCTGCCTGCAGGACGACGCGCACGTCGGCTTCATGTCGATGATCGATTCGGTGATGCGCCAGGCCGACGCGCACCTCGCGCGGCTGAACCAACGCCGGCGCGAGACCGTGCCCGCGAGCGAGCTCGTCGTGGGCGTGCAGTGCGGCGGCAGCGACGCCTTCTCGGGCGTCACCGCCAACCCGGCCGTGGGCTTTTGCACCGACCTGCTGGTGCGCGCGGGCGCCACCGTGATGTTCTCGGAAGTCACCGAGGTGCGCGACGGCATCGACCAGCTCACCTCGCGCGCATCCACGCCCGAGGTGGCCGACGCCATGATCCGCGAGATGGCCTGGTACGACGCCTACCTCGACAAGGGCCGCGTCGACCGCAGCGCCAACACCACACCGGGCAACAAGAAGGGCGGGCTGTCGAACATCGTCGAGAAGGCGATGGGCTCGATCGTCAAGTCGGGCTCGGCGCCGATCACCGGCGTGCTCGCGCCCGGCGAAAAGCTGGCGCAGAAGGGCCTCATCTACGCCGCCACACCGGCCAGCGACTTCATCTGCGGCACGCTGCAGCTGGCGGCCGGCATGAACCTGCATGTGTTCACCACCGGCCGCGGCACGCCCTACGGGCTGGCCGAGGTGCCGGTGATCAAGGTCGCCACGCGCAGCGACCTGGCGCGCCGCTGGCACGACCTGATGGACGTGAACGCGGGCCGCATCGCCGACGGCGAGGCCAGCATCGAGGACATCGGCTGGGAGATGTTCCGGCTGATGCTCGACGTGGCCAGCGGCCGCAAGAAGACCTGGGCCGAGCACTGGAAGCTGCACAACGCGCTGGTGCTGTTCAACCCGGCACCGGTCACCTGATCGACTCACCCTCACGGAGCACAGCCATGGAAGACCTCAAGGACAAGACCGCCCTCGTCACCGGCGCCAGCACCGGCATCGGCGCCGCGGTGGCCATCGCGTTTGCCGTGCGCGGCATGCGCGTGGCCGTGCACTACAACAGCTCGGCCGATGCGGCGACCCGCGTGGTCGACACCATCCGCGCCGCCGGCGGCACGGCCTTCGCGCTGCAGGCCGACGTGCGCGACACCGCCGCGATCCGCGCCCGCGTGCAGGAAACGACGGCGCAGTTCGGCCGCATCGACGTGCTGGTGAACAACGCCGGCAGCCTGGTCAAGCGCATGCCCATCGCCGAGTTCGACGATGCGCTGTTCGACGAGGTGATGCACATCAACGCGCGCTCGGTGCTGGCCTTCTGCCGCGAGACGGTGCCGCAGATGCGCAAGCAAGGCAGCGGCACCATCATCAACGTGACCTCGGTGGCCGCGCGCACCGGCGGCGGCCCCGGCGCCTACCTGTACGCGGGCGCCAAGGGCTTCGTGAGCACCGCGACACACGGCCTGGCCCGGGAACTCGTGGGCGACCGCATCCGCGTGAACGCGGTCGCGCCGGGCGTGATCCAGACGCCATTCCAGGACCGCTTCTCGACACCCGCAATGCTCGAGACCTTCAGGACCGCCATCCCGATGGGGCGCCTGGGCACGGCCGACGAATGCGTGGGCGCCTTCCTGTACCTGGCTTCCGAGCAACTCTCGGGCTACGTGACCGGACAGGTGCTCGAAGTGAACGGCGGGCAGTACATGCCCTGACGCCCTCGCCGGCGCCACACCACAGACAGAACAGATCAACAACGGAGACAGAGACACCATGCAAAGAAGCCAGTTCGTCCGCGGCCTTGCCGCCCTTTCGGCCACTGCCGCCCTCTCGCTCGGCCTGGCCGCGCCGGCCGCGGCGCAAGCCAACGACTTCCCGAACCGCACCATCGAACTGCTCGTGCCCTACCAGCCCGGCGGCGGCACCGACGGCCTGGCGCGCGCATTCTCGGAAGCGAGCCGCAAGCACATCTCGCAGAGCATCGTGATCGTCAACCGCCCCGGCGCGGGCGGCGCCATCGGCTGGACCGAGGTGATCAACGCCAAGCCCGACGGCTACAAGCTCGCGGTGCTCACGGTGGAGCTGCTCACGCTGCCGCACCTGGGCCTGGCCAAGTTCAACTACGACGACTTCCAGCCCATTGCGCAGCTCAACGCCGACCCGGCCGCGATCACCGTGAAGGCCGATGCGCCGTGGAACACCATCGAAGAGTTCCTCGCCGCCGCGAAGAAGTCGCCCGAGGGCATCCGCGTGGGCAACTCGGGCAACGGCTCGATCTGGCACCTGGCCGCCGCCGCGCTCGAAGACAAGACCGGCACCAAGTTCGGCCACATCCCGTTCCAGGGCGCCGCGCCCGCCGTGCTGGCGCTGCTGGGCGGCCACATCGAGGCCGTGGCCGTGAGCCCCGCCGAAGTCACGACGCACGTGCAGGGCGGCAAGCTCAAGGTGCTGATGGTGATGGCCGACAAGCGCGTGAAGGGCTTCGAGAAGATCCCGACCGCCAAGGAGCGCGGCATCGACCTGTCGATCGGCACCTGGCGCGGCCTGGGCGCGCCGAAGAACACGCCGCCTGAAGTGATGGCCAAGCTGCGCGAGATCACCGCCAAGACCGCCGCCGAGCCGATCATGCACGAGGTGATGGACAAGCAGAACCTGGGCTACGTCTACACCGACGGCGCGGTGTTCAAGGAAACGCTGGCCAAGGACAACGCCTACTTCAAGGCGCTGATCACCAAGCTCAACATCAAGCCGTGAACGCGGCACAGCAAGGACACACGGCCATGCAACGTCGCACACTGATCCAGTCCGCCCTCGCCACTTCGCTGGCGGCGGCCCTGCCCGCTTTCGCGCAAGGCGGCAACACCTGGCCCACGGGCAAGGCGATCACCTACCTCGTGCCCTTCCCTGCAGGCGGCACCACCGACGTGCTGGGCCGGCTCATCGGGCAGAAGCTCGGCACCGTGCTGGGCACGAGCGTGATCATCGACAACAAGGGCGGTGCCGGCGGCAGCGTGGGCTCCGAGATCGGCGCGCGCGCCGCGCCCGACGGCTTCACGCTGGTGGGCGGCACGATCAGCTCGCACGCGATCAACGTGAGCCTGTACCCCAAGCTCGCCTACGACCCGCAGAAGTCGTTCGCGCCCGTGACGCTGATCGGCACCAACCCCGTGGTGCTGGTCGTGAACCAGGCCAGCCCCTACAAGACGCTGAAGGACGTGATCGCCGCGAGCAAGGCCAAGGCCGGCGGCCTCTCGTCGGCCTCGGCAGGCACGGGCACCTCGCAGCACCTGGCGCTGGAGCTGCTGGGCTACAAGTCGGGCGTGAAGTTCACGCACATCCCGTACAAGGGCAGCGGCCCCGCGATCCAGGACGTGATCGGCGGCCAGGTCGACATGATGTTCGACACCACCGTGGTGGCCGGCCCACACATCCAGAGCGGCAAGCTGCGCGCCATCGCCGTCACCTCGGCCAAGCGCCTGGCCTCGATGCCCGACGTGCCCACGGTCGCCGAATCGGGCGTGCCCGGCCTGCAGGACTTCGAGGTGGTGTCGTGGCAGGCGATCTTCGTGCCCGCGGGCACGCCGCCCCCCGTCGTCGACCGCCTGCACACCGAGATCCGCAAGATCCTCGCGACGCCCGAGATGCAGGACAAGCTCAAGGGATTCGGGATGGAGCCCGCCGACATGACGACCGCGCAGATCGCCGCCTTCCAGAAGACGGAAGTGGAGAAGTGGGCGCAGGTGATCAAGGCGGCGGGCATCAAGGCCGACTGACCCGCCCCCGAATCCGAATCCGACTGCCTCCACACCCCGACAAGCGCCCGGTGGGCGGTGTGGTGCGGGCGGCCCCTCTGTGCCGCCGAGGCGCGCAGCGTTTCGCGGATCAGGGCTCGCAGCTGTTTGAGCCGCAGGCGAGTTCTGCGAGACCCCGCGAAACGCGAGCACCGCAGGGCAGCCGCGAAGCGGCCGGCACAGTGGGGCCGCCCGCGCCGCGCCGCCCGCCGGGCGCGTGCCCCGCAAAGAGCGCCCACCCTCGCGAACCAAGGGAAGCTTCCTACGTCCCCCGAGAGAAGCGCTTTATAGAATGCCCGTCCGATTCCGCATTCCAGGCCTTTCACAACGTGTCCGATCGCTCCGCAGTTCTGCCCCAATACCTGTTCCCCAAGCAGGCCCTGACCAATTTCGCCGGCTGGGTCGCAGGCAAGGAACGAGGCGCGGTCACCACCTGGATCATTCGCCGCTTCGTTGCCAAGTACAACGTCGACATGGGCGAAGCGCTCGAGTCCGACATCCATCACTACAAGAGCTTCAACCAGTTCTTCACGCGCGCCCTCAAGCCCGGCATGCGCCCGCTCGCGCAGGCCGACCTCGTCTGCCCCGTGGACGGCGCCATCAGCCAGTTCGGCGCCATCGAGGGCGACCAGATCTTCCAGGCCAAGGGCCACAACTACACGACCACCGCGCTGGTCGGCGGCGACGCCGCGCTGGCCGCCAAGTTCGCGCACGGCAGCTTTGCCACGCTGTACCTGAGCCCCAAGGACTACCACCGCATCCACATGCCCTGCGACGGGCGGCTGGTGCGCATGATCCACGTGCCCGGCGACCTGTTCTCGGTCAACCCGACCACCGCGCGCGGCGTGCCCGGCCTGTTCGCGCGCAACGAACGCGTGGTGTGCGTCTTCGAATCGGCCCACGGCCCCTTCGTGCTCGTGCTCGTGGGCGCCACCATCGTGGGCAGCATGGCCACCGTGTGGCACGGCGTGGTCAACCCGCCGCGCGTGGGCGAGCTGCGCGAGTGGCACTACAACGACCAGCAGATCGACATCAAGAAGGGCGACGAGATGGGCCGCTTCTTGCTCGGCTCCACCGTCGTCATGCTGTTCCCGGCGCCCGCGCTGGCCTTCAACCCGGACTGGTCGCCCACCCGCGCGATCCGCCTGGGCGAAGCCATGGCCAACTACGCCTGATTTGTGAAGCTTTGTCTCGAAACCCGCATGCTGCATGCCTGCACAGCTATAAAACCAGTAGCATCCTGATCCTTCGCGCTATAGTCGTCGGCCAGCCAGACGGTCCATGACGACCAATCACAAACAAGAGTGCGCCGCCCCGGCCTGCCCCCGGCCGACGGTCCGCCCAGCTTCGAGGAGATGATGTCGATGAGTACCAAGGAAAACGCAGCCATCAGCCAGTTGCTCGCCCTGCTCGAAGCCCGCTATGCGCTGCGTGTGCTGTGGGCCCTGCGCGACGGCCATGCCCAGACCTTCCGGCTGCTGCAGGACAGCGTCGGCGGCATCACTCCCAACACCCTCAACACCCGCATCAAGGAATTGCGCGAAGCCGGCGTCGTGAGCCACGGCAGCGACGGCTACTGCCTCACGCTCAGCGGGCAGGACCTGCTCAAGCGCCTGTCCGACCTGCAGGCCTTCGCTGCCAAGTGGCAACTCGGGCAGAGCAAGAAGGCCGCGGGGCCGGCGGCCGCCCAGCCGACCTCTGCCGAGGCAGCTTCGCCTGCGGCCCCGGCGCCTTCCGAGCCTGAAGCAACACCTCCTGCCACGACGCCGTCCGGCTCCGACAACCAGGGCTGAAGCGGGGGCGCTCCGAGCCTCGGTAAACTCCGCGCCTCCGATTCCTCTCCCATTTCATCGACGCAAGGAGCGTTTCCCATGCCCACCACCCCCTCCGGCCTGCAATACGAAGACACCGAAGTCGGCACCGGCGCTGAAGCCAAGGCCGGCCACCACGTGCACGTGCACTACACCGGCTGGCTCTTCAACGACGGCGTGCAAGGCGCCAAGTTCGACTCCAGCCGCGACCGCAACGACCCCTTCGCGTTCTCGCTGGGCGCCGGCCAGGTCATCAAGGGCTGGGACGAAGGCGTCGCCGGCATGAAGATCGGCGGCAAGCGCACGCTGGTCATCCCCGCTGCACTGGGCTATGGCGCCCGCGGCGCTGGCGGCGTGATCCCCCCGAACGCCACCCTGAAGTTCGACGTCGAGCTCCTCGACGCGCACTGATCAGGCTCGCCCCCAGGCTGCGCGGCACTTCGTGTCCGCTTCGCCAACCCCCTACCGGGGGCGACACCTGCGGCCCGGCGAAGCCGGTTCCGCGGTGTCCCACGTGAAATTCAGTTCGCGCCCCCTCTTGCGGCCCTTTTGGCCGCATTTTTACGCTTGAAAAGCCCTAGGCCAGCCCCAAGTGGCTGGCTGTGTTTGTTTTCCGGCGCACGCCGGTTCTTTGAAAAATGTCTGACCCGCAACAATCCGCACAGAATTCTCAAATGCTGCAAGGCGAGCCCAGTCCCGAAGAACTGGAGGCCGCGCAAGCCGCCAACGAAGCCGAGGCGCTCGACGCCCTGGCCGTGGCACAAGGCGAGCTGGCTGCCCTGCAGACCAAGAATGCCGAACTGGCCGACCAGTACCTGCGCGCGCAAGCCGACGTGCAGAACGCCCGCCGCCGCGCCGACGACGAGATCACCAAGGCCCGCAAGTTCGCGGTCGAAGCCTTTGCCGAGAGCCTGCTGCCGGTGACCGACAGCCTCGAAGCCGGCCTGGCCATCAAGGACGCTACGCCCGAGCAGATCCGCGAAGGCGCCGAGGCCACGCTGCGCCA
The DNA here is from genome assembly GCF_059418385.1 of Variovorax sp. GW821-FHT09A10. NCBI lineage: Bacteria > Pseudomonadati > Pseudomonadota > Betaproteobacteria > Burkholderiales > Comamonadaceae > Variovorax > Variovorax sp. GW821-FHT09A10. Next base: position 238,783 of record NZ_JBWKPT010000001.1, read on the forward strand.
GCTCAAGAGCGCACTCGAACGCAACAAGGTGATCGAAGTGGCCCCCGCCGCCGGCGACAAGTTCGACCCGCACCTGCACCAGGCCATCTCGATGGTGCCCGCCGACCAGGACGCCAACACCGTGGTGGGCCTCCTGCAAAAGGGCTACACCATCAACGAGCGCGTGCTGCGCCCGGCGCTGGTCACCGTGGCCGCCCCGAAGTAAATCGGCACTGCCCCACAAGATTCCCACAGGAAATCCCCGCGTCATCCCTTGAATCACGCCGGGTTATCCACAAGTTCATAACAACATATTTTTCCGAATTTCAGGAGTAAGAACATGGCAAAGATCATCGGCATCGACCTCGGCACCACCAACTCGTGCGTGTCGATCATGGAAGGCAACACCACGCGTGTGATCGAGAACTCGGAAGGTGCCCGCACCACGCCGTCGATCGTCGCGTACCAGGAAGACGGTGAAGTCTTGGTCGGTGCCTCGGCCAAGCGCCAGGCCGTCACCAACCCCAAGAACACGCTGTACGCGATCAAGCGCCTGATCGGCCGCAAGTTCGAGGAAAAGGAAGTCCAGAAGGACATCGACCTGATGCCCTACACCATCGCCAAGGCCGACAACGGCGACGCATGGGTGGAAGTGCGCGGCAAGAAGATGGCCCCGCAACAGGTCAGCGCCGACATCCTGCGCAAGATGAAGAAGACCGCCGAAGACTACCTCGGCGAAACCATCACCGAAGCCGTGATCACGGTGCCGGCGTACTTCAACGACGCACAGCGCCAAGCCACGAAAGACGCCGGCCGCATCGCGGGCCTGGACGTCAAGCGCATCATCAACGAACCCACCGCTGCAGCCCTGGCCTTCGGCCTGGACAAGCAGGACAAGGCCGACCGCAAGATCGCCGTGTATGACCTGGGCGGCGGCACCTTCGACGTGTCGATCATCGAAATCGCGGACGTCGACGGCGAGAAGCAGTTCGAAGTGCTGTCGACCAACGGCGACACCTTCCTGGGCGGCGAAGACTTCGACCAGCGCATCATCGACTACATCATCGGCGAGTTCAAAAAGGAACAAGGCGTCGACCTGGGCAAGGACGTGCTCGCCCTGCAGCGCCTGAAGGAAGCCGCTGAAAAGGCCAAGATCGAGCTGTCGAACAGCGCGCAGACCGACATCAACCTGCCGTACATCACGGCCGATGCGTCGGGTCCGAAGCACCTGAACATCAAGCTCACCCGCGCCAAGCTGGAAAGCCTGGTCGACGAGCTGGTCGAACGCACCATCGCGCCTTGCCGCCTGGCCATCAAGGACGCCGGCATCAGCGTGAACGACATCAACGACGTGATCCTGGTCGGCGGCATGACCCGCATGCCCAAGGTGCAGGAAAAGGTGAAGGCCTTCTTCGGCAAGGAGCCGCGCAAGGACGTGAACCCCGACGAAGCCGTGGCTGTCGGCGCCGCCATCCAGGGCCAGGTGCTCTCGGGTGACCGCAAGGACGTGCTGCTGCTCGACGTGACCCCGCTGTCGCTGGGCATCGAGACCATGGGTGGCGTGATGACCAAGATGATCACGAAGAACACCACGATCCCGACGAAGTTCGCACAGACCTTCTCGACCGCCGAGGACAACCAGCCGGCCGTGACGATCAAGGTGTTCCAGGGCGAGCGTGAAATCGCTTCGGGCAACAAGGCCCTGGGCGAGTTCAACCTCGAGGGCATTCCGCCGGCATCGCGCGGCACGCCGCAGATCGAGGTGAGCTTCGACATCGACGCCAACGGCATCCTGCACGTCGGCGCCAAGGACAAGGGCACCGGCAAGGAAAACAAGATCACCATCAAGGCGAACTCGGGCTTGAGCGAAGACGAGATCCAGAAGATGGTGAAGGACGCCGAGCTCAACGCCGAAGACGACAAGAAGAAGCTCGAACTCGTGCAGGCGCGCAACCAGGGCGAAGCCATGGTGCACAGCGTGAAGAAGTCGCTCGGCGAGCACGGGGCCAGCCTCGAAGCCGCCGAGAAGGACGCGATCGAAGCCGCGATCAAGGACGTCGAGGAAGCCCTCAAGGGTGAAGACAAGACCGCGATCGAGGAAAAGACCAACACGCTGATGACCGCGAGCCAGAAGCTCGGCGAGAAGATGTATGCCGAATCGCAGGCCGCCGCGGCCAGCGCCTCGGCAGCCACCGGCCCGGCAGGCGCGGAAGCTGCGGCGCATGCCCAGGCTGACGACAACGTGGTCGACGCCGAAGTCAAGGAAGTGAAGAAGGGCTGATCCCCTGCCCTTCATGCAAGGCTGGAACACCTGAACAGGTGCTCCAGCCTTTCTCGCTTCCAGTTCCCCGAGTTCCCGCCGCCCGACCGAATCTGCTGACATGGCCACCAAACGCGACTACTACGAAACCCTCGGCGTTCCCAAGAACGCGAACGAGGACGAAATCAAGAAGGCTTATCGCAAGCTTGCGATGAAGCATCACCCCGACCGCAACCACGGCGACACCAGCAAGGACGCCGAGGCCAAGTTCAAGGAGGTGAAGGAAGCCTACGAGATGCTGTCGGACGGCCAGAAGCGCGCCGCCTACGACCAGTACGGCCATGCGGGCGTCGACCCCAACATGCGCGGCGGTCCGGGCGCGGAAGGCTTCGGCGGTTTCGCGGAAGCCTTCGGCGACATCTTCGGCGACGTGTTCGGCGGTGGCGGCCGTGGCCGCACCAGCAGCGGACGCCAGGTGTTCCGCGGCAGCGACCTGAGCTACGCGATGGAAGTCACGCTCGAGGAAGCCGCGGAAGGCAAGGACGCCCAGATCCGCATCCCGAGCTGGGACGACTGCGGCACCTGCCACGGCTCCGGCGCCAAGCCCGGCACCAAGCCCATCACCTGCACCACCTGCCACGGCGCGGGTGCGGTGCAGATGCGCCAGGGCTTCTTCAGCGTGCAGCAGACCTGCCCGACCTGCCATGGCAGCGGCAAGATCGTTCCCGACCCGTGCACCGTGTGCCACGGCCAGGGCAAGATCAAGAACAACAAGACGCTCGAAGTGAAGATCCCGGCCGGCATCGACGACGGCATGCGCATCCGCAGCACCGGCAACGGCGAGCCCGGCACCAACGGCGGGCCGCCCGGCGACCTGTACATCGAGATCCGCCTCAAGAAGCACGACCTGTTCGAGCGCGACGGCGACGACCTGCACTGCGTGGTGCCCGTGAGCGTCACCACCGCGGCGCTCGGCGGCGAGATCAACGTGCCGACGCTCAAGGGCGCAGCCGCCATCGACATTCCCGACGGCACCCAGAGCGGCAAGCAGTTCCGCCTGCGCGGCAAGGGCATCAAGGGCGTGCGTTCGAGCTACCCGGGCGACCTGTACTGCCACGTGCGCGTGGAAACGCCGGTGAAGCTCACCGAGCACCAGCGCAAGCTGCTCAAGGAACTCGACGAATCGCTCAAGAAGGGTGGCGAGAAGCACAGCCCGACCGACAAGGGCTGGTTCGACAAGGCCAAGGAATTCTTCAGCTGATGTTGCTGCTGACGCGCTGACGATGCTCGTCAGCGCCGGGCCGACGCCCTGTCGGCCCGCAGCGTGCCCTCTTTCGGCCGCCTCCGCACTCCGGCGGCGCGCCAGGCACGCGAACGGTGCTCCCTGCACCGTTGCGGAACGCCGCCGACCGGCGCCTGCGTTGCCTTCCCACGTTGCCATGCGCCCGCCACCCGCCACAGGAGTGGCGCGGGGATTGCTTTAATGTTTTTTTGGATATGCAATAAACCAAACGACAGGTCGCGCGTTATTGCTGAAAGGCATCGGCTTTATTGAACCCGGGTTCAATTAGGAAAGGTGTTCGCCGCAGAATTTCAATGAGGACGATAGCCATTCGGCATAGTCATTTCATCCGGGGACAATTACGCGAGCGCGAGCTTTTCAATTTAACAGAAACGCGAATAGAAGTTCCTTGTTTTCCGAGGAACTTTACTCGGCAGAGGGGTTCAGAATAAATAAAACATTTGCCCGGTTCATTCTTTGCTTTATGCTGATTGAACCGATTGTGTAGATAGTGTGTAAGGGAGTTTTCCACGGCATACGGCCATGGGCGGGGCCCCTCTTCCAAGAGGAGCGACGCAGTCTCTGGCTGTAGGCATCGGGGTCAAAAGCCCCGCCGACCTGAAGGAGGCGCGACCATGGACGTGATCAGCAACTTTGCAGCCCGCTACGAACGCACCCGCGAGGAAGTTCTCTCGCTGCAGGAATATCTGGATATCTGCAAACGCGATCCGACGGCATATGCAACGGCCTCCGAACGAATGCTCCAGGCCATTGGCGAGCCGGAACTGGTAGATACCCGCAATGACCCCCGTCTTTCGCGGATCTTCGCGAACAAGGTCATCAAGATCTATCCGGCGTTCAAGGAGTTCTATGGCATGGAAGATGCCATCGAGCAGGTGGTGTCCTATTTCCGCCACGCCGCGCAGGGCCTGGAAGAAAAGAAGCAAATCCTTTACCTGCTGGGCCCCGTCGGCGGCGGCAAGAGCTCGATCGCCGAGCGCCTGAAGCAGCTCATGGAGCACGTGCCCTTCTATGCGATCCACGGCTCCCCGGTGAACGAATCGCCCCTCGGGCTGTTCGACACCCTCGAAGACGGCGAGATCCTCGAGAAAGAGTTCGGCATCCCCGTGCGCTACCTGAACCGCATCCTGTCGCCCTGGGCCGTGAAGCGGCTCGAGGAGTACGGCGGCGACATCCGCCAGTTCAAGGTGGTCAAGCGCTACCCCTCGGTGCTGCGCCAGATCGCGGTCGCCAAGACCGAGCCGGGCGACGAGAACAACCAGGACATCTCCTCGCTGGTCGGCAAGGTCGACATTCGCAAGCTCGAAACCTACGCCCAGGACGACCCGGACGCCTACGCCTACTCCGGTGGCCTGTGCCTGGCCAACCAGGGGTTGCTCGAGTTCGTGGAAATGTTCAAGGCACCCATCAAGGTGCTGCACCCGCTGCTCACGGCCACGCAGGAAAGCAACTTCAAGGGCACCGAGGGCTTCGGCGCCATTCCTTTCGACGGCATCGTGCTGGCCCACAGCAACGAGAGCGAGTGGAAGGCGTTCCGCAACAACAAGAACAACGAGGCTTTCCTCGACCGGATCTACATCGTGAAGGTGCCGTACTGCCTGCGCGCCTCCGAAGAGATCAAGATCTACGAGAAGCTGGTGCGCAACTCCTCGCTGGCCAAGGCCCCGTGCGCGCCCGGCACCTTGCGCATGATGGCGCAGCTGTCGGTGCTCACGCGCCTGAAGGAGCCCGAGAACTCCAGCACCTTCAGCAAGATGCAGGTGTACGACGGCGAGAACCTGAAGGACACCGACCCCAAGGCCAAGTCGATCCAGGAGTACCGCGACTACGCGGGCGTCGACGAAGGCATGAGCGGTGTGTCGACGCGCTTCGCCTTCAAGATCATCTCCAAGGTGTTCAACTTCGACAGCACCGAGGTGGCCGCCAACCCCGTGCACCTGATGTATGTGCTCGAACAGCAGATCGAGCGCGAGCAGTTTCCGCCGGAAACCGAGCAGAAGTACATCAGCTACATCAAGGAGTTGCTGGCACCGCGCTATGCCGAGTTCATCGGCAAGGAGATCCAGACCGCCTACCTCGAGAGCTACAGCGAGTACGGCCAGAACATCTTCGACCGCTACGTGACCTACGCCGACTACTGGATCCAGGACCAGGAGTTCCGCGACGTGGACACCGGCGAAGTGTTCGACCGCGCCTCGCTCAACGGCGAACTCGAGAAGATCGAGCGGCCCGCCGGCATCGGCAACCCGAAGGACTTCCGCAACGAGATCGTCAACTTCGTGCTGCGCGCACGGGCCGGCAACGCGGGGCGCAACCCGGCGTGGACCAGCTACGAGAAGCTGCGCGCAGTCATCGAGAAGAAGATGTTCTCCAACACCGAAGAGCTGCTGCCGGTGATCAGTTTCAACACCAAGAGCAGCGCCGACGAGCAGAAGAAGCACGAAGACTTCGTGACCCGCATGGTCGAGAAGGGCTACACGGCCAAGCAGGTGCGCCTGCTCTGCGAGTGGTACCTGCGGGTGCGCAAGAGTTCATAGCGGACAGCGGGAACAACGGACGCGTGCGAAGGACCTAACCAGCGCACCGTCCACCGTTTTGCAAGGAGCTTTGAAAACATCGTGGCCATCCTGCAGCAGATCATCGATCGTCGGCTCTCGGGCAAGAACAAGTCCATCGGCAACCGCGAGCGCTTCCTTCGGCGCTACAAGGGCCAGATCCAGGAGGCGGTGCGGCGCGCGGTCAGCGGGCGCAACATCCGCGAACTGGAGCAAGGCGAAGACGTGACCCTGCCGCGCCACGATGTCTCCGAGCCGGTGTTCGGCCATGCGCGCGGCGGCGACCGCGAGTACGTGCACCCCGGCAACCAGGAATACCTCAAGGGCGACCGCATCGCGCGCCCCGAGGGCCAGGGCGGCGGTGGCTCGGGCAGTGGCGAGGCCAGCGACAGCGGCGAAGGCGAGGACGACTTCGTCTTCCGCCTCACGCGCGAGGAGTTCATGCGCGTCTTCTTCGACGACCTCGCGCTGCCGCACCTCATCCGCACCCAGATCGCCGAAGTACCCGAATGGAAGAGCCACCGCGCCGGCTTCACCAGCGACGGCTCGCCCAACAACCTGCACGTGGTGCGCTCCATGCGCGGCGCGCTCGCGCGGCGCATTGCATTGGGAGGCGAACCGCGCAAGGAGCTCAAGCGCCTGGAGGCGCACCTCCTGGTCCTGAAAGCGCATCCGCAGGTCGAGACAGCGCTGATCCAGAAGGAAATCCGCGAGACCGAGGACCTCATCGCCGAGCTGCGCCGCACCATGCGGCACGTGCCTTACATCGACCCGATCGACCTGCGTTACCGCAACCGCGTGAAGACGCCCGTGCCCAGCGCCAAGGCCGTGATGTTCTGCCTCATGGACGTGTCGGGTTCGATGGACGAAGCGCGCAAGGACATGGCCAAGCGCTTCTTCATGCTGCTGTACCTGTTTCTCACGCGGCACTACGAGCGCATCGACCTCGTGTTCCTGCGCCACCACACGCAGGCGCAGGAAGTGACCGAGGAAGAGTTCTTCCACGCCACCGAAACCGGCGGCACCGTGGTGTCGAGCGCGCTGGTGCTCATGGACGAGATCGTCAAGGCCCGCTACGCCAGCGGCGAATGGAACGTGTACGGCGCCCAGGCCAGCGACGGCGACAACTGGCACCAGGACAGCGGACGCTGCCGCGAACTGCTGGTCGACAACATCCTGCCGGTGGTGCGCTACTACGCCTACGTGCAGGTGGCCGAGACCGAGCAGAACCTGTGGCAGGAGTACCAGCAGCTCGAAGGCGTGGCGCCCAACTTTGCGATGCGCAAGGTATCGGACGCACAGGACATCTACCCGGTGTTCCGCGACCTGTTCAAGAAGGAAGGGGTGCCCGCATGATCACCACCACCGAACGCGCGCCCGGGGCGCCGGTCCTGCCGCGCAGCACCGACCTCCCCACCTCCCGCCTCGAGCGCCTGCCCAGCCCCTCCGACTGGACCTTCGAGCTCATCGAGACGTACCACACCGAGATCGCCAAGACCGCGAGGAGCTTCGGGCTGGATACCTACCCGAACCAGCTCGAGGTGATCACGGCCGAGCAGATGATGGACGCCTACGCCAGCGTGGGCATGCCCATGATCTACAGGCACTGGTCGTACGGCAAGCAGTTCATTTCCACCGAGAAGAACTACAAGCGCGGCCACATGGGGCTGGCCTACGAGATCGTCATCAACTCCGATCCGTGCATTGCCTACCTCATGGAAGAAAACACCATGGCCATGCAGGCCCTGGTGATTGCCCACGCGGCCTACGGGCACAACAGCTTCTTCAAGGGCAACTACCTGTTCCGCATGTGGACCGATGCATCGTCGATCATCGACTACCTCGTCTACGCGCGGCACTACATCGCCGAGTGCGAGGAGCGCCACGGCCTCGATGCCGTGGAAGACCTGCTCGACTCCTGCCACGCGCTGATGAACTACGGCGTCGACCGCTACCGCCGTCCGCAGAAGCGCTCGCTGGCACAAGAAAGCGCACAGCGCACCGAGCGCGAGCGCCACATGCAGCAGCAGGTGAACGACCTCTGGCGCACGCTGCCGCGCAAGAGCGAGCAGACGGCCGAGTCGGAATCCGCGCGCCGCTTTCCGTCGGAGCCGCAGGAGAACCTGCTCTACTTCGTCGAGAAGAACGCCGCCCTGCTCGAACCGTGGCAGCGCGAGGTGGTGCGCATCGTGCGCAAGATCGCGCAGTACTTCTATCCGCAGCGCCAGACCCAGGTCATGAACGAAGGCTGGGCCACCTTCTGGCACTACACGCTGCTCAACACCATGTACGACCGCGGCCAGCTGGACGACGGCTTCATGATGGAATGGCTCAGCTCGCACACCAGCGTGGTGTTCCAGCCGCCCGTAGGCCACCGCGCCTACAGCGGCATCAACCCGTATGCGCTGGGCTTCAAGATGTTCACCGACCTGCGGCGCGTCTGCGAGAAGCCGACCGAAGAAGACCGCCGCTGGTTCCCCGACTTTGCGGGCACCGACTGGGTGAAGACGCTCGACTACGCGATGCGCAACTTCAAGGACGAGAGCTTCGTCGGCCAGTTCCTGAGCCCGAAGACGATGCGCGATTTCCGCCTGTTCTCGATCCGCGATTTCCAGAGCGAATCGGAACTCGAGGTGTCGGCCATCCACGACGACAGCGGCTACCAGGCGCTGCGTGAATCGCTGTCACGCCAGTACGACATCGGCAACCGCGAGCCCGACATCCAGGTCTGGAGCGTGGCCACGCGCGGCGACCGCTCGCTCACGCTGCGCCATACGCAGCGCAACAACCTGCCGCTGAACGACAACGCCGAAGAAGTGCTGAAGCACGTCGCAAGGCTCTGGGGCTTCGACGTGCACCTGGAAAGCGTCGACAGCGCAGGCCGGGTCAGCCGCAGCTGGAAGGCTGCCGCGCCGAAGCAGAACTACTGAAGAAGGGTCAAGGCACCAGCGCGGCGATGGCCAGCGTGTACCCCTTCACCCCCAGCCCCACGATGATCCCCCGCGCTGCAGGCGAGATGTACGAGTGGTGGCGAAACTCTTCCCGCGCATGCACGTTCGAGATGTGCAGCTCGATCAGCGGCACGCTCGCCCCCTTGATGGCGTCGTGCAGCGCGATCGATGTGTGGGTGTAGGCGCCCGGATTCATCACCACGCCCAGCATGTTGCCGGCCGCCACTTCGCGGCCCGCCTCCTGAACCCAGTCGATCAGCACGCCTTCGTGGTTCGACTGGCGGCACTCGATCTCGACGCCGAGTTTCGCGCCCGTCTCCTTGCACAGGCGTTCGACGTCGGCGAGCGTGTCGCGACCGTACTGTTCGGGCTCGCGCGTGCCAAGCAGGTTGAGGTTGGGGCCGTTGAGAACGAGGATTTTCTTCATGATGGATCGGTGAAGGAAGCAACCGGATACCGGCAGATGGCCAAGATTATGGGCGCGCCGCCGACCGCGCCCGGCGCGCTGAAGGCGACACCGCCGCAGTCGACCCCACGTAGTGGTTGTACGACCCGATGTCCGCCACGCAGCGCGCCATCAAGTCGACGAATGCGCGCAGCTTCTGCCCCATGTAGCGCTGCCGCTGGTAGGCGCAGTACAGCCGCCGCGCCTCCGGCGGCCACTGCGGCAGCACCGGCACCAGCACGCCCTGCGCCACCTCGGGGCCCGCGAAGAACACCGGCAGCGGCGCGATGCCCAGGCCGTCGATGCAGAAAGTCTTCATCACCCAGTGGTCGTTGGTCTCGAAGGCCGGCTCCGTGCGCACCACATGGCGTCCCGAGGCCTGCTGCGACACCAGCCACAGCGGCAATGGCGGCCCCGAGGGCTCGCGCATCGCGATCATCCGGTGCTGCGCCAGCGCCTCGGGCGCCTGCGGCGTGCCGTGCCGCGCCAGGTACTGCGGGCTGGCGTACAGGCCGTAGGCCAGCCGGCCCAGCAGCTTGGCGACCAGGTCCGGCAGGTCGGGCGGCGCCGAGCCCACATAGCAGTCGACCTCGCCGATCCGCGGGGCCTGCGCACCGTTCGCCACGTCGAGCTGGCAGCGCACGTTCGGGTGCGATTCGAGAAAGATCCGCACCACATGGCAGACGAAGGAGGTGCTGAACTGCGTGTCGGACAGCAGCGTGAGCCGCCCCGACACCCCGCCCGTGAGCTCCTGCACCTCGGTGCGCGCCGTTTCCAGCCGGCCGCTCACCTCGCCGAGCAGCCCCTCGCAGCGTGCGAAGAACGCACGCCCGGCCTCCGTGGGCGCAATGCGGCGCGAGCTGCGCAGCAGCAGCTGGGCGCCCAGCAGCTCCTCCAGCCGTGTGAGCTGCCGGCTCAGCGTGGCCTTCGACACGCCCGACAGGCTTTCGGCCTTGGTGAGGCTGCCGCTCTTCATCACGAGCACGAAGGCCTCGACCAGCGCGAGATCGATGCGCCCGGCCGTCATGGACGCCACCGCCGCGCGGGCCGTCGTTGCAGGAATGAAAAGGAGCGTCTTGGCATGGGGCTTTCATCGGTGCGGCGGACACGCTACGGTAGGCGGCACCGCCGACAAGGGCATGGCCGATGCTATGCCGATTTGCGGCGCCCTTCCCCGCTGCCCCCACGATCAAGACCCATGAATCCTTCCGCCACCTGGCACCCCGTCACGCCCTCCGCCGAGGTGCGCCCCGGCGCCAACATCGTCGCCGGCTTTGCGCAAGGCCAGGAGCTCGCGCTGTGGCGCGCGGCCGATGGCGCGCCGCAGGCCTGGGAGAACCGCTGCCCACACCGCAGCGTGCGCTTCACCCTCGGCCAGGTGACCGGCGGCGACCGCCTGGCCTGCGCGTACCACGGCTGGCAGTACGAAGCCGGCAGCGGCGCGTGCGTGCGCATCCCGGCGCACCCGGCGATGCCCGCGCCGCGCAACGTCTGCGCCAAGACGTTCGCCACGGCGGATGCTGCGGGGATGCTGTGGGTGCGCCTCGCTGCCGACGGCGCAGAGGCGCCGCCCGAACTGGCCGGCGCGGTTCCCGCCGGCTGGCACCTCGCCCGCACGCTGACGCTGCGCGTGGCCGCCTCCGAGGTGCGTGCTGCGCTGGCGCCCCATGGCTTCGCATCGACGGGAACGCCCGATGCATGGCAAGGCACGCTGGGCGAATCGCCCGTCGCCGCGCTGCTGCTCGACGCCCAGCCGCAGCTGAGCTTCCTGCACCTGTGGACCGACGCAGCCCCCGGCTCCGACGCGATGGCCCGGGTGCACCGCGCGGCGCGCCAGCTGCGCAGCGACATCGAAGCCGCTGCATCGCACTAGAAGAAGAAAGAAGCAACATGCCCTTCGTCACCGACGATCCCAACATGCTCGACGACTGGCTCGTCGTCGGCCCCGCCAGCGGCTTGCCGCGCACGACGCGTCTGCTCGGCGACACCCTGCACCTGCACGCCGATGCCGACGGCACGCCGCACGCCCTCCTCGGCAACGACGCGCTGACCGTGCAGTCGCGCTACGGCTTCCTCTGGGTCTGCCCCAGCGGTCGCCCCGCACGACCGCTGTTCGCCTTCCCCGAGTACGACGAGCCCGGCCGCCGCATCGTCGATTGCGGCGGGCTCGGCGTGGCCGTGTCGGGCCTGCGCGTGATCGAGAACTTCCTGGACATGGCGCACTTTCCCTTCGTGCACCCCGACTACCTCGGCAAGGTGCCGCACACCGAAGTGGCGAAGTACAACGTCGAGGTCGACGCCGCCACCGACGAGATCTGGGCCACCGACTGCCGCTTCTGGCAGCCGCGCGCCTCGGCCGCCCACGACACCGGCAGCGAGGTGTTCTACAAGTACCGCGTGATGCAGCCCTTCTCGGCCATGCTCTACAAGTCGAGCCACCGGCCCGACAAGCTCGACGCCATCGGCCTCTTCTTGCAGCCGGTGGACGACGAGCACGTCATCGCCCACACGCTGCTGGCCTACTTCGACGACGTGTCGAGCGACGCCGAGCTCATCGCCTTCCAGCACACCATCTTCGGACAGGACAAGCCAATCCTGGAGAACCACGCCTTCAAGCGCATGCCGCTCGAAGGCCGCGCCGAGACGCCCACGCGCGGCGACACCACCTCCGTCACCTACCGCCGCTGGCTGCGCGAGCGCGGCATGCGCTTCGGCACCGCGAGGGCCGCCGCATGACCGTCCAGCTCTACGACTACCCGCTCTCGGGCAACTGCTTCAAGGTGCGGCAGATGCTGCTGTGGCTCGGCGTGGACCATGCGAGCGTGCCGGTCGATTTCCATCCGGGCCGCGAACACAAGTCCGCTCGATTCCTCGAACAGGTCAACCCGCTCGGCCAGCTCCCCGTGATCGACGACGAGGGCTTCGTGCTGCGCGACGCGCAGGCCATTCTGGTCTACCTGGCGAGCCGCTACGACGACGCGCGGCAGCGCTGGTACCCCGCCGACCCGAAGCTGCGCGGCCAGGTCGCGATGTGGCTCGCCATGGCCGACGAGATCACGCGCACCGCCTCGGCCGCCCGGCTGCACGACGCGCTGGGCTACACGCACCTGGACATCGAGGCCTGCCGGCGCGGCGCGCGCGCGGCCTTCCGCGTGCTCGACGACCACCTGGCCGAGCAGCACGCCGCCACCGGCCTGCGCTGGCTCGTGGCCGCGCCCGAGCCGACCATTGCCGACCTCGCCTGCTTTCCGTACGTGGCGCTGGCGGGCGAAGGCGGCATCTCGCTCGACGAGTTTCCCGCGCTGCGCCGCTGGGTCTGGGACTTTCGTCACCTGCCGGGCTTTGTGGGCATGTCGGGTATCTTCCCGGCTGGCCCCGCCTGAAGGCTCGCCTGAGTATCCTTGTCCCCTTCCGCTCTCTGAAGAACCGAATCCCATGAAAACCAAAGCCGCCGTCGCCTGGCAAGCAGGCCAACCCCTGACCATCGAAACCGTGGACCTCCAAGGTCCGAAATTCGGTGAAGTGCTGGTCGAGATCAAGGCCACCGGCATCTGCCACACCGACTACTACACGCTCTCGGGCGCCGACCCCGAAGGCATCTTCCCCGCCATCCTGGGCCATGAAGGCGCGGGCATCGTGGTCGATGTCGGCCCCGGCGTCACCACGCTGAAGAAGGGCGACCACGTCATTCCGCTGTACACGCCCGAATGCCGCCAGTGCAAGTTCTGCCTGAGCCGCAAGACCAACCTGTGCCAGCTGATCCGCGGCACGCAGGGCAAGGGCCTGATGCCCGACGCCACCAGCCGCTTCAGCCTCGACGGCAAGCCCATCTTCCACTACATGGGCACGAGCACCTTCAGCAACTACACGGTGGCACCCGAGATCTCGCTGGCCAAGATCCGCGAAGACGCGCCCTTCGACAAGGTCTGCTACATCGGCTGCGGCGTCACCACCGGCATCGGCGCGGTGATCTTCACGGCCAAGGTCGAAGCCGGCGCGAACGTCGTGGTGTTCGGCCTGGGCGGCATCGGCCTGAACGTGATCCAGGGCGCCAAGATGGTGGGCGCCGACAAGATCATCGGCGTCGACCTGAACCCCGAGCGCGAAGCCATGGCCCGCCAGTTCGGCATGACCCACTTCATCAACCCCAAGACCACCGAGAACGTGGTCGACGCCATCGTGCAGCTGACCGACGGCGGCGCCGACTACAGCTTCGAGTGCATCGGCAACACGCAGGTGATGCGCCAGGCGCTCGAGTGCACGCACAAGGGCTGGGGCCGCAGCATCATCATCGGCGTGGCCGAGGCCGGCGCCGAGATCAGCACGCGCCCGTTCCAGCTGGTCACTGGCCGCAAGTGGGAAGGCTCGGCCTTCGGCGGCGCGCGCGGGCGCACCGACGTGCCGAAGATCGTCGACTGGTACATGGAAGGCAAGATCAACATCGACGACCTGATCACGCACACCATGCCGCTGGAAGACATCAACAAGGGCTTCGACCTGATGAAGCGCGGCGAATCGATCCGCGGCGTGGTCCTGTACTGAGCCCGAGGAGGCGCCCGCCATGAACCGCATGGAACCCTTGCGCACCATCGAAGCGGGCGTCCTCGAGATCGCCTATTACGAAGCCGGCCCCGCCGACGGCCCGCCCGTGCTGCTGATGCACGGCTTTCCATACGACATTCACACTTACGCCGAGGTCGCGCCGATGCTGGCCGCCCAAGGCTGCCGCGTGATCGTGCCGTACATGCGCGGTTACGGCGCCACGCGCTTCCTGAGCGAGGCCACGCCGCGCTCGGGCGAACAGGCGGCCTTCGGCGCCGACCTGCTCGCGCTGCTCGACGCCTTGAAGATCGAGCGCGCCGTGCTGGCCGGCTACGACTGGGGCGGCCGTGCCGCCTGCGTGGTCGCGGCACTGTGGCCCGAGCGCTGCGCGGGGTTGGTCTCGCTCAACAGCTACAACATCCAGAACATCGCGAAGGCGATGGAGCCGGACACGCCCGCCAACGAGCACAGCCTCTGGTACCAGTACTACTTCCACAGCGAACGCGGGCGCGCCGGTCTCGCGAAGGACCGCAAGGCCCTCACCAGATTGCTGTGGCAGTTGTGGTCGCCGACATGGCAATTTGACGAGGCCACCTTCGCGCGCAGTGCCGCCGCCTTCGAGCACCCCGACTTCGTGGACGTGGTGATCCATTCGTACCGCCACCGCTTCGGCCTCGTGCCCGGCGACCCGGCCTATGCCGACATCGAACGCCGCCTTGCCGCGCAGCCGACGATCACCGTGCCCGCCATCACCTTCGACGGCATCGACGACGGCGTGCGACCGCCCGCCGATGCCTCGGCCCACGCGCACCGCTTCAGCGGACCGCGCTCGCACCGCCTCGTGCCCGGCGCGGGCCACAACCTGCCGCAGGAAGCGCCGCGCACCTTCGCGGACGCCGTGCTTGAACTCGTGCCCGCGCTGCGGAGCCAGACGACCTCTTCTTCATGACCGACACCGCCCCGACCCTTCTTTCCGAACACCACGCCTTCGGCGGCGTGCAGCGTTTCGTCGAGCACCGCTCGCACGAGATCGGCCTGCCGATGCGCTTCTCGGTCTACCTGCCGCCGCAGGCCGCGCACACGCGCGTGCCCGCCCTGCTCTACCTTGCCGGCCTGACCTGCAACGAAGAGACCTTCGCGGTGAAGGCCGGCGCGCAGCGCATGGCCGCCAGCCTGGGCGTTGCGCTCATCGCGCCCGACACCAGCCCGCGCGGCACGGAACCCGAAAGCCTGCCGGGCGCCAAAGACAGCTGGGACTTCGGCATCGGCGCCGGCTTCTACCTCGACGCCACCGCCGAGCCCTGGACCACGCACTGGCGCATGGAAAGCTGGATCGTGCACGAGCTGCTGCCGCTGGTGGCCCGCCACTTTCCCATCGACGGCGAGCGCATCGGCATCTTCGGCCACTCGATGGGCGGCCACGGCGCGCTCACGCTGGCGTTGCGGCACCCGGGGCGCTTCAAGTCGCTCTCGGCCTTCGCGCCGATCTGCGCGCCCACCCAGTGCCCGTGGGGCCAGAAGGCCTTCGCCGGCTACCTAGGCGAGCCCGGCGACGACCGCGCGCAATGGCTCGCGCACGACGCCAGCGCGCTGATGCAATCGCAGACCGTGGCGCCCTATCCGCAGGGCATCCTCATCGACCAGGGCCTGGCCGACAAATTCCTCGCCGAGCAGCTGCACCCCGAGGCCTTCGAGGCCGCCTGCTTCGCCGCCGGCCAGCCGCTCACGCTGCGCCGCCATGCGGGCTACGACCACGGCTACTACTTCATCCAGAGCTTCATGGCGGACCACATCGCGCACCATGCGCAGACGCTGAACGGCTGACCGCGAGCGATCGGCTCAGGGGCGGCGCGACTTCGCCCGTGCCAGGCTCTCGCGCGGCAACTCGCCGAAGCGCTCGCGGTAGTGCGCCGCGAAGTCGCCCAGGTTGGCAAAGCCCCAGTGGCAGGCGATGTCGGCCACGCTCGCGCCGCCCACGGCATCGAGCAGTTCGTCCCGCGCGCGGTCGAGCCGGCGCTGCAGCACGAAGCGCATCGGCGAGACGCCCAGGCGCTTGTCGAAGCCGCGCGACAGCGCACGCGCCCCGACACCCACCGCCCGCGTGATGTCGCCCAGCGTGGGCAATTGGTCGAGGTGCGCTTCGATGTAGTCGATGGCGCGCTGCACCGCGTCGGGCGCCTCCGGGGTTCGGGCCAGCTGCTGCGATTGCGCATGCGGCCAGACCATCAGCAGCTCGAGCAATGTCGCCTCCTGCCAGCGGCGCTCCAGCACGGCACGCATCGGGTGCGCGACGGCGGGCACGGCAGCCAGCCGCGGCGCCAGGCCGGCCAGCCATTGCGCGGCCGGGCTGCCGCCGGGCACGTAGGCGTCGAAGCGCAGGCGTTGCGGGCGGTCGCTGCCGAGCAGCACGCGGCAGGCCTCGTCCATGTCGGCCATCGTGACGCGCAGGTTGACCAGCCGCATGTCGCTCGACATCGGAATCCGCCGCAGGTCGTCCGGGTCGAGGGCGCTGGCGTCGCCGACATGCGCCGGCTGGCTGCCCACCGCGCTGCGGCCCTGCACGAGCAGCGCAAAGGCCCAGAAGTCGCGCTGCGTGATGTTGCGGGCCACCGCCGGGCAGCCGTACTGGATGCGCGAGACGTTCAACCCGCCGAGATCGAAGCCCGACAGCCGCAGGTCGATCTCGGCGCGCGGGCGCAGCTCCAGCGCATGCGCGCCGTAGAGCTGCGCCACATGCTGGCGCGCCGCATCGGGGTCGTGCGTGCGGAACGCGGCGCGCCAGCGTCCGGGCGGCGGGCCTTCGGTGGCGACAGGCAACGGCATGGCGATGGCGGGCGGGGGCCGAGGATGGCAACAGGCGCATGCTGATCCCCAGGCCCCCCGGCGTCAATGCGCCAGGACACCGCCGCTGTCGCCTGCGTCACACCCAGAAGCCGTACCGGTTCGAGGTGCGGCCCAGCACGCCGTAGACGGCATCGACCAGCGACTGGCCCCGGTCGTTCAGCAGCGTGCCCGGCCCCATGCGCGTCATCTGGTAGCCGAACGACATCTGCGCCTGCGGGTCGGCGAAGCCCAGGCTGCCGCCGAAGCCGGCATGGCCGAAGGCCTGAGGGCCCAGGATCGCCGAGTTGCCGGGCGCCCTCGCCCGGTTGTCGATGCCGCCATGAAAGCCCAGCCCGAAACGGCTCGCGAGCAGGGCCATGCGCTCGACCGGCGCGGCAGCATGGACCACGCCCAGCTGGGCCGTGTAGTCCTCCGGCAGCAGGCGCACGCCGTTCAACGCACCGCCGTTGGCCAGCGCCGCGTACATCGTGGCGAGCCCGCGCGCGTTCGTCACGCCGCCGGCCGCGGGAATCTCGGCCTGCAGCGACGCCTTCGTGTTGTACGCGGGCGGCGTGTCGGGCGGCAGGCCGAGCCAGCCGCCGACGTTGAAGAACATGGCCGCCTGCATCGAGGCCGGGTCGCGCGCGATCGCCTGGGCCACCGGATCGACCGGCAGCACCTCGGTGGCCGCCATCATCGGCGCGACGCGCGGCAGCACGGCCTCCGGCGTGCCGATCCAGAAGTCGATGCCCAGCGGCGCCGCGACGTGCCTGGCGAAGAAGGTGCCGAGCGACAGGCCGCTCACCCGCTTGACCAGCTCGCCGACCAGCCAGCCGAAGGTCATGCCGTGGTAACCGTGGGCCGTGCCCGGCTCCCACCAGGGCGTGGTCGCCGCGAGCAGGCCGCTCATGTAGTCGGGGTCGGCCCAGCCGCCGGGCCGCACCGGGGTGCTGAACGGAATGGCCGCCAGCCCGGCCGCATGCTGCAGCAGCATCCGCACGGTGATGACATCCTTGCCCTTTTCGGCGAATTCGGGCCAGTAGTAGGCGACCCACTTGTCGAGGTCGAGCTGGCCCTGCGCCACGAGCATGTGCGCGCACAACGCCGTCGCGCCCTTGGTGCACGAGAACACCAGCGACACGTCGTCGCGCGCCCAGGGCACCGAGGGCCTGGCGGCCAGTGTGTCCGAGTGGCCGCCCCACACGTCCACCACCGGCACGCCCTTGACGGTGACGGCGAGCGAGGCGCCGATCTCGCGGCGGTCGCGGAAGTTCGCCACGAAGGCGTCGAGCACCGGCTGGTACGCCGGCGCCACATGGCCGCTCACGAGGCCGCCGTCGGGCAGCGGCTGAACCACCGGCGGGTTGACGGGCGCGATCCATATCGGGTTTTCGCCGGCGGACGCGCCGCCGCAGGCGTTCAACGCACCGGCAGCGGCGGCGCCCAGCAGCGCGGCGCCGCCGCGCGAAAGAAAGTGCCGCCGGCTGGCGGTCGAGGTGTCGGTCATCCGTGTCTCCAACCTCGCCTCAAACGGGCGAGTGCGAGGCAGTGTCAAAAGGCGCGGCGGCGGCGTCTACCGCCCCACGGACCCGCGCTGTCGCCGGACGGAACTGCTGCGCGTGGCTATCATGGTCCGCATGTCCGCCGCCCAGATTCCTGCCTTCCAGCTGCGCTCGCGCGATGGCGGCGCCGAAGAGAACATGGTGCTCGCGGGCATCTGGCGCCGCGCCTGGGTGTCGGCCAACCGCAGCGCCGTCCACGTCGAGCCCATCGGCCACTGGCTGCGGCGCGTGCAGACCGAATTCATCCCGCCCGCCGACGTGGTGCTGGCCGAGCGCGACGGCCAGGTGCTGGCCTTCATGGTGCTGCTCACGGCGCGCGAGTACGTGGCCCAGCTGTTCGTCGAGCCGCACCTGCGCAGCCAGGGCCTGGGCAAGGCGCTGCTCGACGAGGCCTGCGTGCGCATGCCGCACGGCTGGCGGCTGCACGTGGCCGTCACCAACACCGAAGCGCAGCGCTTCTACGAACGCTACGGCCTCGTGCGCGGCGTGGTCGACCGCCACCCGGGCAGCGGACGCGAACGCATCGCCTACCATTGGTCGCCCAGCCGCGCGCCCTGGCGCACGGGCTGACACCCTCCGCACTTCCTTCCTGCCCCATGCGCATCCGCATCGACCACATCGCCCTCTGGACCACCGACCTCGAACGCTGCAAGCGCTTCTACGTCGACTACTTCGGCGCCACCGCCGGCGCCGGCTACGTCAACCCGGCCAAGGGCTTCGCCTCGTGCTTCCTGAGCCTGGACGATGGCGCGCGCATCGAGGCCATGACCACGAGCACGCTCTCGCCCGTGGTCGCCGAGGCCGGCGCGCAGCGCATGGGCTGGACGCACCTGGCGATCTCGGTCGGCTCCGACGCCGAGGTCGATGCGCTCACGCAGCGGCTGAAGGCCGACGGCTACCCGCTGCTCGACGGCCCGCGCCGCACCGGCGACGGCTACTACGAGAGCGTGGTGCTCGACCCGGACGGCAACCGCATCGAGATCACGTCATGAGCGCCTTCGTCCAGAGCCTGCACGAGACCTTCGAACGCCTCGGCCGCATCGAGACCCGCCGCATGTTCGGCGGCCACGGCGTGTGGCACGAGGGCCGCATGATCGCGCTCGTCGCGAAGGACACGCAGTATCTCAAGTCCGATGCCGGCAGCGCCGCGCACTTCGATGCACTGAACCTGCCGCCCTTCACCTACGTGCGCGCGGGCAAGGAGATGCCGATGTCGTACCGACTGGCGCCGGCCGACCTGTTCGAAGACCGCGAGGAAGCGGCGCGCTGGGGCCGCCTGGCCTACGAAGCCGCGCTGCGTTCGGGCCAGCCGCCGAAGCCGAAGAAGCCCAAACCCAAGACACCCCCCAAGGCCGCGAAAGCGAAGACCCGGTGAACGACCAGAACAACAACCACGGCCACCGGCTACCTCCGCTTCCCGAGCGCGAACAGATCGCGCTGCTCGACCCCTTCGACAGCCTCAACCTGAAAGACATCGTGGTCGTCAGCTCACTGGCCGAAGCCGAACGCGCCGCCGACGAATTGCTCGACGCCGGCGTGGCGGGCTTCGACACAGAGTCGCGCCCCACCTTCGCGAAGAACGAAGTGTCGACCGGCCCGCATGTGGTGCAGTTCGCCACGCGCGACACGGCCTGGCTGTTCCAGCTGCACCGCGACGAATGCAACCCCGTGGTCGCGGGCCTGCTCGCGTCCACCGAACTACGCAAGGTCGGCTTCGGGCTTTCGAGCGACCTGTCGCTGATCCGCCTACGCCTGGCGATTGCGCCGCAGGCCGTGTTCGACATCGACGACGAGTTCCGCCGGCGCGGCTACCGCCGCTCGGTGGGCGTGAAGACGGCGGTGGCGCTGATGTTCAACCGCCGCTTCGCCAAGTCGCGCAAGGCGACCACCTCGAACTGGGCGCACAAGCAGCTCAGCGAATCGCAGATCCGCTACGCGGCCAACGACGCCTATGCGTCGCTGCGCGTGTTCGACGCGCTCTTTCCGAACGACTGAACCTCCGCCCTCAGTCGCGCCCCGCTTCGAGGATCGCCTGCGCCAGCCGCGCCGGGTTCGAGAAGAACATCTCGTGGCTGCCCGGGCACTCCACGAGCCGGAACAACCCCAGCCGCTCCGACAGCCGCGGATGCCACGGCAGGCTGTGCGGCAGCGCCGTGTCCTGCTGGCAATTGACGTAAGACTTGCCCAGCGCCAGCGCCGCCAGCGGCTGCTTCAGCTGGATCTTGTCGGTGAAGGTGCGGTACGGGTGCGGGTTGAGCTTGTCGTAGGCGGCCTGCGCCAGCGCGAGATCGGCGTCGTTGATGAAGGCCTCGCGCCAGATCTCGAAGGGCAGCGTCACGGCGTTGTTGTTGGCCGCAGCCACCGCGTCGAACATGGTCACGTAGTGCGGCGGCACCATGTCGTTGAGCGCCTCGCCATCGAGCGGCACGAAGGCGTTGATGTAGACCAGCCGCCGCAGCCGCGCCGCGATGCGGTCGGCCACGCCCGAGATCACCATGCCGCCGTAGCTGTGGCCCACGAGCCGCACCTGCGTGAGGTCTTTTCCCTCGATGAAGCGGACCACCGAGGCGATGGCGTCGGCCAGGCCGGTGCCCGCGCGGTCGTCGCCGGGGTTGTTGCCTGCCACGGTGGGGCAATGCACGGTGTGGCCGGCCGCGCGCAGGCCGTCGGCCACGGCCTCCATTTCGGCGCCGGTGTGCCAGGCGCCGTGAACCAGAACATAGGTGTCGGACATGGATGTCTCCTTCGTTGGATGCGTCGTTGGGGAATGAACCGAGGGCGACTGTAGAAAAAGCGTTGCGTCGCGGATGGCCGCTGCCTGCCAGGGCGATGGCCGATTCGTGCCACCGGTCTTTTGGTCTTTCGGGTTGCCTCGATTCAATAATTCAAAGATACTTGAATAATGGAAGAAAACGATGTGGTCCGCGCCTTGGGCGCACTCGCGCAACCCGTGCGCCTGCGGGTGTTCCGTGCCTTGGTGGTGGCGGGGCCCGACGGGCTGACGCCGGGTGCGCTGACCGAAGCGCTGGCGGTGTCGGCCACGGGGCTGTCCTTTCACCTCAAGGAGCTGGTGAACGCGAGCCTGGTCTCGCAGGAGCGCCAGGGGCGCAACCTCATCTACCGCGCGTCGTTCGAGCGGATGAACGGCCTGCTCGGCTACCTCACCGAGAACTGCTGCCAAGGGGAGCCTTGTCTTCCGGCGAGCACCTGCGACTGCTGACCATGAAAGCCTGTGCTGTTGCACGCCGAGTGCGTGTGCTCTGGCGTGCTCACGCCGACGGGGCACCTTGCTCCGCGAATGTCCTCCGGCCTGCGGCCTCCCCCTTGATTTCGCTGCGCAAGGCACCCCATCGGCGTGAGCATTGTTCGCGGCGGTCGTTGATCGGCGAGCACCAGCAGCGCCTCCATGTGCGCAGGGCACTGGGTGCTTCCCGCAGCGAAATCAAGGAGGAGCCGAAGGCGGGGGACATTCGCGGAGGGAAGTACCCGGTGGCCTGTGCACGCGCCCTGAAAAAATGACCACCGCCCTCCTCATCTTCGCCGGCACATTGCTGCTCGTGATCTGGCAGCCCCGCGGCCTCGGCATCGGCTGGAGCGCCTCCCTGGGCGCCGTCATCGCCCTGCTCCTCGGCGTGGTGCAGCTCACCGACATCCCCGTCGTCTGGGCCATCGTCTGGAACGCCACCGCGACCTTCATCGCCGTCATCCTCATCAGCCTGCTGCTCGACGAAGCCGGCTTCTTCGAGTGGGCCGCCCTGCACGTGGCCCGCTGGGGTCGCGGCAACGGCCGGCGGCTGTTCGCCTTCATCGTGCTGCTGGGCGCCGCGGTCTCGGCCCTCTTTGCCAACGACGGCGCGGCGCTGATCCTCACGCCCATCGTGATGGCGATGCTCGTGGCGCTCGGCTTCACGCCGGCCACCACCCTGGCCTTCGTCATGGCGGCGGGCTTCATCGCCGACACGGCCAGCCTGCCGCTCATCGTGTCGAACCTCGTGAACATCGTGTCGGCCGACTTCTTCGGCATCGGCTTCAACGCCTATGCCTCGGTGATGGTGCCCGTCAACGTCGCCGCCGTGCTCGCGAGCCTGGGCGTGCTGCTGTGGTGCTTCCGGCGCGACATTCCCGCGCGCTACGACATGGCCCGCCTCAAGAACCCCGCCGATGCGATCCGCGACCGCGACACCTTCCGTGCGGGCTGGGTGGTGCTCGCGCTGCTGCTCGTGGGCTTCTTCGGCCTGGAGCCGCTGGGCGTGCCGGTGAGCGCCGTGGCCGCCTTCGGCGCGGTGATCCTGCTCGCGGTGGCGGCGCGCGGCCCGGTGATCCACACGCGCCAGGTGCTGCGCGGCGCGCCCTGGCAGATCGTCGTCTTCTCGCTGGGCATGTACCTCGTGGTCTACGGGCTGCGCAACGCCGGGCTCACCGGCCAGATCGCCACGCTGCTGAACCTGTTCGCGCAAGGCGGCGTCTGGGGCGCGGCCATGGGCACCGGCTTTCTCGCGGCGGTGCTCTCCTCGGTCATGAACAACATGCCGACCGTGCTGGTCGGCGCGCTGTCGATCGAGGCCTCGGGCGCGGTGGGCCTCGTGAAGGAGGCGATGGTCTATGCCAACGTGATCGGCTGCGACCTCGGCCCGAAGATCACGCCCATCGGCAGCCTGGCCACGCTGCTGTGGCTGCACGTGCTCGCGAAAAAGGGCATGACCATCACCTGGGGCCACTACTTCCGCATCGGCATCGTGCTGACCCTGCCCGTGCTGGCCGCCACGCTCGCCGCGCTGGCGCTGCGGCTCAGCCTCGGCTGACCCACTTTTTTTCTCTCAACGAGCCTGCCATGAGCGACATCACGATCTATCACAACCCCGCCTGCGGCACGTCGCGCAACGTGCTCGCGCTGATCCGCAACACGGGCGACGAGCCCACCGTCATCGAGTACCTGAAGACCCCGCCCGACCGCGCCACGCTCACTCAGCTGATCGCGGCGATGGGCGTGCCCGTGCGCGAGGTGCTGCGCCAGAAAGGCACGCCGTACGACGAGCTGGGCCTGGGCGATCCCAAGTGGAGCGACGAACAGCTCATCGACTTCATGGGGCAGCACCCGATCCTCATCAACCGCCCCATCGTCGTCACGCCGCTGGGCACGCGCCTGTGCCGGCCTTCGGAGGCCGTGCTCGACATCCTGCCCAGGCCGCAGCAAGGCGCGTTCGCCAAGGAAGACGGCGAAGCCGTGATCGACGCGAAAGGCCAGCGTGTCGCCAAGCCCTGATCTGCCCCACGTCGACGCCGATGCGTTCCGTGTCCCCCGCCTGCAGGCGCTTCTGCCCGCCGCGCGCGCCACGCACGCACCGCGCATCCTGCTGCTGTACGGTTCGCTGCGCGAGCGCTCCTACAGCCGCCTGCTGACCGAAGAGGCCGCCCGCCTGCTGCGCGCGATGGGCGCCGAGCCCCGCATCTACGACCCGCGCGGCCTGCCGCTGCCCGATGGCGAACCCGAAGACCATCCGAAGGTGCAGGAGCTGCGCGATCTTGCGCAGTGGGCCGAGGGCATGGTGTGGACCTCGCCCGAGCGCCACGGCGCGATGACCGGGATCATGAAGGCGCAGATCGACTGGATTCCGCTGGCCGTCGGCTCCGTGCGGCCCACGCAGGGCAAGACGCTCGCGGTGATGGAAGTGTCGGGCGGCTCGCAGTCGTTCAACGCGGTGAACCAGCTGCGCGTGCTGGGCCGCTGGATGCGCATGATCACCATCCCCAACCAGTCGTCGGTGGCCAAGGCCTTCCTCGAGTTCGACGACGCGGGCCGCATGAAGCCCTCGCCCTACTACGAGCGCGTGGTCGACGTAATGGAAGAGCTGGTGAAGTTCACGCTGCTCACGCGCGATTGCGCGGACCACCTGGTCGACCGCTACAGCGAGCGGCGCGAGAGTGCGGAGGCGCTGTCGAAGCGCGTCAACCTGCGCAGCATTTAGACACAAGGGTCGGCAAGCTTCTTGCAACGGGGACGCCCGTTGCCCGGGCAACTCCCATGGCGGCGCGCGGCGCACCCACGTAGATTCCAGCGTAGAAAAAAGCGTCCGTTTCCGTCGCTTTCCCCACTTTGGCCCCGCAGGAGTGTCCATGGACGCATGGTCGAGTCAGCAACTGTCCCCGCTGTACAGGCGCGAGGTCTTCCGCTCGCGCGAGGCCGAAGAGACAGACGCGCGCGTGGCGCGCGAACTGAAGCCGCACCGCAGCGCGTGGGGCGCGGGCGATGTCGATGCCGTCTTCTGCCGCGCCGAAATGAGCGCACTGTCGCTGTGCATCCTGCGCTACGGGTGCGACGTCGACATCGAGCCCGACGCGCTCGGCAACTTCGTGCTGGTGCAGATGCCGCTGCGCGGCCGCGCCGACATCCACACCGGCGGACAGACGCTGCAGATCCATCCCGGGCAAGGCGCCATCATTTCCGCCCACAAGCCGGTGCGCCTGCGCTGGCATGCCGACTGCGAACAGCTGATGCTGAAGATCGAACTCAGCCGCCTGCAGGAGGTGGCGCGCCATGCCTTCGCGCTGCGCGGCGGCGACACCGTGGGCGAGATCGACTTCGACATGCCCCTGCGCCTGGACGACGCGGCGGGCACGCAGTGGTGCCGCATGGTGGCGAGCCTGGCTTCGCTGCTGCCGCCCACCGAGTTCGAGCGTTATGACCCGCGCTGGCTCGCGCACTGTGAAGACAACCTCATGCTCTACCTGCTGTGCCACCGGCCGAACTCGGTGCTGCAGCGGCATGCCGACGCGCAGCGCGGCACCGAGGAAACCAGCCTGAGGCAATTGCGCCGGGCCGAAGAGTTCATGCGCGAGCGGCTCGACTCGCTGCTCTCGCTCGAAGAGGTGGCGCAGGCCGCGGGCGTCACGCGCCGCGGCCTCGCCCTGCTCTTCAGGCGCCACCGCGACCTGTCGCCCGGCGAAGTGCTGCGCAACATGCGGCTCGATGCCGCGCACGCACTGCTGGCGCGGCACGACGGCGCCAGCGTCACCGAGGTGGCGCTGAACTGCGGCTTCTCGCACTTGAGCCGCTTTGCCGCCTGCTACCGCGAGCGCTTCGGGCAGCTGCCGCGCGACACCTCGCGCGACCCCGCGCGGCTGCCCGCCGCGCGGCACTGAACACACCTCCTCAGGACTTCATCGCGCACTGCGCGGCGGTGCGGTCCTGGTAGCGCTCCAGCACGGTGCCGATCACCTTGTTGGCGATGCGCCCGCTGCCGTCCTTGGCGACCACGCGCAGGTAGTAGTTCTGGATCGGGAAGTTGTTGGAGCCGTAGCGAAAATCGCCGCGCACTGACTTGTAGTTGGCCGCCTTGATCGCCTTGAGCAGCGCGGGCTTGTCGGCCACCTTGCCGCCGACGTCGCGCACGGCCGCATCCATCGCCATGAGCACGTCATAGGCCTGGCCGGCATAGAACGACGGGTTGCGCCCGTTGTTCTGCTGGCGGAACGCAGCCACGAAGCGCTGGTTGGCCGGGTTGTCGAGGTCGAACGACCAGTGCGCCGTGTTGAACAGGCCTAGCATCGGCTCGCCGACGGCGGGGATCATGTCCTCGTCGGCCGAGAAGGCGGTGGAGATCAGCGCCACGTCTTTCGACAGCCCCGCGCCGACGAACTGCTTGATGAAGCTCACGCCCATCGCGCCGGGCAAAAAGAAGTACAGCGCATCGGGCTTCGAGGCGCGGATCTGCGCCAGCTCGGCCGAGTAGTCGAGCTGCCCGAGCTTGGTGTACAGCTCGTCGCCCACGGCGCCCTTGAAGGTGTGCTTGAAGCCGTTGATGGCGTCCTTGCCGCCCGGGTAGCTGGGCGCGATCATCGCGACCTTCTTGAAGCCCTTGTCGCTCGCGAACTTGCCGGCCGACTCGTAGTACGCGTCGTTCGGGTACGAGGCGCCGAAGAAGTACGGGTTGCAGCGCGCGCCCGAGTAGTCGCTCGGGCCGGTGTTGCTCGACAGGTAGGGCACCTTGGCAGCGAAGAGCGGCGGGCCGACGGCCAGCGCGACCGACGAACCGACAGGCCCGGTGAACAAATCGATCTTGTCGCGCAGCAGCATGCGCTCGACCACCTGGCGTGCCATCTCGGGGTTGCCGGCCGTGTCGGCCTCGACGAACTCCACCGGCACGCCGCCGAGCTTGCCGCCCAGCTGCTTCATCGCCACGGCAAAGCCGGCCTTGGCCTCGGCGCCGCCGACGGCGAACGGGCCGGACAGGTCCATCGCCAGGCCGACTTTCACGGTCTGCGCGGTCTGTGCCTGCGTGGGTAAAGCCAGCGCGCCCACCAGGACGGTGAGCGCGCACAAGACGGATCGGGGCGTGGCCTGCGACATGAAAGGTCTCCTCGGGGTGAGTTCGTTGAACGTGGGGGGCTGCTGCAAATGCAGGGCGCAGTCTCTGTGCGGCGGCGGCGCCCCGCTATCCGTTTCGTGCGACCGAAACCGCTGCACGAAATGGACAGACAACAGGCCGGCGCGCTCCCCAGAATCGCCGCCGACCCCACCACTTCAAGAGACGAACCGATGAGCGACACCATCGACATCCCGGCCGGCGACGGCACCCAGACCTTTCGCGGCTACCTGGCCTTGCCGGCCTCGGGGCGCGGCCCCGGCATCGTGCTGTGCCAGGAGATCTTCGGCGTCAATGCCTATGTGCGCGAGGTGGCCGACCTCTATGCGCAGGAAGGCTACGTGGTGCTCGCGCCCGACCTGTTCTGGCGCATGGAGCCCGGTGTCGATCTGGGCTACTCGCCCGAAGACTGGCAGCGCGCCTTCGGCTTCTTCCAGAAGTTCGACATCGAAGCCGGCGTGGCCGACGTCACGGCCAGCGTGAAGGCGCTGCGCGCGCACCCGGCCTGCACCGGCAAGGTCGGCGCGCTGGGCTTCTGCCTTGGCGGCAAGCTGGCCTACCTGGCCGCCGCGCATTCGGGCGTGGACGCGGCCGTGGGTTACTACGGCGTGGGCATCGAGGGCGCGCTCGACCTCGTGCCGCAAATCAAATGCCCGATCGCCCTGCACTTCGCCGAGCTCGATCAGTTCTGCCCGCCCGAGGCCCGCGCCCAGGTGCTCGAAGCCTTCGCCGGCCAGCCCGAGGCGCAGATGTACGTCTACCCTGGCGTCGACCATGCGTTTGCGCGCACCGGCGGCGACCATTTCGACAAGCCCTCCACGCTCATGGCGCACCAGCGCTCGATGGCGCTGTTCAAGGAGGCGATCGGCCCCGTGTACGACCTCTCGGCGCTGTGGGACAAGCACTGCGAGTACGAGTTCGCCACGCGCGACGTGGTCGCCACGATGGCCACGATGGTGAGCGAGCCCTACGTGAACCACATCCCGACCATGACCGGCGGCGTGGGCGCCAAGGAGCTGTCGCGCTTCTACAAGCACCACTTCATTCCGAGCACGCCGCCCGACACGCGGCTCACGCCCATCTCGCGCACAGTGGGCGCGACGCAGATCGTGGACGAGATGCTGTTCAGCTTCACCCACACGGTCGAGATCGACTGGCTGCTCCCGGGCATCGCGCCCACCGGCAAGCCGGTGGAGATTCCGCTCGTGGCCATCGTGAAGTTCCGTGGCGACAAGCTGTATCACGAGCACATCTACTGGGACCAGGCCAGCGTGCTGGTGCAGATCGGCCTGCTCGATCCGAAGGGCCTGCCCGTGGCCGGCGCCGAGACGGCGCGCAAGCTGGTCGACGAGACGCAGCCGTCGAACACGCTGATGCCGCGCTGGGAAAAATCGACCGGCCTCACCATCGCCGACCCGGCGCTGCCCCTGGGATGAGCCACGCCGCCGACATGCTGGCGCTGGTCGTGGACGCGGTCGCGCCGCTCACGCCGGCCATCAAGGCCTTCGTGCTGCGCTCGGCCGGCGGCGAGCCGCTGCCGCCGTTCACGCCGGGCGCGCACCTGGGCGTGCAGGTGGTGCAGGCCAACGGCCATCCGGGCCAGCGCGCCTATTCGCTCGCCAAGCCGCACGACGGCTCCGACCGCTGCGAAATCGCCGTGCTGTGCGAACCGCAGGGCGCGGGCGGCTCGGCCTGGATGCACGCGCTGCAACCCGGCACCGCGCTGGCCGCGCACGCGCCGCGCAACGACTTCGCACTGCACGCGGGCAGCGCGCCGCCGCTGCTCATCGCGGGCGGCATCGGCATCACGCCGCTGCTGTGCATGGCGCGCTCGCTCGCGGCCGAAGCCCGCCCCTTCGAGTTCGTCTATGCCACGCGCAGCGAAGAAGCCACGGCCTACCTGCACGAGGTGCGCGCGCTCGGCGGCACGGTGGTGCACGACGGCGGCGACCCGGCACGCGGCATTGACCTGCGCGCGCTGCTGGCGGCGCCCGTGCCCGGCCGCCACCTGCATGTGTGCGGCCCGCGCGGCATGGTGCAGGCCGTGGTCGACACCGCCCGCGCGCTCGGCTGGCCCGACGACCACGTGCATTTCGAACTCTTCGCCGGCGCCATCGAGCAGGCGGGCGATGCGCCCTTCGAGGTGCGCACGCTGCGCTCGGGCAAGACGCTGACCGTGGCGCCCGACCAGAGCCTGCTCGACGTGCTCATCGCCGCCGGCCTGGACCCGCTGTACGACTGCCGCCAGGGCGACTGCGGCGTGTGCGTGGTGGACGTGGTCGAGGGCGTGCCCGACCACCGCGACCACAACCTCAGTCCGCGCGAGAAGGCGGACGGCAAGACCCTGTGCACCTGCGTGTCGCGCGCGAAGACGCCGCACCTGGTGCTCGATATCTGATGACGTTTCAGGAGACCCACCCGATGAATTCCGTGATCCCCATCATCCCCATCGCGGCGACAAGCCCGATCGACATCCAGTCGCTCGTGCAGCCCGACCGCGTGCACAAGCGCGTCTACACCGACCCCGCCATCTTCGAGCTGGAAATGGACCGCGTGTTCGGCCAGGCCTGGATCTACATCGGCCACGAAAGCCAGGTGCCCAAGCCCGGCGACTACTTCACCACCCGCCTGGGCCGCGAGCCCGTGGTGATGGTGCGGCACACCGACGGCCAGGTGCACGTGATGTTCAACCGCTGCCCGCACAAGGGCGCCAAGCTCGTGCCCGACGGCAGCGGCAGCGCCGGCAAATTCCTGCGCTGCCTGTACCACGGCTGGACCTTCAAGTGCGACGGCAGCCTGCTGTCGGTGCCGCTGCGCAGCGGCTACGAATGCACCGCACTCGACCTGAAAGACCCGCAGTACGGCGTGCGCAAGGTGGCGCGCGTGGCCTCGCACCGCGGCTTCGTGTTCGCCAGCCTGTCGGAAGACGGGCCCGAGCTGAAGGAATTCCTGGGCGGCGTGGCCACGTCGCTCGACAACTTCTGCGACCGCGCCCCCGAAGGCGAAGTGGAAGTGGCCGGTGGCGTTCAGCGCGTGATCCAGCGCAACAACTGGAAGATCTTCTTCGAGAACCTGCACGACACCATCCACGCCGTGGCCACGCACGAGTCGTCGTGGCGCGCGGCCAAGGAAGAGCACGAGGCCATGCCGGCCGGCACGCCCAAGCCCTTCGAGGTGGTGATCGTCGACGGCAACGGCGAGCCGCTGGAGTTCTGGGAGAAGCTGGAGCTCAAGGGCTACGACCACGGTCACGGCTTCATGGAAGGCATCTTCGTGCCGCCGACCGACCCGGTGAGCCTGGCCTACGTGGCCTCGCTCGAAGCCGCGAAGGGCGCCGAAAAGGCCGACGCGATCCTGCGCGTGAACCGGCACAACACCATCGTGTACCCGAGCTGCTCGCCGCACACCTCGTTCCAGCAGATCCGCGTGATCCGGCCGCTGTCGGTGGACCGCACGCTGGTCGAGATCTTCAGCTTCCGGCTCAAGGGTGCGCCGGAGGCCACCTTCCAGCGCACGCTCAAGTACACCAACATCGTCAACTCGCCCTCGTCGAACGTGATGCCCGACGACCTGGAGGCCTACAACCGCGTGCAGGAAGGCCTGGGCTCCGACGGCGGCGACTGGGTCAGCATGCACCGCGCCGCCGGGCGCGACCAGCCGCTGCCGGGCGGGCGCGCGTCCAACGGCAACAGCGAGATGCCCTCGCGCAACATGTTCGCGGCGTGGGCCGGCTACATGGGCGTCGATACGGGTGCACAGACCGGGAGCGCCGAATGAACTTCCGCGACTGGAACGAACAGCAGGACCTCACGCAGTTCCTGCACCACGAGGCGCGCCTGCTCGACGAGCACCGCTGGGACGAATGGCAGAAGCTCTTCACGCCCGACGGCCTGTACTGGGTGCCGCTGGTGCACGGCCAGGCCGACCACCTCAACCACGCCTCGCTGTTCTGCGAGGACGCCCTGCTGCGCTCGATGCGCGCGCGGCGGCTCGAGCAGGCCCGTGCCTATTCGCAGCAGCCGCCCACGCGCACCGTGCACGTGCTGGGCAACATCGCGCTCGAATCGCGCGACGACGCGGGCTGCACCGTGCGCTCGACCTTCCTGCTGCTGGAGTGGCGCAAAACCGAGCAGCGCACCTTCGGCGGCAGCGTGCTGCACACGCTGCGCCGTGCCGACGACGGCTGGCGCATCCAGACCAAGCGCGTCGACCTCGTCAACTGCGACGCGCCGCACGAAGCCCTGCAGGTGTTCCTGTGAAGGCCGCGCTGCTGGCGATGCACTACCAGAACGACGTGCTGCACGTCGACGGCAAGGTGCGCGTGGGCGTGGCCGCCGACGACCCGGCGCGCCCGCGCCTCATCGCCTCGGCCGCACGGCTCATCGCCGGGGCGCGCGCGAACGGCGTGCCGGTGATCTTCGTGCGCATCGCCTTCGCACCGGATTACTCGGACTGCCTGCGCAACTGCACGCTGTTCCGCCGCGTGGCCGAGAGCGGCGCGGTGCAGGAAGGCAGCTGGGGCGCGAGCTTCTACGACGAACTCGCGCCGCGGCCGGGCGAGGCCGTCGTCACCCACAAGCGCAACAACCCCTTCTGGGCCAGCGGGCTCGAAGAGGCGGTGCGCGCCACCGGCGCCAGCCGCCTGTACGTGGCCGGCATCGCGACCAACCACGTCGTCGAACACGGCGCGCGCCATGCGAGCGACCTGGGCTACGACGTGGCCGTGGTCGCCGACGCCTGCAGCACCGCGCAGACGCACCTGCAGGCGGCAAGCCTGGAAACCCTGGCGATGCTCGCGGACGTGGTGCGCGTGGATGAGGCCGTGGCGCAGATGGGAGGCCGGCCATGACGACGCTGCAGGGCAAGGTCGCGATCGTGACCGGCGCCGCCGCGCTGCTGGGCAGCGCCATCGTGCGGGCCTTCGTGCAAGCCGGCGCGCGCGTGGTGGCAGTCGACATCGACACGGCGCGCGGCGCCGCGCTGGCCGCCGACGTGGGCGCGGGCTGCCGCTTCGTCGCCTGCGACATCGCCTCGGACGACGCACTCGATGCGCTCGTGGCCGGCACGCTGCGCACCGAAGGCCGCATCGACTTCCTCATCAACAACGCCGTGGTCTACGGCGACGCGGGGTTGAATGCCGCGCGCGCCGACTGGCTGGGCGCGCTGAACGTCAACCTCGTCTCGGGCGCGATGCTGGTGCAGAAGACCGCCGACGCGCTGGCCGCGCACGGCGGCGCCATCGTGAACATGGGCAGCGTCGGCGGCAAGTTCGGCGCGGCGGGCCGGGCGCTGTACCCCGCGGCCAAGGCCGCCATCCTGCAGCTCACGCGCAACCAGGCCGCCACGCTGGCGCCCCGCGGCGTGCGGGTGAACTCGGTGTCGCCGGGCTGGACCTGGTCGGACGCGCTGTCGCGCATGACGAACGGCGACCGCGCACGCGCCGACCGCGTCGGCGCGCCGATGCACCCGCTGGGCCGCGTGGGCGACGGCGACGACGTGGCGCAGGTGGTGCTGTTCCTGTGCTCGGACGCGGCGCGCTTCGTCACCGGTGCGGACATCCCGGTCGACGGCGGCTTCTCGATGCTGGGGCCCGACCAGGGGCGGTCGGCGCGCGACTGGTTCGAGGCGTAGCCGGCGCTCAGCCGCGCGACTGGCGCAGCGCGCCCGGCGTGCCGCCCAGGTGGCGGCGGCACAGGCGCACGAAATGCGAGGCGTCGGCCAGCCCGACGCGCAGGCCGATCTGCGCCACGCTCAGGCGGTCGAAGCGCGCATCGGCCAGCATGCGCTGTGCCACCTGCATGCGGCAGGCGGCCAGCGCGTTGGCGAAAGTGGTGGTGCCATCCCCTGCCCCTTCCGCGAGGCAGCGGTGCAGGCTGCGCTCCGAAATGCCGAGCCCCTGCGCCACGGCCGCGGCCGTGAGGCCCGGCTCGGCATGGCGCTCGCGCGTGGCGTCGAGCACGCGCTGGCGCAAGGCGGTGCGGCCACAGGCGTCGGGCACCGCCACGCCGGGACCGAGCGCCAAGGCCAGCAGCCCGCCGAGCTGGTCGGCCAGCAACGCCGCCGGCAGCGGCGGCCGCAGGGCCACCTCGGGCGACAGCGCCTGCGCGAAGCCGCTGAGCGCCGCGCCCCAGCCGCTGTGGCCGTCGATGCGGCGTGCCACGTGGTCGCCGGCGTCGGGCAGCCACGACTCGACCCACGCGGTCGGCAGCTCGATCGACACGGTGTCGGCCGACTGCTGCAGGTGGAAGGCGTAGCAGCGCCGCGAATCGACCAGCACCGCGTCGCCGGGCAGCAGACGCGCCGAGCGCTCTTCCTGCACCGCGACCCAGGGCGAGTCGGCCTTGCACAGCAGGTAGTAGAAGTTGTGGCGGCTGTGGGCGATGGCGCGGCGCGTGCGGTACACGTCCTGCGCGCTGCCGCGCACCCGGTTCACGTGCAGCGGCCCGAGCGGCGCGGATTCGAGCGAGGCGCCGAAGCGGCCGGCCAGCGGGCTGGTCACGTCCATCTCGAGAAAGCCTTCGCAGACCGCGCCGATCCAGTAGTCCAGCCGCTGCGGCGGCGGCACGGTGTCGGTCGACCAGGTGTGGATCGCTGCAGGGGCTGCGGGCATGGCGGCGGAAGTCATCCCGCCAACATAGCCAGCCCGGGCCCGTTTGCCAAGCGGGTATAGACGCCCTCCGACGCCGCACCGCGCGGGTGCCCGGCACAATGGCCCGCTTCATCCACCGCACACGCACGAAGGGCCCGACACACATGAGCAAGCAAAGCGATTTCGGATTGATCGGCCTGGCCGTGATGGGACAGAACCTGGTGCTGAACGTGGAAAGCCGCGGCTTCCAGGTCAGCGTCTACAACCGCACCGAAGCCACCACCGAGGCCTTCCTTGCCGCCAACCCCGGCAAGAAGCTGGTGGGCGCGAAGACGCTCGAGGAGTTCGTCCAGAGCCTGGCCAAGCCCCGCAAGATCCAGATCATGGTGAAGGCCGGCGCGCCGGTCGACCAGGTGATCGAACAACTCATTCCGCTGCTCGACAAGGATGACATCGTCATCGACGGCGGCAACAGCCTGTACACCGACACCGAGCGCCGCGACGCCTACCTGAGCAGCAAGGGCCTGCGCTTCATCGGCGCGGGCGTGTCGGGCGGCGAGGAAGGCGCGCGCAAGGGGCCGTCGATCATGCCGGGCGGGCCGCTCTCGACCTGGGAGGTGATGAAGCCGATCTTCGAGAGCATCGCGGCCAAGGTGGACGGTGAGCCCTGCGTGATCCACATCGGCCCGGGCGGCGCGGGCCACTACGTGAAGATGGTGCACAACGGCATCGAGTACGGCGACATGCAGCTGATCTGCGAGGCCTACAGCCTGTTCAAGGCCGCAGGCTTCACGACCGACGAGATGGCCGCCATCTTCAACGAATGGAACGACGGCGAGCTGCAGAGCTACCTGATCCAGATCACCGCCAAGGCGCTCGAACAGAAAGACCCGGAAACCGGCCAGCCGATCGTCGACCTCATCCTCGACAAGGCCGGCCAGAAAGGCACGGGCCAGTGGACGCTGCTGAACGCGGCCGAGAACGCGGTGGTCATCAGCACCATCAACGCCGCGGTCGAGGCGCGCGTGCTGTCGTCGCAGAAGGAGCAGCGCGTGGCGGCGAGCCAGCTGCTGCAGGGGCCGAAGATCGCACTGTCGCTGGAGAAAAAGGCGCTGGTGGCCAAGGTGCATGACGCGCTCTATGCCTCGAAGGTCATCAGCTACACGCAGGGCTTCGACCTGATCCAGACGATGGGCGAAAAGAAGGGCTGGAAGCTCGACCTGGGCGGCATCGCCTCGATCTGGCGCGGTGGCTGCATCATCCGCGCGCGCTTTTTGAACCGCATCACCGACGCCTTCCGCACCGACCCGGCGCTGGGCAACCTGATGCTCGACCCGTTCTTCCAGGACCTGCTGAACCGCACGCAGCAGAACTGGCGCGAGGTGGTGGCGCTGGCAGTGAGCAACGGCATTCCGGTGCCGGCCTTCAGCGCCTCGCTGGCCTACTACGACAGCTATCGCACGGCACGCCTGAGCGCGAACCTGCTGCAGGCGCAGCGCGACTTCTTCGGGGCGCACACGTACGAACGGGTCGACAAGCCCGAAGGCCAGTTCTTCCACACCGACTGGCCCGAAGTCATCGGCTGAACGCGCGGCGTTGACCGCGGTGGCGTCGCTTCACGGCGACTTCACCCGGACTTCATGGGATGCCCCCATGGACCCTGCCAGAATCAAGGCCATGCGCCGCCGGGGGGCGGCGCTGCCTTCATGCAGGGTAGGGATTCATGGACACAAGAAAAAAATGGATGGTCGCGGGCGTCGCGGCCATCGTGCTGGTGGGTGCGGGTGTGGCCTTCGTCAAGATGCGGCGCTCGCATTTCGACGGCGACATCAACGCCCTCAACGTGGACCTGTCGGCACCGTATGCCTACATCGCCACCCCCGCGCTCTCGCGCCTGCCGCGCGACATCGTGCAGGCACCGGTGGTGCGCGACGTGCTCACCGAAGATTTCGCCTTCTACTACGAAGACCAGGAAGACCGGCTGAGCCTGCGCGGCGCGATCAAGCGCATCGCGTACGAGCGCGACACCACCTGGACCGACCAGCTGCTGGCCACGGCCCTGGACGAGCCCGCCGAAATGGCCTGGTGGCCCGATGCCAAGGGCGCCCCGCGCTACTGGGCGCTGACCATGACCCGCGGCGCAGTGGCCACCGCCCTGCAGGGCCTGGCGGGCATCGCCGCCAAGGACTCGCAGCTGAGCATCATCGGCACGCTGCGCGCCAACGGCCATGACGTGAATGCCTACGCGCTGGCGCTGTCGCCGCGCCGCACGCTGGTGCTGCTGTCGCAGGGCAACCGCGTGGTGGTGCTGAGCGACCCGGGTCTGCTGTTCAACAACGAAAGCCAGGCCAGCGGACCGGCCCTGGAAGTGGTCGAAGGCCTGCTGTCGGGCGACACCCGTTCGCAATCGGCCTGGCGCCGCGGCTTCGGGCTCGGTGAAGAAGGCGCCGCCGCGCCGGGCAGCTCGGCGATCGTGGCCGATGCCCGGTTGCTGTCCTTCGGCTACCAGCATTTCTTTCCGGGCGTGCAGGCCGTTCGCTTC
This sequence comes from Variovorax sp. GW821-FHT09A10, assembly GCF_059418385.1. Classification (NCBI taxonomy): domain Bacteria; kingdom Pseudomonadati; phylum Pseudomonadota; class Betaproteobacteria; order Burkholderiales; family Comamonadaceae; genus Variovorax; species Variovorax sp. GW821-FHT09A10. The sequence goes on from NZ_JBWKPT010000001.1 coordinate 274,697, forward strand.
GACGTCGCACCCAACGGCGCCGCGCTGCGCACGGCCGTGCGCGTGAAGGCAGCCGGCACCCTGCCCGCCGCACCGGGCGACCGCGAGCTGTGGTCCGCCCTGCCGGCCAACCCCGCGGCCTGCGCCATGCTGCCGGTCGAATGGGCGCAGATGGTCCCGCTGATGAAAGACGCCCCGGCGGCGCCGGACGCCGAGGCGATGAAGGCCCTGGCCGCGCAGTTCGACGGCCCCGCCGCCGTCTGCTGGTATGCCCGCTCGCAACTGCACACGCCGCTGTTCGTCGCGCAGATGAAGGCATCGGCCGGCCCCGAGACCGATGCCACGCTCGCCGGCCTGGCGCAGTGGCTGATCTCGACCGACGCCACGCGCACCGACCCGGCGGCCAAACCCGGCGTCGGCCAGTGGCAAAGCCAGGTGACCGGCCCCTGGGGGCCGTATGCCGACGGCGACGACAAGGCCTACCGGCCCACCCTGGCCCGGCAAGGTCGCTGGATCGCGTTCTCGCCCGACGACAAGCTGGTCGAGCTGGCGCTGAACACCCAGGCCAAGCGCTACCCGGGCGTGGCCGACACGCTGCCGCCGGCAGGTGGCGGCACCACGCTGGTGGTCGGCGCACCCACGCAGATCGCCGACCTGCTGCAACGCGAAGCCATGGCCGTGCTGCCCGCCGACCAGGAGATCCTGCGCCAGGCGGCCCAGCAGCACCTGGTGCCGCGCCTGAACGCGCTGCGCAAGCTGCCGCCGGCACGGGCCGTGGCGCAGGGCGCAGGCGACGGCAACGGCTGGGTGCCGGTCGAGTGGCAGGCGATGTCGGCGGCGCCGCAGTCCAAGTGACGCACCGCGCCCTCACCGCCGGCATCGATCGCCGGACGGCACTCGGCCGTGGCGCGGCGCTGGCGCTGGCGTCCGCGATGCCGGCGCTGCCCGTCCTGGCAGCCGATACACCCGCGCTCAACCGAGAACAGTCCGCACACTTTCGCGACTGGATGACGCTGCTGATCCACGAGCAGATCGAGCGCGGCCCCACGCCGCGCTGGACGCACCGCGACTGCGCGGGGCTGGTGCGCTTCTCGGTGGCCGAGTCGCTGCGCGAACACGACGTGGCCTGGCGCCGCGCCAACGGTTTGCTCGCGCGCCGCCTGCCACCCGACATCGACCCGGCCGCCGCCACGCCGCTGCGCAACACCTGGCGGCGCGCCGACGGCACGCGCGACGCCTACGTCGGCGCGCTCGAGCTGGTGCAGGAGAACACGCGCTTCGTCACGCGCCAGCTGCAACAGGCGCTGCTGGGCGACATGCTGTTCTACGACCAGGGCGACGAGCAGCACCTCATGGTGTGGATGGGCAACTACATCGCCTATCACACGGGCCGCGTGCTGCCCGGCGACAACGGCCTGCGCGCCGTGCGCGCCACCCAGCTGCTCGGCTGGAGCGACACGCGCTGGCGCCCCACCGACGACAACCCCAATTTCGCCGGTGTCTACCGGCTCGCCTTTCTCGCACGATGACCATGCACACACCTGTCCCGTCCCCGTGGCCCCTGTGGCGGCGTCTTGTTCCGCTGGCGCTCGCGGCGACCACCGCGCTCACGGCGATGCAGCCGCTGACGACGAACGCCGCCGACGAGCCACCCCCCCAGCCGCTGGAGAACAGCCGCTCGGCCTACACCGGCGAGCCCTTCTTCCTGCTCTCCGACGCCACCTTCGCCAGCGACCAGACGGCCCGCGTGCGCGTGGAGGTGAACCAGCCCTCGGCGCTCGAACAGGTGGGCGGCGTGGACGTGCTGGTCTACAGGATTCCCGACGCCCTCGCCTTCCTGCAGAAGCAGAAGAACCTGCACCGCGTGCAGGTGGGTGCGCGCGCCGCCGACGAAGGCCTGGCCAACACGCTCACCCACCTGTGGGACAGCTGGGTCGTCAAGGCGCGCCTGGCCTGGCAGCAGATGTTCTCGGCCAACGCGCGCCGCGCCGTGACGCAGCAGGCGCCCGAACTGAAGACACCCGCCAAGCTCAAGCAGCCCTCGGTCTTCGAGGAGCCCCGGCAGTTCCGCCCGATCCCGGGCCTGCCGGTGGTGGAGCGCTTTCGCTACCCGGTGCACAAGGCCCAGCCGATCGGCCTGCCCAAGGGCGTGAAGCTGGAAGGCTCCAGCAGCGAATTCATCAACGCCTCGCAAGGCAACGTGTTCGTGCCGGTGGGCAAGCGCGCGCCGGGGCTGTACCTGGTGGAAGCCATCAGCGGCCAGTTCCGCGCGACCACGCTGCTGTTCGTGTCGGACACCGTGGCCGTCACCAAGGTCTCGGGCGACCAGATGCTGGTGTGGGCGGCCCAGCGCGCGGCCGGTGCGCCGGTGGCGGGCACCAAGGTGGTCTGGACCGACGGCGTCGGCGTGCTCAAGAGCGGCGAGGCCGATGCCCAGGGCCTGGTGAAGCTCGAGCGCCAATCGCCCGAGCAGACCTACGTGTTCGGCCAGGACCCCGCAGGCGGCGTCTTCATCTCCGAAAACTTCTACTACGACAGCGAGATCTACAACGCCAAGGTCTACACCGTGACCGACCGACCGCTGTACCGCCCGGGCGACTGGGTGAACGTGAAGGTGAGCGGGCGCGAGTTCCGCAGCGCGCGCGAATCCGTCGCCCTGAAAGACGCCGACCTGGCGCTCGCCGTGCTCGACCCGGCCGGCCAGGTGGTGCATGCGCAGAAGCTCGCCTTCTCCGGCACCAAGGGCGCGGACGCGCGCTTTCCGTTGCCCGACAACGCCGTGGCCGGCGGCTACGAGCTGCGCCTGGCCATGGGCGGCGACACCTACACCGCGGCCTTTCGCGTGGCCGACTACCAGAAGCCGCATTTCGACATCGTGCTGCTGCCCGAGAAGGCCGACTTCAAGACCGGCGAGGCCGTCGGCGGCAAGCTGCAGCTGAACTACCCCGACGGCAAGCCGGTGGCGCGTGCGCGCGTGAGCCTCACGGCGCGCTCGCAGAAGCTGGCCATGGTGAACGGCGAACTCGACTACGCCGGCCAGTTCCCGGTGAAGCTGCAGCAGGCCGAGCTGGAAACCGACGGCGACGGCATCGCGAAGTTCTCGCTGCCCGCGGCCACCGAGCCCAGCCGCTACCTGCTCACTGCCCTGGCCACCGACGGCGCGGCCTACCGCGTGCGCACCTCGCGCGAAATTCTGGTGGAGCGCGGCGCGGCCTCGTTCCGCCTCGCGGCCGACCGCCAGTTCTCCCAGCCGGGACAGGCGGTGGGCTTCAAGCTCGCGGCCAGCCAGCGCGCCGGTGCCACGGCAGCAGCCGATACACCCGCCACGCCCGCGCGCCCCGCCACCTGGCAATGGGTGCGCCTCGAAGACCGCACGAAGCAGTCCGGCCCCCTGCCGGCCGGCGACACGCTGTCGGTCAGCTTCTCGACGCCGGGCAGCTACACGCTCTCGCTGCTGGACGACAAGGGCCGCATCGTCGGCGCGGCCAGCCACTGGGTGAGCGGCGACGGCGTGAAGGCGCCCGCCGGCAGCGTCGGCATGGTGCTCGACCGCACGAGCTACCGCGCGGGCGACACGGCCCAGGTGCTGGTGAGCTTTCCCGAGCCGGTGGACAACGCCCTGCTCACGCTGGAGCGCGACCGCGTCGAAGCCACCGCGCTGATGGGCAAAAACACCGACTGGATCCAGAGCGAGCGCCTCGCCCCCACGCAGTGGAAGTTCACGCTGCCCGTGCGCGATGTCATGAGCCCCAACATGACGCTGTCGGTGGCCTACGTGAAGAACGGCGACTACGTGTTCCAGAACCAGGGGATCATGGTCGAGCAGGAGCGCATCGCGCTGGCCTTCACGCCCGACAAGGCGGTGTATGCGCCCGGCGACACCGTCACCATCGACGTGAGCGCCACGCTGGCGGGCAAGCCCGTGGCCACCGACCTGGCGGTGGGCGTGGTCGACGAAATGATCTACGTGCTGCAGCCCGAGATCGCGCCGGCCATCGGCGACTTCTTCTATCACCCGCGCCGCAACAACGTGCGCACCAGCGCCAGCCTGTCCTTCATCGGCTACGACCTGGCGACCAGCAAGCTGGGCACGCTGCCGGGCGCGCGCCAGGTCAACGACCGCGCGGTGAAAGTGCTGGAGCGCCCGCGCCGCGACAACATCGACACCGCTGCCTGGGAGCCGCGACTGGCGACCGATGCTTCGGGCCACACGCGTTTCAGCTTCACGATGCCCGACTCGCTCACGCGCTGGCGCATCACCGGCCGCGCCATGAGCGCCGGCGGCGCGGTGGGCCAGCAGGTGGGCTGGGTGCGCTCGGACAAGGCCTTCTACGCCAAGTGGACCAGCCCCGACTGGCAGCGCCAGGGCGACAAGGCGCAGGCCTCGCTGGCCCTGTTCAACCAGACCGGGCGCGAAGCCAAGGTCGAGTGGAGCGCCAGCGGCGCGGGCGTGGAGCGCAAGGACACCGTCACCGTGCGCCCCGGCGTCAACTTCATCGCCCTGCCGTTGACCGCCGGCGACGCGGACAAGTCGGGCGCGGTCAGCGTCACGCTGCGCCAGGACGCCCGCGTGGTCGACACGCTCGACGTGCCCGTGCGCCGCCTCCCGGTGGCGTGGCGCGCGCCGCGCGACAAGGCGCTCGATCTCGCGGCGGGCAGCGCACCGCTGGCCCTGCCCGCCGACGCGTCGCGCGTGCGCGTCTCGCTCGCACAGGACGCCGCGGCCGGCGCCTTCAGCCAGCAGATCGACGCCCTCATCGACACCCCGCGCGGCAGCGTGGAGCAGACCGCCAGCCGCATGTTGCCGCTGTCGCTCGCGCTGCAATCGCTGTCGACGGCGCAGCAGCCGATGGCGCCGGCGCTGATGCAGCGCCTGGCCACGGCGCGGCTCTCGATCGCGCAGATGGCCGGCCCGCAGGCACAGTTCGGCTGGTGGGGACACGGCATGCCCAACGATGCCTTCCTGACCGCCTACGCCTATTACGCCGACTGGCGCGCCACCCAGGCGCTGCGCGTGACGCTGCCGACCTCGAACTGGCAGCGCCTGCTCGACGTCTACGCCAAGGACGGCCAGAAGCTGCCGCCGCTGCAGCGCGCGCTGGCGCTGTCGTGGATGCAGGAGATGGGCCTGCCCGTGGGCTCGATGGCCGGCGGCCTCGCCGACCAGCTGGCCGCACTGCCGGCCAGCGATGCCGCGCAGCTGGCGCAGCGCCGCGGCAGCCTCGCGATGGTGGACGCCACGCTGCCCAACGCCCCGGACACCCGCGACATGGCGCTCGTGCTGGCCGTGCAGACCGCCGGCCCGACGGTCGCCAGCGCCAAGGCGCGTGCCGCCGCCGACGAAGCCGCCACGCGCCTGGCCGGCGTCGATGCACCGCTGGTGCAGGCGCTGCTGATGGCCACGCAACGCGCGAGCGCCGACAAGGCCGCGGCGGTGCTGGGCCAGATCCGCGCCGACACGCCCTCCATCGACCGCGCACAGACGCTGCTGTGGCTGCACCGCGCGCTCGGCGGCAGCCGGCTCACCGCCACCGATACGCCCTCCCTCGGCGCGCCCTGGGTGCGCGCCACCGACGGCACCGGCACGAGCTGGCGCCTGCCCCCCGGCGCCGCCGCACCGGCCACGCTAGAGCTGCCCGCCGGGCAGAAGGCGGCCTGGGCCTTCGTGAGCTACGAGAGCAACGAAGCGCAGGCGCCCGCGCTCGACGCGAAGGTCGAGCGCACGCTGTGGCGCGTGGTCACGCAGCCGCGCCCCGCACCGGAGCCGCCGGCCGCCGCCGCGCCGGGCCAGCCCGCACCGGCGCCGGCCCCCGTGGTCAGCGACGGCCGCATCACGGTGAAGCTCGAAGCCGTGAAGCCCGGCACGCCGCTGGACACCAACGCGCTCTACCTCGACCAGCTCACCGTCACGGCCCCCAAAGCCATGCGCTGGAGCCTCGTGGAGGCCGCGCTGCCGCCGGGCGCGGCCGTGGAAGAAAGCACCTGGGGCATCGACATGGCCGACAGCGCCGGCAAGCTGCAGCCGATGGAGCGTGCACAGAGCCAGGCCACCGCGCAGGGCTACGCCGTGCCGCTGGACACGCTGGTGGCGGGCACGCCGCTGACCGTGCGCCACCTGGTCCGTTTCTCGCAGCGCGGCACCTTCAAGCTGCCGCCGGCGCGCCTGCAGCGCATGTACGAGCCCGAAGCCAAGGCCTTCGAAGGCAACGGCCGCTGGGCCGGCGTCGAAGTGCGCTGAAGACGCGAACGGCAAGGCCTTCATGAAAGCGGCACGGGTGTTCTCGCGACTGGCTGCGACTGGCGTGGGTGCGATCGCGCTTGCCGCCGCGCTGGCCCAGCCCGCTCTCGCGGCGGCACCCTCCAAGGTTCAACCGCGTCTCGCGTGGCTCACCGACGAAGGCATGGTCGCGCTCGAACGCACGCCGCAAGGCACGACTGCGCGCCTTCCCGCATCGGACACCTTGCAGGCCCCGCTGGGCAGCGTGTGGAAGCTCTTCGTCTACAGCTACCTGAGCGTCAACGCCACGCAGGAGCCGACCTACCGCTGCGCCAGCGCGCAGCGCCGCACCGACGACGAGTACTGCTGTGACCCCGGCGCCAGCATCGGGCGCGCGCAGGCGCTGGCCCAATCCTGCGGCCCCTACTTCGAACCCGCGCGACTCGGCATCGACGCCGCCGGCTGGGCACGCTTCTGGCGCGACCACGACGCCCCCGCGTGGCTGCTGCGCCTGGACGCGATGCAGCCCGACACGCGGGTGCCGGTGTCCGAGCTGCTGGCCGCGCTGCGGCAGGTGCCCGCGTCCGCACGCACGGCCGCGCGCCAGGCCCTGCAGCCCGTCACGGTGCGCGACGACGAGGTGCTCGCCGCGCTCGGCGGCGGGCCGCGCCTGAAGACCTGGTCATGGCGCGAAGGCACACAGCCCGTCGGCGGCGCCGCGGGCTGGCTGGCCGACGGCACGCCCTTCTGGTTCGGCGATGCCGGCACCAGCCGCAGCGCGCTGCGCGCCGACGCGACATGGATGGCCGCACAGTGGGCCGCCCATGGCCTGGCCACGCCCGCGCCGGACGGCGCGGCCGTCAGCGCGCAGCCCTGCATCGCGGTCGATTTTTTTCAGCGCTACCCGATCACCAGCGTGCAGCGCGCGGTTGCCGGCAACACCACCGCCGCACCGGCCGGCCCGTTGCGCGGGCGCTACCGCATCGCGTTCCAGAACGGTTCGCAGCTGGTGATGGAAGCCGTGCCGGCCCAGGTGCTGCGCTACGGCGCGGACGGCCCGCGCATTGCCGCGCGCCTGCCGCTGGAAGACTACGTGGCGCGCGTGCTCGATCGCGAAGGCGATGCACGCGAAACCGAAGCCGCCCGCGCCCTCGCCGTGGCGGCGCGCACCTACGTGCTGCAGAACGCCACCGAAACCGGCGGCTGCCGCCAGATCGCCGACGACAGCCGCACGCAGCGCGTGAGCCCCAACCCGCCGAGCGCGTCGGCGCGTGCCGTGGCCGCTTTCACCGAGGGCCTGGTGGTCGACGGACAGGCGGTGCGCTACCACGGCGACCAGGCCTCGCCCGGCGTGATGTCGTGGCAGGCCGCGGTCGCCGCGGGGCGCCAGGGGCAACCCTTTGCGGCCATCCTGCGCACGGCGTACCCGCGCGGCAGCCTGGCATCGTTCCGGGCCGAGGCCGACTGCACGCCCCTGCCGCAGGCGCAGCAATGGCTGGCCGAACGCCAGCAGCGCTGGCGCCGCGTGCTGCGCGCCGAGACCGGCTTCCAGCCCGTGGACGACACGCTGCGCGTGTGCCAGCTCGCCATGGGCGTGCCCCATTCCGACCAGCGGCGGCTGGTGATCCGGGTGCGCGAGTGGCACACCCGCGAAGGCCGCGTCTCGCTCATCCACGAATACCTGCACCTGGCCTTCCGCGACCATCCGCACGGACAGGACGAAACCTTCATCGAACGGCTTGCGCAGCAACTGGCAGACTCATGAACCACTCTTTTCTGGCGCACCGCGCCGCCTTCGCGGCCATCGGCCTGCTCTCTTGCCTTGCAGGCGTCGCAGCACACGCCCAGACCACGCTCGACACGCCGCGCGGCGGCTGGCGCAACGCCCCGGCCCGGCAGCAGGACTTCGTGCAGGAAGTGCATTACCCGGCCAGCAGCGTGAACGCCAACGGGCGCTCCGAGGCCTCGCTGATCCGTGGCCGCATCGCGGCCACGCCCAAGACCAAAGACACCGCCCCGCGCACGCCCGCGCGCCTCATCGTGGACGGCATCGCCATTCCGCTGCTGACCGACGAGAAGGGCAACTTCGCGCGGCCCTGGTCGTTCGGCAGCGGCAGCCACGGCGTGGAAGTGCGCTCGCCCAACGGCGAGGTAGCGCGCTCCCAGTTCTACGAGACGCAGGCCAGCCGCGTGCCCGTGAAGCTGCGTGTCGTGCTCAGCTGGGACAGCGACAGCACCGACCTCGACCTGCACGTGGTCTCGCCCGACGGCCAGCATGTGTTCTACGGCGCCCGCGTGGCTCCGAACGGCGGCGCGCTGGACGTGGACGTGACGACCGGCTTCGGCCCCGAGATCTTCGCCACGCCCAGCCCGGTGCAGGGGGCGTACCACGTGTTCGTGAACTACTTCGGCGCGGGCGAACAGCGCGAGGAGGTCACGACCGCGCAGGTGGCGATCCTGCAGGACGAGGGCACGCCCAAGGAAAAGCAGCAGGTCTTTCGCGTGCCGCTGCGCAAGCCCGGCGAGCTGACGCTGGTGCATTCATTCCTCGTTCCCTGAACGGGAGTTCAGCCCGCGGCCAGCCAGTCCGTCGTCTGCCCGACCAGCACTCCCAGCGGCACCGTCGCATCCACCGCCAGCACGCCCGCCTCGCCGACCGGCGATTCGAGCGTGGCGAACTGGTTGGCCACAAGGCTGGCCGGGAACATGTGCAGGCCAGCGCCCGCGCGCGCGGCCACGCGGCGCTCGGCTTCGGCGCGGTCGATCTGCATGAACACGAAGCGCAGGCCCGGCGCGGCGGCGCGCAGCTGGTCGCGGTAGCTGCGCTTGAGCGCGGAGCAGGTCATCACGGCGCCCTGCGGCGCGTCGGCCAGGGCGCGGCCCAAGGTGGCCAGCCAGCCGGTGCGGTCGGCGTCGGTGAGCGCGATGCCGCGGCTCATCTTGTCGACGTTGGCCGGCGGGTGGTGGTCGTCGCCCTCGATCAGCGGCAACCCGAACGCCGTGGCCAGCGCCGCGCCCATGCTGGACTTGCCGCAGCCCGAAACCCCCATCACCACGAGCCAGACCCTGTTCATGCGCGCCCTTGACCTTGTTTGAAGCAGCCGATGCCGAATGCGTGCCGAGGCCGGCACGGCCACGAATCTACCGCGTCTGCGCCCTGTTCAGAACAGGCTGCCCTGCCCCGCGGCGCCGGGCGGGCGGAACGCGCCGGTGTCGAGCGCGATCCGCTCGCGGTTGAGGCCCAACCGGTGCGTCGCCTTCTGGAAGCGCTGGTGGATCAGGTCGGCCCACAGGCCGCTGCCCTTCATGCGCGTGGCGAAGTCGGCGTCGTAGTCCTTGCCGCCGCGCATCTCGTGGATGCGCGCCATCACGCGCTCGGCGCGCTGCGGATAGTGCAGCTCGAGCCATTCCTTGAAGAGCGGCGCCACCTCCCACGGCAGGCGCACCACGGTGTAGAAGGCGCTGCGCGCGCCGGCCTCCCAGGCGGCTTCGAGCACCTGCTCCATGTCCTCGGTGATGAACGGAATCTGCGGCGCCACGCTCACGCCCACCGGCACGCCGGCCTCGGCCAGGGTGCGGATGGTGCGCAGCCGCCGGTGCGGCGCGGCGGCGCGCGGCTCGAGCTTGCGCGCCAGCTCGCCGTCGAGCGTGGTGATCGTGACGTACACGGCCGCGAGCCGGTCGGCGGCCATGGGCGCGATCAGGTCGAGGTCGCGCTCGACGGCGCTCGACTTGGTGATGAGCGCGAACGGATGCCGCACCTCGCTCAGCAGCTCGATCACGCCGCGCGTGAGCCGCAGCTCGCGCTCGATGGGCTGGTAGCAGTCGGTCGCGGTGCCGATGGCGAGGTTGCTGGGGCGGTAGCCCTTGCGCCCGAGTTCGGCGCGCAGCACCTCGACGAGGTTGCGCTTGGCGATGAGCTTGGTCTCGAAGTCGAGGCCGGGCGAGAGGTTCAGGTAGCTGTGCGTGGGCCGCGCAAAGCAGTAGATGCAGCCGTGCTCGCAGCCGCGGTACGGGTTGAGCGAACGGTCGAACGGGATGTCGGGCGACTCGTTGCTGCTGAGCACCGACTTCACGTCTTCGAAGCGCACCTCGGTGGCCAGCGGCAACAGCCCGGCGGCCTCGGCCTCGCCTTCTTCCAGCGTGCCCCAGCCGTCGTCGAAGGCGTTGCGTTCGTCTTTGGAGAACCGGTGCGCGAGCCGCGTGGCCGCGCCTCGGCCCTTGATGATGTGGATGGGAACCTGGGCGGCGGGCATGGCGAGTCCTTGGAAGGAAACAGGAAACAAGGCAAATAACTGTCTATTCATACAGTATTTCACTTTTGCCGCCGACGTGCAGCGTTTTTTGTTTCTGTCTTGACAGAAATTCAGGAATTCCTAAACTCGACGCCATGGAACTCACCGACATTCAACGCAAGTTCGTCCTGCACTGGGGCGAGATGGGCTCCATGTGGGGCGTGAACCGCACGGTCTCGCAGCTCCACGCTCTGCTCTTCGCGCACGGCAAGCCGATGCACGCCGAAGAGCTGTCTGAAACGCTGGGCGTGGCCCGCTCCAACGTCAGCAACAGCCTGAAGGAACTGCAGGCCTGGAACCTCGTGCGCGTCACCCACACGCTGGGCGACCGGCGCGACTACTTCGAAACCAGCGTCGACGTGTGGGAGCTGTTTCGCACCGTGGTGCGCGAGCGCAAGGAGCGCGAGTTCGACCCCACCATCCGCGTGCTGCGCGAGATCGTCGCCAGCCCCGACTTCCAGAAGGAGCCGCCCGATGCGCAGGACCGCATCCGCTCCACCATGGACCTCATGACCAAGCTCGCCACCTGGGCCGACGAAATGCTGCGGCTGTCGCCCGGCACACTCGACAAGGTGCTCACGCTCGGCGCCAGCGTGCAGAAGTTCGTGCGCGGCGACAGCGCACCGCCCCCCGCCCCTCCTGGCGCAGGCAAGGGCGACGACCCCGACGCGCACCACGCCAGCCTGCCCATGATCTGAGAAAGGCTGAGCCTTTTTTTTGCCTTCTTATTTCTGTTTTGACTGAAATATCGAGAACCAAAAGCACCATGACCCGCTTCGCCCCCGCCACCTACCCGCTCACCGTCTATTTCGACGCCACCTGCCCGCTGTGCACGGCCGAGATGGGCGCCATGCAGGCGCGCGACGCCGCGAAGCGGCTGCGCCTGATCGACTGCTCGCCCGCCGGTTTCGCAAGCGGCCCGGCACCGCGCGAGGCGCTGATGCGTTCGCTGCACGCGGTCGATGCCGCAGGCCGGCTGCGCGTGGGCGTCGACGCCATCCGCGCCTGCCGCGCCGCAGTGGGCCTGCCGGCCGGCGGCGCGGTGCTCGACCTGCCGGTGGTCGGCCGGCTGGCCGATCGCGCCTACGCGGTGCTGGCCCGCAACCGCTACCGGCTGCCGCGCTGGCTGGTCCTGCGGCTCGCGGGGCACGGTGCGATCGCGCCGGCCACTTGTGCCGACGACCACTGCAAGCTCTAAAAAACTCACGCTGTCACACACCACCCGCTCACGCCTGAAGGAGTTTTCGATGCACGACGTCTTCCAGCCCGACTTCCGCCTGCCCGGCACCGCGCGGCCTGCGCCGCCTGCCGTCGAAGGCCACGTGAGCCGCGAGGACACGCAGGACTATTTCACCGAGGTCGCCGACGACTACCGCGCCTGGAGCCCCAGCTACAACATGCACTTCGGCTTCTGGCGCCTGGGCCTGAACCCGCTGCGGCGCGAGGGCATGCTGATCGAGATGAACCGCACCGTCGGCCGCGCACTGCGGCTCGACACGGCCACCCCCGGCCCGCGCTGCGTGCTCGACCTGGGCTGCGGCGCCGGCGCCACCTCGCGCACGCTGGTCGGCGACGACCCCGCGCTGCATGCCGTCACCGTGACCAACGTGCCGGTACAGAACGGCATCGCCGCGCGGCTCGACGCCCGTGCCGGCGTGGCCGACCGCGTCGCGCACGTCGAGGCCGACTACACCCGCACCGGCCTGCCCGCCGCCCAGGCCGACGGCGCCTGGGCGCTCGAAAGCGCCTGCTACGCCGAAGGCACCGCCAAGGCCGACTTCGTGCGCGAGGCCGCGCGGCTGCTCAAGCCCGGCGCGCGGCTGGTGGTGGTCGACGGCTTCCTGCTGCGCCGCCGGCCGGGCCGCCTCGCGGGCTGGCTGCACCGCCTGTGGGCCGACAGCTGGGCCGTGCCCACGCTGGCGGTGCGCGACGACTTCACGGCCGCGCTGCGCGCGCACGGCTTCGAGGACATCGCGTTCACCTCGCTGCGCTGGCGCGTGGCGCCGAGCGCGCTGCACATCCCCGTGCTGGCCACGCGCTTCACGCTGGCCGAACTGTGGAAGGCGCGCGGCAGGCTCAGCCCCTGGCGCCGCAAGCACATCGTGGCCAGCTACTGCGCGCTCGCGCTGGGCATGTTCTGGCGCGACTTCGACTACGCCATGGTGACGGCCCGGCGCAGCGCCAGCTGAGACATCACAAAAAGAGGAGAAGAGATTTCCATGCGCACCGAGCCCGAAGAAAGCAAACTCGCCGACCTGCCTGCCACCGACGACGTGCCGGCCAAGAAGCCCGTGCGCGGCGGCATGCCGTTCGGCTGGTTCTGGCCCATGTTCGCCGGCGCGGCGATCGCGTTCGTGCTGCGCATCGTCTTCGGCGGCGGCCCCGGCGAGCCCTTCTCGGCCATGCTGGGCTCCTTCGTCTATTTCGCGCCCGCGGCGTGCGGCGCGGTCACGGTGTACATGGCCGAGCGCATCGAGCGACGCAGCTGGGGCTACTACCTCTGGGCGCCGTGGGTGGCCACCGCGCTGTTCGTCGGCGGCACGCTGATGGTGTTCATCGAAGGCATCATCTGCGCCGCCTTCATCGTGCCGCTGTTCGCGGTGATGGGCAGCGTCGGCGGACTGGCCATGGGCATCGTGTGCCGCATCACCAACTGGCCCAAGCCCGCGCTGTACAGCTTTGCCCTGGTGCCGCTGCTGCTCGGCGGCATCGAGCCGCAATGGCCCAACCCGGACCAGTTCTCGAACACCTCGCGCACGCTCTTCATCGCAGCGCCGGCCGAGCGCGTGTGGCACGAACTCAACGCCGCGCGCGACATCCGCCCCAGCGAAGTCGGCGATGCGTGGGCCTACCGTGTCGGCGTGCCGATGCCGGTGTCGGGCGTGACCGTCGACACGCCCGAGGGCCGCGTGCGCCAGGTGCAGTGGCAGAAGAACGTGCACTTCGAAGAGGTCGTCACCGAGTGGCAGCCCGATCGCCTGCTGAAGTGGCGCTTTCGCTTCACGCCCGACTCCTTCCCCGCCGGTGCGCTCGACGACCACGTGATGATCGGCGGCCAGTACTTCGACCTGCGCGACACCACCTACACCCTGACCCCGCGCGACGGTGGCACCGAGCTGCGCGTCGCGGTGTCATGGCGGCTGAGCACGCGCTTCAACTGGTATGCGGACCCGGTCATGCAGTTCCTGCTGGGCGACGCCTCCGAGAACATCCTGCGCTTCTACAAGGCGCGCAGCGAAGCCACCGGGGCGGTGGCGGGATGAGCGCGCCACCCGTCTTCCAGCAGGCGCTCGGCCCCGCGTGGGACCGGCTCGGCGACGTCATCCGCCGCCACTACACGATGGCGCCGTTCTCCGACGACTACGTGTGCGTGCGCGGCACCATGAGCGAGGTCTGGCACGCTCCCTGGGCCGCGCTGCTGATGCCCTTCGGCCGGCTGTTCGGCGCGCTGGTTCCGCACCAGGGTACCCAGGTGCCGATCGAGGTGCACTACCGCTGCCACCCCGGCAACGCCCACCTCTACTGGGACCGTGTCTTCCACTTCCCGGGCAGGCCGCCTTTCCATTTCCGCTCGCACATGGAACATGACGCGGCGCAAGGCAGCGAGGTGATCGAATACGTGCGCTTCGGCATCGGCATGCGCCTGGCGGTGAGCGCGGAAGACGGCGCGCTGGTGTTCCGCGACCGGGGCTACATCTGGCGCCTCGCGGGGCTGCGCATTCCGCTGCCGCTGGGCCTCTTTCTGGGCACCGCCTACGTCGAGGAGCGGCCCGATCCGTCCGACCCCGACCACTTCACCATGAAGATGCTGCTGCGCCACCGCTGGTTCGGCGACGTGTTTCGCTACAGCGGACGCTTCCGCCTCGGTTCACAATGAGCCCACCATGCCGCGCCGCCCTGAAAACCTCTACGCCCAGTACCACGCCCACATCTACTTCGCCCCCGCCACACTGGCGCAGGCGCGTGAGCTCAGCGAGCGCGCCGGCCACGAGCTGATGGTGGTGGTAGGCCGCGTGCACGAACGCCTCGTCGGCCCGCACCCGCACTGGAGCTGCCAGCTGGCCTTCGACGCCGCCGAGTTCGACGAAGTCATCGGCTGGCTCGACGCCAACCGCAACGGCCTGGACATCTTCGTGCACGGCGTGACCGGCGACGACTTCGCGGACCACACGGCGCATGCGATGTGGCTGGGCGAAGAGAGCGCGCTCGATCTGCGGATGTTCAGGCGCTAGGCCTGCGCCAGCAGCGCGCAGACCTCTTCATCCGTCGTCTGCGAGAAATCTTCATACCAGGCACCGACCGCCCGAAACACCGTGGGGCAGCGCACGCACAGCACGTCGTCGGCTTCGCGCTGCAAGGCCTCGCAGGCCTCGGGCGACGCCACGGGCACGGCGGCGATGACGCTGCCGGCGCTCTGCCGCCGCAGCCCGCGAACCGCGGCGCGCATGGTGGCACCGGTGGCGAGTCCGTCGTCGATGACGAGCACCGTGCGGCCTTGCACATCGAACGCCGGGCGATCGCCGCGATAGACCTGCGTGCGACGCGCCAACTCGGCGAGTTCAGCACGGACCACGGCATCGATCTCCGACGGCCGCAGGTCCAGCGTGCGCACCAGGTGTTCGTCGATCTCGGGCACGCCGTCACCCGCGAGCGCGCCGAAGGCGTATTCGGGCTGTGCGGGCAGGCCCAGCTTGCGCACCACCAGCACGTCGAGCGGCAAGCGCAGTGCGCGGGCCACCTCGAAGGCCACCGGCACGCCGCCGCGCGGCAGTGCCAGCACCACGGCATCCGCAAAACCGCCGCGCCGCTGCAGCAAGGCAGCGAGTTGGCGGCCGGCCTGTGCGCGATCACGAAACTTCACGGCGTGTGCTCCCGACACGGGATGTTCACACGCTGTGCGCATCGAGGCGAGCCCCGGCGCAAAGACCCGTATCGCGGCGTGCGTTATGCAGCCTCTTGCGTTTCCACCTCGGTGTCCGACGCGCCGCCATGCACCTTGAAGAAGCGCGCACCCTCCACCTTCTGGCCGATGGCCGCCTCGTAGGCTACGCGCACATCGTCAGGCTGCCCGGCCTGCCCGAAGAAGTCCTTCAGGTACGGCCCCAGCAGCGGATGCGCGGCCAGCTCCTCGCGCGGCAGGCCGTGCAGCATCTCGTCGCGGCAGGCCGAGGGCAGGAACACGTCGCGGTTCTTCCCGGGGTCGCGGATCAGGCCTTTGGGTTCGTGCGACGGGTCGGACTGCATCGACTCGAGTTCTTCGAAAAAGCGCCGGCGCATCATCACGATGCCCTTGTCGCTCTGGCCCAGCTTCTCGCGCGTGCGGTCGGTCACGGTGCCCTGCCCCACCCAGACCACGAAGTCCTGGTTGGCGACGTGGCTGGTGATCCAGCGGCCCGTGGCCGGGTCCTTGATGGGGCCGTACCACGAGGGAATGCGTTCCTGCACATACGGCTCCTGTTCAGTCGGCACGCGGCTGAGCACCCACAGCACGCTCAGCGTGTGGTGGTCGTCGATGGGCACGCGCCATTCGAAGTGGTGGCCCAGGAAGAAGCCGTTGGGCCACAGCGTGACGCGGCCGGTGGTCCACATCACGTTGTCTTCGCGCTCGCCGCCGCGCAGGCGCTTGTAGACGAAGCCGTGCTCGAACTCTTCGAACGCCAGCTTGAGGTGCGTGGGCACGTAGGGGCCTTCGTCGCCCTGCAGGCGCGTGGTCCAGTTGTTGTGCGTCCACTCGAAATGCACGGGGTCGATGGAGTTCTCCTGGCACTGGAACCAGTTGCAGGGAATCTCGGCGAACACGGCCTGCGCGAAACCGTTCTTGCAGTTGAAGAGTTCCCAATCGGGCAGCAGCGGTGCGGGCTGCGGGCCCATGTAGGCCCACAGCAGGCCGGCCTTTTCCTGCACGGGGTAGGCCTTGATCTTCGTGTTCTTTCGCATGCGCGCGTCGGGGTCCAGCGTTTCTTCAAAAGGCTGGTGGATGCACTGGCCGCTGGTGTCGTACTGCCAGCCGTGGTAGCTGCAGCGCAGGCCGCACTTCTCCACGTAGCCGTACGACATGTCGGCGTTGCGGTGCGGGCAGCGGCGGTCGACGAGGCCGTAGTTGCCGCTCAGGTCCTTGTAGAGCACGAGGTCCTCGCCGAGGATGCGCAGCGGCTTCACGGCCTTGTCGTCGAACTCGCTGGCACCGGCGATCGGGTGCCAGTAGCGGCGCAGGTAGTCGCCCATGGGCTTGCCCGGACCGACTTCGGTCAGCAGGCGGTTCTTTTCTTCGCTCAACATGCATCGTCTCCTTGTCTGCGGGTGTGTAGGGTCAGTCGGCGCGGATGCCGAACTCGCGCACCAGCCGGCCGAAGCGCTGGTCGTCGTCGGCGATCTGGCGGGCCAGCACGGCCGGTTCGCCGCCCACGGGCTCGATGCCCAGCGCGGCCATGCGGGCCTGCACGTCGGGCATCTTCAAAATCTCGTTGACGTGGCGGTTGAGCGTCTGCACGACCTCGGCCGGCAGGGCCTTCGGGCCGAGCAGGCCCATCCAGGCGCTCACGTCCATGTCGCGGTAGCCCAGCTCCAGGAAGGTGGGCACGTTGGGCATGAGCTTCGTGCGCTGGCGCTCGGCCACGGCCAGCGGCACCAGCTTGCCGGCGGCGATGTGGGCCGCCACCGCGCCGGGCGTGATCCAGCCCACGCTCACGTGGCCGCCCAGCGTGTCGTTGACCACCGGCGCCACGCCGCGGTACGGCGCGTGTGCAATGGCCACACCGGCGTCCTTGTTGAAGAGCTCGCCCGCGATGTGCATCGGCGAGCCCGCGCCCGGCGTGCCGTAGGTGAAGGCCTTGCCGGCCTTGGCGCCGGCCACCAGCTGCGCCACGGTCTGGATGCCGCTCGTGGGCGCCGTGACCATCAGCACCGGGATGTTGCCGGTCTTGACGATGGGGGTGAAGTCTTTCACCACGTCGTGCGCCACGCCGGGGCCGGCCTTGAGCACGTGCTGCGCGATGGGGAAGGTGCTGGGCGTGAAGAGCAGCGTGTAGCCGTCGGCCGGCGCCTTCGCGACCCAGGCGTTGCCGATCATGCCGCTCGCGCCGGGGCGGTTGTCGACCAGCACCGGCTGGCCCAGGCGCTGCGCGAGCTTCTCGGCGTAGGTGCGCGCGATGGCGTCGGTGTCGCCGCCGGCCGGGTAGGCGACGACCAGGGTGACCGGCTTCGCGGGCCACGATTGCGCCAGCGCCGCTGTCGCGGCGCACAGCAAAAGAATGGCTCCTGCAGCAGCACGGACCATGTTTCGTTGGTGGAACATCTTGCGTTTTCCTTCTCGGTGAGACGACGTGGGGGGGTCGTCGGACTGTAGGAATCGCGCCGCGCGGCCAGAAGATATAGTTTCACTGAGTGAACCTTTTTTCTTTGGAGGCGGCATGTCGGACACCCGCGGTGCGCACAGCGTGAAGTCGATCGATGCCCTGCGCCGCGGGCTCGACGTGATGCTGGCCATCCAGCGTTCGTCGGCCGTCACGCTGCAGGAGCTGCACCGGCAGACCGGCCTGTCGAAGGCCACGCTGCTGCGCATCCTGAAGACGCTGCAGCAGGCCGGCTGGGTGGAGCGCAACGAGTTGGAGAAGCGCTACGTGCCCACTTCGGCCACCGGCCAGTCAGGGGCCGCAGCAGCGTGGCGCACGCGGCTCACGGCGTTGGCCGCGTCGCCGCGCGCCACGCTGCAGCGGCTGGTGCCGTGGCCGATCGACCTGGGCGTGCGCGACGGCACGGCGATGCTCATCCTCGACACCGACCGGCCGCGCAACGGCCTGGCGGTGAACTACCGCGCGCTGGGCTTTCGTCCGCCGATGCTGTTGTCGTCGCTCGGGCGTTGCTACCTCGCGTTCTGCCCCGAAGACGAACGGCGAGAAATCGTTGCCGCACTGGCGCGTTCACCGAACGATTTCGACCGCGGCGCGCGGCGCCCCGACAGCATCCGTCGCATGGTGGCGCACGCACGCGACCAGGGCTACGCCGCGCGCGACCCCACCTCCACCAGCCTCGATTCGCCCGACCGCTTCGGCGCGGTGTCGGTGCCGGTGCGGCTGGGCGAGCAGGTGGTTGGCTGCCTCAGCTGCGCATGGCTGCCGGCGGTGAAGAGCGAGCGCGAGATCGTGACCGCGCACCTGGGCGACCTGCAGCAGGCCGCGCAGAGCATCGAGCGCCGACTACAACAAGACGGCCTCGGCCTGCCGCCCGCGAGCGCGTGAAGAAGCGGCGTCAGAACTCCGCGTCGAGTTCGTCGATCTCGTCGGGCTCCTGCAGCGCGGCGGCCACCCATTCCTTCACGGCGGGCAGTTCCATCACGCGCTTGCAGTACGCGGCGCACACGCTGTCCAGCGCCACGTCGTAGCTCAGGAAGCGCGTGACCACGGGCGCGTACATCGCGTCGGCCATGCCGGGCTGCTTGCCGAAGAGGAACGGGCCGCCGTAGGCCTTGAGGCACTCGCGCCAGATGGCGACGATGCGGTCGATGTCGCCCTGCGCGCGCGACCACACCTTGAAGTTCTTGAAGCGGGCCTTGATGTTCATCGGCAGCGCGCCGCGCATCGAGGCAAAGCCCGAGTGCATCTCGCCGCAGATGGCGCGGCAGTGCGCACGCGCCGCGGCGTCGGCGGGCAGCAGGCCGGCCTTGGGCTTGATCTCGTTGAGGTACTCGCCGATGGCCAGCGTGTCCCACACCTTGATGCCGCCGTGCTGCAGCGAGGGCACCAGCATCGACGACGACAGCAGCAGCATCTCGGCCTTCATGGCCGGATCGTCGGGCGGGATGACCTTCTCGCTGAAGTCCAGCCCCGCGAGCCTGCACATCAGCCAGCCGCGCAGCGCCCAGGCGCCGTAGTTCTTGCTGCTGATCGTGAGAACGGGTTTGGCCATCGCGACACTCCTTGGACGATGCGTGCTGTGTGCAAGCGCCGTGCCACGAGTGGCCGTGCTTGCTGGCCCGCAACTTGCCTGCAGCCCGTGCATGCTGTACCGCGCTTACCAGAACCAGGCCGACCTGCTCTCGCCATGGCGGCTCACCGCGCAGTACCTGGGCCGCGCCCTCTGGCAGGACGGCACCGAGCGCACCGCGCTGCGGCGCATGGCCGCGCGCTGCGAGGTCTTCTCGCGCATGCGGCTCACCCACACGCGGCCGGCCTACGGCATCGACAGCGTGGTGGTCGACGGCGCCGACGTGCCCGTGCACGAAGAGGCCGCGCTGGTCTCGCCTTTCGGGACGCTGTTGCACTTTCGCAAGGCACACACCGAAGCGGTGCACCCGCGCGTGCTGCTGGTCGCACCACTGTCGGGCCATTTCGCCACGCTGCTGCGCGAAACCGTGCGCACCCTGCTGCGCGACCACGACGTGTACCTGACCGACTGGCACAACGCGCGCGACGTGCCGCTGTGGCAGGGCCGCTTCGGGCTGGACGACTACACGCTGCAGCTGATGCGCTTTGTCGAGGCCGTGGGCCCGGGCGCGCACATGGTGGCCGTGTGCCAGCCCTGCGTGGCCGCGCTGGCCGCGACCGCGCTCATGGCGGAAGACGACCACCCGGCCACGCCGCGCAGCCTCACGCTGATGGCGGGACCGGTCGATTGCCGCGTCAACCCGACCGGCGTGAACGTGCTCGCGACCAGCAAGCCCATCGAGTGGTTCCGCCGCAACCTCATCAGCCACGTGCCGTGGCCGCATGCGGGCGCGATGCGGCGCGTGTACCCGGGCTTCCTGCAGCTCACGGCCTTCATGAGCATGAACCCCGAGCGCCACAAGAAGCAGTTCGAGGACATGGAGCGCCTGCTGGTCGAGGGCGAACTCGACAAGGCCCGCACCATCGCCGAGTTCTACGACGAGTACCTGGCGGTGAACGACCTGCCGGCCGAGTTCTACCTGGAGACCGTGGAGCGCGTGTTCCAGACCTACGACCTGCCGCGCGGCGCGCTCACCGTGGCCGGGCGCACCGTGAACCCCGCGGCGATCCGGCGCACCGCGCTGCTCACGGTGGAAGGCGAGCGCGACGACATCTGCGCGGTCGGCCAGACCGTGGCCGCCCAAGACCTGTGCAGCAGCATCCGCCCCTACCTCAAGACACACCATCTGCAGGCCGGCGTGGGGCACTACGGCGTGTTCAGCGGCAGCAAATGGAACACGCAGATCTACCCGCGCGTGCGCGAGACGATCCACGCGGCCAACGAACTGCACTGAGCGCAACCCGCATTCAATCTGGCAGAGACCGCGGGGGCTTTGGTTGCCCGAACACCCCCGGCTTCCTACAATCGACCCTATGAACGTCATGGTTTTCATCCCCGGTTTCGATCGCGCGGCGGCCTCTGCGGCCCCGGGCGACGCGCGCGTGCGCGCACCCGCGGCGATGACGGCGAGGTCGCAGCAGACCCTCGCACATCCCTGAGCCCGGCGGTCAGCCTCCTTTTTTCTTCAGCGCACATCGACCGTCGGGCACCCGCCCCGCGCGGTCGCGCGTCCTGGCCCTGATCGGCCCGGGCGACGCACCACTTCCCCAGCGTCCGACCTTCTTCCCGCCTCCGGCCCCGTGCCGCGCGGAAGGACCTCGCCCGCTTCGCCGTCGTGTTTCGTCGTGAGGATTTCCCCGTGGTGGCTCTTGCCTGCTCCCCTTCCGTCTCTTTTTCGCCTTCGCCTGCCCTGCCGCCCTGGCCCGCATGGCCGTCGTTCGACGCGCTGCGCCGCCGCCTGCTGCGGCCGGCCGAGCTGCGCATCGACGTCGATCCGAAGAAGGGCCGCCCGAGCGAGCCGCTGACGCCCGTGTACGACCGCATGCGTGCCATGGGCGACCGGGTGCAGGACCTGTCCGCGCTGCGCCTGGACGACCCCGACCTGCGCGCGCGCTTTCGCGAGGCCGATGGCGAGACCTACGTGTACATCGAGGACGTGCGCCACCAGCGGCTGGTCGGCTACACCGTGTTCAACCGCCTGATCGAGCTCGACCGCCGCGCCGACCGCCACATCCGCGCGCCGCATTCGCAGTACGACCCCGCCTACCAGCGGCGCGGGCTGGCCACGGCCGTGTACCGCTGGGCGCTGGGCAGCGGCATGTGCCTGATGAGCGGCGCGCGCCAGTCGCCGGGCGCGCACGCGCTGTGGCTGCGCCTGGGGCGTGACTACACGACGGGCTTCGTCGACCTGCGCGAGAAACGGCTGAGCTACCTCGGCGACGAAGTAGACGGCGACACGCTGTCGCAGCTGCACACGCGCATGTTCATGCTCGGCGAAGGCTGGACGCTGGAGCGCTTCAGCAGCGAAACGCGCATGGCGATGCTGGAGACTGCCTAGGCCTGCGGCAACCGCTCGCGCAAAAACCCGATGAGTTCCTGCGCCGCCACGTTGCGCATCGGCCCCGGCAGGTAGGCCAGCACCACGCGCCGCTCGATGCGCGGCGCCGACAGCGGCACCACGGCCAGCTCGGGGTCGCGCAGCGACGAGGTGTACAGCTGCGGCATCAGCCCCAGCGCCTGCCCGCTGCGCACCAGCGCGTAGAGCGTTTCGGAATAGCTCACGCGGTACGGCTGGGCGCCCTGCGCGAACTGCGCGCGCGCCGGGTCGCCCAGCGCCGGCATGCTGCCGCTTTCGAACAGCACGAGGCGCTCGCTGCCGATGGCCTCCCAGCGCGCCTCGCTGGCCGCCGCCAGCGCGTGGTCGCTGCGCACCACCAGCACCAGCGGGTCGCGGAACAGGTCGATGCATGCCAGGCCACCGGGCGGCTCGGTGATCGCGGCCACGGCCATGTCGAGCTGGCCGCTGCGCAGCTCGGCCAGCAGCACCGTGGAGGGCGCGTCGCGCCAGGCCAGCTCCACCTCGGCGCGCTGCTGCAGGAAGCCGGCCGCCGCTGCCGCGACGCGCGCGCTGGCCGAGGGGATCACGCCCACGCGCACGTAGGCCCGGCCGCGCTGCACCGTGCTCTCGATGTCGCGCAGCGCCACCTCGAAGGTGTGGACCAGGAAATCGGTGCGCGCCAGCACCTCGGCGCCGACGGGCGTGAGTTCGAGCCGGTGGGTGGAGCGGGTCAGCAGCTCGGCGCCGAGCAGCTTTTCCATCTGCTTGATCGCGTTGCTCAGCGCGGGCTGCGTGATGGCGAGCCGGCGCGCCGCGCGGCCGAAGTGCCCTTCCTCGACCAGCACCGAGAAACACTGCAGCTGGCGCAGCGTGAGCGCACGCAGGGGCAAGGCGGCCATGGGCGTCCTGGTTATCGATTCAATGAATCAAATTATAGAAATTCAAAATTTTCCTTATGAGCACGCACTGCCTAGACTGCGCCGCATGACCCTTGCCGCGCCTGCACCTGTTCCTTTCGCGCTCGAAGCGATGCTGCGCGCCATTCCCAAGGTGGAGCTGCACTGCCACCTCTTCGGCACCGTGCGCCACGACACCTTCCGCCAGCTCAACCGGCGCGCCGGCGCGCCGCTGGCCGACGCGGAAATCGACGGCTTCTACACGCGCGGCGAAAAGCCCGTGGGCGTGCTGCGCGTGCTGCGCGCGCTCGACGCCCAACTGGTGCGCAGCGCCGACGATCTGCACCAGCTCACGCTCGAATACCTGCAGGACGCGGCTTCGCACCAGGTGCGCTACGCCGAGTTCTTCTGGAACCCGACCGGCACGGTGCACGGCTCGGGCATTGCCTACCCGCTCGCGCAGGGCGCCATCGTCCGCGCGATCCACGATGCGCAGCAGGCGTTCGGCATCACCGGCCGGCTCATTGCCGCCATCGACCGCGAGGCCAGCGCCGAAGCGGCGGTGGAGATGGTCGAGTGGGTCAAGTCGCACCGCTGCGACGAGGTGATCGGCATCGGCATCGACTACCGCGAGAACGACCGGCCGCCCGAGCTCTTCGCCCGCGCGTACGCCGAGGCAAAGAAGGCCGGCCTCAAGACCACCGCGCACGCCGGCGAGTTCGGCATGCCCTGGACCAATGTGCGCACCGCGCTCGAGCTGCTGCAGGTCGACCGCATCGACCACGGCTACACGGTGGTCGACCAGCCCGACTTCGCGCGCCAGTGCGCCGAGCGCGGCGTGATCTTCACCGTGGTCCCGACCAACTCCTACTACCTGCGCACGCTGCCGCCCGAGCGCTGGGCCCTGGACCACCCCATCCGCCGCATGCCCGGCCTGGGCCTGCGCATCCACCCGAACACCGACGACCCGACGCTGCACCAGGTCACGCCCACGGGCGCCTGGCTGATGATGGTGCGCGACTTCGGCTTCGGCCTGGACGACCTGCGCGGCTTCATGCACAACGGCCTGGACGGCGCCTGGATCGACGACACGCAGCGCCGCCAGTGGCGCGCCGAATGGAGCGCCGACTTCGACGCGCTGCGCGCCCGCCTGCCTTCCGAACCCACGCCTTCCGCCACCCCCTTCCCCGGATGACCCTGCCATGACCACGAACCGCCGCCTGATCCTTGCTGCCGCCGCACTCTGCGCCGCCCTGCCCACGGGTGCATTCGCCCAGCCCGCCTGGCCTGCTGCCAAGCCCCTCACGCTGATCGTGCCCTTCACGGCCGGCGGCAGCGTGGACGTCAACGCCCGCCTCGTGGCGCAGCGCCTGGGCGAACGGCTCAAGCAGTCGGTCGTGATCGACAACGTGAGCGGCGCGGGCGGCGCCATCGGCGTGGCCAAGGCCGTGAGCGCGGCGCCCGACGGCTACACGCTGGTGGTCGGCCCCGACAGCGCCATCGCCATCGGCCGGCTGGTCAACCCCTCGGCCTTCCGCTTCGATCCGCTGAAAGACCTGGCGCCCGTCGGCCTGCTCAACACCGCGCCGATGGTGCTGGTGGCGCGCCCCGGCCTGGACGTGCGCAGCTACGCCGACTTCGTGAAGCTCGCCAAGGCCCAGCCGGGCCACTACAACTACGCCACCTCGGGCGTGGGCACCGTGCTGCAGCTGGCGATGGAACTGCTCAAGGAACGCAGCGGCATCTTCGTGACGCACGTGCCCTACCGCGGCGGCGCGCAGATCGCCACCGACGTGATCGGCGACCAGGTCGACCTCGCGATGCTGGTGAGCACCAGCGCCATCCCGCACGTGAACGGCAAGCGCCTGAAGGCCCTGGGCATCACCGGCAGCCAACGCCTGCCGGCGCTCGCGCAGGTGCCCACCTTCAACGAGATGCCCGGACTCAAGGGCTACGACATGGTGAGCTGGACCGGCATCTTCGCGCCCGCGAAAACGCCGCCGGCCGTGGTGGCACGGCTCAACCAGGAACTGAATGCGGTGCTGCAGGAGGAAGGCGTGCGCGCCAAGCTGGCGGAGCAAGGCGCATTGCCGGGCAGCGGAACGCCGGAGGCGTTCGGGAAGTTCGTGCAGTCGGAGTACGCACGCAACAAGAAGATCGTCGAGACCGCCAACATCAAGGAGTAAGAAGCTCGCCCCCAGGCTGCGCGCACTTCGTGTCGCTTCGCCAACCCCCTACCGGGGGCAACACCTGAGGCCCGGCAAAGCCGGTTCCTCGGTGTTCGCTTGAAGGGGCCCGACGGCGAGTCGGTCAGTGGCTGGCTGAAAAGGCTCAGCCGGCCTTTTCGTTGCTCTCGTCTTCCGGCCAGTCGCGGATGTAGGCCTTGAGCATCTTGTTCTCGAAGTTCTGCGCGTCGACCACGGCCTTGGCCACGTCGTAGAAGCTGATGACGCCCATGAGCATGCGCTTGTCCATCACGGGCATGTAGCGCGCGTGGCGCTCCAGCATGATGCGACGGATTTCGTCGAGGTCGGTTTCGAGCGTGCAGGTGACGGGCGCGTCGTCCATGGCCTTGCGCACCAGCGTGGTCCCGACCTGGCCGCCGTTGTTGACGACCGCCACGATCACTTCACGGAAGGTGAGCATGCCGACCAGGTCGCCGTGCTCCATGACCACCAGTGAACCGATGTCCTTGTCCGCCATGGTCTGGGCGGCTTCGGCCAGCGGGTCGTCCGGCGTGATGGTGAAGAGCGTGTTGCCCTTGACGCGAAGAATGTCGCTGACTTTCATGGTGGTGCTCCTCTCGGGGATTCGTCGTTCTCGGCGTCGTGCCGATTTGAATATAGCCCACAATCGACGCCGACCCGAACGCCCCTGTCGCCTGTGCAAGCATTGCCGGCGTCACGGGGCATTGCGAAGAGACAACAGAAAGGCCTTCATGCCCGGTTATTCCGACCCCGGTTTCGACACCCTCGCGCTGCACGCCGGCGCCGCCCCCGACCCCACCACCGGCGCGCGGGCCGTCCCCATCCACCTGACGACCTCCTTCGTCTTCGAATCCAGCGACCACGCCGCCGCGCTGTTCAACCTGGAACGCGCGGGCCACGTGTATTCGCGCATCAGCAACCCGACCAACGCGGTGCTGGAGCAGCGCGTGTCGGCGCTCGAAGGCGGCATCGGCGCCATCGCCACGGCCAGCGGCCAGGCGGCGCTGCACCTGTCGATCGCCACGCTGATGGGCGCGGGCTCGCACATCGTCGCCAGCACGGCGCTGTACGGCGGCTCGCAGAACCTGCTGCACTACACGATGCGCCGCTTCGGCATCGAGACCACCTTCGTGAAGCCCGGCGACCTCGATGGCTGGCGCGCCGCGGTGCGCCCCGAGACCAAGCTCTTCTTCGGCGAAACCGTGGGCAACCCGGGCCTCGATGTGCTCGACATTCCCGCCGTGAGCGACATCGCCCACGCAGCCGGCGTGCCGCTGCTGGTCGACTCCACCCTCACCTCGCCCTACCTCATCAAGCCCTTCGATTGGGGCGCCGACCTGGTCTACCACTCGGCCACCAAGTTCCTGTCGGGCCACGGCACCGTCATCGGCGGCGTGGTGGTCGACGGCGGCAGCTTCGACTGGGAGAAGTCGGGCAAGTTCGCCGAGCTCACGCAGGCCTACGACGGCTTCCACAACATGGTGTTCAGCGAGGAAAGCACCGTGGGCGCCTTCCTGCTGCGCGCACGCCGCGAAGGCCTGCGCGACTTCGGCGCCTCGATGAGCCCGCACACGGCGTGGCTGATCCTGCAGGGCATCGAGACGCTGCCGCTGCGCATGGAGCGGCACATCGACAACACGCAGAAGGTGGTCGAGTTCCTGTCCACGCACCCGTTCGTGTCGCGCGTGGGGCATCCGCTGATCGAATCGCACCCGAGCCATGCGCTCGCGCAGAAGCTGCTGCGCCACGGCGCGCGCGGCGCGGGCGCGGTGTTCAGCTTCGACATCAAGGGCAGCCGCGCACAGGGCAAGGCCTTCATCGAAGCGCTCAAGCTGTTCAGCCACCTGGCCAACGTGGGCGACTGCCGCAGCCTGGTGATCCACCCGGCCAGCACCACGCACTTCCGCATGACCGACGAGGCACTGGCGGGCGCGGGCATTTCGCAGGGCACCATCCGCCTGTCGATCGGCCTGGAAGATCCGGCCGACCTGATCGACGATTTGAAGCGCGCGCTGAAGGCGGCGGAAAAAGCCTGACCGCGCCGATGGAGCCGACACCGTTCTTCGAATGGCTCAAGGGCCCGGACGCACTCGGCGTCGCGCCGCATTTCTTCGCCGCGCACCCCGACGGCACGCACGACCGCGAGACCTACGGCGGCTACGGCGACGCGCCTGCGATCGGCCGCGCGCATTTCTGGGCCGCGCCGCAGCGCATCGAGATGTCGCAGGGCTGGGGCCATCCGCCGCGATTTCCCGACCTGGCCAACTGGTCGGGCGACGGCTCGCCGCACGCGAAATGCCTGCTCGTCAGCCTCAGGCTGCACGCGCTGTTGACGCAATTCAAGCTGCCGGCCCACCGCGCCTACGACGTCCAGGCCCGCTTTCCCGCGTACCACCACGCACGCTTCGGTGACCAGCGCGCCGAGTACCGGCTGATGCACTGGCTCGGCGACGGACAGTGGCTCGACAGCCTGGACCTGGCGCGCACCGCGCTGCGCATCACCGTGCGGCTGCAGAAAGACCGACCCCGCCATCACCGCGTCTTCGCGGCAGGCAGCTTCGAGACGGCGGCCCAGGTCGCGCAGGCCGCGACCGAATTCGAGCTAGAGCTGCCCCGCACGCCCGGCTACGTCGCGCCGGGGCGCGCGCTCGAACATGGGGCGCATGTCATGGCCGAAGCCTTCCAGCCCACCGGCGTGTCCCGCCATGGGCGGGCGGTGCTCGACATGGCCTCGGCCCATTGGCCCGTGCATCTCCAGCCGCTGGACCTGCTCTGGCTGCCCGATGAAAGCGCCCCGCTGGTCAGCGACGACCTGCGGCAGGCACTGGCGAGCGGCGGTTTCACCGGCATGCGCTTCGGCAAGGAATGGCGCTCGGCCTTCGCCCGGCCCGCCGAGATGCAAGACCCGGCGTTCCGTGCGCAGCGCGCCGCACTGCTGTCGCGGATCACCAGCTCACCAGACGCCGACCCCAGCGCTCGCTCCGTGCGGATCTTTGCCGCGCTCCGGGCCCGGCAGCAGGCGCTGACCGAGCAGCCGATCGACGTCGCGCAACTGGTGCTGCCCGCGGCCTATGCCGAGTTGCTGCGCACCGGCCTGCCCACGCATGTGGAGCCCGATGACGGAGACGAAAGCGACGAAGACCGCGACGACAGCGATCCCGGCGCGCAAGACCCTCGCCAGTGGCACTGGTTCCCGCGCGAGCGCCTGCGCATGCTGGACGACATCGGCGACGACGGCGACTGGGTGGCCAGCCACCCCGAAGCCGCGCGTGCGCTGCTCGTCGCGCAAGACGACGGCGGCGACTACCTGGGCTTCCTGCTGCGAGAGGGCTCGGACCTCGAACTCGATGGCACGCTGATGCATTTCAAGCACGAGACGGGCGAGATCCTGCCGAGCGCGGTCCGCGACTGGGCGCTGCCCCCTCACGCCCGGGCCGCGTCGACGCGCTGATCCGCCACCTCACACGAACACAAGACACACAAGACCCCAGAAAGAGACGCCATGAGCATCCTTCAAGTCAACGGCCACGACACCTACTGCTACACCGCCGGCAAACCCTTCGATGCGGCCAAGCCCACGGTGGTGTTCATCCACGGCGTGCTCAACGACCACAGCGTGTGGATCCTGCAAAGCCGCTGGTTCGCCAACCACGGCTGGAACGTGCTGGCGGTCGACCTGCCGGGCCACTGCAAGAGCGCCGGCGCGCCACCGGCCAGCGTGGAAGACGCGGCGCAGTTCGTCATCGCGCTGCTCGATGCGGCAGGCGTGCACAAGGCCGCGCTCATCGGCCACAGCTTCGGCTCGCTGATCGCGCTCGAAACCGCGGCACGCGCGCCCGAACGCATCACGCAGCTCGCGATGGTCGGCACGGCCTACCCGATGGTGGTGTCGCCCGCGCTGCTCGAAAGCTCGGTGAGTGATCCGCAGCGCGCCATTGCCATGGTCAACACCTTCTCGCACTCGCTGCTGGCGCCGCCGCCTTCGTCGCTCGGCCCGGGCACATGGCTGTACGGCAGCTCGCGCGCGCTGATGCGCCGCGTGCTCGCGAGCAACCGCGAGGCCAACGTGTTCCACATCGGCTTCAAGGCCTGCAACGACTACGCCAACGGCGAAGCCGCGATGGAGAAGGTGCAGTGCCCCGTGCTGTTCCTGCTCGGCGACGCCGACCAGATGACGCCGCCGCGCGCCACGAAGGCGCTGGTGGGCAAGGCGCGCAACGCCAAGGTGGTGACGGTGCATGCCGGCCACGCGCTGATGAGCGAGGCGCCGGACGAGGTGCTGTTCGCGCTGCGCGACTTCGTCGCGGGCTGAAAACTGCGAAGAGCGCCAGGCGGCCTAGCTGCCCAGCGCGTTGATGTCCGCCGGGTCGAGCAGCACCTTGCGTGCGCCCCGGCGCGCCACCGCGAGCATCGCGCGGCCCACCTTCTCGGTGGTGGTCACGCGGTCGGGCCACCAGCGGTGGGCCAGCCCGAGCACGGGCTTGAGCACGACGATCGCGGCGTCGTACAGCGGCGTCTTCGAGCGCACGCCGTGCAGCGGCTGGATCATGCCGGGCCGGAACATGTAGGACGCGCGAAACGGCAGGCGCATCAGCGCGTTCTCGGTCGCGCCCTTCACGCGCGCCCACATGCGTTCGCCGCGCTCGCTGCTGTCGGTGCCGGCGCCCGTCACGTAGGTGAAGGTCATGCCCGGGTTGAGCCGCGCCAGCACGGTGGCCGCCGCCATCGTCAGGTCGTAGGTGATGCGCTTGTACTCGGGCTCCTTCATGCCGACCGACGACACGCCCAGGCAGAAGAAGCAGGCATCGAAGCCCGTCAGCTGCGGCTCGATGGCGCGGTAGTCGAACATGTCCTTGTGCACCAGGTCCTGCAGCTTGGGATGCTGCTGCCCGGTGGCGCTGCGTCCCACGGCGACCACGCGTTCCACGTCGGGCGCCAGCAGGCACTCGCGCAGCACGCCCTGCCCCACCATGCCGGTGGCGCCAAAGATCAGGATGTTCATGGGAGGGAGGCTCCGAAGGGGTCAGTCAGACCGCGAAGGCCGCGGGCTTTTTCTCGAGCACGGCCAGCAGCAGGTCGACGTCGAGGCTGGAAGGCTGCGGCGGTTGCAGCGCGCCGAGCAGGCGCGACAGCGTTTCGATGTGCGGCAGCAGCGGGCCGAGAAAACGCGTGCCGTCAGCACCCGCCACCAGCAGGGTCGGGAAGGTCTCGACGTCGAAGGCGTCGGCGATCTCGGCGTGGTCTTCGATGTCGACCCAGGCGAAGCGGAACTGCGGGTGCGCCTTTGCCAGATCGACCAGCAGCGGCCGGTAGTCGCGGCAGGTGCCGCACCATTCGGCGCACAGGCAGACGACCCACAACGCGTTGGCATCGGCGGAAGAATCGACGGGGACGACGGGAACAGCGCTCAAGGTGGATACGGCGAAGGTGGGATGGCGAACCCGGGTGGTGCGGCCGCGGGGTCGTGGCTATTATCAACAAAGCCCCTGCGGGGCGCAGGAGACCCACGATGAACACCTCCACCCCTGCCGCACAGGACACGCCGGCCACGGTCGATCCGCGCCGCTTCACCAGCTTTGCCGAGTTCTATCCCTTCTACCTGACCGAGCACGCCAACGTCACCTGCCGGCGTCTGCACTTCACGGGCTCGACGATCTCGCTGCTGTGCCTCGCGGCCCTGGTGGTCACGCTCAATCCGTGGTGGCTGCTGGCCGGGCTCGTGGCGGGCTACGGTTTCGCCTGGGTCGGGCACTTCGGCTTCGAGAAGAACAAGCCGGCCTCGTTCAAGCGCCCGCTGTATTCCTTCATGGGCGACTGGGCGATGTACCGGGACATCTGGGCGGGGCGGGTCAAGATCTGACGGCCCGAACGCCAGGGCGCTCCTAGATCAATAGCACGTCGCCCAGCCGCAGCGTGCGCAGCGGGCCCTTCTGCCACAGGTCTTCGAGCGGTTCGGCGCGCGGCATCAGCAGCTCGCGCAGCAGCGGCTCGATGGGCGTCGACGGGTCGGCCAGCAGCACGTAGCGCGGGTCCTGGTTGGCGGGCTCCTCGGCCAGCGGCGCGATCCAGTCCAGCCGCACCAGCGTGTCGAGCACGGGCGCCAATTGCAGCCCGTCGACCCGCATGCGCGTCAGCAGTTCGCTCGCGCCCATGCCCTTGGCCGGCGTGGCCTGCGCGCGCGCCAGGTGCTGCAGCACTTCCATCGCGAGCTGCATCGGCCAGCCCGCCGCGCCGCCGCGACGCGCCACGCCGGTCAGCAGGCTCGGCAGGTAGGCCGCGATGACGGCGCCCAGCAGCACGATCACCCAGGCCACGTAGATCCACACCAGCAGGATCGGGAAGGTGGCGAAGGCGCCGTACAGCACCGAGTAGGTCGGCACCAGGCTCAGGTAGTAGCCCAGCACGCGCTTGGCGATCTCGATGGCGGCCGCCACGAAGATGCCACCGGCCCAGGCGTGCGACCAGCGCACCGTGGTGTTCGGCACGTAGTGGTACAGCGCGGCCATGCCGGCCGCGAGCAGCAGGAATTCCAGGGTGTCGAAGGCCAGCTTGACGATGCCTCCGCCCACCACGTCGCGCGAGGCGGCGAACACGTACGAGGTGGTCGACAGGCTCACCGCAAGGATCAGCGGCCCGAGCGTGATGGTGGCCCAGTAGATCAGCACCCGCTGCGCGAGCGGCCGCGGCGTGCGCACGCGCCAGATGTTGTTGAGCGTCTTGTCGATCGTGAGGATCAGCGCGATGGCGGTGATCAGCAGCACCACCAGGCCCGCGATGCCCAGCCCGCTGGCCTTGCTCGCGAATTGGTTCAGGTAGCCCAGCACCTGGCGCGCGATGTTGTCGGGAATCAGGCTCTCGATCAGCCAGCGCTGCAGGCGGCCCTGCATGGTGGCGAACATCGGGAACACGGTGAAGAGGGCCAGCGCCACCGTGAAGAACGGCACCATGGCGATGGTGGTGGTGAAGGTCAGGCTGCTGGCCGTGAGGCCGAGGCGATCTTCGCGGAAACGCTCGCCCAGTACCGCTGCGGTGTTGCGCCAAGGAAAGCGCGAAAGATCCCTCCAAAGCTGCCGACGATTCATGCCCGGTATCATGCCATCCGCTCTTTCCAGAGGCGCTCCACACCCCGGTGCGCCCCCTCTTCCTCTTTCGCCGCCACCGTGTCCGACACCCCACTCCCGCCCTCTTCCGTCCGCGCCACCCGATGGGCCGCCGTGGGCAGCCTCGTCGGCCTGATCGTGCTGGGCCTGGCCTGGGAGCTGTGGCTGGCGCCGCTGCGCCCGGGCGGCTCGCTGCTCGCGCTCAAGGTGCTGCCGCTCGTCATTCCGCTCGCGGGGCTCTACAAGAACCGCATGTACACCTACCGCTGGGTCAGCCTGATGATCTGGCTCTACTTCACCGAAGGCGTGGTGCGTGCCTGGAGCGACACCAACGGCGTGGGGCAGGTCCTCGCGCTCGTCGAGGTGCTGCTGTGCCTCGTGCTCTTCGCGGCCTGCGCGTGGCATGTGCGCCTTCGCCTGCGCCACGCCAAGGCCGCCGCTGCCGCTGCCCGTCCCCTGGAGGCTTCCGCCCAATGACCACCTCTTCTTCTCTCATCGACCAGCTGCGCGCCATCGTCGGCGCCTCGCACGTGCTCAACGAGGGCGACCTCACCGCCTACGAGCAGGACTGGCGCAAGCGCGCGCGCGGCAAGTCGCTCGCCGTGGTGCGCCCGGCCAATGCGCAGCAGGTGGCCGACGTGGTCAAGGCCTGCGCCGCGGCCGGCACCGCCGTCATTCCGCAGGGCGGCAACACCGGCCTGGCGGTCGGCTCCATTCCCGACGACAGCGGCACGCAGGTGGTGCTGAGCCTGCAGCGACTGAACGCGATCCGCAACATCGACGCCGCCAACCTCACGATGACCGTCGAGGCCGGCTGCATCCTGCAGACGCTGCAAGAAACCGCCGAGAAAGCCGGCTACCTGTTCCCCCTGAGCCTGGCGGCCGAGGGCAGCTGCACCATCGGCGGCAACCTGGCGACCAACGCGGGCGGCACGCAGGTCGTGCGCTACGGCAACACGCGCGACCTGTGCCTGGGCCTGGAAGTGGTCACGCCGCAAGGCGAGATCTGGGAAGGCACGAGCGGCCTGCGCAAGGACAACACGGGCTACGACCTGCGCGACCTGATCGTCGGCAGCGAAGGCACGCTGGGCGTCATCACCGCCGCGACCATGAAGCTGTACCCGCTGCCCGCCGCGCAGCTCACGGCCTGGGCGGCCGTGCCCTCGCTCGACCACGCAGTCACGCTGCTGGGCCTGGCGCACAAGCACCTGGGCTCGGGCCTCACGGGCTTCGAGGTGATGGGCAAGTTTGCGCTCAGCCTGGTCGACAAGCACATGCCGCAGCTGCGCGTGCCCTTCATCCATGACGAGGCCGTGCCGTATTGCGTGCTGCTCGAGAACTCCGACAGCGAGTCCGAGGACCACGCCCGCGCGCGCTTCGAGGCGCTGCTCGAAACCGCCTTCGAAGACGGCTGCGTGACCGACGCGGTGGTGGCCGAGAACCTCACGCAGGCGCACCAGCTCTGGCACATCCGCGAGAACATTCCGCTCGCGCAGGCCGAAGAGGGGCTGAACATCAAGCACGACATCTCGATCCCCGTGTCGCGCATTCCCGCCTTCGTGGAAGCGACCGACGCGCTGCTCAAGCGCGAGATCGCCGGCGTGCGGCTCGTGAATTTCGGCCACCTGGGCGACGGCAACCTGCACTACAACGTGCAGGCGCCCGAGAACATCGACACCAAGGCGTTTTTGAAGAACGAGGAAGAACGCATCAACACGCTGGTCTACGACGCGGTCGAGCAGTTCGGCGGCTCGTTCTCGGCCGAGCATGGCGTGGGCTCGCTCAAGGTCGACAAGCTTGAGAAGCACAAGTCGCCGGTGGCGCTGGAGATGATGCGGGCGATCAAGCGCGGGCTCGATCCGAAGAACATCCTGAATCCTGGGCGCGTGATTCGCGTCTAAGGCCCCGGGGTATTTCTCCCTCCCCTCCCGGGGGAGGGCCGGGGTGGGGGCAAGCGGCGCTCGATGAAGCACCGCGCCGAACTAGCGCCGCTTGCCCCCATCCCAACCTTCCCCCAGCGGGGGAAGGAGCAACACCCAACACTCAGCCCGGAAAGTCTTCGCCGCGCAGCGCGATCGGCTGCCCATGCGGCGTGCGCTCTGCCGCGTGGTCCCACGCATGGCGATAGCGGGCCAGTTCGTCGCCGGAACTCGCGCCCTTGCGCGCCACGAGGTTTTCGAGCGCGGCGAGCCAGTGGCGGTAGTAGGTGTCGCCCGTGTCCGGGTCGCCCGCGGCCTGCGCGGCGCTGATCTGGGTGGCCAGCGCCTCGGCCCATTCGACCCAGCTGAACAGCCCGCGTTCGTGCAGCGCGAGCGTCATCGCGAAGGCCTGCGCCTCCCACGGCTCCCTGAACACCGGTCCGTCGGCATCGCGCGGCATGCCCGGAGCGAGTGCGAGCGGCGGCATGTCGTTCGCCTTCATGCCGCGGGCTCCAGGTAGCTCTCCCACGCATCGACCGACACCGCGAGGTTCTGGCGCGGCGCGCCGT
This sequence comes from Variovorax sp. GW821-FHT09A10, assembly GCF_059418385.1. Lineage (NCBI taxonomy): Bacteria > Pseudomonadati > Pseudomonadota > Betaproteobacteria > Burkholderiales > Comamonadaceae > Variovorax > Variovorax sp. GW821-FHT09A10. Next base: position 309,199 of record NZ_JBWKPT010000001.1, read on the forward strand.
CGCCCCACAGCTCGGTTTCGTCGAAGACCACGGTGTAGAGCCATTGCGCCTGCTCGCCCAGACCCTGCGCATTCGCATCGGCGAACACGTGCGCGCCGTGGATGTGCTCGATCGTGCCGCGCTTGCCCTGCACATAGCCCGGCAGGCGCGTGTGGTGGTCGACGCGCCCGAGGTGCATGCGCACGGCCTGGCCGACCGCAAAACGCGCGGGCGCCGATGCGGGGCGCTCGGTGCCGGAGCCCTTGGCGAGCACGGCGGGCACGTTCGCGGCCTGCAGCACGCGGGCGACCGGCGCGGCCAGATGGTGCATCTGCCCGGATTCGATCTCGTCCGCGAAGACCTGGCCGCGTTGCAGCATCAGCTGCTCCAGCGCGCCGAGCCAGATCTGGTAGTAGCTCAGGTCGCGGTAATCGGGCAGCGTTTCGCGCGCGGCGCGGCTGGTGTCGATGTTCCAGGAGCCGGTGGCGCCCATGGCCAGCGTGAGCGCCAGCGCGCGCGGCTCCCACGCGCCGTGGAACAGCTCGCCTTCGGGCTCGGGCGTGACGGGGCCGAAGCCAGGTTGCCCGCCAAGGTCGGCGTGGGTCGCGTAGGTCATGTCGCGCTCCTTGCCGAAGGCGCCTCGACCACGCGCGTGCCGATCATCGAATCGCGCGAGACCAGCGCGGCGAGTTCGTCTTCGCTCCAGCCCTCGGTGCCCGCCGGGCGCTGCGGGATCACGAGGTAGCGCACTTCGGCGGTCGAGTCCCAGACGCGGATGCGCGTGGCCTCGGGCAAGGTGGTGCCGAAATCGGCCAGCACGCCGCGCGGGTCTTTCACCGCGCGCGAGCGGTAGGGCGCGCTCTTGTACCAGGTGGGCGGCAGGCCGAGCACGGGCCAGGGGTAGCAGCTGCACAGGGTGCAGACGACCATGTGGTGCTGGTCGTCGGTGTTGGCTACCGCGACCATGTGCTCGCCTTGTCGGCCGGTGTAGCCCAGCGAGGCGATGGCCGCCGTGGCGTCGGTCATCAGCCAGTCATGGAATGTCCGGTCGACCCAGGCCCGCGCCACCACCCGTGCGCCGTTGCGCGGGCCGATGCGGGTCTGGTAGGTGTCGATCAGCGCGTCGAGCGCGGCGGGGTCGATGTAGCCTTTTTGCGTGAGCACGCTTTCGAGGGCGCGCACGCGCAGGTCCATCTCGCCGAGTTCGCTGCTGTGGTCGTGGGAATGGTCGTGGGAGTGGTCATGGCCGGTCATCGGCCGATGCTAGCGCCGCCCCGTAAAATTCCCAACATGACCCTCCCTGCCCGCCCCGTCCGCTCCCAGTACGAAGATTTCATGCGCCACGTCGACACGCACGGCGTGTTCAAGAGCGACCGCACGGGCACGGGCACCAAGAGCGTGTTCGGCCACCAGATGCGCTTCGACCTGAACGAAGGATTTCCGCTGGTGACCACGAAGAAGGTGCACCTGAAGTCCATCATCCAGGAACTGCTGTGGTTCCTGACTGGTTCGAGCAACAACAACTGGCTCAAGGAGCGCGGCGTCACCATCTGGGACGAATGGGCGCGCGAAGACGGCGACCTGGGCCCCGTGTACGGCGTGCAGTGGCGCAGCTGGCCCACGCCCGACGGCGGGCACATCGACCAGATCTCCGACGTCATCAAGACCCTGAAGAGCAACCCCGACTCGCGCCGCATCATCGTGAGCGCCTGGAACGTGGCCGAGCTGTCGAAGATGGCGCTCATGCCCTGCCATGCCTTCTTCCAGTTCTACGTGGCACCGCCGCAGGCCGAGGGCGAGCGCGGCAAGCTCAGCTGCCAGCTCTACCAGCGCAGCGCCGACATCTTCCTGGGCGTTCCCTTCAACATCGCCAGCTACGCGCTGCTCACGCACATGGTCGCGCAGCAGTGCGACCTCGACGTGGGCGACTTCATCTGGACCGGCGGCGACTGCCACATCTACAGCAACCACGCCGAGCAGGTGAAGCTGCAGCTCAGCCGCACGCCCTTCCCCTACCCCACGCTGAATATCAAGCGCAAGCCGGATTCGATCTTCGACTACCAGTACGAAGACTTCGAAGTGCTGGACTACAAGCACGGCGATCCGATCAAGGCGCCGGTGGCGGTGTGAACGCGATGAGCGCCGCCACGCCCCGCATCCACCTGATCTTCGCGCGCGCCGCCAATGGCGTGATCGGCGCGAACAACACCATCCCCTGGCACCTGCCGGAGGACATGGCGCACTTCAAGCAGCAGACGCTGGGCGCGCCGGTGATCATGGGCCGCAAGACCTGGGACTCACTGCCGCCGCGCTTTCGCCCGTTGCCGGGCCGCCAGAACATCGTGATCACGCGGCAGGCCGACTGGGCCGCCGATGGCGCGCAGCGTGCAGGCAGTGTGCAGGAGGCGATCGCGCTGTGCGAAACGCTGAAGCTGCCCGATGCCTGGGTGATCGGCGGCGCACAGATCTACGCCGAAGCCGAGCCGCTGGCCCAGCGCGCCGTGGTCACCGAGATCGCCCGCGACTACGAAGGCGACGCGCACGCCCCCGTGCTCGACGCCGCCGTGTGGCGCGAGACGCAGCGCGCGTCGCACGTCTCGGCCAAGGATGGCCTGCCCTTCAGCTTCGTGACCTACGAACGCATCACTGCATGACGACCAAGCACCGCCCGCCCGGTACCTCGCCACAACTGTCGCGTCGCACCGTGCTGGCCGGTGCTGCCCTCTTCGCCGGCCTCGCGCCGCTGCAGGCCCTGCAGGCTGCCGGGCCGCTGGAGTCGGACGAGGAAGCGCTCTTCATGCCCGGCACCGCGCGCCCCACGGCCGATGGCCGGCTCGAGGTCGACGTGCATGCCTGGGTGTTCGAGCGCGAGCACCGCTGGGGCCTGGACGCCGCGCTCGCGCGCTACCTCGGCATGAACCTGAAGAAGCTCACGCCGGCCGCACGGCTGCGCTTCAGCCAGCGCACCGCGCTGTTCCATGCCGAGTCGGAAGAAGACAAGGTGATCGACGTCGTCTTCGACGGCTCGGCCACGCGCCTCACGATGCCGCCCACGGGCGCCGACGGTCGCAGCAACCTGCGCGCGGTCATCGAGGCCGCGCACATCCCGGCGTCGCAGGAGTGGCTACCGTTCCACGGCGTGACCGGCCCGGGCGAACTGCTGCCGCGCTTTCGCGGCCGTGCGCAGATCGTGCCGGCGCAGGGCGTGTCGGTCATCTCGGACATCGACGACACCATCAAGCGCACGCAGGTGCGCGACCGGCGCGAGATGCTGCTGAACACCTTCGCGCGCCGCTTCGAGGCCACGCCGGGCATGGCGGCGCACTACCGCACGCTGGCGCAGGCGCCCGGCACGCGCTTTCACTACCTCTCGGGCAGCCCGATCCAGCTGTACCCCGCGCTCACCGACTTCATTCGCGACGCCGACTTTCCCGCCGGCAGCATGCACCTGCGCGAGAGCACGACGTGGCGCACGCTGATCCCCAGCGGCGAGGAATCGCGTGCGCACAAGCTCGGCGTGATCGAGCGGCTGCTGGCCGAATTTCCGCAGCGCCGCTTCCTGCTCGTGGGCGATTCGGGCGAGGCCGACCCCGAGATCTATGCGCAGGTGTTCCGCGCGCATCCGCAGCGCATCGACGGCATCGTGATCCGCGACGTGACCGACGAGAACCGGCTGTCCGATCGCTACCGCGCCACCTTCGAAGGCATCGCGCCCGTGGTCTGGCACCTGCTGCGGCCCGACACCACCGCCTGGCCCATTCAACCGGCCAATCGATAGCGGTGGTTCACGCCGCGCGCGCGCCCAGCCAGCGCCGGTAACGCTTCGTCAGCCGCTTCGTGCGCAGCTGGTCGAGCACCAGGGTCAGGAACGGCGAATGCGCGGGCGCGCTGTTGCGGCCCGGGCGCAGCGTGCGCAGCCGGCGCTTCACCAGCGCCATGCGCGCCAGCGCGGCCATGACCTGGTCCTTCCAGTCGACCTGCGGGCTCTGCGCCGCCGCGTCTTCGCCCGCGCGCCAGCGTGCGGGCAGGTCGGGCGCCACGGCCAGCGCGGTGGCCATGCCCACCACGGCGACGCCCTCGCCCAGCACCCGTTCGGCGACGGCGCGGCGCACGATGCCGCCCGTGGTCATGACCGGCATGCGCGCCTCGGCGGCCAGCTCCCGGGCGAACTCCAGGAAGTAGGCCTCGCGCGCCAGCGTGCGGCCGTCGGCAGTGCGGCCCTGCATCGCCGGACTCTCGTAGCTGCCGCCCGACAGTTCGACCAGGTCCACGGCCTCGTCGTTGAGCCAGCGGATGACCTGCTTCGCATCGTTCTCCGAGAAGCCGCCGCGCTGGAAGTCGGCGGAGTTGAGCTTCACGGCCACGGCGAAGCCGCGCGCCACGCGGGCCCGCACGGCACGTACCACGTCGAGCAGAAAGCGCGCGCGGTTCTCCAGGCTGCCGCCCCAGGCATCGGTGCGCTGGTTGGTCAGCGGCGACAAAAACTGCGAAAGCAGGTAGCCGTGCGCCGCATGCACCTGCACGCCGGTGAAGCCCGCGCGCTCGGCGGCCTGCGCCGTGGCGGCGAAGCGGTCGACGGTCTCGGCGATCTCCGCCTCGCTCATGGCCCGGGGCTGCACAAAAAGCTTGCTGTGCTTGCCCAGGTCGAGCGCCACCGACGACGGCGCCCAGGCCGTGCCGCCCATGTTGATCTGAACCTGGCGGCCCGGATGGTTGATCTGCATCCACACCTGCGCGCCGCCGCTGCGCGCGGCCGCGGCCCATTCGGCGAAGCGCTCGAGCGGCGTGCCGGCTTCGAGCACGACACCGCCCGGGCCGGTGAGCGCGCGGCCGTCGATCATCACGTTGCCCGTGAGGATCAGGCCCGCCCCGCCCTGTGCCCAGACGCGGTACAGGTCGTGCAACGCCGCGCCCGGCAACTGCCCGGCATCGGCCATGTTTTCCTCCATGGCGGCCTTGGCCAGGCGGTTGGGCAGGACGCTCCCGTTGGGCAGGGTCAGCGGCAGGAAAAGCGGCGAGGAGTTCACGATGAGGACCGGGTGCTGGAGTGGAAAAACCCGATGCTAAGATTCAAGCCAACTTGAAGGTCAAGCGATATGAAGATCGGTGAACTGGCAGACAAGACCGGCATGGCGCCCTCGGCCATCCGCTTCTACGAGCAAAGCGGCCTGCTGCCCGCACCCGAGCGCGGCGCCAATGGGTACCGCGTCTACACCGAGGCCGCGCTCAAGCGGCTGCAGCTGATCCAGATCGCGCAGAACCTCGGCTTCTCGCTGGACAGCCTGCGCAGCGCCTTCTCAGGCTGCGAGGTCTTCTCGGGGGACGACCTGCTCGAACGACTCGACGGCCGCGTGCGCGAAATCGACCAGCTCATGGCCGGCCTGCGCGCGCAGCGGCGCGACCTGACCGACCTGCGCACCACCTTGCGCCAGACCTGGGCCGCCGGCGAATGCATGGACCCCGCCACGCTGGCCGAAAGCATGGCTACGACCAGAAACAAAGTGGCACGTCCTTCGCGCCCGCCGAAAGAACTGGAAACTTCGGTACACGCCTCGAAAGGCATGCGCGGCGCAGGGTTTAGACAGCGCTAATTGTTTGTGCGCACAATGTCCGAACCGCCCTCCCCTCAACACAAGGAGACGACCCATGTCCATGGAATTTCTTCGGACCCTCGCCGAGCAGAAATTGCCATACGTCCTCCACACGCCCGCAGACATCGACAGGCTGCGCGTGCTGCGTGCCGCCGACCTCGTGACTGCCTTCATTCCGCCGTCGGAGCACGCGCCCGACGAGCGCGCGATCCATCAGCTGGCCCAGGTGGAATCGATCACCGCGAAGGGCCGCCTGGCCCTGAACAAGGCGACCTCTTCGTTCATCGAACTCTGACGAACCTGAATCGTCAGACCACGCCCTGCGCCAGCATCGCATCGGCCACGCGCACGAAGCCGGCGATGTTCGCGCCATCGACGTAGCTCACGCTGCCGTCGGCACGCGAACCGTAGTGCAGGCACGACTCGTGGATGCCCTGCATGATCTGCAGCAGGCGCGCATCGACCTCGTCGCGCGTCCATGACAGGCGCGCCGCGTTCTGGCTCATCTCCAGGCCCGACGTGGCCACGCCGCCCGCGTTGCTGGCCTTGCCCGGCGCGTACAACACGCCGTGGCCTTCGAGCACCTTCACGGCTTCCATGGTCGAGGGCATGTTGGCGCCTTCGGCCACGCACACCACGCCGTTCTTCACCAGCGTGCGCGCGTCTTCCTCGTTGAGCTCGTTCTGCGTGGCGCTGGGCAGCGCCACGTCGACCGGCACGTGCCACGGCGTGGCGCCGGCCACGAAGCGGGTGCCGGTGCGCTCGGCGTAGTCGCTCACGCGGCCGTAGAGGTGGTTCTTCACGTCCATCAGCACGGCCAGCTTCTCGGGCGTGAAGCCTTCCTCGTCGACCACGGTGCCGCTCGAATCGGACACGGTGACCACCTTGGCGCCCAGCGCCATGGCCTTCTCGATGGTGTACTGCGCCACGTTGCCCGCGCCCGAGACGCTCACGCGCAGGCCGTCGAAGCTGCGGCCCTTGCGCTTGAGCATTTCCTGCGCGAAGTAGACGTTGCCGTAGCCGGTGGCTTCAGGGCGGATCAGCGAACCGCCGAAGCTCAGGCCCTTGCCGGTGAACACGCAGTCGGCGCGGTTGGTGAGCTTCTTGACCATGCCGGCCATGAAGCCGACCTCGCGCCCGCCCACGCCCACGTCGCCGGCCGGCACGTCGGTGTCGGAGCCCACGTGGCGGAACAGCTCGGTCACCAGCGCCTGGCAGAAGCGCATCACCTCACCCTGGCTCTTGCCCTTGGGGTCGAAGTCGGCGCCGCCCTTGCCGCCGCCCATGGGCAGCGTGGTCAGCGCGTTCTTGAAGGTCTGCTCGAAGGCCAGGAACTTGAGGATCGACAGGTTCACCGAGGGGTGGAAGCGCATGCCGCCCTTGTAGGGGCCGATGGCCAGGCTGTGCTGGATGCGGAAACCGCGGTTGACCTGCACCTCGCCGTGGTCGTCCACCCAGGACACGCGGAACATGATCACGCGCTCGGGCTCGACCAGCCGCTCCAGCAGGCTGTGGCTCGTGTACTTGGGGTGTTTCTCGATGTAGGGCCAGAGGCTTTCCATGACCTCGGTCACGGCCTGCAGGTACTCGGGCTGTCCGGGGTTGCGTTGTGCGACGTGTGCGAGGAACCCCCCGGCGGATGCGTGCTTCATTCCAATCCTCTGTTTTCCAAAACGGTGCATAACCTTATGCGAATCCTGCATTTTGCCGGATTGGAGAACCAGATTGAGGCGAAAAGCCCTCAGAAGGTGCGTCGTTTGGGGTGTCTGGTGTGGCAACGCCCCAACTTGAAACATTGCCGGGGCGCATCGGCGACTGGAGAAATCGTCAGAATCCCGCTCCGTGCGCCGACATCAGAATGGACAGATGCAGATCACGTACCGCTTTCAGTTCTCGGAGGACCATTTGTTCACCGGCTTTCTGCGCAATTTGCAGCAGCGCTGGTGGGTCCGATTCAAGTGGCCCTTGGCCCTCTTGTTTGCCGTGGCCCTGATCGTGAGCGCCTGCGAAGGCATCCCTGCCCTGGCGGCTGTGTTCGCGGTCGGCATCGCGCTGCTGCTGAGCGCACCGGCCATCGCGCGGCTGGCCCTTCATCGCTTCAGGCAAAGCCCGTTCTACGACGACGAGATCGACTTCTCGCTGTCGGAGAACGGCTCCCACGCACGGGGCCGCCACAGCGAGGCACGCCACGGCTGGGAGGCCTACACCAAGGCCCGCCGCTTCAAGGACGGCCTGCTGCTGTGCCACGGCCCGGACGCCTTCCACTGGCTGCCCGATGCGGCGGCGGCCGATCCGGCGGCCGTTGCAGCAGCGCAGCAACTCGCACGCGCGCGCATCCGGGACTACCGCGAGTTCTGACCGGGCCCGGTGCCGGGGTCGGTGCTCAGTCGACCTTCACCTGGAACAACACGAAGCCCGTGCCGCCCGGCTCGACCGTGCCGGTGAAACGCCAGTCGATCGCGCCCGTGCCGCCCACAGGCTGAACCGTGGCGCAGGCCACCGCGCCCGCAGGCGGTGCATTCGCCGGCGTGTTCTTCACGCAGCCCGTGAGCGACGCCGGCGTGGTGCCCGTGGTCGCGCTCACGAAGGTGGTGTAGCCCGGCGTCATGTCGTTCACGACCATGCTGCGGATCGGCGCGTCGCCGTTGTTCGTGTAGGTGATGCGGTACTCGAGCGTCTCGCCCGACTTGGCCTGGTTGTTCACGCCGAAGGTGCCGCTTTGCGTGATGTTGCGCACTTCCTTCTTCAGCTCGAGCGCCACGCCCGACACCGTCGTGAGGTCGTCCAGCGTGAAGCTGCCGCTGAGCGACGGGCTGGCGTTGATATAGGTGAAGTCGGCGCGGATCGTCGCCCTGTTGTTCGAGCCCAGCGGCGCCGTGGCGGGAATGAACTCCTGCACGATCACGCAGACCTTGCCCGCGAAGGCCACGGGCGTGGCCGCCGCGCTCGGCGGGTACAGCTGCGCCGCGCCGGCCTGCAGGCTGCCGGTGCAACCCACGTCCGCGAAGACCTTCGTCGTCCAGCCGGTGATGGCCGGCGTGGCCGTCTCGCTCGCCACGCTGAAGCGCACCTGCCCTGCCGTGCCGGCCGTGAAGGTGTGGGCGTAGGTCACGGTGCTGCCCGGCAGGCCGGTCTTGGCGCCGTCGGTCGCGAAGGCGCTGTTGTCGACGTCGCCGAAGTTCAGGTTGGCGTGGCCCGTGCCGTTCCAGCTGAAGGCGATGCGATCCGGCGTGCCGGTGCGCGTGTAGGTGTAGGTGCCACCGGCCGCGGCCACGGCCGAGCCCGAGGGCAGCGCGACGTTGCCCACCGAGGCGCCGGTCGACACGCGCGTGCCGGGGTTGGTTTCTTCCACGCACATCGCCGAGCCCGTGGCCGTGCCGGCCGGCACGCTCAGGCTGTAGGCACCCGATGCGTCCGTGAGCGCGCTCGCGTACACGGTGGCGCCGCAGTTGGTCAGCCGCACGCTCACGCCCGACAGCGGGCCCTCGCCGCCGTTGACGATGCCGTCGTTGGCCGTGCCGCTGCCCACGCCGTTGTCCAGGAACACACGGCCGCTCACGATGGCCGCGAGCGTGTTGGTGAAGGTACAGACCACCGCCGTGCCGTTCGTCAGCCCGGCCGCAGGCAGCGTGACGGTGCCCGCCACCAGGTCGACGGCCGCCGTCGCCCCGCCCGCCAGGCCCGTGCAGGTCGCGCCCGAGAACGCGAAGCCGCCGGGCATCGAGGCCGCGACTTCGGTCAGCACCGTCTGCGTGTTGGCGGTGGTGAGCGTCTTGATGGTGCCCACCACCGTCGAGCCCGACACCGAGACGTTGATGCTGTCCGAACCGAAGCCGTTGGTGCCGCTGAACGCGAAGGTGCCCGTGCCGCCCAGCGCCTGTTTGCGGATCTGCACCGTCGGCAGGCGGTTGTTGCTGTAGGTACAGACGATGGCCTTGCCGGCGTCGCCCGCGCCGATCACCAGCGTGTTGCTGGCCTGGCCGTTGGTGCCGCTCAGGGCGTTGGCCGTGGCGCCGCCGTCGGCGGTACACGACAGCACGGTCGTGTAGTTGGCCAGCGTGCCGGTGGGCATCGTTTCCGCCGGGAACGTGATGGTGTTGCCCACGGCCGCCACCACCGCCGCGCCGCTGTTGCCGGCCGTGGGCGCGGTCGCGGTGAACGCGGCCGTGTTGTTGGTTGCGCCCGTGGTCACGCCGATGCTGGCGACGTTGCCCGCCTCGCTGTTCGCGCCCCAGGCCTTGCGCACCTGCAGGGTGACCGTCTTCTTCGCGTTGGTGTAGGTACAGACGATGGCCTTGCCGGCGTCGGCCGCGGCAATCGCCAGCGTGTTGCTCGCCTGGCCGTTGGTGCCGCTCAGCGGGTTGGTCGTCGCACCGCCGTCGGCGGTACACGCGAGCACGGTGCTGTAGTTCGCGAGCGAGCCGGTGGTCATCGTCTCGGCCGGCAGCGTGAGCGTGCCGCCGACGACCATCGACACCGCCGTGCCGCTGTTGCCGGCGGTGGGTGCGGTCGCGGTGAACGCCGTCGTGTTGCTGCTGCCGCCCGAGGTGGCGCCGATGCTGGCCACGTCGCCGTTCGTGCTGTCCGCGCTCCAGGCCTTGCGCAGCTGCACGGTGACGGTCTTGGGCGTGTTGGTGTAGGTACAGACGATGGCCTTGCCCGCGTCGCCCGCGCCGACCAGCAGCGTGTTGCTGTTCTGCCCGTCGGTGCCGCTGAGCGCATTGGCCGTGGCGCCGCCGCCGGCCGTACAGGCCAGCACCGTGGTGTAGTTGGCGAGCGTGCCCGGCGCCATCGTCTCGGCCGGCAGCGTGATCGTGTTGCCGGCCTGCACGGTCACGGCCGTGCCGCTGTTGGCGCCCGTGGGCGCCGTCGCGGTGAAGGCCGTGGTGTTGCTCGATCCGCCCGCGCTCGCACCGATGCTCGCGACGTTGCCGGCGATGCTGTTCGCGCCCCAGGTCTTGGCGATCTGCAGCGTGGCCGTCTTCGGCGTGTTGGTGTAGGTACAGACGATGGCCTTGCCCGCGTCGCCCGCAGCGACCACCAGCGTGTTGCTGGCCTGGCCGTTGGTGCCGCTCAGCGTGTTGGCCGTGGCGCCGCCGTCGGCGGTACACGACAGCACGGTGGTGTAGTTGGCCAGCGTGCCCGTGGTCATCGTCTCGGCCGGGAAGGTGAGCGTGTCGCCCGCGGCCACCGACACCGCGGTGCCGCTGGTGCCCGCCGTCGGCGCCGTCGCCGTGAACGCGGCGGTGTTGTTCGCGCCGCCGGTGGTCGCGCCGATGCTCGCCACGTTGCCGGTGGTGCTGCCGGCGCTCCAGGCCTTGGCCAGTTGCAGCGTCGCGGTCCTGCGCGTGTTGGTGTAGGCGCAGTTCACCGCGCTGTCCGACGGCATGGTGAAGGTGCGGCTCAGGCCGCTGCCGCTCACCGTCACCGTGCTGCCGTCCGACACCTTGGTACAGGCCAGCGTGGTGGTGTAGTTGGCGGCGTTGCCGGTGGTGAAGGCCTCGGCCAGCGTCACCGTGGCGCCGCTGGCCGCGGTGGCCGTGGCGTTGGTGGTGCTGGCCGGCGCGGTCGATGTGCCGGCGGTCGCGCCCGTCACTTCGGCGGCGCTGCCGCTGACCGTCAGGTTGACCTTGTCGCCGGCGATGGCGCCGCTCCAGCTCTTGGACAGCGTCACCGCCGCCGTCTTGCGCGTGTTGGCGTAGGTACAGACGATGGCCGTGTCGGCCGCGCCCACCGTCAGCGTGTTGCCCGACAGGCCGCTGGTGCCGGTGCAGCTCAGTGCGCTCGTGTAGTTGGCGGCGCTGCCGGTGGTGAAGCTCTCGGCCAGCGTGATGACGCTGCCCACGGGCACGGCCTGCGCGGTGCCGGTGTCGGTTTCGGCGGCCGTGTTGGCCACCGAGGCCAGCGTGGTGAGGCCCGTGCCGCTGATGTTCACGGCGTCGTTGACGATCGCGCCCGACCAGGTCTTGGCCAGCGTGACGGTCGCCGTCTTCGCGGTGTTGGTGATCTCGCAAATGATCGGCAGGCCCGCATCGGCGTTGCCCAGGGTCAGCAGGTTGCCGCTGAGCGATCCGCCGCCGGTGCAACTCCAGGCGCTGGCGGTGTACGAGCCGGCGTTGGTGCCGAAGGGCGTCTCGCCCAGGGTCACGGTGTCGCCCACCGCCACGCGCGCCGCGCCGCCGGTGTCGGTTTCGTTGGGCGTGTTGGCCGTGGCCTGCAGGTTGAAGGCGTAGCCGATGTTGTGGTTCGGGTGCACCGTGCCCGAGGCGGTCAACGTGAAGGCGTCGTTGACCAGCGCGTTGACCCACTTCTTGCGCAGCTGCACCGTCGGCGCCTTGGCGTTGGTGACGGTACAGACGATGTTCGAGCCCGCCACCGTCGCCGCGGCATTCAGCGTGAACTGGTTCGTGTTCTGCGCGGTCCCGCGCGTCACCGTGCCGCCGCTGCCCATGCCCGTGCAGCTGACGTCGGTGATCACGTAGTCGGGCACGCCCGCGGCCGGTGTGTAGGTTTCGGTGAAGGTGGTCGCCGTGCCCGTCGCGGTCAGCGTCTGCAGCGGCCCGTTGACGGCCGTGCCGGCCACGGTGGTGGTGATGGTGTGCGCCGCCACGCCGTTGGTGCCCGTGAAGTCGAAGCCGGCCACACCGCCGAGCGAACGCTTGGCGAGGGTCAGGGTCGCGGGCTTGCCGGTGTTGGTGTAGGTACAGACGATGGCCTTGCCCGCGTCGGTCGCGCCGATCAGCAGCGTGTTGCTGTTCTGGCCGTTGGTGCTGCTGGGCGCATTGGCCGTGGGCCCGCCATTGGCGGTACACGACAGCACCGTGTTGTAGCTCGCGAGCGAGCCCGTGGGCATCGTCTCGGCGGGCAGCGTGATGGTGTTGCCCGCCACCACGTTCACTGCGGCGCCGCTGTTGCCCGCCGTGGGCGCGGTCGCCGTGAACGCCGAGGTGTTGCTCGCGCCGCCCGTGCTCGCGCCGATGCTCGCGACGTTGCCGCTGATGGCGCCGGCGCCCCAGGCCTTGGCGATCTGCAGCGTGGCCGTCTTCGGCGTGTTGGTGTAGGTACACAGGATCGCCTTGCCCGCATCGGCCGGGCCGACCAGCAGGGTGTTGGTGGCCTGCCCGTCGGTGCCGCTGAGCGCGTTGGCCGTGGCGCCGCCACCGGCCGTACAGGCCAGCACCGTGTTGTAGTTCGCCAGCGTCCCCGTCGTCATCGTTTCCGCGGGGAAGGTGAGGGTGTTGCCGGCGACCACGGTCACGGCCGTGCCGCTGTTGGCGCCCGTGGGCGCCGTCGCCGTGAAGGCGGCGGTGTTGTTCGCGCCGCCCGTGCTCGCGCCCAGGCTCGCCACGTTGCCGGCGATGCTGTTCGCGCCCCAGGCCTTGGCGATCTGCAGCGTGGCCGTCTTCGGCGTGTTGGTGTAGGTACAGACGATGGCCTTGCCCGCATCGCCCGCGCCGACCAGCAGCGTGTTGCTGTTCTGTCCGTTGGTGCCACTGAGCGCATTGGCCGTAGCGCCGCCGCCGGCCGTACAGGCCAGCACGGTGTTGTAGTTCGCCAGCGTGCCCGGCGACATCGTCTCGGCCGGCAGCGTGATCGTGTTGCCCGTGGCCACGGTCACGGCGGTGCCGCTGTTCGCGCCCGTGGGGGCCGTGGCCGTGAAGGCCGTGGTGTTGTTGGTGCCGCCCGTGGAGGCCGGAATGCTCGCCACGTTGCCCGTGAAGCTGTTGGCGCCCCACGACTTGACCAGCTGCAGCGTCGAGGTCTTCGGCGTGTTGGTGTAGGTACAGACGATGGCCTTGCCCGCGTCGCCCGGTCCGATCGCCAGCGTGTTGGTCGCCTGGCCGTTGGTGCCGCTCAGCGTGTTGGCCGTCGCGCCGCCACCGGCGGTACACGACAGCACGGTCGTGTAGTTCGGCAGCACGCCGCCGTTCATGGTTTCCGCGGGGAAGGTGATCGTGTTGCCGGCCGCCACGGTCACGGTCGCGCTGGTGTTGGCCGTCGGCGCCGTCGACGAGAACGCCGCGGTGTTGGCCGCGCCGCCCGTGGTGGCGCCGATGTTCGCCACGTTGCCCGTCACGCTGATGGGGTTCCACGACTTGGCCAGCTGCAAGGTCGCGGTCTTGCGCGTGTTGGTGTAGGTACAGACGATGTCCTTGCCGATGTCGCCGAGGGCGATCGTCAGCGTGTTCGATACCTGTCCGTTGGTGCCGCTGAGCGTGCTGGCCATCGCGCCGCTGTTCACGGTGCACGACAGCACGGTGTTGTAGTTCGCGAGCGTGCCGGTGGTCAGCGTTTCCGCGGGCAGCGTGATGACGTTGCCGATGTTCACGCCCACGACGGAGCTGGAAGCGGCAGTGGACGCCGTCGAGGTGAAGGCCGAGGTGTTGCTGGCGCCGAAGAAGTTGGTACCGCCCGTGGAGGCGGCAATGCTCGCCACGTCGCCGGTGTTGCTGCCGGCCGACCAGGCCTTCGCGAGTTGCAGCCTGACCACGTTGAACTGGATCACCACGAGGCCGTTGCCGCCGGTGTCCCCAGTCAACGAACTGCGCGACCCGCCCACGCCGACACCCGACTGGTAGGGCGCACTCGTGTTGCCCGGATTGGAAGTCGCCGAGTAGCTCCCGTCGGCCCCTGCAGTGAGCACACCGCCGGTGACCCCCGTGCCGATGAAGCCCGAGCCGCCGCCGCCCGGTCCGTTATAGGAACAGCCGGCCGAGACGGGATTGGGCGTATTGCTGCACTGGGCCATGCCGCCGCCGCCGCCGAACCAGCCACCGCCGCCACCGCCGCCGCCCTCGTACTGGACGGGGGTGCCACCGACCGCCGAGCATCCGGTGCCGCCCTGCAAGGCACTGCCGTCGGTGCCAGCCGGACAGGTGGCTGCGACGGTCCCCGCACTCGGGGTGCCGCGCGCGCCGCCGGCGGCCTGGGTACCGCCTCGTCCGCCCGTGCCGGAGGACGAGCCACCGTTGACACCACCGCCGCCGCCCGACACCGGGCTGCCGACGTCGGTCCAGAACGCGCTGCCGCCACCGCCGCCTGCGATCAGTCGTGCGGCGGCTGCCGAAAATTCCGTGCTGCCGCTCCACAGTGCACTCATGCCGCCGCCGGAAGAGCCGGCGACGCCCGCGTTCGCGCCAGTGCCACCACCACCGCCGCGGCCATAGGTCGAGCCGGTGCCACCGTTCTGCCCGCCCTGCCCCACCGTCACCGCCATGGCGGTGCCGGGCGTGACCGACACGGTGCCGTCGGCGAAGCCGCCGGCGCCCCCGTTGGCCGAGTTGCCGCCTGCCGCCAGTGAGCCGCCACCACCACCGCCCCACATCGTGGCGCGCACCGAAGACACGCCTGCGGGCACCGTGAAGGTCTGCGCCGAACCCGAGTAGGTGAACGCCACGCAGGTGTTGTAGCCCGACTGCGGCGTGCACGCAGCGACTGCCGCCTGCGCACCCGGCATGGCAAACAGCCACAAGGCCGTCGCGGCAAGCACGCCCTTCAACACCCCGCCGAGCCGCGCCATCCCGCCCGCTTCGTTTCTCGTTCTGCTTTGCATCATGGTCTCGTTCAGCGGGTTTCTTGCGTGGCCGCAGCGATCACGACCCAGCGGCTCTTGGCGCTGCTGTCATCGCCCGCGACAGGCGGCGTGTCTTCTTTGGTGTCGGTGCGCAGGCGCAGCACGTCGACGCCGCGCCCGATCAGGTAGCTGCGCACCGCGTTGGTCCGCTGCGCGACCAGCTGCATGCGGTCGTCGGCACTGCCTTGCGCGTCCGAGTGGCTGATGTGGATCACCACCTGCGCCTCGGTCGCCTTGATCTGCGCGGCCAGCGTGTTCAGCGTGTCGTGCGCCTGCGGCTTGATGAAGGACTTGGCGGGCTCGAACAGCGCCTCGGCCTGCAGCACCGTGCGCATCGGCAGCGGCGCCACTTCCGGCGCATCCGCAGCCACCTTCTCGGCCTTCTGTGCCTTGGCCACGTTCGCATCGGCGCCCGCCGAAGCAAACCCCAGGTGCGTCTCGTCGAACTTGAAGCGCAGCCGCACATAGGCGCCCTTGCTCGTGTACTCGTTGGCCGTCAGGTCGCGGTCGCTCAGGCCCACGAAGTTGTAGCCCGCCGACACCCACATGTTCTTCTGCACCTGGTAGCCCACCTCGACGCCGAAGGTCTTCTGCAGCGCGCCGCCCTTGCCGTACAGCAGGCCGGCCTGCACGCCGAAGTCCCAGTCCTGGTTGATGTCCTGCGTGTAGCGCGCCTGCACCAGGTGCGCCCAGTACTTGCTGGC
Organism: Variovorax sp. GW821-FHT09A10; assembly: GCF_059418385.1. Taxonomy (NCBI): domain Bacteria; kingdom Pseudomonadati; phylum Pseudomonadota; class Betaproteobacteria; order Burkholderiales; family Comamonadaceae; genus Variovorax; species Variovorax sp. GW821-FHT09A10. The sequence continues at coordinate 325,047 of NZ_JBWKPT010000001.1, forward strand.
CAGCGTGCCGTCGTCGGCGCGGCTGAGCTTGAAGGCGTAGCGCGCCATCACCGCCTTGCCCGGCTCGGGGTTGTAGTTGACGTGCGCCGAGACGATGTCCGCGCTGGTCTTGCCCGGCAGGCTGGCACCGTTGTCGGCGCCGAAGACGCTGCTGCCCTGCAGCGCGCCGGCGGCGTTGCCCGCGCCCACCACGCGCTCCGAACGGCGCTCGTAGCGTGCCAGCGCGTTCCAGGTGTCGTCGTCCACCGGCCGGTACGCGATGCCGATCTGGTGGCGCTGCAGGTGGCGCTCGTTGCCCGCGTTGGCGCCCTGGCCTTCGCTGTCGCTCACGATGCTGCGCGCCAGCAGGCTCCAGGACGGATCGAGCTTGAAGCCGAAGCCGGCGCTGAACAGGCGCGTGTTCGCGTCGTCGCCGCGGCGCGCTTCGTACACGCCGCTGGCCTTGATCCGGTCGGTGATGTATTCGATGCCGCTGGTGATGGCGGTCGATTCGCCCAGCCCGCCGGCATAGCCCGTGCCGGTGTTCTTGCTGTTGCTGTAGCCGCTCATGTCGCGCGTGTGCTCGATGCCCCCGGTCACGCGGATCTGCTCGTTGACCTTGAAGGTGTTGCGCACCCCGATGGCCGCCTGCACGCCGCGCCCTTCGGCGCCGTCGGCGATGCGGTACTCGTTGTACACGCGACCGCCTTCCATGTAGTTGCTCTCGATGCCGACGATGCCGGTGTTGTTGCGCTGCGTGCTGTCCAGCTCGTAGGGGCCGTTGAGCGTGGAGATCAGCTCGTAGCGGCCGTACACGCGCGTCTTGTCGGTGATGGCGTAGTTGCCGCCGACAGCCAGCACGTGGCGCTTGCCGTCCTTCAGGTCCTGCTCGCCTTCCACGAACACCTGCGCACCGGCCACGCCGGGCACCTCGGTCGACAGGCGACCGCGCACGGTCGTCTGGCTCTGCGTGTCCACGCCGGCTGCAGCGGCGGCCGCGCCCAGCGTGGTCACGCTGTTGGCGCCGATGCTGCTGCCCATCTGGCCGTTGTAGGTGGAGATCTGGCCGTAGTCGAAGCCCGAGCTCGAACCCAGCGCGTTGTTGCTCTGGCCGTGGCGCAGGCCCACCTCGGCGACGGTCTTGTCGCTGAGCTTCTTCTGCACGCTCACCGTCGCGCCCTTGCGCTCGTCGACCTGGGTTGCGTCCTTGCTGTAGAGCACCTCGCCGCGCACGGCCAGGGTCGGGTCGACGCGGTACTCGGCGCGCGCCGAGGCTTCGGTGTGGCCGGCAGAGAAGCTCGCGCCGGGGTTGTCGAAGCCCTTGCTGGTCTTGGCCGCCAGGGCCACCACGGCCAGCTTCTCGTCCTGGTAGCGCGCTTCCACGCGCGCGCCGTGGCCGTGGCCCTTGTCGTCGGAGTCGGTCTTGACCAGCTCGCCCGCCACGCTGGTGTTCTGGCCGATGCGCGCCACGCCCGTGAGCGCCTGCAGGTTGCGCTTGTTCTGCGGGTTCTGGTCGGTGGAGGCCACCACGCCCAGCTGCAGGTTCTCGCTGACCTTGACCTGCACGTCGGTGCCGGCCACGGTGAACTTGGGGCCGCCCGAGTCCACTTCGTAGGTCACGCGGATCGACTGCGGGTTCAGGTTCGCGTCGATGGAGGCGATGGCGTGCGTGAACAGGATGCGGCGCGTGAGCGGCTCCACCGTGTAGTCCACGAAGCGCGCCACGGCCGTGCGCTGCAGCACGATGTTGGGCTGGTTGCGGTCGCGCACCACGATCTCGATCTGCTCGCTGTTGTCCACGAACTCGCCGTTGCTGGCGCTCAGGTAGTACGGACCCGAGGTGCCCAGCGCGCGGAACTCCTCCACCTGCTGGGTCTGCGCGGTGCGCGAGACATAGCTGGTGGCGCGCACGTTCTCGTCCTCGTACACGTGCTTCAGGCCCGTGAGCGAACGGTTGCTCTGGCTGAGGTTGCGCACCTCGGTGCTGCTGGCGGTGGTGAAGTCGCCGTACAGCAGGTAGGAGCGGTTCTTGTCGATGCGCACGTAGAGTTTCTGCGTGCTCTGGGCGTCGAAGCCCTTGACCGCGGAGTCGCCGTAGATCGGATAGAACTCGTCGGGGCGGATGTCGCGGAACAGGCGGTCCTTGCGGGTCTTGTCGGAGTCGTAGGCGGCCGTGAGCAGGTACTCGCCCTTGACGGTGCCCTTGAAGAAGAAGGCGGCGCGACCGCTGGCGCGGCTGTTGGTGCCTTCGTCCTTCAGGCCCGAGAGTTCCGCCTCGAAGGCGGCGCCGGCAGGCATGGCGCCGATGGGCAGCTTGCCGCGCTTGGTGAAGTCGAGCACGCCTTCGACGATGCCCACGCCGATCATGGGGCGCATCTCGGGCAGCAGCGCCAGGCGCACTTCCTTGACGAAGGTGCCGGCGCTCACACGCAGGCGCGCATCGCCGGGTTCGCCCGGGGGCATCAGCTGGAACTCGGCCGCGCCGCCATCCATGAAGACCTGCGTGCCGGGTTCGGTCGGGTTCAGGTCTTCGGCGAGCCAGCGGCCACGGTCGGTCTCCAGGGTGAGCTGGGTGCGGGCGGTCACGGGCACACCGGCCGCGTCGATCAGGCGCACCTTGACGACGACGGGGGTGCGCAGGTCGGCGCGGGCCACCTCGGGCAGGTCGACCTCGATGGCGCCGAGCTTGTCGGGGGCGACGACGGTGATCTCGTCGGCGCTGCCGCGCACGTTGCCGAAGCCGTCCACGGCTTCGAGCTTGAGGGTGTTGGTGCCGGGGCGCAGGGCGACGCCGATGTATTCCCAGGCGGCGATGTTCTTGGACGCCAGCTGCGTCTTCTTGCCGACGCGGCGTTCTTCCAGCGCGGTGCCGTTCACGCTCAGGCGCAACGAGGTGCCGGCGGTGCCCTTGACGCGCACGTTGATCGACTGGCCGGCGACGGTGTCGCGGTCCTTCAGGCCGATGAAGCCCAGCGTGTTGTTCTCCAGCTGGGGCAGCAGGGTCTCGAGTTCGATGGGACTCGGAACTGCCTGGGGCAGCAGCGGGTTGGTGCGCGGTTCGAGCATCGCGCCGCCGGTGCCGATGGGGCGCATGGCTTGCGCGCCGACGCCGGTGGCCGAGCCGCTGGTGGTCGACGACGGCAGGCCCGAGGTGGGCACGCCGTTCAGTGGCGAGAACAGGCTGCCGGTGGGGATCGCGGGCTGCACGCCCAGCGTGCCGCCCATGTTGCCGCCACCGCCGCTGACGAAGCTGCTGGCGTTGGCCGGCGCCACGGGCAACGCGATCAGCGGCGCCGAGGTAGGTTGCACCGCGCCGGTGCTGCCGCTGGCCAGGGCCTGGCCGGTGGCGGGCAGGCCGCGCACGTCGCCCACGGGCACGACCTTGCCTTCGGGGTCCAGGCGCAGGCGCACCTGGGCTTCGGCCTCGGTGTCGGGGCGCGCGGCAATGGCGGCGCGGCGTGCGGCCACGTCGGCAATGACGCTCTTCTCGTCGCAGTTCGTGATGATGAAGTTGGCCTTGTGGAACTCGCCCTTCTTCAGATCGACGAAGCGGCTCTCGGGGGTGCCCGAGTTGCGGTTGTCGAGCACTTCGAGCTTGGCGCCCAGCGGCAGCGTGGTCTGGTCCAGGCGCAGCACGTGCGTGACGGGCTTGAGACCGTACAGGCTCCACTTGCCTTCGATGTCGGTGACGACGTGGGTGCCGTCTTCCATGTACAGGCGCACGCCAGGCACGCCGATCTCGTCGGCGCCCTCTTGCTTGCCGTCGCGCTTGCAATCGAGGTACACCTTGCCGAAGGCGAAGGCGTCGTCGGAGAACACGCCGCCCGTCACGCGCACGGTCCAGTTGGCCAGGTTCGACTGGATGGGGCCCGAGGTGGCGCGTGCGCGGTTGATGGCGTCGCCGTTGGTGGGCGCGCCCACGCCGATGCGCACACGGTAGCGCACCATGGCCGACTGGTCGGGGGCCACCACCAGCGTGGGGTAATTGAAGATCAGGCCCGGGCCGGCGCCGCCGGCGGGGTTGGGCACCACTTGCCCGTTCAGGCGCACGCTGTTGGCCACGTAGGCGAAGCCCGGGGGCAGCGTGTCGTTGAAGGTCACGCCGGTGACGGGGAAGCCGGTCTTGTTGGTGACGGTGAGCGCGTAGTCGATGAAGTCGCCGAACTCGACCTGGCGCTTGCTGCCGTCCTTGCGCAGCACCAGGCCCAGGATGTTGCCCGGGTCGAGCGGGATGTGGTTGTGCACGGCGTCGCACGGCGTGCCGTCGGGCTTCGCGCCAGCCTGCACCTGGAAGTAATAGCTGGTCGGGTCGGCATCCTTCGGGGGCACGGCGCTGGGCACGACGGCGCCGCAGCTGGTGAAGGAGCCACCGGTCACGGGGATCAGCTGCGAGGGGTACACGTAGCCGCTGCCTGCGGGTGGCGTGACCGACAGCGCGTACGTGCACAGGCCCGTCACAGGCGGCGTCTGCAGGTAGAACTGGTAGGCGCCGTCGGCGCCCGTGGTCATCGAGATGCTGCCGTTGGGGTTGAGCGTGTAGGTGCCCGAATCGGCGCCGTAGATCTCGGCCGCGGTGATGGGGCCGGCCGTGCCGCTGCTGCACGACTGGCGCGTGTAGGTGACCAGCGCGCCGGCCACGGGTTGGCGCGTCAATGCGTTGTAGACCGTGCCTTGCGGATCGACCAGCAGCGACTGCACCGAGGTGGCGGTGGCGGCCAGCAGCATCGTGGGCGTGACGTTGACGGTGTTCTGCTCGAAGGCGGCGGCCCAGGCCTTGTTGGTGAGCGAGACGCGCCCGCCGATGGCGGCGGGCTTCTCGGTGATGCGCACGCTCAGGCGGATCTGCTCGCTCTGGCCCGGGGCCAGCGCGCGGGCGCCGTCGGTCAGGCTCAGCGCCACTTCGGTGGGCAGCTGGAACGGGTCGGCGCTGTCCTGCGTGGTGCGGTTGCAGGTGGCGCGGCCGGTGAAGCCGGTGGCGGCGTTGAGGTTGCCGTTGGCGGCCTTGGGCGGGCCCAGCAGTTCCCACGAGGCGACCTGCCCGCTCGACTTGTCCATGTCGAAGGTGCAGTTCAGGTTGTCGATCACGCGCACGTTGGGTGCGGCGACGGCGCCGGTGTTGGTGACCTTGAAGGTGTAGTCCAGCTCGTAGACGCCGGGCGACACGCGTCGGGCGATGGAGGCCTGCTTGGTCAGCGTGAGCGTGGGCAGCTGGGTCGACACCGGCGTGGGCGAGGTGTCGTTGTTGGGGTTGCCGTCGCCGTCGGCGTCGGGGTTGTCGCCGTTGACGGAGTCGTCCAGGGCCACCGCCGGGCCGCCGGCATTGAGGGCGCCCGAGGCCTTGACGGTGTTGAACAAGGTGCCGGTGCGGCCGGTGAAGTTGATGCGGGCATCGAACTGCACCGTCAGTTGCGCGCCCACGGGCAGCACGGCGCCGTCGGCCAGCAGGTTCGAGGCGGCGGCGGTGCCCTTGAAGGCGGGGTTCGCTGCTGCCACCGTACCGCCGCTGGGTGCGGGCGCGATCACGATCGAGCCGGGCACGATGGTGTACTGGTTCGCGCCGGGCACGGCGGCTGCCGTGTAGGTGCCGAACTGCGTGGCGCCTGCACCTTCCATCACGTCGGCGGCCTGCACGCCGTACAGCCATGACGTGCCGTAGTTGCGCACGTTGACGCTGAAGCGCACGGTGGCGGTGCCGTCGGTCTTTCCGTCGGCGCTGCGGTTCACACGCGGGGTGGACGCGGCCTTGGCCACGCCGATGCGCGCCTGGGTGGAGCTGATGACGATGGTGTTCGAAGGCACGGTGGCCGGGCCCGTGCCGTCGTTGTAGGTGCTGTGCGCGGTGTTGCGGATCTCGCCGACCTGGTCGGCGTTGACCTTGACGGCGAACTGCATCGCGATGGACACGTTGCGCGCCACGGGGGTGGAGATGCCGATGGCCACTTCGACGGCCGAGGCGTCTTCGGCGGTGCGGTAGCTGAACGCCGGATCGTTGGCCAGGCGGTACAGCTTGACGGCGTTGGCGGCGGTGGTGCGCAGCGTGCCGGGCACGTACTGGGTGCCGACGGGCACGGGGTCGCGCACGAGGACCAATGCGGAAGGCGCGCCGTTGACCAGCAGCGGCGTGTTGGTGGGCGCGATGACGTTGGAAGGCTGCGCGTCCTGCGCGCCGATGTTGGTGCCCGAGACCGAGAAGTCGATGCGCGTCTGGCCAGGGATGACGTTGCCGGGGTAGCTGGCCGACTTGACCAGCTGCAGCGCGGCGGCGTTGCCGACGGTGACGGTGTCGCGGTTGATGGCGGTGAGGCCTTGCAGCGCGGTGGTGGCCGTGAGGCCCACGCAGGCCACGCCGGTCGCAGCGGTGGGGATGGTGCCCTGCACCAGCAGTGCAGCGGTCTCGCCGGGCTTGAGCGCGAGGGCACCCGCCGCGTTGAGTTGCACCACCGGATCGGCCGCATCGACCACGCCGTTGTTGTTGCTGTCGCGCACCACGCGAAGCGCCGACAGATCGAGCGTGTCGGCCGCGCAGCCGCCGGCGTTGTTGGCCAGCGCCAGCGTGTAGGTGGAGGCGACGTTGCCGGTGTTGGTGAGCAGGTGGCTCAGCGTGACGATGCTGGCGGGCGGGCGCGACAGCGACTGATCCTGCGTGAGCACCAAGGCCTCAACAGGCAGCACCGTGGCGATCACTTCGTTGGACGAGATGGTCTCGGTCTGCGCCAGGCCGTTGGGCACGTAGGTGCCCGTGGCGATGCTGCGGATCACGATGCCGGCGGGGGCCGGTGCGGCGTTCGCTTCCTGCACGGCACCACCCAGCAGCAGCGCCGCGCCAGCGGCGAGCGCGGCAGCCCATCCGCGCCACGATGGCCGGTGTGTGCTCCTGGGATTGAAAGTGAACAGCATGCCGCGAACCCTTGATCGATCACCGCGTGGGGATCAGAAGAAACGAAAGAACTTTTTCGTTTGCGCCCTCGCCTCGACAGAGGAAGAGAGAGAAGGCGCAAAGGAAAAACGCACAGGCTTTCGCATGCCTTGTGCGAAGGAGCCGATGGGCTTGTGCCCATCGGCTCCGCTTCACTCAGGTGAAGCTCAGTTGTTGACCTTCACGGAGAACAGCAGCGTGGCGGTGCCGCCAGGTGCGACCGTGTTGGCTGCGCTGCCGCAAGCGACCGTGGTGGCGGTCGAGGTGTAGTTCGCCGGCACGAAGGCAGGCGTCACACCGGTCGACGTGCACCGCGTGGGCGCCGGAGGTTGCGTCGCACCCGTGAAGGTGGTGTAGGCCGGCACGGCGTCGTTGATCGACATGTTGGTCACCGGAGCGGAGCCTTCATTGGTCGCGACGACGCGGTACACGAGGCACTCGCCCGGCTTGGCGACCAGCGGGGCCGACGAGGACGGGACCTCGGTGCCATCGCAGTTCACGTCCAGCGCCTGCGTCTTCACGAGGCGCATCTGGCCGGTGATGACCGTGGTGATGTCGGTGGCCGTCGGCGAACCGCAGGCTGCGACGTCAGGGAAGGTCACCGTCACCGTGGCGGTGTCGGTGGCGCCTGCCGTGGCGCCGCCCGGTGCGAACACCTTGACGAGCAGCTTCTGCGTCTTGCCGCTGTCCAGCGCGGTGCCGGTGGCCGGTGCGGTCGGCGTGACCGTGCCGTTCGTCACCAGCGTGTCGCCGCCGTCGATCTGGCCGTCGCCGTTCACGTCGACGTACAGCGCCGTGGTCCAGCCCGCCGTCACGTCGGCTGCAGGCAGCGTGGCCGTGACGTTGTACTTGGTACCGCAGCTTTGCGCGCCGGTGATGGTCACCGTGTGGGCATACACCACCGAACCGCCGGGAGCGACCTGGCCGTTGTTGTTCGGCGTGAGGGTCGCGCCGAAGGTGTTGGCCGTGGTCACGGTCACTGCGTCCAGCTTCGTGTCGATCGCCACCACGCCCGTGGAGGTCGCGATGGTGGAACGCACCTGGAAGTAGATCGCCTGGCCGGTGACCGGCGTCTGCGAGGCAGGCGGCGTCACGCAGGCATCGACCGGCGCTTGCGCGTTGCCGGCGACAGCCAAGGTGGTGACCGCTGCGCCCGTGCAGGTCGTACCTGCCGCCACGAACTTGACGGTCCAGCCCGCAGGCAGGCTGCCCGGGAAGCTGTTGCTCTGGCTGGCCGCCAGGCTGTAGGTGTTGGCCGTCGAGTCGTTGTTCTTCACGAACAGCGTGAAGATCGTGCCCGTGCCCGCAGGCGTCGAGTTCACGGTCGTCGGCTGTGCGCTCGGACCGGTGCCCAGGTCACCCTTGAGCGGGTCGTTGCTACCGCCGGTGCTGTTGGTCAGGTCGACCAGCACACCCGTCACGTTCGTCAGCGTGTCGCGCGTCGATTCCGTCTTCGTGGCATCGCCCGTCGAGGTACCGGTGACGATCGCCGTGCCGCCCGTGCCCGGCGCTGCCGAGGCCGGCAGCGTGGCCGCCAGCACGAACTGAACGCTGCCGTTGGCCGCGATCGGACCGGTGTCGGGCACGCCGTCGCTGTTGTTGTCGATCAACGGCGTGACGCCGTCGGCGGCAAAGAACTTGAAGGTCGTGCCGGCCGGGAACGTGCTGCCCGCAGCCACCGTGAGGTTCACGACGTCCGTGGCATTGCCCGTGTTGAACGCGGTCTGCTTGAACTTCACCGTGGTGCCGGCCCCTGCACTGGCGACGGTCGTGGTGTCGGCCACGCTCGTGTTGGGGTTGCCCGCACCGGTGTCCTTCGAGGCCGTCGGGCTGGCGGTGGCGTCAGCCGAACCCAGGATGATGCCGAAGGTGCCGATGACGTTGTAGCTCGCCGGGTTGGTCGGCGAACCCGTCGTGCCAGGGGTCGTGGAGGTCGCACCCGGTGCGTCGACAGGGTTGTACTTGGCCGTGTTGGTCGTGGTCGACGTGCCGATGGCCGCCGTGTCATTGACCATCACCACGAAGCTCACCGTCTGCGTGACGTTCGGCTGCAGCGTGTTCACGACGACGGTCAGGTCGTTTCCAGCGGCGCTGAAATCGATCCCGGCCGTGTCGCCCGCTGCCGCATCCGTGAGCGCGACGCCAGGGGCGTTGCTCCAGACCGCGGAACCGGGGACGTACGTGAAGCCGGCAGGCAGCGTGTCCGTCAAGGCGAACCGGCCAGCTGCACCACCCGTGTTGTTGAACTTCAACGTGTAGGTGGTGTAGACGCAGCCTGCGGCCGGCGTGGTCGCGCCTGCCACGGTGGCAGCGCAACCGGTGACCGAGCGCGGACCGCTCGTCGAAGCCGCGGGCCAGGTGCCGCCATTGGCCGACCAGGCGACCGACGGAACGCTCAGGCTCTTGGTGGCATTGAAGGCCGCCTTGTCCGTGAGGTTCACGTTGTCGACGTCGGCTGCCGTCAGGTTGCCGGCGGCGTACAGCGCCGGCGTGCCTGCGGTGGCCGTGATGGTCGCGGCCACCGGCGAGGTGAAGGTGCCCGACGAAGCGGTGCTCGGGATCGAGTACGCGACGACGAACGGGAACGTGCCGTTGTTGCCTGCCACGGTCTGGGCCGGAACATTACAGACAGCACCCGGAACGACCGAGCACAGCGCGGTCGTGCTGTCGGGCACGCCGTCGGCATTCGCGTCGGCGAACACTTCGACCTTGGTGAAGCCGTTCGGGCTGGCCGGTGCGGTCACGGTGAACGTGAAGGTGTCGGAGCCGTTGCCGGTGTTGGTCAGCACGTGCGGTGCGTACACGGTCGTGCCCGCGGCGCCGGTCTTCGTGTTGACCACGTTGGTCGTCACGGAGGTGTAGGTGTCCAGGTTGAACGAGCCGACCTGCTGCACCGTCGTCTGCACGAGGTTGGAGGTGGCCAGTTGGCTGGCGCCGTTCGGGTCCAGGTAAGTGGCCGAAGCCTGGTTACCGATGATGGTGTTGGCGGGTGGAGCCGCAGCCAGGGCACCGGAACTTCCAAACAGGAAGCTCAGCGTCAAAGCTGCTGCGCCCGCCCAGAGCGCGCGCGGCGCTGGGCCGGTGCGACGGGCAGACAAGGTAGGGGTCACTTGGGTTTCTCCTCGGGGTTGGGGTCAAAAAAGGTCAAAAAAAGGACGAACTCACCCCGGCCGGGGATTTCCGCGAACGGAAACCGGCAATGGAAAAACCAACGGGGTTTTGGAAAGAAAGAGAGAAGCGGCCGTCAGCGCGGCTCAGCGCCGCCCGCGACCGTCGTCAGCGCCGCGAACTCAGGGTGCGACGCGCGCCACCTTCTGCGCTTCGCCCGCAGCAGCCACCGGCGCGGGCGGCACGACCGCTTCGACCTTGGCGCGCGCGGTCACCGCAGCCGAGCCGTTGGCGGGCAGCTGGCCCAGCGTCCAGCGCAGCGAGCGGTATTCGTTGTACGGAACCGGCTCCGACTTGCCGTTGACGGTGCGCGCCAGCGGCTCGGCAGCGAAAGCGCCGTCCTTGGTCGCGACCTTGACCAGCGTCGCACCCGGCTTGGCGGTCTTGGGCAGGTACTCCAGACCTTCGGGGATCGGCAGGTTGGCCACGAGACCCGTGACGTTCTTGCCCGTGTGGTTGGTGTAGGTCGCCGTGTACTCGAGCACGTCGCCCGGCTTGACCGAATCGGCCGCCACCAGCTGCTCCTTGCCCTGTGCGTCCTTGACCACCTTGGCCTGCGTCAGCACGACCGCCACGGTCTTCTTCTGCGCTGCCTCGGTGGGCGCGGGCGCGGCCTTCGTGCCCTGCGCGGCGGCCAGGCCGCCCAGCCCCAGGGTCATGGCCACGCCGAGCCCCAGGCCCAGGCGAACGGTCAGCCGGACGACCGGCGACATGAACGAATTCAATTGAGATGAACTTCCGATAGACATAGACAACTCCTAAAAACAACTTCAAAGCCAGACCGAGGCAACACGAAGATCAACTGACTTGACCTGTGGCCTTGCGAATTGGCGTCGAAGCCATTTCCCAGCCACTTGCAGCACACCACTGACACATCGCATCGGAGGCGGCACTTCAGCCGCTTCCGATGCCCGTTCCAAACCTCATGCATGCGAGCACTTTTTCAGCCGCTTCCATGAGCCATTTACCACGTTCATATTATTTTCTAGATGTTTACAAAATCAATCGAACCTCGGTGATCCACCTCTTGCAAGCGCGATGGGTTTCGGGAAAATTTCACGACAGTCCCACCAAAGTTAACAAGTGTGAACATTGGCTCAATTTGGACGAGCGCATGGATCGTGAACAAAGCTGCAATTCACCTGTGATCAATTTCACAGGTGGATCGCCTCCAAGTGGTTGATGCGTTTGAATAATTTCACACCTGCAACAGCCGGGCGAAGGCGCTCTTGCAGAACGATTTCGGCGGAACTGGTGCGTCGACGGGCTGCTTCAGCGCCTGGCCGCACTGCTTCGAAACTTAATTTACAAATTCGCTGAATTTGTAAATAGCCACTGCACATCGAGGTGCACGCGCATTCCGGTGTTCGCGCATCGATGGCATCCAGGCGAGGTGCCTCCAAGGCCAAATTGAGTTTTTAAAAGCCAATTCCATATTTCAACGGGCACAGCTGCGCCATTGGCTTGAATTCAATTCAAGCCATTCCAACCCGGCTCACTTCACCGAAATTCGTTCGTTGATCTGTCGATGCCCGGTTTCAATTCGAAAGCGGATCGGCAGGCATCGTTTTTTGGCGGCCTTGCGCCGCCCTGTGGAATGCCGCGGGGCGTCGCCCGCGCGCCCTCACCCTGCGCGTCGGTTGTGTGCGCGCTCCAGCGTGTAGCCCACCCCGTAGAGCGAGCGCACCCGGAATTCATCGCCCACGATCGACTCCAGCTTCCTGCGCACCCGGGACACCAGCGCGTCCAGCGAGCGGCTGGCCCCGTGCTCTTCATTCCGGCGGGGGCCCTGGGGCAATTGCTGCCTCGACACGGGCGTGTCGAGATAGCGCACCAGCACCCGTGCGATTTCGAATTCGCTCGGCGTCAGGATCGCTTCCTTGCTCGCGTACTCGACAGCCAGGCGGCTGCGCACGAGCTGAAAGCCGTAGAGGCCGTGCGGCTTCGTGTTTCTGCGCGTCGACTTCTTGCCGCACAGCGCCGACACCCGTGCCACGACGTCCTGCGCGTTCCACGGGCTCACCATGAAATCGTCGACATCGAACACCGAGACGCGCGGCGTTTCCAGCACGGCGCGCGACCGGGCCAGGGCAATCACCGGCGCCGAGGCCGCGCGGCTCGCGCTGATGCCGAACAGCACCTCCGGCAACGCGCGCTCCAGCACCTCGCCCATCAGCAGGAACAGCCCGACGCCCGGCATCGAGGCAGCCTCCAGCAGGTCTTCCTCGTTGACGACACAAAACGGGCTGAAGCCGGCGTCCTTCAACCGGCTGCGCAGCCAGTCGATCTCTTCGCCGGAATCCGTCAGCACCACCACACGACCGTTTTTCTGTTCCACCCTGTCCACCATCGGCTCCCTTTTCATCGCTCCCCACTCGCCTCTCACAATGGAGTGGAATGTATTAACGTTTATCAACAGTCGATAGGGAAAAGTGCCGGTATTGACCAACGGAAACAGGTGGCCCTGTTCTTTTGTCATGCAGTGCAAACAAACTCACACTAATGGGGCGTCACTCCCTCGACCCGGGCGGATGGAATCCCGGATCAGCCTTCCATTCCGCAAAGGCCGATCGCTCACGAACCCCTCTGGGAAGTGGCCTCGGACGCAGGGGCGGCCTTGCGCGCGGACAGCCTTTCGAGCAGCCCGACGAGCCAGCACATCGGGCAGCCGCGCAGCAGCAGCAAGGCGCCGACCAGGGCCGGTGGCGCGATCCAGGGATGCGCGGACGACAGCAGCACGGCCAGCGCGATGAGCACGAGCGCTCCCGCGCCGCGAAGCAGATGCCAGGTGATGGAAACAGGACACATGGTGCAGGGCTCCTTGGGGATGGACACCTGCCATAGAGGCGCCGAAACGCCGAAACGGTTCGCGGGCCCTCAGCCCTCTGCCGGCTCGAGCACGAACGCGAAGTCCAGCGTGTGGAACGGCCCCTCTTGCACGCTGCCGTCGGGTGCGCGGCCCGGCGCATGCGCCGCGAAGTCGCCGATGAGCGAGCTGCGCACGCCGAACACCGCGTCGCTGTCGAGGTACGGATCGCCTTCGCGGAAGACGTGCGTGATCAGCGTCTCGTAGCCCGGCGCCTGCACCATGAAGTGCACGTGCGCGGGCCGCCACGGATGGCGCCGGGTCGCGCGCAGCATCGCGCCCACCGGCCCGTCGGTGGGAATCGGATAGGCCACCGGCGCCACGCCGCGAAACCACAGCCGCCCTTGCGCGTCCGTGCGCAGCACCGCCCGCCCCTGCATGGGGCCGCCGGGCCGCTGCACGTCGTAGAAGCCTTCGGCATCGGCCTCCCACACGTCGACCACCGCATCGGCCACGGGCTCGCCGTCGCGCCCGCGCACGGCGGCCTGCACGAACAGCGGCTCGCCCACCGCGCCGGCCGCGATGTCGCTGCCCAGCGGCAGCTGCGGCGCGCCGGCCACGTGGAAGGGGCCGAACACGGTGGCCTCGGTGGCCTGCGGGCTCTTGGCGTGGTTCATCGCCACCGTGAGCATCGACAGGCCCAGCGTGTCCGACAGCAGGATGAACTCCTGGCGCTGCGCGTCGCACTTCTGGCCCGTGGCGGTGAGGAAGTCGATGCCGGCGGCCCACTCGGCCTCGGTGAGCCGCACTTCGCGCGCGAAGTCGTGCAGGTGGCGCACCAGCGCCGACAGCACCTCCTTCAGCCGCGCGTCCTCGCAGCCGGCCATGCGCTCGAGCACGGCGGCGGTGATGGTGTGTTCATCGATGTTGCGCATGGGCGTCGGGCTCCAGGGGGGAAGAAGGCGCGTGCGACGCCGCCAGGCGCCGCTGCGTCGGGAACAGGGACCAGGCCCAGCGCTGCTGCGCCCAGCCCCACAGCCCCTGCTTGAAGAAGATCGTGGCCACGATGGCCAGCAGCCCGAGCCCGAGCAGGTACCAGGTACCGTAGTCGCTCAGGAACTTGTTCAGCGCCCAGAACACGAGCGCACCCACCAGCGGCCCCTCGATGCGGCCGATGCCGCCGATCACGACCATGAAGATCGCGAAGGCGGTCCAGTTCGGCGCGAAGGCCGCGTCGGGGCTGATGCGCAGGTTGCCCACGAAGTACAGCGCGCCCGCCAGCCCGGCGCCGAAGGCCGCCACCACGTACACCGCGAGCTTCATGCGCGCCACCGGGATGCCCTGCGATTCGGCGGCCGTCTCGTTGTCGCGGATCGCCAGCAGCGCCAGCCCGAAACGGCTGCGCAAAAACAGATAGACCAGCGACACCGCCGCCACCACGCAGCCCAGCGCCATCCAGTAGGTGACGCTCTCGCGCGTGGCGCGCTCGATGCCGCGCAGCGCCGTGAGCGTGGTGCCCGAGCCGCCACCCACCGCCGACACGTTGGCGAAGCTGAGCCGGAACACCTCGGCGATCACCCAGGTGCCGATGGCGAAGTAGCCGCCCGACAGCCGGAACGCCACGAAGGACACCGGCACCGCGATCAGCGCGGCGGCCAGCGCCCCCAGCGGAATCGCCACGAACGGATTCACGCCCGCGAAGTTGCCGAGCATCAGCATCACGTAGCCGCCGAAGCCGAAGAAGGCCTGCTGCCCGATGCTGACCATGCCGCCGTAGCCGGCCAGCAGGTTCCACATCATCGCGAAGATGAAGTAGCAGGCGATCTCGACGAACTCGCGCATCCAGCTGGGCTCGCCCCAGAAAGGCAGCGTGGCGGCCACCGCCACCAGCGCGGCGGCGGTCCAGCCCGCGCGGCGGCTGCTGCCGGTGTCGATGGTGACGACGACGGAGGCCATCGCGCTCAGTCCAGCTGCAGCTGCACGCGCGCGGCCACCTGGCCCCAGCGCTGGTGCTCGGCGCGCAGGCGGCGCGCGGCTTCTTCGGGCGTGTTGGCCACCACCTCGAGGTCCATGGTGGCCAGCCGCTCGCGCAGCTCGGGCGCGGCCAGCGCCTTCGCCACCTCGGCCTGCAGCCGCGCCACCACGGCCGGCGGCGTGGCGCGCGGCATGGCCATCATCTCGGCGAAGCTGGCGTCGTAGCCCTGGATGCCCGCCTGCGCCACGGTCGGCACCGTGGGCTGGCTGCCCAGGCGCTTGCTGCCCGACACGGCGATGGCCACCAGCTTGCCGTCGCGGATGATCGGACCGACCGTCGGCGAGGCCAGGAAGCCGCAGGGCACCATGCCGCCCATCACGTCCTGCATGGCCGGGCTCGGGCCGCGGTAGGGCACGTGCTGCATCTGCACGCCGGCGTCGGCCAGCAGCATCTCCATCGCCATGTGGCCGGGCACGCCGGGACCGCCCGAGGCGTAGCTCATGGGCTTGGCCTTGGCCGCGGCCAGCAGCTCGGGCAGGGTCTTGATGCCGGCGCCGGGAAAGCACACCAGCTCCTGGCTGAACGCGGCCAGCTGGGTCACGGGCACCAGGTCTTCCATCGGGCGGATGGCGAGCTTGCGGTACAGGTGCGGGTTGATGGTCAGCATGGTGTCGGGCCCGACCAGGACCGTGTGGCCGTCGGTGGCGCGCGCCACCTCCTGCATGCCGATGTTGCCGCCCGCGCCCGGCTTGTTGTCGACCACCACGGGCTGGCCCAGCGCCTTCTGCAGGGTCGGCTGCATCAGCCGCGAGACGATGTCGCCCGGCGCACCGGCCGGGAAGGCCACCACCAGCCGCACGGGCTTGGTGGGCCAGGTGTCGGCGGCGTGGCTGGGTGCGAGGGTGGCGAGCACGGCGGCTGCCGCAATGCAGGCCGCGAGAGGTCGGCGAAAGGCGTTCATGGGATGTCTCCTTTTTTGAAATGGGGTGCGCGCTCGCCTACCAGGCGCCGATGAGGATGCCGGCCGCCAGCTCGCGTTCGTTCCAGCGCGCGATGTCTTCGGGCGCCACCGTGGGAAAGCGCCGCCGCTGGCGCAGCCAGTCGAACAGCAGGCCCAGCATCCGCTCGCGCACCGCGGCGAAGGCCGGGTCGCGGCCGAGGTCGACCAGTTCGTCCGGGTCGGCCTGCATGTCGAACAGCTGCGGCGGCAGGTCTTCGAAGTGCACGAACTTCCAGCGGCGCGTGCGCAGCATCGTCATGTGGCAGCGCTCGACGGGCTGGGCCAGCGGCAGGCGCACCTCGTCACGAAAGGCGAAGCTGTTCTCGCACACCACCAGGTCCTTGCCGGCCGCGCCGGCGTGGCCGTGCAGCAGCGGGCGCAGCGACTGCCCTTCGAGCCATTCGGCCGGCTGCGGCAGGCCCAGCGCATCGAGCATCGTCGGCACGAGGTCGATGCATTCGACCAGCGCGTCGCTCACCGTGCCGCGGCGTGCATCGGCCTCGGCGCGCGGATCGACCACGATCAGCGGCACCTTCACGATCGGGTCGTGGAACAGCTCCTTCTCGCCCAGCCAGTGGTCGCCCAGGTAGTCGCCGTGGTCGCTGGTGAAGACCACCAGCGTGTCGCGGTCCAGCCCCTGTTCGGCCATGAAGGCGAAGAGCCGGCCGAGCTGGTCGTCGACCTGCTTCACGAGACCCATGTAGGTCGGCACCACGGTGTTGCGCACCTCGTCGCGGCTGAAGTTGCGGCTCACGGTTTCGCGCCGGAAGCCCTGGACCACCGGGTGGGCGTCGACGCGCTCGGCCTCGCTGCGCACCACCGGCAACATGTCCTCGGGCCCGTACATCGCGTGGTACGGCGCGGGCGCCACGTAGGGCCAGTGCGGCTTGATGTACGACAGGTGCAGCACCCAGGGCGCGTCGCCGGCCTCGCGCATGAAGTCGATCGCACGGTCGGTCGTGTAGGGCGTTTCGCTGTGCGCGCCGGCGATGTGCGCGGGCCGGTCGGCCCAGCGCATCTGCCAGCCGCTCAGGATCTCGCCGTCGGGGCCGCGGCCCGAGTTGGCGAAGTCATGCCAGGGGTTGTCCGATTCGTAGCCTTGCGCGCGCAGCCAGTCGCAGTAGGCATTGCCCGTGACCTTGAAGCCCGGCGGCCAGATGCCGTCGTCGCGCGCATAGGGCTCGAAGCCGCCTTCCATCGCGAGCCGGCCCGCGCCCTGCGTCGGGTCGATGCCCAGGCGGTGGGCGCCCTCGGTGTCGGCCTCGACGTGCGTCTTGCCGACCAGCGCGCAGCGCACGCCGTGCGGGCGCAGGTGGTCGCCCAGCGTCTTCTGCCCCACCGACAGCGGCACGAAGTTCCACATCGTCCCGTGGCTGCTGACATAGCGGCCGGTGTAGGTCGACATGCGCGAGGCGCCGCAGACCGCGCCCTGCGCATAGGCATGGCTGAAGCGCACGCCGCGCGCGGCCAGCGCATCGATGTGCGGGGTCTGCAGGCGCGGGTGGCCGTAGCACGAGAGGTGGTCGGCGCGCAGCTGGTCGCACATGATGAACAGCACGTGCCTGAGCGGCGCGGGGGAGGTCTTGTCGGTCATGTCAGCAGGTCAGCGTGTCTTGGGGAACAGTCCCTGCGGCCGCAGCACCAGCACCGCGAGGAACACGAGATGGCCGAACCAGATGCCCCAGCCCGGATCGATGCGAAAGCCGATCTGCTGCGCGATGCCCAGGATCATGGCGCCGGCCAGCGTGCCCCAGAACGAGCCCATGCCGCCGATGATCACGGCCTCGAAGGCGAAGAGCAGCAGCAGCGGGCCGTCCGACGGCGACACCGTGGTGCGCATGCCCTGCAGCGCGCCGGCGATGGCGATCAGCACGAAGGCGATGCCCGTGGCCAGCGCATACACCTGCTTGGCCTTCAGGCCCATCAGCTCGGCGATCTCGCGGTCGTCGGACACCGCGCGGAAGGTGCGGCCCAGCGGCGTGCGCGTGAACATCCACTGCATCGCGCCCGTGGCCGCCACCGCGACCGCCAGGATCACCAGCGGCAGCGCCCCCAGCGCCAGCGTGTCGCCCAGCGGCACCGAGGCGGTGGCCAGCGCGCCGATCTCGATGGCGCGCGGGTCGGCCGAGAACAGCTCCAGCAGCAGGTTCTGGATCACGATCGACAGGCCGAAGGTCACGACCAGCGAAGGAAGCGGGTCCTTGCCCAGCGTGCCGTTGAGCACGTGGCGCTGCAGCAGGTAACCGAAGCCGAAGGCCAGCGGCAGCACCGCGAGCACCACCGCCCACGGCACGGATGCGCCGGTCATCGAGACACCGGCGATCACCGCGAAGGCGCCCAGGATGATGAAGTCGCCCTGCGCCGTGTTGGTCAGCCGCATCACGCCGAACATCAGCGACTGGCCGAGCGCGAACAGCGTGTAGAGGCCGCCGAGCAGCACGCCCTGGAGCAGGGTTTCAAGCATGGTGCTCCTCGATGCCGAAATAAGCCTGCGAGATCTGCTCGGGCGTGAGTTCGTCCGAGCGCCCCGTGAGCGACACGCGCCCGTCCTGGAAGCAGTACACGCGCTGCGACACCTGCCGCGCCATGCGCACGTCCTGCTCCACGATCACGACCGTCATGCCCTCCCCCGTGATGGCCGGCATGGCCGCGTAGATCTCGCGGATGACGACCGGCGCCAGGCCGAGCGAGAGCTCGTCGCACAGCAGCAGCTCGGGGTTGCTCATGAGCGCGCGGCCCAGCGCCACCATCTGCTGCTGCCCGCCCGACAGCGAGGTGGCGGGCTGGCGACGCTTCTCGGCCAGGATGGGGAACAGGCCGTACAGGCGCTGCAGGTTCCACGGCCCCGCGCGGCGCGGCGTGGCGCCCATCAGCAGGTTCTCTTCCACGCTCAGGCTCGGGAACAGGCGCCGGCCTTCCGGCACCATCGCCAGGCCGCGCCGCACGATCTCGCCGGGCGGCAGGCCGCCGATGGGTTCGCCCTTGAAGCGGATCGCGTCGGACGGCGCGCGCAGCAGCCCCGTGAGGCTTTTCAGAAAGGTCGACTTGCCCGCGCCGTTGGCGCCGATGACCGCCACCAGCTCGCCCGCCGACAGCGTGAAGTCGATGCCGAACAGCGCCTGCGCATCGCCGTAGAAAGCCTGCAGGCCGTGGGTGTCTAGCAGCGCGCTCATGCCTCGATCCCCATGTACACGCGCCGCACCTCGGGGTCGTTCATCACCGCGCGCGGCGCGCCTTCGGCCAGCTGCTGCCCGAAGTTGATGACGAACAGCCGGTCGGCCAGCGACAGCAGCGCATGCACGACGTGCTCGATCCAGATCATGGTCACGCCGCGCGCCTTGATGCGCTTCAGTTCCGCCACCAGCACCGCCGCCTCGGGCTCGGTGAGCCCGCCCGCGATCTCGTCGAGCAGCAGCAGGCGCGGCTTGGTCGCGAGCGCGCGCGCCAGCTCCAGCCGCTTGCGGTCGAGCAGCGTGAGCCCGCCGGCCGGCTTGTTGGCGTGCGGCGCCAGGCCGGTCTGGGCCAGCACCTCGTGCGCCGTCTCCCAGGCCTCGCGCTCGGCCTGCTGGCCGCCGAAGCAGGCGGCGGTGACGAGGTTCTCGAACACGCTCATGTGGCCGAAGGGCTGCGGCACCTGGTAGCTGCGGCCGATGCCGGCGCGGCAGCGCTGGTGCGGGCGCAGCCGCGTCACGTCGCGGCCCGCGTATTCCACGCGGCCGGCGTCGACGCGCGCGTCGCCCGAGATCAGGTTGAACAGCGTGGTCTTGCCCGCGCCGTTGGGCCCGAGGATGCCCAGCGTCTCGCCCTCGGCCACCGCCAGCGTGATGCCGTCGGTGACCTTGAGCGCCCCGTAGGACTTGCTCACGCCGTGCAAGGCCAGCAGCGTCATGGCAGCCGTCACTCAGAGCAGGCGCAGCGCGCCGCCGGTGGGGATCGCCTTCGCGGCCTCGTTGTTCACCAGCGTCAGCTCCACCTTGCGCTGCTTGCCCTTGCCCCACTGGCCGAGCACCAGCGGCGTCTTGCTGACGTTCTTGAACAGGCCCTGCCCGCCCCATTTCACGGGGCCGACCACGGAGTTGATCGAGGTCGCGGCCACGGCATCGCGCACATCGCCGGCCTTCAGCGACTTCGATCGCGACAGCGCGTTCGCCGCCACCTCGAACAGCGCATGCGCGAAGCCGATGGGCTGCGTCCACTGCTTCTTCGTGCCGGCCTCGTAAGCCTCGGCCAGCGCCTTGGCGCTTTGCTGCGTGAGGCTGGAGCTGAAGGGGTGCGACGGGCTCCACCACACCTCGGTCGAGAGGCCCTCGCCCAGCTCGCCCAGGGCCTCGATGGCGCCCGGGAACAGCAGCGCCTTGCCGAGCGTGATCACCTTGGGCTTGAAGCCCTGCTGGCGCGCCTGCGTGAGGAAGGTCTTGGCGTCGGGCGGGATCACCACGCCGGTGACGATCTCGACGTTGTCGCGCTTGAAGGCCGCGATCTGCGCGCTGAAATCTTGCGTGCCGTTCTGGAAGCGGCCGGGGTCGGTGAGCGTGAAGCTCATCTGCGCGAGCGGCTTGGGAAAGCCCAGCTCCTTGTCGCCCCAGGCATTGCCGTCGCCGTCGTTGGGGAACAGGCCGCCGACCTTCTTGTTGGTGGCCACGGTCTTCCAGCCGTTGGTGAAGGTGGCGATGACATCTTCGAGCCCCCAGAACAGGTGGTAGGTCCAGTTGAAGCCCTTGGCCGGATCGCCCTTGCGGCCGAAGAACCAGGGCTGCCACGGCACCACGCTGGAGATGCACGGCACCTCGTTGAGTTCGCAGGCATCGCTCACCGGGTTGGCGGTCTCGGGCGTGCCGGCCGTGAGCACCAGTGCGACCTTGTCTTTCAGGATCAGGTCGTTGGCCACCTCGCCCGCGCGGTTGGGGTTCGACTGGCTGTCCTTGAGCACGATCTGCACGACGTACTTCTTGCCGCCCACGCTGATGCCGTCCTTGAAGGCGGCCTTCATCTGCTCGATCACCCACTTGTCGGCCTCGCCGAAGGGCGCGAGCGGCCCGGTCTGCGGCGACACATAGCCGATCTTGAGCGTGTCGGCGGCGAACACCCGCGGCGCGGCGCCCGTGGCGGCGAGCGCAGCGGCGGCCTGCGTGAACTGTCTGCGGTTGAATGTCATGGCTGTCTCCTTCGTTGTTCGTGTGTGTCTTCGATGCCTGCGCCGTGCCTAGCCCGGCGGCTCGCCGTCGTAGGCGCGTTGCAGCAGCGCGCGGATCGCGTCGCGCTCGGCCGGGCCGAAGGGCCGCGGGTTCCAGTACGGGTTGGCGACGGCGATGTCGGCCGCGCGGTCGAGGTCGGCGGCACGCATGCCGATGTCCTTCAGCGCCACCGGCGCGCCGTTGTCGCGCGCCAGCGCAAAGACCGCCGCCGGCGCCGACACGCCGCCGAGCGCGCGCGCGATGCGCGCCATGGCACGCGGCGCGGCCTGCGCGTTGAACGCGAGCGCATGCGGCAGCACCACCGTGTGCACCTCGGCGTGCGGCAGGTTGAAGCTGCCGCCCAGCGTGTGGCACAGCTTGTGGTGCAGGGCCATGCCGACCGCGCCGAGCACGCCGCCGCAGAGCCAGGCGCCGTACAGCGCGTCGGAACGGGCGGCCAGGTCGTCGGGCTGCACGCGGATCGCCGGCAGTGCACGGGCGAGTGCCGCGATGCCCTCCTCGGCCATCAGGTCCATCACCGGGTTGCTGTCCTGCGCGTACAGGCCTTCGGCCGCGTGCGCGATGGCGTTGATGCCGCTGGTCACGCTCAGGCCCACGGGCAGCGTGCGCGACAGCTCGGGGTCGTAGATCACGGTGCGCGGCAGCACGCGCGGGTCCTTGCCGGTCTTCTTCAGGCCGTTCTCGGTGAGGCCGTAGATCGGCGTCATCTCGCTGCCCGCGTAGGTGGTCGGAATGGCGACGATCGGCAACCCCGACTCCAGCGCGATGGCCTTGCCCAGCCCCGTGGTGGAGCCGCCGCCCAGCGCCACGGCGCAGTCGGCACCGAGCCGGCGCGCCAGGTCGCGCGCCTCGCGCGCCGTTTCCACGGGCACGTGCATCACGGCGCGGTCGAACAGGCCGGCCGCCTGCGCGCCGAGCGAGGCCGCCACGCGCTCGGCCTGCGGGCGCTGCTCGGGCGTGCACAGCACCAGCGCCTTCTTCGCGCCCAGCGCATCGATCTCGCGCGCCAGGTGGCGCAGCGAACCGGCGCCGAACACCACGCGCTGCGGATGGGTGGTGTGGATGAAGTCGTGCATGGCGCGCTCCTTTCTGTCTGGCTATTCGAGGCTCAGGCGGCGCTCGCGCACCAGCCGGGTCCACTTGTCCTGCTCGGTGCGCAGCACGGCGGCGAACTGCTCGGGCGTGTTGGCGATGCCGGTCAAGCCCTGTTCGCGCAGCCGCTGCTGGAACGCGGGCTCGGTCACGACCTTGCGCACCTCGGCCTGCAGCCGGTCGACCACGGCGCGCGGCGTGCCAGCCGGGGCCAGCAGGCCGACCCAGGAGTTCACCTCGAAGCCGGGGTAGCCGCTCTCGGCCACGGTCGGCACGTCGGCATAGGCGGCCACGCGCTGCGCGCCGGTCTGGGCCAGGGCGCGCAGCCGGCCCGCGTTGACATGCGGCTGGGCCAGCACGGCCGAGAGGAACATCATCTCGACCTGCCCGCCCAGCAGGTCCTGCTGGGCCGGACCCCCACCGCGGTAAGGGATGTGCGTGACGAAGGTGCCGCTCACGGCCTTGAAGTACTCGGCCGTGAGGTGGTTGCTCGAGCCCGGTCCGACGCTGGCGTAGTTCAGGCGCCCCGGCTGCGCCTTGAGCAGGCCGACGAAGCGCACGAAGTCCTTGGCCTCGACCTTCGGGTTGACCACCAGCACCAGCGGATTGCTCGCCACCTGTGTCACGGGCTGCAGGTCTTTGGCGATGTCGAAACTCAGCTTCGGATAGACCAGCGGGTAGGTCGCGTAGCTGTCGAACACCATCAGCAGCGTGTGGCCGTCGGGCGCCGCGCGGGCCACCTCGGCGCCCGCCAGCGTGCCGCCGGCGCCGCTGCGGTTGTCCACGATCACGGTCTGGCCGAGCGCAGCCTGCAGGCGCGGCTGCAACTGGCGCGCGACGGTGTCGACGATGCCGCCCGGCGGAAAGCCGACGACCAGCCGCACCGGCTTGGTCGGCCAGGCCGGCGCCTGGGCCTGCGCGGCCATGCCCCACAGCAGCGTGCAGGCGACCAGGGCCCGGGAAAGGATCGGGAAAGACATCGTGTGCGCCCGTCGGGTTGGGAAGAAAAAGGAAAACGTCAGCGCACGAAGTGCGGCGGGATCTGCGCGTCGACGTTGACCCACACGCTTTTCACCTGCGTGTACTCGCGCATCGCGTCGAAGCCCATCTCGCGGCCGTAGCCGCTCTGGCCCACACCGCCGAAGGGCGAGCCGGGGTTCACGCGCTTGTAGCTGTTGATCCAGACCATGCCGGCGTGCAGGTCGCGCGCCACCTTGTGGGCGCGCTGCAGGTCGCGGGTCCACAGGCCGCTGCCCAGGCCGTAGTCGGTGCCGTTGGCGATCTGCATCGCCTCTTCGTCGGTCTTGAAGGTGAGCACGGTGACGAAGGGGCCGAACACCTCTTCCTGCGCCACGCGGTCCTGGTACGAGCGGGCGCGCACCACGGTCGGCTGCACATAGCAGCCCTGCGCCAGATCACCGCCGGGCGCGCCGCCGCCCGCCAGCACCTCGCCGCCCTGCGCCTTCGCGACCTCGACATAGCTCAGCACGCGGTCGCGGTGCTGGGCGCTCGTGAGCGGGCCCATCTCGGTGGCCTCGTCGAGCGGGTTGCCCAGGCGGATCGACTGCGCGAGCGGAATGAACTGCTCGAGGAAGGCGTCGGCGATCTTCTCGTGCAGCATCAGCCGCGAACCCGCGATGCAGGCCTGGCCCTGGTTGTGGAAGATGGCCCAGGCGCTGCCGTTCACGGCGGCCTGCAGGTTGGCGTCCTCGAACACGATGTTGGGGCCCTTGCCGCCGAGCTCGAGCTGCACCTTCTTCAGGTTGCCCGCGCTGGCCTGCACGATGCGCCGGCCGGTGGCGGTGCTGCCGGTGAAGGCGATCTTGGCGATCTCGGGGTGCTCGGCGATGTACTGGCCCGCCACGCTGCCCAGGCCCGGCAGCATGTTGACCACGCCGGGCGGCACGCCGGCCTCGGCCATCAGCTCGGCGATGCGCAGCGAGGTGAGCGGCGTGATCTCGGCCGGCTTCATCACGATGCAGTTGCCGGCCGCGAGCGCGGGCGCCATCTTCCAGCTCGTGAACATCAGCGGGAAGTTCCACGGCACCACCTGGCCGACGATGCCGACCGGCTCGCGCAGCGTGTAGTTGAGAAAGCCCTCTTCCACCGGAATGGTCTCGCCCTGGAACTTGTCGGCCATGCCGCCGAAGTAGCGAAAGCACGCGGCGGTGCGCGGCACGTCGAGCCGGCGCGAGTCGCGGATCGGGTGGCCGGTGTCCAGCGATTCGAGCCGCGCGAGCTCTTCGCCGTTGGCCTCGATGAGATCGGCCAGCTTCAGCAGGATGCGCCCGCGGTCAGCGGCGGCCATGCGGCTCCACTTGGGGAATGCGCGCTTCGCGGCGGCCACGGCCTTGTCGACGTCGGCCTTGCCGGCCAGCGCGACCTGGGCGATGGGCGTGTTGTCGTGCGGATTCAGCGTGGCGAGCGTCTCGCCGGATGCGGCGTCGACGAAACGGCCGTCGATGAAAAGCTGGTGGCGGATGGAAAGAGCAGGCATGGGTTCTCCTCGCCCTCCCCGCGCGGGGAGGGCTGGATGGATGGGTGGCGGGAAGAAAGAGGCGGCGGCGGGCCGGCCGGTCAGAACTCGACCGGGATCTCGGGCGACTCGCCCTTCTGGATCTCGTAGACCAGGCTGGGCGAGCCGTTCTCCCACACCAGCAGCATCGAGCGCTTGGGGCTGAAGCCCTGGTGGCGGCAGTAGGCGGGCATGGCGGCCATGTCGCCGGCCTTCATGATCACGCGGGCCATGGGCTTGCCGGTGTTCTTGTCGCCGCAGTCCCAGTGGATCTCGTCGGTCATCTGGAAGAACCACTCGACGCGGTCGTTGCCGTGGATGATCGGCAGGATGTGCTCCTCGGTCGTCGGGCACATGTAGCTGTGCTTCACCACCGAGGTGAAGCTCGGGTTCCACGTGACCTGCGAGCGGCTCAGGAAGCCGAAGAGGTTGAAGGCGTGCACCTCGTTCTCGAAGCCCGGCTCGGGGTGCAGCTCGGGCTGGCCCTGCGGCACGTCGGCGAAGGCGCGGTTGACGGGCGCGCCGCGCGCGTCGCTGCGCAGGTCGAGGTCGCCCTTCAGGCCCACGCAGCGCTTGGCCAGCTCGCGCGCCCGGGTGATCTTGGCCGTGTTGTTGCCGCTCTTGCGGCCGTAGGGCGAGCCGGTTTCCTGCGGCGCGGCGAAGGGGTCGAAGGCCTCGTTGGTCCAGTCGTCGAGCATGGCCTCGAAGGTGGCGCGGATCTGCGCCGTAGGGAAGTTCTCGAGCAGGTCGATGCCCGCGTCCTTCATGGTGCCGTTGAAACTGCCGGCATACAGGTCGACCGAGTCGTAGTGGTTGATGGTGCCGAACACGTTGTCGAAGTTGACCCAGCCGTAGAAGAAGCCCCAGGCCACGTCGCGCATCAGCGCACGCAGGTAGTTGCCGGCGTCCATGGTGTGGCTCATGGGACGCCCGTCGCGGGTCTTCCAGGTGATGTGGGCGAAGTACTCGTCCCGGCGGAAGCCGAAGCTGCCGAGCGAGAAATCCTTGTAGCCGAGCGTGGCATCGGGCTGCGATGCGATGACCTTGGCGAGTTCTGCGGGTGCGTTCATGGTGTGGCTCCTGGATGGCTTGTTCAGTGCGTCTGGCAGATGTCGGCCCACTTCTCGATGGAGAGGTCGCCTTTGCAGGTCTGCAGCACGATCACGCTGGGGTCGCCGGCCACGCGGAACTGGTAGGCCGTGTTCTTGGGCAGCAGGCCCTGGTGGCCACGCGAGAGCTTCATCCAGCCCATCTTCTTGCCCTGGGGTTCGCCCTTCACCCGCACGGCGCCGTTCTTCTCGGTGTCGGCCACGGCCTGGGCCGCATCGAGCTGCACGAGGTGCACTTCGACCTCGCCGTCCATCACGAGCGCGAACTCGTCGTGCGCGCAAGTGAACCAGGGCGAGGTGCCTTCGGCGCGCAGCGTTTCCAGCACGTAGATCTGGTTCTGGCCGAACACGACCTTCTCGTACGGTGCGCTGATGCTGGCGATCTCGAAGCAGTTGGAGAACGCGTAGTGGCGCACGTCGTCGTCGATGGGCTCGACGTGGCCTTTCTCGAAGTGCTTGAGGGACCCGAAGCGGGTCTGGTATGCGACGGTCATGGGTGTCTCCTGAGGTGCCGGACGATGCAGCGTGGTGGCTGCGATGTGTGCACTGTAGGAAACGGGGGGCGCGAGCGGTAGGCCCGAAACGCGGGCCGCATTGTTCGGCAAATCCGTTCAATGCACAGGGTTTACCCCGGAACGGGCCGCGCTCGCGTCAGGCGTCCCAGATCAGCCCCGGCGGCAGCAGGCCGCGTTCGATCATGGCGGCGTCCCATGGCGGCACCTTCGAGAACGCCTGGGTCAGGTGCTCGATGAACAGGCGCAGCTTGAAGGCATTGCGCGAGGTGCCCGCGTACACCGCGCTCAGCGAGAACGACGACAGCTGGTGCGCCGGCAGCACCACCTCCAGGTCGCCGCGCAGGATCGCCTCGCCGGCCACCAGCGTCGGCAGGCAGACGATGCCGGCGTGCTCCATGGCGTACTCGCGCAGCAGGTGGACGCTGTTGGTGAGCAGCGCCGCGCTCATGTACAGCGTGACCTGCTCGCCCGCATGATGGAAGGTCCAGCGGTCGCGCGTGGGGTAGCCCGAGTACAGGCCGAGCGTGTGCTTGTGCAGTTCGCGCGGGCTCGCGGGCCGGCCGTGCGCGCGCAGGTACTCGGGCGTGGCGCAGAACACGCGGCGCACCGGGAACAGCGGGCGCGACACCAGCTCGGTCGACGCCGCCGGAAAAATCTGCAGCGCGCAATCGACGCCCGCCTTCACCGGGTCGACCACCGCGTCGCTCACGATGAGCTCCAGGTGGATGTCCGGAAAGCTCACCTGGAAGGCGCGCAGCAGCGTCGCGAAATGCCCCAGCACGAAACCCGTGAGCGCATGCACGCGCAGCGTGCCGGTGGGCCCGTCCTTGGCGTCGCGCATCTGGTCCATGATGTCGTTGGCCCGCCCGACCAGCTCGACGCAGTCGCGCAGGAAGGCCTGCCCCACGTCGCTGAGCCGGACCACGCGCGTGCTGCGGTGGAACAGCGGCGCGCCGACGTGGTCCTCGAGCTGCTTCACGCGGCTGGTCACCACCGATTTCGACACCCGCAGCTGGCGCGCGGCCTCGGCAAAGCTCTGGGTCTGTGCGACCCGCACGAAGGTCTCTATGTTCTCGAGGCGGTCCATGGGGCATGCAATGTAGCGGTTGCGCGGCGGCGGCCGGTCGGCCGCACGGGTGTGAAGTACTGCGCAATCCCGCTCGGAGATTGACCGCACCCTTCTCAATTCGCCCACAAATGTGAGCATTTCCCTGTGAGATTGTTAATACGGCAACTATTGTCCTGCCCCGAAGCACCCCGGGTGCACAAGAAATCGAAGCAGGGAGTTCCCATGACCAAATCCACGATCACCGTGATGCTCGCGCTGGCGGCATCCGTCCTCATGAGCGCCTGCGTGCACCACCAGGCGCCGCCGCCGCGCGCCGAGCCCGCGCCGGCCCAGAAGGGCGGCAACTTCTGCCCGCCGGGCCAGGCCAAGAAGGGCAACTGCTGATCGCCCGCCATGCTGAACCCGTTCCTGCGTGACATGACGCCCGACGAACTGCCGACCGGCACCGCGCGGCCCGCCTACATCGCCCTGCTGCCCGTGCTGGCCTACGTGCTCGTCGCCATCGCGTTCCTGAGCATGTCGGTGGTCGTGCCGAGCCTGCTCGTGGCCTGCCTGTTCGCGACAGCGGCAGCCATGTCGCTGGGCGCGGGCGTGGTGCTCGGCATGAGCATCTGGATCTTTCCGCAGCTGTCGAGCTGAAGGCCGCACGCCATGAGTACTTCCAACGCTTCCGTCTTCCGCGTCCACAGCTGGCGCACGACCCTGCTGGCAGCCTCCGTGGTGCTGCTGATCGTGATGGCGCTGCTCATGAAGTGGCTGGTCGAACTGCAGGTGGAAACCGCGCAGGAACGCCAGCTGCGCGAAGCCGTCGCGCGCGAGGCCGACGCCCGCTGCTTCGTGCTGCCCACGCGACAGGAGGTCGACACCTGTCGGGCCGTCAACGCGGCGGGCCTCACGCCCTGACCGGGGCGCCGCTCAACCGAAGGTAAACGCGTAGGCCTGCGCTCCGGCGTCGAGAAACTCGATCTCGAACAGCCGCTCCTTGCCGCTGCCCGCCGACTGCCGCACCAGCTGGTACAACTTCTGCGCATCGACCACGCCGTGGCCCTGCGCGTCGGTGTCGGCGCCGTGGTCCGCCAGCGGCGGCTGGCCGTCCACCCGCACCGTGAAACGCACCGGCTTGCCGTCGGCCATCGGGCCGAGCACGAGGTGCAGGTCGCGCGCCTTGAAGCGGTAGGCGATGCGGCCATTGGCCTGGTTCAGCACGGCACGCTCGCCCTCCACTGTCCAGTCGCCGCCCAGCGACCACTGGTTGGTGCGCAGCGAGGAAGCCACGGGCTCGTAGGCCTTCGCTCGGTCGCGCGCGATGCCGCCGGGCGACGCGAAGCCGTGCGCACGCGCATGGCCCAGGTAGGTTTCGCCGGACTGCGCCGGCTCGGCGCCGGGCGCGGCCTGGGTGCCCTGCCCCAGCGGCGCCACCAGCCCGGCCGCGACCTGCGCCTGCCCGGCCTCGGCCAGCAGTTGCTGGATCACCTGCTCGGCCTTGTCGTAGCGGTTCTCGCCGAACTGGTGATGGCGGATGCGCCCCTGCGCATCGACGAAATAGAACGCCGGCCAGGCCTGGTTGTCGAAGCCGCGCCAGATCGAAAAGTCGTTGTCCAGCGCCACCGGGAACCCGATGCCCAGGTCTTTCACGGCCTTGCGCACGTTGGCCGGGTTCTTCTCGAACGCGAACTCCGGCGCATGCACGCCGAGGACGACCAGGCCCGCATCCCTGTACTTGTCGGCCCAGGCGCGCACGTAGGGCAGCGTGCGCAGGCAGTTGATGCACGAGTAGGTCCAGAAGTCGACGAGCACCACCTTGCCGCGCAAGGCCTCGGGCGTGAGCGGCGCCGAGTTGATCCACTCGGTCGCGCCCGCCAGCGAAGGCAGGCGGCCCTCGACACGGAGGTCACGCGCGGGCACGGGGGCCGGGCGGGTGTCCGAGACGCGCACGAAGCCGGCGTCTGCACGTTGCGCCTGCGGTGTGTCCTTGCGCAGCATGTCCACCAGCGCCTGCTCGAGCGTCGACGTGGTGTCCAGCGACAGGCGCGCGAGCCAGCCGGTGTCCAGCCCCAGCGCGATGGCGCCCACGCCGGCCAGCACGGCGGCGCCGGCGATGCGCCGCACCCCGTCGCCGGTCGGCAGCGTGCGCTTCAGCACCGACAGCAGCCGGCCGCCGGACAGCAGCGCCACCGCAAGCGACGTGCACGCGCCGGCCGCGTAGGCGAGCAGCAGCAGCGAGGTGCCGACGCTCGCGCCGTGGAGCGCCGCGCCCGTCAGGATCAGCCCGAGGATCGGCCCCGCGCACGGTGCCCAGAGCAGGCCCGTGCCCACGCCCAGCCACAGCGGCGAGAACACCGAGGCCTGCGGCTCATCAGACGTGCGGGACATGCGCAGACCCAGCGCCACCAGCGGCCGACTCAGCCGCTCGGCCACGCGCGGGAGCAGCAGCGTCGCACCGAACAGCGCGAGCAAGGCCATCGCCGCGTAGCGCCCGTATTCGTTGAGCGTGACGATCCAGCCGCCGCCCACCGCCGCCAGCGTGGCGACCACGGCGAAGGCCAGCGCCATGCCCACGAGCATCGGCAGGCCGTGCGAGCGGAACGGCCGGTCGGCGCGCGCGAATACGAAGGGCAGCACCGGCAGGATGCAGGGGCTCAGGATCGTGAGCACCCCGCCCAGGTAGGCGATGAAGAGGATGAGCATGGGGATGTGAAAGATGGGGGGTCGGGTTCAGCGAGCGGGCGCGGCGGCCAACGCCAGCCGCGCCTCCAGCCCGCCTTCGGGGCGGTTGTGCAGCGTGAGCTCGGCGCCCATGGCCATGGCCAGCTGGTGCGCGATGGCCAGGCCCAGGCCGGTGCCGCCGGTGCTGCGGTTGCGCGAGCTTTCGACGCGGTAGAAGGGCTTGAGCACCGCGTCGAGCTCGTCGGGGGGAATGCCCGGGCCGTTGTCGAGCACGCTCACCACGAGGCGGCCACCCTCGTTTTCGGCCTGCACGCGCAGCGTCACGTCGGAGCCGAACTTCAGCGCGTTGTCGATCAGGTTCATCAGGATGCGACGCAGCGCGTTCGGGCGGCTCACGATCGGCGCGCCGGCCCGGCCGTCGAGCCGCACCTGCTGGCCCACGTCTTCGTAGTCGGCCACCATGCTCTCGAACAGCGCGTCGGCGTCGATGCGCAGCGGCGGCTCGGTGGCGCCGTGCAGCGTGCGCGCATAGGTCACGCCTTCGCGCACCAGTGCGTTCATCGCGTCCAGGTCCTGGCGGAATTTCTCGCGGTCGTGCGTGTCGTCCATCAGCTCGGTGCGCAGGCGCATCCGCGTGATGGGCGTCTGCAGGTCGTGCGAGATGGCCGCCAGGATTTCGACGCGCTCCGCCATGTAGCCCGCGATGCGCTGCTGCATGGCGTTGAAGGCGCGCGCCGCGTGCGCCACTTCGGTCGGGCCCTCTTCCACCAGCGTGCGGCCTTTCAGATCAGGGCCGAGCTGGTCGGCCGCCGCGGACAGCTGCGCGAGCGGCCGCGTCACCAGCCGCACCGCGACCCAGGCGCACACGGCCAGCACCAGCAGCTGGCCCACCAGCAGCCACATCACCCAGCCCGACACCGGCATGCCCACGCGCATGGCGTGCACGACCACGGATGAGCCGTCGCCCAGCCGCACCTCGATCTGCAGGCCCTCGGGCGGCCAGGCCACCTCGCCGACCTTGACGACCGGGAACGGGCGCATCGCATCGACGATGGCCGCGGCAAACTGCTGCGAAGCCTCCGAGCGGGGCGCGCCGCCCTGCGCGCTGCCGCCCAGCACGAAGCGGTAGTTGCGCCGTTCCAGCCGGTCGAGCCAGCCGGCCCGTTCCGCCGCGGGGAGCCGATCGAGGATGGCGACCGAGCTCGCGATGTCGCGCTCGATGCCGATCATCATCAGCTCGCGAAGCGCCATGTTCCGCTCGTAGCGGATCGCCGCGAAGGTGAGCAGCTGCGCGATCGCCAGGCCCACCACGATGATCAGCGTCACGCGGGAGAACAGCGAGCCGGGCAGCAGCCGGCGCCAGCGCGGCGCGGTACCGGTCGGATTCGCAACGGGATTCGCGGAAGTGGACATGGACAGCTTCTTCAGTCAGGCGGCGTGGCGACGCGTCATCAGCGCAGCGGGCTCACACCAGGTGGATGGCAACGTCGATGTTGCCTCGGGTCGCCTTGGAATAGGGGCAGGTCTGGTGCGCGGCCTCGGTGAGGGCCTGCGCCACCTCGCGGTCCAGGCCCGGCAGGCTCACGTTCAGGCGCGCCTGCAGGAAGTATTCGCCGCCGGCGGTGCCCAGGTCGACCTCGGCATCCACGGCCAGGTCGGGTGGCAGCGCGACCTTCATCTTGCCGGCCGCCTTGCCCATCGCGCCGATGAAGCAGGCCGACCAGCCGGCCGCGAACAGCTGCTCGGGGTTGGTGCCGGTGCCGGCGCTGCCGGGCGACGAGAGCTTGATGTCCAGGCGGCCATCGGAGCTGCGCGCCTCGCCGTCGCGGCCCCCCGAGGAGGTGCGGGTCTTGCCGGTGTAGAGGACTTTGTCGATGCGGGTCATGGGGGTTCCTTGAATGCAGGGTGGTTGGAGAACGCACGGATTGTTGGGCCGCCCACCCCCTGCCGGATCGCCTTCTGTATGCCTGTGTATCTGGCCCGCACATCCACACACTACGTTTCCACGGCCACCCCCGGCGCGCCGCCGGAACGCTACATTGCGGCTGCGGCGCCGTGCCGCCAATGCCTCCCCTGCCATGACGCCCAAGACCTCCGACCACATCCTCATCGTCGACGACGACCGGGACATCCGCGAACTGCTCACCACCTACCTGGTGAAGAACGGCCTGCGCGTGGTCGCGGTGCCCACGGGGCGCCACATGCGCGCCGCGCTCGAGGCGTCGGGGCCCTTCGACCTGATCATCCTGGACCTGATGCTGCCCGGCGAAGACGGGCTCACGCTGTGCCGCGACCTGCGCACCGGCAAGTACAAGGCCACGCCCATCCTCATGCTGACCGCGCGCAGCGAGGAAGCCGACCGCATCCTGGGCCTGGAGATGGGCGCCGACGACTACCTGGCCAAGCCCTTTTCCGCGCGTGAGCTGCTGGCGCGCATCCGCGCCGTGATGCGCCGCACGCGCATGCTGCCGCCCAACATGGGCACCGTCGAGCCTTCGCAGAAGCTGGGGTTCGGCGAGTGGCAGGTCGACACGGTGGCGCGCCACCTGATCGACGACGCCGGCGTGATGGTGGCGCTGAGCGGCGCCGAGTACCGGCTGCTGCGCGTGTTCCTGGACCACCCGCAGAAGGTGCTCAGCCGCGACCAGCTGCTGAGCCTGACGCAGGGCCGCGAAGCCGAGCTTTTCGAGCGCTCCATCGACCTGCTCGTGAGCCGGCTGCGCCAGCGCCTGCGCGACGACGCGCGCGAGCCGCGCTACATCAAGACCGTGCGCAGCGAAGGCTACGTGCTCGCTTCGGCGGTCGAAGCGAGAGACTGACCGACGCCACGCTCTGGCACTGCGTCGGGTGACGCACCTCGTGCGCGAACCCACCCGCGAAGAACAGCAGTGCGAACCAGAGCTTCTTGAATCCGCGAGGGCGCGTCATGGGGATTTCCTTCAGGCGATGAGTGGATGACGGGCGGATTGTTGGCCGCCCGCGCACCGCGCAACGGGCATTGCGTATGCCTGTGTATCCCGGCCCGACATCGACACACCACGTTTCGTTGAAGCGGTCTTGCGCGCCTGCGTTTGAAATTTAGTGTGGCCGGAACCGGCGCGGATACAGAGGCATACACAAGCCGATCAGCAGGTGGGTTTCCCCCCGAACAATCGCGCCGTCCCCCCTTCGCATCCCAGGAGATTTCCATGACCGCCTCCCCCTCGCTGCCACGCCGTGCGTTCCTCGGCAAGGCCGCACTCGGCCTCGCCGCCACGCAGCTGACGTCGATCGTTCCCGCCTTCGCCCAATCCGCCAGCACAGCCGGCGCCCGTCGCCTCGAACCCCTCAGGAGCGTCGACGCCGGCAGCCTGCGCATCGGGTATTACGAAGCCGGCCCGGCCGACGGCGCGCCGGTGATCCTTCTGCACGGCTGGCCCTACGACATCCACATGTTCGTCGACGTCGCACCGCAACTGGCCGCCGCGGGCTTTCGCGTGATCGTGCCGTACCTGCGCGGCTACGGCAGCACCCGCTTCCTGTCGGCCGACACGCCACGCAACGGGCAGCAGTCGGCGGTGGCCGTCGACATCATTGCGCTGATGGACGCGCTGAAGATCCCGGTCGCCACCGTGGCCGGCTGCGACTGGGGCGCGCGCACCGCGTGCATCATGGCCGCGCTGTGGCCCGAGCGCGTGAAGGCGCTGGTGTCGGTCAGCGGCTACCTCATCGGCAGCCAGGAGGCCGGCAAGGCGCCGCTGCCGCCGCAGGCCGAGCTGCAGTGGTGGTACCAGTACTACTTCGCGACCGAGCGCGGCCGCGCGGGCTACGAGAAGAACCGCCACGACTTCGCCAGGCTCATCTGGCAGCTCGCCTCGCCGAAGTGGAACTTCGACGCCGCCACCTTCGAGCGCAGCGCCGTCGCCTTCGAGAACCCCGACCACGTGGCGATCACGGTGCACAACTACCGCTGGCGCCTCGGCCTGGCCGAGGGCGAGGCGAAGTACCAGGCGCTGGAGAACCGGCTGGCCCAGGCGCCGGTGATCGGCGTGCCGACCATCACGCTCGAGGGCGACGCCAACGGCGCACCGCACCCGGAGCCCAGCGCGTATGCGAAGAAGTTCTCGGGGCGCTACGAGCACCGGCTGGTCAGCGGCGGCATCGGCCACAACCTGCCGCAGGAGGCGCCCGAGGCGTTTGCGAAGGCGGTGATCGACGTGGCGCGCGGCTAAGCCGCGCAGTCCCTCAGTCGGCGGTAAGCGCCTGCGCCAGCGGCTCGGCGTCGAAGCGCTCGAACCCGCAGTAGCACAGGAAGTGGCGGTTGGCCGCGCGGCCGAACAAGGTCATGCCGAGCTGGGTGGCCAGCTCGTGCCCCATCGCGGTGACGCCGTTGCGCGAGACGACGATCGGCACGCCCATGTGGGCCGACTTCATCACCATCTCGCTGGTCAGGCGGCCCGTGGTGTAGAAGACCTTGTCGCCGCCGTCGACGCCGTGCACCGCCATCCATCCGGCGATGGTGTCGATGGCGTTGTGCCGTCCGACGTCTTCCGCGAACACCAGCATCTCGGTGCCACGGAACAGCGCGCACCCGTGCACCGACCCGGCGTGCCGGTGCACGCTGTTGCGCGATTTCATCTGTTCGAGGATGCGCGCCAGCGTGCCCTGCGCGATGCGCGCCGACTGCGCCGCCGGCAGCCGCACGGCGCCGATCTGCGCCATGGCGTCGCCGAAGACGGTGCCTTGTCCGCAGCCCGTGGTCACGACCCGGTGCGCGGTTTTCTCGGCGAGGTTCGCGATGCCGCGGTGGGTCTTCACGGCGGCCGCCTCCACGCTCCAGTCGACGTCGATGCTCTCGACCTCGTCGGCGCGCCGCACCAGGTCCTGGTTGAGCAGGTAGCCCAGCACCAGCAGCTCGGGCGCCGCGCCCAGGGTCATCAGCGTCACGAGTTCGCGCTTGTCGACGAAGACGGTCAACGGCCGCTCCGCCGGGATGTCGATGTCGCGGCGTTCGCCGTGCTGGTCGACGATCTCGATGCGGCGCAGCAGCGGGCCGCGCGCCGGGTTCAGGCGCGGCGCGCCGGCGCGCCGGGGCAGCGGAACCGCATCGAAAGCCAGCGGTGTCTCGTCTTCTGCGTCGTCTTCACGTGGGGCCATGCGGAATCCTACGCCACCGCTGCGAGCGGAGCGCGAAGGGGTACTGCTCGCAGACGGGCGCGCCATCGGCTATGGTTCGTTCATGCCTTCTTCGGACACTCCCGCGACCGCGCCCACGGGCCGCCCGACGCTCGACGTCGCGGTGGTCATGCGCCGCGAACGCCTGCACGGCCCCTCGAGCCACTGGCAGCCCTGGCGCTGGACGCTCGACAGCGTGCTGCCCGACGAACCCGGCTTCGGCACCGAGCCGCGCCTCCTGCGCGACGACGACGGCGAGCAGCACTGGCTGCACCCCGGCTTCAAGGTCGAGCTGTACCGCGACGAGGCCGAGGGCTACCACCTCAACGCGATCACGCCGACGCCGTGCTGGTTCGTTCTGTGGCGCATGGACGAAGAGCCCACGCTCGCGCCGCTGCCCATTCCGCGTCCGGTCGTGGTCACGCTCAGCTACTACGAGGCCGGCCGCTGGCTCGATGCGCAGGAAACCGTGGAACAGGTGCCGGCGCCGGCGGAGGTGGTCGACTGGGTGCGCGCCTTCGTCGACGAGCACTACGTGGTCGAGCCCAAGCGGCGCCGCCGGCCCGAGAGCTTCCGCTCGCTGGTCGACCGTTTCGGCAACGCCGCGAGCGTGACGACCGAGAAGAAGCGCGGACGGGGCGCGGGCGATGTCTGAAGGTTTCCTGGGACGCTGGTCGCGCCGCAAGCAGGAGGTGCGCGCGGCCGAGGCCGTCGTGGAAGAAAAGACCCTGCCGGCCGTGGAACCCGTTGCGGTGCCGACGCCAGTGCCCGCCCCTCTCGCCGAAGCCACCGCCCCCGTCGCCGAAGGCGAGCAGGACACCGCGCCGCCGTTGACGCTCGCAGATGTAGATGCGCTGGACATCGGCTCCGACTTCAAGCCCTTCCTCACGAAGGAGGTCGCGCCCGAGGTCAAGAACGCGGCCTTCCGCAAGCTCTTTGCCGATCCGCATTTCAACGTGATGGACGGCCTCGACACCTACGTCGACGACTACTCCCAGTCCACCCCCGTGCCCGAGAGCGTGCTGCGCCAGATGGCCAGCGCCAAGTTCCTCAAGCTCTTCGACGAAGACCCCGAAGAGGCCGAAGACATTCCCCCTGAAACCCCCGACGCCACCGAGGCGACGGACGTGGCACAGTCCCAGGATCCCGCAACGCTTCCCAGCCCGCCGGTTGCCACGCTGCAACCCGCCAGCCAAGAAACCGATGACCACCACGCTGATTTGCGACTGCAACCAGACGATGCCGCTCGAGCCGAAGACGCTCGGCGCGGCACTGGCTGAAACCCTCCCGCTGCATTCGTCGCTGTGCCGCCGCGAGGCGACCTCCTTCCAGCGCGCCATCCAGTCCGGCGACGACGTCGTGGTCGCCTGCACCCAGGAAAAACGGCTGTTCGGCGAACTCGCCACGCAGACGCCCAACGCCACCTCGCCGATCCGCTTCATCAACATCCGCGAGACGGGCGGCTGGAGCCGCGACGCGAAAAGCGCGATGCCGAAGATCGCCGCGCTGCTGGCCGCCGCCAGCCTGCCCGAACCCGACCCCGTCTCGACCGTGACCTACACCAGCCAGGGCCGGCTGCTGATCATCGGCCCGCTCGACGCGGCCGAGCGCGCCGCGGCGCTGGTCGGCGACACGCTCGACGTCACCCTGCTCGCGCAAGGCCCCGGTGCAGACGGTGGCGCCCAGGCGCGCCGCTGGCCGGTGATCGCCGGGCGCATCGATGCGCTCACCGGCTGGCTCGGCGCCTTCACGCTGCGCTGGACGCGCGACAACGCGATCGACCTCGACCTGTGCACCCGCTGCAACGCCTGCGTGGTCGCCTGCCCCGAGCAGGCCATCGGGCTGGACTACCAGATCGACAACGCGCGCTGCACCTCGCACCGCGACTGCGAACGCGCCTGCAGCGTGGCCGGCGCCATCAACTTCAGCCGCGAGCCGCAGGCGCTCGACGCGGCCTTCGACCTCGTGCTCGACCTCGGCGCCGCGCCGCAGATCGACTGGCACGCGCCGCCGCAGGGCTACTTCCACCTGCCCGGCGGCGTCGCGCAGGCCGAGGGCCTGCAGACCTTGCTGCGCCTGCGCGAGCTGGTGGGCGAATTCGAGAAGCCCAAGTTCTTCGACTACAAGCAGAAGCTGTGCGCCCACAGCCGCAACGAGGTGGTCGGCTGCAACGCCTGCGTCGAGGTGTGCTCGGCCCATGCGGTGAGCAGCGACCCGCAGCGCCAGCGCATCGTGGTCAACCCGAACCTGTGCGTCGGCTGCGGCGCCTGCACCACGGTGTGCCCGACGGGCGCGCTGGGCTACACCTACCCGCGCGCGCCCGACCAGGGCCTGAAGCTGCGCAAGCTGCTCGGCACCTATGCCGCGGCGGGCGGGCGCGATGCGGCGCTGCTGCTGCACAGCCAGGAAGGCGGCCAGGCGCTGCTCGAACAGCTCGGGCGGCAGGCGCAGCTGGGCAAGGCCCACGGCGTGCCGGCGCGCGTGATGCCGGTCGACCTCTTTCATGCGGCGAGCACCGGCATCGACCTGTGGCTGAGCGCGGTCGCCTTCGGCGCCTCGCAGGTCGCGGTGCTGTGCACCGGTGAAGAGGCGCCGCAGTACCTCGCGGCGCTCAAGCAGCAGCGGGACGTCGCGCAGACGCTGCTGCTCGGCCTGGGTTACACCGGCACGCACTTCCACGTGATCGAGGCCGATTCGCCCGCCGCGCTGGACGCTGCGCTGGCCGGCCTGCGCACGACCACGCAGCGCGTGCCGGCCACGGCCGCCCGCTTCGCCGTCGGCGCCGACAAGCGCGACCGGCTCGAGATGGCGCTGGACCACCTGATGGGCGCGGCCCCGGCCCTGCAGGCACCCGCCGAGGCCCCACTGGCCTTCGCGTTGCCGACGGGATCGCCGCTGGGCGCCGTCGCGGTCGACAAGGACAAGTGCACGCTGTGCCTGGCCTGCGTCAGCGCCTGCCCGTCGGGCGCGCTGCTGGACAGCCAGAGCGCGCCGCAGCTGCGCTTCATCGAGAAGAACTGCGTGCAGTGCGGCCTGTGTGAAATCACCTGCCCCGAGGACGCCGTCTCGCTCGTGCCGCGCCTGCTGGCCGCGCCCGAGCGCAAGCAGCAGGTGCTGCTGAACGAGGCCAAGCCCTGGGCCTGCATCCGCTGCAGCAAGCCCTTCGGCACGCAAAAAGCCATCGAGGCCATGCTCGGCAAGCTGGCCGGGCACGCCATGTTCCAGGGCGAAGCGCTGGAGCGCCTCAAGATGTGCAGCGACTGCCGCGTCATCGACCTGTACAGCGCCACCAACGAAGTGAAGATCGCCCCGCTATGAGCCAGACCTTTCCCGCCACGTCCGCGCTCGACGAGGAGGTGGCCCGGGCCGAGCTCTACGGCCTGCTCGCGCGCCTGTGGTACGCCGCGCCCGACGCCGAATTGCTGGAAGCCTTCCAGGTCGCGCCCACCGAAGCGCCGGCCGCGGGCGCCTTTCTGGAAGAACCGTGGCGCCAGCTGGTCGGCATCGCGCGCGACACCCCCGCCGCCGCCGCGCACGAGGAATACGACGCGCTCTTCGGCGGCATCGGCAAGCCCGAGGTGTTCCTGTTCGGCTCGCACTACCTGAGCGGCTTTCTCAACGACAAGCCGCTCGTGCAGCTGCGCCACGACCTCGACAAGCTGGGCCTGGCGCGCACCGAGGCCACCAACGAAACCGAGGACCACATCGCCTGCCTGTTCGAGGTCATGCGCTACCTGATCGCTGGCGAGGACGTGGCGGTGGCCAACCTCACGCAGCAGCAGGCGATGTTCTCCAGACACATCCAGCCCTGGCTGCCCGCCTTGTGCGATGCTGTGTTGCAGCATCCGCAGGCGCGGTTCTACGCGGCGCTCGCCGCCTTCACGCGCGCGTTCGGCGACGTCGAGGCGCAGGCCTTCGACATGCTGGACTGAGAAGGTGTGAACGAACCCGCCATGTCCGCTCATCCCGCCCAGGCGCGCCCCCTCTGCGTTGCAAATGCTCGCCATAGCCCGAGCTATGGCTGCGCTTTGCGCCTTGAGGGCGCGCGCCTGGGCGGGCTGCTCGGCCACGCCGGATTCATTCACACCTTCTGAGGCGAACGAATGCGAGGGGTATTCGGGTTGCTCACACCTTGTTGCTGGTCTAGTATCCACAAGGCCGACCGGGTTTCCCTTGCTCGTCGCGCCCAGCCACTCCTGGAGTCAACATGCAGGACAGCCAAAACACCGGCATCAAGCCGGCCTCCCGTCGCGGATTCTTTCTCGGTGCCGCCACCGCCGGCGCCGCCGCGGTGGCCGTCACCGCGCTGCCGAAGGTGGCGACCGAAACGCCCGTCGCCGCCGCCACGCCTTCCCTGCCGCCCCCGCCCGAAAACGGCGGCGGCTATTCCCTGAGCGAACACGTCAAGCGTTACTACGCCACCACGTCAGCCTGAGGAGACCCCGTGCTTCTGACCAGAAAATCCCCAGGCACCGCGAGCCCGCGGGCCTCCGACGCGTCGCCCTTCGTTCACAGTCTGCGGCGCGGCCTCGCGAACGCCCTGCCGACCATGGACCGACGCGCCTTCCTGCGGCGCTCCGGCCTGGGCGTCGGCGTGGGCCTGGCGGCCAGCCAGCTCACGCTGATCCAGAAGGCCAAGGCCGCCGACGGCCGGCCCACGGCCATCGGCGCCGGCAAGATCGAAGTGAAGCGCACCGTGTGCTCGCACTGCTCGGTCGGCTGCGCGTCCGACGCGGTGGTCGAGAACGGCGTGTGGGTGCGCCAGGAGCCGGTGTTCGACTCGCCCATCAACCTCGGCGCGCACTGCGCCAAGGGCGCGGCACTGCGCGAGCACGGCCACGGCGAGTACCGCCTGCGCTACCCGATGAAGCTCGTGAACGGCAAGTACGAGCGCATCAGCTGGGACACCGCACTCGACGAGATCACCGCCAAGCTCAAGGAACTCACCAAGGCCAGCGGCCCCGACGCGATCTACTGGATCGGCTCGAGCAAGCACAGCAACGAGCAGGCCTACCTGCTGCGCAAGTTCGTGAGCTTCTTCGGCAGCAACAACTGCGACCACCAGGCACGCATCTGCCACTCGACCACGGTCGCGGGCGTGGCGAACACATGGGGCTACGGCGCCATGACCAATTCGTACAACGACATGCGCAACGCGAAGATCGCGATGTACATCGGCTCCAACGCGGCCGAGGCGCACCCCGTGAGCATGCTGCACATGCTGCATGCCAAGGAAAACGGCTGCAAGATGATCGTGGTCGACCCGCGCTTCACGCGCACGGCGGCCAAGGCCCACGAGTACGTGCGCATCCGCTCGGGCTCGGACATCGCGTTCCTGTTCGGCATCCTGCACCACATCTTCAAGAACGGCTGGGAAGACAAGCGCTACCTCAACGATCGCGTCTACGGCATGGAAGAAGTGCGCGCGGAAGTCACGAGCAAGTGGACGCCCGACAAGGTCGAGGAGGCCTGCGGCGTGAACGAGGCGCAGGTGTTGAAGGTCGCGACCATGCTGCACGAGCACCGCCCCGGCACCGTGGTGTGGTGCATGGGCCAGACGCAGCACAGCATCGGCAACGCCATCGTGCGGGCCTCGTGCATCCTGCAGCTGGCGCTGGGCAACGTGGGCACCTCGGGCGGCGGCACCAACATCTTCCGCGGCCACGACAACGTGCAGGGCGCGACCGACGTCGGCCCCAACCCCGATTCGCTGCCGGGCTACTACGGCCTGGTCGAAGGCTCGTGGAAGCACTTCGCCGCCACCTGGGGCGTGGACTTCGAATGGATCAAGGGCCGCTTCGCCTCGCCCGCCATGATGAGCAAGCCCGGCATCACGGTGTCGCGCTGGATCGACGGCGTGCTCGAGAAGAACGAGCTCATCGACCAGGACTCGAACCTGCGCGGCGTCTTCTACTGGGGCCATGCGCCCAACTCGCAGACGCGCGGCCTCGAGATGAAGCGGGCCATGGACAAGCTCGACCTGCTGGTCGTGGTCGACCCGTACCCCTCGGCCACGGCCGCCATGGCCGCGATGCCGGGCCGGCCCGAGGACGCCAACGCGAACCGCGCCGTGTACCTGCTGCCCGCGTGCACGCAGTTCGAGACCAGCGGCTCGGTGACGGCGTCGAACCGCTCGATCCAGTGGCGCGAGAAGGTCATCGAGCCGCTGTGGGAAAGCCGCACCGACCACATGATCATGCAGCAGTTCGCCGACCGCCTGGGCTTCGGCAAGGAGCTGAGCAAAAACTACAAGATGCAGAAGGTCAAGGGCATGGACGAGCCCGTGCCCGACGACATCCTGCGCGAGATCAACAAGTGCTGCTGGGCCGTCGGCTACTCGGGCCAGAGCCCCGAGCGGCTGCAGGCGCACATGCGCAACATGGCCGCCTTCGACGTGCGCACGCTGCGGGCCAAGGGCTCGGTCAAGGACAAGGTCAACGGCTACGACATCTCGGGCGACTACTACGGCCTGCCCTGGCCCTGCTACGGCACGCCCGAGCTCAAGCACCCCGGCTCGCCGAACCTGTATGACCCGTCCAAGCACGTGATGGACGGCGGCGGCAACTTCCGCGCGAACTTCGGCGTGGAGCGCAACGGCAAGAACCTGCTGGCCGAGGACGGCTCCCACTCGCTGGGCGCCGACATCACCACCGGCTACCCCGAGCTCGACCACCTGCTGCTCAAGAAGCTGGGCTGGTGGGACGAACTCACCGAGGCCGAGAAGCCCAAGGCCGAAGGCAAGAACTGGAAGACCGACAGCTCGGGCGGCATGATCCGCGTGTTCATGAAGAACCACGGCTGCCACCCCTTCGGCAACGCCAAGGCGCGCGCGGTGGTGTGGAACTTCCCCGACGCGATTCCGCAGCACCGCGAGCCGCTCTACGGCACGCGCCCCGACCTGGTCGCCAAGTACCCGACCCACGACGACAAGATGGCCTTCTGGCGCCTGCCCACGCTCTACAAGACGGTGCAGCAGAAGAACATCGCCGACAAGATCGCCGAGAAGTTCCCCTACATCATGACCTCGGGACGGCTCGTGGAGTACGAGGGCGGCGGCGAGGAAACCCGCTCCAACCCCTGGCTGGCCGAGCTGCAGCAGGAGATGTTCATCGAGATCAACCCGAAGGTGGCGGCCGAGAAGAACATCCGCAACGGCGAGCGCGCCTGGGTGCACACGCCCACGGGCGCCAAGCTCAACGTGCAGGCCCTGGTGACCGAGCGCGTGGGGCCCGACACGGTGTTCATGCCCTTCCACTTCTCGGGCCGCTGGCAGGGCGAAGACCTGCTGGCCTACTACCCGAAGGGCGCGGCGCCCATCGTGCGCGGCGAGGCCATCAACACGGCCACCACCTACGGCTACGACAGCGTCACCATGATGCAAGAGACCAAGACCACGGTCTGCAACATCGAGAAAGCATAAGGAATCACCATGGCAAGAATGAAGTTCGTCTGCGATTCCGAGCGCTGCATCGAGTGCAACGGCTGCGTCACGGCCTGCAAGAACGAGAACGAGGTGCCCTGGGGCGTGAACCGCCGCCGCGTGGTCACGCTCAACGACGGCCTGCCGGGCGAGAAATCGATCTCGGTGGCCTGCATGCACTGCTCCGACGCGCCCTGCATGGCCGTGTGCCCCGTGCAATGCTTCTACCGCACCGAGGAAGGCGTGGTGCTGCACGACAAGGACGTGTGCATCGGCTGCGGCTACTGCTCGTACGCCTGCCCGTTCGGCGCGCCGCAGTTCCCCTCGCAGGGCACCTTCGGTGCGCGCGGCAAGATGGACAAGTGCACCTTCTGCGCCGGCGGCCCCGAAGCCAACGGCTCCGAAGCCGAGTTCGAGAAGTACGGCCGCAACCGCCTGGCCGAAGGCAAGCTGCCGGCCTGCGCCGAGATGTGCTCGACCAAGGCGCTCTTGGCCGGCGACGGCGACATGGTGGCCGACATCTTCCGCACCCGCGTCGTGCACCGCGGCACGGGCGCC
This sequence comes from Variovorax sp. GW821-FHT09A10, assembly GCF_059418385.1. Classification (NCBI taxonomy): domain Bacteria; kingdom Pseudomonadati; phylum Pseudomonadota; class Betaproteobacteria; order Burkholderiales; family Comamonadaceae; genus Variovorax; species Variovorax sp. GW821-FHT09A10. The sequence goes on from NZ_JBWKPT010000001.1 coordinate 368,185, forward strand.
GAGGTCTGGGGCTGGGGCACGGCCTACGGCTCGCAACAGGCCGGCACGCCGCCCACCGGAGGCACCAAGTGAAGCGCGCGGTCGTGATGCTCGTCGCGCTCGCCTCGGGCGCGATGCTGCTGGCGGCCTGCAGCGAGAAGCCGCAGACGAACGCCGAGGGCGTCAAGCACGACGCGGTGCCCTGGAGCGGCACGGGCACGCAGGCCAACACCGGCACCGCCTTCACCGCGCCCGGCTGGAAGGTGGGCGACAAGACGGCCTGGGAGCAGCAGATCAAGACGCGCTCCAACGGCCAGAACGAGTACACCCGAGAAAACTGAACCGGAGGCCGCATGAGCGTCACCATTCGCACCAGGCACGCGTTCCACGCGCTGCTGGCGACCGCGCTCCTGGGCTGGGCGGCGGTGGCGCCGGCCCAGGAGGCCACCCCGGCCGCGAGCGGCGCCGTGACCGCGGCGCCCGCCCCTGCTTCTTCGCCTGCCGCAGCCGCGGCTACAGCACCGAAGGCCGAGGGCGGCATCCGCAGCCAGAACATCTTCGACGTCAAGCCCGAGGCCAGCGCCGACCCCAACTACCTCAACCAGACCAACGGCGAGCGCAACAAGGTCCAACCCGGCAACAACGCGCCGATGTGGCGCCAGGTGAGCGGCGGCGTCACCGGCTACAGCAGCCTGCCGGTGAGCCAGGCGCCCGAGGCCGGCAACCTGATCCAGCGCTTCGTGCAGTACCCGGGTTCGCGCTTCACCAACGCAGGCGAGGCCTGGCGGCAGGTGCGCAACGACTGGATCATTCCGTACGGCGCGGCTCTGCTCTTCGTGACGCTGCTGGCGCTGGCCATCTTCTATTTCACGCGCGGGCCGATCCGCCTGCACGGCACCGAAACCGGCCGCAAGATCGAGCGCTTCACGCCCTTCGAGCGCGCCACGCACTGGTCGAACGCGCTGGCCTTCGTCACGCTCGCGATCTCGGGCATCGTGATGGCCTTCGGCAAGTTCTTCCTGCTGCCGGTGCTGGGCAGCACGCTGTTCGGCTGGCTCGCCTACGTGCTCAAGACGGTGCACAACTTCGTGGGGCCGCTGTTCGTGGTGACCACGCTGTTCATGATCTTCACCTTCATCCGCAGCAACTGGCCGAGCAAGGACGACTTCACCTGGCTGCGGCACGGCGGTGGCCTGTTCGGCGGCAAGGAGCCCGCGTCGCATCGCTTCAACGCCGGCGAGAAGGCGGTGTTCTGGGGCGGCGTGCTGTTCCTGGGCAGCATCGTCATCGCCTCGGGCCTGTTCCTGGACAAGCTGCTGCCCGGCTTCGTCTACACGCGCGGCGAGATGCAGGTCGCGCACATGGTGCACGCGGTGGCCACGCTGCTCATGATGGCGATGATCATGGGCCACATCTACATCGGCACGCTGGGCATGGACGGCGCCTACAAGGCGATGCGCGAAGGCTATGTCGACGAGGCCTGGGCGCGCGAGCACCACAAGCTCTGGTACGACGACATCCAGGCCGGCAAGATCCCCGCGCAGCGCTCGCAACCCGCCGGCGCACCCGAGCCCGCACGGCCTTCGACGGCGCAGCAAGGAACCTCCGCATGAAGCACACGCTGACCCTTCTCCTGTGCGCACTCGCTGCGACCTCCGCTGTCGCCAAGCTCCCCCCGCCCACGCCGGAAGCGCAGGCCAAGGCCGCCGAGGCCGCGGCCCGCACCGCGTGGAGCGCCAAGACCGACGGCTACCTGCTGTGCAAGTCACAGGACCAGGTCGCCGCCAAGTACCGTGCGAGCGCGCAGGCCGCCGGCAAGCCGGCACCGGCCGCGGTGGCCACGCCGCCCTGCGTGGACCCGGGGCCTTACGCCGCTGCCCCCAAGGTTGAAACCAAGCCCATCGAGGCATCGGGCGCCCACTCCCCGGCCCCCACGGCCGCGTCGCCGCCGAGTTCGAATCAGACCTCGGCGCAGACGAATCCCGCACCCGCGAAGTAAGCCGTCGGCGCCGCGCATCTGCGCGGACGCGGCCAAAAAAACGACCGCAAATGGCCCGCCGGCAAGGTCCGGCACGGCCGCTCTTGTGCATGGCTGTCGGGTGCCATGCCCGACCACGCCGGCGACCTCCAACTTCTATACTGGCCCCGATGCCCACACCCGAACGAACTGCCTCGACCGATGTGCGTATGCGCGGCTTCACGCAGCGCGCCGAGGTGCCCACCGCCCTCGCCTGGATCGATGCCCATACGCCCCTGCTGCCCGGCGAATCCGTGGCCGTCGACGAGGCCACGGGGCGGGTGCTGCTGCAGGAGGTGATCGCGCCCATCGCGGTGCCCGAGTTCGACCGCGCGGCCATGGACGGCTATGCGCTGCGCGGCGGCGAGACCACGGGGGCCGGCGAATACAACCCGCTCGAGTTTCCGATCGCGGGCCACGCCTGGCCCGGCCGCCCCTTCGAAGGCGAGGTGCCCGCGGGCGCCGCCATCCGCATCATGACCGGCGCCCCGGTGCCGCGCGGGCTCGATGCCGTGGTGCCCGCCGAGTACGCGAGCGAGCAGGACGGGCGACTGGCCATCACGCGCGCCGTCGCACCGGGCCAGCATGTGGGCCATGTCGGCGAAGACATCGCGCGCGGCAGCACCGCGCTGGCCGCGGGTCGCCGCCTGCGTCCGCAGGATGCAGGGCTGGCGGCTTCGCTCGGCCTGGCCCAGTTGCAGGTGGTGCGCCGGCCGCGCGTGCGGCTGCTCGTCACCGGCAACGAGGTGCGCGCGCCCGGCACGCCCAAGGGCCCGAGCGAGATCTACGACGCCAACTCCGTGACCTTGCGCGGCCTCGTGGCGCGCGACGGCGGCCTGCTCGAGTCGCACCAGCGCCTGGGCGACGACCCGCAAATCATCGCGCAGGCACTGGCCGCGCCCGGCGCCGACGTGGTGCTCATTTCCGGCGGCTCCAGCGTGGGCGCCGAGGACCACGCGCCGCGCCTGCTGGCCGAACTCGGCGAGCTGGCGATCCACGGTATCGCGATGCGGCCTTCCAGCCCGGCCGGCATGGGGCGCATCGGCGACACGCTGGTGTTCCTGCTGCCGGGCAACCCGGTCTCCTGCCTGTGCGCCTACGACTTCTTTGCCGGGCGTGCGATCCGACTGCTCGGCGGCCGGTCCGCCGACTGGCCCTACCCGCGCACGCGCGCCACCGTGGCGCGCAAGATCGTCTCGCAGGTGGGGCGCGTCGACTACGTGCGCGTGAAGATCGGCGCCGACGGCGTGGAGCCGCTCGCGCTCTCGGGCGCCTCGGTACTGAGCTCGACCACGCGCGCCGACGGCTTCGTGATCGCCCCCGCCGAAAGCGAAGGCTTCGGGCCCGGGACCGACGTCACTGTTCATCTGTACGAGTGCCTGTGAAAGCCCAATCGCAATTTCTCGATGTCGTCACGCGGGACGAGGCCGAGCGCCGCTTCCGCGAACACCTGAGCCTCGCGCCGCTGGGCCGCGAGACCGTTCCGTTGCACGCGGCGCTGGGCCGGGTGCTTGCCGACGACGCGGTCGCCGCCATCGACGTGCCCGGCTTCGACCGCTCCAACGTCGACGGCTTTGCCGTGCAGGCCGCCGACACCTGGGGCGCGATGGAAGAACAGGTCCGCGCGCTGGCCCTCGTGGGCGAGACGCTCGCGCCCGGCATCGTGCCGCAGCGCGAAGTGACGCCCGGCCACGCCACGGCGATCGCCACCGGCGGCATGCTGCCGCGCGGCGCCGACGCGGTGGTGATGGTGGAGCACACCGACCTCGACGACGGCAACGTGCAGGTGCGCCGCGCCGCCACGGCCGGCGAGAACGTCAGCTACGCCGGCACCGACATCGCGCGCGGCGAAACCGTGCTGCGCGCCGGCCAGGTGCTGAGCTCGCGCGAGATCGGCGTGCTCGCGGCGCTGGGCCTGGCCGAGGTCGGCGTGTGGCGCAAGCCGCGCGTGGCCATCTTCTCCACCGGCAACGAGATCGTCGCGCCCGGTGCGCCGCTGCCCACGGGCGCGGTGTACGACTCCAACGCCGCCATCATCGGCGCCGCGGTCGAGGAACTGGGCGGCGAGCCGGTGCGCCTGGGCGTGATCCCCGACGACGAGGCCCTGCTGTCGGCCGCGCTCGCACGCGGGCTGGCATGCGATGCCGTCGTCTTCTCGGGCGGCACGTCCAAGGGCGAAGGCGACCTGTCGTACCGCGTGGTGGCCGCCCTCGGCGACCCGGGCGTGGTGGCGCACGGCGTGGCGCTCAAGCCCGGCAAGCCGGTGTGCCTGGCGGTCACGGGCGGCAAGCCGGTCGTGATCCTGCCGGGCTTTCCGACCTCGGCGGTCTTCACCTTCCACGAGTTCCTGGCGCCCGTGATCCGCGCCTTCGCGGGCCGGCCGCCGCAGCGGCACGCGCACGTGGCGGCCACGCTGCCGATGCGCGTGAACTCCGAGCGCGGTCGCACCGAGTATTTGCTGGTGGGCCTGGTGCCCACCGACGACGGCGTGGCCGCCTACCCGATGGGCAAGGGCTCGGGCTCGGTCACCACCTTCAGCAGCGCCGACGGCTTCATCACCATCGGCCAGCACACCGAGATCGTCGATGCCGGCGCGCCCGTGCAGGTGCAGCTGCTGGGCCAGGGGCTGGACGCCGCCGACCTGATCTTCATCGGCAGCCATTGCGTGGGCCTGGACTGGCTGGCCGGCGAGCTGATGCGCCAGGGCATCCGCATCAAGGCCATGAACGTGGGCAGCACCGGCGGGCTGATGGCCGCCCGGCGCGGCGAATGCGACGTGGCCGGCATCCACCTGATGGACCCGGCGACGGGTGTCTACAACCGGCCGCTGCTCACGCCGGGCCTCGAACTGGTGACGGGCTACGGCCGCATGCAGGGCGTGGTCCATCGCCCCGGCGACACGCGCTTCGAGGGCCTGGACGCCGCCGCGGCCATCGCCGCCGCGACCGCGCAGCCCGGCTGCACCATGGTCAACCGCAACGCCGGCAGCGGCACGCGCATCCTCATCGACCGCCTGCTCGGCGGCGCGCAACCGCCCGGCTACGGCGTGCAGACCAAGTCGCACAACGCGGTGGCCGTGGCCGTGGCGCAGCAGCGCGCCGACTGGGGCCTGGCCATCGACACGGTCGCGCGGCAGTACGGGCTGGGCTTCATTCCCGTGCAGGAGGAGCGCTACGACTTCGTGGTGCCCCAGGCACGGCTTGGGCGCGCGCCGGTGCAGGCCTTCATTGCGTTGCTGCAATCGGCCGCGGCGCGCGAGGCGCTGGGCCGGCTGGGCTTTCGCGTCGATGCCGCCGCCTGATGGCAAGAGCGCTTCTTTCTTTCACTCTCGAGGACTGACACGATGACGATGGCTTCGCGCAGACGCTTCACCCTTCTCGCTCTCATCAGTGCACTTGCTGGTGCGCTGCTCGCGCCGATGGCGCATGCACAGGACAAGTTCATCGTGCTGGCCTCGACCACCTCGACGGAACAGTCGGGCCTGTTCAAGCACCTGCTGCCGCAGTTCACGAAAGCATCGGGCACCGAGGTGCGCGTGGTGGCGGTGGGCACGGGCCAGGCGCTGGACATGGCGCGCCGCGGCGACGCCGACGCGCTGTTCGTGCACGACCAGCCCGCCGAAGAGAAGTTCGTCGCCGAAGGCTTCGGCCTGCCGCGCCGCCCGGTCATGTACAACGACTTCGTGCTGATCGGGCCCAAGTCCGACCCGGCCGGCGTGCGCGGCAACGACATCGCGGCGGCCCTCAAGCGGCTGGGCACCACGGGCGGCGCCTTCGTTTCGCGCGGCGACAAGAGCGGCACGCATGCGGCCGAACTGCGCCAGTGGAAGCTCGCCGGCATCGACCTGGCCGCCGCCAAGCCGGCCGGCTACAAGGAATGCGGCTGCGGCATGGGCCAGGCGCTCAACATCGCGGCGTCGACCAATGCCTATGTGCTGTCCGACCGCGGCACCTGGCTCAACTTCAAGAACCGCGCCGACCTGGGCATCGTGGTCGAGGGCGACAAGCAGCTGTTCAACCAGTACGGCGTGATCGTCGTGAACCCGGCCAAACACCCGCACGTGAAGAAGGACCTGGCGCAAGCCTTCTCCGACTGGGTCGTGTCGCGCGACGGGCAGGCCGCCATCGCCGCGTACAAGATCGGCGGCGAACAGCTCTTCTTCCCGAACGCGGGCCAGTGAACGGCGCGCCGGTCGATGACGGGGCCGGGCCGCGCGATGCACACCGCCTCGCGCTGGCGATGAAAGCCGTCTCCCGATGAACACCGTGACCGAAGGCTGGGCGCTGGCCTGGCACCTCATCATCGGCGCCGACCCCGAACTCTTGCGCATCACGGCGCTCTCGCTGCAGGTGAGCGCCACGGCCTGTGTGATCGGCGCGCTGTTCGGCCTGCTGCTGGGCGCCTGGCTCGCGGTGGCGCGGTTCCCGGGGCATGTGCTGGCCGTGTGGCTGGTGAACACGCTGCTCGCCCTGCCCGCCGTGGTCGTGGGCCTGCTGGTGTACCTGCTGCTCTCGCGCTCGGGGCCGCTGGGCGAACTGGGCATCCTGTTCACGCCGTCGGCGATGGTGGTGGCGCAGAGCGTGCTCGTCACGCCGCTGATCGCCGCGCTGTCGCGCCGGCTCGTGATGGCGGCGCTGGCCGACGGCGGCGACCAGCTGCGCTCGCTGGGCGCCGGGCCGCTCGCCACCGCATTGCTGATGCTGGTGCACGACCGGATGGGCGTGGCCACCGTGCTGCTCACGGCCTTCGCGCGGGCCATCGCCGAGGTGGGGGCCGTGATGATCGTCGGCGGCAACATCGCCGGCGTCACGCGCGTGATGACCACCACCATCGCGCTGGAGACCAGCAAGGGCGACCTCGCGCTGGCCCTGGCGCTGGGCATCGTGCTGCTGGCGGTGGTCGGCGCGGTCAACGGCGCCATCGGGCTGCTGCAATGGCTGGCCACGCGCCCGCTGAGCACTGCCCCGCCGGCGAGGCCGCACGCGGTGCGCCGTACGCCCGCCCCGCACACGCCGGCCGCGGTGGGCACGGTGCCGCTGATCCGGCTCGAGCGCGCCACGGTGCGCTTCGGCGCGCTGGTCGCATTGGACGAGGCCTCGCTGACCCTGCACCGGGGCGACCGGCTCGTGCTCGTGGGCGCCAACGGCTCGGGCAAGACCACGCTGCTGCGGCTGCTGCACGGCCTGCTGCCCTGCGAAGGGCGCTGCGAGCGCCTGCCGCTGCGACCCGAAGGCCGCCTGCCGCGCGCGGCCATGCTGTTCCAGCGCCCCTTTCTGCTGAGCCTCTCGGTGTGGCGCAATGTGTGGGTGGGCCTGTGGCTGGCGGGCGTGCCGGCCGCCGAGCGCGGCGAGCGCTGCGGCCTGGCGCTGGCGCGCGTGGGCCTGCTCGAACATGCCGAGCGCTCGGCGCGTTCGCTGTCGGGCGGCCAGCAGCAGCGCCTGGGCCTGGCGCGCGCCTGGGCGCTGCAGCCGGACATCCTGTTCCTGGACGAGCCCACGGCCAGCCTGGACCCCGGCGCCAAGAACGAGATCGAGGCCCTCATCGAAGAGGTCGCCCACAGCGGCGTGACGATCGTGATGAGCACGCACAACCTCGGGCAGGCCAAGCGCCTGGCCACGCGCGTGGCGTATCTTCACGCGGGGCACATCGTGGTCGAGCGGCCCGTGGCGAGCTTCTTCGATTCGGACGATCTGCCGCCCGAGGCCGCCCAGTTCCTGCAGGGCGAGCTGGGCTGGTACCTTCAGCCCTAGCGCCGGCGGGCGGGTCGGCGGTTCCGCGCCCCTCGCCTTCGCTTACACGGCATCCCGATCCAGCGAGGCAAAATACCGCGATGGAAATCACTGTCGCGGTTTTGCTGCCGACATTCCTTTCTTCCGGGTCTGGGCGCGGCCACTTCTTTCGCCTGCACAGAGACCTCACCGACCGGCTGCGAACGCACGGCCGCCACCCGACAACCGACCACGCAGAGCCCTCATGAAAATAGCCACCTGGAACGTCAACTCCCTCACCGCGCGCCTGCAGCATGTGCTCGACTGGCTCATCGCCAACCCGGTCGATGTGCTGTGCCTGCAGGAGCTCAAGATGACCGACGACAAGTTTCCGCTCGAGGTGCTGAAGTCGGCCGGCTACGAGGCGGCGGTGTTCGGGCAGAAGACCTACAACGGCGTCGCCATCCTCAGCCTCTCGCCGCTGCGCGACGTGGTGAAGAACATCGACGGTTTCACCGACGAGCAGTCGCGCGTGATCGCGGCCACCCTCGACACGCCCTCGGGCCCGCTGCGCGTGGTGAACGGCTACTTCGTGAACGGCCAGGAACCGGGCAGCGAGAAGTTCGCCTACAAGATGAAGTGGCTCGACGCGCTGCACGCCTACATTGCGCGTGAACTCGCGGCGCACCCGAACCTCGTGCTGCTGGGCGACTTCAACGTCACGCCCGAGGACCGCGACAGCTTCGACCCCGTGGGCCTGAAGGAAACGATCCACCACACGACCGAAGAGCGCGACCACTTCAAGGCGCTGCTGGGCCTGGGCCTGACCGACAGCTTCCGCATGTTCGAACAGCCCGAAAAGAGCTTCTCGTGGTGGGACTACCGCATGCTGGGCTACCAGAAGAACCGGGGCCTGCGCATCGACCACATCCTCGTGAGCGAGCCGCTGCTGCCGCGCGTGAAGGGCTGCGTCATCGACCGCGTGCCGCGCAAGTGGGAAAAGCCGAGCGACCACGCCCCGGTGGTACTCGAACTCGGCGCGGACGCCTGACGGCCATGACGACGCCGATCGCCGCACGCCTGGCCCGTTCCGCCGCGATCGCCGCCGCGGCGCTCGCGTTGGCCGCCTGCTCGGTGCTCAAGCCGGGCGGCGGATCGGAAAGCGGCACGGGCACCCCGTCGCCCAGCGGCGAAACCGCCGCCGAAGGCAGTCGCGACGTGCCGACCGTGCGGCTCATCACCGCGCAGACGCCCGCCATCCGCACCTACCGCAAGACCGGCGCGCGCCACATCTACAAGGCGTATGCCGACCGCATCTACAAGGGCAAGATCCCGCCGCTGGTGTATGCGGTGGTGGTGGTCGAAACCGACATCGATGCGAACGGCAAGGTCAACAACGTGACCTTCAGCCGCGTGCCCAGCCATGCGCCCGAGGTGCCGCCGATGATCGCGGACCTGATCAAGGCGACCTCGCCCTTGCCGAGCCCCGGCAAGCTGGGCGGCCACACGTATGTCGACACCTGGCTCTGGGACAAGAGCGGCAAGTTCCAGCTCGATTCGCTCACCCTCGGCCAACGCAGCCGATAACTTGGTACACCCCCAGGCTGCGCGCACTTCGTGTCGCTACGCCAACCCCCTTGCAGGGGGCGATACCGGCGGCCCGGCAAAGCCGGTTCCGCGGTATCCCTGGAAGGGTTCGAGTGCGCGTAGGCAGGTCGTAAAAAAGGCCCGTAGAGGGCCTTTTCATTCGATACCGAGTTCCTGGATTTTCCGGGTGATGGTGTTGCGCCCGATGCCCAGCTTCTGGGCCGCCTCGATGCGCCGGCCGCGCGTGTTGGCCAGCGCGGTGAGGATGAGCCGCGATTCGAAGCGGCGCGTGAGCACGTCCCACACATCGGTGCGGCCTGCCGCAAGCAGCGCCTGGGCCTCGGCTTCGAGGCCGCTTTCCCAGGCGCTGGGGCCCGTCGATGCGCCTGACACCGCCTCGGGGGCCGCGACTACCGGCGCGGACGCGTCGCGCTCGACGGCCAACGGCGCTGCAGCCTGCACGGGCGCCGCCACCTCGGCCACCGCCGCATGCACGTCCGCCCCACTGACCGCCATCACTTCGGGCGGCAGGTCTTTCGATTCGATCAGTTGCGCGGGCGCCATCACCGTTAGCCAGTGGCAGATGTTCTCGAGCTGGCGCACGTTGCCCGGGAAGCTGAAGGTCGCGAGCTTGGCAAGTGCCGCGTCGGAGATGCGCTTGGGCTCGACGCCGAGCTGGCGCGCGCTCTGCTGCAGGAAGTGCCGCGTGAGCGCGGGCACGTCTTCGCCGCGTTCGCGCAGCGCCGGCAGGCGCAGGCGGATCACGTTGAGGCGGTGGAACAAGTCTTCGCGGAAACCGCCGAGCTTCACGCGCTGCTCGAGGTCCTGGTGGGTGGCGGCGATGACGCGCACGTTGGCCTTGACCGAGTTGTGGCCGCCCACGCGGTAGAAGTGGCCGTCGCTGAGCACGCGCAAGAGGCGCGTCTGCAGGTCGAAGGGCATGTCGCCGATTTCGTCGAGGAACAGCGTGCCGCCCTCGGCCTGCTCGAAGCGGCCGCGGCGCATGGTCTGCGCGCCGGTGAAGGCGCCGCGCTCGTGGCCGAAGAGTTCGCTCTCGAGCAGGTCCTTGGGAATGGCGGCGGTGTTGATCGCCACGAAGGGGCCGTTGGCGCGCGGCGAGTGCTTGTGCAGCGCGCGCGCCACCAGTTCCTTGCCCGAGCCCGATTCGCCGGTGATGAGCACCGTGACGTTGCTCTGCGACAGCCGGCCGATGGCACGGAACACGTCCTGCATCGCGGGCGCCTGGCCGAGCATCTCGGGCGCGGCGACCATGCGCTCTTCGGACACCTCTTCGCGCTGGCTTTCGTCGACGGCGCGGCGGATGAGTTCCACGGCGCGCGGCAGGTCGAAGGGCTTGGGCAGGTACTCGAAGGCGCCGCCCTGGAAGGCCGAGACCGCGCTGTCGAGGTCGGAGAAGGCGGTCATGATGATGACCGGCAGGCCGGGGTGCTTGGCCTTGATCTTGTCGAGCAGGTCGAGCCCCGAGCCGCCCGGCATGCGGATGTCGCTCACCAGGACCTGCGGGCCCTGCTGCTCGTCGCCTTCGGCCTGTTCGAGTGCGGCCAGCACTTCGCGTGTGTTCGTGAAGCTGCGCGTGGGCATGTCTTCGCGCAGCAGTGCCTTCTCGAGCACGAAGCGTATCGATTGGTCGTCATCAACTATCCAGATCGGCTTCATGCATCTCCTCTGTTGCCGGGGCTGCCCTAGGGCAGCGGAATCAATATCTTGAAATCGGTTCGGCCCGGGACGCTGTCGCACTCGATCACGCCGTGATGCTGTTGCACAAAAGTTTGCGCAAGCGTCAACCCCAGCCCGGTCCCGCCTTCCCTGCCCGAAACGAGCGGATAGAAGATGCGGTCCTTGATCGTGTCCGGCACACCCGGTCCATTGTCGATGACATGCAATTCCAGTGCCAATCGATACCACTGCTTGTTGAAGATCACCTGTCGGGCCACGCGGGTCTTGAAAGTGATCTGCGCGTCGCCCGCCGCGCGGCGCTCGGCCAGGGCCTGCGCCGCGTTGTGCGCGATGTTGAGGGTGGCCTGGATGAGCTGCTCGCGGTCGCCGCGGAACTCGGGAATGGAGACGTCGAAGTCGCGCTCGATGTGCAGGTCGCGCGGAAACTCCGCCAGGATGACCGAGCGCACGCGCTCGCACACCTCGTGGATGTTCACGTCGCCCACCACGTGCGGTCGCCGGTGCGGCGCCAGCAGCCGGTCGACCAGCGTCTGCAGCCGGTCGGCCTCGTGGATGATGACCTGGGTGTACTCGATGAGGTCGCGCGACTCGACCTCCATCTGCAGCAGCTGTGCCGCGCCACGAATGCCGCCCAGCGGGTTCTTGATCTCGTGCGCGAGGTTGCGGATGAGCTCCTTGTTGGCCTGCGCCTGGTCAATGAGGCGCTCCTCGCGGTCCTGGCGCACCTGCTGCTCCAGCGGCGACATCTCGATGATGAGTTCGCCCTTCTTGTCGCCGTGCGCGAGCGTGACCTGCACGGGCATCAGCTCATGGTTCACGCGCCGCAGGAAGGCCTCATAGCGCAGCGTGGCGAAGTCGTTGCTGCTGGCGCCGTCGAGCGCGGTGCGCAGCACCTGCGGCTCATGGAAGCAGGCGCCGAACTGCGAGCCCTCGAGCGTGCGCCGCGAGGTACCCAGCGCGTCTTCGAGGCCTGCATTGGCGAACAGCACCGAGCCGTCGCCGTTGACCACCGCGATCAGCGTGGACAGCAGGTCGAAGGCACGAAAGCGCGGATTGGCGCCAGTCGCCTTCTTCCCGAACACCATGGACTGCGCGCCGCTTACTGCGGTTGCGGCTTGCCGGGCAGGCGGCCGATTTCGCGGCGGATGCCGGCGATGTCGCTCTCGTTGCGCGCGAGTTCGGCCTTCATCTCGGCCACGCGGTCGAGGTACTTCTGGTAGTTGCGGCCTTCGCTGCCCTGCTTCTCGGGCTCGCCGTTGTTGTATTCCTTCTTGAGCTCGGTCTGGCGAGCCTCGGCCTTGCGCAGCTCGGCTTCGAGCACCGAACGCGCCTCGCCGTCACGCGCGCGCTGGTCGACGCCTTCGACGCGCGGGCTGCCCGCCGGAGCGCGCGCGGCCGAACCGCCCGAGCCCGACGACGACGCGCTGCCACCACCGCCGCCCGAAGGCTTCGTGCCCTGCACGACGGTGACGTTGCCGCCTTCCATGATCTTGCAGCCCTTTTGCTGGGCCACGGTCGCGTTGTTGGTGTACTCGTTGCCGCAGCGCCAGACGCGCTCTTGCGCGAGCGCCGCCGTGGCGGTGGCGAACGAGGCGGCGGCCAGGAAAATCAGGGAGACAGTCTTCATTTGATTCCGGAGAGGGCGCGACAAACGCGCATTTTGATGCAATTCGGGCCCTCTCACGATGGGATGTTCCGCACCAAGGAAAAAGGACGGCCGGGGCCGTCCTTTTGTCTTACTTGCCCGCCGGGGCGGGCTTGCTGTGGCGCTTTTTACAGCGAGTAGTACATGTCGAATTCGACGGGGTGCGTCGCCATGCGGAAGCGCGTGACTTCCTGCATCTTGAGGTCGATGTACGCGTCGATGTACGAGTCGGTGAACACGCCGCCCTTGGTCAGGAACGCACGGTCCTTGTCCAGGTGCTCCAGGGCCTGGTCCAGGCTGTGGCAGACGGTCGGGATCAGCGCGTCTTCTTCCGGCGGCAGGTGGTACAGGTCCTTGCTGGCGGCTTCGCCCGGATGGATCTTGTTTTCCACGCCGTCCAGGCCGGCCATCAGCAGCGCGGCAAAGCCCAGGTACGGGTTCATCAGCGGATCGGGGAAGCGCGCTTCGACGCGGCGGCCCTTCGGGTTGGCCACGAACGGGATGCGGATCGAGGCCGAGCGGTTCTTGGCCGAGTAGGCCAGCTTCACCGGGGCTTCGAAGCCGGGCACCAGGCGCTTGTAGCTGTTGGTGCCGGGGTTCGTGATGGCGTTCAGGGCACGGGCGTGCTTGATGATGCCGCCGATGTAGTGCAGTGCGAAGTCCGACAGGCCTGCGTAGCCGTCGCCGGCGAACAGGTTCTTGCCGTCCTTCCAGACCGACTGGTGCACGTGCATGCCGGAACCGTTGTCGCCGACGATGGGCTTGGGCATGAAGGTGGCGGTCTTGCCGTAGGCGTGGGCCACGTTGTGGATCACATACTTCTGCAGTTGGACCCAGTCGGCGCGCTGCACCAGCGTGCTGAAGCGGGTGCCGATTTCGAGCTGGCCGGCGTTGGCCACTTCATGGTGATGCACTTCGACCGGGATGCCCAGCGATTCGAGCACCAGGCTCATTTCGGAGCGCATGTCCTGGAAGCTGTCGACCGGGGGCACCGGGAAGTAGCCGCCCTTGACTGCGGGACGGTGGCCGCTGTTGCCGTGCTCGAACTCCTTGTCGGTGTTCCACGAGGCTTCTTCGGACTCGATCTTCACGAAGCAGCCCGACATGTCGTTCTTCCAGCGCACGCCGTCGAACACGAAGAATTCGGGTTCCGGTCCGAAGTAGGCGGTGTCGCCCAGGCCGGACGCCTTCATGTACGCCTCGGCGCGCTTGGCGAGCGAACGCGGGTCGCGCTCGTAGGCCTTGCCGTCGGCCGGGTCGATCACGTCGCAGGTCAGGATCAGCGTCGTTTCTTCGAAGAACGGGTCGATGTTGGCGGTGTTCGGGTCGGGCATGAGCTGCATGTCCGAGGCTTCGATGCCCTTCCAACCGGCGATGGACGAACCGTCGAACGCGTGGCCCGAGGTGAATTTGTCTTCATCGAAGTGCGACACAGGCACGGTGACGTGCTGTTCCTTGCCGCGGGTGTCGGTGAAGCGCAAGTCGACGAACTTGACCTCGTTTTCCTTGACGAGCTTGAGTACATCGGCGACGGTCTTTGCCATCAGTTTCTCCTGAGTTGGATGGTGGTTAGGAATACAGGGACGGGAGGATGCAGTTTCTGTGCCATTGTCACCCCGCCGGATGAGGCCCGGGTGACGGCCCAGGGGCTGCCGGAAAAGGAAATAATCACCAAACTGGTGCAATCCGAATTAACGCACCAATTCGGGGCCAAGCTTTGCATCGAAAGTGTGCAGGCCTTCGATGAGCTGGCCATAGGCGGCATCGAGCTTCGCGGGGTCGCCCTTGACGCCCAGCTCGATGTGGCGCCCGTACTGGGGGTGATCCACGCTGGGGAGGCTGAACACCTTGATGCCGGCGTGGGCCTGCTCGATGGCCTGCATCAGGGGCGTGAGGGTGGCTTCCATCGCACCGAAAACGATCACGGACTTCTCGGCGATGGCGTTGCGGGTGAACAGATCGGCATAGCGGCTGTCGAGCACCGACTCGATCATCGGCCAGGCCATGACCGGGAAGCCCGGCACGAAATGCACGTGCTCGACGCTGAACCCCGGGATCTTGTTGTACGGGTTGCGGATGATGGACGCGCCCTGCGGAAACACGCCCATGTTCAGGCGGTGGATGTTGTCGGGCCGGTCGGGCTCGTAGGGCACGCCCTGCTCCTTGGCCGTGTCCTGCATGCGCTCGCGGATCAGCACTTCGGCCTCGGGGTGCAGCGCCAGCGGCACGCGCAGGGCCTGGGCGGCGCACTGGCGGGTGTGGTCGTCGGGCGTGGCGCCGATGCCGCCGGTCGAGAACACGATGTCGCCCGAGGCGAAGGCGCGCATGAGCGCCGCGGTGATCCGCGTGGGCTCGTCGCCCACGTATTCGGCCCAGCCCAGCTGCAGGCCGCGCGCGGCCAGCAGCTCGATGACCT
Organism: Variovorax sp. GW821-FHT09A10; assembly: GCF_059418385.1. Lineage (NCBI taxonomy): Bacteria > Pseudomonadati > Pseudomonadota > Betaproteobacteria > Burkholderiales > Comamonadaceae > Variovorax > Variovorax sp. GW821-FHT09A10. The sequence continues at coordinate 383,235 of NZ_JBWKPT010000001.1, forward strand.
TGGCCATGTGCTTGTCGGCCCGCTTGCCGGAAAGGATCTCGTCGCCGACGACGATGAGACCGAATGCGCGTGTCATGGTGAACCCCATTGAGAGAGAGCGGCCTTGTTGGCCTCGGTGGTTTCGGCCGCCTCGAGCACCTGTTGCGCGTCGCCGCTGCCGGCCGCGGGCTGCAGCGCCGCGCGCTGGGCGCGCAGCTGAGCCAGGGCGTCGAGGCAGTAGTGCGCGAACCAGAGCGCGGAGAAGGCAAAGACCAGCGTGTAGATCCAGATGGCGATCGGCACAAGCACGAAGAAGGCGGCGGCGAACAGCAGGCCCGAGGCCCAGACGATGCTCGGCGCGGCACCCAGGTAGCCGCACAGCACGCCGATGCACAGCAGCGGCAGCCGGTGGGTGCGCAGCAGCGTGGCGCGTTCTTCAGGGCTGGCGTGCTCGGCCAGCGCGTCGAAGCTCATCACCCGGTAGGTGAGCCAGCCCCAGATCAGCGGCGGCAGGATCAGCACCAGCGGCGGAATGAGCCACAGCGGCATCGACACCACCAGGGCGATCAGCGCCAGCACCGTGGCGCCGAGCGAGCGCAGCACGCTGCCGAAGAAGGAGGCGCCCTTCTTCTGTTCGAGCGTCGGAAAGCGCCGTTCGGCCGCGAGCTTGGTGAGCGCCGGCGCCATGAAGCCGGCCACGATCAGCAGCGACAGCACCACGATCAGCGGCGTGACGCCGAACACCACCACCAACGGCGCCAGCGCGGCCGTGACGTCAGCCGAGAACAGGCGCCCGATCCAGGCCCAGAAGCTGGACAGCAACGGCCAGGCGTCGAGGGCCTCGCGCGTCCAGGCGACGGCCGCGTCCCAGTAGAAGTAACCGAGCCCCGCGGCCAGCAGCACCATGAGCGCCAATGGCAGGAGCGACAGCACGATCACGCGCGGGAGCATGCAATACGCCACCGCGCGCCAGAAGGAGTCGAGGAGCAGGCGCATGAGGTTCGAGGATAGCGCAAGGCCCCGGCCCGCCAGCCGCCGGCCCTGCGTTGGCGGCGGAATCAGGCGCGGCCGAACAGCCGCTTCAGCCCCAGCCACTGCTGCGACCAGAAGCCCTGGCCGTAGTCGCGCGGGCGGCCGTCGGCGCCGGGCTCGACCTGGTCGCGGATGCCGGTCGGGTCGTAGCGGTTCTCGAAGTTGGCGGTGCGAAAGAGCATGTCCCACCAGGGCAGCAGCACGCCGAAGTTGTGGCCGCCGAGCGTGCTCCGGCCGTGCGACTCATGGCCCAGCCCGATGCTGTGGTGCAGCCGGTGAAAGCGCGGGCTGACCCACAGCCGCTCGCCGATCGCCCCGAAGCTCAGCCGCAGGTTGGCGTGCTGCAGACTCTCGCTGAGCTGGGTGAAGGCCACGACGGCGATGAACTGGCCCGGCGCCACGCCGATCAGCTGCGCCACAATGACGATGAGCGTGTCGTGGATGACGTCGTCGAGCAGGTGGTTGCGGTCGTCGCTCCACATCGTCATCTGGCGCTGCGAGTGGTGCAGCGAATGCAGGCTCCACCACCAGTTGAACTGGTGCTGGCCCCGGTGAATCCAGTAGCCGACAAAGTCGAGCACGACAAGGTAGATGGCAAAGGCCACCCACGGCACGTCGGTCACGCCGGGCCAGGCCTCGTCCAGGTGGAAGGTGCCCCACCCCGCCATGCGCAGGCTGCCGAGCAGGTCGTCGAACACGGGCTGCAGCACGAAGAACAGCGCCAGCCGGAACAGGCCCAACCGGTGGATCAGCGTGTAGATCACGTCGGTGCGGATGGCGCGGCGGTCGGTCACAGGCTCGACCGCGCGCCAGCGCTGCAGCGGGCCGATGACGGCCAGCAGCACCAGGATCTGGATCACGCCGACCAGCAGCCAGCCGGTGGCGTCGAAGGCGTCCTCGGCCCAGCCGCCCAGGCCGATGGCGTACACCAGCGGCTGCACGGCGGTCTCGAAGAGCCAGCCCTGCATGGCGGAAAAAACGTCGGTCAACCAGTCGATCACGGCGAAAACTCAGGATTCAAGGGTGGGAGGCGATCCAGGCGCGGTAGTCCGGGTGCTGGCGCAGGGTGCGAAAGCAGAAGCCCTTGGCCTTCAGGCCGACGATGAGCGGCTCCAGGTTGGCGGGCGCCCACGGGTCCTTGCGCGACCAGATGCCCAGGTGCGCCAGCAGGATGTCGCCGGGGCGGATGCCCGCGAGCGCCTGGGCCAGCAGCTTCTGGTTGCTGAACGTCTCGCTCGGCAGCTCGTCGCCCAGGAAGCCGGCAGGCGACCAGCCCACGTGCGCATAGCCGCAATCCTTGGCGGCCGCCAGCAGCGCAGGCGAGGTCTTGCCACCCGGCGCGCGGTACAGCGGCAGCGGCTTCTTGCCGGTGATGGCGGCCAGCCGGTCGGACGACTTGCGGATGTCGGCGCAGTAGTCAGCCGCGCTCCAGACCGACTCCTTGCCAGTCTGCGGGCCGGCCGACGGTTTGATGCGAAAGCCGGGTGGCGTGCCCTTGACGTCGCCGCGCCAGTAGGCGTGGTCGTAGGTGTGCGAGCCGAACTCGTGGCCCTCGGCCGCCCTCGCCTTCCACCACGGCGCCCAGTGGTCGTCCAGGCTGTCGCCGTCGGTCTGGGTGCGCTCGGCGGCGGCGAAGAAGGTGACGCGCACGTCCTGGCGCTTGAGCACGTCAGCCACAAGCGGGGCGATGCCCATGTGGCCGGTGTCCAGCGTCAGGTAGATCGGCTTGTCGCAGGCCGCAGCTTCTTGCGCTCCGGCCGCCGGCACGGTGGCGCAGGCCAGCGCCGCGACGGCGAAGGCCACCCCGGCAGTGCGCAAGCCGCGCACGCGCTCAGATGCGCTTGGCATGGTCGAGGGTCCAGACGCCGTGCGGCGAGCGGCCGACGTTGATCTGCCGCACGACCTTCTGGCTTGCCAGATCGACCACCGTGAGCTTCTTGGCCCAGCGCGAGGTCACATACAGCGTCTTGCCGTCGGCCGACACGTCCATGCAGTCAGGGCCGCCGGGCACGTTGTAGGTGGCGACGACCTTCAGCGTGGTCAGGTCGATGCGACTGATGGTGTTGGCCACCCGGTTGCTCACGAACACGGTCTTGCCGTCGCCGGCCGAGCGGAAGGCGTGGGCGCCCTTGCCGGTGGGGATCTTGCCGACCAGCTTGGGCTGGGCGCCGGCCACGTCGAACACCTGCACGCCGTCGCTGCCGGTGAGGCCCACGAGCAGCGTCTTGTCGTTGTGGGCGCCGAAGATGTCGGCCGGCATGGCGCCGGTGGCCAGGCGCCAGCGCACGGTCTGCGTCGGCAGGTCGACCGCGATCAGCTCGTCGCTGTCCTGCATGGTGACGTAGGCCACGGTGCTGGTGTTGTCGATCCAGATGTGGCTGGGCGTCTTGCCGGTGGCGATGCGCTTGGCCAGCTTCAGGTCCTTGCCGTCCCAGCGGTACACGTCGACGTGGTTCAGGCGGTTGGCCGCCGTGACGAACCACTTCATGTCGCGCGAGAACTGCAGCTGGTAGGGATCGATGATGCCGTACACCACGCGCTGCACCTCGGCCGTGCGTGGGTCCAGGAAGGTGAGTGAATCGCCCGCCGAATTGGCCACGATGACCGACTTCTCGTCGGGCGTCATGTAGATGTGGTGCGGCTCCTTGCCGGTGGGAATGCGCTGCTTCTCGGTCCAGTCGACCGGGTTGATCACGCTCACGCTGGCGTCGAGCGAATTGAGCACAAAAACCGGTGGAGGGGCCGGTGGAGCGGCCGGCGGGGCCGCCGCGGCGGGGAGGGTCACCAGGGCTGTCAGGCAGGACAGCAGGAAGGCCGCGAGGCGGCCGTTCGGGCGGGCAGGAAGTCGCAAGGGAAAGTTCCGGGAGAGATTTAACAATCTTAACGGTCGAAAGCAACAAACAGCTGACCGCAGGCGCCCCGGCGCCGCTGTTGCGCCCCGCGCCTTGACCTGTGTCAAGCGGCCCGGGGAACGGGCGCGCGCAACTGGGCCACCTGCTCGGCCGTGAGCCAGCGCCATTGCCCCGGCGCCAGGTCGTCCGGCAGCGCCAGGCCGCCGATGCGCGAGCGGTGCAGGCCCTCGACCCGGTTGCCGACCGCGGCCAGCATGCGCTTGACCTGGTGGTATTTGCCTTCGGTGAGCGTGAGCCGCAGGTGCAGCGGGCTGTCCGATTCGCAGGCGGCCGCGCGCACGGGCTTCGGATCGTCGTCGAGCACCACGCCGGCCAGCAGCTTGGCGATCTGCACCTCGTCGATCGGGTGCTTGGCCGTCACCTCGTAGACCTTGGGCACATGGTGCTTGGGCGAGCCCATCTTGTGGATGAACTGGCCGTCGTCGGTCAGCAGCAGCAGGCCGGTCGTGTCCTGGTCGAGCCGGCCGATGGCCTGCACGCCCTGCACGGCGCCCTTGTTGGGCCGCAGGCGCAGCGGCGACGGCAGCAGCGTGTAGATGCTCGGGTAGGTCGAAGGCTTCTGCGAGCACTCGGTGCCGGCCGGCTTGTGCAGCATCAGGTAGGCCTTCTCGTGGCAGGCCCACTCGGTGCCCTGCACGGTGAACAGCAGGCCTTCGGGGTCGAGGTCGGCGAAGGGGTCGGTCACGGCCGCGCCGGCAATGCTCACGTGGCCTTGCTGGACCAGGCCCGCGCACACGCGGCGGGTGCCGAAGCCCTGGGTATAGAGGATGTCTTGCAGGTGCATGAAAAATGAAAAAAGCGGCCGTGCCGACAGGGGCACGACCGCCTTCAAGTGTGCCGCAGGTTCAGTAGCCCGCTGCGAGGCCCGTGTTGCGGCGCGGGTCGTTGGCGCCGTAGAAGCGGTTGGCACCCACCGGCTTGCCGCCCAGCGAGGACGCGCCGACGATGATCGCCGCCAGGTGGTTGGCCGGTTGCGGCACGCCCAGGTTGTGGCCCATGTCGGTCAGGATCTTGCGGGTGTCGGGGCTGATCGCGAAGGTCTCGACGTTGGTCACGTCGGGCAGCCATTGCTGGTGGAAGCGCGGCGCATCGACCGCTTCCTGCACGTTCATGCCGTAGTCGACCACGTTCAGGATGGTGTGCAGCACGGCCGTGATGATGCGGCTGCCGCCCGGCGTGCCGACCACGAACACCGGCTTGCCGTCCTTGGAGACGATGGTCGGGCTCATCGAGCTCAGCGGGCGCTTGCCGGGGGCGATGGCATTGGCCTCGCCCTGCACCAGGCCGTACATGTTGGGCACGCCGACCTTCGAGGTGAAGTCGTCCATCTCGTTGTTCAGCAGCACGCCGGTCTTGTCGGCCGTGACCTTGGCGCCGAACCAGTCGTTCAGCGTGTAGGTGACCGAAACGGCATTGCCCCACTTGTCGGTGATCGAGTAGTGGGTGGTGTTGCTGCCTTCATGCGGCGCCACGCCGGGCTTGATGTCCTTGGAGACGCCGGCCTTCTTGGGGTCGATGGCGGCGCGGATCTTGGCGGCGTAGCCCTTGTCGAGCAGGCGGTCGAGCGGGTTCTTCACGAAGTCGGGGTCGCCCAGGTAGCTGTTGCGGTCCACGTAGGCGTGGCGCATGGCTTCGATCTGGTAGTGCACCGACTCCGCCGAACGGAAGCCCAGGTCCTTGAGCGGATAGCCCTCCAGGATGTTGAGCATCTCGCAGATGATCACGCCGCCCGAGCTCGGCGGGGGCGCCGACACGACGCGGTAGCCGCGGTAGTCGCACTCGACCGGCGCGAGTTCGCGCGTCTTGTACTGGTCGAGGTCGGCCTGCGTGATGATGCCCTTGCCGGCCTGGCTCGATGCCACGATGGCCTTGCCGACCCAGCCCTTGTAGAAGCCGTCGGTGCCCTTGGCACTGATTTCGCGCAGCGTCTTGGCCAGGTCTTTCTGCACCAGCTTCTGGCCGACCGCGAAGGGCTCGCCCTTGTTCAGGAAGATCGCGCCGGAGACCGGGTCTTTCTTGAAGTCGTTGGTGGCCGTAAGCAGCATGTCGATGTCGCCCTGCTCCAGCGCGAAGCCCTTGTCGGCCAGCTGGACCGACGGGGCGATGAGGTCGGCGCGCTTCATCGTGCCGTACTTCTCGCGCGCGTATTCCATGCCCGACACCGAGCCCGGCACGCCCACGGCGAGGTGGCCGTTCGTGCTCAGGCCCTTGACGACGTTGCCGTCCTTGTCGAGGTACATGTTGGCCGTGGCGGCCAGCGGGGCCTTCTCGCGGAAGTCGAGGAAGGTCTTGCGGCCGTCGGCCAGCTGCACGGTCATGAAGCCGCCGCCGCCCAGGTTGCCGGCGGCCGGGTACACCACCGCCAGCGCATAGCCCACGGCCACGGCCGCATCGACCGCGTTGCCGCCGCGCTTGAGCACATCGACGCCGACCTTGCTGGCCAGGTGCTGCGCGCTCACGACCATGCCGTGCTCGGCCGCGACCGGCGCCTGCGACGCGGCCTGCGCGCCGCCGGCCGCCGCCAGGGTGAGCGCGGCCGCGACGGCGGCGCGCAGGGTGGGGGTCCACTTGAAGTGCTGCATGGAAAAGTCTCCTCTGTGCGTTGGATGAAGAATAAGGGAGGGTGAGTGGTGGGCCGTCAGGCCGTGAGCAATGCTTTTCGCCGCAGGCCCTGCAGCGCCTGCGCGACCTGCTCTTGCGCGAAAGCGTGGAGCGCCGACGGATCGGTCAGCGGCTGGTCGTCCTTGAGGAAGCGCAGGCGTTCGGCGCGCACCTCGTCGAGCAGGAAAGCGGCCAGCGCCTCGTGCGAGTGCGCCCCGTCGAGCAGCGGCACCAAGCTGCGCTCGAGCACCGAGAGCGACACCGGCTCATGCCACTGATTGCAGAGCACGGCCGTCGCTTGCGACGCGGGCACGCCGGCCAGCGCGCGCCGCACGGGCGCCAGCACCTGCGGCAGTGCGGACACCGAAACGGCCGCCGACACCGGCGTGCGCCGGATGCGCAGCGCGCCCAGAATCAGCAGCTCTTCGAGCATGGCCAGCACGATGGGCTCGACGGCCGCACGCGGCTCGCCGGTGAGCGTCACGACAGCGGCCAGCAGGGCCTCGGTCGACATCGAGCACGGATAGCTCGCGTCGAGCGCCTGCGCCACCGCCTTGTGCGCGGGCAGCCGCAACGTGACCTTCAGGTCGCGCAGCGCGGTGCAGGGCTGCTCGCGGGTGTCGATGGTGAGCGCCTCACCACCGTCGACGCGGAAAACGCCGGCGAACTCCAGCGCGCGCAGGCGGGGAACCTCGAGCCGGTAGCGGATGTTCGCGGCATTGCCCTGCTTCACCAGCAGCGTCTGGCGGAAGGTGCGGTTGACGAGGAAGTCGAGGTACTGCTCCATCATCACCTGGCTGCCGCCGCATTCGCGCAGCAACGGATCGCGCACCTTCTCGCCGTAGTTCTGCACGAACATGGTCGAGGGCTCGGCGTCGCACAGGTAGGCCAGCCCGCGCGCCTCGGCACGCGCGACGAACTCCTTGAAATAGCAGGGCTCGTTGCAGGGCTCGAGGAACTCGTGCAGCAGGTAGTAGTTGCCGGAATTTCGCACGATCGGCATCGTCTCTTCGAGCGTCTTCTTGAGCACGCTGTCGGCCCGGGCCGACTGCTCGAGAAACTCGAGCATGCCGCGCGCGTAGGAGAGCTTTTCTTCGGGCGTGTCGCGCGGGCCGCCGCGCAGGATCATCGCGTCGCGCACGATCTCGCGCGCCTTCCAGCCCGGGTACACGTTGTAGCTCACGTAGACCACGCCGTTGGGCGCCAGGTTCTCGGCGCACACGCGCAGGATCGCGTCCTGCACCGGCCCCGGCACCCAGCTGTAGACGCCGTGGCAGACGATGTAGTCGAAGAGGCCGAACGAGGCGTCGATGTCGGCGATGTTGAAGGCCTTGAGCTCGATGTTCGACAGCCCCGCCTGGTCGAGCGCCGCGGCGCCCTGGGCCACCTGCACGCGCGACAGGTCCACGCCCACCGCGCGCGCCTGCGGATGGCGCACCGCGAACGGAATCAGGTTGCCGCCGGCGGCGCAGCCCAGCTCGAGCACGCGCGCCTTGTGCGGCGGCGGCGCGTCGAGTCCGAACAGGAAGGCCAGGGCTTCCAGGTGCTCCACGGCGGACTGGGGGAACGGGTGCGAGTCGTAGGGCACCGCATCGTAGTAACTGGTGAGCGTGGAAGTCAGAGAGTCCGGCACGAACGTCCTTTGGGGATCGGAAGGGGCTGCAGCAGTGCTCGCAGACTATAGCCCCGTGCCCTCGCAAAAAGAAGCCGGCGCGGGTCGGCCCGCCCTCCCCTCGGCGCGGACTCGTGCGCTTTCGCGACCTCTTTAGAATGGCCCGATGAACTGGCGCATCACACTGTTTCCCCTGGCTTTGGTCATTGCCGGCTGCTCGACGCCGCCCAACCAGATCGTTCCCTTCCGCGACGGTGTGCTGCGTGCCATGACCTACACCCAGGCCTCGGACTACTGCAGTGCCAAGGGGCAGGACCCGAAGTGGCTCGGCAAGGCGCCGGCCGAATCGGGCGTGCTGTTCCAGTGCCAGTGAGCCGCGGCATCACGCGAAACTGAGCGCACTCAGCCTGGCAGGCTGACGCGCACCACGCACGCCGGCGGCACAAAGATTTCATCGCAGTTCGGCCCGGCCCCGCCGCGGTCGATCACCACGAAGCTCGCCGGCTGCTGCGTGACCACCAGCGGGTGGTGCCAGACGCCGCGCGCATAGTTCACGCCCTGCCGCCCGTCGGTGACGAAGGCGCGGATGTCTTCCACGCGCACCGTGTCGCCCGCCGGCGCCACCACCACGAGAAAACGGCTGCCGTCCATCGGCACGAAGGCCTGGCTGCCCAGCGGGTGGCGCTCCAGCATGCCCACCTGCAACGGCATCGCGTAGGGCCGGGTCTCGAAGATGTTCACCAGCACGCGGCTGTCGCCGGGGCCCGGGTCCACGCGCGCCAGGTCGTGAAAGCGCGTGGTCATGCCCGCGTTGATCGGCATCGACCGGGCGTGCGCGCTCTCGATGACATCGCCGAACGCGGCGAAGGCCTCGCGTGTCATCGGCTGCGCGACGAGCGCGAGCGCGGTGGGCGTGCCCGGCGCCGGGGGCAGGAAAGTGGGGCTGGCAATCGTCAACAGAAACTCCTCGGCTTTTGGTCCAACTGGTATTACCAGTATCCTTGCGACACATCCAGTCCGTCAATCTCCCGGCGTCAGGGAAATCGCTAGTGTCCAATGACGTGTGAGGCCTTAAGGTCTCGGTCGCGTTAAATCATACCGGTAATACCAGTTAACCAACCCCATCGACGCCTTCGAGGACCGCCATGTCAACCACCACCCTTCATGCGCCGCTGCAGCCGGCCACCACCTCTGCTGCAGCGGAGAACGCGCTCTACAAGAAAGTGGCATGGCGACTCATGCCGTTCCTCATGCTTTGCTACGTGGCCGCCTACCTGGACCGCGTGAACGTCGGCTTCGCCAAGCTGAACATGCTCAGCGACCTGCAGTTCAGCGAAACGATGTACGGGCTGGGCGCGGGCCTGTTCTTCATCGGCTACTTCTTCTTCGAGGTGCCGAGCAACCTGCTGATGCACCGCATCGGCGCCAAGGCCACCATCTCGCGCATCATGATCACGTGGAGCCTGATCTCGGCCGCGATGATGTTCGTGACCACGCCCACGCAGTTCTACGTGCTGCGCTTCCTGCTCGGGGCGGCCGAGGCCGGCTTCTACCCGGGGATGATCCTGTACCTCACCTACTGGTTTCCCTCGCACCGCCGCGCCAAGATGGTGGCGGTGTTCATGTGCGCGATTCCGGTGTCGGGCGTGCTGGGCGGGCCGCTGTCGGGCCTGATCATGGACGCCATGCACGGCATGGGCGGGCTGCGCGGCTGGCAGTGGCTGTTCCTCATCGAGGCGCTGCCTTCGCTGGTGATCGGCCTGCTCGTCATCGTGTACCTCGACAACAGTATCCAGGGCGCACGCTGGCTCACCGCGGAAGAAAAGGCCGTGCTCGCACGCAACATCGCCGCCGAGAACGCCACCAAGGGCGGCACCAGCCACATGACGCTGCGCGCACTGTTCGCCGACCGCCGCATCGTGAAGATGGCGCTGATCTGCTTTTGCACGGTGATGGGCCAGTACGGCCTGACCTTCTGGCTGCCCACGCTGGTGCGCCAGTCGGGCGTGTCGGGCGCGCTGAACATCGGGCTGCTCACGGCCATTCCCTTTGCCGTGGCCATCGTCTCGATGCTGCTGGTGAGCCGCAGCTCCGACCGCATGCGCGAGCGCCGCTGGCATTTGATCGTGCCCTTCTGCTGCGGCGCGCTGGGCCTCACGCTGAGCGCGATCTTCAGCAACAACGTGTACCTCTCGCTGGCCGCGCTGGCCCTGGCCGCGGGCGGCAGCCTGGCGACGTCGCCGCTGTTCTGGAGCCTGCCGACGGCCATTTTGTCGAGCGCGGGCGCAGCAGCCGGCATTGCGCTCATCAACTCCTTTGCCAACCTGGCGGGCTTCGTGAGCCCCTACATGATCGGCCTGATCAAGGACGCCACGAAGAGCACCGACATCGCCCTGTTTGTTCTGGCCGGCGTGCTGCTGTTCGGCGCCTTCCTCACCTGGACGGTGCCGGCCAAGCTGGTCAACAAGTAGGGAAGGCCCCGGGGTGCGGCCACAGTAAGATTTCCAGCCCTCGCCACTGCCGCACTTCGCACCGAAAACCGCCCATGCTCGCCTCCCCCGCCGTTGCCGCCACCGCCGCCCGACTGATCCAGCAGCGGATTGCGGACGGCACCTACGCGGCCGGCGGGCTGCTGCCTTCGCAGCGCGACCTGGCCGAGCAGCTCGGCATCAGCCGCACCTCGCTGCGCGAGGCGCTGTCGACGCTGCAGGGCACGGGCCTCGTCATTCCGCGCCCCGGCAAGGGCATGTACGTGGCCGAGGACGGCGGACAACAAGCGCCGGCGGCCTCCCCGGCCTGGAAGTTCGCCACCTCGCATTCGCTGCAGGACGTGTACCAGCTGCGCTTCGCGGTCGAGAACTTCACCGCGCGGCTGGCCTGCCTGGTCATCGAGGCGGACGACCTGACCGCGCTGCGCGCCAATGCGCAGGCCATGCGTGCGTGCATCGACGCCGGCGATTTCACGCAGGCCACGCAGCTCGACTTCGACTTCCACATGCAGATCATCGGCATCGCGGGCAACCAGGCCATCGCCGAGATCCTGCGCAACAGCGCCGAGGTGATGCAGGAGAGCCAGCGCCTGCCCTTCTACAAGCGCGGCGCGCGCCATGCGACCTACGACGAGCACATGGCGATCATCGAGGCGCTGGCGCAAGGCAACCCGGCGCTGGCGCAGCAGGCGATGACGCAGCACATCGTGCAGGCCGCGCAGCGCGCGGGGGTGCACTTTCCGACGGGGCTCGAGGCGGCTTCGGCGGCCGCCTGACGCTTCAGGCCCGCGTGTCGAAGGCGATGCGCAGCCCCTCGATCCGCTCGCTGCGGGCACGTCGCAGTCCGACATAGCCAGCCTGGCCAGCCCGTCGGCCGATCGGCCTTGGCATCACCCGTCGGACGGCCGCCCGGCGCCCGGACACTGCAACTTTGGCTCACTGGCCGTCAAAGCGCAGTCCAAAGCTTTCACTCTGGCGCCGTGCGCAGGACAATGGCGCGTTGATGGTGGTCGGAGGCGCCGCCTCCGATCCTGTCGGCATTGCACTTTCAGGACAACACGCAGCGGCATGGAACAACGGCTGGACTGGGCCCTGGCGGCCTGCTCACGCATCCTTCGACCCGTGGTCAGGCTCGCCCTCGCGATGGGGGTCAAGCATCCCCACCTGGAGGAGTTGCTGCGCGACCTGCTGATCGAGGAAGCCCAGCATTCCTGGCGCAGCCAGGGCGTTCCCAAGCCCAACCTGAGCCAGCTGTCCGTCACCACCGGCCTGAACCGCAAGGCCGTGACCGCCAAGGTCCGCGCCACCGTCGACCCCCTGCCCCACACCGAACTGTCGGCCGCTGCCAAGACCTTCACGCTGTGGCTGCAGATGCTGACCGAAGACGCTTCGTTCCGGCGCCTGCCCGTCACGTCGGGCCACACGGCAGCGTCCTTCGAGGCGGTTGCGCGCCTGAGCAGCCGCGGCAACGTTCACCACCGCACCATCCTCGACGAGCTGATCCGGTTGAACATGGTGACCGAGAACGAAGGCATGGCCGAACTCACCGTCGACGGTTTCGTGCCCGTGCAGGACCTGCAATCCATGCTGGCCTTCCTGGGCGACAACGGCCGGGACCACCTGCTGGCGGCCGTCGCCAACACGCTGGGCGAGCAGCCTCGCATGCTCGAGCGCGCGGTGTACGCGCGCGGGCTCTCGCTGAACGATTGCGAACAGATCCACCGCCTGGTGCGCGACCGCTGGTCCGCCATGCACCACGAGCTCGCGCAGGAAATGGCGCACGCGGTCAGCCGCGCGCCGGCCCGCGCCAAGGGACGAATCCGTGTCGGCATCTACACGTACTACGAAGACGAGGGCGCTCCGCCCCCGCCCACGTCCTCTGAAAGCGAGCGCCCCTCATGAGCACGATCCAAACACCCCGCCGGCTCCTGCTGGGCCTGTTCTGCGCCGGCCTCACAGCCCTGTTGATGTCCTGCGGAGGCGGTGGTGGGGGCGGTGGCTCGGCGGGGAACCTGGGGCTGGGCACAGGCACCGCGATCGGCGGTGACAGCCCGAGCGGCAACGGCACGGGCGCAGGCGGAAATGGGACCGGGTCCGGCACGGGCAGCCCCGGCTCCGGCGACACCGCCAGCAACGGCAACCCCGACGGTGTCGGCTCGGGCGGCACCGGCGTGACGGCGGACGCCGCCGGCATCGGCGCCGCGGACGGCCTGGGCAGCATCATCCTGAACGGCCTGCGCTACAACACCGACACGGCCACCTTCACGATCGAGGACGCCACCGAACTGCAGATCGGCATGAGCGCGCGGGTCGCCGGCAAGGTCGACCCCGACTTCACCCGCGGCATCGCGACGCAGGTCGTGTCGGGGGCCGAACTGCGCGGCGCCGCCTCGCGCATCGACGTGAAGGCCGGCACCTTCGTCGTCATGGGCATCGGCGTGAGCATCGATGCGGCCACGGTCTGGGGCGACGCGAGCGGGCTCGCCAGCGTGACCGACGGCAGCCTCGTCCAGGTGTGGGGCCTGCCCGGCGCGCCGGGCACGCTGCGCGCCACCCGCGTGCTGGCGGCCCCCACGCTGACCGCCCCGCTGGTGACGGGCGCCATCCAGAACCTCAACGTGATGAGCCAGACCTTCACGCTCGGCCAGCTGACGGTCAGCTATGGCGGCGCCAGCTTCGTGGGCATCGACGCGGCGTCGCTGGCCAACGGCGTCATCGTGCGCGCCCGCAGCACGGCCGCGCCGACCGGCAACGGGCTCACGGCGACCCAGGTGGAAGGCTGGTACGCGATACCGGTGAGCAACGGCATCGCCCTGCAACTGGCGGGGGACATCACCGACTTCGTCTCGCGCGGCGCCTTCAAGGTGCTGGGCACGCCGGTGGACGCCACCAACGGGCAGATCACGGGCGGCCCCGTCGGCTCGCTCGGCAACGGCGTGAAGGTCGAGGTTGACGGCTTCATGTCCGGCGGGGTGCTGGTCGTCAAGAAGCTGCGCATCCGCCATGTGCCGGGCACGGGCGGACCGGCCTCCTTCACGGTCATCGGCGCCATCGGCGGCTACCAGTCGCCGGCCTATTTCCGGGTCCGGGGCCAGCCGGTGAACGCCAGCGGGCCGGGTACCACGTTCGAGAACGGCACCGCCGCGAACCTGGCCAACGGCCAGCGCGTGGCCGTCGTCGGAGACCGGGTGGTCGACGGCGTTCTCATCGCCCAGCGGGTGACCTTCAACCCCTGACCTGAAGCGGCGCGGCGCCCCGCCGCCCGGCCGCATCACCCGCCCCGCCCTGGCGGCGGGCGATGCCGGGACTTTCACATCACATCCCCTTCGACACCGCATCGCGGCGGGCTTGCGTGCACGCGGGCCGGATAACACCTTTGGCCATCTATCGCCAAATTGATGGCGAAAGTACTAGAAAAGGACTAAAGTGAAAAAATCACATTTCTTACATCGGTGACTTTCGTGTCTGTCCGTGCGAACTCAGTGCAACGGTTGTTGCCACCCCTTGCGGGGCTGCGCACCGGATGCCTGTTCGCCGCCGGGCGGGCCGGTGCCGCTGACATTGCAAGGAGCACGCCATGCCGCTCGCCCTTCTTCTTCAGCTGCTGAACAAGCGCTTTCCGGTCACGCTCACCATGGACGCGGACATCCGGCACGCATCGGTGCTCGTGGCGACCGGGCTCATCGAAGCCGAGTTCCACGTCGACAGCTTCGGTTACCAGCGCTACGAAAGCGCCCAGGTCTTCGCCATCACGGACGAGGGGCATGCGGAGATCGCCACGCTGTGTGGCCGCAGCGGTGCTTCGGTTCATGAGGAACACGCCCCATGGACCGTCATGCCGCTCGATTACCTGCGCAGGATCGGCAACTCGACCTTTCCCCTGCACACCGAGGACCCGTCGGAGATCAACTCCGTGGCGGTCCTGGAAGCCGCTGGCATGGTGGAGGCCACGCTCCCCCCGATCTGCCGCGCACGGCAGAAGTTGCGCCAGGCCACCGTGTTGCGGGTCACGCCCCTGGGGCGGACGGCGCTGGTGCCACGGCGACACTGAATCCGGGTCCGGGTCGCGCTGCGCGCCAGTCCTGACGCGCCGATGGAGGAGTGCGTCCGGCGCACACCAACACCGCCTCTCGCGTTCCCCTCCCCCATACCTCCATGAAACGGGTACCCGTTTGCCGTGCGGCGTCCCTCGGCCGACGGAAAGCGCCTCGTGCGGCGATGGAAAAAGCCTGCCAACCACACAAATGAAACCATGTGAAACATACGTCACAGATCGCCTGCGAGGCTCCTTTCGAGTACCAAAGCAGTAATGTGAAACCTTCACATACACCACGTCATCGGCAAGAAGAAATGAACGCCACGCGGTTACAGCTGCATTTCAGCCCCAGCCGTGCATGAAACAGTTCATGCGAAGGATGCCTTGCCATGCGCGCCCCCGTCTCCGCCCCGAATCTCGACAACAGCCTGTCGACGGACGCCCTCATGGCCGCCCGCATGCGGCTGGTGCTGTCGATCTCGGCGGTGCTGGCCATGGCGGTCGATGCGGGGCCGGCCCGGCAGCCGGTGGACAGCGCGGTCTGGCTGGCCTTGTGCGGATACCTCCTGCACAGCGTGCTGGTGCACGCCTGCACGCAGGTGGGCTGGCGCCATCTCCAGGGCAAGGCGGTCCACTGGTCTGACGTGCTGTGGTTCACGCTGATCGTCTTCGTGACGGGCGGCGTGCAGAGCCTGTTCTTCCTGTTCTATTTCTTCGCCATCCTGACCTCCTCGTTCCGCTGGGGCTTCGAGGAAGGCGCCCGCGTGACCATCGTCTCGGTCGCGTCGTTCGCCGCCTGCGGGCTGGGCACGAGCACGGGCGACGACGCGCCGCAGCTGTTGATGCGCACGACCTTCCTGCTGGCGCTGGGGCACATGATCGTGCACTGGGGCGGCTCCAAGCTCATCCTGCAGCGGCGCCTGGCCCTCTTGGGCGACATCAGCCAGCTGTCGAACCCGCGCTTCGGCGCGGGCCGCACCATCGCCCGCACGATGGAAAAGACGCTGGCCTTCTTCAAGGCCAGCCACTGCATCCTCATGACGCGGGACACCGCCACCGGCAACTGGACCCTGCGCACGCTGCGCAAGGACGACACCTGCGAGCACGTCGGCGTCGAGACGCTCGGCGGCATCGCCGAGTCGCCACTGATGGCGCTGGAGCATCCGCACACCGTGCTGAGCAACCGCCTGCCCTGGCCGTTGAACCACTTCTTTGCGCGCAGCCACATGCACGGCCCCGGCACGATCGGCTGGCGCCCCGAAGGCCGCGACGGTGCCCAGCGCAGTGCCGCCGTGGCCGCCATGCTCGAGGCCCGCGCGTTCATCAGCGCCGCGCTGCCGCTGCGCCTGGGCGAGGGGCGCGTGTTCATCTCTTCGCGCAACGGCCACTTCAGCAAGTCCGATGCGCTGTTCCTCGCGCACCTCATGGAACAGATCTTCCCGGTCATCGAGACCATCGAGGTGCTCGACCGCATGGCCTCGGAAGCGGCCGCGACCGAGCGCCTGAAGATCTCGCTGGACCTGCACGACACGGCCGTGCAGCCCTACATCGGACTGCGCATGGGCCTGTGCGCCCTGCGCAAGAAGGCCACCGCGGACAACCCGCTGCTCGAGGACCTCGACAAGCTCGCCGAAATGGCGAACGGCGTGATCGCCGACCTGCGGCGCTTCGCCGGCGCGGTCAAGGACGGCGCTGAAAGTTCGTGCGGCCTCGTGCTGCCCCAGCTGTACGGCCAGGCCGCCCGCATCCAGGGGCTCTACGGCATCGAGATTTCGGTGAACGTCGAAGGCCACGTGCGTCTTGACGACCGCATGACCGCGGAGGTCCTGCAGATGGTGGGCGAAGGCCTGAACAACATCTGCAAGCACACGCAGGCCCGCCGCGGCAGCGTGCGCATCGGCTGCCGCAATGGCTGCTTGCACCTGCGCATCGAGAACGAAGGCGGCGAAGAGAACTTCGCGCCCTTCCGGCCACGCTCCCTCAGCGACCGCGCAGCGGCGCTCGGCGGCCGCGCGCAGGTCAGCCGGTGCCGGGGCGGCGGCACCGAGGTGCTGATCGAGATCCCCATCTGAGAGACAACGCGCGACCACATCCCCAGGAGCCCCTCATGCACACCGAAGAAGCCCATCCCATCGGCGTCCTGCTGGTGGACGACCACCAGACCATGCTGTGGGGCCTGTCCCGGCTGATCGACGGCGAACAGCCGCGCATGAAGGTGGTCGCCACCGCCAGTTGCTGCGAAGAAGCCGTGGCGCACACGCAGAACCTGGCCCCCGATGTCATCGTGCTCGACCTCGACCTGGACGGCCACTGCGCCCTGGACATCCTGCCGCAGCTGCTGTCGAACGAGGTCTCGCGCGTCGTCGTGCTGACCGGCGAACGCGAGCAGCGCACGCTGGACCTCGCGGTGCTGCGCGGCGCGCGCGGCGTGATGCGCAAGGACGCCTCGGCCGAGCAGGTGCTCGATGCCATCGAGCGCGTGCACCACGGCGAACTCTGCGTCGACGCCCCCACCATGGGTCGCGTGCTCTCGGAACTCACCTCGGTGAAGAAACCGCCGAAAGCCGACCCCGAGTCGGTCCGGCAGGCCAGCCTGACCCAGAAGGAGCGCGACATCGTCCGCACCGTGGCGCGCGGCAGCGGCGCGTCCAACAAGACCCTGGCCGAGCAGACCTTCGTCACCGAACACACGCTGCGCAACCACCTCACGTCGATCTACCAGAAGCTCGGCGTGGCAAACCGGCTCGAGCTGTACATCTACGCCGTCAAGCACCACCTCGACGCCGTGGCGCACTGAAGCGCACCCGGCTGCGCCGGCCTCGGCCATTTCCCTGATTTCCCTGCTTTTGCGATCTCCATTGGCAGCGATCACGTGGCGTGCGAATGCGTATTTCCTGCCGTTTCAATCCATCGAATTTCAATTCAATTGAAGAATTCCAGGCAATGAACCGCTTGAAATGCAAAAAGGCCGGAGCTTGATTTATTCAGCCAGGACAGCCATCCACCATGGGTAACTTCACCGAAGCTTCGATCCACGGTCAAAGACCAGTGGAATGGGTATGTCGAACGTCACGATTCAGGTAGTTCCATTTTGAAAGACCCATGTCTTTCCAAAAACTGAGGCAAACGATCTTCCCTGCCGCCCTGTCAAATTCATACGATGGCATGAGCCCTGTTTCAAATCGAATCCACTGAATAGACCTTCAATCTGGCATTTGTTCTTCACCTTCTTTCGATCCATGTATGGCCCCCCCAACCGCTTCGTCGCCGATGGGGCTGGCTGCACCGGAGCCCCCGCTGCGCGACTGTTTCGTCGCCCGGCCCGCGCTCGCCGTGACCGGCAGCCCTCGCTCATGCCAACCGGGGCAGGCACATGCTTGACCCCAAGCTCATCAGCTCCGGCGAAAAGGCCACCGTCGGCGTCTGCGCGCCCGCCGCGAGGCTGTGGCCCGACTTCCTGATCGGCCAGGAGAACTCGCCGGTGCGCGTGCTGCTCGTCGACGACGACGAGTACATGCGCCGGGTGATCGCCCAGGAGCTGCTGTCCGACCTGCGCATCCAGCTCGAAGGCCAGGCCGACAACGTTCGCGACGGGCGCAAGCTGCTGGCCACGCACACCTTCGACGTGCTGATGCTCGAGCTGCAGCTGGGCGACGAGATGAGCTTCGAGCTGATCGCCGAGGCACGCCGCCTGCACCGCAACAGCGAGATCATCGTGATCTCCACGCTCGAGGACGATGCCCACGTGCTGCGTGCCTTCGAGCTGGGCGCCATGGGCTACCTGCTGAAGAACGCCTGGCTGCAAAGCTTTGCCGATGCGGTGCTGCACGTGGTGAACGGCGGCGCCGTCATCACGCCGCGGCTCGCGCGGCGCCTGCTGCACCGCCTGAACTACCAGCTCCACGAGCCCTTCGCCGGCGACGCGCCGCCGTCACCGCCGCCCAGACCGCCCTCGCGCGACATGACGCTGACGCCGCGCGAGAGCGAGGTGCTTCGCTTCGTGGCGTCGGGCTACGTCTCTGCGGAGATCGGCGCCAAGCTCGGCATCACCGGCCAGACGGTCAACGTGCACATCAAGAGCATCTACAAGAAGCTGCACGTGCACTCGCGCGCCCAGGCGGTGAACTACGCCGTTCACACGGGCCTCATCTGAGCGGCGGCGATGCCGTGCGCTGCAACCTGTCCGTGAATCACAAACCGCCGCTTCGGCGATAGAGGCCCGGCGCGCTGCCCGTCCAGCACTTGAACGCGCGCTGGAAGGCGGAGCTGTTGGCAAACCCGAGCTCGTCGGCCAGCTCCGCCAGCGGCACGGTGCTCGTGCTCAGCCGCTGGATGGCCGTGTCGCGGCGCAGCTCGTCCTTCAGCGCCTGGAACGAGGTGCCCTCCAGCGCCAGCCGCCGCTGCAGCGTGGAGACCGTCACATGCAGCGCGGCGGCCGTCGCCACGAGGTCCGGCCATGCGGGCTGCGCGTGCTGCAGGTGGCTGCGCACGCGCGCGCCGATTCCCTCGTCGGTGCGCCGGGGAACGATCATGTGGGCCTGCGCATCGGCCAGGAAGACATGCAGCGCGGCTTCGTCGCGGCGCACCACGTCCTTCAGGCGTGCCGCGTCGAACCAGAACGCCGACAGCTCGCAATCGAACTGCTGCGGCGCCGGAAAAATCTTGCCGTAGCCGCCGGCATGCGCGGGCGGCCCGAACGCGAAGTCGAAGCGCACCACGGGCAGCTGGCCGCCCACGATCCACGCCAAGAGGCGCCACGCGGTGCGCAGCAGCACCTCCTGCAGGAAGACCGTCGGCGTGGCAGCGGGTTCGGTGAAGCGCACCACCACGCCCGCGAGGTCGGCCCGGCACACCAGCTCCAGCACCACGTCGTCCTGCAGCAGGCGAAAGGTGCGCGCCGCACGGCGAAGCGCCACCTGCAGCGTGGGCGCGCCGAGGGCCGAACGCGCGATCAGCGCGAAGCTCCCGCGCCGCAGCGGGCGGCTCAGCAGCCCGATGAAGTCGTCGTCCAGGCGCTCGGTCAGCACGCGGAACAGCCTCGCGTACTGCTGCGTCGTCACGCGCGCGTCCGACTGCCCGAGCAGGCCGGGCGCGATGCCGGCCTCGACCAGGAAAGGCTCGAGCGGCTGGCCGCGCGCATGCACGCCGGACAGGATGCCGTGCACGAAGCCGATGGAAACCGTTTGGGGAGGATGAAGCATCGAAGGCAGGCCGCGTCGCGTGGATATTGCCGGGCCGACTGTGCACCGGCGCGTGCCTCTCGTGCAAGCGCCGCGTCGCCCGATCGCGTGCCGCGCAGATTGCGATGTTCTGCCATCCGAACAACGCAAAACGGCATCGTGCCGAGGGCGATCGGTTCCTAACATGGGCCACGCAGGCCAGGGTCTGCGAAACCCAGACCAAGAACCAAAGAGAGACAAACGCCATGTACATGACCCAGTCGCTGCACCGCGCCGTGCAGCAGATTCCCGACAAGGTGGCCGTGCGTTTTGCCGGCCGCACCCGCACCTTCCGCGCGTTCGTGGAGCGCGTCGCCCGCCTCGCGGGCGCCCTGCAGCAGCTGGGCATGAAGCCGGGCGACCGCGTGGCGATGCTGGCGCTCAACTCCGACCGCTACCTCGAATACCAGATGGCCGTGCCCTGGGGCGGCGGCGTGCTGAATCCCTGCAACATCCGCTGGTCGGCCGCCGAGATTCTCTATTCGCTGGAAGACTCGGGTTCGACCATCCTGCTGGTCGACGAGGCCTTCCGCCCGATGGTCGAGAAGATGCGCGGCGAATCCAGGAGCCTGCGCGAAGTCATCTATTGCAGCAGCGGCCAGGACGACGGTGAACTGCCGCCCGGCATGCACGGCTACGAGACGCTGCTGGCCGCAACCTCGCCCGTTCCCGATGCGGTTCGCCGCGACGAAGACCTGGCCGGCATCTTCTACACCGGCGGCACCACGGGCTTTCCCAAGGGCGTGATGCTCAGCCACACCAACCTGTGCAGCTCGGCCATGGCGATGCAGGCCGAAGGCCTGGCACCGTCCGGCGGCAACTACCTGCATGCCGCACCGATGTTCCACCTGGGCGACATGGGCCTGGCCATGCCGCACTGGCCCGCCGGCAACACGCACACGATCATCCCGATGTTCAGTCCGCAGAGCGTGCTCGATGCGATCGAGCGCGACCGCGTGACCAACACGCTGCTGGTCCCCACGATGATCCAGATGCTGGTCGACCACCCGGCGATGAAGGAGCCGCGCGACCTCGCCAGCCTGCAGTGCATCTTCTACGGCGCCTCGCCGATGCAGGAGGCTGTGCTGGAACGCGCGATGGCCGCCCTTCCCCACGTGGACTTCGTGCAGGGCTACGGCATGACGGAGCTGGCGCCGCTGGCCACGATCAATCCGCCCAGTTCGTACACGGCCGAGGGCCACCGCCTGGGCCGGCATCGTTCCGCGGGGCGCGCGAGCGTCTGCATGGAAGTGCGCATCGTCGACCCGGCCGGCGTCGAAGTGCCGCGCGGCACGGTGGGCGAAGTCGCGGTGCGCGGACCCAACGTCATGCAGGGTTACTGGGACAAGCCGGAGCAGACGGCCGCCGCCGTGCGCGACGGCTGGATGCACACCGGCGATGGCGCCTGGATGGACGATGGCGGCTACATCTTCGTGGTCGACCGCATCAAGGACATGATCATCAGCGGCGGCGAGAACGTCTATTCGGCAGAGGTCGAGAACGCCATCACCCAGCACCCGGCTGTGGCCGCCTGCGCGGTGATCGGCATTCCCAGCGACGAATGGGGCGAGAGCGTGCACGCGGTGCTGATCCTCAAGCCACAGCACAGTGCCCTCGGCGAAGAAATCATCGCCCACTGCAAGACGCTGATCGCGGGCTACAAGTGCCCGCGCAGCGTGGCCTTCGTCGAGGCACTGCCGATGTCCGGCGCGGGCAAGGTGCTCAAGACCCAGCTGCGCGAACCCTTCTGGCAAGGCCGTCAGCGCAACGTCGCCTGACCTGTCGCCCTTCTCCTTTTTCTCTCAACCCTCAGGAAATTCCATGAGCCGCGATGTCTTCGTCACCGGGGTCGGCATGATCCCTTTCACCAAGCCGGGTGCCAGCGCGCCCTACCAGGCGATGGCCGCCGACGCCACGCGGCGCGCACTGCGCGACGCCGGCATCGGCTACGAGCTGGTGCAGCAGGCCTATGTGGGCTACGTCTATGCCGATTCGACCGCAGGCCAGAGCGCGCTCTATGAAGTGGGCATGACCGGCATTCCCGTGGTCAACGTCAACAACAACTGCTCGACCGGCTCGACCGCCCTGTTCCTGGCGCGCCAGGCCGTGGCCAGCGGCGCGGCCGACTGCGTGCTCGCGCTCGGCTTCGAGCAGATGAGCCCGGGCGCGCTGGGCTCGGTGTTCAGCGACAAGCCCAGCCCCTTCGCGCGCTTCGACAAGGCCACCGACGAACTGGTCGGCGGCATCGACATTCCCCTGGCGCTGCGCTACTTCGGCGGCGCGGGCCTGGCGCACATGCAGCAGTACGGCACCCAGCTCTCGACCTTCGCGAAGATCCGCGCCAAGGCCAGCCGCCATGCCGCGAACAACCCGCTGGCCCTGTTCCGCAACGTGGTGACCGAAGACGAAGTGCTGGCCACCCCCGTGATGTGGCCCGGCGTGATGACCCGCCTGATGGCCTGCCCGCCCACCTGCGGCGCGGCCGCGGCCATCGTCTGCTCGGCCGAGTTCGCGCAGCGCCATGGGCTGAACCGCAGCGTGCGCATCAAGGCGCAGGCGATGACCACCGACCGCCCCGTGAGCTTCGAGGCGCGCGACATGCGCGAAGTGGTCGGCTTCAGCATGGCGCAGGAGGCGGCGCAGAAGGTCTACGAAGCCGCAGGCGTCGGCCCGCAGGACATCGACGTGGTCGAGCTGCACGACTGCTTCGCGCACAACGAACTCATCAGCTACGAAGCGCTGGGCCTTTGCCCGGTCGGTGGCGCGGAGAAGTTCGTGGTCGATGGCGACAACACCTACGGCGGCAAGGTCGTGACCAACCCTTCGGGCGGCCTGCTGTCCAAGGGCCATCCGCTGGGCGCCACCGGCCTTGCCCAGTGCACGGAACTGGTCCAGCAGTTGCGCGGCACCGCCGAGAAGCGGCAGGTCGAAGGTGCGCGCCTCGCGCTGCAGCACAACCTCGGGTTGGGCGGCGCCTGCGTGGTCACGCTCTACGAGCGCGTCTGAACGACACAACAACCCAAGGAGACCCTCTCATGATCGACAAGAAATGGATCGGCCACGAACTGCCCGCCTCGGTGCTGCCGATCGAGCGCAGCCGGCTGCAGTTCTTCGCCAAGGCCATCGGCGAGACCGACCCGGTCTACACCGACGACGCCGCCGCGCGCGATGCCGGCTACCCCGACCTGCCCGCGCCGCCCACCTTCCTGTTCGCGGCCGAGCTGGACTCGGGTGCATCGGACCAGTTGCTGATCGATCTGCAGATCCCGCTGGCCAAGCTGCTGCACGGCGAGCAGAGCTTCAGCTACCACCGCCCGGCCTGCGTCGGCGACACGGTGACGGTGCGCTCCACCATCAGCGACATCTACGACAAGAAGAACGGCGCGCTCGAATTCGTGGTGAAGACCTCGCGCGCCACCAACCAGCGCGACGAGCTCGTGGCCGAGCTGCGCACGGTCATCGTTTGCCGCAACTGAATGAATGAAAGAAAGAAGCCCATGACTTCACCCACCTTCGACACCGTCCAGGTCGGCGACGAACTGCCGGCCGTGCAGTTGCCGGCCGTGGACCGCACTGCGCTCGCGCTCTTTGCCGGCGCCTCGGGCGACCACAACCCGATCCACATCGACACCGACATGGCGCGCCGCTCGGGCATGCCCGACGTGTTCGCGCAGGGCATGCTGGGCATGGCCTGGCTCGGCCGCGTGCTCACGCAGTGGGCGCCGCAAAGCCGCCTGCGCCACTTCGAGGCGCGCTTCCAGGGCATCACGCACCTGGGCAACGCCATGCGCTGCAGCGGACGCATCGCGCAGAAGACCGAGCGCAACGGCGAACGCGGCGTGCGCATCGAGCTGCAAAGCACCAACCAGTTCGGCCAGACCAAGATCGTCGGCGAAGCCTTCGTCTCCCTGCCCTGACAACCCACACCTTCCGAAAGAACACCATGACACGCAAACTCGAAGGCAAGGTCGCCCTCATCACCGGCTCGGGCCGCGGCATCGGCCGCTCCATCGCGCTCAAGCTCGCGTCGGAAGGCGCTCGCATCGTCGTCAACGACCTCGACGCCGAACCTGCGCAAGAGGCCGTGCAGGCCATCCGCGAGGCCGGCGGCCAGGCCGTGGCCTGTGTCGGCAACGTCGCGGCGCCCGACTTCGCCGAACGCTTCGTCGGCACGGCCGTGAGCGAATTCAAGGGCCTGGACATCCTCATCAACAACGCCGGCTACACCTGGGACAACGTGGTGCAGAAGATGACCGACGAGCAGTGGTACGCCATGATCGACGTGCATCTGACGGCGCCGTTTCGCATCCTGCGTGCCGCACAGCCGGTGATCCGGGCACTCGGCAAGGCCGAGACCGAAGCCGGGCAGCGCGTGGTGCGCAAGGTGGTCAACATCTCGTCGATGGCGGGCCTGTTCGGCAACGCGGGCCAGACCAACTACGCGGCGGGCAAGGCCGGCATCGTCGGCATGACGCAGACGCTGGCCAAGGAATGGGGCCGCATGAACGTCACGGTCAACTGCGTGGCCTACGGCCTCATCAAGACCCGCCTGACCGGCAACGCCGCCGAGGGCGGCACGGCCCACATCGACGGCCGCGACATCAAGGTAGGCGTCAACCCCGACCTGATGGCCGCGATGGAGCGCGGCATTCCGCTCGGACGCGGCGGCACACCCGAAGAGGCCGCGGGTGCCGTGTATCTGCTGTGCGTGCCCGAGTCCGACTACATCAGCGGCCAGACGCTGGTGTGCAGCGGCGGCCTGACGGGGTTCTGAGCGATGACCGCGGCTGTCCGCAGCGAGGTGCACGAGGGCATTGCGACGCTCACGCTCGATCGGGCGCAAGCCCTCAATGCCCTGGGGCCGCCGCTGCTCGAAGCGCTGCTGGCGGCGCTGCGCGAATGCGCGGCGGACGACCGCGTGCGCGCGATCGTGCTGACGGGCGCGGGCCGCGCCTTTTCCGGCGGGGGCGACATCGGCTACTTCGGCGAAGTGCTCGCCGGTGGCCCGGCCCATGCGCAGGAAGAGATCGGCCGCGGCATGGAAGAGGTGGGCAACCCCATCACGCAGGCCATCGCCGATTGCGCGGTGCCGGTGGTGGCCGCCGTCAACGGTCCGTGCGTGGGCGCTGGCGTGGGCATCGCGCTGGCGGCCGACGTCGTGATCGCGGCGCGCTCGACCTACTTCCTGGTGCCGCAGGTGCCGCAACTGGGCGCCGTGCCCGACCTGGGCGCGACCTGGTCGCTGCCCCGGCTGCTCGGGCGCAGCCGCGCGCTCGGCATGGCGCTGCTCGGCGAACGCATCGACGCGGCGAAGGCCGAGCAATGGGGGCTCATCTGGCGCTGCGTCGACGATGCCGTGCTGCTCGAAGAAGCCCGAGCGATCGCCAGGCGGCTGGGCCATGCATCGGCCGCAGCCTTGCGCGACACCCGACAACTGATCGACGCGGCGAGCGACAACACGCTGGCCCGGCAACTGAGCGACGAATGCACGGCCCAGCGCCGGCATGTGGCCGGTGAATTTTTCAACAACGCCTGTGCACGCTTCCTTGCGCGTGCCAAGCCAGACTGACCCTTGGGAGAACCATGCTGCCTCAGCTCTACCGCCATCGCTGGATGGACGAAGACATCGATGCCTTTCGCGAACAGGCACGCCGCTACATCGCCGCCGAACTGTCGCCGCATCTCGAAGGCTGGCGCCGCCAGGGCTTCATTCCGCGCGAGGTCTGGCGCCCGTTCGGGCAGATGGGTTTCCTGCTGCCCGAGATCGACGAGGCCTATGGCGGCGCCGGTGCATCGCTGGCCTACCAGATGGTGGTGCAGGACGAACTGGCCAAGGCCGAGTTTCCCGCCAACACCGGCGTGCACAACCTGGCCGCGCACTACATCCTCGACTACGGCACCGAGGCGCAGAAGCAGCGCTGGCTGCCGAAGCTCGCCAGCGGCGAGCTGTTCGCCGGCATCGCGCTCACCGAACCCGGCTGCGGCTCGGACCTGAAGGCGCTGCGCACGCGCGCGCGGCGCGAAGGCGATCACTACGTGATCGACGGCGCCAAGACCTTCATCACCAACGGCTTCTCGGGGAACCTGCTGGTGGTGGCGGTGCGCACCGGCGAGGTGGGCAGCCGCGGCGTGTCGCTCATCGTGCTGGAGACCGAAGACCTGCCCGGCTTTCGCGTGGGCCGGCGGCTCGAAAAGCTGGGGCAGCATGCATCGGATACGGCCGAAATCTTCTTCGACGGCGTGCGCGTTCCGGCCGACCATCTGCTCGGCGGCAAGGAGGGCGACGGCTTCATCCAGCTCATGAGCCAGTTGTCGTACGAACGCCTGTTCCTGTGCGTGCCGGCCGCCGCGGTGATCGAGCGCGCGGTGGAGCTGGCGGTGGACTACACGCAGCAGCGCAAGGCCTTCGGGCAGACGGTGTTCGACTTCCAGAACACGCGCTTCAAGCTCGCCGAATGCGCGACCATCGCGCACGTCGTGCGCACCTTCGTCAACGACTGCATCCAGCGCATGGTCGACGGCACGCTCGACCAGGAAGCCGCCTACATGGCCAAGCTGTGGTGCACCGAGCAACAGGGCAAGGTCCTGGACGAATGCCTGCAACTCTTCGGTGGCTATGGCTACATGGTCGAGTACCCGATCGCACGCATGTATGCCGATGCGCGCGTGCAGCGCATCTACGGCGGCACCAGCGAGATCATGAAGGACCTGATCGCGCGCAAGCTCGGCGCATGACAGCGCCGCGTCGAGGGTGCGCGCGGCCACGGAACGACAACGCGCCCTCGCCGGTCGACATGCAGCCCGCCTCCGGCTGAGCCAGAGGGTATTCCCCGAGCCGGCGTCAACGAATCTGTCGGCTGGTTGACGGAATCGATGGCCGCTGTTTCCTAGCATGGAGATGCAGTCCCTCCCCGTGTAGCAACGGGGACGCGCCCAGAGGCGCGGGGCCTGCGCGACCCATTCCCAAGGAGACATTTCCGTGAACAGGATATTGCTGCGGCCGGCACTCACCGTGCTGGCCCTTCTCTCCCTCGCCGGCGCGGCCACGGCGCAAGACGGCGCTGGCTACCCCAGCAAGCCGGTCACCATCGTCGTGCCCACGCCGCCCGCCGGCGGCACCGACCTCATCGCGCGGCTGTTCGCCGACGTGCTGGGCAAGGCCTTCAAGCAGAGCGTGATCGTCGACAACCGCGCCGGCGCCAACGGCATCCTGGGCGTCGACTACGTCGCCAAGGGGCCGGCCGACGGCACGCGCGTGCTGTTCACCTACGCCGCCACGATGGTGATCAACCCGGCGCTCTACAAGAAGCTGCCCTACGAGCCGCTCAAGGACTTCGCGCCCGTCGCGCAGGTGGGCCGCGGCGGCAACCTGCTGCTGGTGCGCAAGGACCTGCCGCCGAACACGCTCAAGGACTTCGTCACCCATGCCAAGGCCAACCCCGACAAGCTGAACTACTGCTCGTGGGGCAACGGCTCGGGCGGCCACCTCACGATGGAAAGCCTGAAGAAGCAGGCCGGCATCTCGCTGCTGCACGTGCCCTACAAGGGCAGCAGCCCCTGCGTGCAGGACCTCATGGGCGGCCAGGTGGACGCCGGCTTCGCCGACATCTCGTCCACCATCGAGGTGGTGAAGGCCGGCCGGGTCAAGGCCCTGGCCTACAGCGGCCCCGACCGCCTGCCGATGCTGCCCGACGTGCCCACGATGACGCAGGCCGGGTTCCCGTTCAAGAACTACACCTGGTACGGCTTCTTCGTGCCGGCCAAGACGCCGCCCGCCATCGTCAAGCGCCTGAACGAAGAGATCTACCGCGCCCTGCAGGACCCGGCCGTGACCCAGCGCCTGCGCGAACTCAACTTCACCGACCTGCCGCGCCCCACGCCCGAGCAGTTCAAGGAAGTCCTGCGCCAGGACCTGCAGGACTGGAGCGCCCTGGTCAAGTCCATCGGCGTCACGCTGGACTGACGCCCGATCCACCACGACGCCGGGGCCCTGCCCCCGCGCGTCAAACAGAGCCCCCATGACACAAGAAAAATCCAACCCCTCCGCCCCCCTCGGCGGCTTCAACACCCTGCCCGGACAGGGCAGCCACCTGCCCTTCGATGCGCCGCCCAGCGCCAGCATCGCGGGGCGCAAGCTGTCGGAGTCCACGCACGCGCGGCGCAAGGCGGTGCCGCACCTGCGCGACGACGCACCGAACGTGCTGATCGTGATGCTCGACGACGCCGGCTTCGCGCACCCCGACACCTTCGGCGGCGAGATCCACACGCCCACGCTGACGCGGCTGGCCGGCAGCGGCATCACCTACAACGCCTTCCACAACTGCGGCGTGTGCTCGCCCACGCGCGCGTCGCTGCTGACGGGGCGCAACGCGCACCGCGTGGGCTACGGCCACATCTCCGAATACGCCACCGACTGGGACGGCTACGTGGGCGTCATTCCCAAGAGCGCCGGCACGATGGCCGAGGTGCTCGGGGCCTGGGGCTACAACACGGCCGCGTTCGGCAAGTGGCACAACACGCCGGCCAACCTGACCACGCAGATGGGCCCCTTCGACCGCTGGCCCACCGGCCACGGCTTCAACCACTTCTACGGCTTCCTGGGCGGCGAGAGCTCGCAGTACGAGCCGCGCCTGGTCGAGAACACCACGCTCATCGAGCCGCCGCGCGACGAGGGCTACCACCTGAGCGAGGACATGGCCGACAAGGCCTGCGGCTGGCTGCGCCGCCACCGCGCCATCACGCCCGACAAGCCCTTCCTGATGTACTGGGCGCCCGGCGCGGTGCACGGCCCGCACCACGTCTTCAAGGAATGGACCGACAAGTACAAGGGCAGGTTCGACGACGGCTGGGACGCCTACCGCGAACGCGCCTTCGCGCGCCAGAAGGAGATGGGCTGGATCCCCGAGACCGCCGAGCTCACGCCAAGGCCCGAGACGCTCGCCAGCTGGGACAGCATTCCCGAGGCCGAGCGCCCGTTCCAGCGCCGGCTGATGGAGGTCTACGCGGGCTTCCTGGAGCACACCGATGCGCAGATCGGCAAGGTCGTCGACGAGCTGGAGCAGCTCGGGCTGCGCGACAACACGCTGGTGTTCTTCGTGTTCAGCGACAACGGCGGCAGCGCCGAAGGACAGAACGGCACCGTGGTCGAGCTGCTGGCGCAGAACCGCATCTCCACCAAGATCTCGCAGCACCTCGAAATGCTGGAAGGCCTGGGCGGCCTCGACGCACTGGGCGGGCGCAAGACCGACAACATGTACCACGCCGGCTGGGCCTGGGCCGGCTCCACGCCGTTCCAGAGCACCAAGCTGATCGCCGCGCACTTCGGCGGCACGCGCACGCCGCTGGTCGTGTCGTGGCCGCGCGGCATCCGGCCTGACACCACGCCGCGCTCGCAGTTCCACCACGTCAACGACATCGCGCCCACGCTCTACGACATCTTGGGCATCACGCCGCCGGTCGAGCTCAACGGCGTGCGGCAGGATTCGCTGGACGGCATCTCGATGGCCTACACCTTCGCCCATCCGCTGGCCGAGGGCCGCAAGGGCGTGCAGTACTTCGAGGTGGCGGGCAGCCGCATGGTGCACCACGACGGCTGGACCGCGGGCGTGTTCGGCCCGCGCATTCCCTGGGTCGCGGGCGCCGCGCCCGGGCTGGCCACCTGGGACCCGGACAACGACGTCTGGGAGCTGTACCACGTCGCACAGGACTACGCGCAGGCGCACGACCTGGCGCAGGCGCAGCCGGCCAAGCTGGCGCAGATGAAGGAGATGTTCGCCGTGCAGGCGGGCATCAACCACGTCTATCCGCTGGGCGCGATCTACCACCTGACGCTGAAGCCGCAGCACCGCATCGCGCCCCGGCATACCTCGTGGCATTTCAGCGGCGACATCACGCGCATTCCGGAGAACTGCGCGCCCAACATCAAGACGCGCAGCCACACGGCCACCGTCGATGCCACGCTGGGCGAGCGCGCGAGCGGCGTGCTGTTCGCGCTGGGCGGCTTCAACGGCGGCATCTGCCTGTACCTGGACGACGGCCACCTGGCCTACGAGTACAACATGCTCGGCATGTACCGCTTCAAGGCGCGCTCGCCCGAACGCATTGCCGCCGGACGCCATGCGATCGATGTCGAGTTCACGATGAGCGACGGCACGGCTCCCCAGCGGCCCGCGCACGCCGTGCTGCGCGTCGACGGCGTGCAGGTGGCGGCGTGCGACATCGGCGTCACGGTGACGGCCATCTTCTCCGCCTGCGAGACCTTCGACGTCGGCTGCGACCTGGGCTCGCCGGTGGCGGCCGAGTACTTCGAGCGTGCGCCGTTCGGCTTCGACGGGCAGATCCACGACGTCTGGCTGCGCTATGCGGAGGCCCAGTCGTGAGCACGTTGATCACTGAAGCAGACGCCTACGCCATCGGCATCGAGGCCTACACCTATGCCTATCCGATGGTGGTGATGGAGCTGACGCGCCGCGTGGCCACCAACGTCGCGCAGCCCGACGGCGCGCGCGTGCGCGGGCCGATGAACCGCTTCGTGCACGTGCCCACCTACCCCGACGCCGGCTTCAAGGACGTGGTGCGTCCCAACGCCGACACGCTGTACTCCAACATCTGGTACGACGTCGGCGAAGAGCCGCTGGTGCTGACGCTGCCGGACATGGGCGATCGCTACCACGTCATTCCGTTCTACGACCTGTGGACCGACGTGTTCGCCACGCTGGGCACGCGCACCAACGGCAACGGCGGCGGCCACTTCGCGCTCGTCGGCCCGCGCTGGAAAGGCACGCTGCCCGAGGGCGTGCGCGCCATCGTGAGCCCCACGGACGTGGGCTGGATCGTCGGGCGCATCCAGACCAACGGCGCGACCGACTACGCCCGCGTGCACACGCTGCAGGCCGGCTTCGAGGCCGTGCCGCTGTCGGCCTGGGGCAAGCCCCATGCCCCACCCGCCGGCCACGTCGACCCGGCGGTGGACATGCGCCCGCCCGTCGAGCAGGTGGCCGCGCTCGGCGCCGGCGACTTCTTCGCGCTCTTCGCCGAACTGCTCCAGCGCAACCCGCCGCATGCCACCGATGGAGCATTGCTGCTGCGCATGGAGCGCATCGGCTTGGTCCCCGGCCGCAGCTTCGCACTGGCCGCCGCACCCGAGGCCGTGCAACGCGCTCTGACGCGCGCCGCGCCCGATGCCTACCGGCGCATGCTCGAGCGCGCACCGGCGATGCGCATGGTGCGCAACGGCTGGAGCCTCGGCAGCAACGTGGGCGTCTACGGCAACGACTACCTGGCACGCGCCTTCGTCGCCTACGCAGGCCTGGGCGCCCTGCCGCGCGAAGAGGCGATGTACCCGCGCTCGGTCTGCGACAGCGAGGGCCAGCCGCTGGCGGGCACTGCGCGCTATGTGCTGCACTTCGATGCGCACGAGCTGCCGCCGGCCGATGCGTTCTGGTCGCTGACGCTGTACGGCCCCGACCAGTTCTTCGTCGACAACGCGCTGAACCGCTACGCCATCGGCGACCGCGACGCGCTCGCCTTCAACGCCGACGGTTCGCTGGACCTGTACATCCAGCACGCGTCGCCGGGCCCCGACAAAGCCCCGAACTGGCTGCCCGCGCCCGCCGGCCCTTTCAGCATGAACCTGCGCCTGTACATGCCTCAGGCGCCGGTGCTCGACGGGCGCTGGGCACCGCCTGCGCTGAAGCGCCTGCCCTGACCGCACCGACTGCATCGTCCCCCACCCGAAAGGCACTCACTTCATGACCCGTTCCCGCTTCCGCGCGCTGCGCGCGCCCGGCCTGTGCATCGTCGGGCTCCACCTGGCGGCCGGTGCCGCCCTGGCGCAGGCCGACTACCCGAGCAAGCCGATCCGCATCATCGTCCAGTACCAGGCCGGCGGTTCGGCCGACGCGCTCGCGCGACTGGTCGGCGACGGGCTCGCCAAGCGGCTGAAGCAGCCCGTGCTGGTGGAGAACCGCAGCGGCGCCGGCGGCATCATCGGCACCGACTACGTGGCCAAGAGCGCGCCCGACGGCTACACCGTGCTGCTGTCGGTGCCGGGCCCGATCGCCGCGAACCTGGCGCTGTACAAGAAGCTGCCCTACGACCCGCGCACCGACCTGCGCCATGTGTCGGACATCGCGAGCACGCGCACCATCATGGTCGTGCACCCCTCGGTGCCGGCGCAGGATTTCAAGAGCCTCGTCGAGGCCGTGCGCAAGGCGCCCGGCAAGTACGCGATGGGCTCCTGGGGCCCTGGCGTGCAGCCGCACCAGATGCAGGTCTTCATGGACAAGACCTACGGCACCCAGACCCTGCACGTGGCCTACAAGGGCGAAAGCCCGATGGCGGTCGACCTGCTCAGCGGCGTGATCCAGATGACCGTGGGTTCCATCAGCACCTTCCAGCCCTACGTCGCGGCCGGCAAGCTGCGCGCGATCGCCGTGCCGGGCGCGCAGCGTGCCAAGGCCGCGCCCACGGTGCCGACCTTCGCCGAGCAGGGTTACAAGGACGACATGTTCATGCTCATGGCGCCGACCTCGCTGCTGGTGCCGGCCAAGACGCCCGACGCCATCGTCGAGAAGCTCAGCCGCGAAGTCGCCGCGGTGGTGAAGCAGCCCGAGGTGCAGCGCCGCATCGAGGACATGGGCGCCGAGCCCATCGGCAACACGCCGGCCGAAGCCTCGGCGGCGTACAAGGCGTTCCTGCCCGTGTCGCTGAAGCTCACGCGTGCCACGGGCGTCACGCTGGATTGATGGCTCCGCTTCTCGAGACCCGTGCATCACCCGCGTCCCGATTTCGAACCCCGGGTGCAGACCCCGCAGCACATCGCCGCGGTCGTTGCCATGCGGAACAGATGCCGCAGGGCTTTCCGAGCATCGCGTACCTGCGCAAGACACGCATGACTGCCGAAGACATCGCGGACCGCGTCACCTCGGTGGCGCACGGAGGCAGCGCGTTCTTCAGTCTTCCGCAGTGATGCGGTGCAGCTTGGGCAGGTCGACCACGGTGATCAGGCGATAGCCCTCGTTGCAGCCGAGCACGCCCTCGTCCTTCAGCTGCGCCAGCTCCTTGCCGATGGTCTGCCGCGACACGCCCAGCATGTTCGCCAGGTCGGTCTGCGAGATGCGCAGCTCGGTGTCGCACGGGCTTCCGCTCTCGTCGCCGTAGCGATACACCATGTTGATCAGCGTGATCGCGGTGCGGCGACGCACGGAGCCCAGCACCTGGTCCTGCAGGACCTCGGCGCTCATCCGATAGCGCCGCAGCATGGTCTGAGCGATGCTTCGCCACAGCACCGGCTCTGCATCGAGGATGCGCCGCATGGTGGCACCGGGGATGTGGATGATGTGCGAATCGGCGCGCGCCTCGAAGGCGAAGACCGGCTGCAGGTCGTCGATGAGGTGCACCATGCGCGTGATCTGGCCGGCCCCGAGCACCGAGAGGATGTACTTGTCGCCGGCCGCGTTCGTGGCCGCGATCTCGATCGAGCCCGACACGACCACGAACACCTCTCGCTGGTGGTTGCCGCGACCCACGAGCGGCGTGCGGCGCCGGTAGTGCCTGGCGCGCGCGGCGCTCGCCAACTCGCGCAACCGGTCTTCCGGCCAATCGAGAAACACCGAACACGCACACAGCCCGCGCTCGATCTGTTCCCTTGTGCTCTGCGATACGGGTTGAGGGTATTCCATGTGATGACTCAGCAAAAACTGTTGCCTGGTTGACGGATTCGAAGAGCAGCGATTCCTATCATAGGACTGGCCAGTCAAAGAACAACGAGGAACTCCCTAAGTGAGACACACACGCTCCCTGCCTTCGCGCACACCGCTGTTTCTCCGCGCCATGAAGCGTTCGTTGACATGGTTCTTCGCGTCACTGATGCGACGCCGCACGCTCCTCGCGATGCGAATGCGGTGATGCGAAGCAAGGCGCTGCCAGCGCCTGCGCGCGCCTAGAGGCCGCACTCCTTTTTCCCGAAGTCCCCGAAGGGCATCCGCCCTTCGGAACACCCGAGCCCTGGAACGCAGCAATGCGCACCAGCGGCCTCGTTCATCCCTGAAGAAGCACGCAACGCAAGACCTGCCATGAAGAAACATCACGCCCTGTCCGCCATCGCCCTCGTCGCGACCGTTGGTACTGCCGGTACCGCATCGGCGCAATCGTCCGTCACGGTGTTCGGCATCGTCGACGTCGGCATCAGCCGCTACACGTCGAAGAGCACATACCACAGCCCCAACCCCTTCGCATTGCCGCCGGCCAGCGCAGCGGGTGGCTCGAAGACGAGCCAGACCGCGATGTCCAACTCGGGCTATGCAGGCAGCCGCGTCGGCTTTCGCGGCACGGAAGACCTGGGTGGTGGCCTGGCCGCGAGCTTCTGGCTCGAGTCGGGCATCACGAACGACGACGGCGCCAAGGGCATCACCAACTTCAACCGCCGCTCGACCCTGAGCCTGTCGAGCCCCTTTGGCGAGCTGCGCCTGGGCCGCGACTACGCCGCGACCTTCTGGAACGACACCGTCTTCGATCCCTTCGGCACCAACGGCGTCGGCACCAACCTCATCGCCAACATCAACAGCCGCATCGCCGCCATCGCCGGCCCCGGCTCCGTGGTGGCCTCGACCGACAACTACATCCGCACCGGCAACTCGATCAGCTACTTCCTGCCGCCGGACCTCGGTGGCGTCTACGGCCAGGTGCAGTACACGCTGCACGAAAACACGAAGCGCAGCGACCAGCCCGGCACGCCGTCGGCCAAGGGCCGTTATGTCGGTGGCCGCGTGGGCTACGCCAGCGGCCCGCTCGACATGGCCATCGCCTACAGCCAGAGCACGGCCGCCGACAGCACCACGCTCAACGCGCTCGGCATCGCGACCGCCACGCAGGACCGCAAGATCAACGCGCTGAACCTGGGCGCGTCGTACAACTTCGGCCCTGCCAAGCTGTTCGCGGAAGTGTCGCGCGTGCAGGACAAGAACGAGACCGGCGCATTGCAGAACGTGCCGGGCCTGGCGCTCCCCTTCATGAACACCACGACGCGCAAGGACAAGTACAACGGCTACCTGCTGGGCGTGACCGTGCCCGTGGGCCCGGGCCTGATCCGCGCGTCGTACGCCTCGGTGAAGTACAAGAACGGCGCACCGGCCGCGACCGATCTGAACAGCCTGCTGTGGGGCCTGAACGGCAACCGCGACACCACGGCCAACCAGATCTCGCTGGGTTACGTGCACAACCTCTCGAAGCGCACCGCGCTGTATGCCTCGGTGTCGCGCATCCGCATCAAGGACGGCTGGAACAACCCCGGCGTGATGGGCGCCATCACCGGCGGCTCGGCCGCCTACCTCACGGGCGGCTCCGCGCAGGCCTCGGGCTGGGCGCCGCGCTCGTCGATGGGCTACGACTTCGGCATCCGCCACGCGTTCTGAGCGGGCGCGAGGAGACACACCGATGGTTCCAAAACACCTCCCGCCGCTGCTCATGGCGGCCCTGCTCGTGGGCGGATGCACCACAACGCCTGCGCCGACCACCTCGCCCGCCGATGTCGGAGAGACGCGCCCCGGCTCCGGCTACCTCAAGGGCTACCTGGCGCAGGCCGACATGCCCGACAGCCTCGCGCTGCTGCCACCGCCGCCCGAGGCGGGCTCGGCCGCGCTGGCCGCCGACGTCGCCACCTTTCGCAGTCTCACAGCGCTGCAAGGCACGCCGCGCGGCGCGCTCGCGGTGCGCGATGCCAACCTGCGTTTTCCTGAGGCGGCGGCCACCTTCTCGTGCGCGCTGGGCGTGCGCATCTCCGAGCAGCAGACGCCACACCTGAACATGCTGCTGCGTCGCACGCTCGCCGATGCCGGCGGCGCCACGTACAAGGCCAAGGAGAAGTACCAGCGCACGCGGCCCTTCGTGGCGCTGAAGGCCGCGAGCTGCACACCGAAGGAAGAGGCGCACCTGGCCAAGGACGGCTCCTACCCTTCCGGGCACTCGGCACTGGGATGGGCCTGGGCGCTGGTGCTGACGGAGATCGCTCCGGAGCGCGCGGACGCGCTGCTGCAGCGGGGCCGTGCCTTCGCGCAAAGCCGCGGCATCTGCGGCGTGCACTGGCGCAGCGACATCGAGGCGGGACGCCTGATCGGCGCAGCCACCGTGAGCCGGCTGCATGCCAACCCGGTCTTCACGGCGCAGATGAACGCGGCGAAGAACGAGATCGCGCAGGCGCGCAGCCGACCCGACAGCGCCCCGCCCGCGGCCGACTGCGCGGCCGAGGCGAACGCGATCGCGGGCTCCGCGGCGCTGGCTCCCTGAGCACGCGCCGCGCCCCCTCGAACGCCTCGCCGACGGCCAGCGTGTCTGCGGGTTGTCGAGGGGAACGCGGCGTGTGCGAAGCGGGTAGCCTCGCCAACTCCCAACCACTCCAAGGAGACCTCGCATGCGCCATCGTTCCGTTCTGTCATGGGGTGCCGCGGCCTCGGCGGTCGCGCTCCTCGCTGCATGCGGCGCCATGTCTTCGGGCAAGGACGCCAACCCGATGAGCTTCTTCATCACGAGTGCCAATCCCGGCAAGGGCGGCGACCTCGGCGGCCTGGCCGGCGCGGACCGCCAGTGCCAGGCGCTGGCCGCGAGCGCCGGTGCGGGCGGCAAGACCTGGCGTGCCTACCTGAGCGCCGCCGAAGCGGGCGGCCAGCCCGCCGTCAACGCACGCGACCGCATCGGCACCGGGCCGTGGCGCAACGCCAAGGGCGTGGTCGTGGCCACCAGCGTGGCCGACCTGCACAGCGCGAACGCCAAGCTCGGCAAGGACACCTCGCTGACCGAAAAGGGCGAGGTGGTCTCCGGCTTCGGCGACCCGGTCAACCAGCACGACATCCTCACCGGCTCGCGCCCCGACGGCACGCTCGCACCGGCCGCCGCCGGCAAGGACACCACCTGCGGCAACTGGACGCGCAGCGTCGACGGCTCGGCCATCGTCGGCCACCACGACAAGAAGGGCACCAACCCCGACCCGGTCGCCAACGCCTCGTGGAACGCGTCGCACGGCACGCGGGGCTGCAGCATCGACCAGCTCAAGCAAAGCGGCAGTGCCGGCCTGATGTACTGCTTCGCTGCGAACTGAACCTGCGGGGCAGCGCCCCGGCCCGTGCGTCGATCCACGGGCGGGCGCGCTGCGATGTGCCACAGACGACCCATCGGAGGACTCCATGATCCAAGCCACCCGGCCCCTTCGTGCAGCGCCGCGCCGCCTGCTTCTTTGCCTGGGTGCCGCGGCACTCGGCCTGGGCGCCTTCGGGGCAAGCCCCGCGTGGGCGCAGACGGCCTGGCCCAGCAAATCGATCACGCTGCTGATCGGCTTCCCGCCCGGCGGGCAGACCGACTTCGCCGGCCGCGTGCTGACGAACGGCATGCAGGGCGCGCTCGGCCAGCCCGTGGTCATCGACAACAAGGCCGGCGTGAACGGCAACATCGCGTCCGTCGAACTCATGAAGGCGCCGCCGGACGGCCACAAGCTGCTGGTGGGCAACGGCTCGATGACGATCATGCCGCACGTGTACACCAAGCTCGGCATCGTCGATCCGCAAAAGATGACCCCCATCGGCATCATGCTGCAGTCGCCGCTGGTCCTGGTGGTGCCCGCCACGTCGCCGATCAAGACCTACGCGCAGTTCGCCGAAGAGGTGAAGTCGCGCGCCAAGAGCGGCAAGGGCATCGACTACGGAACGGGGGGCGCAGGCTCGCTGATCCACGTCACCATGGAACTGCTGCGCGAGCGCCTGGGCAACCCGGCGATGAACCATGTGCCCTACAAGGGCAGCAGTCCGGCGATGGTCGACCTGATGGCCGGCCGCCTCGACGCCATGTTCGACGCCACCTCCGTCGTCGCGCCGTTCGTGAAGTCGGGTCAGCTGCGGCCTCTGCTGGTGACCGGCGACAAGCGTTCGCCGATGCTGCCGAATGTGCCCACCGCCGCGGAAAGCGGCATCAAGGACTTCAGCATCATCTCCTTCATCGGCCTGTACGGGCCGCCCGGGTTGAGTCCCGAGGTCGTGAAGAAGGCCAACAGCGCGATGAACGCGGCACTGAAGGAGCCGACCGTCGTCAAGAGCATCGTCGATCGCGGGGACGAGCCCGGTGGCGGCTCGCCCGAGCAGCTCGGCGCGATGACCCGCGACCAGTACAAGATGTGGGGCGCCGTCGTGAAGGCGAACAACATCACGGCCGACTGAGCTTCGGCGGCGCGCCGCGCATCAGGCGCTGAGCACTTCGCGCAGGTGCTCGACGAAAGCGCGCGCCGCATCGGGCAGGCGCCGACCGGCCATGCTCTGCACCTCGAAATGCCGCTCGTTCATCTCGCGGTCGCGCAAGGCACGCGCCACGATCGTGCCGTTCTCGAGCTGCTGGCGCAGCGCGAGCTCGCCGCAGAAGGTCACGGCCTGGCCATGCGCCGCGTAGTGCACCAGCGGGTAGAGGTGATCGCTGGTCAGTGCCGCCTCGAGCGGCAGGCGCTGGCGGGCGCAGCTGATGTTGAGCAGCTGGCGCAGCGTCGACGTGGGTGCCGGCAGCGCAAGCGGGTAGTGCACCACCTGCGCCAGCGACACCTGCCGCCGCTCGGCCAGCGGATGCGAAGGCGCCATCACGGCGCACACGGGCGAGCGGTGCCGGATCTCGACGTCCAGGCCGTGCTCCGAGCCCAGGCTCACCGTCACGCCGAGGTCGACCAGGCCTTCGCGCACGCGGCGCGCCACCTCGCGCTGCACGCACATGTCGAGCGAGAAGCGGATGCCGGGACAGCGCGCCTGGAACGCAGCCACCAGGGCCGGCAGGAACTCGTAGGCGAAGCCCTCGGTCGCGGCCACGCGCACCTCGCCCTTGCGCAGGCCGCGCAGCGCGAGGATGTCGTCGGTCACGCGCTCGATGTCGAGCCAGGCCCGGCGCGCGTGCGCCGCCAGCAACTCGCCGGCTGAGTTGAGCGCCATGCCGCGGGCGCGGCGCTCGAACAGGAGGGTGTCGAGTTCGCGTTCGATGCGGCCGATCTGGCGGCTCACGGCCGACGGCGCCACGTTCAGCCGCACGGCCGCCTCGGTGACCGAGCCGACGCGCGCCACCTCCAGGAAGTAGCGCATCGACTCCTCCTGGAGCACGCGCTGGTTGATCGGGCGTTCGGTGCGCGCCCCGGTGCGGGCGGAGGCTGAAGGCTTGGAAGTGGGAGATTTCATCGACGTGGTCTGCGTTGCGCCAGCAGCAACGCAACCTTCCAATCATTGTGCTTGCTACACCGCAGGGCGTGCCCCAGCATTTCCCCTCCCCCTCTTCTCTTCGCTCTACGGAAGGACCCTGTCAATGAACGCTCCCCGTTCGCAAGCGCCGCAGCGGCGCTGGTGCTGTGCCGTCCTCGCGGGCCTGGCCGCCTGCCTCGGCACGGCCCTGCCCGCAATGGCGCAGTCGGCCTACCCGACGCGCCCCGTCACGCTGGTGGTGCCGTACCCGCCCGGCGGCAGCGCGGACACGGTGGGACGCCTGGTCGGCCAGCGCCTGTCGGAGGAGTTGGGGCAGCCGGTGCTCATCGACAACCGCCCCGGTGCCGGCACGGCGGTCGGCGCCGCGTTCGTGGCCAAGGCATCGCCCGACGGCTACACGCTGCTGCTCGGCTCGGGCTCGACCCTCACGATGAACCCGGCGATCCGCCCGAACCTGCCCTACGACGCCCTGGGCAGCTTCGAGCCGGTCGCGATCGTCGCGCGCATTCCGCTGATCCTGCTGGCCAACAAGAACGTGCCCATCGGCAACGTCAAGGAGTTCGCCAGCGCGGTGCGCGCGGCGCCCGACAAGTACTCGTACGCCTCTTTCGGCACGGGCACGTCCTCGCACTTCACCGGCGAGATCATCCTGCAGGCGGTGGGCGCGAAGATCATGCACGTGCCCTACCGGGGCAGCGCACCGGCCATGACGGACCTGATCGGCGGCCAGGTGCCGTTCTCGGTGGACACCGTCACCGCCGCCATTCCGCAGCTCAAGGGCGGCAAGGTCAAGGCGATCGCCGTGACCACCCGGCAGCGCTCCTCGCAGTTGCCGCAGGTCCCGACCTTCGCCGAGGCGGGCTACCCCGAGGTCGATGCCGACACCTGGATCATGGTCGTGGCGCCGAAGGGCACTCCCGCGCCGGTGCGCGAGCGGCTGGAGAAGACGCTCGCCAAGATCGTCGCCACGCCCCAGGCCCAGGCGGCCCTGCAGGCCCAGGGCGCGGAGCCGGCCTTCGCCGGCGCCGCCGCCTCGCTCGCGCAGATCGAACGCGAACTGCCGCTCATGCGCGCCGTCGCCCGGCGCGCCAACATCCAGGCCGACTGAGTGCGGCACATTCCGAAAGCCATGACCCAAACTTCTTCTTCCTCCGAGCTCGTCGAACTCTCCGCCGTGGAACTGCGACGGCTGATCGGCACGCGCGCCCTCTCGCCGGTCGAACTTCTCGAAGCCTGCATCGCGCGCATCGAACAGCTCAACCCCTTCGTCAACGCCGTGACCGCCACCTGCTACGAGCGCGCCCGTGCCGAGGCCCGCGCCGCGGAGCGGGCCGTGAAGAACGGCGAGCCGCTGGGCCTGCTGCACGGCCTGCCGCTGGGCGTGAAGGACCTCGAGCCGACGGCGGGACTGCTGTCCACCATGGGTACGCCCGCCTTGCGCAACCATGTGCCGTCGAACGACATCGAGCTGGTGCGCCGCCTGCGCGCCGCCGGCGCGATCGTGGTGGGCAAGACCAACGTGCCCGAGATGGGCGCCGGCGCCAACAGCCGCAATCCGGTCTGGGGGGCCACGGGCAATCCCTTCGACCCCAACCTCAACGCCGGCGGCTCGTCGGGCGGTTCGGCCGCGGCGCTGGCGCTGGACATGCTGCCGGTGTGCACCGGCTCCGACACCGGCGGGTCGCTGCGCATCCCGGCCGCCAAGTGCGGCGTGGTGGGCCTGCGGCCGTCGCCGGGCATCGTGCCCAGCGTGCGCAAGAGCCTGGGCTGGTCGCCGATCTCGGTGGTCGGTCCGATGGGCCGCGATGTGGCCGACGCCTGCCTCCAGCTCGCAGCCACGGCGGGCCCGCATCCGGGCGATCCCTTGAGCTATCCGCTGGATGCGGCGGCCTTCGCGCGGCCGGCACCGCTGGACCTGTCGCGCCTGCGCGTGGCCTGGACCACCGACTTCGGCCTGTGCGATGTCGACCCGTCGATCCGCCGGACGATGCACGACCGCATGGCCGCCATGCGCGGGCTCTTTGCGAGTTGCGACGAGGTGCGCTTCGACCTGGGCGAGGTGCACCGTTGCTTCGACGTGCTGCGTGCGGAGGCCTTCGTCGCCGGCATGCGCGAAGCCTACGAACGCGCCCCCGAGAGCCTGGGCCCGAACCCGCGCAGCAACTACGAGATGGGCGCGCGCATGAGCCTGCCGGACGCGGCCTGGGCGCAGACGGAACAGACGCGCATCCTCCAGCGCTTCCAGAAGGTGTTCGAGAACTACGACCTGGTGCTCTCGCCCACGACACCGGTGTCGCCCTTTGCCTGGACGCAGTCGCACGCGCTGCAGATCGACGGCCGCCAACAGGAGAACTACTACCGCTGGCTCGCACTGACCTACGTCGTGACGCTGACCACCCACCCTGCGATCAGCCTGCCGTGCGGCACCGACGAGCGCGGCATGCCCTTCGGCCTGCAGGTGGTGGGGCGTTTTCGCGGCGACCTCGCGCTGCTGT
This sequence comes from Variovorax sp. GW821-FHT09A10, assembly GCF_059418385.1. Classification (NCBI taxonomy): domain Bacteria; kingdom Pseudomonadati; phylum Pseudomonadota; class Betaproteobacteria; order Burkholderiales; family Comamonadaceae; genus Variovorax; species Variovorax sp. GW821-FHT09A10. The sequence continues at coordinate 424,821 of NZ_JBWKPT010000001.1, forward strand.
CGGCCGCGCAGGCGATGGAGCAGGCCTTCGCGCCCGACCCGCGGCTGCGCCGGCCGCGGCCCGATCTCGCACGCCTTCGCAAGGCCGAGCCCGCCCTCGACTCGATCGTGACCGCGCCGCCCGACGACCGGCACGCCAGCGTGCCCACCGACGGCGCCCCGGCACCGGTGGTCTGAGGTTCGCGCCGCGTCAGGCGCTTCGCTTCAGCAAGGTGGCCAGGAGGGCCAGGGCCCCGGTCAGCTCGTCGAAGCCGGGGCCGCCCAGGCAGATCCGCAGGCCGCTCGCCTTGTCCTTCGGGTTCGCCATCAAGGTCTGCGGCGGGGTGAGCTTCACGCCGGCTTGCGCCGCCGCGGCCACGACGCCCTCGGCGGCATCGCGCCGCATCGGCAGCCAGACGTTGTAGGCATCGGGATGCCAGACCAGTTCGCTGGCAGCGAGCAGCGAGACGGCCAGCCGGGAACGGCGCCGGGCCTCGTGGCGCAGATCGCGCTGGACCGAGGCGACCACGCCGGTGGCCAGCCATTCGTCGACCACCGCGCAGGAGAACGCCGACGGCGCCATGGGCACGTCCTGCAGCAGCGCCTGCGCCGGGCCGCACAGCTCGGGCGGCAGTGCCAGCACGCCGACCTGCAATCCCGGGCCGAGCGACTTGGAGAGCCCGTTCACATGCAACACGATGTCGGGCGCCAATGTGGCCAGCTGGGGCAAGCCGTCGGAGGCCGCCGCATACACGCCGTCCTCGATGATCCAAGCGCCCGCGCGGCGGCACACCGCCACGATGGCCCGCCGTCGCTTCGCGCTCATCGTGGCCGTCGTCGGGTTGTGCAGCGTCGGGGTGAGGTAGACCGCCGTGCCACCGGCGGACGCCGCACCGTCGAGCGCCTGTGCGAGCGCCTGCGGCACCATCCCTTCCGCGTCCATCTCGACGCCCTGGATGCGATACCCCTTGCGCCGGGCCAGCGCGAGGGCGCCGGGGTAGGTGATCCGTTCGGTGAGCAGCACGCCTTGCCGCCCGCACACCAGGTCGAAGGCCAGCGACAGCGCCTGGCGTGCGCTACTGGTCAGCACCAGCTGTGACGGGTCGACGGCCAGGCCGATCGTTTCGAGCCAGCGGGCGAGAACGCGGCGATGTTCCAGGTGCCCGCCGGGCGGTGCGTACAGGTTGAAGTGATCCGCGTCGATCTTGCGCGCGATGCCCGTCAGCGTGCGCGCCAGCACGCGCGCACCGAGCGCGGCCGGCGGCGCATTCGACGACAGATCGATCTGCCGGTCGCCGTGCGCCTGGTGGATCGCCACGAAGGTGCCCCGGCCCTTGACGCTGCGCGTGAGGCCCCTGCGCTCCAGGAGCGCATAGGCCTTCGTCACGGTGCCCAGGCCGATCTGCAGCGTCTTCGCCAGGTCCCGATGCGCAGGCAGCCGATCGCCGCCCGCGAGCCGCCCCTCGACGATGTCGTCGGCCAGGGCCGACACCACGCGCTCGGTGGCATTCGTGCCGTTGCTTGCCAGACGGGGCGTCCAGGAGGATCGAAGGAGCATGTGCGCGGCCTCGCAAATAAAAGTGTCACGTGACACTTTTTGAATATTCCAATAGTGTAACTTTCACTCCTCGGCCGCCGAAAGGCAGGCCGCCGAAGACACCCTTGGTTTTGGAGCACCCGCATGGCCGTCAGCCAGATCGCACTCGTCTACGGGACGTACCTCATCGCCACCGCCAGTCCGGGGCCGAGCAACATGGCCATCATGGGCACCGCGATGCGTGACGGCCGCCGCCCTGCGCTCGCGCTTGCGGCCGGCGTTGTCACGGGCTCGCTCTTCTGGGCGATCCTGGCGGCGACCGGCGTTTCCGCGGTCCTGACCGCGTATGCGCAGGCACTCGTCGTGCTCAAGATCGCCGGCGGCCTCTACCTGCTGTACCTGGCTTTTCGCGCGGGCCGGTCCGCCATGCGACCCGGCACCGACGCGGTGAAGAACAGCGCGGAACGCGGCGCATTGCGCTACCGCACCCTCTACCGCCAGGGCGTGCTCATGCACATCGGCAACCCGAAGGCGATCATGTCGTGGATCGCGATCATCTCGCTCGGCGTGCGCCAGGACACGCCCGCCGGTGGGTTGCCGGCGATCGTGGGCGGTTGCGTGTGCCTCGGCATCCTGGTGTTCGGCGGCTACGCGATCGTCTTTTCCACCGCGTCGATGATTGCGCTGTATGCGAGGCTGCGACGCTGGATCGAAGGCGTGCTCTCGGCAGTGTTCGCGGCCGCGGGGCTCAAGCTGCTGGCCTCGCAGAACTGAATCCAATGAATCCCTGCGAAAGACCGAACGCATGAGCATCACCGTCCACATGGTCGACGTCTTCGGCGCCGGCCCGCTCTCGGGCAATCCGCTGGCGGTCGTCACCGGCGCCGACGCCCTCGCCACGCACGACATGCAGCAGCTGACGCGCTGGTTCAACCTCTCGGAAACCGCGTTTGTCTTCGCACCCACGCACCCGGAGGCGGACTACCGCGTGAGGATCTTCACGCTGGACCGGGAAATGCCTTTCGCAGGGCACCCCACGCTCGGCAGTTGCCACGCCTGGCTCTCGGGCCCGGGCGCGCCCAGACAACAAGCCACGGTGATCACGCAGGAGTGCGGCGCGGGGCTGGTCCAGATCCGGCGCGACCAGGGACGGCTTGCGTTCGCCGCGCCGCCGCTGATCCGCTCGGGCGCGCCTACCCCGATCGAACTCGACGATGCACGACGGCTGCTGGGCATCGAAGCCGACGACATCCAGGACGCCGCCTGGATCGACAACGGCCCTGGCTGGCTGGGAATCCGGCTGGCGTCGGCCGACAAGGTGCTGTCCCTGGAGCCGGCCCGGCGCTGGCCCACCCGCATCGACGTCGGCGTGGTCGGCCCTCATGCCGCGGGCGGCGATGCGGCCTTCGAAGTGCGCGCCTTCTTCACCGACCATCTGGGCGCCATCGTCGAAGACCCCGTCACGGGCAGCCTCAATGCCTCGCTCGCGCAGTGGCTCTTCGCCACGGGCGTGGCACAGGACGACTATGTCGCTGCACAGGGGACCCGCCTTGGCCGGCAGGGCCGCATCCACCTGACCCGCGACGACGCCGGCCAGGTCTGGGTCGGCGGCGACACGCGCACGCACGTCAAGGGCGAACTGGACGGCCTCTGATCCGTTCACGCAAGGCCTGCACAGACTTCACTCTGACTTCACCTGCGTTGCGCACACTGCGTTTCGACAGCGGTTCGGCGCTGGTAGAGGCAAGGGGAAGAAAAAAGTAGCTCAGGGAAATGCCTCGATGCCGACCGCTGTCACCTTTCATCGCCCAAGAAATGCCCGCACCCTACTGTCCGCCGTCGCGCGACCCGGCCTCGCTCAGGCCACGCGCGCCTCCCAGACCCGGCCCGTCGGGTCGGCCAACGCAAGCCGCATCATCTCGATGAAGCGGCGCAGGCGCGCCGGCTGGAAGCGCGTGTGCGGGTAGGTCAGGTAGACCGGCAGCGGCGCCACATGCCATTGCGGCACCAGCTGCACCAGCCGTCCGGCGGCGATGTCCTCGTTCAGCAGCCAGGCCGAACCCAGGCAGGCACCCAGGCCCATGCGCGCCGCGCTTTGCAGCGCATAGAGGCTGTCGGTGCTCATGCGCGGACGGATCGGCACGCGCGCGATCTCGCCGGTCGGCCGGTGCGTGAGCAGCACCTCGTTGCGATAGAAGGTGCGCAGCGCAAGCCACGGCAGCTCGGCCAGTTCCGCCGCGTGCGCGGGCGGTGAGCGGCCCTCCAGCAGCGAGGGCGCGGCGACCACCACGCGCGGGACCTCCGAGACCTTGACCGCCACGGCCATCGCGTCGGTCATCTCGCCGACCTGGATCGCGCAGTCGACGCCTTCGGCGATGAAGTCGGGCCGACGGTCGTTCAGCAGCCATTCGACGGACACGCGCGGATAGGCGCGCAAGTACTCGGCCAGCGGACCGACCAGCAACAGCTGGCCCAGCGCATGCGGCGCGACCACGCGCAGCGTGCCCTCGGGCTCGTCGCCGACGCCGCGCAGGTCGGCTTCGAAGGCGTGCCAGTCGGCGATCAGCTCCCGGGCCCGCTCGTAGCAACGCTCGCCGTCTTCCGTGAGCTTCATGGCGTGCGTGGAGCGGCGCAGCAGCCGCACGCCCAGCGAGCGCTCCAGCGCCTGCAGGCGACGGCTCACGGTGGGCTGGGTGGCGCCCATCTGCAGCGCGGCGGCCGACAGGCTGCCGGCCTCGACGATGTGAAGAAAGGTCTGCATCAGCTCGATGCGGTCGACGGCAGGTGAAGTTGACATGGCCTTGTTCATGCGTTTGGCGTATGGGCATTGTGCGATCCACGGGACTACCAAGCCAAGACTCCAACGGGCACATTCCAACCCTTGCTTCGATAATCGAGGGTTAACACCATGTCTTCCATTCAAACTACGCATGTGCCGGCCGCCGCGCCGGGCCACGACCTGCCCGCCTCGCTGATCCTGCTGCTGGCCGCCGGCGCCGGCCTGTCGGTGGCGTCGCTCTACTACGTGCAGCCGATGCTCGGGGTGCTGGGCGCCGACATCGGCGCCTCCACCCGTGCGGTGGGCTTCATTCCCACGCTCACGCTGCTGGGCTATGCGCTGGGCATCCTGCTGCTGGCGCCGCTGGGCGACCGCTTCGACCGGCGCCGCATCGTGCTGATCAAGGCGGCGGCGCTGTGCGCCGCGCTGCTGGTGGCCGGCGCCGCACCGTCGATCGGCGTGCTGCTCGCGGCCAGCCTCGCGATCGGGCTGGCGGCCACGATGGCGCAGGACCTCGTGCCCGCCGCCGCCACGCTGGCGCCCGACGCCACGCGCGGCAAGACGGTCGGCACGGTGATGACGGGGCTGCTGCTGGGCATCCTGCTGTCGCGCGTGGTGAGCGGCTTCGTGGCCGAGCACTTCGGCTGGCGCGCGATGTTCATCGCGGCCGCGGCCAGCATCGCGCTCATCGGCGCCGCGGCCTGGCGCGGGCTGCCGCGCTTTCGGCCGACGACGCACCTGGCCTACGGCGCCCTGCTCGGCTCGCTGGGCACGCTGTGGTCGCGCCACGGCACGCTGCGCCGCGCGGCGCTGGCCCAGGCACTGCTGGCCGTGGGATTCAGCGCCTTCTGGTCGACGCTGGCGGTGATGCTGCACGGCGCGCCCTTCCACCTGGGCAGCGCGGCGGCAGGCGCCTTCGGCCTGGCCGGCGCGGCGGGCGCGCTGGCGGCGCCGCTGGCCGGGCGGCTGGCCGACCGGCGCGGACCGGAGCTGGTGACGCGCCTGGGCACGGGGCTGGCGCTGGTGTCGTTCGCGGCCATGGGGCTGGCACCGCTGATGACACCGCATGCGCAGCTGTGGTTGCTGGCGCTCGCAGCGGTCGGCTTCGACCTGGGCATGCAGGCGGCGCTGATCGCCCACCAGACGATCGTCTACGGCATCGAGCCCGGTGCGCGCAGCCGGCTCAACGCCGTGCTGTTCACCAGCATGTTCATCGGCATGGCGGCCGGCTCGGCGCTGGGCGCGCTGATGCTCGCCGCGTGGGGCTGGGCCGGCGTGACGGTGCTGGCGACCGCCACGGCCGCCGCCGCGCTGGCGGTGCGGCTCTGGCCGCGCCAGGCAACGTAGTCGCGCCAGGTGGACGACGGCCTCAGCGAGGGCCAGCCGGTCCTTGCGCGCCGCGTTGCTTCGCCGTGCCAGCGCGCGCCGGCGCCAGTGCCTTGAGCGCCTGCACGAACTCCTCGAGGAGCGGGGAGCGATAAGTACTCGGACGCGAAAAAAGCGAGATGCGCCTCGGGATCGACAGCGCCTCGACGGGAATCACCTTGACGCCACGCGCATGGGGCAGTGCGAGCACGGAGACCGGAACGATGCCGATCAGATCGGTCGCGGCAAGCACCGGCAGCGACCAGGACGCATTGAAGTGCACCTCGATCGCGCCTTGCGGCGGCGTCGCACCCGCAGAGCGAAATACCTCGTCCAGCTTCGCGCGTGCAGCCGAATGAACGGACGGCAGCACCCAGGAAAATTTCGACAGATCGCCCATCGTGAGACGGCGACGCGCGAAGACCGGATGCCCCACGCGCGCCACGGCGACGAGCGCATCGGTCAGCAGATCCTCATGCACCAGGCCGTGCGGCATGGACTCGTAGGTCGGAATCACGGCGACATCGAGCAGGCCCTGGCGCGTCCAGTCGATCAACTCGTCCGAGGACGCCACCTCCAGGCGCACGTGCATGCCCGGGCGACGGGGCTGCAGCGCCGCAAGCGCCGGTGAGAGCACGGCATCCAGAACCGCCAGCGTCGCGCCCACGCGGATGAGCCCGGCACGTCCTGCGCGGACGTCGCCCGCATGGCGAAGCGCCTCGTCGTGCTCGGACTTCATGCGTTGCGCACGTTCGCGGAACGCGACGCCGAAGGGCGTGAGCGTCATGCCGTGGCCCGAGCGCTCGAAGAGACCGAGCCCCATCTCGTCCTCCAGCCTGCGGATCGCCTTGGAAAGCGCCGCGGCCGTCACCGTCAGGCTGGTTGCCGCGCGGGCCAGCTGCCCATGGCGCGCCACTTCCAGGAAGTAGTCGAGGTCACGTGCCGAGAAGGACATGAATAAAAGTTAACGAAAACTTCCCAAATGGAAACACCCGAATCCTAGCCGTTCCTAGACTGCAGTCGCAATGAGTCCCTCCATGAACCCACCCAACATCGTTCTCATCCTGGCCGACAACCTCGGCTGGGGCGAGCTCGGCTGCTACGGCGGCGGAGCGCTGCGGGGCGCGCCCACGCCACGCATCGACGCGCTCGCCAGCCAAGGCCTTCTGCTGCAGAACTTCAATGTCGAGAGCGATTGCGTGCCGACGCGCTCCGCGCTGATGAGCGGGCGGCACCCGATCCGCACGGGCTGCCTGCAGTCGGTGCCGCCCGGCCTGCCCCAGGGCTTGGCACGCCGCGAGATCACCCTGGCGCAATTGCTCTCGGCACAGGGTTATGCGACGGCGCACTACGGCAAATGGCACCTGGGCGATGTTCAAGGCCGTTTCCCGAGCGACCGGGGATTCGACGAGTGGTACGGCATCCCGCGCACCACGGACGAGAGCCAGTTCACGACCAGCGTCGGCTACGACCCAAGCGTGGCGGACATCCCGTACATCATGCAGGGCCGTGCCGGCGCGCCCTCGGAAAACGTGGAGGAATACAACCTGGATTCGCGCCGGCGCATCGACGAGACGCTGACGAACCGGTCCTTGGAATTCATCCAGCGCAACCACGCGGCACAGAAGCCGTTCTTCCTCTACCTGCCGCTCACGCACCTGCACTTTCCCACCCTGCCTCACCGCGATTTCGCGGGCCGCACCGGCCATGGCGATTTCGCCGATTCCATGATCGAGATGGACCACCGCGTGGGACAGGTCATCGACGAGATCGAGCGCCTCGGCATCGCAGAAGACACCCTCTTCATCTTCGCGAGCGACAACGGCCCCGAGTTCCGCGCTCCGTACCGCGGCACGGCCGGTCCCTGGCGCGGCACCTATCACACGGCCATGGAAGGCAGCCTGCGCGTGCCGTGCATCGTGCGCTGGCCAGGCAAGATCGCTGCAGGTCGGGTGAGCAACGAGATCGTGCACGTCACCGACCTCTTCTCCACGCTGGCACGCGCGGGTGGCGCCCGCATTCCCGAGGACAGGCCGATCGACGGCATGGACCAAATGCCCTTTTTCCTCGGCGAACAGAAGTCCTTGCGCGAGGGCTTTCTCTTCCATATCAAGAACGAGCTGCGCGCAGTGAAGTGGCGCGACTGGAAGCTGCATTTCTACTGGGAGCCCGAGGTGAACGAAGGCAAGGGCAAGCTCGAGTCGCCCTATCTCTTCAACACCACGCGCGACCCCAAGGAGGAGTCGGATGTGCTCGTCTACAACACGTGGGTCCTGGGGCCGATCCAGCGGATGGTCCGCGCCTTCCATCAGAGTGCGGCAGCACATCCTCACACGGCGCCGGGCGCGCCGGACTGAGGCCGCGGAATCCCTGACGCGCTCGCGCATCTCCCCACCGTCCCAGAAGGCTCACCCCATGTCCCAGCATCCAGGCGGCCGCCGAGGCCTCTTTCTGATCTTCTGCGCACTCACGGCGCTGGCGTCTTCTGCGACGCTCGCGCAAGAGAAGTACCCCTCGCGAGCGATCACCTGGGTCGTGGGCTACCCACCCGGGGGCAGCGTCGATGTCGTCACGCGCCTTGTCGCCCGCAAGCTGGAGGCGACGCTCGGCCAGCCCATCGTGGTCGACAACAAGCCCGGCGCCACGGGCTCGCTCGCGCTGCGGTATGTGGCAACCCAGCCCGCCGACGGCTACACCCTGGTGACGGTTCCCGGCCCGGTGCTCACGAGCATCCCGATGCCGCAGATCGGCAAGGAGATGAGCGCCATCGCCATGCTCGCCAGAGGCTCCACCGTCCTCGTGGGGCCGGCACGGCCCGATGCGCCCAAGGACCTCACGGCCTTGCTCGCAGACGCATCCGCCCACCCGGACAAGTACAGCTACGGCTCCTCCGGCAACGGCACCGGCCAGCACCTGACCGGAGAACTCATCCAGGCACTGACAGGCGTGACGATGACGCATGTGCCCTACAAGGGCGGCAACCAGGCGGTGACCGACGTGATCGGTGGACAGATCCCACTGGCAGTACTGGGCATCACGCCCGTGCTGCCGCACATCAAGTCCGGCAAGCTCAAGGCGTATGGGGTCTCCACGGCGACCCGCTCCGCCTCCTTGCCCGAGGTGCCGACACTCAGGGAAGCGGGTATCGCCAACTTCGAAGCCAGCCAGTGGTTCGTCCTCGCTGCGCGCTCGGGCCTTCCGGCAGAGCGAAGCGATCGCCTCAACGAAGCGGTGGCACAAGCCCTGAAGGACCCGGAGGTCATGAAGGGCTTCGAGAACGTCGGCATGTTTCCCGAAGCCCACAGCGCGAAGCAGACCGCCGACTACATCAGCACCGACATGCGGCGCTGGGCAGACCTCGTGAAGAAGAACAAGATCGCGATCGACTAGCTAGCGTGTGGAGTGAACCCCATCGACGGGAACGCAGGGGTCGTCATCCAGACGCCGCCATCCCGAGTGAGGCGGCGAAGCACAAGCAACAGTCGCCCGGCCAATGAAAAAGGGCGTTCACTGAACTTCAGTGAACGCCCTAAGTCGTTGTGTGGTGGAGCTGGGGGGATTTGAACCCCCGTCCGCAAGCCTTCATCGCGCAGTTCTACATGTGTAGTGATCTGATTTAAGTCTCGCTTCCGGAGTCGCGCAGTCACACGCTAAACCGGACGCCAGCACCCTATTTTCTCGCCCCGACCCAAGGTACCCGGATCGGAGCCAGCCCATGTAATTATCTTTGCAGCCGGGAGGATTCAGATTGCTCTGTCACCCCCTTGCCCAGCCCATCGGCCTGCTGTTGCAAAGCTCACTGGCAATTAAGCAGCGAGTGCGAAACGTTCGTCGTTTGCAGTTAGTTTGTTTGAATCTGTTTTACGAGCGCATTCAGCTCGACATGCCCCGCTGCGACTCCGAACCCACGTCGAAACCAGTGCAGCCCCAAGCGACCCATTTTAGGCGCTATTGAGTAACTTCAAGAGCTCAAGGGGTGAAGAGATTGAAGCATCGGCCTCCCAGAGCGCCGCATCGGCCTGCGAACCCATGTAGCCGTAGGTCGCGGCCACGGTTCCCATGCCCGCAGCGCGGCCCGCGATGATGTCGCGCTCGTCGTCGCCCACGTAGATGCAGGCCTCGCATGCCACGCCAAGGCGGCGCGCCGCCTCATACAGCGGCTCGGGATGCGGCTTGGCGAACGGCGTGGTATCGCCGCTCACGATCGCACCCGCGCTCGCGAAGAGCGGCATCGCGCCGGTCAGCGGGTCGGTGAAGCGGGCCGACTTGTTGGTGACCACGCCCCAGCGCAGGCCGCGCTCGCGGATCGCCTCGATCAGCGGCGCCACGCCGTCGAACACCAGGGTGTTGAGCAGCATGCGGCGCTCGTAGGCGACGTAGAACTCCTCGCGCAGCGCATCGAACTCGGGCGCATCGGGTGTGATGCCGAATGCGATGCCGAGCATGCCGCGCGCGCCGGCGCCAGCCATCGGGCGGTAGCGCTCCAGCGGGTAAGGCTCCAGGCCGCGGTCGGTGCGCATCTGGTCGGCGGCTGCACCGAGGTCGGGCGCGCTGTCGATCAGCGTGCCGTCGAGGTCGAACAGGATGGCCTGCGTGGTCGCGTTCCCGATCTTCATCATCCTTGCGCCTCCGGCAGCGCCGGCTTCTGGGTCGCGAACAGGTAATTCACGCTGGTGTCGGCGCTGAGCCAGTAGCGCCGGGTCAGCGGGTTGTGTTCCATGCCCCGGGTGTGACGCAGGTCCAGGCTCGCAGCGCGGCAGTAGCTGGCCAGCTCGCTGGGGCGGATCAGCTTGGGGTACTCGTGCGTGCCGCGCGGCAGCATGCCCAGGACATACTCGGCACCCACGATCGCCAGCATGAAGGCCTTCAGGTTGCGGTTGATGGTCGAGAAGAACACCCAGCCGCCCGGTTTCACGAGGGTGGCGCAGGCCTGGATCACCGACGCCGGGTCGGGCACGTGCTCCAGCATTTCCATGCAGGTGACAACATCGAAGCTGCCGGGCTGCTCGGCCGCCAGCGCCTCAGCACTGACTTCGCGGTACTTGACGCCGCGCGTCCCCGCTTCGAGGGCGTGCAGTTGGGCCACCTTGAGCGCCTTGGTCGCGAGGTCGATGCCCAGCACGTCGGCGCCCTTGCGCGCCATCGAATCGGCCAGGATGCCGCCGCCACAGCCGATATCGACCACACGTTGGCCCGAAATAGGCGCAATACCGTCAATCCATTCGAGTCTCAATGGATTGATTTCGTGCAGCGGGCGGAATTCGCTCTCCAAATCCCACCACCGGTGTGCAAGCTCCGAAAACTTGGCCAGTTCGGCCGGGTCTGCATTCACGTTTTCTGTCATAGGGCAATTATGAAGCGAGCAAAGCCCGACTCGAAAGCAATGGGCCTGCGTCAGGCTCGGCTGCAAATTCGGCGGGCATAAAAAAACCCCGCCGAGGCGGGGTTTTCATTCGTCGATGGAATCGATCGATCAGTTGGCGCGGGTGCCAACCACTTCGATTTCCACGCGACGGTTCTTGGCGCGGCCTTCCTTGGTGCGGTTGTCAGCCACTGGCTGCTTCTCGCCCTTGCCTTCGGTGTAGACGCGGTTGCGTTCGATGCCCTTCGAGACCAGGAAGGCCTTGACGGCTTCGGCGCGACGCACCGACAGACGCTGGTTGTAAGCGTCGGTACCGATGGAGTCGGTGTGACCCACAGCGATGATGACTTCGAGGTTCACGCCACGGATCTTCTCGACCAGGTCGGTCAGCTTGGCGCGACCTTCGGGCTTCAGAACCGACTTGTCGAAGTCGAAGAAGGCGTCAGCAGCGAAGGTGACCTTCGAAGCAGCGACTTGAGCCGGGGGAGCCACGGGAGCCACGCCAGGAGCGGTAGGCGCCACAGCAGCGGGGCCAGCCGGAACCAGAGCGCCGTCGCAACCGGCAGCAGCCGTTGCGGGCGTCCAGTTGGCATCGCGCCAGCACAGTTCGTTCGTGCCGTTCTTCCAGACCAGTTCGCCGGTGCCGTTTTGCCAGTTGTCGATCGTAGGACCGCCGTTCGCAGCGGTGACACGGGTCTGCGCGCCGGCGGCAGTGGCGAGCGCAGCGACTGCAAACATCATCGCCACTTTATTCAGTTTCTTCATGGTTCTCCTCTTGGGGAAAAAGCCGCAGCCGCGCTGCGAATCAAGGACGCTTTAAGTGACCACCACCCAAAACGTTGAGACGATTGTGCCATAGGGTCTTTGGCAAACAGGCCGCTGGACGCCCCCGAAGCGTAGGACGGAGGCGGAATAGAGCCCTTGTGTTGCGGCGGTGCGACACCCCTCACAGCGTAAAATTTCGCCTTCCTGCCGCCAGCCTCTAGCTCATGACCTCCTTCGCCAAAGAAACCCTGCCCATCAGTCTCGAAGAGGAAATGCGCAGCAGCTACCTCGATTACGCCATGAGCGTGATCGTTGGCCGGGCGCTTCCCGACGCCCGCGACGGCCTCAAGCCGGTGCACCGGCGCGTGCTGTACGCGATGCACGAGCTCAACAACGACTGGAACCGTCCGTACAAGAAGTCGGCCCGTATCGTCGGTGACGTGATCGGTAAGTACCACCCGCACGGCGACCAGTCGGTTTACGACACCATCGTCCGGCTGGCTCAGGACTTCTCCATGCGCCACATGCTGGTCGACGGCCAGGGCAACTTCGGGTCGGTCGACGGCGACAACGCAGCGGCAATGCGTTATACGGAAATCCGGCTGGCCAAAATTGCGCACGAAATGCTGGCCGATATCGACAAGGAAACTGTCGACTTTCAGGACAATTACGACGGCTCCGAAAAAGAACCGAAAGTTTTACCCAGCCAGCTGCCGAATTTGCTGGTCAATGGCTCCGGCGGTATTGCGGTCGGCATGGCCACCAATATCCCGCCGCACAACCTGAATGAAGTGGTGGATGCGTGCCTGTATCTGCTGCGCAATCCGCAGGCCACCATCGACGAACTGATGGAAATCGTGCCGGCGCCCGACTTCCCCACCGCTGGCATCATCTACGGCATCAATGGCGTGAAGGACGGCTACCGCACCGGCCGCGGCAAGGTCGTGATGCGCGCCAAGTGCCACTTCGAGGACATCGATCGCGGCCAGCGCCAGGCGATCATCGTTGACGAGCTCCCTTACCAGGTCAACAAGAAGACGCTGCAGGAGCGCATGGCCGAGCTGGTGCACGAGAAGAAGATCGAGGGCATCAGCCACATCCAGGACGAGTCCGACAAGTCGGGCATGCGCCTGGTGATCGAGCTCAAGCGCGGCGAAGTACCCGAGGTCGTGCTGAACAACCTCTACAAGCAGACGCAGCTGCAGGACACCTTCGGCATCAACATGGTGGCGCTGGTCGACGGCCAGCCCAAGCTGTGCAACCTGAAGGACCTGATCGAGGTCTTTCTGCAGCACCGCCGCGAAGTGGTCACGCGCCGCACCGTCTTCACGCTGCGCAAGGCCCGCGAACGCGGCCACGTGCTCGAAGGCCTGGCGGTGGCGCTGGCCAACATCGACGAGTTCATCCGCATCATCCGTGAGTCGCCCACCCCGCCGGTCGCCAAGGCCGAGCTCATGACCCGCGCCTGGGACAGCAAGCTGGTGCGCGAGATGCTCACGCGTTCGCGCGCCGACGGCGGCGTGATCAACGCCGACGACTACCGCCCCGAAGGCCTCGAGCGCGAGTACGGCATGGGCGGCGACGGCCTGTATCGCCTGTCGGAAACGCAAGCGCAAGAAATCCTGCAGATGCGCCTGCAGCGCCTGACCGGCCTCGAGCAGGACAAGATCGTCGCCGAGTACAAGGACGTCATGGCCGAGATCGACGACCTGCTCGACATCCTGGCCAAGCCCGAACGCGTCTCGATCATCATTGGCGACGAGCTCGGTGAGATCAAGCAGGAGTTCGGCCAATCGAAGGTCGGCGCCCGCCGCAGCCTGGTCGAGCACAGCGCGTACGACCTCTCGACCGAAGACCTGATCACACCGACCGACATGGTCGTCACGCTCTCGCACAGCGGCTACATCAAGAGCCAGCCGCTGGGCGAATACCGCGCACAAAAACGCGGCGGCCGCGGCAAGCAAGCCACGGCGACGAAGGAAGACGACTGGATCGACCAGCTCTTCATCGCCAACACGCACGACTACATCCTGTGCTTCTCGAACCGCGGCCGCCTGTACTGGCTCAAGGTGTGGGAAGTGCCGGCAGGTTCGCGCGGCTCGCGCGGACGCCCCATCGTCAACATGTTCCCGCTGCAGGAAGGCGAGAAGATCAACGTCGCCCTCGCCCTCACCGGCGAGAAGCGCAACTTCCCGGCCGACCAGTACGTGTTCATGGCAACCTCGATGGGCACGGTCAAGAAGACGGCGCTCGACGAATTCAGCAACCCGCGCAAGGGCGGCATCATTGCCGTGAACCTCGATGAAGGCGACTACCTCATCGGCGCGGCGCTCACCGACGGCAAGCACGACGTGATGCTCTTCAGCGATAACGGCAAGGCCGTGCGCTTCGACGAAGAAGACGTCCGCCCGCTGGGCCGCAACGCCCGCGGCGTGCGCGGCATGTCGCTGGAGCCGGGCCAGGGCGTGATCGCCATGCTGGTGGCCGAGGATGAACAGCAGAGCGTGCTCACGGCCACCGAAAATGGTTACGGAAAACGCACAAGCATTACCGAATACACGCGTCATGGCCGCGGAACCAAAGGCATGATCGCGATTCAACAGAGTGAGCGCAACGGCAAGGTCGTTGCCGCCACGCTCGTTCATGCGGACGATGAGATCATGCTCATCACCGACAAGGGTGTGCTCGTGCGCACCCGGGTGGCCGAGATTCGCGAACTGGGTCGGGCGACGCAAGGCGTCACGCTGATCGGGCTCGACGAAGGCGCCAAACTCAGCGGGCTTCAACGCATCGTCGAAAACGACGCGGTCGGCGAAAGCGAGCCGGACGCAGACGACACTTCCACATCTTCAACGGAGAATCCTCAGTGAAAAAACAACTCAAGCTCGCACTCCTGACCGCAGCTCTCGCCGGATCGTCCATGGCCGCCATGGCCCAGGACAAGGCCACGCTGATCAAGCAGTTCATCGAGATCCAGCGCCCCGGCATCGAATCGCTGGCACGCGGCCTGATCGAGCAATCGAGCGCCCCCATCGCGCAAGCCGGCTCGCAGTACCTGCAGACCCAGGTGCCCGAAGCCAAGCGCGAATCCGCCGCCAAGGCCGCTGACGCCGAACTGAAGAAGTACTTCGACGAGTCCTACCCGCTCGTGCGCGACAAGGCCATTCAAATTGCTCCGGGCGCACTCACCCCCATCCTCGAGCAGAACTTCAGCGAAGACGAACTCAAGCAACTGCTGGCCTGGATCAACTCGCCCCTGAGCAAGAAGTACCAGGAACTGAACCCGAAGATGCAGACCGCTCTGACGGAAAAGCTGGTGACCGAAACCCGCGCCACCATCGAACCCAAGATGCGCGCACTCGACACCAACGTCGCCAAGGCCCTCGGTGCTCCGACCGACGGCGCAGCAGCTCCCGCCAAGGCGCCCGCCGCCAAGGCTCCCGCCAAGAAGTAAAGCAACGTGACCCAGCAGCAGACGCCGGCCGGCAAGCGCCCCTACAACTTTTCGGCCGGTCCGGCTGCCATGCCGGAGGCGGTGCTGCAGCGCGCCGCTTCCGAGATGCTCGATTGGCAGGGCAGCGGCATGAGCGTGATGGAGATGAGCCATCGCGGCAAGGAATTCGGTGCCATCTGCACCCAGGCCGAAGCCGACATCCGCACGCTGCTGGCCATCCCCTCGCACTTTCACATCCTGTTCATGCAGGGTGGCGGTCTCGGTGAGAACGCCATCGTGCCGCTGAACCTGTCGCGCGGCGCCGCCGCCGACTTCGTCGTCACCGGCAGCTGGAGCGCCAAGTCGCACAAGGAAGCGCAGCGCTACTGCACCGCCCGCGTGGCCGCGAGCAACGCGGACAACCAGCACACCAAGCTGCCCGACCCCGCGAACTGGCAGCTGTCCTCTGATGCCTCGTATGTGCACGTGTGCAGCAACGAGACCATCAACGGGATCGAGTTCCAGCAACTCCCCGACCTGGCCGCGCTCGGTAGCAAGGCGCCGCTGGTCATCGATTTTTCTTCCCACGTCGCCTCGCGCAGCGTCGACTGGAGCCGCGTCGGCCTGGCCTTCGGCGGCGCCCAGAAGAACCTCGGCCCCGCCGGCCTGACCATCGTGGTCGTGCGCGACGACCTGCTGGGCCACGCACTCGAGATCTGCCCGAGCGCGTTCAACTACAAGACCGTGGCCGACAACCACTCCATGTACAACACGCCGCCGACCTGGGGCATCTACATGGCGGGGCTCACGTTCCAGTGGCTGCTGCAGCAAACGGAAGGCGAGCTCACCGGCATCGCCGCCATGGAGCAGCGCAATGTCGAGAAGGCCACGCTGCTGTACGACTTCATCGACGGCTCCGACTTCTACGCCAACCGCATCGATGCAAGCTGCCGTTCGCGCATGAATGTGCCGTTCTTCCTGGCTGATGAGGGCCGCAACGAAGCCTTCCTGGCCGGTGCGCGCGAAGCCGGGCTGCTGCAGCTCAAGGGCCACAAGTCGGTCGGTGGCATGCGCGCGAGCATCTACAACGCCATGCCGCTGGCAGGGGTGCAGGCCTTGGTGGCCTACATGAGAGAATTCGAGCGATCGCATGCGTAGGCGCATGCCCTGTTGCTCGCACCGATGACCGCCTCTGCCCCCACACCACCCTCCTCCCCCGACAATTCCGAAAGCCTGGCCGATCTGCGCGTGCAGATCGACTCGCTCGACCAACGACTCCTGAGCCTGCTCAATGAGCGCGCCCATGTGGCCGAGCTGGTCGGCGAGGTCAAGAAGCGCGAAGGCACGCCCTTCTTCCGCCCCGACCGCGTCGCAGCGGTCATCAACAAGATGCAAAGCAGCAATGGCGGTCCGCTCAAGGACCTCCATGTCGCGGCCATCTGGCGCGAGATCATGTCGGCCTGCCTGGCACTCGAATCGCCCCAACGCGTGGCCGTGCTCGGCCCCGAAGGCACCTTCTGCGAACAGGCCGCCATCGAGTACTTCGGCGGCGCCGCCGACCTGATCTACTGCGCCAGCTTCGACGAGGTGTTCCACGCCACCGCCGCGGGCAGCGCCCAGTACGGCGTGGTCGGCGTCGAGAACTCGACCGAAGGCGTGGTCACGCGTTCGCTCGACCTGTTCCTGCACTCGCCCACCCATGTGGTCGGCGAAGTCAGCCTGCTGGTGCGCCACCACCTGATGCGCAGCAGCAATTCGCTCGAAGGCGTCGAGGCCGTGCTGGCCCACCCGCAGGCGCTGGCGCAGTGCCAGACCTGGCTGTCCAAGCACCTGCCCAACGCCGAGCGGCGCGCCGTGTCGAGCAACGCCGAAGGCGCACGGCTCGCCGCCACCAACCCGGCCTGGGCCGCGCTGGCCGGCGAACGCGCCGCCACGCGCTTCGGCCTGCACATCGTGGCGCACGCCATCCAGGACGATTCGTACAACCGCACCCGCTTCTCGGTGATCTGCCTGCCGCAGACACTGGCCATGCCGCCGGCCTCGGGCAAGGACTGCACGAGCCTCATCGTCTCGGTGCCGAACCGCCCCGGCGCGGTGCACGACCTGCTGGTGCCCCTGAAGGCCAACAACGTGTCGATGACGCGCTTCGAGTCGCGCCCCGCGCGCACCGGCCAGTGGGAGTACTACTTCTACATCGACCTCGACGGCCACCCCTCGCAGCCCAACGTGGCGGCGGCGCTGGCCGAACTGCGCGGCCTCTGCGCCTTCTACAAGGTGCTCGGCGCCTACCCGATCAAAGCCTGAGCCGAACGGACCGACGCGATGTTCGAGCAACTGGGATTGATCGGCTGCGGCCTCATGGGCGGCTCCTTTGCACTCGCGCTCAAGCGCGCGAAGCTGGTGAAACGCGTGGTCGGCTACAGCAAGTCGCCCTCCACCACCGAGCGGGCGCGCCAGCTCGGCGTGATCGACGTGGCGGCGCCGTCGGCGCTGCTGGCGGTGTCGGGTGCCGACCTCGTGCTGCTGGCCGTGCCGGTGGCCGCCTCGGAAGCCACCTTCAAGGCCATCCGCCACGGCATTTCGGCCGACACGCTGGTGATGGACGTCGGCTCGACCAAGGGCGACGTGATCGAGGCCGCGCGCAACGGCCTGCAAAAGCAATTCGCGAACTTCGTGCCGGCGCATCCGATCGCCGGCAAGGAAGTCTCCGGCATCGAGCACGCCGAAGCGTCGCTGTTCACCGGCCGCCAGGTCGTGCTGACCCCCGTCAAGACCACGCTGCGCTCGAACGTGCAGCGCGCCTCGCAGGTGTGGAGCGGCATCGGTGCCAACGTCGTCACCATGACGCACGAAGAGCACGACGCCGCCTTCGCCGCCGTGAGCCACCTGCCGCACCTGCTGGCCTTTGCCTACACCAACGCGCTCACCGGCCAGCCGCAGGGCGACCGCTTCCTGAGCTTGGCAGGACCGGGCTTTCGCGACTTCTCGCGCATCGCCGCCAGCGACCCCGTCATGTGGCGCGACGTGCTGCTCGCCAACCGCGAGCAGGTGCTGCAACAGTCGCAGGCCTTCCGCAAGGCGCTGGAAGACCTCGAGACGCTGATGACCGCCGGCGACCTGCAAGGCCTGGAGCAATCCATCGCCGCCGCCAGCAAGGCGCGCGCCGCCTGGCGGCCGAATTCGAGCACCGACGCTCTGGCCCAGCAGGACAGCTGACATGTTCTCGACCGCTTTCCTCGACCTCCCTCCCCTCGCGGGCGCCGCCGGCACGGTCCGGCTGCCGGGCTCCAAGAGCATCTCCAACCGCGTGCTGCTGCTGGCCGCGCTCGCCAGCGGCACCACCACGATCCACGACCTGCTCGACTCCGACGACACGCGCGTGATGCTCGACGCCCTGCGCGCGCTGGGCTGCGGCATCGAGCCGGCCGGCAGTTCACTGCGCATCACCGGCCTCGGCGGCCAGCTGCCGCCCTCGCTGGGCGCGACGCTGCTGCCGCTCTTTCTGGGCAACGCCGGCACGGCCATGCGTCCGCTGACCGCGGCGCTGTCGCTGCTCGGCGGCGAGTTCGAGCTCAGCGGCGTGCCGCGCATGCACGAGCGCCCGATCGGCGACCTGGTCGACGCGCTCACGCAGCTGGGCTGCCGCATCGACTACCTCGGCAACCCCGGCTACCCGCCGCTGCGCATCCACCCCGTGTCGCACGACGAACTGGCGCTCGGCGCGCCGATCCGCGTGCGCGGCGACGTGTCGAGCCAGTTCCTGACCGCCCTGCTGCTGGCGCTGCCGCTCGCAGCAGCCCACGACATCGTGATCGAGGTCGTCGGCGAACTGATTTCCAAGCCCTACATCGAGATCACGCTGAACCTGCTGGCGCGCTTCGGCATCACGGTGCAGCGCGACGGCTGGGAGCGCTTCACCATCCCCGCCGGCAGCCGCTACAGCTCGCCGGGCGAGATCCACGTCGAGGCGGACGCCTCTTCTGCTAGCTATTTCATAGCGCTCGGCGCCATCGCAACGGGCGTTTCAGGCCAGAACGGCATCCGCATCGAAGGCGTCGGCGCGGCCTCGATCCAGGGCGACATCCGCTTCATCGACGCTGCCCAACAGATGGGCGCGCTGGTCGACAGCGGCCCGAACTGGCTCGAAATCCGCCGCGGTGCCTGGCCGCTCAAGGCCATCGATCTCGACGCGAACCACATCCCCGACGCCGCCATGACGCTGGCCGTCATGGCGCTGTACGCCGACGGCCCCAGCACGCTGCGCAACATTGCGAGCTGGCGCGTGAAGGAAACCGACCGCATCGACGCCATGGCGAACGAGCTGCAAAAGCTCGGCGCCACGGTCGAGGCCGGGCCCGATTTCATCCGCGTCCACCCCCTGCCCGCCGCTGGCTGGCAGCCTGCCAGCATCCGCACCTATGACGACCACCGGGTCGCCATGTGCTTTTCGCTCGCAGCCTTCAACCCGGCCGGCGTGCCGGTGCGCATCCTTGAGCCGCACTGCGTCGCCAAGACCTTCCCCGACTACTTCGAGACCCTGTTCTCGGTGGCCGAGGCCGCCGATGTGCCCGTGATCTGCATCGACGGCCCGACCGCCTCGGGCAAGGGCACGCTGGCCGCCGAAGTGGCGCGCCTGCTGGGCTACCACTACCTCGATTCGGGCTCGCTGTACCGCGTGACCGGGCTTGCCGCGCGCCGCGCCGGCCTGGAGGCCACGGCCGCGAACGAAGCGCAGATTGCCGCCCTCGCCGCCGCCCTGCCCCTGCAGTTCACCGAGGGCAAGGTGCTGCTGGCCGGCGAAGACGTCAGCGACGACATCCGCACCGAAGCCGCCGGCATGGACGCCTCCCGCGTTTCCGCGCTGCCGGCCGTGCGCGAGGCGCTGCAAGACCTGCAGCACCGCTTTCGCCGCCTGCCCGGCCTGGTGGCCGACGGGCGCGACATGGGCACCGTGATCTTCCCCGACGCGGCGCTCAAGGTGTTCCTCACGGCGGGTGCCGCCCAGCGCGCCGAACGGCGGCATAAGCAGTTGATTTCAAAGGGTATTTCGACTACACTCGACAGTCTTCGCTCCGACTTGGAAGCACGTGACGCCCGGGACTCTTCCCGCAGCGTTGCACCTCTGAAGCCGGCGCAGGACGCTCGCCACCTCGACAACTCCCAGCTGTCCATCGAACACTCGATCGACACGGTGTTGAACTGGTGGCAGCAGGTTCAACCGTTCAAGTCCGCTTGAGCGGTTTGAAGTGCAGCCTTTCAAGTCCGCTTGAAAGGCTTGCGTCTCCCGGGTGTTCCGGGTGGCGTCTACCGCTCCAGCAGGCTCCTTCCGCGCGACAGCGCACCGGCCTGCTGGTTGTTCAACCAACCGGGCTCACGCCCACAACCTAACCGCCGTCTACAGACCTCCAGCAGCCGCACGCAATTTCGCAAGAGCGCCTGCCAACCCTGCCTGACGGAAGGAACCATAAATGTCTGAATCTTTTGCCGACCTATTCGAAGAGTCCCTGAAGCGTTCCGAAATGCGCAGCGGCGAGGTCATCACGGCCGAAGTCGTGCGCGTCGAACACAACCACGTCGTCGTCAACGCCGGTCTGAAGTCCGAAGCGTATGTGCCGATCGAAGAGTTCAAGAACGACAAGGGCGAACTCGAAGTCCAGGCCGGCGATTTCGTTTCCGTTGCCATCGGCAGCGTTGAAAACGGCTACGGCGACACCATCCTCTCGCGCGACACCGCCAAGCGTCTGGCTTCGTGGCTCGCCCTGGAGAAGGCCCTGGAATCGGGCGACTTCGTCACCGGCACCACCAGCGGCAAGGTCAAGGGCGGTCTGACCGTTCTGGTCAACGGCATCCGCGCGTTCCTGCCGGGCTCGCTGATCGACACGCGTCCGATCAAGGACCTGACCCCGTACGAAAACAAGACCCTCGAATTCAAGGTCATCAAGCTCGATCGCAAGCGCAACAACGTCGTGCTGTCGCGCCGTGCCGTGGTCGAAGCCAGCATGGGCGAAGAGCGCGCCAAGCTGATGGAAACCCTGAAGGAAGGCGCAGTCGTGCGCGGCGTGGTCAAGAACATCACCGAATACGGTGCGTTCGTGGACCTCGGCGGCATCGACGGCCTGCTGCACATCACCGACATGGCATGGCGCCGTGTCCGCCACCCGAGCGAAGTCGTTCAGGCCGGCCAGGAAATCACCGCCAAGATCCTCAAGTTCGACACCGAAAAGAACCGTGTCTCGCTGGGTCTCAAGCAAATGGGTGACGACCCGTGGATGGGCGTTTCGCGCCGCTACCCGCAATCGACCCGCCTGTTCGGCAAGGTCACGAACATCGCCGACTACGGCGCGTTCGTCGAACTCGAACCCGGCATCGAAGGCCTGGTGCACGTCTCCGAAATGGACTGGACCAACAAGAACATCGCTCCGAACAAGATCGTCTCGCTGGGCGACGAAGTCGAAGTCATGGTCCTGGAAATCGACGAAGACAAGCGCCGCATCAGCCTGGGCATGAAGCAGTGCAAGGCCAACCCGTGGCAAGAGTTCGCGCAAAACACCAAGCGTGGCGACCGCGTCAAGGGCCCGATCAAGTCGATCACCGACTTCGGCGTGTTCGTGGGTCTGGCTGCCGGCATCGACGGCCTGGTGCACCTCTCGGACCTCTCGTGGAACGAAACCGGCGAAACCGCCGTTCGCAACTACAAGAAGGGCCAGGAAGTCGAAGCGATCGTGCTGGCTGTCGACGTCGACCGCGAACGCATCTCGCTGGGCATCAAGCAGCTCGACAGCGATCCGTTCACCACGTTCACCACCGTGAACGACAAGGGCCAGATCGTGACCGGCAAGGTCAAGACCGTGGACGCCCGCGGCGCTGAAATCGACCTCGGCGAAGACATCATCGGCTACCTGCGTGCTTCGGAAATCTCGCGCGACCGCGTCGAAGATGCCCGCAACGTGCTCAAGGAAGGCGACGAAGTCACGGCCATCGTGGTGAATGTGGATCGCAAGACCCGCAACATCCAGCTGTCGATCAAGCAGAAGGACATGGTCGACGAACAAGGCGCCATGGCCAGCCTGAGCCAGCAGTCGGCACGCGAAAACGCGGGCACGACCAGCCTGGGCGCCCTGCTGCGCGCCAAGCTCGACAACAGCGACAACAAGTAAGCTGAGTCCGAAGACAGAGGCAGGCCCCCGGGGCCGCTCTGTCTTTTTTTTCGTCCACGTTTTTCGTTTATGTTTGGCCTATGACCCGCTCAGACCTCGTCGAAGAACTCGCCGCCCGTTTCGCGCAGCTCACGCACCGCGATGCCGAATACGCCGTCAAGACCATCCTGGACGCGATGAGCGACGCGCTGGTGCGCGGCCACCGCATCGAGATCCGCGGCTTCGGCAGCTTCTCGGTCAACCGCCGTCCGCCGCGCATCGGCCGCAACCCGCGTTCGGGCGAGAGCGTGCAGATCCCCGAGAAGCGCGTGCCGCACTTCAAGCCGGGCAAGGCACTGCGCGAAGCCGTCGACGCGAAGACCGCCGAGCTCGATGCAGGCAAGGAAGTCGCCGGCCGCAAGGCCTGATGCAAATGAATGCAAACGTAGAATGCTCTCGGCAACGGGAACAGCTATGAAGTACCTCCTGTGGCTGCTCAAGGCAGCCATTTTTTTTACGCTCTTCGCCTTCGCGCTGAACAACCAGCACGACGCGACCGTCTACTTCTTCTTCGGAACCCACTGGCGCGCGCCGCTGGTGCTCGTCGTGCTCGCGGCCTTTGCCGGCGGGCTCGTGGTCGGTGCGCTGGGCATGCTGCCCGGCTGGTGGAAACACCGTGCCGCCGCGGCGCAAATGCCCGCGACCACCGAAGCCCCCTCCCCCGCACCGCTGGCCACTGCGACCGCCTCCGCGGCAACGCCGTCCATCTCCGCCACCGACCTTCCCGCCGTACGTCAACATGGACTTTGATCCCAGCTGGCTGCTGATCGGCCTGCCCGTCGCCTTCGTGCTGGGCTGGCTCGCATCGCGCTTCGACATCCGCCAGCTCAAGCTCGAGAACCGGCAGGCGCCCAAGGCCTACTTTCGCGGCCTGAACTTCCTGCTCAACGAGCAGCAGGACCAGGCCATCGACGCCTTCATCGAGGCCGTGCAGAACGACCCCGACACACAGGAGCTGCACTTCGCGCTCGGCAACCTGTTCCGCCGCCGCGGCGAGTACCAGCGCGCCGTGCGCGTGCACGAGCACCTGCTGGGCCGTGGCGACCTGAGCCGTGCCGACCGCGAGCGCGCACAGCACGCGCTGGCGCAAGACTTCCTGCGCGCCGGCCTGCTCGACCGCGCCGAAGCGGCGCTGCAGAAGCTCGAAGGCACGCGCTACGAGAACGAGGCCCGGCTCGCGCTGCTGGCCATCTACGAACGCTCGCGCGAATGGGCGCAGGCCGCCGACGTGGCGCAGAAGCTCGACGAGTCCGACCAGGCCAGCTACAGCACGCGCCGCGCCCACCACCTGTGCGAGCAGGCCAACGAACGCGTCGCGACCGGCGACCTGCAGGGCGCCGCCGACCTGCTCACGCAGGCCCGCGCGCTGGCGCCGCAGGCACCGCGCCCGGCCATCGACACCGCCACCTTGCAGCTGCGCAACGGCGAAGCCGCCGCGGCCTTCGACACGCTTGAAGGCCTCAGCGACACGGCGCCGCTGGCGCTGCCGTTGTACGCCGCGTCGCTGCAGAAGGCCGCCGTGGCCGCGCAGCGCGAAGGCGAGGCGCTGGCATTGCTGCAACGACGCTATGCCGAGTCGCCGTCGATCGACGTGCTCGAAGCGATGATCGCGCTCGGCGGCACACCCGACGCCACGCCCTCGGACACGCCCACCGAAGCCCCCACGCCGCGCGACAGCTACATCGCCCACCTCGCGCACCAGCCTTCGCTCGTGGCGGCGTCGCGCTGGCTCGCCGGCGAGCGCTTCGAGCACGAGCAGTTCCATCCGCAGGTGCAACGCGCGCTCGACCAGGCCACCCGCCCGCTCATGCGCTACCGCTGCGCGGCCTGCGGCTTCGAGGCGCACCAGTACTTCTGGCACTGCCCTGGCTGCCAGGCTTGGGACAGCTACCCTCCGCGGCGCGTGGAAGAACTCTGACCACGGTTCGGAACAATCGTCACACGGGGCCCAGGGCCCCGTCTTCACGTCAACTGCCGCGCGCGCCCTCTCGTTGAGCCGAAGCCAATATTCCTGTCGGCTTAGCCATACCAACAATTGAAGAGGGAGTTTTCACCATGTTCAAGAAAATCATCGCCACGCTCGCCATGTGCTTCGCGGCTGTCTCGTTCGCTGCCGTCGACGCCAACAAGGGCAGCGCGGCCGACCTCGACGGCCTCAAGGGCGTCGGCCCCTCGCTGTCCAAGCGCATCCTCGACGCCCGCAAGGAAGGCGAGTTCAAGGACTGGCCCGACCTCATGCAGCGCGTGAAGGGCGTGAAGGAAAAGAGCGCGGCCAAGCTGTCGGCCGAAGGCCTGACGGTCAACGGCCAGAGCTTCAACGGCGCGGCGGCACCGGCCAAGGCAGGCAAGGCCGCCAAGGTGGCTGAGGCGAAACCCGCCAAGCAGTGACCTCGCCCTGAACCAAAGAAACCGCCCTCGAGGCGGTTTTTTCATGCCCGCAGCTGGTGCCGCATCGACACCACATGGCAGGGAAATGCCTCAGCGAATGGCCCGGAATTTGCACGTATGCTTTTCTTTCATTCAGCTTTGACTACATTCCGGAGCGCGTCCATGAATCACAAGTTCGGCATTGCCCTGGCGGGCCTCACCCTTGGCGCCGCCGCCTTTGCGCAAGCCAAGTGGGACCTGCCCACCGCCTACCCCGCGACCAACTACCACACCGAGAACATCACGCAGTTCGCCAAAGACGTGGACGCGGCCACCGGCGGCAAGCTGAAGATCACGGTGCACGCCAACGCGTCGCTGTTCAAGGCGCCCGAGATCAAGCGCGCCGTGCAAAGCGGCCAGGCCCAGGCCGGCGAGATCCTGCTGGCCAACTACGCCAACGAAAACCCGATCTACGCACTGGACGGCGTGCCCTTCCTGGCCACCACGTACCCCGAGGCCCGCAAGCTCTACGACGCCTCCAAGCCCGCGATGGACAAGCTGCTGGCCGCGCAAGGCATCAAGGTGCTGTTCGTGGTGCCCTGGGCGCCGCAGGGCATCTACACCAAGAAGGAGATCGGCTCGGTGGCCGACCTGCGCGGCATCAAGTGGCGCGCCTACAGCCCGGCCACGGCCAAGATCGCCGAACTCATCGGCGCGCAGCCGGTGCAGATCCAGCAGGCCGAGCTGAGTGCGGCGATGGCCACCGGCGTGATCGAGAGCTACATGAGCTCGGGCTCCACCGGCTACGACACCAAGACCTTCGAACACATCAAGAACTTCTACGACACGCAGGCCTGGATTCCGAAGAACGCGATCCTCGTGAACGCCAAGGCTTTCGATGCACTCGACGCCGCCGGCAAGGCCGCCGTGACCAAGGCTGCGGCCGACGCCGAGGCACGTGGCTGGAAAGTGGCGCAGGAGAAGAACGACGAGTACAAGCGCCTGCTGGCTGAGCGCGGCATGAAGATCCACAAGCCCTCGCCCAAGTTGGACACCGACATGCGCCAGGTCGGCGGCATCATGCAGGCCGACTGGCTCAAGGCCGCTGGTGCAGACGGTGCTTCCATCGTCGACACCTACAAGAAGAAGTAAGCCGTGCGCCGCTTCCTCGACCGCCTGTATGACGGTGCAGGCGCGCTGGGCGCTTTCTGCGTGTTCCTGATCTTCGTGCTGATGATCGTGGCGGGCGTGGGCCGGCAGATGAACTGGCACGTGAGCGGGCTCAACGACGCGGTGGCCTGGCTGTGCGCGGCCGCGGCCTTCTTTGCGATGGCGCACGCCTTCCGCCACGGCGACTTCGTGCGCGTGACGCTGCTGCTCGATGCCGTGCCGCCCAAGGTGCGGCGCGTGCTCGACGTGGCCTGCCTGCTGGTCGCCGCCGTGTCGGTGGCCTACCTGACCTACTGGGCCACCAGCTTCACCTACGAGAGCTACGAGTTCAAGGAGATGGCCACGGGCCTGCTCGTGATCCCGATCTGGATTCCACAGTCGAGCTTCGTGATCGGCTGCTGGCTGCTGCTGATCGCCATGGTCGACGAGCTCGTCGGCGTGGTGCGCGGCGAAAAACCCAGCTACCAGCGCGCCGTCGAGGAGCGCCACGCAGCGGGCGACTTCTCCTCCGACGTCTGAACGACAACGACAACAACCAAGACACCCGATGCTCGAAACCCTTTTGATGGGCGCGCTGCTGCTCGGCATCATGCTGTTGCTGCTCGCCGGTGGCGTCTGGATCGCCATGACCCTGGCCATCGTCGGCTGGGTCGGCCAGGCCTTCTTCACCAACACCCTGCCCGGCAAGAACCTGTTCTCGGCCTTCTGGGAAAGCAATGCCAGCTGGGAGCTGGCGGCGCTGCCGCTGTTCATCTGGATGGGCGAGATCCTCTTCAGAACCAAGCTCAGCGAGGAGATGTTCGAAGGCTTGAGGCCGTGGCTGAACCGCGTGCCCGGCCGGCTCATGCACACCACCATCCTCGGCTGCGGCGTGTTCGGCTCGGTCTCGGGCTCGTCGGCCGCCACCTGCGCGACCATCGCCAAGGTGGCGCTGCCCGAACTCAAGCGCCGCGGCTACGACGAGAAGCTGGCCATCGGCTCGCTGGCCACGGCCGGCACACTGGGCATCCTGATCCCGCCGTCGATCACGATGGTGGTGTATGCCGTGGCGGCCGACGCCTCGATCATCCGCATCTTCCTGGCCGGCTTCCTGCCGGGCTTCTTGTTGATGCTGCTGTTCTCGGGCTACATCGCATGGTGGAGCCTGCGCCATCCGGACAAGGTGCCGCCGGCCGACCCGCCCACCACCTTCATGCAGAAGATCCGGCTCTCGGGCAACCTCATTCCCTGCGCGCTGCTGATTGTGTTCATCGTCTGGGTGCTGGTGGCCGGCTGGGCCACGGCCACCGAGTGCGCGGCCTTCGGGGTGCTCGGCTCACTGGCCATCGCGGCCTACGGCAAGAGCCTGACCTGGAAGAACTTCAAGGACGGGATCATGGGCGCCACGCGCACCAGCTGCATGATCATGTTCATCCTGGCCGGCGCCGCCTTCCTCACCAAGACCATGGCCTTCACCGGCATCCCGCGCGAGCTGGCCGAGTGGGTCGACAGCATGCAGCTGTCGCCCTATGCGCTGATCGGTGCGCTGGTGGTGGTGTACCTGGTGCTGGGCACGGCCCTGGACGGCATCTCGATGATCGTGCTGACCAGCGCGGTGGTGCTGCCGATGATCCAGAAGGCGGGCTTCGACCTGGTCTGGTTCGGCATCTTCATCGTGCTGCTGGTCGAGATCGCCGAGGTCACGCCGCCCGTGGGCTTCAACCTGTTCGTGCTGCAGAACATGACCGGCAAGGACAGCAACGTGATCGCCAAGGCGGCCATTCCGTTCTTCTTCTGCCTCGTGCTGTGCATCGCGCTGATCACGCTGTTCCCGAGTATCGTCACGATCCTGCCCGATCTGGTGATGGGCAAGGAGAAATGACAGTGCGACGACGACAAGGGAACGGATGCCTCCTCTGCTGCCGGTACTAGCGATCTGCGTGGGCGCCTCGTGCGGCGCCCTCGCCCGCTGGGGCCTGGGCCTGTGGCTCAACACCGGCGGCCCCGTGCCCTACGGCACGCTGGCCGCCAACCTCGTGGGCGGCTACCTCGTGGGCGTGGCCGTGGCCGTCTTCCAGGCGCTGCCGCAGCTCGACCCGGTGTGGCGGCTGCTGCTCATCACCGGCTTCCTCGGCGGCCTGACGACCTTCTCGAGCTTCTCGGCCGAAGTGGTCGCGCTGCTGCTCGGCGGACGCCCCTTGCTGGCGCTGGGCACCGGCCTGCTGCACCTGTGCGGCTCGCTGGTGCTGACCTGGCTGGGCATTCGCAGCGTGCAGCTCGTGCTGGCTTCGTGACAGCGAAAAAACTGCTCGACCTCCTGCGGTTATAGACAGGGGTTCTCCAGAGGGTCGGTCGATAGAATCGACCCCAATGCCCCTCGCCCTTCTCGTCGCACTCCCCTTTCTTGCCAGCGTGCTGGCCGCGTTGATGCCGTCCAACGCGCGCAACCGGGAGTCGACCCTTGCAGGGCTCGTCGCATTGGGCTGTGCCATCCAGGTCGCCTGGCTCTTTCCGCAGATCGCACACGGCAACGTGCTGCGCCAGGAGATCGAGTGGCTGCCCGCCCTCGGCCTGAACCTCGTGTTCCGCCTCGACGGCTTCGCGTGGCTGTTCTGCATGCTGGTGCTGGGCATCGGCGCGCTGGTGGTGCTCTATGCGCGCTACTACATGTCGGCCTCCGACCCGGTGCCGCGCTTCTTCTCGTTCTTCCTCGCGTTCATGGGCGCGATGATGGGCGTGGTGCTCTCGGGCAACCTCATCCAGATGGTGCTGTTCTGGGAGCTCACCAGCCTCTTCTCCTTCCTGCTCATCGGCTACTGGCACCACCGGCGCGACGCGCGGCGCGGGGCGCGCATGGCGCTCACCGTCACCGGTGCCGGCGGGCTGTGCCTCTTGGCCGGCGTGCTGGTGCTGGGCCGCATCGTCGGCAGCTACGAGCTCGACATCGTGCTGGCCTCGGGCGACATCATCCGCGCGCACGCGCTGTACCCGGTGGCGCTGGTGCTGATCCTGCTCGGCGCGTTCACCAAGAGCGCGCAGTTCCCGTTCCACTTCTGGCTGCCGCGCGCCATGGCCGCGCCCACGCCGGTGTCGGCCTACCTGCACTCGGCCACCATGGTGAAGCTGGGCGTGTTCCTGATGGCGCGGCTGTGGCCCGTGCTCTCGGGCACCGAGCAGTGGTTCTGGATGGTCGGCGGCGCAGGCGCGATCACGCTGCTGCTGGGTGGCTTCGCGGCCATGTTCCAGCGCGACCTGAAGGCGCTGCTGGCCTACTCGACCATCTCGCACCTGGGCCTCATCACGCTGCTGCTGGGCCTGAACAGCCCGCTGGCGGCGGTGGCGGCAGTCTTCCATGTGATGAACCACGCGACCTTCAAGGCCTCGCTGTTCATGGCGGCCGGCATCATCGACCACGAGACCGGCACGCGCGACATCCGCAAGCTCAGCGGCCTGATGCGGCTCATGCCCATCACCGGCACGCTGGCCATCATCGCCAGCGCCTCGATGGCCGGCGTGCCGCTGCTCAACGGCTTTCTCTCGAAGGAAATGTTCTTCGCCGAGACCGTCTTCATCCAGGCCACGCCCTGGATCGACTTCAGCCTGCCGGTCATCGCCACCCTCGCGGGCATCTTCAGCGTGGCGTACTCGGCGCGCTTCGTGTTCGACGTGTTCTTCGGCCCGCCCTGCGGCCCCGACGTGCCCAAGCCCCCGCACGAGCCGCCGCACTGGATGCGCGTGCCGGTCGAGCTGCTGGTGCTGGTGTGCCTGGTGGTGGGCGTGGCGCCGGCCTGGTCGGTCGGCCCGATGCTCGCGGCGGCGGCCACGCCGGTGGTCGGCGGCACGCTGCCCGCCTACAGCCTGGCCGTGTGGCACGGTTTCAACCTGCCGCTGATGATGAGCTTCGTCGCACTGGCAGGCGGCGCCGTGCTCTACCTGCTGCTGCGCCGCCCGCTGGGCAGCGGGCGCCTGGAGCACACGCCGCTGCTGCACCGCTTCGACGGGCAGGTCATCTTCGAACACCTGATCGCACTGCTGAGCGAAACCGGCCGGCGCAGCCGTCGCCTGTTCGGCACACGGCGCCTGCAGTGGCAGCTGTTGTGGCTGGTGGTGGTGGCCGTGGCGGGCGCCGCGGCGTCGCTGTGGGCCACGCCGGCCGACCGCGGCACGCGCGAGCTGCTGCCCTTCTCGCCGATGTTCGCGATGACCTGGCTCATCGGCTGCACCTGCGCCGTGGCCGCCGCGTGGCAGGCCAAGTTCCACCGGCTCGCGGCGCTGATGCTGGCGTCGGGCGCCGGGCTGGTCTCGTGCGTCACGTACATCTGGTTCTCGGCACCCGACCTTGCGCTCACGCAGCTGGTGGTCGAGGCCGTGACCACCGTGCTCATCCTGCTGGGCCTGCGCTGGCTGCCGATGCGCAGCAAGGACGTGGTGCAGCCCGCGCGCATGCGGCTGCGGCCCTGGGGCCGGCGCGGGCGCGACCTGCTGGTGGCCACCGTCGCCGGCTGCGGCATGGCGGCGCTGGCCTGGGCCCTGATGACGCGCACCTTCCCGCAGAGCATCTCGCCCTTCTTCCTCGAACGCGCGCTCACCGAAGGCGGCGGCACCAACGTGGTCAACGTGATGCTGGTCGACTTCCGCGGCTTCGACACCTTCGGCGAGATCACCGTGCTGGGCATCGTGGCGCTCACCGTGTATGCGCTGCTGCGGCGCTTCCGCCCGGCCATCGAATCGATGGCGCTGCCCATCCAGCAGCGCCTGCAAGTCGACGACGGCAGCAGCGACCTGCTGAACCCGCGCCGCGCCACCGACTCCGCCATCGGCTACCTGATGGTGCCGGCCGTGCTGGTGCGCCTGGTGCTGCCGGTGGCTGCGCTGGTCTCGGTGTATTTCTTCATGCGCGGCCACAACGCGCCCGGCGGCGGTTTTGTCGCAGGGCTGGTGATGTCGGTCGCGCTGGTGCTGCAGTTCATCGTCTCGGGCACCGAGTGGGTGGAAGAGCACCTGCGCATCTACCCGCGCCGCTGGATCGCCATCGGCCTGCTGTTCGCGCTCGCCACCGGCGGCGGCGCGATCGTGTTCGGCTACCCGTTCCTGACCACGCACACCGCGCACGTGCACGTGCCGCTGCTGGGCGACATGCACGTGCCCAGCGCCCTCTTCTTCGACATCGGCGTGTTCGCGCTGGTGCTCGGCGCCACCATGCTGATCCTGACCGCGCTGGCCCACCAGTCCATCCGAAGCCATCGCTGGGCCGACGAACAAGAAGAGAAAGAAGCGCAGGCGCGCGCCGCCGCCGAAGCCGAAGAAGCGGCTGCCACCACCGGGGGGGCCCGCTGATGGAAATCGTGCTGGCCATCGCCATCGGCGTGCTCACCGGCTCGGGCGTGTACCTGCTGCTGCGCCCGCGGACCTTCCAGGTCATCATGGGCCTGACGCTCATCTCGTACGCGGTCAACCTGTTCATCTTCAGCATGGGCCGGCTCAAGGTCGACAGCGAGCCGGTGCTGCTCGAAGGCTTCAAGGCCACGCTGGCCAACACGGCCGATCCGATGCCGCAGGCGCTGGTGCTCACGGCCATCGTGATCGGCTTTGCGATGACCGCCCTGTTCCTGGTCGTGATGCTCGCCTCGCGCGGCCTGTCGGGCACCGACCACGTGGACGGTGAAGAGCGGGAGGCCGTGGAATGAACGACCTCTTGCACCTGCTCGACCGCTTCCTCGAGTTCAGCATGCCGCACCTGGTGGCGGTGCCGATCCTCGTGCCCATGCTCACGGCGGCGCTGATGCTGCTGATGAACGAGAACCACCGGCGCACCAAGTCCTTCCTCAGCGTGGTCTCGGGCCTGGTGGGCCTGCTGGCCGCGCTCGCGCTGCTGCGCTGGGTGAACGCGGCCGACACCGGCGGCGGCCCGGGCTCCATCGGCGTGTACCTGCCGGGCAACTGGCGCGCGCCCTTCGGCATCACGCTGGTGGCCGACCGGCTCTCGACCATGATGGTCGCGCTCACGGGCGTGGTGGCCTTCGCGGCCTCGATCTATTCGACCTCGCGCTGGGACCGCGCGGGCGTGCACTTTCATCCGCTGCTGCAGCTGCAGCTCATGGGCCTGAACGGCGCTTTCCTCACGGGCGACCTGTTCAACCTGTTCGTGTTCTTCGAGGTGATGCTGGCCGCCTCGTACGGCCTGCTGCTGCACGGCTCGGGCCGGCTGCGCGTGCGCGCCGGGCTGCACTACATCGCGATCAACCTCGCGGCCTCGTCGCTGTTCCTGATCGGCGCGGCCATCCTGTACGGCGTGACCGGCACGCTCAACATGGCCGACCTGGGCGCACGCATTGCCGAGCTGGCGCCGGGCGACCGCGGCCTCGTGCATGCGGCGGCGGCCATCCTGGCCACTGCGTTCTTCGCCAAGGCGGGCGCGTGGCCGCTCAACTTCTGGCTGGTGCCGGCCTACAGCGCGGCCGTGTCGCCGGTGGGCGCGGTGTTTGCGCTGCTCACCAAGCTCGGCGTGTACACCGTGCTGCGCCTGTGGACCGTGCTGTTCGCGCCCGACACCGGCGCCTCGGCCGCCTTCGGGCAGGCTGCGCTGGTGAGCGTCGGGCTGGCCACGCTGTTCGTCGGCGCCATCGGCATCGTCGGCACGCAACGGCTGTCGAACCTCGCGGGCTACAGCGTGCTGGTGTCGGCGGGCACGCTGCTGGCCGCCATCGGGCTGGGCGAGCCGGCCGTGTGGGCAGGCGCGCTCTACTACATGCTGAGTTCCACGCTCGCGGTGGCGGCCTTCTTCCTGCTGATCGACATGATCGAGCGCTGGCGCAACGCGGGCATGAGCGTCGCGCCGCACGAGGCGGCGGGCAACGCGCCCTTCCTGGCCGAAGACCTGCGCGCGCTCGACGACGTGAACCTCGACGACGATGCCCAGGCGCTCTACGGCCGTGCCATTCCCGCCGGCGTGGCCTTCCTGGGCCTGAGCTTCATGCTCTGCACGCTGCTGCTGGCGGGTCTGCCGCCGCTGTCGGGCTTTGTCGGCAAGTTCGCGATGCTCTCGGGCCTGCTCGACAGCAAGGTCGTCACCACGGTGGGCTGGACCTTCCTCGGGCTGCTGATCGTCTCGGGCTTTCTCTCGCTGATCGCACTGAGCCGCACCGGCATCCGCCATTTCTGGACGCAGCCCCACGCCACCATGCCCTCGCTGCCCGCGCTCGAGGTGCTGCCGGTGGCGGCCCTGCTCGCAGCCTGCGTCGCGCTCACCGTCTGGGCCGAGCCCGTGATGCAGCACGCCCAGGCCACCGCCGGAGGCCTGCGCACGCCCACCGCGTACCGCGAGGCCGTGCTCGGCGCCAAGCAGAAGCCTAACCCGGTGCCCGCGAAGAAAGAGGAGGCCAAGCCATGAAGCGCTTGATGCCTTCCCCACCGCTGTCGTTCGCGCTGTTCGTCATCTGGCTGCTGCTCAACCAGTCGCTCGAAGCGGCCACGCTGCTGTCGGCCGCGGTGCTCGCCATTGCCGTGCCGCTGATCACCAAGGGCCTGCGGCCCGCCAGGGTGCGCATGCGCCGGCCCGGCGTGGCGCTGCGGCTGTCGTTCCTCGTCACCTTCGACATGCTGAAGTCGGCGTACGACGTGGCGCGGCTGCTGCTCACGCACCGCACCGCCGACATCTCGTCGCACTTCGTGCAGATCCCGCTCGACATGCGCGACCCCAACGGCCTCGCCGTGCTCGCGATGATCATGTGCCTCACGCCCGGCACCGCCTGGGGCGAAGTCTCGTTCGATCGCACCACGCTGCTGATCCACGTGTTCGACCTCGAGGACGACGCGGCCTTCATCGCCCTGATCAAGACCCGCTACGAACGTCCGCTGATGGAGATTTTCGAATCATGACGCCTGTTCTCTTCTGGGCCCTGAAGGCCGCGCTCTTCCTGCTGGCCGTGGCGATGCTGTGCGCGCTCTTTCGCCTGCTGGCCGGCCCGTCCGCGCAGGACCGCGTGATGGCGCTGGACTGCCTCTACATCAACGGCATGCTGATGATGCTGGTGCTGGGCATCAACTACGCGAGCAGCGTGTACTTCGAGGCGGCGATGCTGGTGGCGCTGTTCGGCTTCGTGGGATCGACCTCGATCGCCAAGTTCCTGCTGCGCGGGGAGGTCATCGAATGAGCGGCACCGCACTTCCTCTTTGGGCCGAGATCATTACTGCCATATTCGCGGTGCTCGGCGCGGCCTTCGCGGCCATCGGCTCCTTCGGCCTGGTGCGCCTGCCCACCTTCTTCCGCCGCATCCATGCGCCCACGCTGGGCGCCACGGTGGGCGCGTGGTGCCTGACGGTGGCCACCATCGCCTACTTCTCGGTGCAGGGCTTCAGCCTGTTCCTGCACGCGATGCTGATCGTGCTGTTCATCGTGCTGACGGCGCCGATCACCACCATCTTCCTGATGCGTGCTGCCCTCTTCCGCGAACGGCAGAAGGGCAACACGAAAGTGCCGCCCTCCTCCGAGTCGCGCTGAAGCGGCTTCTTCCCATCAGTTGGGCGCCATGCGCACGCCCTTGTCGAGGAACTCGTTGGTAAAGAGCGTCGCGGGGTCGTAGGCCTTGTCGATTCCGATCAGCGAGGACACGAGCTCGTAGTCGGCCTTCACGCGCGCACCGTCGAAGGCGCCGAGTGCCACCTTCGTCGTGGTGTCGTCGCGCATCAACTGCTTGATGCGATTCCACTGGTCGCGCTGGTTGTCGGGCGTGAGGCCGCTCACGCTGGCCTGCAGCGCCTGCAGGCAGGGCTCGAAGCTCTTCACGCAGGCGTCGTAGGCACGCTGCGTCACGGCCACGAACTTCTTCACCTGGCCGGGGTTCTTCGCGAGGTACGGGCCGTTCACGATCAGCGAGTTGCCGTACACGTTCACGCCCGCGTCGCGCCACGGCTGAAAGCCCAGGTCGGCGCCGAACTCGCGCGCCTTCAGGTCGTGCTCGTTGTAGAAGTCGCTGATGATGTCGACCGACTTGCTCTTCAGCGCCGCCACCTTGGCCTGCGGGCTCACGTTGACGAAGGTCACGCTGGCCGGGTCGAGCCCCACCTTCTTGGCGAAGGCCGGCCACATGAGGCGCGCGGCGTCACCCGGTGGGTTGCCGATCTTGCGGCCCGCGAAGTCCTTGGGCCCGTTGATGCCCGAGGACTTGAGCCAGTAGAAGCCCTGCGGGCTGTTGGCGTAGATGACCATCACGGCCTTCACGTCGGCGCCCTTGCCCTTGGCCTGGATCGTGGTGGGCAGGTCGGAAATGCCCAGGTCGCTGCCGCCGGTGCCCACGCGCTGCGCCGAGACGGCCGAGCCCTTGCCGGCCTCGATGTTCAGGTCGATGCCCGCCTCGGTGTACCAGCCCTTGGCCTTCGCGAAATAGATCGGCGCATGATCGGCCGTGGGTGTCCAGTTGAGCATCAGGCTCATGGCATCGGCCGCGAACGCGGCGGGGGCCGAGGCCATGAGCAAGGCGGTGGCGCCGGCGGCCGACAACAGCTTTTTCATGCGGATCACTCCAAAAGAAGGTAAAAACAGGTCCTGAAATTTATATTACCAACTGTTTGGTTGACAAGCAATCCAGATCATCCAGACTGCGTTGCCCCTGCCGGGAGAATCAAGAACACCATGACCGCCACCAAGCCCGCGAGCCCCGCCACCCCCGCCCGCACCGCCGTCGCCACGAAACGCGAGCGCGACCCCGTCGCCGCCAAGCAGGCACTCATCTCTGCCGCGGTGGCCGAGTTCGCCACCAAGGGCTTCGCGGGCGCGCGCGTCGACGAGATCGCCGCCAACGCCGGGGTCAACAAGCAGCTCGTGTACCACTACTTCGACAGCAAGCAGGGGCTGTACCTGGTGGCGCTCGAATCGGTCTATGCCGAGATCCGCGAGAAGGAACAGAAGCTCACGCTCGACGAACTCGAGCCGCTGGAAGCCATGAAGCAGCTGGTGGCCTTCTCGTTCGACTACCTGGCCGAGCACCCCGAATTCATCGCGCTGCTGGCCGACGAGAACCGCAACCACGGCGCGCACCTGCGCGAGTCGGAGCGGCTGCAGAAGATGCACTCGCCCTTCATCGAGATGCTCGAAGCCACGCTCAAGCGCGGCGTGGCGGCGGGCGTGTTCCGGCCCGACTTCGACGCGATCAACCTCTACATCTCGATCGCCGGCATTTCGTATTTCTTCTTCTCCAACAACCACACGCTGTCGGCCATCTTCGGCAAGCCGCTGGACGCGCGCGGCGCGCTGCTGCAGCGCCGCCGGCACGTGATCGAGTTCGCGCTCAACGCGCTGCGGCCCGACCCGGACGCCACATAAAATTTATCAACTAGTTGGTTGACTCGGGTCGTGGCGACTCCTATGATTCGCCGCATTGCTTCCCCTGACCCAGGAATAGACATGACGGCTCCCGACGGCGCGCTGGCGCCCCCCGCTTCCGCCCCCCTGTCGGGCGAGCGACCGCAGTGGCAGCGCTGGGCCCTGGTGGTCGCGGTGCACCTGGCGGGCATCGTGCTGTGGGAGCTCGCGGTGCGGGTCTTCGCGATCCAGCCCTTCATCCTGCCGGCGCCTTCCAAGGTGCTGGCCACGCTGGCCAACCCGAACTACAGCTGGCTCAAGAACACCGGCGTCACCGCGCTCGAAGTGTTCGGCGGCTACGCGCTCGGGCTGGTGCTCGGCATTCTTTGCGCGCTGCTCTTCATCACCAGCAAGCGGCTGATGCTGCTGGCGTTCCCGCTGCTGGTCACGCTCAACATGATTCCGAAGGTGGCGATGGGGCCGCTGGTGATCGTGTGGTTCAGCTACGGCATCGGGCCGAACATCCTCATCACGTTCAGCCTGTGCTTCTTCCCGATCCTGCTGACCACCATCCGCGGCCTGAACGAGACCGAGCCCGAGCTGCTCGACCTCGTGCGCGCGCTCAAGGGTTCGCGCTGGCAGCTGTTTCGCTACATCCAGCTGCCGGGCTCGCTGCCGTACGTGTTCTCGGGCATGAAGGTCGCCACCATCCTCGCCGTGGCGGGCGCGGTGGTAGGCGAGTTCATCGCCTCGGAACGCGGCCTGGGCTATCTGATGATCCAGGTCCAGGCCTCGCTGGACACGCCCGCGGTCTTCATGGCCGTGCTGCTCATCACGGGCCTGGGCGTGCTGCTCTATCTGCTGGTGCTTCTGCTGGAGCGCCTCTTCATTACCCAGGACGCAAGAATCCAATGACCTCCACGCCTGTCCTCGACGACCTGCCCTTTCCCGAGCGCTTCGAGAGCGAAGCCGCGCTCGAAGACTACCTGGCCACGCCCTCGCGCGACCTCGTGCGCGACATGGCCCGCCTCGACGGCGACCTGATGATCCTCGGCGTGGGCGGCAAGATGGGCCCCACGCTGGCCCGCCTCGCCAAGAACGCGATGCCCGGTCGCCGCGTGATCGCCGTCGCCCGCTTCAGCGAAGCCGGCGTGCGCGAAGCGCTCGAGGCGCACGGCATCGAGACCCTCGCCTGCGACCTGCTCGACCGCGCCGCCATCACCGCGCTGCCGCCGTGCGCCAACGTGGTCTTCATGGCCGGGCGCAAGTTCGGCGCCGACGCCGACAACCCGCTGACCTGGGCCATGAACGCGCACGTGCCGGCGCTGGTGGCCGAGCACTTCCACGCCTCGCGCATCGTCGCCTTCTCGACCGCCTGTGTGTACCCCTTCGTGCCCGTGACCAGCCAGGGCGCGAGCGAGAGCGACGCACCCAACCCGCCCGGCGAGTACGCCAACTCGTGCGTGGGCCGCGAGCGCATGTTCGAGTACTTCTCGCAGCGCCACAGCACGCCCGGGCGCCTCTTCCGCCTGAGCTACGCCATCGACCTGCGCTACGGCGTGCTGGCCGACGTGGCGCTCAAGGTATGGCGCGGCGAGCCGGTCGACGTGACCATGGGCCACGTCAACGTGATCTGGCAGGGCGACGCGAACGCACAGGCACTGCGCTGCCTCGCGGCGGCCACCGTGCCGACCTCGCCGCTGAACGTGAGCGGGCCCGAGACCACATCGATCCGCTGGCTTGCTGAAGAGTTCGCGCGCCAGTTCGGCAAGCCCGTGACGATCGCCGGACAAGAGGCGCCCACTGCCTGGCTGATGAACACCGGCGAAGCCGAGCGCCTGTTCGGCTACCCGCGCGTGCCGCTGGCACAGCAGATCCGCTGGGTGGCCGACTGGATCTCGCGCGAGCAACGCCAGTACGGCAAGCCCACGAAATTCGAATCGCGCGACGGCAAGTACTGAGCCCATGACCATGCCTGCCGTCGAAGCCCTGTCGTCGATCACGCCCGGCATCGCCCCGATGCTCGACGCGCTGGTCGCCGCGAGCGGCTGGAACCAGACCGCGCACGACTGGCGGCTGTTCGAGCGGCTCGGCACGGTGCATGGCGTGCGTGACGGCGAGGGCCAGCTCATCGCGAACGGCGCGGTGCTGCCGATGGAAGGCGTGGCGTGGATCAGCATGATCCTCGTGATGCCTGCCGCGCGCGGTCAGGGCCTGGGCCGCGCAGTGTTCGCGCGCTGCCTCGACCAGGTGAAGACCGCCGGCCTCGTCGCGATGCTCGACGCCACGCCGCAGGGCGAGCCGCTCTATGCGAGCTTCGGCTTCACGCCGCTGTGGCGGCTCACGCGCTGGCAGCGCGAGGCCGCGCCCGCCACCGCATCGCTCGCCACCGACAAGCCAGCCCTCGACAGCCTCGCCGCGCTCGACGCGCAGGCGCTGGGCTTCGCGCGCCCCGCCGTGCTCGCCGACCTGCTCGGGCGCGAGGACAGCCGCTGCGTGCGCAACGGCCTGGGCTTCGGCCTCGTGCGCGCGGGCCGCACCGCGCACCACATCGGGCCGCTGCTGTCGTCTGACGAGGCCACAGCCGCCGCGCTGCTGACACAGACGGCACGCGGCCTCGACGGCCGCATCTACATCGACGTGCCCGACGACCGCAAGGCCATGACCGCTGCGCTGCGCACCGCTGGTTTCACGCCCCAACGCAGCTTCACGCGCATGGCACTGGCCACGCGCGAGGGCGCGCAGCCGCCCACCGGACACCCCGCCTTCATCCACGCCATCGCCGGCCCCGAGTTCGCCTGAGGACCTTCGCCCATGCCACTGAACCGCTCCGACCTTCCCGCCGACGTGCTTGCGCTGCTGTCGCAAGGCACCGTCATCCCGGCGCACCCGCTCGCGCTCGACGCCGACCGCCAGTTCGACCGCCAGCGCCAGCGCGCGCTCACGCGCTACTACGTCGATGCCGGCGTGGGCGGCCTCGCGGTGGGCGTGCACACCACGCAATTCGCGATCCGCGAGCGCGGCCTGTACGCCACCGTGCTCGAGGCCGCGATGCAGGACCGCATGGCGTGGAACGACCGCCCGATGGCGATGATCGCCGGCCTGTGCGGCCCGACCGCGCAGGCGCAGGCCGAGGCGCGCACCGCCGTCTCGCTGGGCTATCACGCGGGGCTGCTGAGCCTCGCGGCGCTGGCCGGTTCGTCGGAAGACGCGCTCATCGCCCACTGCGAGGCGGTGGCGCAGGAGATTCCGCTGATCGGCTTCTACCTGCAGACGGTGGTCGGCGGCCCGATCCTGTCGAGCGACTTCTGGCGCCGCTTCGCGCTCATTCCCAATGCGCTGGCGATCAAGGTCGCGCCCTTCAACCGCTACCGCAGCATCGACGTGGTGCGCGGGCTGGTCGATGCGCGCGCCGAGGAGCGCGTGTTCCTCTACACCGGCAACGACGACCACATCGTGCTCGACCTCGCGCTGCCCTTTGCCGTGATGCGCGACGGCGCGCCCGTGCAGGTGCGCTTCCGTGGCGGCCTGCTGGGCCACTGGTCGGTGTGGACGTCGAGCGCGGTGCACCAGCTGCAGCAGATCAAGGCCGAGCTGGCCGCCAGTGGCGGTGCGCTGAGCCCCGCCCTGCTCGCACTCGATTCGCGCGTGACCGACTGCAACGCCGCCTTCTTCGACGTGGCGAACAACTTCCACGGCTGCATCGCGGGCTGCCACGAGGTGCTGCGGCGCCAGGGCCTGCTCGAAGGCATCTGGTGCCTCGACCCGGAAGAAGGCCTCGGCCACGGACAGTCGGCGGAGATCGACCGCGTCTACCGCCAGCACGGCGACCTGTCCGACGACGCCTTCGTGCGCGACAACCTGGCGCGGTGGCTCGCATGAGCGCCGCGCCGGGCCGCCCCAAGCAAGCTCGCACCGCAGTGCGAAGCACGGAGGTCTTCCAATGAGCGCCGTGCTGCAACCGCAGGAGTCGGTGCCGCTGATCCGCATGCGGCAGCTGCGCAAGGTCTACCGCAAGCGCAACGAGGAGTTCCTCGCCGTCTCCGACGTCACGATGGACGTGCATGCGGGCGACATGATCTCACTGGTCGGTCCCTCGGGCTGCGGCAAGTCGACGCTGCTGAAGATCCTGTCGGGCCTGCACGGCCACGACGGCGGCACGCTCGAGATCGGCGGCCCCGGCGGCGCGGGCTTCAACCCGGGCCGCGACGTCGGCATGGTGTTCCAACAGCCGCTGTTGCTGAAGTGGCGCACGATTCTCGAGAACGTGCTGCTGCCCGCCGACATCCTCGGGCTGGACCGCAAGGCCGCCAAGGCGCGCGCGCATGAACTGCTCGACATGGTCGGTCTCACCGGCTTTGCCGACAAGCTGCCCTACGAACTCTCGGGCGGCATGCAGCAGCGCGCGGCCATCGCACGCGCGCTCATCCACGACCCGAAGCTGGTGCTCATGGACGAGCCCTTCGGCGCACTCGATGCGCTCACGCGCGAGAAGATGAACCTGGAGATGCTGCGCATCTGGGAGCGCAGCCGCAAGACCTTCATCGTGGTCACGCACAGCATCCAGGAGGCGGTGTTCCTGGGCTCGCACTGCGCGGTGCTCACGGCGGGGCCGGCGCGCATGGCCGACTTCTTTCGCATCGACCTGCCCGAGCCGCGCAAGCTGCACGTGAAGACCAGCCCCGAGTTCGGCGAGTACGTGCGCCGCATCTACGACCTGCTGGGCGTGGACTGAGCCCCGCGCAGCAGGTCGGTTCAGCTCGGTTGCAGCTGCTGGATTTCCTTGGCGCGCGCCACTTCCACTTCGCGCGGCAAGGTCACCGCGTTCTTCACCGCCAAAATTTCCGCCATCACGCTCACCGCGATCTCGGGCGGCGTCTTGCTGCCGATGAAGATGCCGATGGGCCCGCGCAGGCGCGCGAGCGATGCGGCCGTCTGGTCGAAGTGCTCGATCATGCGGTCGCGCCGCGCATCGGCGTTGCGGCGCGAACCGATGGCGCCCACATAGAAGGCCTCGCTCTGCAACGCTTCAAGCAGCGCGAGGTCGTCCAGCTTGGGATCGTGCGTGAGCGCGACCACGCAGCTGCGGCGATCGGGCTTGAAGGCCAGCACGGCGTCGTCGGGCATCTCGGTGGTGATCGTCACGCCGGACAGCGTCCACGCGGTGCGGTACTCGGCGCGCGGGTCGCACAACGTCACGGCGAAGCCGCTGAACTTGGCCATGGTCGCCAGGTACTCGGCGAGCTGGCCGGCGCCGATGAGCAGCATGCGGTACTCGGGGCCGAAGGTGTTGGTGAGCTCGGTGTCGTTCACCGTGAGCTCGTCGGGCGCGGTCGCCTCGGCCAGCCGCACCGCGCCGGTGGCCAGCGTCACCGTGCGGCGCATGAGCTTGCCGCGTTCGAGTTCGGCGACCAGCGTGTCGAGCGCATCGGCGTCCGGCGCGTATTCGAGCAGCAGCTCGAGCGTGCCGCCGCAGGGCAGCCCGAAGCGGTGCGCCTCGTCGGCCGTGATGCCGTACTTGACGAGCGCGGGCGGCGCGCCCAACGGCACGTCTTCGCCCTTGCCGTGGGCATGGCTGTAGCGCGCGATGAGGTCGTCCTCGATGCAGCCGCCCGAGACCGAGCCGACCACGGCGCCGTCCTCGGCCAGCGCCATGATCGAGCCCACGGGCCGCGGCGACGAGCCCCAGGTGCGCACCACGGTGGTCAGCAGCGCGCGCTTGCCGGCACGCCGCCAGTCGCGCAGCGTGCGCAGCACCATGACGTCGAGGTTTTCCATGGCAGGACCTTGTGCGTCAGGCGGCGTCGCCCGGGGTGGCGGCGTCTTCGCTGTCCTTCTTGCCGAAGCCCATCTTCTTCATGAGGCCCGACATCACGCCGGCCTTCTCGGCGGGCGCCTCGGCCGCCGCTTCCGCGGGCGGTGCGGGCGGCGGGCCGTAGCGGCTTTGCATCTCGGCCTCGAAGCGCTTGAAGAAATCGTCGGCGGTGGACTTCGCCGCGCCGTCGATCAGGCGCTGGCCGAGCTGGGCGATCTTGCCGCCGACCTGGGCCTGCACGGTGTAGTCGAGTTCGCAGCCGGCGGATGTCGCAGCCACGGGGGCGGCTTCGGCAGCAGGTGCGCCCTCTGCGATGGGTGCGCTGTCGGCCACGGCCACCGGCTTGAGCGACACGCTCGACGAGCCCTTGGCAAATCCCGCCACGCCGCCCTGCCCCTCGAAGGTGAGCTTGTAACCGTCGGGCGCGACGATGTCCGACAGCATCACCTTGCCGCTGAACTTGGCCGACACCGGGCCGATCTTCACGGCCAGCGCCACGCTGTAGGTGTTGTCGCCCGTGAGCTCGAACTTGTCGCAGCCGGGGATGCACTTCTTGAGCGTCTCGGGATCGTTGAGCGCGTCCCAGGCCTGTTGTTGGGTGACGCCGAGGCGGCGGTTTCCGAGCATTTCCATGGTGGGTTTCCTTTGTTCCTTCCTGAGTCCGGTCCTAGCGACTGGCGCGCATCAGCGCGGCCAGGCTGGCGGCCAGCTGTTCGAGTGCATTCAGATTGTGGACCGCCAGCATCGCGTCCGCATGGCGGTGCAGCACGGCAGCCCCACGCGCCAGAGGGGCGTAGCCCTCGAAGCGCAGCAGCGGGTTGAGCCACAGCAGGCGGCGCGAATGGCGCTTCAGCCACTGCAGCTCGGTCTCGAGCTGCGCGGGCTCGCCCGTGTCGAGGCCGTCGCTGATCACCAGCACCAGCGTGCGGCGGCCGATGAGCCGGCGCGCATGCGACTGGCGCAACTCGGCCAGTGAACCGCCCAGCCGCGTGCCGCCCGCGAAGTCGTCGATGGCCAGGCTGGCGGCCTCCAGCATGGCGTCGGTGTCGGCCAGCCGGAAGGCCGGCGTGAGGTCGGTCAGCCGCGTGCCGAAGGCGAACACGTCGCGCCGGCCGGCCCGCCGCGTGGCGGCATGCAGGAAGGCCAGCAGCAGGCGCGCGTAGCGTTCCATCGAGCCCGACACGTCGACCAGCACCAGGAGCGGCAAGGGCTGTTCACGCCGTGCCAGCCGGGGCAGACGCAGGATCTCGCCGCCGGTGCGGGCCGCCTCGTGCAGCACGCCGGGCCAGTGCATGCGGGCGTGGGCGCTGCCTGCGTCGCCGGCCGGGCGCAGGCGGCGCGTGGGCAGCCGGGGCACCGGCAGCGTGATGTCGCGCGCGAGCCTCTCGACCAGCCGGTACTCGGCCGCGCCGAGCGCGTTGAAGTCCGCATGCTGCAGCCGCTGGCGGTCGCTGGCCGTCATGGCGGCGTCGAACTTGATTTCCTCGTCGGGCTTGGTCGGTGCTGCGGGCTTCACGGCATCGCGCGGCGGGCTCAGCGCCTCGCGCACGCGCGGGCGGCGTTTGGAGGGCTCGGCCTTGCCTTCGGCGCTGGGCAGCATCTGGGCGAGCAGCTTGTTGGCCAGCTCGGGGTCGCGGAACCACGCGTCGAAAAGTTCGCGGAACACCAGGCGGTCCTGCTCGCGGCTGACCATCACGGCTTCCATCGCGGCGCCCAGGTCGAGCTTGTCTTCGACACCGACCAGTGTGACCGCCTCGGTCGCGAGTGCGATGCGCATGGCGTCGGTGCGCACGCCGGCGCGGCGCAATGCGCGGCCGAAGGCGGCGATGTTGCCTGCCAGCTTGCCGCTGCGGACGTCGCCGAGTTGCTGGATGCCGGCCATGTAGGTGCCTCGGCCTCGCTCAGCTCGCGAGCGGTTCCTCGGGCCTCAGCAGGTCGGAGGCCAGCTCGTGCGTCAGCGCCGCCACGTCGTCGCGCTGCTTGAAGAGGATGCCGGCGGTGTCGACGACCACTTCGGGGTCGAGTTCGACGGTGTCGAGCGCGATGAGCGCCCGCGCCCACTCCACGCTTTCGGCGATGCCGGGCGCGCGCTGGAAGGCGTTGACGAACGGTGCCGAGCGCAGCCGCGCGACAAAGGCCGCCACCTGCGCCGACAGTGCCTCGCCGGCCTGCGGCACCTGCGCACGCACGATGGCGAGCTCGCGCTCGCGCTCGGGGTAGTCGAGCCAGTGGTAGAGGCAGCGCCGCTTCACGGCGTCGTTGAGCTCGCGCGTGCGGTTGCTGGTGAGCAAGGTGACCGGCGGCACCACGGCGCGCACGGTGCCCAGCTCGGGAATGCTGACCTGGTACTCGCCCAGGTACTCGAGCAGGAAGGCTTCGAAGGGCTCGTCGGCGCGGTCGACCTCGTCGATCAACAGCACCGAGCCGGGGGCCGGCGTCTGCAGCGCCTGCAGCAGCGGGCGGCGGATCAGGTAGTGCGGCTGGTAGACCTCGGCCTCCACGTCGCGTGCAGCCCCCGTGGCTTCGGCCGCGCGCATGTGCAGCAGCTGCGCAGCGTAGTT
Source organism: Variovorax sp. GW821-FHT09A10 (assembly GCF_059418385.1). Lineage (NCBI taxonomy): Bacteria > Pseudomonadati > Pseudomonadota > Betaproteobacteria > Burkholderiales > Comamonadaceae > Variovorax > Variovorax sp. GW821-FHT09A10. Next base: position 469,428 of record NZ_JBWKPT010000001.1, read on the forward strand.
CCATTCATAGAGCGCCTCGCGCTGCTCCATGCCGTCGTAGCACTGCAGGCGCAGCAGCTCGCGGTTCAGGGCCGTCGACAGCGCCTTGGCCAGCTCGGTCTTGCCGACGCCGGGTTCGCCTTCGAGCAGCAGCGGGCGCTGCAGCTTGAGCGCGAGGAACACCGCGGTGGCCAGGCGGCGGTCGGCAAAGTAGCCGGCCTGCCGCAAGCCGTCGGAAAGGGCGTCGATGGTCGGGAAGATCATGGGCAAGCGTAGCGGAAGACGCGAGGCTGTCGCGCCTTCCGGTGGGCGGCGGCGCTGGGCTGCTTCAGCCGAGTGCTTTGGTCACGGCGCGCTGCGTCAGCACGCTGATCAGGTTCGCGCGGTAGGCGGCCGAGGCATGCAGGTCGCTGTTGAGGTCGCTCGCGTCGATCTTCACGGCGGCAGCTGCCGCGGCGGTGAAGCTCTTGTTGAGCGCGTCCTCGAGCCCGGCATGGCGGAACACGCCGTTGCCCGCGCCGGTGACGGCCACGCGCACGCCGCTGTCGTACTGCGCCAGGAAGATGCCGACCAGCGGGAAGTTCGAGGCCTTCTGGCGCAGCTTCTCGTACACCGCACGCTTCGGGATCGGGAAGCGGATGGCGACGATCAGTTCGTCTTCTTCGAGCGCTGTGGTGAACAGGCCCTGGAAGAAGTCGTCGGCCGCGATCTCACGCTTCGAGGTGACGATGGTCGCGCCCGAGGCCAGCACCGCGCTCGGGTAGCACGCCGCCGGGTCGTTGTTGGCCACCGAGCCGCCGACCGTGCCCATCGCGCGCACCTGCCGGTCGCCGATGCGCGACGCGAGATCGGCCAGCGCGGGGTACGCGGCCTTCACGTCGGCGTTGTTCGCCACGTCGAGGTGGCGCGACATGGCGCCGACGGTGATCGCGCCGCCATCCTTCTTGATGCCGGTGAGTTCCTTGATGCCGCTGAGGTCGACGAGCTGTTCAGGCGCCGACAGCCGCAACTTCATCGAGGCCAGCAGGGTCTGTCCGCCGGCCAGTGGCTTGCCGCCCGCGGCGATCAACCGGGTGGCATCTGCCACGCTGGCGGGCCGTTCGAGTGTGAAGGCATACATGGGGTGATTCCTTCTCTGTTATTTCTTGTGTCGTTCAGGGCTTGGCGGCGGCCTGCATCGCTTCCCAGACGCGGCTGGACGAAGCGGGCATGTCGAAATCCTTGACGCCCAGCGGCGCCAGCGCGTCGAGCACGGCGTTGATGACAGCCGGCGGCGACCCGATGGCGCCCGCCTCGCCGCAGCCCTTGGTGCCCAGCGGGTTGTGGGTGCAGGGGGTGCAGACGGTGTCGAGCTTGAACTGCGGGAAGTCGCCAGCGCGCGGCATGGCGTAGTCCATGAAGCTGCCGGTGAGCAGCTGGCCGGTTTCGTTGTCGTAGACGCAGTTCTCGAGCAGCGCCTGGCCGATGCCCTGCACCAGCCCGCCGTGCACCTGGCCCTCGACGATCATCGGGTTGATGATGGTGCCGAAGTCGTCCACCGCGGTGAAGCGGTCGACCTTGACTTCGCCGGTCTCTTTGTCGATCTCGACCTCGCAGATGTAGGTGCCGCCCGGGAAGGTGAAGTTGGTCGGGTCGTAGAAGGCGGTTTCGTTCAGGCCGGGCTCGAGCTTGTCGAGCGGGTAGTTGTGCGGCACGTAGGCCGTGAGCGCCACCTGGCCGAACGGGATCTTCTTGTCGGTGCCCTTGACCGTGAACTCGCCGTTGGCGAACTCGATGTCGGCGTCGCTCGCCTCCATGAGGTGCGCGGCGATCTTCTTGGCCTTGGTCTCGATCTTGTCGAGCGCCTTCATGATGGCCGCGCCGCCCACCGAGATGGAGCGCGAGCCGTAGGTGCCCATGCCGAAGGGCACGCGGCCGGTGTCGCCGTGCACCACGTCGACGTTCTCGACCGGAATGCCCAGGCGTGCGGCCACGACCTGCGCGAAGGTGGTTTCATGGCCTTGCCCGTGGCTGTGCGAGCCGGTGAACACCGTCACGCTGCCGGTCGGGTGCACGCGGATCTCGCCGCACTCGAACAGGCCCGCGCGCGCGCCGAGCGCCCCCGCGATGTTCGACGGCGCGATGCCGCAGGCCTCGATGTAGCTCGAATAGCCCATGCCGCGCAGCTTGCCCTTGGCCTCGGTCGCCGCCTTGCGCGCGGCGTAGCCGTCGACCTCGGCCAGCACCCGCGCCTTGTCCATGCAGGCATGGAAGTCGCCGGTGTCGTACTGCAGCGCCACGGGCGTCTGGTACGGGAAGCTGGTGATGAAGTTGCGCTTGCGGATCTCGTCCTGGCCCAGGTTCATTTCCCAGGCGCAGCGCGACACGAGGCGCTCCAGCAGGTAGGTGGCCTCGGGCCGCCCGGCCCCGCGGTACGCATCCACCGGCGAGGTGTTGGTGAACCAGGCATCGACCTCGACGTAGATCTGCGGGGTGGTGTACTGGCCCGCCAGCAGCGTGGCGTACAGGATGGTCGGCACCGCGGTCGAGAAGGTCGACAGGTAGGCGCCGAGGTTGGCGTCGGTGTGCACGCGCATGGCCAGGAACTTGCCGTCCTTGTCCATCGCCATCTCGGCGTGGCTCACGTGGTCGCGGCCGTGCGCATCGGACAGGAAGCACTCCGAGCGTTCCGCCGTCCACTTGATGTTGCGGTTGAGCTGCTTGGCCGCCCAGGTCAGGCACACGTCTTCGGCGTACAGGAAGATCTTGGAGCCGAAGCCGCCGCCCACGTCGGGCGCGATCACGCGCACCTTGTGCTCGGGCAGGCCCAGCACGAAGGCCGTCATCAGCAGGCGCTCGACGTGCGGGTTCTGGTTCGAGACGTAGAGTGTGTAGTCGTCGGTGCCGCGGCTGTAGCTGCCGATGGCCACGCGCGGCTCGATCGGGTTGGGAATCAGGCGGTTGTTGACGAGGTCGAGCTTGGTGACGTGCGCCGCCGTGGTGAACACGTTGTCGACCGCCGCCTTGTCGCCCAGCACCCACTTGTAGCACTGGTTGTCGGGCGCTTCGTCGTGCAGCGTGGTGCTGCCGGTCTTCTTGGCGGCGTCGGCCACGCTCACCAGCGCGGGCAGCACGTCGTAGTCGACCACCACGGCTTCGGCCGCGTTCTTGGCCTGCTCGACCGTCTCGGCCACCACCATGGCGACGTGGTCGCCCACGTAGCGCACCTTCTTGATCGCCAGGATCGGGTGCATCGGCTCCTTCATGGGGGTGCCGTCGGGGTTGTTGATGAGCCAGCCGCAGGGCAGCCCGCCCATCTTTCCTTCGATGTCCTTGCCGCTGAAGATGCCGACCACGCCGGGCATCTTCGAGGCCTCGGTGATGTCGATGGACTTGATGACGGCGTGCGCGTGCGGCGAGCGCACGAAGACCGCATGGCTCTGGTTGGCCAGCGTGATGTCGTCGGTGTAGTTGCCCGCGCCGGTCAGGAAGCGATAGTCTTCCTTGCGCCGCAGGGCCTCGCCGATGTGCGGCAGGTTGGAGAAGTCGGAAGCACCCATGATGCGGCTCCCTTCAGGCTGCGACGGTGGTCTTGACCGGGGTGCCCGAGGCCATGGCCTCGCCGCCCATCTTCACGGCCTTCACGATGTTCTGGTAGCCCGTGCAACGGCACAGGTTGCCCTCGAGCAGCTCGCGGATTTCCGATTCGCTCGATTTGGGGTGGTGGGTGCACAGGTCGATGGCGCTCATGACCATGCCCGGGGTGCAGAAACCGCACTGCAGGCCGTGGCACTCCTTGAAGGCCGCCTGCATGGGGTGCATGGTGCCGTCGGCCTCGGCGATGCCCTCGATGGTGGTGACATCGGCGCCGGCCGCCTGCGCGACCAGGATGTTGCACGACTTGACCGCGCGGCCGTTCAGGTGGACCGTGCAGGCGCCGCACTGGGCGGTGTCGCAGCCGACGTGGGTTCCGGTGAGGTGGAGGTGCTCGCGGATCGCGTGCACAAGGAAGGTGTTCGGTGGGGCGTCGACCGTGACCGGGCGGCCGTTGACCGTGAAAGCGACCTGCATGTGGCTGTCTCCATGGAAGGTGATGGCTGGTTCTGCGAGGCATCTTGGATGCCACCCTTTCGCACTATCCTAGGCAAAACCCTTGACACTTGCACAGACCGCTGGAAATTCTCAAAATGAAACAGCTTGTCGTCCCGCGAGCCCGGAAAAGCCGCCCGCCCTCCCCGCGCGAAGAAGAATCCACATGATGATGTCCGCTTCCGCCGCCCCACCTCCCGTCGAGCGTTCGTTGGCCATTGCGCAGGCGCGCCGCGACCTGATCGAAGGCGACGGCCCGCGTCCGCGCACCGGTGCGCGGGTCGATCCGGGCATCACCCGCTCGTGGCAGCGCTGCCTCGAGGCCGGCCGCCGGCCCCAGCAGCGCGTGAGCTTCGAGCCCGTGAGCCGCACCGCCAGCCGCGAGGTCACGGAATGCAATCGGGCCCTGGTCACGGCGGCGCGTCCGGTGATCGAAAGGCTCTCGCGCGCCATTGCCGACACCCGCTATTTCGCCATCCTGACCGACGCCCGCGGCATCGTGGTCGACGTGGGTACCCTGCCCGACGGCACCGACCCGGCCGCCCGCTACGCGCGCGACATCGGGCGCATCGGCGTCGACCTGTCCGAAAACGCCATCGGCACCAGCGCGATCGGCACGGCGCTGGCCGAGCAGGAATCGGTGTGGCTGCACCGGGGTGAACACTTCTTTGACGACACCAGTGTGTACAGCTGCGCCGGCGCCCCGCTCTTCGGCCCCCGGGGCGACTGCATCGGCATGCTCGACCTCACAGGGGTGCAGGTGGTCGAGCGGCCCGAGCTGCGCCACCTGGCCACCCTGTCGGCGCGCAGCATCGAGAACCTGCTGGTGCAGCGCGAGCCCTGCGAGCTGCTGCTGCGGCTGCTCTGGCCCGGTTGTCCGAGCAGCGAGACCACCGAAGGCCTTCTGTGCATCGACGCCGCCGGCCACGTCACCGGCGCCAACGCGGCCGCCCGACAGATGCTGCACCAGCCGCTGGCCTGCCATCCGGGCGGCCTGCATTTCAACGACCTGTTCGCGCTGCCGCTGCACATGATGTTCGACGCTGCCCGGCGCGGCGACGCCACGCTCGAGGTGCCGCTGTGGTCGGGCCTGCGCGTGCAGGTGCGGGCCCAGCGCGGCGGCAGCGAGCACGGCGACGTACCCGGCGCCGCGACCGACGGCCGCCCCCGCCTGCGCGACGTGGAAACCGCGCTGATCCGCAAGGCGGTGAGCGACGCACGCGGCAATGTGGCCGAGGCGGCGCGCACGCTGGGCATCAGCCGCGCCACGGTCTACCGCAAGCTCTGGCGCGGCCGGCCGGCGGGCGACTGACCCGCCTGCTTCATCACGCGCCCACGGGCACCTTGTCGAGAAAGCCCGTCACCACGCGCAGCTTGCCTGCGTCGACCTGCGCGAAGTCGGTGCCCTGGATCAGGTCGTCGGCACCGCTCGGGCCCAGGGTCCACGAGAAGCGCAGGTTGTCGCCGTGCGCCTCGGCCTTGCCCAGCAGGTGGAAGCGAAAGCCCGGGTAGCGCTGGTGCACCGCGCCGACCAGCGCGCTGATCTGCTCGCGGCCGCTGGCCTGCGCCATGGGGTCGACATAGCGGGCGTCGGCGGTCCAGCTGGCTTCGATCAGTGCGGCGCGGCGCGCAGCGTCGGTCTCGTTCCAGACGGCGATGTAGCCCGTGGCGATGGCATGGGCGTCGTGGGCGGCGGTGTTCATGGCGACTGTTCCTTTCGAGGGTTCGACCCGCAACAGCGCGGGGTGAAGGAATGGTCGCGGGGCACGCGCCGCGCGTCGATGACGTGGCAGGTTATGCCGGCGCGTCCATCGCCGCGTTCGCATCGAGCGGAAACACCGGCCGGCGCACCTGGCTGAACGGGAACAGGCTGTAGTCGGAGCTGGTCACGCCGGGGCTGTCGCACTCCACCAGCGCCGCCGACAGCGGCTCGAACACCGGCCGGCAGTACATGCGCGACTTCAGCAGCAGGAAGCGCTCGGTGCGCGGGTCGAGCCCGGCGCACTCGAACACGCCGATGTCCCACGGCTCCTGCGTGCGCTCGGTGACGACGATGCGCGCCGCGCCGATGTCGAACAGCACGGTGCGCCCCATGCTGCTGCGCTGGCCGGTGTAGGTGGGGCCGGTGATCACGTACTCGCCGTCGCTGATGGTTCGCACCATGCCGGTCATCCGCACGGGCGTCTTCTTCAGGCCGATGCCTTCCAGCGACACCTTGTTGCCCAGCGCCACCGTCACCTCGGCACCCTCGCCCGCCGCGACCAGCGCGGCCACCGCCTCGGGGTCGCACAGCGGCCCGACGCCGATGCCGTCCAGGCCCTGCGCCAGCGCCTCCTGCAGCACGTCCATCGTGTCGCAGCTGCCGCCCGACATGCAGTTGTCGCCATGGTCGAGCAACAGCACCGGGCGCGTGGCACCGCCGGCGATGAGCTTCGCGCGCGCGACCGACGCGGCCAGCGGCTCGCTGCGGTAGATGAAAGCTTCGCGCTCGGCCCACATCTGCGCCGCGATGCGGTCGGCCGTGGCCTGCGCGCGTTCGGGCGATTGCGCATCGACCGCGATCACGCTCATGCACGGCGCCGTGATGTCCGACAGCGAGAAGCCCGCCAGGATCGACACCGCCAGCGACTCGGACTCCTCCGCCGCGCGCGCCGCCTCGATGGCCCGCTGCATCGCGCCCGTGAACGAGGCGCTGCGCAGCGTGTGCGCCATCAGCGGCAGCTGGCGCCAGCGCATGTGCGGCTGGCTGCGCTTGGCCAGCAGGTCGAACAGCAGGCGGCCGGCGTGCTCGCCGGTCTCGTACATGTCGACGTGCGGGTAGGTCTTGAAGCCGACGATCACGTCGGCGTTCTCCACCATCGCGGGTGTCACGTTGGCATGCAGGTCCAGCGCCACGCCGATCGGCACGCCGGGCGCCACGGCGCGCAGGCGCACCAGCAGGTCGCCTTCGCCGTCGGTGCTGTTCTGCGCCACCATCGCGCCGTGCAGGTCGAGCAGGATCGCGTCGCAGCCCGGCGCCGCATCGACGATGCATTGCGTGAGCGTGGTGTAGGCCTGTGCATCGACCGGCCCGCTCGGGTTGGCCGAGGCCGACACCGGCGTGACGAGCTGCGCACCGGCCGCTTCGGCCAGGTCGATGAAGGCCGACATCGCGGTGCGCATGCCCTTGTTGTCGGTGTAGGCCTGCGCCCCGAAGGTCGGGCCGTCGGGCCCGAAGGCCGCGAGCGGCGTGGGCACGGGCGAGAAGGTGTTGGTCTCGTGGTTGAGACGGGCGATCAGGACTTTCATTGGGCAAACTTTCCGGCGCTGCCCAGCATGGTGATGTCACCGAAGCTGGAGCCGTTGCGGTTGTCGGGACGGAACGCGACCGTGAAGCCATTCAGGTTCATGGGCGGCGAGTTCTCGATGCTGCGGCGCAGCGATTCGGTGGTGATCGGCCCCTTCACGCGCTGCAGCGATTCCGCAAAGGCCTTGGCCGTGATGTAGCCCTCCAGCCCCAGGTAGGAGCCTTCGCCTTCGCTGCCCGCCGCCTTCCTCGCGCGCTGGTATTCATCGACGATGGGAAAGCGTGTCTTCCAGAACGGCGGCACCACCTGCGACAGCACGATGCCGCGGCTCTTGTCGCCGAGTTCCTTGTACAGAAGGAACGAGCTCGCCACCGAGTTCGTGTAGATCTGCGGATGGATGGGCGCGGCCACCAGCGAGCGGATGATGTTGATGGCCGGCGTTCCGGCCGCGATGACGTACACCGCCTGTGCCCCGCTCGCGATGACCTGCTGCGCGATGGCGGGATGGTCTTTTTCCTTCGGATCGAAACGCAGCGACAGCAGGGCCGGCCGCTTGTTCTTCTCGAGCGCGGCCACCGCGTCCTTCTCGATGCCCTTGCCGTAGGCGTCATCGCTGGAGACGATGGCGATGCGCGTCAGGCCCACGGTCGTCAGGTGGTTCATCACGCGCGAGACCTCGTCGGCATACGACTCCCGCACGTGGAAGATCGGCACCTTCGGCCCGCGCAGCACCGCCGCGCCGGTCAGCCCGCCGAAGATGAAGCTGTCGTACTTCGCCGCCACCGGCACCATGGCCGCGCCGATGCCCGTGCCCATGGTTCCGAACAGGCAGACGACGCGGTCCGTGCCGAGCAGCTTCTCGGCATTGGCCGCGGCCTTCTCGGGGATGTAGGCGTCGTCGTAGGTGATCATCTTGACGGGCCGGCCACCGACGCCGCCCGCCTTGTTCAACTGGTCGAGGAACAACGTCTGGCCTTCCATGAACGCGAGGCTGTTCGGCGTGAACGGGCCCGTGAGCACCGCGGACTGGCCGACCAGGATCGGCTCTCCAGCCGCCAGGGCCGCCGCCGACGTCGCGACCATGCCCATCGCCAGCACGCAGTGCAGGCCGATGCGGCGAAGCGCCGCCTTCACGTGGCCACTCCCGCGCTCTGCAGCATCGCCTGCAGCAGCACGTTGCAGCCGGCCTCAAGGTGGTCGGGCTGCGCGTCCTCGATCTCGTTGTGGCTGATGCCGTCCAGGCAGGGCACGAAGATCATCGCCGCGGGGCACACGCGCGCGAGGTACACCGCGTCGTGGCCGGCGCCGCTGATCACATTCATCCACGTCATGCCCTGGTCCTGCGCAGCCTCGCGCACGGCCGACACCAGCGCGGGCGTGAACGGCTGCGGCGGGAAGTACACGACCTGCTCGGCCGTCGCCTCGACCTTGCCCTTGGTGGCGATGCGCTGCACGGCTTCTTTCAGTGCCGCGTCCATGGCCGACAGCACCACGTCGTCGGCCGCACGCAGGTCGACGCTGAGCTTCACGCGGCCCGGGATCACGTTGCGCGAGTTCGGGTAGTTGTCGATCCAGCCGACCGTGCCGCGCCCGTGCGGCGCATGCGCGAGCGCGATGCGGTTCACCTCGACCACGAGTTCGGCGGCGGCCAGCAGCGCATCCTTGCGCAGCTCCATCGGCGTGGGGCCGGCGTGGGCTTCCATGCCCTGCACCACCACGTCGTACCAGCGCTGGCCCAGCGCGCCCTCGACCACGCCGATGACGCGTTCGTTGGCTTCGAGCACCGGGCCCTGTTCGATGTGCGCCTCGAAGTAGGCGCCGACCGGCGACGCCGCCGCCGAGGCGGGCACGGCGCCCGCGTAGCCGATGGCCGAGAGCGCATCCGCCACGCTCACGCCCTCGGTGTCGCGCTGCGCGAGTGCGTGCTCCAGCGTGAAGGCGCCGGCGAACACGCCCGAGCCCATCATCACGGGCACGAAGCGCGAGCCTTCCTCGTTGGTCCACACCGCCACCTCGACCGGCGCTTCGGTGGCGATGCCGGCGTCGTTCAGGCTTCGGATCACTTCGAGCCCCGCGAGCACGCCGTAGTTGCCGTCGAACTTGCCGCCCGTGGGCTGCGTGTCGATGTGGCTGCCGGTGGTGATGGGGGGCAGCGCGTTGTTGCGGCCCGCGCGGCGCGCGAAGATGTTGCCGATGGCGTCCACGCGCACCTCGCAGCCGGCCTCGCGCGCCCAGCGCGTGAAGAGGTCGCGGCCCTGGCGGTCCAGGTCGGTGAGCGCGATGCGACACACGCCGCCCTTCTCGGTGGCGCCGAGCTGCGCCAGCTGCATCAGCGAGTCCCAGAGGCGCTGGCCGTTCACGCGCAGGGCGCGCACGTCCGTTGCGGTGGAAAGTTCGTTCGTTGTGTTCATGGTTTTTGCGACGAATGGATGGCGAGGTCAGGCGAGCCCGACGCCGAGGTATCTGTCTTTCACGTCGTGGTCGGCCATGAAGGCGGCGTTGCCGGCCTCGTGCACGATCACGCCCTGCTCCACGATGTAGTGGCGGTCGGCCAGCTGCACGCAGACCTCGAGGTTCTGCTCGACCAGCAGGATGGCGACGCCCGCGGCCTTGATGGTCTTGAGCTGCGCGACGATCTCTTCCACGATCACCGGCGCCAGGCCTTCCACGGGCTCGTCGAGGATCAGCAGGCGCGGGTGGTTCATGAGCGCGCGGCCGATGGCCAGCATCTGCTGCTCGCCGCCCGACAGCTGCCCGCCGCCGTTGCGCCGGCGCTCCTTCAGGCGCGGAAAGATGCGGTAGATGTCGGCCAGCTGCCAGGGCGAATCGCGCCGCAGGCCGAGCAGCAGGTTCTCTTCCACCGTGAGCAGCTTGAAGATGCCGCGGTGCTCGGGCACCAGGCACACGCCGCGCGTGGCGATGCGGTGCGGCGGCTGGCCCGCGATGTCCGCCCCCTGGAAGCGCACGCGCCCTTTCGTGGGCGTGACGGCGCCGGCAATGCTCTTGAGCGTGGTCGACTTGCCCGCGCCGTTGCGGCCCAGCAGCGTGACGAGTTCGGCCTCGCCCACCGTGAGCGACACGCCCTGCAGCACATGGCTCTTGCCGTAGTGCGCGTGCAGGCCTTCGACTTCGAGGATGTTGCTCATGCCTTGCCTCCGGTGATCATGTTGCCCAGGTACGCCGTGCGCACGCGCGCGTCGGACCGGATGTCGCCCGGCAGCCCCTCGGCCAGCACGCGGCCCAGTTGCATGACGGTCACGGTGTCGGAGATGTCCATCACGATGTTCATGTTGTGCTCGATCAACACCACGGTGTGTGCGTCGCGCAGGCCGCGGATGAGCTGCTTCATGTCGTCGAGGTCGTCGATGCCCATGCCCGAGGTCGGCTCGTCCAGGAAGATGGCCTTGGGCTTTGCGGCCAGCGCCATGCCCACTTCGAGGCGGCGCTGCTGGCCGTGCGAGAGCACGCTGGCAGGCGTGTCGGCCAGTCGCTCGAGGCCGACGCGCGCGAGCACCTCGGCCACCGTGTCGGCGCAGGCGCGCTCGCCGATGGGGGCGCGCCAGCAGTTCATGGCCTGGCGCGGCGCGATGCCCTGCGCCGCCACGCGCAGGTTCTCGCGCACCGACAGACTGGGGAACAGGCTCGTGACCTGGAACGAGCGCGCCATGCCGCGCTGCACGCGCTGGTGGTCGGGCTCGCGCGTCACGTCGTGGCCGTCGAACAGGATGCGCCCGCCCGTGGTGGTGCCGGTGCCCGTGAGCATGTGGAACAGCGTGGTCTTGCCCGCGCCGTTGGGTCCGATCACCGAGTGCACGGTGTTGCGCTTGATCTTCAGGTCGACCCCGCCGAGCGCGGCGAACTTGCCGTAGTGCTTGGTGACGCCGATGGCTTCGATGAGGATGTCGCTCATGCTTTTTCTCCCTGTGCCAGCGGCGCTTCGGCGGCAGCAGCCGTCTTGCGGAACACCCTGCGCCAGGCGCTTTCGCCCAGGCCCCACAGGCCGCGTTGCATGCCGATGCTCACGCCGATCAGCAGCAGGCCCAACAGCAGCAGCCAGCGCGGCCACAGCGTGGAAAGCCAGTCGGCCAGCAGCACGTAGAAGGCCGAGCCGAGCACCGAGGCAAAGAGGTTGCCGGTGCCGCCGATCACGGTGATGACCAGGATCATCTCGCTCGTGTGGTACTCGGCGTTCGACAACGGCGCGATGCCGGTCATCATGGCGTGCAGGCCGCCGGCCAGGCCGGTGACGGCGCCCGAGATCACGAAGGCCAGCAGCTTGAAGCGCTTCAGGTCGTAGCCCACGGCGGCGGCGCGGTCCTCGTTGTCGCGGATGGCGAGCAGCGTGCGGCCGAAGACCGAGTCGGTCACCTTGAGCAGCAGCGCGAACGCGGCCAGGAAGATCACCGCCACGAAGGCGTAGTACTTCCACGGCGTGTCCATGAAGGCCGGACGCGGCACGTCGAGCAGGCCGTTGTCGCCGCCCGTGAGCCCCGAGGCCGTGTAGGCGATGAAATAGAACATCTGCGCAAAGGCCAGCGTGAGCATCACGAAGTAGGTGCCGCGCTGGCGGATGGCGACCCAGCCGACCACCGCTGCGCCCAGCGCGCCCATGCCGATGGCGGCGAGCAAGGCGAGTGGCATCGGCAGTTGCAGCCGCGTGAGCAGGATCGCGATGGTGTAGCTGCCCAGCCCGAAGAAGATGCCCTGGCCGAACGAGAGCAACCCCGTGTAGCCCAGCAGCAGGTTGCAGCCCAGGGCCGCGAGCGCGTAGATGAGCACTTCGCTCGCGAGCGAGCCCGAGCGCATGCACAGCGGCAGCGCGAGCGCGACGATCAGCGCCAGCAGGAAGGTGTATTTCTTTGGCATGGCGCGTTCATCCTCTGCGGCCGAGCAGGCCATGCGGGCGCAGCAGCAGCACGGCGCCCATCGCGATGTAGATCATCAGGCTCGCCCCCGGCGGCCAGATGGTGCTCATGAGGCTTTGCACGATGCCGATCAGCACGCCGCCGACCAGCGCCCCGCTGAAGCTGCCGAGCCCGCCGATCACCACGACCACGAAGGCCACGCCCAGCGCCTCGACGCCCATGAAGGGCTCGGCCCCGCGGATGGGCGCGGCCAGCACGCCGGCCAGCGCCGCCGTGGCCGCGCCGAGCGCGAACACCAGGCTGAACACGCGGAACACGTTGATGCCCAGCAGCGAGACCATCTCGGTCGATTCGCTGCCCGCGCGCACCGCGCTGCCCAGGCGCGTGCCTTCGAGCACCCACCACAACCCCACCGCGAGCACGGCGGTGAAGCCGATCACGAAGAGCCGGTACTTCGGGTAGATGAAGCTGCCCCACATCACCACGCCCTGCAGCAGGTCGGGCGTGGGCACGCTGTTGCCCAGCGGGCCCCAGAACACGATGACGATCTCCTGCACCGCGAGCGCCAGGCCCACGGTCACGAGGATGTGGAACTCGTGCGGCTTGGCGTACACGCGGCGCAGCAGCAGCTTCTCGGCCAGCCAGCCGAGCGCGCCGACGAACAGCGGCACCAGCACGAGCGCGGCCCAGAAGTTGAGCCCCCACTGCATGGCCTGGAAGCACAGGTAGGCGCCCAGCAGGTAGAAAGCGCCGTGCGCGAAGTTCACGAAGCGCAGCAGGCCGAACACGATGGACAAGCCAACGGCCAGCAGGAAATACAGCATGCCGATGCCGATTCCGTTGATGGTCTGGAGCAGGTAGACGGACATAGGTGTCGTGGGGGTGGCAAACGTGCAGGCGGCACGCGCCCTGCCCGCGCCCAAAAACGGCGCGGGCGCGGCGCGAAGCCGGGCGGCGTCAGGCCAGCTTGCAGCCGGTCTTGTCGACGGGCAGGAACGACTTGCCGGAACTGACCACGTCCACGTAGTCGGCCGGGTTGGCCATCTTCGACTTCGCCTTGCCCTTGAGCAGGTAGTAGTCCTTGATGACCTGGTGGTCGGCCTTGCGGATTTCTTCCACGCCCGTGAGGCCGTCGAACTTCATGCCTTCGAGCGCCGCGATCACGGCCTTCTGGTCGACCGTGCCGGCTTTCACGATGCCGTCGATGAGGATCTTGGTGCAGATGTACGAACCCGCCAGGCTGTAGTTGGGCACGATCTTCAGCTTGTCGGCGGTGCGCTTCACCAGGTCCTTGTTGAGCGGCGTGTCGACCGTGTGCCAGTACTGCGCACCGAAGTAGACGCCGTCGCACAGGTCGGCGCCCAGTTCGTCGAACTGCTCCAGGCCCGAAGCCCAGGCCATGAGGATCGTCATGTTCTTGTGCATGCCGAAGCTCACCGCCTGGCGCAGCGCGGCCGACGACTGCGCGCCGAAGTTCAGCAGCAGCAGCACGTCGGGCTTGGCGGCCATCGCGTTGGTGAGATAGCCGCTGAACTCCTTGTCGTTGAGCGAGTGGTAGCTGTTGCCCACGTGCTCGATGCCCTTCTCCTGGAAGATGGTCTTGGCCGCGCTCAGGAGGCCGTCGCCGAACACGTACTGCGGCGTGATCGTGTACCAGCGCTTGGCCTTGGGCATGGACGCGATCAGCGGGCGCACCGTCTGCTCGATCGCACCGAAGGTGGGCACCGACCAGCGGAAGGTGGCGGGATTGCAGTCCTTGCCCGTGATCTCGTCGGCGCCCGCGGTGGTGATGAACAGGCCGCCGGCCTTCTCGGCCTCCTTGCCCATGGCCAGTGCTTCCGACGACAGGATGCCGCCCGCGAAGAATTTCGCGCCCTGCTGCTGCGAGGCCTCCTGCACCTTGCGCACGGCGGTGGCCGGCTTGCCTTCGGTGTCCAGCAGCGTGTAGGCCAGCGGACGGTTCAGCACCTTGCCGTACTGCTCGATCGCCAGCTTGGTGCCCAGGTCGGCGAACTTGCCGTTGGCTGCGAAGGCACCCGACATGGGCACCGGTGCACCGAAGCGGATCACGTCGGTGGCCTGGGCGATGGCCGAGCGGCTCATCAGGAGCGAGGCCGGGGCGGCCGACAGGGCGGCCAGCTGAAGGAGTTGTCTGCGTTGCATGGGGTTCTCCGGTCGTGGTGTGGGAAGTGGGGAAGAAAACACAGTGCCTGCGATCGCCGGCAATTTAAGCGGATAAATAGGATTAATATGTTGGTAAAAACCCGTTAGCAAGCCCCGTGCCCAAACCCAACCCGACCCTGCCGATGACGCCGTTAAGATCGCGCGCTGTTGCGCATCCCGCGCATCTCCCGATGTGCATGGATGGAGCGTTTTGATGAGAGTGGGGCACAACCCTCCGAAGCGGCAAAAGCTCTCGGACGTCATCGTCGAAGACGTCAAGCGATGGATCGTTGCCGAGCGCAAGCAGCCCGGCGACCGGCTACCGAACGAGAAGGAACTGATCGAGCTCTTCGGCTATTCGAAGAGCACGGTGCGCGAGGCGCTGAAGGCGCTCGAAGTGCGCGGGCTGATCTCGATCCGCACCGGCCCCGGCGGCGGCGCGTACCTGCAGCAGGTGTCGGTCGACCATGCGTCGGAGCCGCTGCGCAACTTCCTGCACTTTCACCACCTGGACGGCCACCACATCTACCAGCTGCGCAAGGCGCTGGAGCCCGAACTGGCCGTGAGCGTGGTCGGGCGGCTCACGCCCGAGCAGTTCGCGCGGCTCGAAGACAACGTGCGCCTGTGCACCGTCGAGCCCACCAACGAAGACGAGCTGCGCACCCAGCGCGAGGCCGAGCTGGCCTTCCACACGATGCTGGCCGAGGCCTGCCCCAATCCGGTGCTGTCCTTCATGTGCCGCTTTCTCAACGACCTGCTGCGCGACCTCGTCGTCTACAAAAAGGCGCTGGATCACCACCACTTCGGCGAGACCAACGTGGACTACCACACGCAGCTGCTGGCGGCCTACCGCAAGGAAGATGCGGACGAGGTGCGGCGGTTGATGGTGGAGCACATGGTGGATGCGGAGCACCACATGCATGAGATGGAAGCGCACATCGGGGCGAAGCATTTGTTGCTGCCCAGCGGACAGCGATAGCACCACAAAGGTCTAGAAGACCTTGCGGAACCGCTCGGCCCTGCCGAAACGCACGGCGACAGTGCCGTTCGCCTCGAATCCGCATCGAAGGTAGAACGACCCGGCGTGTGGATTGCCGGTGACCTGGAGCGCCGACGCGCCCTGGCGCCGGGAAAGCTCGAGACAGTGCGCGACCAATGCCTTGCCGATGCCGCGACGCCATGCCTCGGGCTCGACGAACAATCCATCGAGTTCGGCGCTGCCGTCGTCGTTGGGCAGCACGACAGCGAATCCCGCCGTCACGCCATGGATCTCTGCCACGAACACCCGGCCATCGACGATCTGGGCCAGAGGCAGTTCGATGGCGTCCGGGTCGGACTGAATCGCCTCGCGATCGCCGGGGTTCGCGAGCGATGCACGCCGCTGCAAGTCTTCGAGTGCCCGGTGTTCCGACGCAAGTGCAGGGCGAATACGCAGTGGTGTTTCGGTCATCCGGGGTGGTTTCAGTGCCTTCAGATCTTCGCACCGCCATGCGCCTGCTCCAGGCACGCCTGAAACGCCAGCACCGCCCGCGAAGGCTTCGGCGACCGCCGCAGCAGGCTCACGAACCGGCACGCATAGTTGAAGCGCGCCGGCAGCACCGCCTTCATCAACCCGCGCTGCTCGAACACCTGCGCGTAGTGGTCGGGCAAGAACCCAAGAAAGCGCCCCGACAGGATCAGCGTCGCAATCGCCTCCTGGTCAAACCCCGTCGCCTTGCGCGACAACCTCGCCCGGTGGCTCAGCTCCATGTTCGGCGAGTGATACCCCAGCCCCGCGAAATGGTGCTCGCCCAGCTTCGACCACGTGAGCTTGCCGTGCGGGCTGTCGAACAGCGGATGCCCCTGGCCGCAGTACAGCAGCATGGTCTCGTCGAACAGGTCGGCATACACCAGGCTCTTCGAGCTGCGGTGCGCCGGGATGATGCCGATCTGGAAGTTGCCCTCCAGCACGCCCTGCTCGATGGCGTTGATCGAGCCCACGTGCACCGCCAGGTTCACTTCGGGCGCGATCTCGGTGAAGCGCGCAATGGCCTCGCCGATGCGCGCCTTCGGGTTGGTCGCGGTCTTGTCGAACAGCGCCACGTCGAGCTGCCCGCCCATGCGGTTGTGGATGTCGTCGATGCTGCCGCGAAAGGCGTCGACCGAGGCCAGCAGGCGCAGCGTCTCGTCGTACACGCGCTGGCCCTCGGCCGTGAGCGCAAAGCCTGCACGGCCGCGCCGGCACAGCACGAGGCCCAGGCGGGTTTCGAGGTCTTTCACGTGGCGGCTCACGGTGGAGGTGCCGATGTTCAGCTCCAGCTCGGCCGCCGCCATGCCGCCGCAGTCGACCACGCTCTTGAACACCTTGAGCAGGCGCAGGTCCATGTCGCTGAGCTGCCCCAGCACGGCGCGGTTGCGGGTGCCCTGGGCAGCGGTTTCGTCGGCGGGCGAGGCCTTGGCCTTTACTTGCATGGATCGTCAAGTGAACATTGATATTGCGCCATTCTCCACACTGAAGGCGTTGCGAACAATCGGCGCATCCCTTCACCCCCGGAGCCCGCCCTGCGCGGGATGCGCCATGACCCTCGCCACACCCGCCATCGAACCCACGCCCACCGCGCGCACCGACGCCGCCTGGCTCGAGGCGCACTGGATGCCCTACACCGGCAACCGCAACTTCAAGGCCGATCCGCGGATCATCGTGGAGGCCAAGGGCGCCTACTTCACCGACAACGACGGCCGCAAGATCTTCGACGGCCTGTCGGGCCTGTGGTGCTCGGGCCTGGGCCACGGCCGCCCCGAGATCACCGAGGCGGTGAGCCGCCAGATCGCCAAGCTCGACTACTCGCCCGCCTTCCAGTTCGGCCACCCGCTCTCGTTCGAGCTGGCCAACAAGATCAAGGAACTGACGCCCGCCGGCCTGGACTACGTGTTCTTCACCGGCTCGGGCTCCGAAGCCGCCGACACCTCGCTGAAGATGGCGCGCGCCTACTGGCGCACCAAGGGCCAGGCCGGCAAGACGCGCCTGATCGGCCGCGAGAAGGGCTACCACGGCGTGAACTACGGCGGCATTTCGGTGGGCGGCATCGCGGCCAACCGCAAGCTGTTCGGCCAGGGCGTCGAGGCCGACCACCTGCCGCACACGCAGCTGGCCAGCAATGCCTTCTCGCGCGGCATGCCCGAAAGCGGCGCCGAGCTGGCCGACCGCCTGCTCGACCTGATCGCGCTGCACGACGCCTCGACCATCGCGGCCGTGATCGTGGAGCCCTTTGCCGGTTCGGCCGGCGTGGTGATTCCGCCCAAGGGCTACCTGAAGCGCCTGCGCGACATCTGCACGGCGAACAACATCCTGCTGATTTTTGACGAAGTGATCACCGGGTTCGGCCGCTGCGGCGCGCTCACGGGCGCCGATGCCTTCGGCGTCACGCCCGACATCATGAACATCGCCAAGCAGGTCACCAACGGCGCGCAGCCACTGGGCGCCGTGGTGGCCAACAAGGACATCTACGACACCTTCATGGCCGCCGGCGGCCCCGAGTACATGCTCGAGTTCCCGCACGGCTACACCTACGGCGCGCACCCCGTGGCCTGCGCCGCCGGCATCGCCGCGCTCGACGTGCTCCAGAAGGAAGACATGATCGGCCGCGTGCAGACGCTGGCCCCGCACTTCGAGAACGCCGTGCACAGCCTGAAGGGCAGCAAGCACGTGGCCGACATCCGCAACTACGGCCTGGCCGCCGGCATCACCATCGCCGCGCTGCCGGGCGAGCCCGCGCGCCGCCCCTACGAGATCGCGATGAACTGCTGGAAGAAGGGCTTCTACGTGCGCTACGGCGGCGACACGATCCAGCTCGCACCGCCGTTCATCGCCGAGAAGGCCGAGATCGACCGCATGGTCAACGCCCTTTCCGACGCGCTCGCCGAAACCAACTGATCCCCTTTCGAGACATCCAGACATGCAACACGACAAGAACGTCACCGCCACCATCGGCCACTTCATCGACGGCAAGCACGTCGGCGGCGGCAGCCGCGTGCAGCCGGTGTTCGACCCCGCCACCGGCCTGTCGGCCAAGAGCGTCGCGCTCGCCGACAAGCTCACGGTCGAGCAGGCCATCGCCTCGGCCCAGGCCGCCTTCCCGGCCTGGCGCAACACGCCGCCGCTCAAGCGCGCCCGCGTGATGAGCCGCCTGAAGACGCTGCTCGAGGAAAACGCCGACACCATCGCCGCCCTCATCACCGCCGAGCACGGCAAGGTGCTGGCCGACGCGCACGGCGAGCTGCAGCGCGGCATCGAGAACGTCGAGTACGCCAGCTACGTGCCCGAGCTGCTCAAGGGCGAGCACAGCAAGAACGTGGGCCCGTCGATCGACTCGTGGAGCGAGTTCCAGGCCATGGGCGTGGCGGCTGGCATCACGCCGTTCAACTTCCCGGTCATGGTGCCGCTGTGGATGTGGCCGATGGCCGTGGCCTGCGGCAACACCTTCGTGCTCAAGCCCTCGGAGCGCACGCCCTCCTCCACGCTGTTCATGGCCGAACTCGCGCTGCAGGCCGGCCTCCCGCCGGGCGTGCTGAACGTGGTCAACGGCGACAAGGAAGCGGTCGACACGCTGCTGACCGACCGCCGCGTGAAGGCCGTGAGCTTCGTGGGCTCCACGCCCATCGCCGAATACATCTACACCACGGGCACGGCCCACGGCAAGCGCGTGCAGGCGCTGGGCGGCGCCAAGAACCACGCAGTGGTGATGCCCGACGCCGACATCGGCAACGCCGTGAGCGCGCTCATGGGCGCGGCCTACGGCTCGTGCGGCGAGCGCTGCATGGCGATCCCGCTGGTGGTGGCCGTGGGCGACGCCACGGCCGACGCGGTGGTCGAAGGCCTGAAGGTCGAGATCGCCAAGATGAAGGTCGGCCCCGGCACCGACAACGGCAACGACATGGGCCCGCTGGTCACCCAGCCGCACTTCGAGAAGGTCAAGGCCTTCGTCGACGCGGGCGTGGCCGCCGGCGCCAAGCTGGTGGTCGACGGCCGCGGCATCCAGGTCGAAGGCCACGAAGGCGGCTACTACCTGGGCGCCTGCCTGTTCGACCACGTCAAGCCTGGCATGACGATCTACCAGGAAGAGATCTTCGGCCCGGTGCTCGGCGTGGTGCGCGTGAAGACGCTGCAAGAGGCGATGGACCTGATCGACGCGCACGAGTACGGCAACGGCACCTGCATCTTCACGCGCGACGGTGAGGCCGCGCGCTGGTTCAGCGACAACATCCAGGTCGGCATGGTCGGCATCAACGTGCCGCTGCCGGTGCCCGTGGCGTACCACTCGTTCGGCGGCTGGAAGCGCTCGCTGTTCGGCGACCTGCACGCCTACGGCCCCGACGCCGTGCGCTTCTACACCAAGCGCAAGACCGTCACGCAGCGCTGGCCCTCGGCCGGCGTGCGTGAGGGCACGATGTTCTCGTTCCCCTCGAACCGTTGATGCAATGTCCGCAGGTCAGGCCTTGTCGGCTTTTCCTGCGGCGTTCGCGAGCTTGCTGAGCATGCGGTCCACCAGCCATGGCTGGCGGTCCTCATCCTCAGCGCGTTCCTTGCGGCGGATCGCGTTGCGCACGACGATCGAGCCCACATAGCGCATGGGCTCCGGCGGGAAGTAGCCCAGCGGCCCGCCCGTGATCGGGCTGCGCGTCCATGCGTTGTCCTGGTCGAGCACCAGCGACGACAGGATCTGCCCACCCATGTAGGTCGGCCCCACCCCATTGCCCGAGTAGCCGAAACCGTAATAGATGTGCGGCGCCCCATCGAGCTTGCCGAAGAACGGAAAGCCCGTCACCGAACGGTCGGACGGGCCGTTCCAGCTCGCGGTGATCGGCGTGTCGCGCAATGCCGGGAAGAAGGAATGCAGGGCCTGCGTGAGCTCGCCCTCGTAGGGCGAGCGCTCGTCGAACACCTTGGCCATGCGCCCACCCCACGCGAAGGTGTTGCCGCCCTTGCCCAACATGATGCGGCCGTCGACCGTGCTGCGGTAGTAGTACACGAAGGTGCGCGAGTCGAGCACCGACACGCCGTCGGTCACCCCGATCTGCTGCAGCAGCTCGGGGCAGCGCTCGGTGATGATCATGTCGCTCGACACGATGGCGATGGTCCGCTCGAACTGCGGGAAGCGGCTGGCCATCCACGCGTTCATCGCGAGCACCAGTTTCTTCGCACGCACGCGCCCGGTGGGCGTGTGCACCAGCACGGGCTGGTCGGTGCTGAAGTCGAGCATCGGCGTGCGCTCGTGGATGCGGATGCCCATGGCCAGCGCCACGCGCCGCAGCCCGCGCACCAGCTTGCCCGGGTGCACGGTGGCGGCGATCGGCGAGTACACGCCGGCCAGGTTGCGCGCCGAGCCCGAGCGCCGTGCCACCTCGTCGGGCGGCAGCGCGTGGTACGAGTGGATGCCGCGCGCCTCCAGCGCCTGCATCATCGGATCGAGCGTGCCGATCTGCGCCTGCGAGGTCGCGGTGTAGAGCGTGCCGTCGCGCCGCAGTTCGGCGTCGATGCCGTGCGCCGCGCAGAAGTCGGCGATGTGCCCCACCGCCGCTTCCGACGCCTTCACGAGGCGCACCGCCTCGTCTTCGCCGAACAAGCGTCGCAGGGTCAGGAACTTGGCCGACCAGGTGAGCAGGCAACCGCCGTTGCGCCCGCTGGCGCCGGCTCCGCACAGGTCGCTTTCGAGAATGACGATGTCGAGCGCGGGCGCCTGCAGCTTGGCCTGGATGGCCGTCCACAGGCCGGTGAAGCCGCCGCCGACGATGCAGACGTCGGCGCTGGTTTCTCCTTGCAGCGCCGGTGCCAGATCGCCATCGTTGAAGAGCGCTTGTTCGATCCAGAAGGGGCGCATCCGTGTGCCTTAAGCGGTGGTGAGGGCTTGCCGGTGTTCGGCGGAACTGATCTCGAGGTGGCGCACGAAGTGCGCGAGGCCGGGCATGTCGGCATCGGCCAGCTTGGCCGTGTCGTCCCACTGCCGCAGGCGCACTGCGTCCATTGCATACGGCAGCGTCTCGAAGGCCTTGGCCTGTGCCTCGTCGAAGACGCCGCCCTGCAGTTGCAGGCTGCGCTTCGAATCGGGCGACAGCGCCTCCAGGTAGCCCGGCACGCGCGCGCACAGGAAGCGCTTGGCGTCCACATGCAGCCGGATCGGCTCCAGCGTGGCCGGGCCGAACAGAGCGCGCAGGAACGGCAGGCAGCGGTACTGGTGCAGGTCGTCCAAGCCCTGCTGCGTCGGCGTGCCGCCGAAGTCGTGCAGCAGGTGGCCCAGGTCGTGCAGCAGGGCGGCGGCGATCAGCGCGCTGTCCGCCCCCTCCTGCTCGGCCAGGTGCGCGGACTGCAGCGCGTGCTCCAGTTGCGTGACCGGCTCGCCGTCGTACTGCGCGTGGCCCTTGGTCTCGAAGAGGCCGACGATGTCGGGGATGCTGAGGCTCATGGTTACCAGGGCAGCGAGTAGGTCTTGGTGTTAGTGAAGCTCTTCATGGCCTCGAGCACGCCTTCCTTGTAGCCCAGGCCCGAGTCCTTGATGCCGCCGAAGGGCGTGAGCTCCAGCCGGTAGCCCGGCACCTCGCGCACGTTGACACTGCCCACGTTCAGCTCGCGGATGAAGCGCGTGATGTAGTCCAGGCGGTTGGTGCAGATCGACGACGACAAACCATAGGCCGTGCCGTTGGAGATGCGGATCGCCTCGTCGATGTTCCTGAAGCGGATCACGGGCGACACGGGGCCGAAGGTCTCGTGCTTGGCGACGGTCATCTCGGGATCGACGTGGTCGAGCACCGTCGGAGAGTACAGCGCGCCGCGGCGTTCGTTGCCGTAGAGCAGCTTCGCACCGGCCGCGATGGCTTCGTTGACGACGGCTTCGAACTGCTTCGCAGCTGCCTCATCGATCACGGTGCCCATGTCGGTGTCGGGGTCCATCGGGTCGCCGTACTTCAGGGCGCGGGTCTTCTCGACCAGCAACTCGACAAAGCGATCAGCCACCGCTTCATGCACCAGCATGCGCTTCACCGCCGTGCAGCGCTGGCCCGAATTCTTGTAAGAACCATTGGCAGCCAGCGTCGCCGCTTCTTCAATGTCCGCGTCTTCCATCACGATGATCGGGTCGTTGCCGCCCAGCTCCAAAATCTGGCGCTTGTAGGTGGCCTTGCCCGCGATGTACTTGCCGATGGGCACACCGCCGGTGAAGGTGACGAGGTCGACGTCGGCATTGGTCAGCAGCTCGTCGGCGATCTCCTTCGGGTCGCCCGTGAGCACCGACAGCATCTGCGGCGGCAGGCCGGCTTCGTACAGGATGTCGGCCAGCAGGAAGGCCGTGAGCGGCGTCTTCTCGCTGGGCTTCAAGACGATGCGGTTGTTGGTCGCAATGGCCGGCGCCACCTTGTGGATCACCTGGTTCAGCGGGTGGTTGAACGGCGTGATGGCGGTGATGGCGCCCAGCAAGGGCTCGCGCATCGTGTAGACCTTGCGGCTCTTGCCGTGGTGCGTGAGGTCGCAGGAGAACACCTGGCCGTCGTCCACCAGCGCCTGGTTGGCGGCGAACAGCAGCACGTCGGAGGCGCGGCCCACTTCGTACAGCGAGTCCTTGCGCGACAGGCCCGACTCGAGCGTGATGGTGCGCGACATCTCGTCCAGGCGCGAGGCGATGATCTCGCCGGCGCGCATGAGGATCTTGTAGCGCTCGTAGCGCGTGAGCGTGGGCTTGTAGTCGCGGGCGATGCGCAGGGCATGGCGCACGTCGTCCAGCGTGGCCTTGGGCACGGTGGCGATCACCTCGCCGGTGTACGGGTAGGTGACCTCGATGGTGCGGTCGCGGTGGACTTTCTCGCCCGCGATGCGCAGCGCTTCGCGGTGGACGGTGCCTGGCTTCAGGATGGCTTGGCTCATGGGTGCTTGCTCCGTGTGGCTTCAGCGTGCGTGGTTCAGGGCGAGGTCGAACGCATCGAAGTTGCGCAGCCGGCGGCCGGGGGCGATGCCTTCGACCGGGCGGTTGCAGATCAGCGGCACCTTCTGTTCGGACACGCCGCCGTGCGAGCGCAACGGCACTTCGAGTGCCGAGAGGTCGTGACGGCTAGCGGCCGTGCCGATGACGGTGCTTTGCTCGCTCACCACCACGATGTCGCCGATGCGGTCCGGCGGCAGCTCGAAGCGCTGCGCGGCTTCCTTGCGCGAGAGCACGAGTTCCATGCCCGGGATGCCCTTGATGCGTTCGATCCAGCCCGGCACGCCGGCTTCGTCGGGGGCGTACACCGTGGCGAAGGAGCCGAGCGCGCCGTGGTGCACCACATACGGGTCGGTGATCGGCAGGATCACGCGCGCGCGGTCGGGGCCGTACCAGCCATCGAGCACGTCCTGCAGGTAGATCACGTTCGGCGAGCCGTCCGCGCCGTGCTTGTCGTTCATGCCGTGGTCGGCCGTGAGCACGATGGTGGCGCCCAGCGCATCGAGCTGCGCGAGGTAGCCGTCCATCATCTTGTAGAAAGCGTTGGCGGCGGGGCTGCCCGGCGCCGCCTTGTGCTGCACGTAGTCGGTGGTCGACAGGTACATCAGGTCGGGGCGCTGCGACTCCATCAGCTTCACACCGGCCGCGAACACGAACTCCGAGAGTTCGGCGCTGTACACCGAAGGCACCGGCATGCCGACCATGTCGAGCACGTTGTCGATGCCGTTCTCTTCCATCGTCACCTGGTCCGACTTCTCGGACGAGAAGCAGATGCCCTTCATCTTGTGGCCCAGCAGCTTGCGCAGCTTGTCCTTGGCCGTGACCACCGCGAGCTTGGCGCCCGCGTCGGCGAAGGCCGCGAGCACCGTGCCGGCGCGCAGGTACTTGGGGTCGTTCATCATCACTTCCTGGCCCAGCTCGCGGTCGAAGAAGTAGTTGCCGCAGATGCCGTGCACCGCGGGCGGCGCGCCGGTCACGATCGACAGGTTGTTGGGGTTGGTGAACGAGGGCACGACGCAGTCGGCGAGCAGGTCGGCTCCGTCCTTGCGCATGCGGGCGATGTAGGGCGCCACGCCGGCCGCAATGGCCGCGTCGAGGTACGCCGGCTCGCAGCCGTCCACGCACACGACCACGATCGGACGCGCCATCCAGCGATAGCTCCTGGCATTGACTTCAAGTGTCTCCGGTGTCATTTCAGACTTCCTTTTGGGGTGGGTGGTTCGGGGTAGCGGTGGTGTTGCTGGAAGTGGCCGCATCGCCGTCGATGCGGCCGAAGGCCTTGTGCATGCGTGCGCGGCTGCCGGCCACGTGTTCACGCAGTGCGCGCCCTGCCGTGTCGGGGTTGCCGCTGGCAATGGCGTCGACGATGTGGCTGTGCTCGTCGGCCGAGACCCGCAGGCCGCCGCCGCTGTCGAGCGCGCGCATTCTGAAAAGGTGCAGCTCCTTGACGAGCCGCTTGTAGGTTTCGGTGAGCTTCTTGCTGCCGGCGGTGTCGAGCAGGATCTCGTGGAACTGCAGGTTGAGCTGCGCGTACTGCTCCACGTCCTGTGCCTGGGCCGCCGAGCGCATGGCGTCGACCATGGCGCGCAGGCGCTCCACGGCGTCGGGCTGGATGGCCAGCGCCACGCGCCGGCCGATGATTTCTTCCAGCGCCTCGCGCAGTTCGTAGATCTCGTCGGCTTCCTCGAACGCGATCTCGCGCACGAAGACACCGCGGTTCTTCTCGTTGCGCACGAGGCCGGCTTCTTCCAGGGCACGCAACGCCTCGCGGATCGGGCCGCGGCTGGTGTTGAAGCGCTGCGAGAGCTCGCTCTCGTTGATGCGGCTGCCCACGGGGAGCTCGCCCGTCATGATCAAACGCTCGATTTCTTCCTGCATCAGCATCGGCAACGAGCTGGACTGGAGGAACGCGAGGGCGGCGGAGTGATTGCTGGTGACCATGGGGCGTATTTTCCCGAATGATCGTCAACTGTCAACAATTTTTTATTGACAGTCATCAATCAGCAACCTACATTGCAAACACCGGATGGCGTTGCCCACACTCGCGCCGGCGCCAGCCCTCACCCTTCTTCAGTGACAGCCAGCCTTTCAGGAGAAACAGATGACGATGAAACAAAGCACGCGCCGTCTCACGGCCGCCCTGTGTGTTGCGGCCCTCGGCCTCATGTCCGGCAGTGCGTGGGCGCAAAAGACGCCGCTCCTGGTCTACACGGCGCTCGAGACCGACGCCATGAAGCTCTACAAGGACGCGTTCGAGAAGGCCAACCCCGACATCGAGGTGAAGTGGGTGCGCGACTCCACCGGCATCGTCACCGCCAAGCTGCTGGCCGAAAAAGCCAACCCGCAGGCCGACGTGGTGGCCGGCCTGGCCGCCAGCAGCCTGGCGCTGCTGCAGCAGGAAGGCATGCTGCTTCCTTATGAGCCCAAGGGCTTCAAGGAGCTGAACCCCGCCTACTCCGACGCCGCGCGCCCGCCCGCCTGGGTCGGCATGGACGTGTGGGCCGCCACCATCTGCTTCAACACGGTCGAGGCCAAGAAGCTCGGCCTGCCCAAGCCCGAGAGCTGGAAGGACCTGACCAAGCCCGTCTACAAGGGCACGATCTCGATGCCGCACCCCGCCTCCAGCGGCACCGGCTACCTCGACGTGTCGTACTGGCTGCAGAACATGGGCGACGCCGAAGGCTGGAAGTACATGGACGCGCTGCACCAGAACATCGCGCAGTACGTGCACTCGGGCTCCAAGCCCTGCAAGCAGGCGGGCGCGGGCGAGTTCCCCATCGGCATCTCGTTCGAGTTCCGCGCGCACCAGGTGAAGAAGTCGGGCGCACCGGTCGACCTGATCTTCCCCAAGGAAGGCCTGGGCTGGGACATCGAGGCCACCAGCCTCATGAAGACCAGCACGAAGCTGGCGCAAGGCAAGCGCTTTGCCGACTGGATGGCGAGCAAGGAAGCCAACCAGATCAGCGCGCGCTGGTGGGCCGTGGTGGCCTACCCGGGCGTGGTCTCCAAGCTGGAAGGCATTCCGGACAACTACGAGAAGCTGCTGGCCAAGAACGACCTGAACTGGGCTGCGAAAAACCGCGAACGCATCCTCGCGGAATGGAGCAAGCGCTACGAAGGCAAGGCTGAGCCCAAGTAAGCCCGACGGCATCCCCCGGTTTTCAATTCAAGGGTGCCGCCGCAGCTGGTGACGCCCTCCAACGACGAGTGCGAAAAATGGACATGACCGACACCCGCTTCATCGCCAGCCAGTTGACTCCCACCTCGGCCCCGCCCGCGGCCCTCGAGATCGTCGGCGTTCGCAAGGACTTCGAGACCTTCAGCGCGCTGCGCGACGTGCACCTGCGCGTGAACCCGGGCGAGATGCTGTGCTTTCTCGGCCCCTCGGGCTGCGGCAAGACCACGCTGCTGCGCATCATCGCGGGCCTGGAGACGCAGACCGCCGGGCAGATCCTGCAGAACGGCAAGGACGTCTCGTGGCTCTCGCCGGACAAGCGCGACTACGGCATCGTGTTCCAGTCGTATGCGCTCTTTCCCAACCTGTCGATCGCCGAGAACGTGGGCTACGGCCTCGTCAACAGCCGTGCGAAGCGGGGCGAGATCAAGGCGCGCGTCGACGAGCTGCTGAAGCTGGTCGGCCTGCCGACCTCGGGTGCCAAGTACCCGAGCCAGCTCTCGGGCGGCCAGCAGCAACGCGTGGCCCTGGCCCGCGCGCTGGCCACGCGGCCCGGCCTGCTGCTGCTGGACGAGCCGCTGTCGGCGCTCGACGCGCTGGAGCGCATCCGCCTGCGCGGCGAGATCCGCCGGCTGCAGAAGCAGGTCGGCATCACGACCATCATGGTCACGCACGACCAGGAAGAGGCGCTCTCGATGGCCGACCGCATCGTGGTGATGAACCACGGCGTGATCGAGCAGGTCGGCACGCCGATGGAAATCTACGAGCAGCCGGCCACGCCCTTCGTGGCCGACTTCGTGGGCAAGGTCAACGTGCTGCGCGCGATGGCGCTGGGCAACCAGCGCTTCCAGGTCGGCGACATGGAGCTGCAGTGCGACGCCTGCGACGGCGCCTTCGAGCCCGGCGACGCGGTCAACCTGTACCTGCGGCCCGAAGACCGCGCGGTGGAACACCTGCGCGAGGACACGCCGAACCGCCTGCAGGCCAAGGTCACGAAGGTCGAGTTCCTGGGCGGCCTGTGCATTGCCGAAGTGACGGCCGACGCGCTGCACGGCCAGACGCTGGGCCTGCACTTCTCGCTGAACCAGCTGCACGACCTGGACATCCGCGAAGGCAACACGATCGACATCGCCCTGCGTGCCAACCGCATCCGCGCCTTTGCCGCGCGCACGTCGAAGCCATGAACACGCTGGCACACCCCCGGCCTGTGCTCGCTGCACGCCCTGCGCTGCGCTGGAGCCGCGACGAGACCATCGCGCGCGCCATCCTGTTCGTGGTGATGGCGATGCTGTTCGTGTTTCTCATCGCGCCGCTGCTGACCATCCTGGCCCACGCGGTGCAGGACAAGAACGGCCGCTTCGTCGGCCTGGCCCACTTCATCACCTACTTCCAGACGCCGAGCCTGCTGCGCGCGGCCTGGAATTCGATCTGGGTGTCGGCCGCGGTGGTGATGATCTCGGTGCCCACGGCCTTCGTGTTCGCCTACGCGCTCACGCGCAGCCGCATGCCGGCGCCGCTGAAGGCGGTGTTCCGCCTCATCGCGCTCATTCCGCTGCTCGCGCCCTCGCTGCTGTCGGCCATCTCGTTCGTGCAGTGGTTCGGCAACCAGGGCGCACTCAAGTTCCTGCTGGGCGGCGCCTCGATCTACGGCGCGCCCGGGATCATCCTGGCCGAGGTCTACAACACCTTTCCGCACGCGCTGATGATCCTGGTCACCGCGCTGTCGCTGGCCGACGGCCGGCTGTACGAGGCGGCCACCGCGCTGCGCACGCGGCCCCTGCGCCAGTTCATGACGATCACCCTGCCCTCGTGCAAGTACGGCCTGATCAGCGCGGCCACGGTGGTCTTCACCTACGTGGTGAGCGACTTCGGCGCACCCAAGGTGATCGGCGGCAACTTCAACGTGCTGTCGGTCGACGTGTTCAAGCAGGTCGTGGGCCAGCACAACTTCTCCATCGGCGCGGTGGTGGGCATGCTGCTGCTCGTTCCGTCGATCATTTCCTTCGTGATCGACTACGTGGTGCGGCGCAAGCTGAAGGCGCAGCTCACGGCGCGCTCGGTGCCCTACACGCCCAAGCCGCGCAAGCTGGCCGATGCGCTGCTCACGCTGTTCTGCACCGTGGTCTGCAGCCTGCTGCTGGCCACCATCGGCATGGCGATCTACACCTCGGCGATCTCGCTGTGGCCGTACGACCTGTCGTTCACGCTCAAGCACTACCACTTCGTGCTGGTGGAAAGCGACATGGCCGCCGCCTACGGCAACAGCCTGCTGGTGGCCATGGTCACCGCGGTGGCCGGCTCGCTCATCGTGTTCGTGGGCGCCTACCTGATCGAGAAGACGCGCAACCTGGGCCTCATGCGCAAGGGCATGCACCTGATGGCGGTGCTGTCGATGGCGGTGCCGGGCCTGGTGCTGGGCCTGGGCTACGTGATGTTCTTCAACCATCCGTCCAACCCGCTGAACTTTTTGTACCAGACGATGGCGATCCTGGTCATCTCGATGGTGGTGCACTACTACACCTCGAGCCACCTCACGGCGGTGACGGCGCTCAAGCAGATCGACAACGAGTTCGAGGCCGTGTCGGCGTCGCTCAAGGTGCCGTTCTTCAAGACCTTCCTGCGCGTGACGGTGCCGGTGTGCCTGCCGGCCATCCTGGACATCGGGCGCTACTTCTTCGTGGTGTCGATGGCCAGCCTGTCGTGCGCCATCTTCCTGTACACGCCGGAGACCATCCTGGCGTCGGTCGCGATCATGCACCTGGACGACGCCGGCGACATCGGCCCTGCGGCCGCGCTGGCCAGCCTGATCGTCGTTACCTCGACGCTGGTGTGCATCGCCTACGCGCTGCTCACGCGCGTGCTGCTCGCACGCACGCAGGCCTGGCGCAACCTCGGCCGCGGCTGAACGAACGCTTCACCCTTCGCCCCCTTTTGCCCCTCATTCCCTTTCCCTGCCTGGAGACACCATGAGTCAAGCCGCCCACCCCATCCTGCTCACGCCCGGCCCCCTGACCACCTCGGACCGCACCCGCCAAGCGATGCTGCGCGACTGGGGTTCATGGGACGCCGACTTCAACCAGATCACGGCGCGCATCCGCAAGGAGGTGCTCAACATCGTGCACGGCACGGGCACCCACGAATGCGTGCCCCTGCAAGGCAGCGGCACCTTCTCGGTCGAAGCGGCCATCGGCACGATCGTGCCGCGCAACGGCCACGTGCTGGTGCCGAGCAACGGCGCCTACTGCCAGCGCCTGGCCAAGATCTGCAAGGTGCTGGGCCGCAAGCTCACCACCATCGACTACACCGAAGAGAAGCAGGTCTCGCCCGCCGACGTCGACCGTGCGCTCGCGGCCGACCCCAGCATCACCCACGTCGCGGTGGTGCACTGCGAAACCGGCGCCGGCGTGCTCAACCCGCTGCACGAGATCGCGCTCGTTGTCGCCAAGCACGGACGCGGCCTGATCATCGATGCGATGAGCTCCTTCGGCGCGCTGGAGATCGACGCGCGCAAGACGCCCTTCGACGCCGTGGTCGCCGCCTCGGGCAAGTGCCTCGAAGGCGTGCCGGGCATGGGCTTCGTGGTCATCCAGCGCAGCACGCTCGAGAAGTGCGAAGGCAACTGCCACTCGCTGAGCATGGACCTGTACGACCAGTGGGTCTACATGGAGAAGACCACGCAGTGGCGCTTCACGCCGCCCACGCACGTGGTGGCCGCACTCGACACCGCCATCGCGCAGTACATCGAGGAAGGCGGCCTGCCCGCACGCGGCGGGCGCTACACGCGCAACTGCAAGGCGCTGGTCGACGGCCTCGCCACGCTGGGCTTCCGGCCCTTCCTCGACCCGGCCATCCAGGCGCCGATCATCGTCACCTTCCATGCGCCCGACGATGCCAACTACAACTTCAAGACCTTCTACCAGGAGGTGAAGAAGCGCGGCTACATCCTCTACCCCGGCAAGCTGACGCAGGTCGAGACCTTCCGTGTGGGTTGCATGGGGCACTTCGGCGACGCGGGCATCCCGGGCGCGGTGGCGGCGATTGCCGACACGCTGAAAGCCATGGGCATCCGGCAGGTGACGGCGGCCGTCGCGGCCTGAAGCCCCTCTGAGCAGACCGGCGCATTGCAGCGCCGGTCCTACAACGCAGGGGGTGATGCGCTTCGCATAATGCCCCGCATGACGGTTCTGCGCAGCGACATCCCTGCCCGCCTGGACCGCCTGCCGTGGTCGCGCTGGCACTGGCGCGTGGTGATCGCGCTGGGCGTGGCCTGGATCCTCGACGGCCTCGAGGTCACGCTGGTGGGCTCCGTCGGCGCCGTGCTGGAGCGGCCCGACACGCTCGGGCTCACGGCCGCGGAGATCGGCTGGTCGGGCTCGATCTACATCGCGGGCGCGGTGATCGGCGCGCTGGTCTTCGGCCGGCTCACCGACCGGCTCGGGCGCAAGAAGCTCTTCCTGCTCACGCTCGTGGTCTACACGCTGGGCACGCTGGCCACGGCCTTCTCCCCCAACTTCGCCTTCTTCGCGCTGTGCCGCTTCGTCACGGGGCTGGGCATCGGCGGCGAGTACGCGGCCATCAACTCGGCCATCGACGAACTCATTCCGGCGCGCGTGCGCGGGCGCGTCAACCTGGCGATCAACGGCAGCTTCTGGATCGGTGCGGCGCTCGGCGCGGCGCTGAGCCTCGTGCTGCTCGACGCGCGCGTGATCGGCCCCGTGTGGGGCTGGCGTGCGGGCTTCGCGCTGGGCGCGGTGCTGGCGGTGGCGATCCTGCTGGTGCGACGCCACGTGCCCGAGAGCCCGCGCTGGCTCATCGCGCACGGACGCGCGGATGAGGCCGAGCGCATCGTCGCGGACATCGAGCGCGAAGTCGAAGTGCAGCACGGCCCGCTGCCGGCCGCACAGGGCCACGTGATGTACACCGCCGCGCGCCAGAACAGCCCGCCGATGCGCGAGGTGGCGCGCGTGCTGCTGCGGCGCTACCCGGCGCGCAGCGTGGTGGCGACGGCGCTGATGGTGTCGCAGGCCTTTTTCTACAACGCGATCTTCTTCACCTACGCGCTGGTGCTCACACGCTTCTACGGCGTGGCCGAAGGCCGCGTGGCGCTGTACATCTTTCCGTTCGCGCTGGGCAACGTGCTGGGGCCGCTGCTGCTGGGCCCGCTGTTCGACAGCGTGGGCCGGCGCAAGATGATCGCGGCGACCTATGTGCTGGCCGGCGTGGGCCTGGCGCTCACGGGCTGGGCCTTCATGCAGGGCTGGCTCGACGCGCGCAGCCAGGCGCTGTGCTGGTCGGCGGTGTTCTTTCTTGCGTCGGCGGCGGCCAGCTCGGCCTACCTGACCGTGAGCGAGGTGTTCCCGCTGGAGATGCGCGCCATGGCCATCGCGATCTTCTACGCCATCGGCATGGGCGCGGGCGGCTTCGCGGCGCCGGTGCTGTTCGGGATGCTGATCGAGACCGGCAGCCGCGGCGCGGTGATGGTGGGCTACCTGATCGGCGCCGTGCTGGTCATCGTCGCGGGGCTGCTGGCGTTGCGCCACGCGGCCGATGCGGAACGCAAGCCGCTGGAGGAAGTGGCGCCGCCGCTGTCGTCGGAGGCCGGCGGCATCACGGGCACAAGCGACTAGGCCGATGCCGTTCGGTTGCCGCGCTCACGGGCGGCACCAATCTCTCGCGTCAACCAGCTTCCAAGGGATTGGACCGCCTCCTGCTTCCTGGAGACGGACGGCCAGCAGTAGTAGTAGGACCTTTCCGCAGGAAGCAACTTGTCGTGCAGGCGAACCAGCGCGCCGCGCCGATCCCCGGCGGGCACGAACTCCGGCGGCAGCAGCGCGACGCCCAGGCCGGCGACCGCTGCTTCGTAGGTGAGCAGAAGCAGCGAGTGACTTCCGCCCACATAGTCGATGCCCACGTTCGGCACGCCCGCATGCGCGAGGTACCTGAGCCACGTTCCGTCCATCTCCTTGAGTCCGATCGCGGGAATTCGATCGAAGTCGCTCAGACGCGAGACGCCCAGCCGCTCCAGCAGGCCCGGCGCCGCGTAGGGCGCAACCTCGATCCCGCAAAGCCTGACCCCTTCGCAGTCGGCCGGTGGCTGCACGGCATTGACGATCGCGGCATCAATGGCGCTGGATTCAAAGTGGACACTGCCCGTGTGCGGCATCACGTTGACCTGCAGCGCGCCCTGTTCCGAATAGTAGGCGGGCAGGTTGGGGATGAACCACAGGTTGCAGAAGCTTGCCGCCACCGAGATGTTCAGCACATTGCTCTGCACCGAACCCATCTGCATTTGAAGCGTCGCGGCCCGAAGGGATTGAATGATGGGCCGGATGAGCTCACGGAACTCCGCGCCCTGGCTCGTCAACTTCGGCCGCTGCTTCTCACGGGAAAACAGCTTCACTTGCAGCAGGGCTTCCAGATCGATGACCTGGCGACTGACAGCACTCTGGGTGAGTCCAAGGTGCTGGCCTGCCTTGGTAAAGCTCAGCGTTGTCGCCGCCTGCTCGAAGACGATGAGGCTGTCGATGGAGGGAAGCGCAGCGTGGATGCTTCTTTTCATGAGTTTTTCGCATGAAACTCATGCGCCAACATTGGTAGCCAGGGTGCGAGCGCAGACCTAGGATTGCCTTGATTTCAAAGAAGAAATCGTTGACGGCTCGCTCACGGGGGCCGTCTCCTCCAAGCCCAACTTCATAGCAATTTTATGATGAACCGCATAGTGCCGAGCAAGGCGTACAGCACCCGTACGCCAGGCCCCAGCACTCGCACACAGCCCCGGGATCCACCATGAATCGTCGCGACTTCACCGGAGGCGCCTTCGCGAGCCTCTTCGTACTTTCCACGCCGAGCAGGGCCGAGGCATGGCCCACGAAGCCGGTCAAGCTCATCGTCCCTTTCGCGGCGGGGAGTTCTCCCGACACCACCAACCGGGTGTTCGCCAACCAGTTGGGGCAGGTGTTGGGGCAGCCGGTTGTCATCGACAACCGCCCGGGCGCCAACGGCATCACGGGAACCATCGCGGGGCTGACCTCGCCGCCCGACGGGTACACCCTGATTTCCATCAATGTCGGAACACTGGCCATCAACCCCTTCCTGTTCCCCAAGCAAAAGTACGACCCCTTGCAGGACCTGGTCCCGATTGCCCTGACGGCATCCACGGCGAATGTTCTCGTCGTCCGGCCGACGCTGCCGGCGAAGACCGTCCAGGAGCTCACGGCCTATGGCAAGGCGAATCCGGGAAAACTGAGCATGGGCTCGTCCGGTACGGGAACGACCGGTCACCTGAGCGGCGAGTTGTTCAAGGAACTGACGGGCCTCGAGGCGATCCATGTCCCCTACAAGGGGTCGTCGGCCGCCTACACCGACCTGGTCGCGGGCCGCATCGACTTCATGTTCGACAACCTGGTGTCCGTCGGGCCGTACGCCAAGGATGGTCGGGTCAAGGTGCTCGCGGTGACCTCCGCGCAACGCACGGATCTTCTGCCCGACGTTCCCACACTGCAGGAACTTGGCTTGAAGGGCTATGAGACCGTGTCCTGGGGCGGTGTCGCGGCCCCGAAAGGGACACCCCTCCCCGTGGTCCAAGCGTTGAAGAAGGCCGTGGAAAAGGCAAACACCGCAGCCGCCAGCCTCGAGTTCTATCGACTGACCGGAGTCAAGCCCCTGGCTCCGATGACAGACCTTCAATTCGTTCAGTTCGTGAAGGCCGAGCAGGAAAAATGGTCGGCGCTTGTTCGCAAGAGCGGCGCTGCCGCAAGCTGACGGCGCCTCACAGAGATGAGCTTCATGGACAAGAAGAAGATCCGCATCGCCGTCCTTCACTTCTCGCACGAGACGGTCACCTTTCTCCCGAACGACACCGAGCTCTCGGATTTCATCTACGAGGGATCGCCATGCAAGGACGAGGCGTTGTTGCGGCACGACCCCAAGGGCTACATCGGCGGGTTCGTGGCATGCGCGAGGGAGTACGCCGACGTCGAGCTGGTCGGCATCGAATCGCCGCTCTTCCCGAAAACCGGCATCGGCTCGGGCTGGGTGACCACAGAGGCCTATGAGCACTTCGTTGGCGCCATGCTTCGCGACATCGAGGCACGCGGACCCTTCGACGGCGTCTACATGGCCCTGCACGGCGCCATGGCCGTGCGTGGCATTCCACGCCCCGAGGCAGAACTCGCTGCACGGGTGAGGCAGCGCGTGGGGCCGACGGCCGTGCTGGGCGCAACGTTCGATCCCCATGGCAATGAAGACGAACAGTTCCTGGCCGCCGCAGACCTCGCGTTCTGCGTCAAGTACTACCCGCACTACGACATGCATCTGCAAGGAGAGCGCACCGCGCGCACCATGGTGCGAACGATCAGGGGCGACTATCGGCCGACCTGCGCGTGCATCAAGGTTCCCATCATTTCCGCGACCGTCCTCCAATGGACTGGCGCATCCCCCTGGATGGACCTGGTGCAGCGCGCGCTGACGTGGGAGGCGCGCGAGCCCGACACCTACGTGAACATCTTCTTCGGTTTTCCCTGGGCCGACACGCCCGACGCAGGAATGACCGTCCAGGTCATCTCGAACAGAAACCAGACCCTTGCGGACCGCGTGGCGAAGGACATGGCCCAAACGGCATGGCGGCTGCGAAGCCAGTTGCTCGGCTCCACCACGGTCCACACCATCGAAGACGGTGCGCGGCTTGCGCTGCAGGCGGCGGCTCGCGGGCGATGCCCCGTCGTGCTGGCGGACCACAGCGACCGATCGGGCCATGCGACAAAATTGCTCACGGAAATGCTGCGCCTCGATGCCCGAAGGACCCTGTTCGCAACCATCGCGGACGGCGCGCTGGTCCAGCAACTCCTCGCCCGGAACGCCACGCCGGGTGACGCGTTCGACCATGCTCTCGGTGGGCGGGTCGACGCATCGGCCGGCGAGCCGGTGCGGATCAGCGGATCGATTCTCGCCACGGGAATCGCCGCAGATGCCACCGGCAGCCGGGCGCAATGGATCAGCGTGCGCTTCGGCGATGAGAACGTGATCGTCGTGAGTTCGAATCTCATGCAAATCACCGAACCGGAGATGCTGGAAACCATGGGCCTTGATCCGCGGCAATTCGACGTCATCGCCATCAAGTCCCGGGTCCACTTTCGGCGAGGCTTCCACGACAGCGGCTTCTCCCCGGAGATCATCCTGGTGGAACCTGCCGAGCCGTTCCTGGGCACAACGCGGCTCGAGGGGCTGCCCTATGAGAATCTCAGCCTGAGCGACTACTACCCCTACGGCAGAGAGGCGTTCGACCTCTAGCGCTCGACTGGGTCACAGACTGCAGGTGCGAAAGCCGAAGAAGCCGTCGTCGCTGTCGGGCAGCGCAAAGCCACGGCGACGCGGCGAGCGCAGGCGCGCACGCGTCGCGAACGAGGCGCCGCGCAGCACGCGCGCGCGGCCGAAGGCGGCCACCGGATCGAACTCGCCGCCGGCGCTCCACGGATCGGCCCGGAAGCCCGGCCAGGGTTGCAGCGTGCCTGCCGTCCACTCGTGCACGTCGGCCCAGCGGAAGCCCCGCCGCGCGGCCGTGTGGGCCGCGATTTCCCATTCGACCTCGGTCGCGATGCGCCGGCCGGCCCAGCGCGCCCAGGCGTCGGCCTCCCACCAGCTCAGGTGCACGGCGCTGTGGTGCCCGGCCGCGCGCACGGTGACGCCGAAGCGCTGCTGCAGCACCGAGCCGCCGGTGCCGTTGCGCGACACGCCGATCTGCTCCACATGGCGCGGCCCGCGCCGGCCTTCGGTCTGCGCGGCGAGCCAGCGCCAGCCGTCGCCGTGCCACAGCTCCTCGCGGTCATAGCCGCCGTCGTCGACGAACTCGATGTACTGGTCCCAGGTGACAGGCTGGGCGTCGATCTCGAACTCGGGCACGTCGACGCGGTGCGCCGCGCCTTCCTGCGCGAACTGAAAGCCGCTGTGCTCGGGCAGGCCGAGCTCCCAGCGCGTGGCCGGCAGCAGCAGCGGTTCGCGCGTGACGGCGGTGGGCGGCTGCTCGATGTTCAGCGGCAGGCCCAGCGTCTGCGCCAGCACCACGAGCTGTTCGCCGCGCAGGTCTTCATGGAAGAGCGCGAGCCGGTAGAAGTACAGGCCGGCATCGGTCTCGGCGGCGTTCTCTAGCAGCTCGAGCGTACTTTCGAGGGTTTCGAGCAGGTAGGCCTTGGTCTGGCCCAGGCCGGGCAGGTCGGGCGACCAGCAGCGATCGGCGGCGCCCTGGGCGGGGTTCCACCAGTCGTCGGCGTCGGGGTCGATGGCGGCCAGCCGCGTGGGGCGCACGGGGCAGTCGATGCCGAAGGCCCGCTGGGTGTTGCGCCCGATCCACCATTCGGCGAACCAGCCGATGTGGCCGGCCAGCCAGACCG
Source organism: Variovorax sp. GW821-FHT09A10 (assembly GCF_059418385.1). NCBI lineage: Bacteria > Pseudomonadati > Pseudomonadota > Betaproteobacteria > Burkholderiales > Comamonadaceae > Variovorax > Variovorax sp. GW821-FHT09A10. Next base: position 506,295 of record NZ_JBWKPT010000001.1, read on the forward strand.
GCGGCAGCACGGCCGGCTGCTGCGTCACGCGCATGCTTTCGCCCAGCGCCTGTTCGAACAGGGACAGCAGGTGCAGTGTGTGGTTGCGGGCGTCGATGAGGGCCAGCGAGAGCAGGTCGCGGCCGGCGCGGCGCATGTCGGGGGAGTCGATCGACAGGGGCGGGCTCGCCGCACCGAAGGGCGTCGAAGGCGGCGGGCTCGAAGACATGGGCCATTATGGCGACCGCCCGACAGGCCCTCTGGCGACGCGGATTCCGGGTAAACCCGAGTTTGTGTCAAGGCAATACTAAGGTTCACCGAGATACCATTGCGGGCTTTGCGCGCAGCCCCCACCAGGGGCCGGCGCTTCACCTTGGGCTTCGCGGGAGACACCCCTTGTCTGTATTCCTCAAATTCGCGGCCGTCATGGACTGGATCAGCGAAAAATTCGGCAAATTTGCCGGCTATGCGGTTCTGGCCGCGTCGCTCATCTCGGCCGCCAACGCCTTCGTCCGGTACGGCTTCGACTTCAGCAACAACGCCTTCCTCGAGATCCAGTGGTATCTGTTCGCCGCCACCGTGATGCTCGGTGCGCCAGTGGTGCTGCGCTACAACGAGCACGTGCGCGTGGACATCCTCTACGGCAAGCTCAAGGGCCACGGGCCGGTGTATGTCGACCTGTTCGGCCTGACCTTCTTCCTGCTGCCGGTGATGGGCCTCATGACCTACCTCACCTGGCCGTTCTTCTGGAACACCTGGGTGTCGGGCGAGATGTCGGGCAACATCGGCGGGCTGATCCGCTGGCCCGCCGCGCTGCTGATGCCCGTGGGTTTCTGCACGATGTTCCTGCAAGGTGTCGCCGAGATCATCAAGCGCATCGCCTACCTGCGCGGACTGATCGAGATGAACACGCACTACGAGAAGCCGGTGCAGTGATGGCGTTCGTCGCGCTTCGCCAGACCGCCCCGACCTTTCCCGCACCGCAGGACACGTAGACATCATGCACATGGAAAATTTTGCCCCGATCATGTTCGCGGGGCTCGTGGTGATCATGCTGATCGGGTTTCCGGTCGCGTTTTCGCTCTCGGCCCTCGGCCTGATCTGCGGCTTCTTCGCCATCGAGATGGGCTGGTTCCCGGCCGGCTTCATGGCCAACCTGCCGCTCAACGTGTTCGGCATCCTGTCGAACGAGACGCTGCTGGCCATTCCGTTCTTCACGCTCATGGGAGCGGTGTTAGAAAAATGCGGGCTCGCCGAGGACATGCTCGACTCGATGGGCCAGCTCTTCGGCCCGATCCGCGGCGGCCTGGGCTACTCGGTGATCATCGTGGGCTTCATCCTCGGCGCCATCACCGGCACGGTGGCCGGCCAGGTGATCGCGATGGCGATGATCTCGCTGCCGGTCATGATGCGCTACGGCTACAACATGCGCTACTCGACCGGCGTGCTCGCCGCCTCGGGAACCATCACGCAGCTGGTGCCGCCCTCGCTGGTGCTGATCGTCATGGCCGACCAGCTCGGCACCGACGTCGGCCAGATGTACAAGGGCGCCTGGGGCCCGTCGATCCTGCAGGTGGTGATCTTCGCGATCTACACCTTCCTGGTCTCGCGCATCCGTCCGCACTACGTGCCCGGCCTGCCCGCCACGGCGCGCACGCTGCACGGCTGGGCGCTGTGGGGCAAGTGCCTGCGCGGCATCATTCCCTCGGCCATCCTGATCTTCGCGGTGCTCGGCTCGATGGGCGGCCTGCCCTTCATGGACAAGGCCATCGCCACGCCGACCGAGGCCGGTGCCATGGGCGCGGTGGGCGCGCTGGTGCTGGCGCTCATTCACCGGCGCCTGAACTGGGCGCTGATGAAGGACGCGATGGAAGGCACCATGCGCCTCACGGCGATGGTGGTGTTCATCCTGATCGGCTCGCGCGTGTTCTCGCTGGTGTTCCAGGGCGTGGACGGTGCCAAGTGGATCGAGCACATGCTCTCGGGCCTGCCGGGCGGCCAGATCGGCTTCCTGATCGCGGTCAACATCTTCGTGTTCTTCCTGGCGTTCTTCCTCGACTTCTTCGAGATCGCCTTCATCATCCTGCCGTTGCTGGGCCCCGTGGCCCACAAGCTGGGCATCGACATGGTGTGGTTCGGCGTGCTGCTGTGCGTGAACATGCAGACCTCGTTCATGCACCCGCCCTTCGGCTTCGCGCTGTTCTACTTGCGGGGCATCGCCGACACCCTGTTCAAGAACGGGGCGCTGCCCAAGAAGGTGGAGTCGCGCGACATCTACCTGGGCGCCGTGCCCTGGGTCGTGATGCAGCTGCTGCTGGTGGCCATCGTGATCTTCTTCCCGCAGACGGTGACCGTGTTCCTCGAGAAGGAAAAGGTCGTCGACATCGACAAGGTCAACCTCGACATGCCGGTGGACCCGAACGCGCCGCCCGCCACCGACAACGGCGTGAACATGGAAGACCCGTTCGGCAACCAGAAGACGCCCGAGGAAACGCCGGCGCCGGCGGCCCCGGCTGCGGGCGAAGCTTCCAAGCCGTGAGCGACGCCCGCCCCGGCGACGCCCCGAACGACCACCCCGCGACGACAGAAGGCGGCCCGCTCGAAAGCGCCGCCTTCCCGCCGCTGCTGCGCACGCTGGCGGTGGTGCTGGTGGTCGATCTCTTCGCCTTCGCGCTGTGGAGCCTGCCGTCGCTGCGCACCACCAGCTGGTCGGCCACCAGCCTCTTCGTCTTCGGCGTGGCGGGCCTGTGCGTGATCTGGGTCGGCTACTGGATCGTCTACAGCCGCACCCGCCTCGAAGGCGACGTGCTGACGCAGACCTGGCTGTGGAACAAGCGCGTGAGCGCGCAGGACGTGGCGCAGCTCAAGCTGGTGCACATCCGCATGCTCGAGCGCGTGATCGCGCCGCGCCTGCTGGTGCGCCGGCGCTTCGGCGGCATCACCTGGTTCCACGCCTACGACCCGCAGGTGCTGATCGCGTTCGGCGAGCAGGTGGCGATGCGCACGCTGCCCTCCGCGCCACCGCCCTCTCCCGACCCCGACCCCGCGTCCAAATGAAAAAAGCCCCGCCGAAACCGGCGGGGCTTTTTTTCTTGTGAGGTGCGAAGCGCCGGGTTGCGGCGCCGCGTGCCTTACAGCTTCTGCTGTTGCATGAAGCGGTCGAAGGTGCCTTCGGTGTAGCGGAACCAGGCGTTCTGGTCGGCCAGGAACTTGGACCAGTCGCTGTAGATCTTCTTCCACTCGGGGTTGCTGTTGTTCAGGTCCGAGTAGATCTGCTGGGCCGACTTGAAGGCGGCGTTCATCACGTCCTGCGAGAACGGACGCAGCTTGGTGCCCGAGCCCACGAGCTGCTTGAGTGCGATCGGGTTCTTGGCGTCGTACTTGGCCGTCATCGTGATGTTGGCGTGCGCGGCAGCCGCTTCGACCACGGCCTTGAAATCGGCCGACAGGCCTTCCCATGCCTTGGTGTTGATGTAGAAGTCGAGCTCGGGGCCGCCTTCCCACCAGCCGGGGTAGTAGTAGAACGGGGCGATCTTGTTGAAGCCCAGCTTCTGGTCGTCGTACGGGCCGACCCATTCCAGACCGTCGAGCGTGCCCTTTTCGAGCGCGGGGTACAGGTCGGCGCCGGGGATCGATTGCGGGATCACGCCGAAGGGCTCGAGCACCTTGCCTGCGAACGGGTTGGTGCGGAACTTCAGGCCCTTCAGGTCGGCGACCGACTTGATTTCCTTGCGGAACCAGCCGCCCATCTGCGCGCCCGTGTTGCCGCCCGGCAGGTTGATGATGTTGTACTTGGCGTAGAAGGCGCGCATCAGCTTCAGGCCGTTGCCTTCGTACATCCAGGCGTTCTGCTGGCGGGTGTTCATGCCGAAGGGCACGGCGCAACCCAGGCAGAAGGTCGGGTCCTTGCCGTAGAAGTAGTAAGGCGCCGTGTGCGCCATTTCGACCGCGCCGCTCTGGATGCCGTCGACCACGCCGAAGGCGGGCATCAGCTCGCCGCCCGCGTGCACGGAGATCTGGAACTTGCCGCCCGTCATGTCGCTCACGCTCTTCGAGAACACCTCGGCGGTGCCGAAGATGGTGTCCAGAGACTTGGGAAAGCTCGATGCGAGACGCCAGCGAACGGTGGCTTGCGCGTGAACCGCGGGCGCGATGCCGGCAGCCAGAACGCCCGCGATGCCGGCGTTTTTGATGAGGGAACGACGATCCATTGAATTCACTCCGAGTGCTTTGGAAAAAACAAAACGCGGCTTGTGACCGCGTCAGGGACTTTTGTGAGTCCTTTTGATTGTAAAAACGCGCTTACAGGCGGTCGGCGGGGGTTTACCCTGCGACCTCTTGTCAAACGAAGCGTTTCTTGATCGCGGCAGCAATGCCGTCGGCATCGAGACCGATCGATGCGAGCAGCTTGGCCGGATCGCCGTGCTCGATGAAGCGGTCGGGCAGGCCCAGTTGCAGCACCGGCTTCTGCACGCCCGCCGCCTGCAGGGCCTCGACCACCGCACTGCCCGCGCCGCCCATGATGGCGCCCTCTTCGAGCGTGACGAGCACGTCGTGCGTGCCCGCGACCTGCAGCAGCAATTCGACGTCGAGCGGCTTGGCCCAGCGCATGTTGACCACGGTGGCGTCGAGCGACTCGGCCGCCGTGAGCGCCGGGTACAGCAAGGTGCCGAACGCGAGGATGGCGATGCGTTGGCCTTCGCGGCGGACCTCGCCCTTGCCGAAGGGCAGCGCGTCGAGCGTGAGGTGCGGCGTGGTGCCGGCGCCCGCGCCGCGCGGGTAGCGCACGGCCACCGGGTGGTTCTGTTCGTAGGCGCTCGTCAGCAGCTGACGGCACTCGCGCTCGTCGGCCGGGCAGGCGATGCTCATGTTGGGAATGCAGCGCAGGAACGGGATGTCGTACGCGCCCGCGTGCGTCGCGCCGTCGGCGCCCACAAGGCCCGCGCGGTCGAGCGCGAACACCACGGGCAGGTTCTGGATCGCCACGTCGTGGATCAGCTGGTCGTAGGCGCGCTGCAGGAAGGTCGAGTAGATCGCGACCACGGGCTTCAGGCCCTCGCAGGCCAGGCCGGCCGCGAAGGTGACGGCGTGCTGCTCGGCGATGCCGACGTCGTAGTAGCGGTCGGGAAAGCGCTTCTCGAACTCCACGAGCCCCGAGCCTTCGCGCATCGCGGGCGTGATGCCCACGAGGCGGCCGTCGTGTGCGGCCGTGTCGCACAGCCACTGGCCGAAGACCTGCGTGAAGGTCTGCTTGGCCGCCGTGGTCGACTTGACCAGGCCCACCTGCGGATCGAACTTGCCCGGGCCGTGGTAGGCCACCGGGTCGGCCTCGGCGAGCTTGTAGCCCTGCCCCTTTTTCGTGACCACGTGCAGGAACTGCGGGCCGTCCAGGTGCTTGAGGTTCTCGAGCGTGGGCACCAGCGAGTCGATGTCGTGGCCGTCGATGGGGCCGACGTAGTTGAAGCCGAACTGCTCGAACAGCGTGGCCGGCACGACCATGCCCTTGGCATGCTGCTCCAGCCGCTTGGCCAGCTCGAACAGCGGCGGCGCATTGCGCAGCACGCTCTTGCCGACGCTCTTGGCGGCGGCATAGAAGTTGCCGCTCATGAGCTGCGCGAGGTAGCGGTTGAGCGCGCCCACCGGCGGGCTGATCGACATGTCGTTGTCGTTCAGGATGACCAGCAGCTTGCAGTCGCACACGCCCGCATTGTTGAGCGCCTCGAAGGCCATGCCGGCCGTGAGCGCGCCGTCGCCGATGATGGCCACGGCATGGCGCTTCTCGCCCTTCTGCTTGGCGGCCATGGCCATGCCGAGCGCGGCCGAGATGCTGGTCGACGAGTGGGCGGTGCCGAAGGTGTCGTACTCGCTCTCGGTGCGCTGCGGAAAGCCCGAGATGCCGCCGAGCTGGCGCAGCGTGGGCATGCGCTCGCGCCGGCCCGTGAGGATCTTGTGCGGGTAGGTCTGGTGGCCCACGTCCCACACCAGCCGGTCGTGCGGCGTGTTGAACACATGGTGCAGCGCCACCGTCAGCTCGACCGTGCCGAGGTTGGAGCTCAGGTGGCCGCCGGTGCGCGAGACGTTGTCGAGCACGCAGGCGCGCACCTCGTCGGACAGCTGCTTGAGCTGGGCCCGGTCGTACTGGCGGATTGGCGAAGGGTCGTGGAGAGTGGGAAGCAGCGGAGCCATGGAGGTGGGTTCTTTTTTCTTCTCAGCGGTCGCGGTCGACCACCATGTGGGCCAGGGCGCGCAATGCGGCGGTGTTCGTCAAGCCGCTCTTGCCCAATGCGGCAATCGCGTCAGCCAGCAGCTGGCTCGCCTGCGCGCGCGCGCCGTCCAGGCCGAGCAGCGACACGTAGGTGGGCTTGTCGGCCGCGGCGTCCTTGCCGGCGGTCTTGCCCAGGGTTTGCGAGTCGGCGGTGACGTCGAGGATGTCGTCGACCACCTGGAACGCCAGCCCGATGGCAGCGCCGTAGTCGCGCAGCGCCGCCAGCGCGGCCGGCAACACGGTGCCGCAGGCGGCGCCCATCTCGACGCTGCCCTGCAGCAGCGCGCCGGTCTTCAGGCGGTGCATTTCGCGCAGCTGGGTTTCGTTCAGTGCGATGCCGACGCTGGCCAGGTCGATGGCCTGGCCGCCGGCCATGCCCTGGCTGCCGGCCGCGCGCGCCAGCAGGCGGCACAGCAGGGCCTGCATCGCGGCGGGCACCTCGTCGCCCTCGGGCGTGAGCAGTTCGAAGGCCAGCGCCTGCAGCGCATCGCCCGCGAGCAGTGCGTCGGCTTCGCCGAACTTCACATGCACGGTGGGCTTGCCGCGGCGCAGCACGTCGTTGTCCATGCACGGCAGGTCGTCGTGCACCAGCGAATAGGCGTGGATGAGTTCGGTGGCGCAGGCCGCACGCAGCGCGGCGTGGGCGTTGCCGCCGACCGCTTCGTTGGCCGCAAGCACCAGCAGCGGCCGCAGCCGCTTGCCGCCGTCGAGCACGGCATAGCGCATGGCGTCGCCCAGCAGCACCGGCGCGTCGACGCCGACCCAGCGCGACAGCGCCGCCTCGACCATGGCCAGGTGGGGCTCGGCCCAGCCGGCCAGCGTCTTCGCGTCCCAGGGGGCGGTGGTGGAGGCGGTGGAGGTCATCGGGACGGCGCTCATTCGGCCGTCCAGGGCTTGAGGCTGCCTGCGTCGAGCACCTTGATCTGGTCTTCGACCGCCTGCAGCTTGTCGCGGCAGAAGCCGAGCAGTGCGGCGCCGCGCTGGTAGCTGCCCAGCAGCTGGTCCAGCGGCAGCTGGCCCGATTCGAGTTCTGCAACCAGTTGTTCCAGTTCCTGGAGCCCGGCTTCGTAGCTGGCGGGCAGCGGCCCGGTGTCGGGCGTCGCCGCCGGGCTGGTCGTGGAAGGAGAAGGCACCTTGGGCATGCAACGAATCGTGGATGAAACGAAGCATTTTAGGGCGGGGGCGCAACAGACTGCCGGGCAGCCTGCGCACGCGCGCGCGACCCTTTGCAACACCCTGTAGGACGCCCGGCCATGCGAGGCAAAAACCCGGCGGGCGCAAAAATGCCCCCCGGGTACAATCCCCGCTTCCCCCGCCGGTCACACCGGCACACCTCTTCGGGCCGTCACCCTTGCAGACGGCGCCTTCCGTTTTTTCTTTTTTTCTCCCTGTGGGGAGCTTGGTCAGGTCCTCCATGTCTGATTTAAGTCTTCAACTGCAGCAGGCCGCGAGCCAACTTCCAGTTACCGCGTATTTCGACGAGGCCTTGTACGCCCGCGAAATGCAGAACCTTTTCGCGCGAGGGCCCCGCTACGTCGGGCACCGACTGGCCGTGCCCGAGCCGGGTGACTTCCACACCCTGCCGCAAGAACACCAGGGCCGCGCGCTGGTCCACACGCCCAAGGGCGTGGAGCTCATCTCGAACGTCTGCCGCCACCGCCAGGCCCTCATCCTGCAGGGCCGGGGCCAGCTCGACACCCAGACCGGCGGCAACATCGTCTGCCCGCTGCACCGCTGGACCTACGCCGCGAAAGATGCGCGCACCACCGGCACGCTGATCGGCGCCCCGCATTTCGACCAGGACCCGTGCCTGAACCTGCACAACTACCCGCTCACCGAATGGAACGGTCTTCTGTTCGAGAAGAATGCCGACGGCAGCGGCCGTGACGTGGCGGCCGACATGGCGGGCCTGGGCCCGCAGGCCGACCTCGACTTCTCGGGCTACGCGCTCGACCGCGTCGAGCTGCACGAGTGCAACTACAACTGGAAGACCTTCATCGAGGTCTACCTCGAGGACTACCACGTCGGCCCGTTCCACCCCGGCCTGGGCAGCTTCGTCACCTGCGACGACCTGCGCTGGGAGTTCAAACCCGAGTTCTCGGTGCAGACGGTGGGCGTGGCCAACCGCCTGGGCCGCGCGGGCAGCCCGGTCTACCAGAAGTGGCAGGAGCAATTGCTCAAGTACCGCGACGGCAAGCCGCCCAAGTACGGCGCGATCTGGCTCACCTACTACCCGCACGTGATGATCGAGTGGTACCCGCACGTGCTCACCGTGTCGACGCTGCACCCGGTGAGCCCGACCAGGACGCTCAACATGGTCGAGTTCTTCTACCCCGAGGAAATCGTCGCCTTCGAGCGCGAGTTCGTCGAAGCCCAGCAGGCCGCCTACATGGAAACCTGCGTGGAAGACGACGAGATCGCCGAGCGCATGGACGCCGGGCGCCGCGCGCTCATGCTGCGCGGCGACAACGAAACCGGCCCCTACCAGAGCCCCATGGAAGACGGCATGCAGCAGTTCCACGAGTGGTACCGCAACGCGATGCAACAACCACGCGCCTGAACGCCGCCCCGCCCCGCACCCGCCGGGGCTTTCTTTTTTCTGATCTGGATTCAATCGATGCAAGCGCTGTGGATGGTGCTCGGGGCCTTTCTGTTCGCCACCATGAGCGTGGTCGTGAAGGTGGCCTCGCAATGGTTCAACAGCGGTGAGATGGTCCTGGGGCGCGGCCTCATCGGCATCGTGTTTCTCTGGCTACTGGCGCGCAACCGCGGCACCTCGCTGGCCACCAAGTACCCCGGCATGCACGCCTGGCGCAGCACCATCGGCGTGGTGTCGCTGGGCGCGTGGTTCTACGCCATCGCCCACATGCCGCTGGCCACGGCCGTCACGCTCAACTACATGAGCAGCGTGTGGGTCGCGGCCTTCCTGGTCGGCGGTGCGCTGCTGGCCTGGGTGCCGGTGCCCGGGCGCGACGGCCGCATCGAGCGCCCGCCGCTGCAGGGCCCGCTGGTGATGACGGTGCTCGCGGGCTTTGCCGGCGTGGTGCTCATGCTCAAGCCCACGGTGGGCGGCGGCGACGGCTTCGCGGGCATGCTGGGCCTGCTGTCGGGCGTCACGGCCGCCTTTGCCTACATGCAGGTGGTGGCGCTGTCGCGCATCGGCGAGCCCGAGCTGCGCACGGTCTTCTATTTCGCGGTCGGCTCGGCCGTGGCCGGCGCGTTCGCCACGGCCGCGACCGGGTTTTCGGGCGGCAGTTCGTGGACGTGGCAGCATGCGCTGTGGCTGCTGCCGATCGGCTTGCTGGCCGCCCTCGGACAGCTGTGCATGACCCGCGCCTACGCCACCGCGAAGACCCAGGCCGGCACACTGGTGGTGGCGAACCTGCAATATTCGGGCATCGTGTTCGCGGCCTTCTACAGCGTGGTGCTGTTCGACGACCGCATCGACGCCGCCGGCTGGGCCGGCATGGCGCTGATCATCGCCAGCGGCATCGCGGCCACCGTGCTGCGCCAGCGGGCCGTGCCGAAGGCGCCGGCCGAGGAACACTGAACGCAGCAGCCACGGCACCCATCGCCGAACCATTTTTCGAAGGAGCTCCCGCCATGTACACCACCCTCATCTCCGTCGAACAACTCAGGCAGCTGCGCGAGGGCGACTCGCCCCTCATGGTGTTCGACTGCAGCTTCGACCTCATGAAGCCCGAGGCCGGCGCGCAGCTGTACGCCGCCGCGCACATCCCGGGCGCGCAGTACGCCAACCTGGACACCGACCTCAGCGCCAAGCACGGCCTGCCCGGCGCGCGCGGCGACGTGGTGGTGGCGCAGGACGACGGCGTGCCCGCTTCGGGCGGGCGCCATCCGCTGCCCAGCCGCGAGAAGTTCGCGGCCTGGCTGTCGTCCGTCGGGTTCTCCAACACGATGCAGGCCGTGGTGTACGACCGCAACGGCGCCAACTACTGCGGGCGCCTGTGGTGGATGCTCAAGTGGATGGGCCACGACGCCGTGGCCGTGCTCGACGGCGGCCTGCAGGCCTGGCAGGCCGCGGGCGGCGAAGTGACCGACCGCGAGGAGCCCGCGCGCTTCCAGTCGAATTTCGTACAGGGCGAGCCGATCGCCAGGCTCGTGACCACCGACACCGTGGTGCGCCGGCTCGGCCAGCCTGACCAGAACCTGATCGACGCGCGTGCCGGTGCACGTTACCGCGGTGAGGTGGAACCTCTGGACCCGATCGCGGGTCACATCCCCGGGGCCCTGAACCGGCCCTTCGCCGACAACCTCGGTCCCGACGGCAAGTTCAAGCCCGCCGCGCAACTGCGCGCCGAGTTCGAAGCGCTGCTCGCGGGGCGCGATGCGGCGACCGTCGTCCACCAGTGCGGCAGCGGCGTGAGCGCCGTGCCCAACCTGCTCGCGATGCAGATCGCGGGGTTCGGGACGACCGCGCTCTATGCCGGCAGCTGGAGCGAATGGAGCAACACGCCGGGGCTGCCGACCCGGCAAGGCGCAGAACCATGATGCACACCCTGCACACCCGACTTCGACGCACGTCCTCCGGCTTCGCACTGACCGCCGCCGCGCTGTTCGCGGCCGCCGCCCTTCCCGCACACGCCCAGCAACAGCACGCGCATGTGCACGGCCAGCTCAAGCTCGACGTGGCCATCGACGGGCCCACCATCGTGATCGCCATGGAATCGCCGCTGGACAACATCGTCGGCTTCGAGCGCGCGCCCAAGACCGACGCCGAGAAGAAGACCGTCGAAGCCGCCATCGCCCAGCTGCGCGCGGCCGACAAGCTCTTCACCATCGACCCCGCCGCCAACTGCAAGCTCGGCCCCGTCGACCTGCGCTCCGGCGCGCTCGGCCTGGGCAACCCCGACCCGGCCGAATCGAGCGGGCACGCCGACCTCGACGCCTCTTTTTCCTTCAACTGCACCCAGGCCGCCGCCGCGAAGTTCATCGACCTGAACCTGTTCTCGGCCTTCAAGGGCGCGCGCCAGATCGACGTGCAGATCGCCTCCGCGCAAGGCCAGTTCAAGCGCCAGCTGAAGCGCCCGAGCGGCGCGCAGGCGGCGCAGCCTTCCCGCCTGACGCTGGGCAAGTGACAGCGTGAGCACCACTCCGCAGGCCGAGACCACGCCCTTGCGCGCCGTGCTCGCCGCCGAAGCCCTGCGCTTCACCTGGCCCGGCGTGAAGACACCGTGCATCGACATCGAGGCCCTGCGCATCACGGCGGGTGAGTCCGTGTTCCTGCACGGCCCGAGCGGCTGCGGCAAGAGCACCTTGCTGTCGCTGCTGGCCGGCGTGCTGGTGGCCGACGAAGGCCGCGTCACGCTGCTGGGCCACGACTGGTCCAAGCTCTCGGGCACGCAGCGCGACCGCGCCCGCGTGGCGCACGTGGGCTACATCTTCCAGCAGTTCAACCTGCTGCCCTACCTGAGCGTGCTCGACAACGTGCTGCTGCCCTGCCGCTTCTCGGCGCGGCGCGAGGCGCAGGCCGCGCGCAACGGCAGCTCGCGCGACGAAGCCGAGCACCTGCTCGACCAGATGGGCCTGGACCGCGCGCTGTGGAAGCGCCAGGCGCTGCAACTGTCCGTCGGCCAGCAGCAGCGCGTGGCCGCGGCGCGCGCGCTCATCGGCCAGCCCGAGGTCGTCATCGCCGACGAGCCCACCTCCGCGCTCGACGAAGACCGGCGCGAAGCCTTTCTCGACGTGCTGCTCACGGCCTGCGCCGTGAACCACAGCGCGCTCGTGTTCGTGAGCCACGACCAGCGCATCGCGCAGCGCTTTGCGCGGCACGTGCTGCTGCCGGAGATCAACCGTGCGGCATCGAGCGCGATGGCGGTGGACGCATGAAGGCCCTCTTTTCCATTGCCTGGCGCAGCGCCTGGAACCGCCGTTTCACGCTCGCGCTCACCGTGTTCTCGATCGCGCTGTCGACCTTCCTGCTGCTGGGCGTCGAGCGCATCCGCACCGAGCTGCGCGAGAACTTCGCGTCCTCGGTCTCGGGCACCGACCTCATCGTGGGCGCGCGCACCGGCTCCACGCAGCTGCTGCTGTACTCGGTGTTCCGCATCGGCGCGGCCACCAACAACATCTCGTGGAAGAGCGTGCAGGCCTTGCAGGCGCACCCCGGCGTCGACTGGGTGGTGCCGCTGTCGCTGGGCGATTCGCACCGCGGCTTCTCGGTGCTCGCGACCACGCCCGAGTACTTCACGCACTTCCGCTACGGCGACCGCCAGACCTTGAAGCTGCGCGAAGGCAAGCCCTTCGACGCGCTGTTCGACGCCGTGGTCGGCGCCGAGGTGGCCGACAAGCTCGGCTACCACGTGGGCCAGAAGATCACGCTGGCGCACGGCAGCGGCGAGCTCAACGTGGCCGAGCATGCCGACAAGCCCTTCACCGTGGTGGGCGTGCTCGCGCGCACCGGCACGCCGGTCGACCGCACGGTGCACATCGGCCTCGCAGCGATGGAAGCCATCCACCTCGAATGGGTGGGCGGCGCGCCGATGCCGGGCGTGAAGATTCCCGCCGAGCAGGTGCGCAAGTTCGACCTCACGCCCAAGAACGTGACGGCCGCGCTGGTGGGCCTGAAGAACCGCGCCGCCGTGTTCGGCGTGCAGCGCTGGATTTCCACCTACACCGGCGAACCGCTGATGGCCATCCTGCCCGGCGTGGCGCTCGACGAGCTGTGGAGCGTGATCGGCATCGGCGAGAACGCGCTGCTGCTGATGTCGGCCCTGGTCGCGCTCGTGAGCCTGGCGGGGCTGGTGTCGGTGGTGATGGCGGGCCTGAACGAACGCCGCCGCGAACTCGCCGTGCTGCGCGCCGTGGGTGCGGGCCTGCGCCATGTGCTGGCGCTGCTGGCGCTCGAAGGCGCGCTGGTCACCGTGCTGGGCGTGCTGCTGGGCGTGACGATGGCGGTGCTCGGCATCGCCCTGCTCTCGCCATGGCTGCAGGCGCAGTTCGGGCTGACGCTGAGCCTGTCCGAACCTACACTGAACGAATGGCTGCTGACGGCGAGCCTGCTGGTCGCCGGCTGGCTCGCGAGCCTGCTGCCCGGCATCCGGGCCTACCGCCTGTCGCTGGCCGACGGCCTTTCTCCGAGAATCTGACCATGACGAAGACCTCTACACCCCGCGTGCTCACCGCCCTGTCGATGCTGCTGGCCGGCGCCGGCCTCGCAGCCGCCGCCTGGGCCGCCGAGCCCGCACCGAAGGACACCACCGCGACCAACCCGCTGGGCGGCAAGCCGGCCGCCACCGCACCCCAGGCCGCGGCGGGCCAGCCGCGCCAGATCAGCTGGGAAGAGCTGGTGCCCAAGGACTGGGACCCGGCCAAGGCCTTCAAGGGCATCGACCTGAGCACGCTCGACGATGGCGACCCGCGCGCCAACGAGCTGCTGATGAAGATGCAGGAGGTGTCGAACAACGCGCCCACCAACCCCGCGCTCAACGGCGTGGAAGTGAAGATCCCCGGCTTCATCGTGCCGCTCGAAGAGGCCAAGGGCGAAGTCACCGAGTTCCTGCTCGTGCCCTACTTCGGCGCCTGCATCCACACGCCGCCGCCGCCGGCCAACCAGATCCTGCACGTCATTCCGCAAAAGGGCGCCAAGTTCCGCGCCATGGACACCGTGTGGGTCACCGGCAAGCTGCAGACGCTGCGCAACGACTCGATGATGGGCGTGAGTGGGTACCACGTGAAGGCCAGCAGCGTCACCAAGTACTCGGGCGGCGCCAAGTAACGACTTAGAGGTCTTTCCCCGGGCGACCGCCACGTCGCCCGGTGGTCTCGTGGTCCTGCGCCGACAGCACAGACGGCGCACCGCCGACACAGACCGTTGCATCCGGGGCGCAGGCTGTGTCATCGCCTGCGCTGGCCCGCCGTTGAAGGAGTTCCGGGCACCATGCCGGCGTCTTCAGGACATGCCAGATGACACCCTCTCCCCGCCTCCCCTTGCTGCAGCGGCGCCTCCTGGCTTCGCTGTGCGTCGCAGCGTTGTTCATTGCAGGCTGCGACAAGCCCGCAGCACCGCCTCCAGCCGCTGAAGCACCGACCGCCCAGGCCCCCGCGCCCGTCGCAGCGCCGGTGCCGGCCGCCTACACACCGCCCTCGGCCGAACAGCTCTACCAGCTGGTCGCGCCGATTGCGCTGTACCCCGACAAGCTCGTCGCGCAGGTCCTGGCCGGCGCCACCTACCCCGATCAGGTCACCGCGGCCCACGACTGGCTGCAGCAGAACCGCACGCTCAAGGCCGGTCCGCTCGCCGACGCCGCCAACCAGCAGCCCTGGGACCCGAGCGTGAAGTCGCTCACCGCGTTCCGCCCCGTGATCGACCAGATGGCCGGCAACATCCCGTGGACCACCTCACTGGGCAAGGCTTACTACAACGACCCGGCCGATGTGATGAACGCGATCCAGGTGATGCGCCAGCGTGCGTCGAAGGCCGGCCGCCTCAAGAACAACGACAAGCTGCGCATCGCGCGCGCCGCGACGCCGCCCAACTACGCGCCCGCGCCCGACATGCAGCCGATGTACGCGGGCCCCACGGTGATCGAGCCGCCCGAGGAGCTCATCACCATCGAGCCCGTGCAGCCCGACGTGGTGTACGTGCCGCGCTACGACCCGCAGGTGGTGTACGACGCGCCCATGCCCGTCTACCCCGGCTATGCCTATGCACCGCCGCCGGTGGTGGTCGAGCCCGGCTACAGCCCCGGCCAGGTGGCCGCCGTGGGCGCGCTGGCCTTCGGCAGCGGCGTGATCGTCGGCTCGGCGCTGGAGCGCCACGGCTGGGGCTGGAACGCCTGGAACATGAACTGGGGCGCGCCGCGCTGGCGCGACCGCGCGGCACCGCCGCCGCCGGCCTACCGGCCTGCGGTGGTCTACAACAACAGCACGTATGTCTCGCGCTCGACCACGGTCGTCAACAACGTGCGCAACGTCTACAACAACAACTACGGCGGCGATCGCAACGGCCCGCCACCCGGCGCGCCGGCGTGGCAGGCAGCGCAGCAGCAACAGCTGCTGCAACAACAGGCGCGTGCCCAGCAGCAACAACAGCAACAGGCGCTGATGCAGCAGCAGGCGGCCCAGAACCAGTTGCGCGAGCAACAGCAGGCCCAACAGGAACAGGCTCGGCGCCAGCAGCAGGCGCAGCAGGATCAGGCCTTGCGCCAGCGCCAGGACCAGCAGGAGCAAGCACGACGCCAGCAGATGCAGCAGCAACAGGCGGCGCAGAACCAGCAGCGTCAGCAGCAGGCGCAGCAGGAACAGGCGCGCCGTCAGCAGCAGATGCAGCAGGACCAGGCCCTGCGTCAACGGCAGGATCAGCAGGAACAGGCCCGTCGCCAGCAGATGCAGCAACAACAGGCCATGCAAGACCCGCAGCGCCAACAACAGGCCCAGCAGGAGCAGGCACGGCGTCAGCAGCAAGCGCAGCAGGAACAAGCCCGTCGCCAACAGATGCAGCAACAGCAGGCCGCGCAGGACCCGCAACGTCAACAACAGGCCCAGCAGGAGCAGGCACGACGTCAGCAGCAAGCACAGCAGGAACAAGCCCGTCGCCAACAGATGCAGCAACAGCAGGCCGCACAGGACTCGCAACGTCAACAACAGGCTCAGCAGGAACAGGGCCGCCGCCAACAGATGCAGCAGCAACAGGCGCAACAGGAACAGCTACGGCGCCAGCAGGAACAGCAGCAGGCCCAGGCGGCGCAGCGGCAGCAACAGCAGGCGCAGGCGCAGCAGGAACAGGCCCGGCGCGCGCAGCAGATGCAGCAACAAGCCCAGCAGGCTCAGCAGGCTCAGCAGGCTCAGCAGGAGCAGGCCCGTCGCCAGCAGCAGTTGCAACAGCAACAACAGGCCCAAGCCCAGGCCGCGCAACAGCAACGCCAGGCCCAGATGGAACAGGCGCGCCAGATGCAGATGCAACAGCAGCAAGCCGCCCAGGCCCAGCAACGCCAGCAGCAGGAGCAGATGCACCGGCAACAGATGCAGCAACAGCAGCAGATGCAGCAGGCGGCGCAGAACCAGGCGCGCCAGCAACAGCAGCAACAACAGGAACAGATGCGGCACCAGCAGGCGCAGCAGCAACAGATGCAGCAGCAGGCCCAGGCGCAGGCTCAAGCGGCCGCAGCCGCCGCCCATCGCCGCCGCCCGGGCGATCCCAACGCACCGCAGTGAACCCGCGGCCCCTGCCGCGGGCGCACTGCGCGCTACAAACTCAGTTCTTGCCGATCTCGGTCAGCAGCCGCGTCACGAGGTACAGGCGCGGCACGATCGAGTCGACCTCGATGTACTCGTCGCGCGCGTGGTAGCCGAAGCCCGCGAGGCCGAAGCTCTCGACCACCGTGGCCTTGCCCGATCGGCCCGCGAAGCCCGCGTCGGTGCCGCCGCCGGTCATCGGCGTCAGCGCCAGTTCGCGGTCGAGCTCCTTGTAGATCGCCTGCGCCTTCTCGGCCAGCGCGCGGCCCTTGTCGCCCGCAACGAACGCCGGGCGGCCCACCTCGACCTTCACCGTGGTCTCGGTGTCGGGAATCAGCTTGCCGCTGGCGATCTTGGCCTGCAGCGCCTCGGTGAGCTTCTTCTCGGCGCCGGGCTGCGTGATGCGGATGTCGCCCAGCGCCTGCGCCCTCTCGGTGATCTGGTTGATCGGGCCGGTGGCGCGCGCCACGGTCCAGTTCAGCGTCACGCCGGGGATGTCCTTGGCGAGGTCCTTGGTCTGCAGCATCTGGTACGACAGCTCGTACAGCGCGTTGCGGCCCAGCTCGGGCGCGGCGCCGGCGTGCGCCGCGCGGCCCTTCACCTCGAGCGTGGCCTGCGCGATGCCGGCCGCGCCGAGCAACAGCGACTCGCCCTTGGCCACGGCCTTGGCGGCCGTCGGTTCGAAGGACAGCACCGTGTCGTGCAGGTCGGCCGTGGTGGCGATGAGTTCGCCCGAACCCACCGAGCCCACCTCCTCGTCGGGATTCACGAGCACGGTGAGCGTGTCGTAGTCGCGCCAGCCCGCGTCGGCCAGGATCTTCAGCGACGCCATCATCACCGCGAGGCCGCCCTTGTCGTCGGCGATGCCGGGGCCGTAGATGCGGTTGCCGTCCACCTTGTAGGGCTGGCTGTTCAGGATGCCCGGCGCGTACACCGTGTCCATGTGGCCCTGCAGCATGATCTTGCGCTTGCCCGTGCCCTTGATCGTGCCGATGACGATGTCGGCGCCCGCGCCGGCCGAGGCCTTGCGGCGCTCCGTCTTGAAGCCGGCCGCCTTCAGGCGCCCTTCGATCACGTCGGCCATCTTCATCAGGCCCTCGACGTTCAGGCTGCCCGACTCGATGGACACCATTTCCTTCAGGTTGTCGATGACGGCGGGCTGCGCCTTCTCGGCAGCGGCCAGCAGCTTCGCGTCGGGGGCCGCCTGCACGGTAGCCACGGCGCCGAGCGTCAGGCCGCAGGCCAGGGCGACGGAACGCAGGGAAAAGAAAGACAAAGTACGCACGGTCATGAGAGTCTCTTTTCTTGGAGTGATTGGCGGGGCGCCAGCATAGCGACATGGCGGGCGAATCGGCGCAAATCGGCGACAGCGCCCGGCCGGCGGTTTACAGTGCGCCGCACCCTTCCACGCGCCGCCCACCAAAGACCATGAGCCTCGCGAACGACGCCAGATTCTGGGACCGCAGCTCGCGCCGCTACGCGAAGAGCGCCATCGCGGACGAGGCCGGCTACGCGCGCACGCTCGAGCGGACCCGCGCCCTGTTCAAACCGGACGCGCGCGTGCTCGAACTGGGCTGCGGCACCGGCACGACGGCCCTGCGCCTGGCGGGCCACGCCCGTGCGTACCTGGCGACGGACATCGCCGACGGCATGATCGCCATCGCCGAAGAGAAACACGCCGCCGCCCCGGTCCCCGGCCTGGCGTTCCGCGCGGCCACTGCCGAGACGCTGGCATCGAGCGAAGGCACCTTCGACGTCGTCATCGGATTCAACTACCTCCACCTGGTGCGCGACCTGCCCGGCACGCCGCGCCGCATCCACGCCCTGCTCGCACCGCAGGGCCTGTTCATCTCCAAGACGCCCTGCCTCGGTGACATGACCCCGCTGCTTCGGCTGGCCTTGCTCCCCGCGATGCGCGCGATCGGGCTGGCGCCGCATGCCGGGGTGTTCCGGGCGGCAGAACTCGGGGCGCATCTGCAGGCGGCCGGCTTCGAGGTGCTTGCGAGCGAGAACCACGCGACGAAGGGTGGCGAGAACCGCCCCTTCATCGTGGCGCGCAAGCGGTGACCTGCACTTCGGCGCATGCCGTCGCCCCGCCCCGATCCGCTACCATCCGAGCCGCGGTGCAAGCCGCGCCCGGGCCCGCGGGAAGGGTTGAACCCACTTGCCTTCTTCATGACGATCCACCGCCTTTTGTGCAGCCGGATTTGCGGGTCATCGGCGCCTGGTGCACGGAGGTTTCCATGAAGCGCATTCCCGCCCGGCCCGACATCGGCCAACTGAAGAAGCAAGCCAAGGAACTGCTGGCGCTCTACCGCAGCAACGACCCCGAGGCCTTTCACCGGTTTCGCAGCGCCTTGCCGGCCGCAGCGGGCAAGACCGATGCCGCTCTGGCAGCCCAGGGCTTGCGCCTGCACGATGCGCAGTCGTGCGTGGCGCGCGAGTACGGCTTCGCATCGTGGGCCGACCTGCAAGGTTTCGTTCTCACCCGCAGGGCGCAGGTCGATGACCCGGCCAAGGCGGTGCTCCATTGGCTGCGCCTCGTGTATGCGGGCGACATCGCCGGTGGCACGAACCGCGCACGGCCTGCAGTGGCCCTGCGCATGCTCGACGAGAACCCCGCCCTGCTGACGGACGGCGACCCGTACCTGGCCTGCGCCATCGGCGATGAAGCCACGCTGCGCCACGTCACCGCGCAAGACCCGGCATGGGTCCATCGCGCGGGCGGCCCGCTGCAACTGCCGCCGCTCGTGGCCGTCACGCACTCCGGCCTGATGCGACTGCCGAGCCATCGCGAGCGCCTGCATGCGTGCGCGAAATTCCTGCTCGACGCCGGCGCGTCCCCCGATCAATCGGCCGGCAACCGCTGGCCTCCCGCATCGCTCGAAGCGCCCGCCGACACCGAGCGGCTTTCCGCGCTGTACGGCGCGGCCGGCCAGAACCACGACCCTGAACTCACGAAGCTGCTGCTCGACGCCGGTGCCGACCCGAACGACGGCGAATCGCTGTACCACTCGCTGGACCAGCCTGCCTGCACGAAGCTGCTGCTGGAAGCCGGCGCACGCGTGACGGGTTCGAACGCGCTGTACCGGGTGCTCGACCTGGACGACGTCGAGACGCTGCGCCTGTTGCTTGCACATGGCGGCGATGCGAACGAACACCCGCAGGGACCGCCCATCTCGGACTGGGGTTCGCCGCTGCTGTGGGCCCTTCGCCGCCGTCGCTCGCCGGCGCACATCGAAGCCTTGTTGGCTGCCGGTGCGAACCCGAACGTGTTCACGCCAGACGGCACGCCCGCGCACACCATCGCACTGCGCTTCGGGCTGACCGAGGTCGCGCAACTGCTGCAGGCGGCAAGCGGTGAACAGGCGCCACTCTCCACCAGCGAAGCCTTCATCGCCGCCTGCGCGCGCGGCGACGAAGCCACGGCGCGAGACCTGCAGGCACGACACCCCGGCCTCATCGGCACGCTCGACACCACACAGCTTCGCCTGCTGCCGGAACTCGCCGCCCAGGGCTGCAGCGATGCAGTGAAGGTGATGGTCACGCTCGGCTGGCCACTCGAGGTCCGCGGTGGCGACTGGGACGCCTCGGCGCTCAACCACGCCGTGTTCTGCGGCGATGCGGCGCTTGTCCGGTTCCTGCTCGAACACGGCGCGGACTGGCAGGCGCCTCACGGCTTCGGTGACAACGCCTGCGGCACCTTGTCGTGGGCTTCGCTGAACGAGCCTGTCGACGGCGGCGACTGGGTCGGTTGCGCGCAGGCCTTGGTGGCCCACGGCATGCCTTCCGCACGGCCCGCCCCGGAGCGTGCGGACGGTGCGCTCATCGGTGCGCGGCGCGGCGTGTTCTCGGACGAGGTCACGGAGTTTCTGCTCGCGGCATCGACTGGCGCGGCGCGCCCGTAGTGCCAATGGCCACGTGAAGAGGCCTCAGTACTTCCAGAAGATCTTCTGGATTTCCTTGGTATCGCGGGTCTTGGTCAGCGCCAGTGCCATCAGCAGGCGAGCCTTCTGGGGGTTCTGGTCGTCGACGACGATGTAGTCGTTCTTGTCGTCGTCGACTTCGCCGTTGCGCACCACGACGCCGCTGCCGGTGCGCGTGGCGCGCACGATGAAGACGCCCTTCGAGCGCGCCTCCTTGACGGCATCCGCGATGTAGTCCGCGATGCTGCCGTTGCCGGTGCCATCGTGAATGATCGCCTTCGTGCCTGCGGCCACCAGTGCGTCGTAGGGCGCGCGGCTCATGTTGCCGTGCCCATAGACGATGTTGACTTCCGGCAGCGACCGGATCTGGTCGACGTCGAACTCGCTGGCAACGGTGTGCGGCCGGATCGGCGCCCGGTAGAACAGCGGCTTGCTCTCCACGACGTAGCCCAGCGGGCCATAGGGCGACTTGAAGGTCTCGACCTTCAGGCTGTTCGACTTGGTCACGTCGCGGGCCGTGTGGATCTCGTCATTCAGCACCACCAGCACGCCCTTGCCCACGGCCTCCTTGCTGGCGGCAACGACGGCCGCGTTGTAGATGTTCAGCGGGCCGTCGGCGCTCAGTGCCGTGCCAGGACGCATGGCCCCCACCAGCACCACGGGCTTCGTGCTCTTCAGCGTGAGGTTCAGAAAGTAGGCCGTCTCCTCGATGGTGTCCGTGCCGTGGGTGACCAGCACACCATCCACGTCCCCGGACTTGAGCAGTTCGGAAACCCTGTGCGCCAGCTTGAGCAGCCGCTCGTTGTTGAAGCTCTCGGAGCCGATCTGGAAGATCTGCTCGCCCTTCACGTTGGCGACGTTCTTCAGCTCGGGCACCGCGGCAATGATCTTGTCCACGGCCACGACCGCGGACTGGTAGGCGCCGGTGTTGGCGCTCGACGCACCGACGCCGGCAATCGTTCCCCCGGTCCCGATCACGACCAGGTTGGCCTTCTTCGCCTCCTGGGCCAACGCCGGCACACTGCCTGCCGCCAGCATCAGGAATCCGCACGCAAGGTGGCGGGTCATCCGCATCATCGATAGCTTCATATGTCTCCGTGATTTGATTGAACGTCAGGCGCCGCCAGAGCGAAAGAAAACGATCGATCTGCCCTCGCGGCAGCACCAGGAAGCACGACTCCGCACTGCACTTTCACAGGGGAACGTCCCATGGCGAGGCGATTGTTGCGGATCGATCGGCGGGCCGGTTATCACTTTTTGCACGCAGCCCATGCCGCAGTCTCATGGGCTGGTACGGTCGATGCATGCGCTACAAACGCCTCCATGCAGCCTCATCTTCGAACCCCGCGCCTGGTCCTTCGACCCTTCACCATCGCCGATGCGGATGACGTGCAACGCATCGCAGGAGATTTGCGCGTCGCCGAGCCGACGGCCAACGTTCCCCATCCCTACCCCGACGGTGCGGCGCAGGCGTGGATCGCCTCCCACACGGACATGTTCAGTGCCGGAACCGGGGTCGTCTACGCCGTGACGAGCGCAGAGAACGGGGAGTTGCTGGGCGCCGCGCAACTCGCTCATCGGTCCACGCTCCACCGCCGCGCCGAACTGGGCTACTGGATCGCCTTTGCGCACTGGTCGAACGGCATCTGCTCCGAAGCCGTCGGTGCACTCATCCACTACGCACACCACGAACTCGGATTGACTCGCATCGTCTGCAGCTGCCTTCCGAAGAACATCGGCTCTGCGCGCGTCATTCAAAGGGCAGGGTTCCTCCTGGAAGGGCGCCTCGTGAAGCACGTGAACCACCGCGGCGCCTTCGAAGATTTGCTGACCTACGGCCTGAACCTGCCTGACAGATAGAAACAAGGCGCTCATGCCACTTGCCGCCAGGCGGCGGCTTCGAGCCTCGCTGTGTGCGCGAGATTCGATAGGATGACGGCGCCTTGGCTGCAAGCAGTCAAGCGTCGACCCCACTGGCTGAACCTCGCAGCGTGCCACCGAGAAGAACGAACGCGCGGGGCCCCATTGACACACAGGGAGTGAACAGAATGAAGCCTCATCCGCTCAAGCACCGCGCAGTGCGGGCCTTCCACCTCGTCGCATCCGCCTGCGCGGCAGTGACCTTGCTGACGGCAGTGCCTGCGCAAGCCGCCGACAACTGGACCGAGATCGCCACCACCCCTCGCAAGAAGGTGCTGCTCCAGCGCGATCCGGTCAAACCGCATGGCGATGCCGTGGAGGCATGGACGCTCTATCGCTACGAGGAGCTGCAGACCGACGTGGGCAAGACCCCGTTTCGCACCTCGCGCTATCTCTACGACTACGACTGCAAGGGCGGGCGCGAAAAGATGCGCCGCGTCATCAGCCACAACGGGCCGCTGGAGGTGCACGACATCGACCTCGCCCGGCGCAGCGACTGGAAGCCCGTGGGCGGCCCCACCACGGTGAGCGGCATCGTGTTCAAGCACGTGTGCGCTCAGGCGCGTTGATCGGGATGACGACGCTTTGACGACCTCGCTCGACGACCTGGCCGTCGCCGCCATCGGGTACGCGCCTTCGGATGAAGAGTCGCAGGCGGCCGCACGCCCGCCGTATCCGATGCCGACCGCGCTGGTTCCGTTCCAGGACGCGGCGCGGACCGCCCTGCGCACGCGCCTGACGCAGGGCCCCGACCCTGACCCCTTCTGCTCGCGGCGCCTCTACGAATCCGCCCTGCGTTTCAGCGCCTGCGCGCCCACGGTCATCAGTGAGCACACCGACTTCAACGTGAGCGACGCTGTCTGCATGCTGCTGGCGGGCGGGTTGATTCCGGTGGCCACGGCGCAACGCGCCATCGAGGTGAGCGCCTCCGACCTGGCGCCACGCTTCCTGCAGCGCGCCATCGTCTACCGCCTGCTGGCCGACGGGGATCTGCCAGGCGCCATGCAGGCCGCGGTAAGCCCGCACTTCGGCGATGCGCAATGGGTCGGTTGGCGGGCCATCGGCGAGCACCATGCGGCGCATGCCGATGCGCGGGCGTTCCTGGCGCTGTGGCCGAACTATGTGTCGCGCCACGAACGCCACTGGGTGGACAGCATGCGGCGCCAGTTGGTCAAGGCCGTCTCCCGGCGCCATGGTTGGCGCGACGCCCTGGCGTTGACGCGCGACAAGCGGATCGGCACCAAGGGCCACGTCCACGGCATGGCCTTCATCGCACTGCAGCCGCTGGCGAAAGAAACCGCCGTGCGCGAACTGGACCACCTGCTGGACACCGCGCCCGAACTGGCTGCGCTGGACACATCACTCGATGCGCTGACTCGCCTGCAGCTGCTGGTGGACGCCCTGCGCGCCAGCACGCCGCACGCACCTGCAGACGATCCCCCGGCGCTGGATGCGGTCCTGGCGCGCATCATCGCCGTCGACGCCACGGTCTCGAAGGCGCAGAGCCAGCGCCGGGACTGGCTGCTGATGGACTGCTGGCCTCTCATCGGCGATGCGGCCACGCTCAAGCGCGTGCGTGCCGCCATCCGCGCGCCGTCGTACAAGCGAGAGCTGGCGAAGCTCGCCAAGGACATTCCGGCTGTTTCGCCGGACGGCACAGGGGACGACGGCATCTGACGATCTGGCCCACGTTGCCAGCAGGGAATATCCACTGCTACGATGCCCTTCCGCGGGAAAACAGCCTCCCGCGCTGCAAAGAAAGACGGTGTCCCGTCCAAGCGCTGGTGACCCTCAACGGAGTTTTCCGTGGACACCGCCTTGCCTGACGCCTCCTCTGCGCTTCCTGCGCCCCCCACGCCCATTTCCTTTGCCGAAGCGCTTCGCTTCTGGCTCAAGCTCGGCTTCATCAGCTTCGGCGGGCCCGCCGGTCAGATCGCGATCATGCATGCGGAGCTGGTCGAGCGGCGGCGCTGGATCAGCGAGAAGCGCTTCCTGCATGCGCTGAACTTCTGCATGCTGCTGCCCGGCCCCGAGGCGCAGCAGCTGGCCACCTACATCGGCTGGCTCATGCACCGCACGCGCGGCGGCCTCGTGGCCGGCGCCCTGTTCGTGCTGCCCTCGCTGTTCATCCTCATCGCGCTGTCGTGGGTCTACCTGCGCTTCGGCAACGTGCCGGTGGTGGCCGGCATCTTCTACGGCATCAAGCCCGCGGTGACCGCGCTGGTGCTGCATGCGGCGCACCGCATCGGCAGCCGCGCGTTGAAGAACCGGTGGCTGTGGGGCATCGCCGCCGCGGCCTTCGTCGCCATCTTCGCGTTCGACGCGCCGTTTCCGGCGATCGTGCTGGCCGCCGGCCTCATCGGCCACTTCGGCGCGCGACGGGCGCCCGAGGTGTTCGCGCTCGGCGGCGGCCATGGCAGCGCGCAGCAGCACTACGGCCCGGCGCTGATCGACGACGACACGCCCACGCCGGCGCACGCGCGCTTTTCCCGCGCGCACCTGCTGAAGATCCTGGGCATCGGCCTGGGCCTGTGGCTGCTGGCCATGGGCGCGCTCGTCGCGACCCAGGGCCTGCACGGCACGCTCTCGCAGATGGGATGGTTCTTCACCAAGGCCGCGCTGCTGACCTTCGGCGGCGCCTATGCCGTGCTGCCCTACGTCTACCAGGGGGCCGTCGAGCAGTACCACTGGCTTTCCGGCGCGCAGATGATCGACGGGCTGGCGCTGGGAGAAACCACGCCGGGGCCGCTCATCATGGTCGTGGCCTTCGTCGGCTTTGTCGGCGGCTGGCTGACGCAGGTGCTGGGGCCCGACTCGCTGTTCCTCGCCGGCGCGCTGGCCGCGACGGTCGTCACCTTCTTCACCTTCCTGCCCTCGTTCATCTTCATCCTGGCGGGCGGGCCCGCCATCGAGGCCACGCACGGCAGGCTGGGCTTCACGGCGCCGCTGTCGGCGATCACTGCGGCGGTGGTGGGCGTGATCCTGAACCTGGCACTGTTCTTCGCGTACCACGTGCTCTGGCCACACGGCTTCGGTGGCCGCTTCGATGCGGTGTCGGCGGTGATGGCCGTGGCCGCGACGCTCGCCCTGTTCCGCTTCAAGGTCGGCGTGATGCCACTGCTCGGTGCCTGCGCGGCCATCGGGTTGGCGGTCACCCTGTTGCTTCCGCTGCTGCGCTGAAGGAGTCGTCATGGACGCCCGAACTCAAGCCTTGCCCTTCGATCCCGCCGCGCTGCGCGGCCTGTCGGCGCAACTTCTGAACAGCCATCACCAGAACAACTATGGCGGTGCGGTCAAGCGCCTCAACGCCATCCGCGCAAAGCTCGCCACGGCATCTTTCGCCGCCATGCCCGGCTTCGAACTCAACGGCCTCAAGCGCGAAGAGCTCATCGCCACCAATTCGATGCTGCTGCACGAGCTGTACTTCGCCTCGCTCGGCGGCGACGGCCAGACGATGGAGCCCGCCATGGCACTCGCCCTGGCAGCCAGCTTCGGCAGCGTGGACCGATGGCGCGAGGAATTCGCAGCGATGGGCAAGGCGCTTGGTGGCGGTTCGGGCTGGGTGCTGCTCAGCTTCCAGCCGCGCGAGGGCACGCTGGTCAACCAATGGGCTGCTGACCACACCCACGCGCTGGCGGGCGGCACGCCGCTGCTGGCGCTGGACATGTATGAGCACGCCTACCACCTGGACCACGGCGCCGCCGCCGGCGCGTATGTCGATGCCTTCATGGCGAACATCGACTGGGCCCCGGTGTACGCGCGCTACCAGCAGGCGGTGCATGCCGCCAGCGAACCCTTCGGCGCGACGCAGGACGAGGTGGCCGGATCGATGCTGCTCGACGTGCGCCGTGCCGGCGTGTTCGCGCAGGCCGCGTCGATGCTCCCCGGTGCCCGCTGGCGCGACCCGGCGGCGGTCGAGCGCTGGGCCGCCGAACTCCCGGCCGATCGCGCGCTGGTCGTCTACTGCGTGTACGGCCACGAGGTGGGGCGCAGCACGGCCCTGCGGCTGCGCGCTGCGGGCCTGGACGCACGCTATCTGCGCGGCGGCATCGACGGCTGGCAGGCCGCCGGCCGGCCGCTCCAGCCCAAGCCTGCCGACACAGGAGCCACGTCATGAAATGGATCACCCGCGAACGCCCGAAGATCGACCGCATCGCCTGCCCGTGGCTGATCCTGCGGTTCATAGACCGCGAGGCCGAGTTTCTCTACGTGCCGCCGGCCGACGTGCTGGCCATGGCGCAAAGCACCGGCGCCACGCCCTACGACATTCCGGGCGTGGAGATGAGCCACGTCGGCGAGCGCTGCAGCTTCGATGCCTTCCTCGCGAAGTACCGGCTCACCGACCCTGCGCTGCACCAGATGGCCGACATCGTGCGCGGGGCCGACACCTCGCGGCTCGACCTCACGCCGCAGTCGGCAGGGCTCTACGCCATCTCGCTGGGCCTGTCGCGCGTGTTCGCCGACGACCACGCGATGCTGCGGCACGGGCTCGTGATGTACGACGCGCTGTATGCCTGGTGCAGCGAGGGCCGCGGCGAGACGCACCACTGGCCGCCGAAGATGCCGGGGTGAAGCGGGTCGGAGGACGATGGCCTGCCTTGCCGGAAGCACGCTAACATTTCGCCCGGCTCCGCCGCACCACCCGGGTCGGACCATCGCGAGGTCTGCGACAACCCAGGGTGTCACCACAAACATGGAGCATCCCGATGTGGAGCATCCTGGCCGACCTTGTCGTCGGCATCTTCGATTTCGTTCTCGATGTCCTGCTGTTCCGGGGCCTGCGCCGCAAGCACGGCCAGCGCAACCGCAGCGTGACGGAAGACACCGTCGAGGTCGCACGCTTCGATTTCGTCACGCTGACGTTCATCGCGCTGGTCAGCGTCGGCTTGATGCTGATCCTGGCCCTCGGCTTCGATGTGCCGGCGGGCTGGAGCGTGGGCATCGGCATCACCGTCGGCGCGATCTGGGGCCTCTGGCGGTACGCCCAGCTGGTTCGTGAGTGAGTGAGCGATGACCGCATGAAGCATTCAAGAGGGTCAACGATGCCGGGCACGGCTCGTTTCGCACGCCTGGTCACCGGGGTTTCGATCGCAGCGGCCGCCTTGCTGATCGCCAGTTCCGCGGCAGCACAGTCCCTCGCCTGCAACGGCTACCTCGTCGGAAAGGGGGCGTCGCCCGCGACCTTGCTCCAGACCTGCGGCGAGCCGGTCTATCGGCAGGCGGTCTGCGTGCCGATGGTGCAGCTGGGCTGGGTCCTCACGCCGTTCCGGCCGGGCAGCCCCGAGGCGGTGCTGGCCAATCAATGCGTACCGATGGAGGAATGGACCTACGACCGCGGGCCGGGCACCTTCTTCGGCATCGTGCGCATCTACAACGGCACCATCGAATCGGTGCGCGACGGCGACCGCGGCCGTTGAAGCGCCGGGAAACGCCCGGCAACATCTCCAGTACCCACTACAGGGGAGAACGCCCGCGCAACGGCGTTGACGCCGATGCCTGGCAGGGCCACCATGGCCCATCGTCCCCGTCACGCATGCCCAAACAGGCAACGGACGCGCTGGAGCAAGGGAGCAGGCCCGCTCTGCAATGAATGGTCAAGCCATGCACTGCCCAGAGCTATCAAGGAGTTCCCATGGCTGCCGAAAGCGACAAGGTGTTCGCGGGCTCGATCCCGAAGTTCTACGACACGCTGATGGTCCCCTTGATCTTCGAGGGCTACGCCACCGACGTGGCGGCGCTCATCGCGGCGTTCTCGCCTGGCGCGGTGCTCGAAACGGCGGCCGGCAGCGGCGCGGTCACGCGGGCGCTGGCGCCCCAGCTGCGCGCCGACGCGCGCTACGTGGTGACAGACCTCAACCCGGCCATGCTCGACTACGCCGTCACGCGGCAGGCCGCCGACAGCCGCCTCGAATGGCGGCAGGCCGATGCGCTCGCCCTGCCGTTCGACGACGCCTCGTTCGATGTGGTGTGCTGCCAGTTCGGCGCGATGTTCTTTCCCGATCGGGTCGCCGGCTACAGCGAGGCGCGCCGCGTGCTCAAGCCCGGCGGGCGCTTCGTGTTCAGCGTCTGGGACCGCATCGAGGACAACGCCTTTGCCGACGATGTCACCCGCGCCGTCGCCACCGTGTTCCCGGACGACCCGCCGCGCTTTCTCGCGCGCACGCCGCACGGCTACCACGACGTCGCACTGATCCGCCAAGACCTTGGCCGCGCGGGGTTCACCGACATCGAGATCAAGACGCTCGAGAAGCTGAGCCGCTCGCCTTCTGCCAGCGAGGTGGCCATGGCCTACTGCCAGGGCACGCCGCTGCGCAACGAGATCGAGGCGCGCGATGCGAGCCTGCTTCAGCTCGCGACGGACCGCTCGGCCGAGGCGATTGCCAGCCGACACGGCACGGGCCCGGTAGCCGGGAAGATCCAGGCGCACGTCATCGTGGCGACCGGCTAGACACGCACTACGTCCGCAGGATCTTCTCGATCGCCTTGCCCTTGGCCAGCTCGTCGACCAGCTTGTCCATGTAGCGGATCTTCTGCATCAGCGGGTCTTCGACTTCCTCGACGCGCACGCCGCACACCACACCCTTGATCAGCGCGCGGTTCGGGTGCAGCGCCGGGGCCTGCGCGAAGAAGGTCCTGAAATCGTTCTGCTGGTCGATCTGCTGCTGAAGCCCCGCCGCGTCGTAGCCGGTGAGCCAGCAGATGACCTCATCGACTTCGTCTTTCGTGCGTTGCTTGCGTTCCGCTTTCTGGACGTACATCGGGTACACCTTGGCGAACGGTGTTGTGAAAATCCGGTGCTCGAGCATCGTCATTTCTCCTTCATGTCAGTGGCAAGGCACGCGATTGCCCCCAAAGCGTTCAACCGCGCAACCAGGTCATCCGCGATGAATGCCGTGGCGGCTTCAATGCGCTGCACTTTTCCAGCCATGATGCCATCCGTCACTCCCTTTGCTTCTGCCAAGCCCAGCTGAAGGACTTCCCTCAAAAGAACGGTGCATGACACCTTCCGGAATCCAGGCTTCCAGCCTGTGATCTCAACGATCGACATCACGAGACTCCCATGTGGTTTCAACGGTATGGACAGCCGCCCCCGGCCTCATCCTTCTCTTCTGCCTTTTGCCAGCTAGGGGTACCAGACGACCGAGCACCCCTCCTCGAATGCGCCTTCGTAGTGTTTCCTGAACGCGTTCATCCGAGGATCGTTCAGCGCTTCGACATCCACCGGGCGCCCTTCCCAGAGGCGAAGATCGACGAATCCGAATTTCGCAAGCTCCGACGCAGCATCCTCTTCGCGAGGGACGTCTTCACTTTGCGCCAGGAAGAGCATGAGCTTGTGCCTGCCACCCACGGCCGGTGCATCCCACTCGAAGTCGCAGACGCCGCTGTAGGTCGCTTCGGCGCCGTAGACATAGACCCGGACCATGCCGGTCGGCGACGCGCTCACCCCTTCCCGCCCCGACCGGTCTTCTTCGCCGCCACAGTCTTGCGCGCCGGCTTCATCGCAGGCGCTTCGCGCGCCGACTTCATGTGCCCGCTCTCCCCCGAGGTCATG
Organism: Variovorax sp. GW821-FHT09A10; assembly: GCF_059418385.1. Taxonomy (NCBI): domain Bacteria; kingdom Pseudomonadati; phylum Pseudomonadota; class Betaproteobacteria; order Burkholderiales; family Comamonadaceae; genus Variovorax; species Variovorax sp. GW821-FHT09A10. The sequence goes on from NZ_JBWKPT010000001.1 coordinate 536,134, forward strand.
CCCACGATCTTCGCGAGCTGGCGGCTCACGCTCACGTAGGCGTGACCGAGGCGGCTGTCGAAGTACAGCGAGTCGCCGCGCGCCAGGCGCACCACTTCGCCGTTGTCGAAGTACACGTCGATCTCGCCCGACAGCACGTAGGCGAACTCTTCGCCGGTGTGGCGCACGAAGTCCTCGGGGCCGTTGATGCGGCGCGCGTGCACGGTGCCGACGATGGGGCTCATCTGCTTGCCGGCGGCAGTGGTGCCCAGGAACTCGTAGGCGATGGCCAGCCCCTTGTAGACCACGCCCTTGCCCGCGCGCGTGACGACCGGGCCGTCGAGCTGCTCGGGCTTGACGCCGGCGCCCGCGAACATGGCGTTCATGTCCATCTCCAGCGCGCGGCCCAGCGCGGTGAAGTTCTCGTAACCGAGCGCGAGCTGGCCGCGCTCGGCGCGCGAGATGGTGGTGATCGACACGCCGGAGCGCTCGGCCAGTTGCGCCAGCGTCCAGCCGAAACGCTTGCGCGCGGTGCGCAGGCGATGGCCGAAAGTGGTGCGGTCCAGCGTGGGCGGCTCTTCCTTCGGCTTCGCCCCGCCCCGGTTCCCTGTGTGTGGAGTCACGCTTGGCTTTCTCTAGGTATGCCGGGCGATTCTGCCAGCCCCGCGCCCGGCCGGCCACGCACGGCGCGACAGCTCCGGCATGCGTTTTGCGTATGTGCAAATTGCGTGTACGCAAATTTCACCTCGGTGGTGCACCCATGGTTTCCCCTTGGTTGGCGCAAATCAATTTGCGTATCCGCAAATTTCTACCTACACTTTTCGGCGATGACAACAAGCACAACCACTCCCGTCGCGGCCGACTACCTCGTGATCGGCGGCGGCATCGCCGGGGCCTCGGTGGCCCACTGGCTCGCCCCGCATGCCCGCGTGATCCTGCTCGAACGCGAAGCCCAGCCGGGCTACCACTCCACCGGCCGTTCGGCGGCGCTCTTCATGGAGAGCTACGGCACGCCGCAGGTGCGCGCCCTCACCATGGCCAGCCGCGCCTTCCTCGAACACCCGCCCGAAGGCTTTGCCGAGCACCCGCTGCTCACGCCGCGCGGCGCGATGATGGTCGCGGGCACCGAGCACCTGCACGAACTCGAGGCGCACTGGGAGCTGCTGCGCGCCATGAACGTCGGCGCCCAGCGCCTGGACGGCGAGCAGGCGCGCGAGATGGTGCCGGCGCTGCGCCCCGAGCAGGTGGCCGGCGCGGTGTACGAACCCGACGCCTCCGACATGGACGTGCACGCCATCCACCAGGGCTACCTGCGCGGCATGCGCCAGGCCGGTGGCAAGCTGGTGTGCGACGCCGACGTCACGGCGATGGAGCGCGTGGGCGACCGCTGGCGCGTGACGGCGGGTGGCACGGTGTACGAAGCGCCCGTGGTGCTCAACGCCGCCGGCGCCTGGGTCGACACGATCGCGCAGCTGGCGGGCGTGCGCCCGCTGGGCATCGAGCCGCGCCGCCGCTCGGCCTTCATCTTCGCGCCGCCCGAGGGCCAGAGCGTGGCGCACTGGCCGATGGTGTTCGCCGCCGACGAAGGCTGGTACATCAAGCCCGACGCGGGCATGTTGCTGGGCTCGCCGGCCAACGCCGACCCGGTCGAGCCGCAGGACGTGCAACCCGAAGAGATGGACATCGCCATGGCCATGCACCGCATCGAGGAGGCGACCACGCTCGCCATCCGCCGCCCCACGCGCACCTGGGCCGGCCTGCGCTCCTTCGTGGCCGACGGCGACCTGGTGGGCGGTTTCGCGCCCGACGCGCCCGGCTTCTTCTGGGTCGCGGCGCAAGGCGGCTACGGCATCCAGACCTCGGCCGCCATGGGCGAGGCCTGCGCCGCGCTGGCACGCGGCCTGCCGCTGCCCGAGCGCATCGCGGGCTTCGGGCTCACGGCCGAGATGCTCGGGCCGCAGCGCCTGCGCACTGCCGCTGCCGCCTGACAAGAACAACCCACAACCCCAAGAGACCATCCCATGCGTGTCTTCAGTGCTTCCCTCGCGACCGAAACCAACACCTTCGGCCCGATGCCGACCGGCATCGCGTCCTTCAAGGACCGCGGCTACTTTCCCGCCGGCCAGCATCCCGATGCGCTGACGATCTACTCGGGCCCGCTGTGGGCCGCGCGCATCCGCGGCAAGGAAAAAGGCTGGACGCTGCTCGAAGGCATGGTGGCGGGCGCGCAGCCCAGCGGCATCACCACGCGCCACGCCTACGAAACGCTGCGCGACGAGATGCTGAACGACCTGCGCGCCGCGCTGCCGGTCGACATGGTGCTGCTCGGCCTGCACGGCGCGATGGTGGCCGACGGCTACGACGACTGCGAAGGCGACATGCTGGCGCGCGTGCGCCAGATCGTGGGCCCTGATGTGGTGATCGGCGCCGAGCTCGACCCGCACAACCACCTCACGCCCGCCATGGTGGACAACGCCAACGTGATGGTCTCCTTCAAGGAGTACCCGCACACCGACGTGCTCGAACGCGGGCTGGAGCTGGTCGACATCTGTGCCGCGGCCGTCGAAGGCAAGGTCAAGCCGGTGGTCGCGATGGTCGACTGCGACATCATCGTCACCGTCCACACCTCGCGCGAACCGGCGCGCAGCTTCGTGCAGCGCATGCAGGCGCTCGAAGGCAAGGACGGCGTGCTCTCGGTCTCGCTCACGCACGGCTTCTCGTGGGGCGACGTGCCCGAGATGGGCACCAAGGTGCTGGTCTACACCGATGGCGACCAGGCCAAGGCGAATGCACTGGCACGCCAGCTGGCCGACGAAGTCATCGGCATGCGCGACGGCCTCACGGTCAACTACCCCAGCATCGACGACTCGCTCGACGAGGCCCTGGCCTTCGACGGCGGCCCCGTGGTGCTGGCCGACGGCGCCGACAACCCCGGCGGCGGCGCAGCGAGCGACTCCACCTTCATCCTGCGCCGCATGCTGGAACGTGGCATCACCAACGCCGCGCTCGGCCCGATGTGGGACCCGATTGCCGTGCGCATCGCCTTCGACGCCGGCGTGGGCGCGAAGCTGCAGATGCGCATCGGCGGCAAGATCAGCCCGCTGTCGGGCGACCCGCTGGACCTCGAATGCACCGTGAAGGCGCTGAAGGAAGACCTGGTGATGACGGGCCTGTCGAACACGCCCACGGCCATGGGCGACTGCGCGCTGGTCGAGGTCAACGGCATCGACATCGTGCTGATCACGCGGCGCAACCAGGCCATGGGCACCGACCTGTTCACGCAGCTGGGCTGCGACCTGGCGGCCAAGAAGATCGTGGTCGTCAAGTCGTCGCAGCACTTCTACGCGTCGTACTCCCAGGTGGCCAAGCACGTGATCTACGCCGGCGCACCGGGCGCCGTGACGCTCGACCTCACCACCCTGCCGTACCGCAAGGCTCGCCTGCCGAAGTGGCCCATCGGCGTCGCCGCCTGAACTCCCTTTTTCTTTTTTGTTTCGCCCCACCGACCGGAGAACCGACGATGACCCGACGAACGCTTGCTGCCCTCGCTGCCCTGGCCCTTTCGGCCGCCAGCCTTCCCGCGCTCGCCCAGACGCCGCCCAAGACACTCAAGGTGGTGGCGCATGCCGACCTGAAGATCCTCGACCCGACCTTCACCACGGCCTACATCTCGCGCAACTTCGGCCACATGGTGTACGACACGCTGTTCGCGCAGGATGCCACCGGCAAGCCGCAGCCGCAGATGGTCGAGAAGTACACGACCTCCAAGGACGGCAAGCAGTGGAGCTTCACGCTGCGCCCGGGCCTGAAGTTCTCCGACGGCGCCGCCGTGACCTCGGCCGACGCCGTGGCCTCGCTGCAGCGCTGGGCGGCACGCGACAGCCTGGGCCGCGCCATGACGGGCGTGGGTGCCGAGTGGAAGGCCACCGACGCGCGCAACTTCACGCTCACGCTCAACGAGCCCTTCGGCATGGTGCTCGACGCGCTGGCCAAGCCCTCGGGCTTTCCGCCGGTGATCCTGCCCGAGCGCATCGCCAAGCTGCCGGCCACCGCGCCCCTCACCGAGGTCGTCGGCTCGGGGCCCTTCATCTTCAAGCGTGACGAATGGGTGCCGGGCAACAAGACGGTGTTCGTGCGCAACCCGAACTACGTGGCGCGCAGCGAGCCGCCGAGCGGCCTGGCCGGCAGCAAGAAGACCAGCCTCGACCGCGTCGAATGGCTCTACCTGCCCGACGCCAACAGCGCGATCTCGGCGCTCAAGCGCGGCGAGGTCGACTACATCGAGCAGCTGGCGCCCGACTACATCGCACCGCTGCGCACCGACAGCAACATCAAGATCGGCTCCGGCGGCGCCTACCAGGGCTTCCTGGTGATGAACCAGCTGCACCCGCCCTTCGACAACCCGAAGGTGCGCCAGGCGCTGCTGCAGGCCGTGAACCAGGAGCGCTTCGTCGCGGCCATGGGCTTCCCGCTGGACATGCGCATGGCCTACTGCGCCACCTGGTTCATCTGCGGCAGCCCCAACGACACCTCGGCCGGCGCGGAGCCTTTCCGCAAGGCCGACGTCGCCAAGGCGAAGAAGATGCTCGCCGACGCCGGCTACAAGGGCGAGAAGGTGGTGCTGATGGTGCCCAGCGACGTGCCCTACCTCAACGCCGAGGCGCTGATGGCCGCGCAGACCATGAAGAGCATCGGCCTGAACGTCGATGCGCAGACCATGGACTGGGCCTCCATCGGTGCGCGCCGCGCCAAGCGCGATGCGGCCGACGCCGGCGGCTGGAACATGTACGTCACGGTGGCCGGCGAGTTCGACGTGAACTCGCCCATCAGCAACGCCTACCTGGGCGCGGCCTGCGGCAACACGCTGCCCGGCTGGCCCTGCGACAAGAAACTCGACGAGCTGCGCACCGCCTGGCTGAAGGAAACCGTGCCGGCCAAGCGCAAGGAACTGCTCGACGCCTTCCAGTCGCGCGCCTACGAGGCCGTGCCGTACATCAACGCCGGCCAGTACTCGGCCGCGTTCGCGGCGCGCGCCAGCATCAAGGGGCTGGACAAGATGTGGGCCGGCATGCCCACCGTCTGGGTGCTCGACAAGTAAGCCACGCGCCACCATGGGCTACATCGTTCGACGCTTTCTTTCCACGCTGCCGGTGATGGCGGTGGTGGCCGTGGTGGTGTTCCTGCTGATCCACCTGTCGCCCGGCGATCCGGCCGCGCTCATCGCGGGCGACCTCGCCACCACCGAGGACATCGACAAGCTGCGCGCCGCGCTCGGCCTGAACCTGCCGCTGTGGCAGCAGTTCGGGCTGTGGATCGGCAAGATCTTCACCGGCGACCTGGGCACCTCGATCTTCACGCAGGTGCCGGTGACGCAGCTGCTCGGCCAGCGGCTGGAGCCCACGGTGTCGATCGCGGCGCTGACCATGCTCATCACGCTGGTGACGGCCGTGCCGCTGGGCACGCTCGCGGCCTACTGCGCGGGCACCTGGATCGACCGGCTCGTGATGTTGTTCGCGGTGCTGGCCTTCTCGGTGCCGGTGTTCCTCGTGGGCTACCTGCTGGTCTACACCTTCGCGGTGCAGCTGCCGTGGTTCCCGGTGCAGGGCTACGTGAACTTCTCCGAAGGCCCCGGTGCCTGGCTGCGCGCGCTGGTGCTGCCCTGCGTGAACCTGGCGCTGGTGTACATCGCGCTGGTGACGCGCATGACGCGCGCCACCGTGCTCGAGGTGCTGCACGAGGACTACATCCGCACCGCGCGCGCCAAGGGCCTGGGCGTGCTGCCGGTGCTGGGCCACGCGCTGCGCAACGCGGCCATTCCCATCGCCACCACCATCGGCGCGGGCATTGCGCTCCTGATCGGCGGCGTGGTGGTCACCGAGACGGTGTTCGCCATTCCGGGTGTGGGCCGGCTCGTGATCGATTCGGTGCAGCGCCACGATTACCCGGTGATCCAGAGCGTGCTGCTGCTGTCGGCGGGCGTGTACGTGCTGATCAACCTCCTGATCGATTTGAGCTACCGCCTCTTCGATCCGCGCATCCAGTACTAGAACAAAGAACGAGCCCAACGACGCCATGTCCACTGCCCTGCCCTTGCGCGAGGTCGATGCGCCGGTGCCTGCCGATGCCGCCGCTGCTTCCGCCGAAGACGCCCCTTTCGTACCGCCGCGCTGGCGCTGGGTGCGCAAGCACCCGACGCTGATCGTCGGCGCGCTGCTGCTCATCGCGGTGGCCGCGCTGTCCATCGCCGCGCCCTGGATCGCCACCCACGACCCGCAGGACATCGACCCGCTCGCGCGCATGCAGCCGGCCTCGGCCGAGCACTGGTTCGGCACCGACGCGCTGGGCCGCGACGTGTTCAGCCGCGCCGTGTGGGGCGGCCGCGTGTCGATGATCGTCGGCGCCTCGGTGGCCGTGCTCGCCACCTTCTTCGGCATCGCGCTGGGCCTGGTGTCGGGCTTCGTGCGCTGGGCCGACGGCCCGATCATGCGGGTGATGGACGGGCTCATGGCCATCCCCGGCATCCTGCTGGCCATTGCGCTCATGGCCGTGACGCGCGCCAGCCTCACCACCGTGATCATCGCCATCACCGTGCCCGAGATTCCGCGCGTGGTGCGGCTGGTGCGCTCGCTGGCGCTCACGCTGCGCGAGCAGCTGTTCGTGGAGGCCGCGCATGCGGTCGGCACGCGGCTGCCGGTGATCCTCGTGCGGCACGTGCTGCCGAACATCGTGGCGCCGCTGGTGGTGCAGGCCACCTTCGTGGCCGCCGCCGCCGTGCTCACCGAGGCCGCGCTGTCCTTCCTCGGCGTGGGCGTGCCTTCGCAGACGCCGAGCTGGGGCAACATGATGGCCGAGGGCCGCAACTTCGTGACCGTGGCGTTCCACATCATCCTGTACCCGGGCCTGCTGCTGGCGGCCACGGTGCTGGCCATCAACCTGCTCGGCGACGGCCTGCGCGATGCGCTCGACCCGCGCCTGGCGCGGCAGCTGTGAAGAGGAACGCGTCATGACCATTCCCATGTCCCAGGCCACCCTCGCCCCCGGCGAGCCCTTGCTCGAGGTCGACAACCTGCGCACCTACTTCAGCACGCTCGCGGGCACGGTGCGCTCGGTCGACGGCGTGTCGTACACCGTGCGCGCGGGCCGCACGCTCGGCGTGGTCGGCGAATCGGGCTGCGGCAAGAGCGTGACGGCGCTCTCGATCCTGCGGCTGGTGCCCACGCCGCCCGGCCGCCACATGGGCGCGGTGCGCCTGCGCGGCACCGACCTGATGCAGCTGAGCGAACGCGAGATGCGGCAGATCCGCGGCAACCGCATCTCGATGATCTTCCAGGAGCCGATGACCTCGCTGAACCCGGTGCTCACCGTGGGCCGGCAGATCGCCGAGACCGTGCAGCTGCACCAGAAGGCCAGCCGCGCCGAGGCGCTGCAGCGCGCGGTCGAGATGCTGCGCCTGGTGCAGATCCCCGAGCCCGAGCGGCGCGTGAACGAGTACCCGCACCAGCTCTCGGGCGGCATGCGCCAGCGCGTGATGATCGCGCTGGCCCTGGCCTGCAACCCCGAGGTGCTGATCGCCGACGAGCCCACCACCGCGCTCGACGTGACCATCCAGGCGCAGATCCTCGACCTCATCAAGCGGCTGCAGAAGGAGCTGGGCATGGGCGTGGTGATGATCACGCACGACCTGGGCGTGGTGGCCGAGAGCTGCGACCGCGTCGTCGTCATGTACGCCGGCAAGAAGGTGGAAGAGGCCGACGTGGTCGACCTCTTCGATCGCCCGCTGCACCCCTACACCCGCGCGCTGATGGCCTCGATGCCCGCCATGAGCACGTCGAGCGCGCGGCTGCACGAGATTCCGGGCATGGTGCCCGCCGCGCACGAGCTGGGGCGCGGCTGCGCCTTTGCCGCGCGCTGTTCGCAGGCACGCGAACGCTGCCGCCGCGAGACGCCGCCGCTGTCCACGCAGGGCGACGGCCACGTGGTCGCCTGCTTCGCGGTGCAGGAACAATGGACCGACGAGGCTGCCGAGGTGAGCGCATGACGACAACCACAACAACATCCGCCAAGGCGCCGCTGCTGCAGGTGCGCGAGCTGCGCAAGCACTACACCTCGCCGCGGCGCTGGCTGCGACCGACCAAGCCCGCGATCCAGGCGGTCGACGGCGTGTCGTTCAACGTCGGCCACGGCGAAACGCTGTCGCTGGTCGGCGAGTCGGGCTGCGGCAAGACCACCACGGCCAAGTCGGTGATGCGGCTGGTCGAGCCCACCTCGGGCTCGGTGCGGCTGAACGGCGAAGAGCTGCTGACCCTGCCCGCGAACGCGATGCGCCAGCGCCGGCGCGACCTGCAGATCATCTTCCAGGACCCCTACGCCTCGCTGAACCCGCGCCTCACGGCCGGCGACATCGTGGCCGAGCCGCTGCGCAACTTCGGCGACGTGTCGGTGGCCGAGCGGCGCGAGCGCGTGCAGTGGCTGTTCTCGCGCGTGGGCCTGCGGCCCGAGGCGGTGAAGAAGTTTCCGCACGAGTTCTCGGGCGGCCAGCGCCAGCGCTTGGGCATTGCGCGCGCGCTGGCACTGAACCCCAAACTCATCGTCTGCGACGAGCCCGTGTCGGCGCTCGACGTGTCGGTGCAGGCGCAGGTGGTCAACCTGCTGATGGACCTGCAGGCCGAGTTCGGCATCGCCTACCTCTTCGTGGCCCACGACCTCGCCGTGGTGCGCCACATCAGCCACCGCGTGGCCGTGATGTACCTCGGCCACATCGTGGAGATCGCAGACCGCGACACGCTGTTCTCGGCGCCGCGCCATCCGTACACCGAGATCCTGCTGTCGGCCGTGCCCGTGCCCAACCCACGCACGCCCGCACGCCGCCTGCTGCTGCAGGGCGACCCACCGAGCCCGGCCAACCCGCCCTCGGGCTGCCGCTTTCACACGCGCTGCCCGATGGCGCAGGCCGTGTGCAAGGAGAAGACGCCCGAACTGACGGAGCGCCCTTCGTCTTCCCAGGGCGGCCATTGGGTCGCCTGCCACTTCCGTTGAAAGCACTGCCCTCATGACCGACAAGACACCCCACTACGACCTCTTGATCCACGGCGGCACCGTGATCGACGGCACCAAGGCCCCGCGCTTCGACGCCGACGTGGGCATCGTCAACGGCCGCATCGCCGCCATCGGCAAGCTCGCGGGCCACACGGCCGACCAGACGCTCGACGCCACCGGCCGCATCGTCGCGCCGGGCTTCATCGACTCGCACACGCACGACGACCAGGCCGTGCTGTCGCACGCGCAGATGCCGTTCAAGGTGTCGCAGGGCGTGACCACGGTGGTGGCGGGCAACTGCGGCATCAGCGCCGCACCGCTGCGTGCCGACATGGACCTGCCGATGCCGCTGAGCCTGCTCGAGACGCCGCCCGAAGACCGCTTCACGACGTTTGCGGCCTACCTCGACGCGCTGCGCGCCACGCCCTCGTCGGTCAACGTGGCGGCGATGGTCGGCCACTCGACCCTGCGCGCCGTGACCATGTCCGACCTCGACCGGCCCGCGACCGACAAGGAGATCGCCGCCATGCAGACGCTGGTCGAGGAAGCCATGCAGGCCGGCGCCATCGGCCTGTCGACCGGCACCTTCTACCCGCCGGCCGTGAAGGCGACCACCGAGGAGATCATCGAGGTCGGCCGCCCGCTCACGGCGCGCAAGGCGCTGTACGTGACGCACATGCGCGACGAGAGCGACCGCGTGATGGAGTCGCTCGAAGAAACCTTCCACATCGGCCGCGCGCTCGACATCCCCGTGGTGGTGTCGCACCACAAGGTGCAGAACACGCAGAACTTCGGCAAGACCAAGGTGACGCTGCCCTTCATCCAGGAAGCGATGAAGCGCCAGTGCATCGGGCTCGACTGCTACCCCTACACGGCCGGCTCCACCATGATCCGCACCGACCGCGGGATGATGGACGGGCGCGTGCTCATCGCCTCCAGCGTGCCACACCCCGAATGCGCGGGCCGCGACCTGAAGGACATCGCGGCCGAATGGGGCGTGTCGGGCGAAGAGGCCGCGCTGCGCCTGTCGCCCGGCAGCGCCATCTATTTCATGATGGACGAGGACGACGTGCAGCGCGTGCTCGCCTTCGACGAGACCATGATCGGCTCCGACGGCATTCCGCTGGGCGACAAGCCGCACCCGCGCCTGTGGGGCACCTTCCCGCGCGTGCTGGGGCACTACAGCCGCGACGTGGGCCTGTTCCCGCTGGAGACGGCGGTGTGGAAGATGACGGGGCTCACGGCGCGCAACTTCGGCCTGCACGAGCGCGGCGCGCTCAAGGTCGGGCACCACGCCGACGTGGTGGTCTTCAATGCCGCCACCGTGCGCGACACCGCGAACTACGAAACGCCGACCGAGCCGGCCGAAGGCATCGACGCGGTGATCGTGAACGGCGCCGTGACGTGGCGCCACGGCGTGCACAGCGGTGCGCGCAACGGCCAGGTGATCGTGCGCCAGGACGCCGCCTGACAGCGCGCACCTCGGCGGCGCCTGCACGGCGCCCGCCTTCGCATCCTGGTGCACGCGCAGCACCGGATCGGTAAACACGCCGGGCCTCAGAGGCCCGGTTTTTCTTTCTTCTTTGCGCTTTTCCGCTCTGGCAGTGCGTTTCTAGGGGATTTCCCTCGACAGCTGGCCCGGAGCTTGCGTAGTTCGCCCACATAGTTGAACATTTCAACTATTGAAGACTTCTACCAACGCGCCATGCACGCCCCGCTTCGCCTGAAAGACGACTACCTCAACGTCCTGCTCGACCTGGCCTCGCAGCGCACGCGCGACCGCGGCTCGCGCATCTACGAGATCGAGCTCGGCCTGTCGATCCGCGACGTGCGGCTGCTGCGCATGATCGGCGCCGCGCCCGGCATCACCATGGGCCAGCTGGTGCAGACCTGCGCCATCGAGAAGACGCTGGTCTCCAAGCTGGTGAGTTCGCTGGTGCAGCGCGAGCTGGTCGAGCGCCAGATCGGGGCCGAAGACGCGCGGCAGATCCGCCTGTGCCTGAGCCCCGCCGGCATCGACATGGTGCTGCGCGCCGAGCCCATCGGGCATGAGATGGAAGCGCGCTTTCTCGACTGCCTGAGCGTCGCCGACATCGAGAACCTGCGCCGCATCATGCACAAGCTCATCGACGCCGAAGAAGGCTCGCGCGACATCTTCGAATTCCTGCTGGTGCAGCTGCGCGAAAGCAAGGAATCGCCCCCGTCTTCCTCTCCCTCGTCTTCCGCTCCCTCCCGAAAGAAGTAAGGCTCCATGGCAATCCACCTTTCACCGCGCCGCGTCGCGGCGGCTTCCCTGTCGGCGCTCGCTTTGTGCTTCGCCGCCACCGTGTCCGCCCAGACCGTGCTTCGCACCGTGCCCTCGTCGGATTTGAAGATCGTCGACCCGATCTGGACCACCGCCAACATCACGCGCAACCACGGCCTGATGATCTACGACACCCTCTTCGCGATGGACGAGAAGGGCGTCATCAAGCCGCAGATGGTCGACAAGTACAGCGCGAGCGCCGACAACAAGGTGTGGAGCTTCACGCTGCGCCCGGGCCTGAAGTTCCACGACGGCGCACCGGTCACCTCGCAGGACGTGATCGCCTCGCTGGCACGCTGGGCCAAGCGCGACACGCTGGGCCAGAAGATGTACGAGGCGATGGACAGCATCGCCGCCGACGGGCCGAACGGCTTTCGCATGACGTTCAAGCAGCCCTTCGGCGTGGTGCTCGACGCGCTCGGCAAGCCCAACCCGCTGGTGCCGTTCATCATGCCCAAGCGCGTGGCCGACACGCCCGCCGACAAGCAGATCGACGAGCTGGTGGGCTCCGGCCCCTTCACGCTCGCCAAGGAAGACTTCCGCCCGGGCGACCGCGTCATCTACCGAAAGAACACCGCCTACGTGCCGCGCAAGGAGCCCGCCTCGGGCCTGGCCGGCGGCAAGGTGGTGCACGTCGACCGCGTCGAGTGGGTGATGCTGCGCGACCCGCAGACGCAGGCCAACGCGCTGCTCAACGGCGAGGTCGACATGCTCGAGACCGTGCCGTCGTCGGGCTACACCGGCATGCGCACCAACGACAAGATCGAGCTCGTCGACGTGATGCCGGCGGGCCCCTTCACCGTGCTCTACAACCACAAGGTGCCGCCCTTCAACAACCCCAAGGCGCTGAAGGCCGCGATGCTGGCCATCAACCAGGAGGCGATGCTGCGCGCGCAGGTCACCTTCCGCGACTTCTACAAGCCCTGCGCCTCGATCTACCTGTGCGGCTCGCTCTATGCGAGCGACAAGACGGGCTTCTACACCGGCAAGCCGCAGTTCGAAGAAGCGCGCAAGCTGCTCAAGGAATCGGGCTACGACGGCAAGCCCGTGGTGATCCTGCTGCCGGGCGACGCGCCCGCGCTGAACAAGTTGCCCGCGGTGTACGGCCAGCTGCTCAAGCAGGTGGGCTTCAACGTCGACGTGCAGACCACCGACTGGGCCACGCTCGTGACCCGGCGCGCGAAGAAAGACCTGCCCGAGAACGGCGGCTGGAACGCCTTCATCACCTTCTGGGGCGGCGTGGACGCGAGCAGCCCCATCGGCTACAGCCCGCTGACCGGCAACGGCGACCAGGGCTACTTCGGCTGGCCCGTGGTGCCCGAGCTCGAAGCGCTGAAGACCAAGTTCATCGCCACCGCCGACCTCGCGCAGCGCAAGGAGATCGCCACGCAGATCCAGCAGGTCGTGCTCGAACACGGCGTGCTCGCCCCGCTCGGCGAAGGCAAGGCGCCCACGGCCGTGCGCCGCGGCACCATCACCGGCCTGCTGCCGTCGCCGGCGGTGCTGTACTGGAACGTGCGCAAGACGTCCGCGCCATCGCCATGACCGCGACATAGGCCGGCCCGCGCGCCCGCCCCTCTCCCTTTCTGATCGCCACCCCTGACCGGCTGCGCCTTGCGCGGCAGCCGGGCGGGACTTCCTTTGCCCGCGCCACACGCCCGGCCCCTCGTCAAGGACCTGATTCACATGCTCCACTTCCTGTTGCGCCGCGGACTGGCCACCGCGCCCGTGCTCCTGATCGTGGCCGTCATCGTCTTCCTGCTGCTGCGCATGACGCCCGGCGACCCCGCGGCGGCCATCGCGGGCGACGCGGCCAGTGCGCAGGACATCGCACGCATCCGCGCCCAGCTGGGCCTGGACGCATCGATCGTGACGCAGTTCGTGCACTGGCTCGGCCAGGTGCTGCGCGGCGACCTCGGCTACTCGTTCTTCTACCGGATGCGCGTGACCGACCTGATCGGCCAGCGCCTGGAGCCCACGCTCTCGGTGGCGGCGGTGACGGTGGTGCTCACGGTGCTGATCGCCGTGCCGCTGGGCGTGCTCGCGGCCTCGCGGCGCGGCAGCCGGCTCGACCGCTTCATCATGGGCGCCTCGGTGCTCGGCTTCTCGGTGCCGGTGTTCGTGGCCGGCTACGCGATGATCTGGCTGTTCTCGATGCAGCTCGGCTGGCTGCCTTCGCAGGGCTACCAGCGCATCGGCGACGGCGTGGGCCCGTGGCTGCGCCACCTCGCCCTGCCCTGCGTCACGCTGGCCGTGATGTACGCGGCGCTCATCGCGCGGGTCACGCGCGCGGCGGTGTCGGAGGCGCTCACCGAAGACTACGTGCGCACCGCGCGCGCCAAGGGCATCGCCGAGTGGCGCATGCTGCTGCGCCACGCGCTGGCCAACGCGGCCGTGCCGATCGCCACCGTCATCGGCCTGAGCGTGGCGGGCCTGATCGGCGGCGTGGTGGTCACCGAGACGATCTACGCGATCCCCGGCCTGGGCCAGCTCACGGTGGATGCCGTGCTCTCGCGCGACTACCCGCTGATCCAGGCGATCACCCTCTTCTTCTCGCTCGTGTACGTGGTGGTCAACCTGCTGGTGGACCTGAGCTACCTGCTGCTCGATCCGCGCATCCGGTACTGACCTTCCTTCGAAAGCCCCGCCATGACTTCGATCTCCCTGCGCGACGACGCGCCTGCCTCTGTCGCGGTTCCTCCCGCTGCACCCCGGGCCCCGGCCCGCTCGCTGCTGCGCCGCCTGCTCGCCAACGGCGGCGTGCGCATCGGCGGCGTCCTGCTGGCCGCGATGCTGCTGCTGGCGGTGGCCGCGCCCTGGCTCGGCACCATCGACCCGAACGCGATGGACCCCGCGAACTCGCACCTGCCGCCCGGCGCGCGCGCCGAGTTCACCACGCTGGCGGGCGACAGCTTCGATCGCTTCTTTCCGCTGGGCACCGACAGCATGGGCCGCGACCTGTGGAGCCGCACGGCCTACGGCGCGCGCATCTCGCTGTCGGTGGGCGTGGCGGTGGCGCTGGGCTCGGTCGCGTTCGGCCTCGTGGTGGGCATGGTGGCGGGCTACTTCCGGCGCCTGGACGGCGTGATCATGCGGGTGATGGACGGGATGATGGCCATCCCCGGCATCCTGTTCGCGATCGTGCTGGTGGCCGTGTGGCGGCCCAGCCTGCTCACGGTGATCCTGGCCATCGTGGTGCCCGAGACGCCGCGCGTGGCGCGGCTGGTGCGCTCGGTGGTGCTGTCGGTGCGCGAAGAGCCCTACGTGGAGGCGGCCGTCGCGCTCGACACGCCGACCTGGAAGCTGATGTTGCGCCACATCCTGCCCAACACGGTGGCGCCGCTGATCGTGCAGGGCACCTTCATCTGCGCGGCGGCGATGCTGGCGGAGGCCGTGATGTCCTTCCTGGGCATCGGCCTGCCGTCCGAAGTGCCGACCTGGGGGAACATCATGTCCGAGGGCCGCACGCACTTCACCTCGCACCCCTCGACCGTGCTGCTGCCCGGCCTCTTCCTGGCGCTCACGGTGCTGGCCGTGAACATGCTCGGCGACGGCCTGCGCGACGCGCTCGATCCCAAGTTCAAGGCACGCGGAGGCTGAGCATGACATCCACCCCTTCTTCGGCTTCTGCAGCGCCCTGCCTCGTGGTGCGCGACCTCGCCATCGACCTGCCCGCCGGTGCCGACCGCGCGCATGCGGTGCACGGCATCTCGTTCGACGTCTTGCCCGGCCAGGTCGTGTGCCTGCTGGGCGAATCGGGCTCCGGCAAGTCGGTCATCGCGCAGGCCGCGATGGGCCTGCTGCCCGCGTCGCTGCGGCCCTCGGCCGGGTGCATCGAGGTGCAGGGCGAGGACGTGCTCGCGGCCAGCCCGGCGCGGCTGCGTGCCCTGCGCGGCGCACGCATGGCGATGGTGTTCCAGGAGCCGATGACCGCGCTCAACCCGGTGATGCGCTGCGGCGCGCAGGTCGACGAGATCCTGGCCGAGCACACGACGCTGGGCGCCGCCGCGCGCCGCGCGCGCGTGCTGGCCATCTTCGAGCGCGTGCGGCTGCCCGAGCCCCAGCGCATCTACGACGCCTACCCGCACCAGCTCTCGGGCGGACAGCGCCAGCGCATCGTGATCGCCATCGCGCTGATCCTGCGTCCGGCCCTGCTGATCTGCGACGAGCCCACCACCGCGCTCGACGTGACCACGCAGGCCGAGATCCTCGCGCTCATCCGCGAGATGCAGCAGGAGAACGGCACCGCCGTGCTGTTCATCACGCACGACTTCGGCGTGGTGGCGGACATCGCCGACCAGGTGGTGGTGCTGCAGCTGGGCCGGCAGGTCGAGAGCGGCCCGAAGGACGAGGTGCTGCGCCGACCGAAGGAGGCCTACACGCGCATGCTGCTCGACGCCGTGCCGCGGCTGGCGCCGGTGCTGCGCGCACCCATCGACGCCCAGGCGCCGCTGCTCGATGCGCGCGGCGTGGGCAAGGTCTACCGCACGGGCAGCTGGCCCGGCAAGCGCCGCACGGTGCACGCGGCGGCCGACGTGTCGCTGAAGCTGCATGCGGGCGAGACGGTCGGCATCGTGGGCGAGTCGGGCTCGGGCAAGTCGACCGTGGCGCGCTGCATCGCGCGGCTCATCGAGCCCACCGACGGCGACATCCGCGTGCCCGGCATCGAGGGCTCGCGCGGCGCGCAGCGCTCGGCGTTCCGGCGCATGGTGCAGGTCGTGTTCCAGGACCCGAACCGCTCGCTCAACCCGCGCCGCACGGTGGGCCAGTCGATCGTCGAGGGGCCGGTGAATTTCGGCGTGCCGCACGCCAAGGCCTGGCAGCGCGCCGAGGAGCTGATGGCGCTGGTGCGGCTGCAGCCCGAGGTGCTGCACCGCTACCCGAGCGAGTTCTCGGGCGGCCAGCGCCAGCGGCTGTGCATCGCACGCGCGCTGGCCTGCGAGCCGCGCGTACTGATCGCCGACGAGGCCGTGTCGGCGCTCGACGTGTCGGTGCAGGACCAGATCCTGAAGTTGCTCGCGGAGATCCAGCAGCGGCTGTCGATCGGCATCCTGTTCATCACCCACGACCTGCGCGTGGCCAGCCAGATCTGCGACCGCCTGATCGTGATGCACAAGGGCCGCATCGTCGAGCAAGGCAGCGCGCACGACGTGCTGCTGTCGCCGCGCGAGGCCTACACGCGCACGCTGCTGGCCGCGGCGCCGGGCCAGGGCTATGCGTTCGGGGGCGGCTGAGCGCCGCCGCCCTCCTCTCTTTCAACCCACCTTCATCCCACCACCCCAAGAAGAAACGAAGACATGACCACACCCCTGTACGAACTCAGTGCCCTCCAGTTGCTCGAACGCTACCGTGACCGCGCCTTGTCGCCGGTCGAGGTGACGCAGGCCGTGCTTGCGCGCATCGAACGCTGGGAGCCGCACATCCACGCCACCTACGGGCTGGACGCCGAAGCCGCGCTGGCATCGGCGCGCGCCTCCGAGGCACGCTGGGCCCAGGGCAAGCCGCAGGGCGATCTCGACGGCGTGCCGGTTACGCTCAAGGAGAACATCGCCACGCGCGGCACGCCCACGCCGATCGGCAGCGCAGCCACCGTGCTGGCGCCCGCCGTGGCCGATGCCCCCGCCGCCGCACGCCTGCGCGAAGCCGGCGCGGTGATCGTGACCAAGACGACGATGCCCGACTTCGGCTTTCTCGGCGCGGCGCCCTCGAGCTTCCACGCGCTTACGCGCAACCCGTGGGACCTGGGCCGCAACACCGGCGGCTCGAGCTCGGGCGCCGGCGCCGCCGCCGCCGCGGGCTACGGCCCGTTGCACCTGGGCACCGACATCGGCGGCTCGGTGCGCATTCCGGCCAGCTTCTGCGGCGTGTTCGGCCTCAAGCCCAGCCACGGCCGCATCCCGGTCGACCCGCCCGCCGCGGCGCGCGTGATCGGCCCCATGACGCGCACCGTGGCCGACGCAGCGCTCTTGATGCAGGTGGTGACGCGCCCCGACGCGCGCGACTACATGAGCCTGCCGCCGAACGACTTCGCGTGGCAGCGGCTCGAACGCAATGTGAAGGGCCTGCGCATCGGCCTGTGGACCGAGACCATGGGCGGCTGGCCCATCGATGCGGAAGTGAAAGAGGCCGTGCTGGCCGCGGCCCGCCTGTTCGAGCAGGCCGGCGCCATCGTCGAGCCGCTGGCCGACTGGACCACGCTCGACATGCGCATGGGCATGGCCCACTTCTTCACGATGCGCTGCCGCGTCGACCTGGCCGCGATGGCGCCGGAGCGCGCGAAGCTCGCGGCCGGCTACATCCATCAGGCGGCGGAGTTCGCCGCCTCGCTCACGCCCGAAGACACCTTCCGCGCCTTCACGCGCATGCAGGCCTTGCGCGCGGCCACCGTGGCGGCCACGCAGCCCTTCGACTACGTGCTGTCGCCGGTGTCGCCGGTGCTGCCCTTTGCGGCGGAGGCCATCAACAGCGGCTCGGAAAACCTGCTGAAGGACTCGCACTTCACGTCGGTGTTCAACCAGTCGGAACAACCGGCCGCGTCGATCAACTGCGGCCATGCAAAGAACGGCCTGCCGATCGGCCTGCAGATCGCGGGGCGCCGCTTCGACGACCTGGGCGTGCTGCAGATGGCGCGCTTCTACGAATCGGTGCGTCCGGCGCAGGCGCGCTGGCCTGAACCGGTCTGAAGGGGCCTGGTCAGTCCGGCGCGTTCATCACGCGGTCGAACTCTTCGTCGGCCGGCACGTTGTCGGCATCGAGCTCGCTGGCATCGGTGAGGTCGATGCCCGTTTCGTCCGACAGGTCGTCGGACGCATCGGCTTCGAGTTCATCGAAGTCGTCGGCAGGCGTGCTGTCGTCATCGTCGTCTTCGGACGACGAGGCGGTGCGCGCGGTGGCATCGGCGTGGGGCGTCATGATCGAATTCCTCGGCAGATGAGTAAACGGCCCTCTATGGTGCGCCTGTTTTGCCCCTTGCGGTGGATCGACGGGCTGACGTCGGTGTCGGAAAGTTTCCCGTCACCGGAGGCCACCCATACGCGTTGTCGTCAGTCTTTGTGGACGTGGCCGTGCTCGCCGTGTCCTTCATCATGGCCGTGTTCGTGGCCATGCTCGCCGTGCGCCAAGCGGCTCACGAGCGTGACCAGCAGGATGCCCGCCGCGAGCCACGCGATCTGCGCCGCGGTCTGGCGCGCGGGCAGGCGCTTTTGCAGCTGCGGGATCAGGTCGGCCAGCGCCACGTAGACGAAGCTGCTGCCCGCCAGCACCAGGAAGTACGGCAGCCAGCCATGCAGCTGGTCGACCAGCCACCAGCCCGCGATGCCGCCGAGCATGGTCATCGTGCCCGCGAGCGACACCTTCACCAGCGCCGCGCGCGAATTGGCCGAGCTCTGGCGCAGCACCACGAGGTCGCCGATGTGGTGCGGCACTTCGTGCGCGAGCACGGCCAGCGCGGCCACGAGGCCCAGGCGGATGTCGGCCACGAAGGCCGAGGCGATCAGGATGCCGTCGCCGAAGCAATGCACGCTGTCGCCGGTGAGCACGGCCCAGCCGCCGCCGCCCGTGGGGGGTGCGTGGTGGTGATGAGCGTGCGAATGGTCGTGATGATCATGGCCGTGGTGGTCGTGCGCGCCCTCTTTCGCCGGTGCGGCATCGCCATGGTGATGCTCATGCCCGTGGTGCCACAGCTCGGCCTTGTCGAGCAGGAAGAAGAACACCAGCCCGAACAGCAGCACCGCGAACAGCAGCGCGGGCTCGATGCGGCTTTCGAAGGCCTCGGGCAGCAGGTGCATGAAGGCCGTGGCCAGCAGCGCGCCGGCCGCCAGGCTCAGCAGGTGCTGCGGGTTCACGCCGCCGCCGCCGCTGCGCACGCCCACGCGCAGCAGCAGGGCCGCGAGCCAGACGCTTCCGATGCCGGCGACCAGGGTCGCCACGAGAATTACTATCAAATTCATAGCTGCTTGCGCAAGAGGGACGGCCGGTATGACCTTGTTCCGTTCATAAAAAGAGAAAGGCCGTCACTTCGGACGGCCTTCGGCGGCGGGTGGCTACGGGTGCCGTCTTCGGTCAGGCGACACCATTGGCTTTGAACCAGGCCGTGGCACGCTGCCAGCCGTCGTCCGCGGCGCTCTTGAGGTAGCTGGGGCGGTAGTCGGCGTGGAACGCGTGGCCTGCTTCGGGGTACACGACGAAGCTCGATGCCTTGGCCGCCGGAGTCCCACCGGCCAGAGCAGCTTTCATCTTATCAACCGTGTCAAGGGGGATGCCCTGGTCTTTTCCGCCGTACAGGCCGAGCACCGGCGCCTGCAGGCTGGCGGCGATGTCGACGGGGTGTTTCGGCTGCAGTTCGCTGGCCTGCCCGACCAGCCGGCCGTACCAGGCCACGCCGGCCTTGACCTTGCCCGTCGCCGCATACAGCCACACGATGCGCCCGCCCCAGCAGAAGCCGGTGATGCCGGCCTTGGCGGTGTCGCCGCCGTTGGCCTTGGCCCAGGCCAGCGCGCCGTCGAGGTCGCCCATCACCTGCGCGTCGGGCACCTTGGTGACGACCTCGGCCTGCAGCTTGGGAATGTCGGTGTAGCCGCGCGGATCGCCCTGGCGCGCATACAGCTCGGGCGCGATGGCCAGGTAGCCGAGCTCGGCGAAGCGGCGGCAGGTGTCGGCGATGTACTCGTGCACGCCGAAGATTTCCTGGATCACCAGCACCACCGGCAGCCCGGTCTTGCCGGCCGGCGCCGCGGCATAGGCGGGCACCTCGAAGCCGTTGACGGTGTACTTGATCGGGCCGGCCTTCAGGCCTTCGGCCGGGGTCGAGATGGCCGTCTGCGCGGCCACCGGCAGCACGGCGGCGGCGTAGCCGACACCGAGGGCGGCCTTGAGCGCGGTGCGGCGCGTGGCCCCCTGCTCGGTGCTGTCGCCGGGGCGCAGCGAATCGAATTCGGAACGGTTGTCGTCGAAGGAGGTCATGCAAGGGCTCCGGTTGAATCGTCTGACAAGGGGGTGTGGCGTAGAAAAACGCACGCCGCAATGTAGGCGAAATCGGTCCGGGCCGTGTGACCGGACCGTAAAGCAGCCGGCCGCTTCGGGCTGCGGCTACGTGCCGTAGGCCCGCCGTGCCAGCGCCTCGGCCAGCACCTGCGCCGGATCGACGAGGCGCAGCCCCGCCACCGCGGCCGAGCCCTGCAGGCCCAGCGGCACCTCGGTGCAGCCCATGATGATCGTGACCGGCCCGTGCCGTTCGGCCAGCCGCAGCGCGACCTCGGAGAAGCAGCGTTCGGCCAGCGGCAGGTTGCCGGCCTTCACGCCGTCGAAGATGCCGCGCATGATGGTCTGGCGCTCGTCGGCCGACGGCACGTGGCAGCCCAGGCCGGCCTCGGCCAGCGCCTCTTCATACAGCCGCACGCGGTAGGTGCCTTCGGTGGCCATCAGCGCCACCTCGGTCGCGCCCTGTTCGGCCAGTTGCCGTGCAGTTTCGCGCGCCATGTGCAGCAGCTCGACCTGCGGAAAGCGTTCCTGCAGGTTGGCGTGCCACGCATGCGCGGTGTTGCAGGCGATGGCCACGGCGCGGCTGCCCAGCGCGGCCAGCCGGCCCAGCGCCTGCAGCATCGGTTCGAGCGGCTGGTGCGCGCCCTGCGCGTCGGAGGCCAGCGCGCCGGTGCGGTCGGGCACCGGCACCTGCGCCAGCCAGTGTTCGGGAAAGGACTGGTCGCGCACCGGCTCGCCGCGCGCACGCATCTGCTGCGCGCAGGCCTGCACGAAGAGCCGGACGAAGTCGGCGCCCGCCGCGGGGCCCATGCCCCCGAGGATGCCGACGACCTGTGTGGCTGCGACCATGTCTTTTCTCTTGCTTTCGATCAGGTGGCCGGCTTGTCGCTGAAGGCCTTCAGGTTTTCTTTGAGCTGGTCGCTCATCGGCAGGTTCAGCGGCACGTTCTTCGGCGGGATCGGCTGCATGAACCACTTGGTGTAGAGCTTCTCGAACTCGCCGCTCTTCATCATCGCGGTGAAGGTGTCGTCCACCAGCTTCTTGAAGGCCGGGTCGTCCTTGGGCAGCATGCAGGCGTAGGGCTCGACCTGCAGCGACTCGCCCACCACTTCGTAGTCGGCCGGGTTCTTCGAGTTGGCGATGAGGCCGAACAGCAGGATGTCGTCCATGGCGAAGGCCACGGCGCGGTCGCTCTCGACCAGCAGGAACGCGTCGGCGTGGTCCTTGCCGAGCACGATGTTCATGTCGAGGTTCTTCTCGGTGTTGTACTTGCGCATGACCAGCGCGTTGGTGGTGCCGGTGGTGCTGGCCACGGTCTTCTTGGCCAGGTCGGCGTAGTCCTTGATCTTGGAAGACTTCTTCGTCAGCAGGCGCGTGCCCGTGTAGAAGTGGTTCACCGCAAAGGCCACGTCCTTGCCGCGCGCGGTGTTGTTGGTGGTGGAGCCGCACTCCAGGTCGATGGTGCCGTTGGTGATCAGCGGGATGCGGTTCTGCGAGGTGACCGCCATCAGCGAGACCTGCAGGTTGGGCTTGTTCAACTTCTTCTTCACCGCCTCGACCACGGCGTTGGAGAGTTCCACCGAGAACCCGATCGGCTTGTTGGGGCCGTCCAGGTAGCTGAAGGGCACCGACGACTCGCGGTAGGCGAGCGAGATCTTGCCGGACTCGGCGATCTTGGCGAGCGTGTCGGCAGCCTGCGCGGCCGGTGCAGTGAAGAGGACCGCGGCAGCCAGGGACGCCATCAAAACGGAGAGTTTCATTCGAGCCTTCATCGGTTGGATTGAACAGACAACCAGTGTAAGAAGGAGTGACACATCGGGACAATTCCAATTAACCCCGGGGTCATGCCCAAAGGTTATGGGCTGGGTTCTTTTGGCATTTCCGGGCACGGCGAGGGGCCTCTACAGTCGCACGCTGTCTCTTCTGTTCCCTTTTTTCTTCACTTCCGGAAAGTTGCCTCCATGCATGTGTGCGTGCTCGGCGCCGGCATCGTGGGCCTGGCGACCGCCTGGCAACTCGAGCGCCAGGGCCACCAGGTCACGGTGATCGACCGCGCGGCGCCCGGCGCGGGCGCCAGCGGCGGCAACGGCGCGCAGCTGAGCTACTCGTACGTGCAGCCGCTGGCCGATCCGTCGATCTGGACGCAGCTGCCCAAGCTGCTGTTCTCCCCCACCTCGCCGCTGAAGCTGCGCCCGCAGCTCGACCCGCTGCAATGGCGCTGGGGCCTGGCCTTCCTGGCCGCATGCAACGCCGCGACCTCGCGCGACACCACCGCGCAGTTGCTTGCGCTGGCGGCCGCGAGCCGCACCGGCTTCGAGGCCATGCAGGCCGACATCGCGCCCGACTGCGACTTCTCCGCCACCGGCAAGCTGGTGCTCTATGCGAGCGCCGCCTCGCTGGCCGGTGCGCGCGCGCAAGTCGAACTGCAACGCACCCTGGGCAGCGAGCAGCGCATCGTCACGCCCGACGAGTGCGTGGCCATCGAGCCCGCGCTCGCGGACTACCGCGGCCAGATGGCGGGTGCGGTCCACACGCCGAGCGAGTGCGCGGCCGACTGCCTCAAGGTGTGCGCCGAGCTGATGCGCGCACTGAGCGCGCGCGGCGTGCGCTTCATGCTCGGTGCTGACGTGCACGGCTTCGCGCGCAGCGAAGGTCGCGTGGCGGCCGTGCAGACCAGTGAAGGCGACATCGAAGCCGATGCCTTCGTGATGGCGCTGGGCTCGGCCTCGCACAAGCTGGGTCGCGCGCTCGGCGCCTACCTGCCGGTGTACCCGCTCAAGGGCTACAGCATCACGGTCGACGTCGACCTCGCCCCCGGCGCGGCGCCGCGCGTGAACGTGACCGACAGCGCGCGCAAGGTCGTCTTCGCGCGCATCGGCTCGCGCCTGCGCGTGGCCGGCATGGCCGAGCTCGTGGGGCACGACGCGAGCATTCCCGCCACGCGCATCGAGACGCTGGCCGACGCCACGCGCGCCGTGTTCCCGCGCGCCAGCCGGCTCGCCGAGCTGCATCCCTGGACCGGCATGCGCCCGGCCACGCCGAAGGGCCTGCCGATCATCGGGCGGCTGCCGCATGCGCCGTCGAACATGCTGTTCAACACCGGCCACGGCGCGCTGGGTTTCACGCTGGCCTTCGGCTCGGCGCAGCGGATCGCGCAGGCGCTGGACGCGGCCCCGCCGCGCGCCTGAGCTTGCGGCCCAGGCGCCGCCAGCCGATCACCACGCCGGTCAGGCTCAGCAGCGCACCGCCCGCGCTGAGCGCGACCAGCAGCACGTCCCACAGCGGGCGGTGCGCGAGCAGCGGCAGCCAGTCCCAGCTGTGCAGCATCGCGAACAGCCAGCGGCTCCACCGGCGCGTGCTGTCGCTGCGGCCGAGCATGGCGCCGGTCTGCGGATCGACGTGGACCCAGGTGGCGCGCGCGTCGGCGAACACCACGCGCCAGACGGGCAGCGGCTTCTCGCTGCCGCCGGTCATGGTGTGCGCTTCGCGCGTGTAGTAGTGGCTGTCGTAGGCGGTGAGCACGTCGATGCGTGCGACCGGATCAGGCAGCAGCTGCGCGACGGCGCTGCGCAGCGCCTCCGGGTCGATCTGTTGCGGCTGCGCGCTGACCGCATCGCGCACCAGCGGCCGGCCACTCGCGGTGCTGGCCAGCACCAGCGTCTGCCCCGCCGCGCGCACCCAGCGCAGTTCGCGGATGTCGCCACGCGTGGAAGCCAGCAATGCAGCGGGCGCCGCATCGCCAGCGTTCACCACGAGCGGCCCGCCCTGCATCGCCGCCATGCGCAATGCCGGCGCACCGCTGTCGAACACGCGCCAGGGGTTCATCGACATCAGCCCGCTGAAGATCCACGTCAGCGTGACGAGCGCGAACAGCAGCCCGCTGATGTGATGCCAGCGCATCATGAAGCCCTGATACGGCGAGTGCGAGCCGCTCTTATAAGTGCGCCGGAAGCGCCAGCGCATCACGCCCACCACGGTGCCCGTGAGCGTGACGGCGATGCCGACGATCGACAGCCAGTTGACGATGTCGGCCCAGTAGCGGTCCAGGCCCGTGCCGCGCAGCGGGTAGAGCCAGTGGATCCATGCGCCGGCGTAGTTCCACAGCCGCTCGGCGCGCGGCGCGTCGCGCACCACCTCGCCGGTGCGGCCCGAGATGTACAGCCGCGTGGCCTGCGCATCGGCCAGGTCGACCACATGCAGCGGGCGGTGCGCGTCGAGCCCGCGCGAATGGGTGAAGGCGTCTTCTTCGATCATGCGCCGGTACCTGAGCACCACGCCCTCGCCCCCATAGGCCTGCGCGCTCACGAGCGCGCGGGCACGGTCGACCTGGCGCAGCACGGCGCCGGTCTGCGCATCGACGACGACCACGCCGCGCCCCGGCGGTGATCGGCGCGCACCGGGTTCTGCCGCGTTCGCCGGCACCGCGAGGTACACCGCCTGCCCGCCGCTGGCGACCGCGAGCCGCAAGTCTTGCAACGGCCCCGCGATACCGGCCGCATCGAGCGCCTGCCGAGGCCCCAGCAAGGGCGCCTTCGCATCGAGCGCCGGCAGGTGCTGCAGACGCTCGGCCTCGGTGAGCTTGGGGTAGCCCACGTACATCATCACCACGCCCGAGACGAACCACATCGCGAAGAAGGCGCAGACGACCACGCCCAGCCAGCGGTGGACCAGGAACAACCAGCGTTTGGCATGCATGGCGGTGCTCCCCGGGTTCAGAAGCTCACGCGCACCGACACGTCGGCCGTGCGCGGCGCGCCGAGGTAGGCGAAGCCGGCACCGACGTTCGCGGCGTACACGCGGTCGGTCGCGTTGCGCACGCGCCCCACCAGCGTGACGTTGCGGTTCAGCTGCCAGCTCAGCCCGAGGTCGAGCAGCGTGTAGCCGGGCCAGTGCATCGTGTTGGCCGCATCGGCGTACACCTTGCCCACATGCCGCACGCCCGCCGTGGCCTGCAGGCGCGGCGTGATGGCGTACGACACCCAGAGGTTCGCGACCACCGCTGGCGTGTTGGTCGGCGTGCGGCCCGCGAGCGACACGCCGCCCTGGCGGAACTGGTCGTAGCGCGCATCGACGTACGTGAGGTTGCCCTGCAGCGACCACTGCGGCGTGGGCTGCAGCCCGAGCGCCAGCTCCACGCCCTTGGACAACTGCTCGCCGACGAGCACCGTGAGCGCGCTGTTGGCCGGGTCCTGTGTCGCGATGTTCTTGCGGCGGATGCTGTAGGCCGCGAGCGTGGCCGTGCCCTTGCCCTGCCAGAAGTCGAGCTTGGTGCCGACCTCGACCTGCCGGCCGGTGGTGAGCTCGCTGTTGTTGCGCACGTCGGCGAACGAGGCGGTCGAAAGCACGCCCGACGGCGGATCGGCCGCCATGGCGTACTGCGCGTACAGGTTGGCGCCGGGCGCGAAGTCCCACACCAGGCCGATACGGCCGGTGGTGGGCTTGTAGCCCCGATGGAAGGTGGCCGGGTTCGACGCGTCCACGGTGCGGCGGTTGACCAGGTCGAGGTCGATGCGCTCGTGGCGCAGCGCCGTCACGAGGTGCAGCGACGGCTGCAGCGCGGTGCGGTTCTCCAGGTACAGCGCGGTGGTCCGCACCTTGTTGTCGCGGTCGGGGCGGAAACCGGGCGTCATGCCCGGCACGTCGAAGAAGCGCTCGGTGGCGAAGACGTACGGGTTCACCGTGCTCACGGTGCCAGGCAGGCTGTTGGGAAAGCGCGTCTGCCGGTTCACGCTGAAGTCCAGCCCGAAGGACCAGTCGCTCTTCAGCCCACCGAGCTGCCCCTTGTAGAGGCCCTCGACGCGGTTGCCCCACACGTCATGGTCGTGCCGCTGCAGCAAGGCGCCCGAGCGGATGACGGCCGTGTTGCGTGCGTTGTAGCGGTAGTTCTCGACGTTGCGGTAGTCGCGCAGCGCGTCGTAGGCGTAGAAGGTGTTCTTGAACTGCAGCGCGTCGCTGGCCTGCCATTCGGTGACCGAGCGCAGCCACTGCACGCGCTGCGCGTAGAGGCCGTCGGCGCTGTTGTAGTTCTTGAAGCGTGTGCCGCGGTCGATGCGCATCTCGCCGCCCGCCGGGTTCAGCACGGGCGTGCCCCAGTAGGGCCGCGTGACGTCTTCGTCCTGGTATTCGTAGGCCAGCGTGTGCTTCAGGCCGCCGCCGAAGTCCGACAGCAGCGAGGCCGCGAGCTGCGTCGACTTGTTCCTGGTGCCGTCGGTCCAGCCGTGGGCATCGCGGTGGTTCACGTCGATGCGCGCGTAGTGGCTGCCCGCGCCGCCGTCGCCGGCGATGCGGCGGTTCAGGCCGAAGGAGGCCTCCTTCAGGTTCTGCGTGCCCAGGCGCAGCTGCGCCTCGGCGAAGTCGCTGCGCTCGGGCGCCTTGGTGATGTAGTTGATCGAACCACCCAGCGCACCCGAGCCGAACAGGAAGCTCGACGGGCCGCCGATGGCCTCGACGCGGTCGTAGATCCAGCTGTCGACCGGGCGCGCCGCGATCGAATATTGCAGGTTGATGCCGTTGAACAGCTGCGCGATCGAGCCGCTGCCGAAGCCCCGGTAGCTCACGCCGACGTTGCCGGGCGCGTCGTGCGCGGTCACGCCGGGCACGGCGCGCAGCGCCTCCTGCGTGTTCTGCGCGCCGCGCGCATCGAGCACCGCGCGGTTCACCACCGTGACCGAGGCCGGCGTCTCGCGCGGCGTGAGGCCCAGGCGGCTCGCGGTGTCGGCGGGCGTGTCGAGGTCGAGCCGGCCGTTGGGGCGCGGCGCGTCGTCGGCCACCTCGATCGGGGGCAGCGACGACACGGCGGTCTGGGCATGGGCAGGCGCATGGACGGCGCCGAACAGGGCAAGCAGCCCCAGGGCGGGGGCACGGGAAAGGGTGGGCATGGCATCTCTCTTGCGGCGGCGCTGGCGAAAACAATGAAGCGCAGCGCCGGCCGCACAACGACCGGGAACGCACCGCGCGGCCCGTTCAGGCGGCGTCAGGTGCAGGAACGACGAAGCTCAGGAGAGATGCGTGGGCGGCGCTCGCGCCGGCGGCGGCGAGGCCGTGGCTGCCGCGAGGCGGGCAGCGGGAATCGATTGCAGCGCGCGGCCCAGCGGCAGCGGCGTGGGCAGCGTCACCTGCACGGTGGCGGGCGGCGGGCCGGAGACCATGCACAGCGGGCAGTCCATGACCGCCATGCCGACTTCGGTGGCGCCGTCGTCGCCCTGCACGATGAGCTTGACGGTGCCCGCGGCGGAACACACCAGCTCCATCGCCTGCGGATTCACGAGCGGCGATGCGCCCGCGATCAACAGCGACGCCATGAACCACGCCAGCACCAGGCGGTGCATTGCGCAGAAGGTTCGAAGGGCGTGCATGGGCGCGGATTATGGCGCGAGGCGAATGCCCCGCATCTTTCTCAGGCGGTCTGCTCGATGGCCTCGCGCATGCAGCGCGTGATGCCGCGCACGGCCACCGAGTCGGGCCGGCCCGCGAAGCGCAGCGCGCGCACCGGCACCGGAATGTGCGGCTCCAGCGTCAGCACCTCGACCTTGGTGCGGTCGGCCGAGCGCGCCGTGCAGCCGTCGACCAGCGCCACGCCCAGCCCGTGGTGCGCCATGGCCAGCGCCGCGTGGTAGGTCTGCACCGTGACCACGGCCTGCTGGAAGCCCACGCCCGCCTGCCGGCAGGCCTGGCTCAGGCTGGTGCCGACCGGGTCGCGGCCGTCCAGGCCGATCACCGGGCGGTCGATGAGGTCGTGCAGCGCCACCGAGCCGTTGCGCACCAGCGCGCGCGGCAGCATGCCCTTGGGCGCCACGCACACCATGCGGCTGTCGGCCAGCGTCTCCTGCGTGAGCGAGGGATGCACCGCGGGGCTGAACGCAAAGCCCACGTCGGCCTCTTGCAAGAGCAGCGCCGACATGATCTGCGGCGAGTGCAGCGACTCGACCGTGATCGCGTAGCCCGGGTGCATCTCGCGGAAGGCCTTGAGCGCGCGCGGCAGGATTTCGTAGCTCAGCGCGAGCACGCTGAGGATGCGCAGCTCACCCGTGTCGTTGCCCGCGCGCAGGTTCGCCGCCAGCCGCTGCACCTCGTCGAGCTGCGCGAACAGCCGCTCGATGTGCGGGTACAGCGTGAGCGCCTCGGTGGTCGGCGTGAGCCGCCCCTTGGCGCGCTGGAACAGCGGAAAACCCAGCTGCAACTCGGCATGCTGCAGCGTGCGGCTCACGGCCGGCTGCGTGATGTTGATGAGCCGCGCAGCCGCGCTCACGCTGCCCGCGAGCATGATCGCGTTGAAGACCTCGATGTGGCGCAGCCGCATGGCCGACAGCGGTCGGTGGCGGTCAGCGAACGGTGGTCTTGCCGGTGGCGATGTCCATCACCATGCGCACGCCCAGATAGAGGCGCGGCTCGATGGAGTCGATCAGCACGTACTCCGCGTCGGCCGTGTGCGCGCCGAAGCCCTGCAGGCCGAAGCGCTCGATGACCGGCGCCTTGGTCTTGAGCGACGCGAACGCCGCGTCGGTGCCGCCACCGGCCGCCTTGTCGTCAGCGCCCAGCGGGCGGCCCAGCTCGTCCTTGTAGATGGCCTGCGCGTGCTTGGCCAGCGCGCGCGAGGCGTCGGTGGCCTCGAGCGGCGGACGGCGGCGTTCGAACTTCAGCTCGACCTTGGCGTCAGGCACCAGCTGCTTCTTCACGCGCTCGTTCACCTGCAGCTCGATGCGGTCGTAGTCGGCCACCTTGAGCACGCGCACGTCGGCGCCCGCGGTGGCGCTGGCCGGGATCACGTTGCGGTTCGTGCCCGACTTCGAGATGGTCCAGTTCATCTTCAGGCCCGTGGACGGGTCGGACAGGTCGCGCATCTGCAGGATCTGGTGCGACAGCTCGTACAGCGCGTTCACGCCCAGCTCGGGCGCCGAGCCCGCGTGCGAGGCCTTGCCCGCCACGTTCAGCGTGACCGAGGCGATGCCCGCGGTGGCCAGCGAGAGCTTGTCGTCCTTGATCGATGCGCCCTCGAACGACAGCACCGCATCGTGCTCGCCGCCCAGCTTGGTGAGCAAGGCGCGCGAACCGGGCGAGCTGATTTCCTCGTCGCCGTTGATCAGCACGGTGAGCGTGCCGTAGTCCTTGAACTTCAGCGCCTGCAGCATCGACACCAGGTGCGTGATGACGGCCACGCCCTGCTTGTCGTCGGCAATGCCCAGGCCGTAGGCCTTGTCGCCGTCGACGCGGAACGGCTGCTTGTTGAGCATGCCCACGGTGTAGACCGTGTCCATGTGCGCGATGAGCATGATCTTCTTGGTGCCCGTGCCCTTGAAGGTGGCGCGCACCACGCGGCCGATCTTCTCGGGCGTGTCTTCCATGCGGTAAGCGTCGGCGCTCGGGTCGATGAGCTCCACTTCGCCGCCCAGTGCCTTGAACTTGGCGGCGATGAGGTCGGAGATTTTCTCGAGGCCTTCGATGTCACGGCTGCCCGACTCGATGGAGACCAGCTCCTTCAGCGTCTCGAGCAGGGCGGGCTTTTCCTTGGCGGCCAGCGCGGCGATGCGGGCATCGGGCGCGGCGGAGGCGGTACCGAGGAAGGCCGCGCAGACGGCGGCGAGCAGGAAGGTGCGGGGCTGGGGTTTCATGGAGGTGCTTCTTCTTTCTTCGGGATGTCTCGTTGGGTCGTGCGAACGTGGATCAGCGGGGATCAGTGGGCCTTGTCCCAGTTGGGACCGACGCCGATCTCGGCGAGCAGCGGCACCTTGAGCGCAGCCACGCCGGCCATCAGGCGCGGGATTTCGGTGCGCACCCATTCGATCTCGGCCTCGGGCACTTCGAACACCAGTTCGTCGTGCACCTGCATGATCATCTTGGTGGCGCGCTTTTCTTCGTCAAGCACGTTCTGTACCTTGACCATGCTGAGCTTGATGAGGTCGGCCGCCGTGCCCTGCATCGGCGCGTTGATGGCCTGGCGCTCGGCCGCCTTCTTGCGGGGGCCGTTGCCGCCGTTGATCTCGCTCAGGTAGAGGCGCCGGCCGAACACGGTCTCGACGTAGGTGTGCTCGCGCGCGAACTCCACGATCTGGTCCATGTAGGTCTTCACGCCCGGGTAACGCGCAAAGTAGCGCTCGATGTACGAGGCCGCGGCCTTGGTCTCGATGCCCAGGTTCTTCGCCAGGCCGAAGCTGCTCATGCCGTAGATCAGGCCGAAGTTGATGACCTTGGCATAGCGGCGCTGCTCGCTGGACACCTGGTCGGGCGTGGTGCCGAACACCTCGGCGGCCGTGGCGCGGTGCACGTCGACGCCGTCGGTGAAGGCGCGCAGCAGCGACTCGTCGCCGCTGATGTGGGCCATGATGCGCAGCTCGATCTGCGAGTAGTCGGCGCTGGCGATCACGCTGCCGGCCGGTGCCACGAAGGCCTCGCGCACGCGCCGGCCTTCGGGCGTGCGGATCGGGATGTTCTGCAGGTTCGGGTCGTTGCTGCTCAGGCGGCCCGTGACGGCCACGGCCTGCGCATAGTGCGTGTGCACGCGGCCGGTGCGCGGGTTGGCCAGCTGGCCGAGCTTGTCAGTGTAGGTGCCCTTGAGCTTCGAGAGGCCACGGTGCTCGAGGATCTTGGCGGGCAGCGGGTAGTCTTCCGCCAGCTTCTCGAGCACTTCTTCGTCGGTGCTGGGCGCGCCGCTCGGCGTCTTCTTGACCACGGGCAGGCCCAGCTTGGTGAAGAAGATTTCGCCGATCTGCTTGGGCGAGCCGAGGTTGAAGGGCTGGCCCGCGATGTCGTAGGCCTCCTGCTCCAGCGCCATGATGCGCGTGCCCAGGTCGTGGCTCTGCGCGGCCAGCGTGGGCGCGTCGATCAGCACGCCGTTGCGTTCGATGCGGTACAGCGCCTCGCTCGAATCCATTTCGAGCTGGTAGATGTAGGCCAGCTTTTCTTCCTTCTGCAGCAGGGGCCACAGCGTGCGATGCACGTCGAGCGTCTGGTCGCTGTCTTCGCACGAGTATTCGGCGGCCTTGGCGATGTCGACCTGGCTGAACGAAATCTGGTGCGCGCCCTTGCCGCACAGGTCTTCGTAGGAGATGCCGCTGCGTCCCAGGTGGCGCTCGGCCAGGCTGGAGAGGCCGTGCGGCTTGTTCACTTCGAGCACGTAGCTTTGCAGCATGGTGTCGTGCGCGTAGCCCTGCACCTCGATGCCGTGGTTGGCGAACACGTGGCGGTCGTACTTGATGTGCTGGCCGAGCTTTTTCTTGTCGGCGTTCTCGAGCCAGGGCTTGAGCTTGGCAAGCACCTCGTCGATCGGCAGCTGCGCGGGCGCGTCGGGGTAGTTGTGCGTGAGCGGAATGTAGGCCGCTTCGCCCGGCGTGACGCTGAAGCTGATGCCCACGATCTGCGCGACCATTTCGTCCAGCGAGGTGGTCTCGGTGTCGATGGCCGTGAGTTCAGCGGCCTCGAGCTTGGCGAGCCAGGCGTCGAACTGCGCCCACTCCATGATGGTGTCGTACTTGAGGTTGCTCGCGGGCGCGGCGGCCTCTTGCGCTTCCAGCTCGGAAGGCTCGTCGAACAGGCCGCCCTGGTCGCGGTCGGCCTTGGCGGCGGCCTTCTTCTTGGCGTTCTCTTCGATCAGCTCGGGCGGCACTTCCTGTGCTTCGAGCGACTTCACCAGGCTCTTGAAGCCGAACTTCTCGTAGAAGGGCTTCAGCTCGGCGGTCTGCGGCGCGCCGACCGGCAGGCCTTCGAGCGAGGGCAGGCCTTCGACATGGCCGTTCAGGTCGCAGTCGGTACGGATGGTGACGAGGCGTTTGCTCAGCGGCAGCTTGTCGAGCGCCTGGCGCAGGTTCTCGCCGGCGGCGCCCTTCACTTCGGCGGCGCGTTCGACCAGCGCATCGAGCGAGCCGTATTCGAGCAGCCATTTCGCGGCCGTCTTGGGGCCGACCTTCGGCACGCCGGGCACGTTGTCGACCGTGTCGCCGATGAGCGTCTGGTAGTCGACCATGAGGCTGGGCGGCACGCCGAACTCGGCCGTCACGCCGGCGATGTCGCGTTTCTTGCCGTTCATCGTGTCGATGATGGTGATGTGCTCGTCGACCAGCTGGCTCAGGTCCTTGTCGCCGCTGGACACGATCACCTCGACGCCCTGCGCGGCCGCCACCTTGGCGAGCGTGCCGATCACGTCGTCGGCCTCGACCTCGGGCACGGTGATCACCGGCCAGCCGAGCAGCTTGACCACTTCGTGGATGGGGTCGATCTGGCTGCGCAGGTCGTCGGGCATCGGCGAGCGGTTGGCCTTGTACTCGGGGTACCAGTCGTCGCGGAAGGTCTTGCCGGGGGCGTCGAAGATGCAGGCCGCGTAGTCGGCGCGCACCTCGCGGCGCAGCGCGGTCATCATGTTGATCATGCCCCGGATCGCCCCCGTGGCCGGGCTCTTCGGGTCGCCGGGCACGGCGCGCAGATCGGGCATCGCGTGGAAGGCCCGGTACAGGTAGCTCGAGCCATCGACGAGCAGCAGCGTTTTCTTGTCGGTCATCGGGGCATTTTGCCGTGCCCGGACCGGCATCCCGAACGACACCAGGGTCGGCTGGCGGCCGACACGCCGCCAGCGGGTGCACGCCTACAATCTGCGCATGCCTAGCTCCCCACTCCTGGTCGCCCGCCGCATCCTGCTGGCGCTGGCTTTCGCCACCCCCTTTGCCGCGCTTGCGCAGGCGCCGGCCGCGCCCGCCGCCCAGCCGGCACCGGCGGAACCGCTACAAAATCAGGAGCAGACCGACGGCCGGCGCAACCAGAAGGTCGAGCACCTCCACACGGAAGACAGCGGCGCCTCGGTCGACGAGGTGCGCTACGGTGGCCGCACGCAGAGCATCAACGTCAAGCCCAAGTCGAACATGCCCGGTTACGAAGTGCTGCCCAACGACGGCGGCAGCGCCCGCCCCGGTGCCAGCGGCGACGCGAACAGCGGCGGCAACGGCCCGCGTGTCTGGAACGTGCTGAAGTTCTGACCGTGACGTCGTCGTTCTCCTTCCCGCCCTCCCTCTTTTCTCCCGCAGCCGCCGTCCGGCGCTGAGCATCGCCATGGCAGTTTTTACCGAAGTCCAGTTCGGCGAGGCAGACGCGCTCGTCCAGCGCCTTGGCATGGGCGCCCTGCGCGAGCTGCGCGGCATCGAGGGCGGCATCGAGAACACCAACTACTTCGCGACCACCGAGTCGGGCGAGTTCGTGCTGACGCTGTTCGAGCGCCTGAGCGCCGAGCAGCTGCCGTACTACCTTTGCCTGATGAAGCACCTGGCCGGTGCCGGTCTGCCGGTGCCCGCGCCCGTGGCCGACCCGGCCGTGGCGCCGCCGACCGGCCATGCGCTGTCGATTCCCGCGCAGGCACCCTGCGAGCTGCTGCACCGCGTGGCCGGCAAGCCCGCGGCGCTGGTGCAGAAGCTCTCGGGCCGCAGCGAGCTGACCCCCACGGCCGCCCACTGCGCCGAACTGGGCGCCATGCTGGCCCGCATGCACCTGGCCGGGCGCGACTACCCGCGCATCCAGCCCAACCTGCGCGGCCTGCCCTGGTGGAACGAGACCGCCCCGGTGGTGCTGCCCCACATGGACGAGGCGCAGTCGGCGCTGCTGCGCGCCGAGCTGGCCTACCAGAACCACGTCGCCGAATCGTCGGCCTACGCGGCGCTGCCGCGCGGCCCGGTGCATGCCGACATGTTCCGCGACAACGTGATGTTCGCGACCGACGGCGGGCCCGATGCGCCGCCGCGCCTCACCGGCGTGTTCGACTTCTACTTCGCCGGCACCGACACCTGGCTGTTCGACCTGGCCGTGTGCCTGAACGACTGGGCCATCGACCTGGCCAGCGGCCGGCACGACGCCGCCCGCGCCGACGCCCTGCTCGCCGCCTACGAAGGCGTGCGCGCGCTGAACGCCTCCGAGCGCGCCCTGCTGCCCGCGATGCTGCGCGCCGCCGCGCTGCGCTTCTGGATCTCGCGCCTGTGGGACTTCCACCTGCCACGCGAGGCCAGCATGCTCAAGCCCCACGACCCGACGCACTTCGAGCGCGTGCTGCGCGAGCGCGCCACCCACCCGCACGCCATCGCCCACGTCTTGGAGCCGGCGCTGGCCGTCTGACCGTACACATGAAACTCCACCTCGTGCCGGCGCGCACCGGCTTCGACTGGGTCCGCCTCGGACTCAAGACCTTCTGGCGCCAGCCGCTGGCCTTCATCTCGCTGTTCTTCCTGCTGATGGCGATGATCTCGACGGTGTCGATGCTGCCGCTGCTCGGCAGCGTGCTCGCGCCGATCCTGCTGCCCTTCATGACGCTGGGCCTCATGGTCGCGACCTCGGTGGCCGCGACCGACAACGCCGACGGCCTGGGCAACGCGGGCGACCAGGGCCGCCCCACGGGCTCGGCCATGTTCATCGCGGTGTTCGACGCCATGCGCACCGAATGGCGCGCCCTGGTCACGCTGGGCGTGATCTCGGCCGTGTACTTCGTGCTGGCCGTCACGCTGACGGCGCTGGTCGACGGCGGCCAGCTCATGCGCGCCTACCTGCTCGACGAAGCGGTGACGCCCGAGGTCATGAAGAGCAGCGAGTTCCTCACCGCACGCACGCTGCTGATGTGCCTGAACCTGCCGCTGTCGCTGGCCATGTGGCATGCGCCGGCGCTGGTGCACTGGCACCGCGTGGAGCCGGTGAAGAGCATCTTCTTCAGCATCGTCGCGCTGTTCCGCAACTTCGGCGCCTACGCGCTGTTCGGCCTGGCGTGGTTCGGCGTGTTCATGCTCGCGGGCATCGCCATCGGCCTGCTCGCCACCGTGCTGATCGGCGTCGGCGCCATGGGCTCCGACGGCGCGGCGCTGGCGATCGGCAACATCCTGATGATCGGCACCGCGCTGGTGCTGGCGGCCATGTCGCTGGCCTCGACCTGGTTCACCTTCCGCGACAGCTTCGACGCGAACTGAGTCCGGTCAGTCGGTTCCAGCCCTGTCCTTGCGCAGGCTCGCGAACAGCGACCACGCCATGCCTGCGAGCAACAGCAGGCCCACGCCCAGCGCCCCCCAGAGCCACCACTTGCGCGACGGATCGTGCAGTGCCGTCTTGGGAACGGGTGCGAGCGCGGCGGCTGCGACAGCGGCCTCGACCGCCGCCACCGGCAGCGTGACCGAAGCGCCGTCCGCCACGACGGGCTTGTCCGCCGCGTAACCCGGGATCAGCGTGGACAGCGCGAGCGGCGCACCCGGCACGGCCCCCCGGACCGCGCCCGTCTCGGGTGCCGCACGCCATGCGAGCGAGAACGGCGCGCCGCCCTGCGCGAGAAACACCAGCGTGCGCGGCGTGGCCCCCACGGCAATCGTCGGTGGCGTGGCGCCGAGCACGCTCACCGGACCGGAGGTGCGCAGGCGCAGGCGCGAATACACGGCGCCGTCGAGCGCCAGCACCGGCGAGCGGGCCTCGCCGCCGGCTTGCGCGAGGCGGTACACCACCGTGTCGAGCAGCGGCACCTCGCCCGGGCCCGTGGGCAGCGCGGTCGTTCGGCGCTGCGAATGGCGCAACGCGTAGAGCGGATTGCGCGGCACGAACTGCGTCGACGCCGCCGAAGCCGGCACCGCATCGACCAGGCCCGACACGCCGATCTGCGCCAGCGTGTTGATGTCGGCCAGGTCGACGCGCAGGCTCTGCACCGGCAGGCCGCGCGGCAGCAGGTAGTCGCAGTAATCCTCCGCGCAGCGCTCCGGCTTGAGCGCACCGGACCATTCGATCGGCGCCACCGGCTCGACCTCCTGCACGCTGTCGATCTCCACCTTGGCCAGCGGCGCGCCCTGCTGCGGATCGCTCCAGCGCAGGCGCAGGAAACGCGTGCGCAGGTTGCCCAGCTCGACCGCCATGCGCTCGATGGTCTGGCCGCCATGGGCCAGGCGCACCAGCTGCTCATCGCCGCCGACCGGGCGCCATTGCCGCAGGTCGTCGCTGGCTTCCAGCCGGAAGGCGAACAGGCCACGCGCATCGGGCGCGACCTCGAAACGCGCCTGCAGCAGACTGCCCTTGACCTGGCTCACGTCGATGAGCCACTGCGCCGCGTCGTTCGGCTTGGCGGCGGCCTTGCGGTCCAGCGCCAGCGAGCCGTCGGGACGCACGGTGAAAGCCAGTGCGGTGTCGCCCGCTGCCGTGTTGCCGGGCAACGCGAAGATCGGCACCGCTTGCGACGCCGTGCGCGGCGCTGCCGCCTCGTTGCGCAGCCAGGCGTAGGGCACCGCGTGCTTCGCGGCGTTCTGCACCCGCAGGTCGCTGAGGTCGCCATGGGCGGCACGGCCGTAGATGGCGAGTGGCAGCGTGAGGCGGTGATACGGCCCCGCGCCCTGCAGCGCGATGGGCGCGGAAGTGACCGGCTGCGCCTGTGCAGCGCCTGCCGCGGCCATCAGCGCGACAAGGACAACATGGATCGAACGACCGCTCATGCCGCACCTCCTTCGGTCGGCGCCGCTTCTTCTTCGGTTGGCTCCGCCTCTTCCTTCTTCGGCGGCACCGGCGCGAAGTACCCCACCAGCAGCAGCAGCGCGCCCACGGCAATGAACGACACGATGCGGAACAACCCGCCGCGGTCCGCCAGCTCGACGAAGAACAGCTTCAGCACCACGACGCCAAGCAGCGCAGCGCCCGCGATCCACAACGTGCGCACCCGGCGCCCATGGCCGAGCACCATCGCGACCACACCGCAGATCGCCCAGGTGATCGACAGCGCCGCTTGCGTGAGCCACGAAGCGTAGAGCGCGTCAAAGCGCCATTCCACGCCCGCGTAGTGATGGCAGGTGCGCAGCACCATGCCGGTCAGCAGCGCGAGGCCGGTGAGGCCGACTGCGCCCTTCGCGACCATCGGCTGCACGCGCGCGAACGAGCCCTGCGGCAGCGCGCGCCACCAGAGCACCAGCGCGAACAGTACGAGCCATTGCGCGAGTTCGAGCGGGTTCAGCAGCGGCACATACGGCAGCGGCGCCGCATCGCCGGGGCTCACGGCGTTGGTCACCCACACCCATGCGAGCAGGTACACCGCCACCGGCGTCGCAGCGAACTCCAGGTAGGCGCTGCGGTATTCGCTGAGCGGCCAGCGCTGCAGCAGCACGCGCGAGCGCAGCGCCCACAGCACGAGCGCCGGCACGAGGGCCCAGCCCAGCAGTTGCCAGCTCGACCACTCGGCGCCGATGCGGCCGAGCTGCCACTGGCATTCGCGCGCCGCCAGCAGCAGGAAGAGCCAGAAGCCCGCGACGTGGAACGGCGTCAGCGCCGACGCGTCGAGCCAGCGCTTCTGCGCTCGCAGCAGGCGCAGGTGCCACACGAGCGCCAGCGGCCAGGCGATCCAGCCGAGTGCGCTCGACGGCACGTAGAACAGCGTCGGCCCGCCTGCGATGCCGTAGGCGGCGATCAGGCCGAAGCCGGGCAGCGTGGCGATCGTCGCCTGGCCGAGCTGCGACCAGTTGCGCCGGTGTGCCACGAGCGCAGACAGCACGGAGGTCACGAGCACCACCGCCGTTGCAACTGCGGGCACATGGCTCGCCAGCGCGCGGAGGTTCAGCACCCGGACGCTTTCGTCCAGCATGCCGACCAGCCACCAGCCCAGGCCCCAGACCACCGGCGTCCACAGCACCGCAGGCCATGCGCACCACGCGTTGACCCAGCGCTTGCGCGCCGCGCCGACGACCCCGGTTTCGCGCGGCCGTGCTTCATCGCGCAGCCAGTCGCCGGCCAGCAGCGCCGTGAGGCCCAGCACCACCGGCGTCCAGAAGCCCAGATGCCCGAAGGCGGGACGCAGCGTGCGCATGTCGCCACTCGCCTCCGCCAGCACGATGAAGAGCACCGCCGAGACCGCATGCAGCACGCCGGCGAACGCCGCGAGCGGCAGGTGCGCCATGCGCAGCGCGACCCACAGCACGACGGTGGCGGTCAGCGGCCACAGCAGCGCGGCCTGGGTGAGGCTGATCTGGAACAGCATCGCCAGGTGCAGCAGGCCCACGCCCGCGATCACGCCCACCACATTGCCGAGCGACCACACGGGCTGCACGCCACGCGCCAGTGCCGCGCGGTGCGCCTGCCGCATCGACCAGGCGGCGCTGCCGAGCACGCTGAGCGCAATGAGGCACGCAGCCGCGGCGCCTTGCCAGCCGCTTTCGAGCGCCTGCTTCGCATCGAGCCCGTCGCCTGCGCGATGCAGCGTGGCAATGAAGCCCGCCACCGCCAGCGCCTGCATGCCGAAGCTCACATGGGTGAGTGGCAGCAACGCGAAGCGCACGGCGACGGCGAACGTGGCCGACGCAAGCACGGCCGTCGCAGCCGCAGCCCACGGCGGCGTGAACCACTGCCACAGCAGCAGCGTGAGCGCAGCCATGCCGAGCCACGGCAAGGCGCTGCCGACGATGGCCTCGATGCTGTCGCCCTCGTCGAGCTTGGCGCGGCGCTGCATGGCCCACATCGCGAAAGCACTCACCGCCACCAGCAGCGGGCCGATCACCGAGCCCTGCAGCAGCGGGTGCCCCACCGCCCCATCCGGCTGCGTGGCTTCGAGCAGCTTCCACACGGCGCCCGCGAACACGAGGAACGAGAAGGCGCGCGCATAGACACGCCCCTGCCGCGCACCCAGCCAGTACATGCCGGCCGCCTCGACCGCCCATGCCGCGCCGGTCCACTGCCCTTCGAGGCCGAGCGGAATGGCGAGCGTGCCGAAGATCACGCCGACGATGGCGTAGGCCTCCGCCAGCAGCGCGAGCCCCTTGGGCTGCGTCGCGAACACCAGCCGGGCCATCACGAGATAGAAGGCCGCGAGTGCCATGGCAGAGAACGCGGCGCCGTAGTCCCACGGACGCATCAGCAGGTACTGCATGCCGAACGCGACCATCGGCGTGCCGAAGACGAGCGAGCTGTCGACACGACCCGCGCGGCGCAGCGTGTCCAGCGCGCGCGTGGCCAGCGGCTGCGCGGGCTGCACCGGCGCGTCGAACAGCGTGCGGCGCGCAAAGAACAACCCGATGGCGGTGAACAGCAGGAAGAACACGACGAGGAACGGCTGCACGGTGCCGTACTGGTCGTCGGTGTAGTACTTGTGCGCCCAGCCGGCCGCCAGCGTGAAGGTGCCGACGAAGCCGATCAGGTTCAGCACGCGCCAGGCCTTGAACCACGCGATCAGCACGATGCCCACGTCGAGCACCAGCAGGTAGGTGAAGAGGCCCACCGGCTGGTTCGAGCCGGTCGATGCCAGCACCGGCGCCGCGAAGCCTTCGAGCGCGGCGACGATGGCCAGCAGCGGCGCGTTCTGCAGCACGGCCAGCGCGGCGCTGAGCACCGCCACGCCGAAGAGGAAAGCAAAGCCCACGCTGGCCGGCAGCAGGCCGCTGAGCTTCATGGCCGCGAGCATCGTGAGATAGAAGACGCCGATGCCCGCGCCCTGCAGGATCAGCGCGTAGCCCGCGCGCTTGTGACGCAGCAGCCAGCCCAGCACCAGCAGGCCCGCGCCCACCAGGGCGACCGCGGCGTAGCGCAGCTCGATCGGCACCGTGACGCGTTCGGCCGTGTAGCGCAGCAGGAAAGCCAGGCCGAGGAACAGGATCAGCACGCCGAGCTTCACCAGCATGTTGCCGCCGAAGATCAGGTTGGCGATCGGTGCGGGGAGGCGGTCGCGCAGCGGGACCGGTGGCGGCGGAGGCGGCGGGGGTGGACGGCGGACCAGCGGCGGCACGGTGACCGGTGCAGGGGCCGCGACGGTCTCCGGCGGACGTGGCGCGGCGGGTTTGTCGCCAGTGGGAATGGCGGGTGCGGCCGGCGCTTGTGCAGCGGGCTCCTTGGCAACGACGGCCGGCCGCGGAACCTGCAGGGTCGAGATGCGGGGCCGCGCCATCTCGGCGGCGCGTGCGGTCGCCGGTTGACCCAGCGGCAATGAAGGCGACTCGGCCGACGGCGTGCTGGCCATGGAGGTGGCGAGATCGCCGACCGACGTTGCTGCCGGGGCAACGGTCACCTCGCCCGCGCCCTGCGCAAGCCGGCGTTCGAGCTGGCCGACACGCGCCTCGAGTTCGGTCACCCGCTGCTGCAGCTTCAGCATGCCGTCTGCTGACGGCGTACCGGCAACGCGGCTATCCGACAACGCGCCTTCAGCCTCGGTGCGCTGCGGCTCGTCCTTTTTCTTCTTGCCGAGCAGCTTCTGGAACACGAGCGCGCCGACAAGCGCGAGAAGCAACGCCATGGGCAGCGATTCGAGCATCGCCCCAATGAACAGGCCGGCCATCATGCCTACGAACCACATCCCTGACTCCCCTTGTTTTGGCGAGCCCGGAGTGTACGACTGCTACAGGAGAAAAGACGTTCTAACGCCCGGCCCGTCTTTGCAGTCAGCTACAAATTTTGTAGCAAATTCAAACAGGCGTGAGCTTCGCCACCGACAGCGCCAGCCACTTCACGCCGTGGCGCGCGAACTTCACCTGCGCCCGCGCATCGTCGCCGGTGCCTTCGAGCGCGGTCACCGTGCCCTCGCCGAACTTGTTGTGGAACACCTGCATGCCTGAGCGCAGGCCGTGCGACGGCGCGGTCTTCTGCGGCGGCACGGGCGGGCTGGCGAAGGTGTCCTTGCCGGCGCTGCTGCCGCCACCACCGTAGCGGTTACCGCCGCTTCCACCGCCACCGCCGTAGCCACCGGCACCGCCGCGCGTGCTGCCGTAGCCGCCGCCATAGCCGAAGGCCGAGGGCGCGAAGCCCTGGTTCTTCGGCGTGAGCCACTTGAGCGCGCCTTCCGGCAGCTCGTCGAAGAAGCGGCTCTTGACGTTGTAGCGGGTCTGGCCGTGCAGCATGCGCGTCTGCGAATGGCTCAGGTACAGGCGCTTGCGTGCCCGCGTGATCGCCACGTACATCAGGCGGCGCTCTTCCTCGAGGCTCTCGAAATCGCTCATCGAGTTCTCGTGCGGGAACAGGCCCTCTTCCATGCCGGTGATGAACACGCAGTCGAACTCCAGGCCCTTGGCGGCGTGCACGGTCATGAGCTGCACCGCGTCCTGGCCGGCCTGCGCCTGGTTGTCGCCCGACTCGAGCGCCGCGTGCGTCAGGAAGGCCGCGAGTGGGCTCAGCGTTTCGCCGGTTTCGGCATCGGGTGCCAGCGGCTCGTCGAGCACCGGCCGGCTGGGGTCGAGCCCCTGGCTCGCAGGCGACTGGCGCAGCTCGTCGACCGGCAGCGCCACGGCATCGCGGCCGAAGCCTTCCTGCGTGACGAAGCTTTCGGCCGCGTTCACGAGTTCGTCCAAGTTCTCGAGGCGGTCGGCGCCTTCGCGGTCGGCCTTGTAGTGTTCGACGAGGCCGCTGTGGTCGAGCACCAGCTCGATGATCTCGCGCAGGCTCACGCCCTGGGTCTGCTCGCGCAGCACGTCGATCTTGGCGACGAAGGCCGTGAGGTTCGAGCCGGCCTTGCCGCCGACCGCGCTCACCGCGTCGTGCAGCGAACGCCCGGCGGCGCGCGCCGCGTCCTGCAGGCTTTCGAGCGTGCGCGCACCGATGCCGCGCGGCGGGAAGTTGACGACGCGCAGGAAGCTGGTGTCGTCGTCCTTGTTCTCGAGCAGGCGCAGGTAGGCCAGCGCGTGCTTGATTTCAGCGCGCTCGAAGAAGCGCAGGCCGCCGTACACGCGGTACGGCACCGAGGCGTTGAACAACGCCGTTTCAATCACCCGGCTCTGTGCATTGCTGCGGTAGAGCACGGCCATTTCCTTGCGGTCGAAGCCGTCGCGCGCCAGCTGGCGCATTTCCTCGACCATCCACTGCGCCTCGGCGAGGTCGGTGGGCGACTCGTACACGCGCACCGGTTCGCCCGGCCCCTGCTCGGTGCGCAGGTTCTTGCCCAGGCGCTTCTTGTTGTGGCTGATGAGCTCGTTGGCCGAGTCGAGGATGTTGCTGTAGCTGCGGTAGTTCTGCTCCAGGATGATCTGGTGGCGCACGTCGAACTCGCGCACGAAGTCGGTCATGTTGCCCACGCGCGCGCCGCGGAAGGCGTAGATGCTCTGGTCGTCGTCGCCCACGGCGATCACGCTGTTGTGCTCGCCCGGCGTGAAGTGGCCGCCGGCCGCCGTGTGGCCCGAGAGCATCTTCAGCCACGCGTACTGCAGGCGGTTGGTGTCCTGGAACTCGTCGACCATGATGTGGCGGAAGCGCCGCTGGTAGTGCTCGCGCACCGGGTCGTTGTCGCGCAGCAGTTCGTAGCTGCGCAGCATCAGCTCGCCGAAGTCGACCACGCCTTCGCGCTGGCACTGCTCTTCGTACAGCTGGTACAGCTCGACCTTCTTGCGGTCGTCGTCGCTGCGCGCTTCCATGTCGCCGGGGCGCAGGCCGTCTTCCTTGGCGCCGGCGATGAACCACTGCGTCTGCTTGGCCGGAAAGCGCTCGTCGTCGACGTTGAACTGCTTCATCAGGCGCTTGATGGCCGAGAGCTGGTCTTGCGTGTCGAGGATCTGGAAGGTCGAAGGCAGGTTGGCCAGCTTCCAGTGCGCGCGCAGCAGGCGGTTGCACAAGCCGTGGAAGGTGCCGATCCACATGCCGCGCACGTTCACCGGCAGCATCGAGGTCAGCCGCG
Organism: Variovorax sp. GW821-FHT09A10; assembly: GCF_059418385.1. Classification (NCBI taxonomy): domain Bacteria; kingdom Pseudomonadati; phylum Pseudomonadota; class Betaproteobacteria; order Burkholderiales; family Comamonadaceae; genus Variovorax; species Variovorax sp. GW821-FHT09A10. The sequence goes on from NZ_JBWKPT010000001.1 coordinate 578,982, forward strand.
TCATCATTTCCTTGGCGGCCTTGTTGGTGAAGGTGACGGCCAGGATGCCGCCGGCGGACACCTGCCCCGTCTGCAGCAGCCACGCGATGCGGGTGGTGAGCACCCGCGTCTTGCCGGAGCCGGCACCGGCAAGGATGAGGGCATTGCCCGCGGGCAGCGTGACGGCAGCAAGCTGCTCGGCGTTGAGGTTGTTCAGCAACGGCGAGGCAGGGCCGCCCGTATCGGCTGCGGACGCGCCGGAAAACAGGTCGTGAGGGAGCATGGGGCCCATTGTAGAAAGCTGCCCCGCCGCAGGCGCCGCCGGGCCCGGTTGCCCCTGCGGGCATGACCTGGATCAAGGCAGGGTCCGCAGGCCTGCGCAGGCCTGCCGCTCTTGCGGCAGATCAAGCGACGTGGTCCCGCCCGGCGGGAGACTGCCTTCCAGTTGCCGGCCCTGCGCGCCGGCCGTCACTGGAGAACCCATGCCCAAGAAATTCGCCCCCGCCTGCCTCGCCGCCCTGCTCGGCGCCATGGTGGCCCTGCCGGCTGCGGCACAGGAAGCCCAAGGCAACTGGCTGGTGCGCGCCCGCGCCGTGTACCTGAAGCCGGCGAACCACTCGGCGCCGGTGGCCGACCTGTCGATTCCGGCCGATGCCATCACGGTCAACAGCAAGACCATCCCCGAGCTGGACGTCACCTACTTCTTCACGCCGAACATCGCCGCCGAGCTGGTGCTGACGGTGCCGCAGAAACAGACGGTCACCGTGCAGCAGAGCGCGCTGGGTGGGCCGGTGGACATCGGCAGCTTCAAGCACCTGCCGCCCTCGCTGATGCTGCAATACCACTTCATGCCCACCGCGAAGATCCGCCCCTACATCGGCGCGGGCCTGAACTACACGCGCCTGAGCAGCGTCAACCTGCAGGTGCCGACGGTCGGCCGCCTGCAGCTGCAGAACGAGAGCTTCGGCTTCGCGCTGGGCGCCGGCGTCGACATCGAGGTGGCGAAGAACACCTACCTCAACCTCGACGTGAAAAAGCTGCGCATCCGCAGCGCCGTGAACATGGCCGGCGTGCAGCTGTCGACCGTGAAGGTCGACCCGTGGCTGTTCGGCGTGGGCATCGGCTACCGGTTCTGACGAAGAACCGCACCACGGTCGTCGGGTATACGCAGCAACCCATAGGGTCAATACGACCCGGCAACTTGCGCATCACCGCCATGGCCGTAAAATCAATCACCGGGCCCAAGTTTCTTGCGTCCGGTTTTTTTTGGCCGTCATTTTCATGACGCGACCACGAGAACCGGCCGGACCAAGCGCTCATTCGTTCCACTCAACGATTCCTTTCTGGAGCCTGGTCATGCAAATCTTCGATTACGACAACATCCTTCTGCTGCCGCGCAAATGCCGCGTGGAAAGCCGCTCGGAATGCGACGCCAGCGTCACGCTGGGCGAGCGCACCTTCCGCCTGCCGGTGGTGCCTGCCAACATGAAAACGGTGGTCGACGAGTCGATCTGCCTGTGGCTCGCGCAGAACGGTTACTTCTACGTGATGCACCGCTTCGACCTGGACAACATCCAGTTCGTGAAGGACATGCAGGGCAAGGGCGTGTTCGCCTCGATCTCGCTGGGCGTGAAGAAGCCCGACTACGACACGGTCGACCAGATGGTCGCCCAGGGCCTCGTGCCCGAATACATCACGATCGACATCGCCCACGGCCATGCCGACAGCGTGAAGAACATGATCGGCTACCTCAAGGCCAAGCTGCCCAGGTCGTTCGTGATCGCCGGCAATGTCGGCACGCCCGAAGCCGTGATCGACCTGGAGAACTGGGGCGCCGACGCGACCAAGGTCGGCATCGGCCCAGGCAAGGTCTGCATCACCAAGCTCAAGACCGGTTTCGGCACGGGCGGCTGGCAGCTGTCGGCGCTCAAGTGGTGCGCGCGCGTGGCCACCAAGCCGATCATTGCCGACGGCGGCATCCGCGACCACGGCGACATCGCCAAGAGCATCCGCTTCGGCGCGTCGATGGTCATGATCGGCTCGCTGTTCGCGGGCCACGAAGAGTCGCCAGGCAAGACGGTCGACGTCGACGGCACGCTCTTCAAGGAGTACTACGGCTCGGCCAGCGACTTCAACAAGGGCGAGTACAAGCACGTCGAAGGCAAGCGCATCCTCGAGCCCATCAAGGGCAAGCTGGCCGACACGCTGGTCGAGATGGAGCAGGACGTGCAGAGCTCGATCAGCTACGCGGGCGGCCGCACGCTGATGGACATCCGCAAGGTCAACTACGTCACGCTGGGCGGCGACAACGCCGGCGAACACCTGCTGATGTGAGTACGACGGGCGGCCTGTCCGCCCGTCTCTTTTCTTTCAGGCCTCGAGCAGTTGCACCGCGTAGCGGTGCAGCGCGTGGGCCGGATCGGCCAGCGCATCGACCACGCCGAAGTGGTCCAGCCCCGGCAGCACCTCGCACACCGGCACGGTGTGTCGACCCCAGGCCTCGCGGATCATCGCGTTGTGGCGCAGGAACTCGGCGCTCTCGTTGCCCCCTACCGCCGCATAGAGCTGGCCGCGCGCCGGCGCAGGCCACAGCGCCGGGCTCGCACGCCGCGCGTCGGCATCGGTGAGCTTCAGCGTGTGCTTGAGGAACGGCGTGCGCTGCAACGGCCGCAGGTCGAACAAGCCCGACACCGACAACGCATTGCGCACGAGTTGCGCGGGCAGGTCGGGCGCCACCGCCTTCCAGTCGCAGGCCAGCAACGCCGCCGCCATGTGGCCGCCGGCCGAATGCCCGGCGACGGTGATGCGCGACGGGTCGCCGCCATGCGCCGCCACGTGGCGCCACGTCCATTCGAGCGCCCGCACCATCTGCAGCAGGATGCTGGGCACCGTCACCGGCTGGTCGACCGGGCCCGGGCACAGCGCGTAGTTGGGCTGCACCACGCAGATGCCGCGGTCGTGGAAGGCGGGGCTGATGAACGAGTGGTCCTTCTTGTCCATGGCGCGCCAGTAGCCGCCGTGGATGAAGACCAGCACCGGCGCATCGGGCACGGGCGCCGGGAAGACGTCGAGCGTTTCGCTCGGGCCGGTGCCGTAGGGCACATCGATGCGGCACGGCAGGGTGTCGCGCGCCGCGGCGGAATCGCGCCCCCAGCGCGCGAAGTACGCGGGGTGGTCCTTCACCCGCGCCAGGTTGTTGTACATGCCTTCCAGCCAGGCGGGATCGTGCGCTTCCATGCGGTGCTTGCTCCTAGTTTTTCCAGCCGGCATCTTGGCACGACAGCGTGCATGGAAAGGCGCAGCTCGATAAAATCCGAGCTGTGTTGGGGGGGTAGCTCAGCTGGGAGAGCGCCGCGTTCGCAATGCGGAGGTCGTGAGTTCGATCCTCATCCTCTCCACCAACCGACCCAGCAAAAAGGCCTTGGCAATCGCCAAGGCCTTTTTCGTTTGCAGCTGTGCGTTGCCGACGGGAAATGTCAGGCGTCGAGCGTCAGATGCTGGCCGTGCAGCGCCGCGGCGCCCGGCGATGCCAGGAAGCCGATGGTCTGCGCCGCGACCGAGGTGGACACCCACTCGGCCGGGTTCGCATCGGGCATCGCCTGGCGGTTGGCCGGCGTGTCGAGCACGCTGGGCGCCACGCTGTTGATGTTCACGCCGTGCGGCGCGGCCTCGGCCGCCATCGACTCCACCAGCCGCTGCAGCGCGCTCTTCGACGCGATGTACGCCGCCATCGCCGGCAGGCCGCGCGCCGCCACCTTGGCCGTCACCGCGATGATGCGGCCCGCGCGGCGCTCGATCATCGAGGGCAGCACGGCCTGCGTCACGGCGACGAACGACCAGGCGTTGAGGTTCATCATCCGGTCCCAGCTCGCGCGCGAGAGCGCGTGCGTCGCCTCGCCCATCTCGAAGCCGCCGGCAATGTGCACCAGCGCATCGACGCGGCCGAAGGCCTGCAGCACCTGGCCGGTGAGCGCGGCCATGTCGGGCGCCGAGGTCACGTCGCCGGCGAGCAGCAGGTGCTGCGAGTTGTCCAGGCCCGGGAAGACTTCGGCCAGGCGACCGGCGTGGTGATCGACCAGCGCGAGCCGCGCGCCCTGGTCAAGAAAGTGCTGGGCCACGGCCCGGCCCAGCGCGCCCGCGGCGCCGGTGATCAGTACATGGGGCGTGTTGCTTGCATCGCTCATCGAAAACTCCTCGGATAGGGGGTGGGGTCGGGCCCCGAAGGTCGCGCATCCTAACGCTCTCGTACAAATGTGCAGAAATTTTTTGAAGTCCCAAAAAGATTGGTATATACTCGTGGTCTTGCCAGAAAACACTAACGGTTTTCAAAGCAAGGGCTCTTAGCTCAGTTGGTAGAGCAGCGGACTCTTAATCCGTAGGTCGAGTGTTCGAGTCACTCAGGGCCCACCAACCAACATCGCGGCAACGCTGGAAAGCCTGCTACCCACAAGGTAGCAGGCTTTTTTCATGGTGCGTTCACTTGTACGTTTGATCGCGCCGACGCGACCTTTCGCAAGCCTCTCCCCGACATCCCGTGAAGAAATCCAAACCTGCGCCATCGCCGACATCCTTCGACCTCAAGCAGCACTGGCATTGGGGCCGCGGCATGCGCCAGTTGCGCATTGCCGACTTCCTGAAAGACGGCCGCCTGCTGGTCCCCGGCGACCTCACGGGCGAAGGCCCGGCCACCGATGACGGCACCGGCGCACTGCGCACTGTAGGCGGCGTCCAGGTCGGCAGCGCCGACTACGCCACCGGCCTGATGTGGGTCGGCCGCAAGCTGCGCGAAGGCGACCTGCCGAGCAAGCCCCAGGGCTGATGCAGCTACGGCGCCGTGACGCGCCGAAGAAACTGCAGCGAGCGCTCCAAGGCAAGCCGCCCCGACGCATCGTCGAGGTTGAACTGGTACTCGTGCGGCAACGCCGGCGTCTGATCGGCGGGGAAGAACAGGCTGTCGACCTGCACGCCCTTCGCGGCCAGCGTCTGCGCCATCGACCGCGACTGCCCTTCGAGCGGATCGCCGTTGCCCGCGGTGATGAACGACGGCGGAAAAGCCCCGGTCACATAACGGCGCACCGACGCGGTCTCGAAGGCCGGCGCATTCTGGAAATCCTTGCTGCCGCTGTACGACCAGAACACGGTCCGAAGGAAGCCGCCGAACGCGCCGTCGAGCTTGGCCTGCGCCGCGTCGTACGCGCCGCAATGCAACAACATGCCGCGCAGCTGCTCGCGTGCGATGACGGGCGTGAGGCCCACGGCTTTCGCGTAGCCCGGCACGGCCCCCGCGTTTGCGACCTGCGCGACGATGTGCGCCCCCGCAGAGTCACCGGCCAGCACGAGCCGCGCCGGGTCCACGCCCAACCTCGCCGCCTCGCGCACGAGATACCCCAGCGCCGTATTCACCTGCCGCACGGGGACTGGATAGCCTTCCCCGGGCGCGATCGAATAGCCGACCGCCACCACGGTGAAGCCCTGCCCCGCCAGCACGCGCGCGTAGTTGGCCACGTCGCGCCGGTGGCCCGAGACCCAGGCGCCGCCGTGCACCCACACGATGGTGGGCAATGGCCGGGTGCCCGCCGAGGCCGGACGGAACACGTCGAGGTAGGCATCCGGGTCGGCTTCGTCGTAGGGCTGGTCCAGCACCGCCGAGATGCCGGGCGGCACATGCTTTTGCAGCGACTGCGATGCGGCGTCCGATCCCTTGCCGAAGGCGTAGCGGATCATCAGCACCGAGGGCCACGGGCTCCACTGGAATGCGGCATAGCCCACGATGGCAAGGCCGGCGATGACACCGAGGGTGCGGAGCAGGATCTTCTTGAGCTTCACCGTGGGGGCGCCTGCACCGGACGACCCGGCGCTTCAGGGTGCGCAGCCCGCATTCTGCTTGGCTTGCTGCGCGAACGCCCCCGCTATGCTCGCCTCACATGCCGCCACCGCCCTCCTCCACTCACAGACAAGCGCCCCGCCACGCCGCGCGCATGCTGTTCGCTGCCCTGGCGTTGACGGCAATGCCGGCCTTCGCAACGGCCGCCGCCGGCTGCCTTGCCACGGCCTCGCACATCCCGCCACCGCCGCGCGCCCTTGCGATGGCGGCGCTGGCCCGGCAGGAACATTCGGCCTTCGGCGGCCAGACGATGGATGCCGAAGGCCGGCTCACCGCGTCCGGCGATTCGGAAGCGGAAGACACGCGCCATGCGCCCGGTGCGCTGCCCGCATGGCAACGCGTGCTGCGCTACTGGCGCGCGGTCGATCCGCCGAACGAACGGCTGCCGTACCTCGTGCGCTTCGGCGCCCTGCGCGCGGCCGACCGCACGCTGTTGACCGAGGCGCTGAACCAGGCGAGCACCGCGCGCCTGCAGGGCCTGGGCGTCGGCCCCGACCAGGGACTGGACACGTCGGACCAGCGCGCCCTCGAGGTGGCCCTGCAACGTGTCGCGGTGATCGACACGCCCTGGTCCGCCGCATTCATCAGCTGGGTCGCACGCGAGGCCGGTCTCGGCGCCGACGAGTTCGTCTTTTCCGAGGCCCACGTCGACTACGCGGGCGCCGCATGGCAGGCCGGCCTCGACGAGGCCGCGGGCCGCGCGACACCACAGGCCCTGCGCGCCTGCGACCTGATGCGCACGCCGCCGCGCCCGGGCGACCTGGTCTGCCAGGCGCGCGGCGCAAGCGGTGCTGCGCTCGACAGTTTCGACAAGATCGGAGAGGTGCTGGCCGGACGCCCCACGGGCGGCGCGCCGTTGCCGATGCACTGCGATGTGGTGGTGAACGTGGACGATGCGGGCTTCGACACCGTGGGTGGCAACGTGCTGCAGTCGGTCACGTGGCGGCGCCTGGCCTTCGCGCCCGGTACGCGGCTGCTGGACCCGAGCTACCTGCCCGAAGGCTGCACGACGGACGGCGTGGCGTGCGTCGATCGCCACATGAGCCGGCAGCCGTGGTCGCTGCTGCTGCAGTGGCGTTGAAAGAAAGAGAAGAGAAGCAGGAACGGCGGCGATGCGCCGCCAGCCATCAATCGCGGTAGTACACCTCGACAGCGCCCTTGAGCTTGATCAGCAGCGGATAGCCCTTGCGGTCCAGCGTGCGGCCGGCGGGCACCTTGATCCAGCCTTCGCTGATGCAGTATTCCTCGACGTCCAGGCGGTCCTTGCCGTTGAAGCGGATGCCGATGGGGTGCTCGAAAATGGCGGGAATGTGGTGCGGGCTGCGCGGATCGGTCGAGAGGTGATCGGGCAATGCGGGCTTGGAGGTGGCTTCTTCGGTCATGGGGAAACGGGTTTCTGAATCGACCCGAATGATAGAACCTGCCGCCCTCCCCGCTTCGCAGCGTCTACCGCCGCTTCTTCCAGGCCTTGGCGGGCGGCTTCGGCCCGAAGCCCAGCGCGGCCCGCGCAAGCGCGTCGGCCTCGGCGTTGCGGTGGCGCGGAATCCATTGCACGTGCGCTTCGTCGAAGCCCTGCAGCAGCGTGCGCGCCTCGTCGAACAGCGGCGCCATGCGCACGATCGGCCGCACGTCGGCCCCGCCGCTCAACTGCTCCACCAGCGTGCTGTTGTCGCTGTAGGCCTGCACGGCCGTGGCGCCGCGCGCCTGCAGTTCGCGCAGTGCGAGCGTCAGCGCCCGCAGCTCGGCTTCGTTGTTGCAGCCCGTGGTGTGCGTGGCCTGCGAGAAGGTGTGGCGGGTGCCGTCGGGTTGGGTGATGACGACGCCGACGCCCATGCGTCCGGGGTTCGGCATGGCACTGCCGTCGCAATGGACGACCCACGGGGGAAGGCGCTCGGGCGCAGCAACGGTCATGAAGAAAAAGGCAAAGGCGACGAACGCGCTCAGCAGTTGCTGCGCTTGATGCCCGCGAGATTGCAAGGCCGCTGGCCGGGCGGCGGCCCGGGGTCGTGCGGTGGACGCGGCGGCCGGGGGTGATACCCGGGGCGCGGCGGGCCGTAGTACGGATCGCCGCCCCAGATGTAGGTCGGTGCCGGATCGACCGCGGGCGCCTCGCCCACCGGGTAGCGCGGAATGATCGCCGGCCCCGAGGGCGTGGGCTGCGATGGCGGTGCGGACGGTGCCGCGTAGTCCGGCCGGCGAGGCTCGGCTTCCTCGCTGGGGGCACGCGGCGGTGCGGGCGGCGGCTCGTCGATCCGCAGCTGCCGCGACTGCCTGGTGCCCGACGGGCAGGTGCCGTCGGTGTAGACGATGCGGCCGTCGGCGTCGGTGCAGCGCACCACCTCCGCCTGCGCGGCCGTTGCGGCCACGACGAGCCAGAGCAATGAAACGGAAAAGAAGGTGGGCGAGCGCATGGAGACGCTCTTTGTAACAGTGCGCGGGCGCGCAAACAAGCAAAAGAAAGAGCGGCGCCGCTCACGCCTTCTGGTCGACGGACCGCCGCCGCGGCCCCGGCACGAAGGCCGGCGTGCGCGCGATGTAGTCGCGGTACGCGGGCCGCCGCTCGCCGATGTCGGCCTCGAGCATCCGCACGCCCGACACGCGCAGCAGCAGCCAGGTCATGAGCACCGGCGACACCGCGCTCCATGCCCCACCCCAGCCCGCGCCGGCCATCGCGATCAGCCACAGCCCCCACCAGACGCAGGCCTCGCCGAAGTAGTTCGGGTGCCGGCTGTGGCGCCAGAGCCCGCGGTCCATCACCTGCCCCCGGTTGGCGGGGTCGGCACGAAAGCGCGCCATCTGCGCATCGGCCACGGCCTCGAAGCCCATGCCGCACAACGCCAGCGCGATGCCCGCCATGTCCAGCCAACCCAGCGACGTGGGCACCGCCGCCATGCCCACGAACAGCGGCGCCGACACGACCCACGCCAGCACCGCCTGCAACCCGAACACGAGGTACAGGCTCTTCCATCCGAAGTGCGGCGCGTTGCGTTCGCGGATCGCCTGGTAGCGGCGGTCTTCGCCGTGGCCCCAGTTGCGCCACGTGATGAACACGCCCAGCCGCAATGCCCACGCCCCCGCGAGCACCGCCATCCACCACCCGCGCGCACCGGTCGACGGCAGCAGCGCCAGGTACACGAAGCCCGCGCCCGCGATGCAGATGGACCACACGCGGTCGACCAGGCTCGCATCGCGCCGCGCCAGGCTGACAAGCCACGTCAGCAGGGCCAGCACAGCGGTCCAGCCGAGCCCCGCAAGCGCGATCTGCAGCGTGCTCATGCGCGACGCGGCTCGAACAGGTAGTGGCTCACCCACCAGCGCTGCCCCTGCTCGAAGCCGAAGAGCTCCGCCACCGACATGAAGAACAGCCGCCAGCGCGTCCACCACAGGCCGGCGTCGGCGCCGTAGGTGGCCTGGAACAGCGGACGCAGCGCCTCGCGCCGCTCGTCCATGTTGCGCAGCCAGGCCTCGGCCGTGCGCTGGTAGTGGTTGCCGGCCCAGCGCCAGCGGCGCAGCAGGCGCAGGTCGTCCTGGCAGTACAGCGCGAGGTCGTCGCTGGGCATCATGCCGCCCGAGAAAAAGTAGCGGCTCATCCAGTCGCTCGCGTCGCGCACCTCGAAGGGGTACGGCGCCTCGCGGTGCGCGAACACGTGCATGAAGAAGCGCCCCTGCGGTCGCAACCAGCGCGCCACGTTGGCAAAGGCCTGCGGCCAGTTGCGCAGGTGCTCGAACATCTCGACCGACACCACGCGGTCGAAGCGCTGGTCGGTGTCGAAGCGGTTGATGTCCTGCGTGAGCACCCGCACGTTGCCCAGCCCGCGCCGAGCCGCCTGCGCCTCGATGTAGGCGCGCTGCGACTGCGAATTCGACAGCGCCGTGATCCGGCTTCCCGGGTAGCGCTCGGCCATCCACAACGTGAGCGAGCCCCAGCCGCAGCCCAGCTCCAGCACGTCCTGCCCGTTGGCCAGCCCGGCGCGCTCGCAGGTCGCGGCCAGTGCGGCGGCCTCGGCCTCTTCGAGCGTGCGCGTGCCCTCGGGCCAGTAGCAGCTGCTGTACTTGCGGTGCTGGCCCAGCACCTCGCCGAAGAAGGCGGCCGGCACCTCGTAGTGCTGTTCGTTGGCCTTCTCGGGCAGCGGCGCCAGGTGCGCCGCGCCCATGCCGGCAACGAAGTCCTGCGTCAGCTCGGCCGCTGCCAGCGCGTTGCCGGCGTGCAGCTCGGTCAGCCGCTCGCGCAGCAGGCGGCGGATGCCCCGGCGCACCACGGCGTCGGGCACCAGGCCCCGTTCGACCCAGCGGATGGCGAATGCGATGTCCTGCGGCATGACGGTGTGCTCCTCGGCAAAGGCACGCCGGGAAGCGTGCCACAGGCACCTGTACGCGGGGAAACTGGTTTTGGATGAGGTTCGCGGTGGAGAAAAAGCCGATGCCGCCGCGAGCGTCAACGCGACGGGGTTCGCACCCTCTTCCTGGCCGGGGGTGCGGCCTGCGTGGTGATGTGCGGGTAGTGCTCGAAGGTATGTTTCATCACATCGCGCAGCCAAACCACGGCCGGGTCGTGATGAAAGCGCGGATGCCAGTGCTGGTTGAGTTGAAACTCGGGCACGGGCACCGGCGGCTCGAAGATGCGCACCGTGCCCATGCGGGCGAAGACCTCCCCCAGCTCGCGCGGCACGGTCGCGAGCAGATCCGGATGCTGGTCCATCAGCAGCGGAACCATCAGGAAATGGGGCGTCGTCACGGCCACGGTGCGGCGGATGCCCTGGTCTTCCAGCACCTTGTCGTAGCTCTCCGCCAGATGGCCGGTGAGCGAGACCACGATGTGCCGCATCGCTTCGAAGCGCTCGCGCGTGAGGGTGGCGCCGATGTCCTTGTTCCGCGTGCTGGCGATGGTCACGATGGGGTGCAGGAACAGGCGCTGATGAAACAGCCCTTCGGGCGCCGCACGGATGGACCCCACCGCCAGGTCGGCCTCGCCCGACGCAAGCAGCCCTTCGACCTGCTCGAGCGGCACCTGCAGCGTGCGCAGCGAGCAGCCGGGCGCCTCCTTCTTGAAGCGCTCGAGCAGCGGGGGCAGGAACACCAGCTCGCCCATGTCGGTCAGGCACAGGGTGAAGATGCGCTGCGCCAGCGCAGGCTCGAAGCGGGCGCCGGCCAGGATCTGCTGGCGCACGGTGGCCATCACCTCGACCACCGCGGCGCGCATGCCCTCGGCCTTGCGCGTGGGTGCCATGCGGCTGCCGACCTTGACGAACAAGGGGTCGTCGAAAAAAGCACGCAGCCGGTTGAGCGCGTGGCTCATCGCGCTCTGCGTCAGCCCGAGGCCTTGCGCGGCCTTGGTGACATTGGCCTCGCGAAACATCGCGTCGAAGACCGCCAGCAGGTTCAGGTCGAGGTTTTCCGCATGCATGCGGCGCATTCTAGGAATGACTGGCATGACGTTGATACATGAGAACCCTCGCCCTACGCTGTGCCCATGCCGTGACCCGAACGCGGCGAACAACAAAGGAGACGCCCCATGTTCATCAAAAACACCTGGTACGTGGCTGCCTGGGACAACGAGCTCACGCCGCAGGGCCTGTTCGCCCGCACCATCATCGGCGTGCCCGTTCTCATGTACCGCAAGGACGACGGCGAGATCGTCGCCATGGAAGACCGCTGCTGCCACCGCGGCGCCCCCCTGTCGGTGGGGCGGCGGGAAGGCAACTGCGTGCGCTGCATGTACCACGGCCTGAAGTTCGACGCCTCGGGCCAGTGCATCGAGGCGCCGGCCCAGAAGCGCATTCCCATCCAGGCCCGAGTGCGCACCTTTCCCGTGGTGCAGCGCCACCGCTGGGTCTGGATCTGGATGGGCGCCCCCGACAAGGCCGACCCGGCGCTGATTCCCGACACGCCCTGGCTGGACGACCCGCACTGGCGCAGCCTGGACGGCTACATCCACTACGACGTCAACTACCTGCTGATCTGCGACAACCTGCTGGACTTTTCCCACCTGCCCTTCGTGCACCCGACCACGCTGGGCGGCAGTGCGGACTACGCCGCCGCCCAGCCCAAGGTCGAACGCATCGACCACGGCGTGCGCATCACCCGCTGGGCCCTCGACACCGAGCCGCCGCCGTTCGCCCAGGCGGTGAAGGACTGGGGCAGCAGGGTCGACCGGTGGAACATCTACAACTTCACCCTCCCCGCCATCCTGCTGATGGACTCCGGCATGGCGCCCACCGGCCAAGGCGCCGCCGAAGGCAATCGCGAAGGCGCGATCGAGTTTCGCGGCTGCCAGGCCATCACGCCCGAGACGGAAAACTCCACCCACTACTTCTTCGCGCATCCCCACAACTTCGCCATCGACCAACCCGAAGTCACGCACTCGATCCACCAGGCCGTGGTGGACGCCTTCGACGAAGACCGCGACATCATCACCGCGCAGCAACAGAGCCTGGCGCTGGCGCCCGGCTTCAAGATGATGGCCTTCGGCATCGACGCCGCGCTGAACCAGTTCCGCTGGATAGTCTCGCGCCGGCTGGAAGAAGAAGCGCTCGAAGAAGCTGCGGGCCGCCCCGCCGCCACAGCAGCGCCCGAACCCGCCCGGGCCTGAGCCATGAAGCTCCTCGTCACCCGCCTCACGCATGAGGCGCAGGATGTGCTCGGCCTGGAGTTGCGTGCGCAGGACGGCGCCGTGCTGCCGCCCTTCACCGCGGGCGCCCATGTGGACCTGCTGCTGCCCGGCGACATCCGCCGACAGTATTCGCTGGCCAACTCGCCGCTGGAGCGCCACCGCTACGTGCTCGGCGTGGGCCTGGCGCCAGCCTCGCGCGGCGGCTCGGCCTTCGTTCACCAGCGCCTTGCCGTGGGCGATGTGCTCGAGGTGGGCGCGCCGCGCGCGCTGTTCCGCATCGACCCGGCCGCCACCGAGCATGTGTTCGTGGCCGGCGGCATCGGCATCACGCCCCTCCTGAGCATGATCCTCTGGTGCGAGGCCCACGCCAGGCCCTGGAAGCTGCTGTACTGCGTGCGCACGCGGGCCCGTGCCGCCTATGCGTGGACGCTGGCGCGCCACCCTGACCGCGTGCAACTGCACGTGGACCAGGAAGCGGCAGGCACGCCGCCCGATCTGGCGGGCTGGCTGCGCCGTGCAGCCCCGGGCGCGCACGTCTACTGCTGCGGCCCGGAAGGGTTGATGAACGCGGTCGGCACAGCCGCAGGCGTTGTCGGCATCGACAAGGCGGCCACCCATTTCGAACGCTTCGCGCCGCCGGAACACGCCGCGCCCGTGGCACCGGCCGGCAGCTTCACCGTGGTGCTGCATCGCAGCGGCCAGCGGATCGAGGTCGCACCGCAGCAGAGCCTGCTCGATGCACTGGAAGGTGCGAACGTCAGCGTTCCCTTCTCGTGCCGCGAAGGCATGTGCCGCAGCTGCGAGGTGCCGCTGCTCGAAGGCGAGGCCGAGCACCGCGACTTCGTGCTCAGCGACGAGGAGCGCGACCGCCACACCTGCATCCTGCCCTGCGTGTCCCGCGCACGCAGCGCCGTGCTCGTTCTCGATCTCTGACGCCCCCCAATAACAAGCAGACAACTCAACCCCACCACTGGAGACAACCATGTTCAGAAAAATGACGGCCGCCTGCGCAGCGATCACGCTGGCGCTGCCCATCGCCGCGCAGGAAAGCTACCCCTCGCGGCCGATCCGCCTCGTCGTGCCCTACGCGGCCGGCGGCGCGACCGACTTCGTGGCGCGCACCCTCGGCGACCGCCTCTCGAAATCGATGGGGCAACCCGTGGTGGTGGACAACAAGGCGGGCGCGGCGGGCGCCATCGGCGCCGGCGAAGTCGGCCGCGCCAAGCCCGACGGCTACACGCTGCTGATGACCATCACCGATTCGCAGATCAACAACACGGCGCTGTTCAAGACCCTGGCCTACGACCCGCAGAAGGACTTCGTCGGCGTCACGCAGGTGGTGCGCAGCCCGGCGCTGATTTCCACGCACCCCGGCACCGGCATCAAGAGCATCGAAGACCTGAAGGCCAAGGTGGCCAAGGGCGTGAAACTGAGCTACGGGTCCTGGGGCGTCGGCGGGCTGGGCCATCTGGCCGGTGAGAGCCTCAACCGCGGACTGAGTGCCGGCATGGTCCATGTGCCGCAACGCGGCGAAGGGCCCGTGGTGACCGACCTGCTGTCGGGCACCATCGACCTCGGCCTGTCGTCGGTGCCCAGCGCCATGCAGCATGTGCCGACGGGCAAGGTCGTGCCGCTGGCCGTGCTGGGGCGCCAGCGTTCCACCACGCTCCCGCAGGTCCCGACCATGAGCGAACTGGGCTTCAAGGACCCGCTCTACGACACCAACGTCTGGGTCGGGCTGCTGGCACCGGCGAAGACGCCGCAGCCCATCGTCGACAAGCTGGCCCGCGAGGTGCGCGCCATCGTCGGCTCGCCCGACGTCAGCCAGCTGTTCGTGAGCCGTGGCTTCGAGATGATGAACAGCACGCCCGAGCAGTTCGCGGCGTCGTACAAGGAAGAGTTCAACGTCATCACCCGGCGGATGCGCGACCTGGGCGTCGAGGCGCAATGAGGCGGGCGACCGCCCGGCGCCCCATGAGGCACGTCACGTCGCCATGAACGCCGACGGCTTCTGCCCGAGCCGCTTTCGGAACATCGTCGAGAAGGCCCCCGGGCTGTCGTAGCCCAGCTGAAGCGCCACGGTGGTCACCGACTGGCCCGTGGCCAACTGGGCCATGGCCGAAAGCAGGCAGGCCTGGCTGCGCCATTCGGCGAACGTCATGCCCGTGTGCAAGCGAAAGAACCGGCTGAACGTGCGTTCGCTCTGGTGCAGCTGCCGTGCCCAGGCGAGCGGAGGCGTGCGCACGTCGGGCTGGTGCAGGAACGCGATGCACAACGCCGCCAGGCGTGGATCGCTGGGCAGCGGCGCAAAGAAGGGCAATGCAGCCGCACGGCGCACCTCCTGCAGCACCAGGGACATCAACAAGCCATCGCGGCCCCGCTCGTCATACAGCGCCGGCACGTCGATGGCCTCGATCAGCAGCTGCCGCAGCAAGGGCGACACCGCCAGCACTTCGCACAGCGAACCCTCGCGCGGTGCCGCTGCGGGCTCGATGTAGAGGCTGCGGGTGCTGACGCCCACCATCTTCACCCGGTGCGGCTTGCCGGCGGGAATCCAGACGCCGCTGTGAGGCGGAACGACCCACGCGCCATCGTCCGTGCCCACCTCCATCAGCCCGGTCGCGCCATAGAGAAACTGGGCGCGGCGATGGCTGTGCATTTCGAGCACGGTGCCCGGCGCGTAGTCGGTGCCGATGGCCAGAACGGCACGCGGCGTGAGGTCGAGGGCGTCGAGGGACTGGTTGCGCACAGCGAATCGGTGGGTTGGCCGGAACGCAAATATTGTTGACCGAAGCGCGCACGCGCGCCAAGCCGCCCCGCTCTAGCCTCGAGGCTTCTTTCTGTGTCGATGGAGTTGCTCGTGTCGTTGTATCTGTTGTTGGTGGTGTGTGGATGCCTGACGGGCGTCACCACTGTGCTGTTCGGTTTCGGCGGTGGGTTCGTCGTGGTCCCGTTGCTGTACCAGCTCTTGTCCCAGCTGAACGCGCCTGACAGCGCCATCGGGCAGTCGGCCATGCAGATCGCCGTCGCCACCTCCACGTGCGTGATGATCTTCGGCGCGCTGCTGGCGACCTGGCGTCATCAGCGTGCAGGGACGCTGGACTGGTCGCAAGTCCGCCCGCTGCTGGGCACCCTGGGTGCCGGTGCGGTGCTGGGTGCGCTGGCCGCCACCGCGGTGCATGGGGAATGGCTGCGCTGGGCATTTGCGGCGTACCTCGCGCTGACCATCGGGGACTGCTGGCTCCGGCCCGGTTTTCTTTCGCCGGCTGCGGCGCCCAAGACAGCGCCCTCTGCCACGGCCACGACGCTGTCGGGGCTGGTGATCGGCGGCATCGCCGCATTCCTCGGGGTCGGCGGCAGCGTGATGACGGTGCCCCTCATGCGCCGTCGCGGCATCGAGATGCGCCGCGCGACGGCCATGGCCAACCCGCTGTCCCTGCCGGTGGCGCTGGCGGGCACGGCCACCTACGTGGCCTTGTCGACCACATCGACGCCGTCGTTCGGGCCATGGCATCTGGGGTACGTCGACGTGCGCGCGGCGGCCACGCTCGTGGTGGGCTCCTGGATCGGCATTCGCGTCGCCGCACTGTGGATCGGGCGCATTCCAGACCGACTCCACGCCAAGGTCTACCTGGCTTTGCTGATCGTGGTTTTCCTGGCGATGGTGGTGCGCTGACCGCGTGGGCCTGCGCGGCCGCATCGGGCGTTCCCTAGGCGACAGGCGCGGCGCACAGACTTTGCCATCATCGCGAATTCGACTGCCGCCTGCCGCCTGCTACACGGAGCCCTCCCCCCATGACCTCGCCTTTCACCACCACCGCCCTGGGCCTGTGCGGCCCGCTGCGCCAGCCGCGTCAGATGCTGGCCGACCAGACCTACGACGACCACAAATCGATCCATGACGACGCGACGGCGGAAAACCTGGGCTTGCGCGCCGGGCCGATCGAAGGGCCGACGCACTTCAGCCAGTTCGATCCCCTGCTGTTCCACGTGTTCGGCCAGGCCTGGTTCGAGACCGGCTGCATCAGCGCTCATTACCAGAACATGGTGGTCGAGGGCGAATCGGTGCGTGCCTTTGTCGACCTGCCCGCACCCGGCGCCACCTTCGTTCGCCTGCGTGCCGAGAAGGCCGACGGCACGCCGGTGCTGACCGGCACCGCATCGATCGGCGATGCCTCGCAGCACCCGCACGAGCTGCGCCAGCGCATCGCGAAGCTGCGCCCGGCCCAGGGACTGGTCATCAACCGCGACCTGCGCGTGGGCCAGCGCGGCGCCGTCGTCGAGAAGATCCGCATGGGCTTCGACCAGCACATGGGCGACCACTACCCCTTCACGTTGGCGGACAAGCTCAAGGTCATCACCGAGCCCTGCGACTGGTACACGCCCGAAGGCGGCAAGGGTTCGCCTTGGGGCCGGGCCATCATCCCGACCGAGATGATCAGCGTGCTGCTCGGCTCCACCAGCGCCGAGGCCCAACTGAGCGGGCGCAAGCCGGCGGTGGGCCTGTTCGCCGGGCAGGAGATTCGCCTGATCAAGGGCCCGCTCTTCGTGGATCAGGACTACGAACTCGAGCGCGAAATCATCGCGCTGAGCGAAAGCGCGCGCACCGAGTCCGTGTGGATACGCACCCAGGTGTACGAGATGCCATCGCGCACGCTGGTGGCCGAGATGATCCTCAATGGCGCGACGATGAAGGCGTCGTACCCGAACTACGAAGCCGAGGCCAAGGAGCTCGGGCTGGCCTGAGCGCCCACCGGTCGCACTACCGTCCCATGCGCACACTTGGGCTGGATAGGAAGGAGTACCTTTGAGGACCTCCTTTTGACTGCGTCTCCTTGACCAGTATGAGTTGCAGGCAGAATTCATCGTTGCCCACTACGGGCGAGCGGGTAGGGGCTAACCTTTCCATCGAACAGACAGTCGTCCCGGACCGCTGGGTACCTGCCGCTCATGCCAAACGTTAGGCGTCGCAAATGCATAGCTCGCAAGCCACAGCTTGGATCGCCCTCCGCACTCCATCGATCTTCCATCCAGAACGGCAGTGTGCGTACGCCGTCGCTCGAGACTCTTGGGTGTCCGGCCTTGAGACTGCTTGCCGTACGTTAAGCAGTACTGTTGAATTGCGCGGTTTTGAATTCGCAGATCCGCCGGACGATGTGCTTCAGTGGATGGCAGAACGAAGCTTCATGGCCAACACCAAGCTCTGTGAGTATGTCAGGCTGGATGCAGACATCTCGATAGACCTGACTTCTCTCGCAGAAGCCAACTCCAAGAAGGTCGCGGACCTGGAGCCAGAATTTATCGCGGCCTGCGCTGCCATGGATCTATCTAGGGTTGTCGAGAATTTGCAACTCTTGTCTGAGCTGTCCGCCCCAGGTTACATCGACTGTCTTGCTGGCTTAGCTAGCGCCGAAGGGCTCGCGTCCTACTCGATACATAGCAAGGGTACTTATAGAGAACTGAGCTTTCCTGAACCTAGCGATCCAACCTGGCCACCACTGGAACAGATCGCTATTCAAGATGTCGCCCGATGGGCGAAGTCCGTTGGAATGCTCGAGTGCGGCCTAGCCACTTCCCGCATTCAGCGAGCACTCGCATCTTTCAGCCACGTTGTTGGATTGACTTGGCTACGTCACGGCGACGTGCTCTTCCGTGCCATGCAAGGGCTTGAAGCCTTCTACTGTGATGGTGTTGGGGACTTGAGGCGTCAACTCTCAGAAAAGTCCAAGATTTGGCTTGGCTCTTGGGAAGATCGTCGGAACGTCGTAGGCAATCTCTATGATCTCCGATCAAAGTTCGTCCATGGAGCGGCAAAACTGGAGTTCTGGAATCATCACCATGATGCTTGGTCCGAAGATGAGAAAGTCATGAAGGAATTTTCGTACGGCCAATCCTTCGCCGTTCGACTGCTGATTGCTACCCTTCAAAAGTCCTGCACTACCAAGACCACTGATCTAGTTTGGTCCTATTCAGTAGCCGCCCACAACGACGCGTGATCCACGCACGAAGGGAGCACTGACGGCAAGCTGCCGCTCTGTGTCGTTGGTCAGATGACCGAATCGCGCCACTGCGCGCTCTACGCGCGCTCGTCGACCCCAAAGAACTGCCGGGGCAGAATCCTCTCTTTTTGGGTGCCGTATGCCAGCTGTACTTGAAGGGGGTTGCCTCTGCGGCAAGGTCCGATTCAGCACGAGCCAGCCGCCGCTGCGCACGTTCGCCTGCCATTGCACCTTCTGCCAGCGCATGACCGGCACGTCGTTCTACGCCGAGTCCCTCTTTCCGATGGACGCCGTGCAGTTCAACGACGGCGAACTGCGGCAGTACGCACATCACTCGGATGGCAGCCACAAGCAGGTCTTCGTTCATTTCTGCCCCTCGTGCGGCACGACGATGGGCCTGACCTTCGAACGCTGGCCCGACATGCGTGCCATCTCGCGCGGGTGCTACGACGATCCGAACGCGGTCGAACTCACGAGCCACATCTGGACCCGCTCTGCGCAAAGCGGTGTGGCCTTGCCGGCCGACGTGGATTGCTTTGCCAGGGCGCGGGCCACGCTGGATGGCGTGCCCGAAGTGGCGTCACGGCATGAAGCGCCTGTGCTGGCTCGGCCATCGAGCCCGCCCCTTCCGTGAAACACAGAAGCAAGGTCATCGTGGTGGGCGGCGGCATCCTGGGTGCGTCGGCCGCGTGGCATCTGTCCAGGGCAGGCGCCGCAGTCACATTGATTGAACGCGCCCCCGACGATCGCTCCTCTGCAACCGCCTCCTCTTTCGGATGGGTGGGCGCCAGTGCAAGCACGCCTTCCGACAACCCGACAGCGTTCGCCGAGCGGTTGAAGGCACTGGAGGCGTTCGCCCGTCTCGCGCGCGAACTCGGCCCGTTGCCGATCGCAGCGCGCGGCGCGCTGCTCTGGGGGTCTACGGAAGATGAAACGGCCGCCATGATTGCCGAGCATCGAGCCGCCGGCACGCGGATGGAGCGACTCACTCGCGCCCAGGTCGCCGCAATGGAACCGCTGCTTGCAGAGCCACCCCCGCTCGCTGCCTGGGCGCCCGGCGACTTCGCGTTGGAGCCCGCCGCCTTCGCGCGCCAACTGCTGGCAGGCGCGCAGGCTGCGGGGGCATGCATCCGCCACGGAACGGTTCAAGCCATCGAAGCCGCAGGCCATCGGATCACAGGTGTCGTGATCGAAGGGCAGACCCTGCCTGCCGACACGGCGGTGCTCGCCAACGGCCATGGCGCGCGCACGCTGGCCGCGACGGTCGGCGTCGACCTTCCGGTCCATGCATCGCCGGCCGTGTTGATTCGATTCGGTGCGCAGGCGCACGGCATTCGCCACCTGATCTGCGCGCAGGACATGGAGCTGCGCCCCGCCCTGGGAGGCGGCCTTGTGTCTGCTGCCGACTGTCCAGAAGAAGGCGAGGCCGGCCTTCCTGCCCTTGCCGCGCGAACGGGCCACGCCATTGCGCATCTGCTTGGGGCCGCGACGGCGCCATCGCTTCTGTCCATCAACGCCGTGCAACGTCCCATGACCACCGACGGCAGGCCACTTTGCGGCGCTGTGGGAAAGATCGACGGCTTGTATGCCGTGGTCGCGCACCCCGGCGTGATCCTTGCCCCGCTCCTGGGTCGGCGCTGCGCCGAAGCTGTCCTGGGTTGTTGACTGCGGCAGGGCCTGCAAGGTTCGGGAGCGCTTCGACAACGACACAGCTTGGACACCAGCGCCGAAGGGGGGCGACTCGACCCGGCGCATTCCGCACGTGGATAGCGCAAATTCGGAAGACAGATGGACTCTGCACCACGCCGCTCACAAACTGGAACCACTCCTGCAAGCCGCGTTGGAGAGAAAGCAGAGAAGAAATGAAAAGCATCGAAGTTCTCGTCGCCGATGTCCAGCAGGAATGCGAAGACGTGAAAAGCTATACGCTGGTTTCCGCGACCCCTGATCCGCTGCCGTCGTTCGAGCCAGGTGCTCACGTGGACGTCCAAGCGGGCGAGATAGGCCTGCGCCAGTATTCGTTGTGCAACGACGCTGCCGACGGGCAGAACTACCGCATCGCCGTCAAGCGGGAAGCCACTGGGCGCGGCGGCTCCGCGTGGATGCACGCGCACATCGCCCCGGGAGACCGGCTGCGCATCAGCCGGCCCCGCAACAACTTCAGGCTCGATGCACCGGACGCCAGACACCTTCTGCTCGCCGGGGGCATCGGCATGACGCCGCTGCTGTCGATGGCCGAACAGCTGTGGAATCAGAAAACGGACTTCGAGCTGTGTTGCTTCGTGCGAAGCCAGGCGCACCTGGCCTTCTCCGAGCGCCTGCGCACCGCCCCCTGGGCCCATCGGGTGCGCTTGCATTTCGATGCACCGCATGGCCCCAAACTGGATCTCGGTACGCTGCTGGGCAGCCCGCCTGCGGGTTCACAACTCTACATGTGCGGGCCGGCCGGCTTCATGAATGCCGTGACTCAGGCCGCACGCGACTGGCCTGAAGCGACGCTGCATTGCGAGCACTTCGCGCCCGTCACACGCGAGCCGGCCCGCGACAGCGCCCCCTTCGACGTACAACTCGCGCAGAGCGGGCAGCGCCTTCACGTGCCGGCCGATCAGTCCCTTCTCTCGGTGCTGCGAGGCGCCGGTGTGCCACTGATGACATCGTGCGAACAAGGCGTGTGCGGCACCTGCGTCACGCGCTACATCGACGGTGACCCGGTGCATGGAGACTCGTGCCTCAGCGCCAGAGAAAGGCAGACCCACGTCGCCGTCTGCAGCGCGCGTTCACGCAGCGCGCTGCTGGTTCTGGACCTGTAGCGCCTGTGTCTGCATCGCCTGATCGCGAAACCACAGGTGGGCCGGATGCTGGTGCGTCCGGTCGTGCCAGTAAAGGTAGACGTCGTAGGCCGGCACCTCCAGCGGTGTCGCCAGTTCGCAAAGCCTGAAGCGTTCGCGAAAGCGCACCGCCAGCGACATCGGCAGCAGCGCCACCATGTCCGACTTCTCCACGAGCTCCGGCACGGTGAGGTAGTTCGGCGTGACGAAGCGGCGGTTGCGCCGCAGCCCTTTGGCCTCCAGCGCCTGATCGACCGTATCGCCAAAGCAGTTCACCGTCGGCATGATCACGATGTGGTCGAGCGCCGCGAACGCCTCGGTCGTGAGCGTCTTCCCGTCGGCCCAATGCCCCTCGCGCGCCAGGCACACCACGCGGTCGCGAAACAGCAGCCGGTGGCGCAGGTCGCGCAGGCTGGGCGGCAACATGCCGATGCAGAAATCGACCTCCCCCGCTTCAAGCACCTTGTTGAGCTGCGACGGATGCAGCGGGTGCCGCACCGAGACGGAGATGCTCGGAAAGCTCGCGCCCAGCCGCTGCACCAGCGGCCCCATGAACACACTCTCCAGATAGTCCGTGACGACGACGCGGAACGCGTAGCGCGTTGCATTCGGATCGAAGGCGACGGCGTTGCCGAGCAGTTGGTCCATCTCCTTCAGGATGCGCTCGGCGAATTCGCGCAACTGGATGGCCTTGGCCGTGGGGATGAGGCCGCTCCCGCCCTTCACCAGGATCGGATCGGCGGTCACCTCGCGCAGCTGCGCCATGGCGCGGCTCATTGCCGGCTGGCTGATCGAGAGTGCGTCGCCAGCACGCGAGACATGCGAGTGATCGACCAGCGCCACCAGGCACTTCAAGAGATAGAAATTGAGTTCGCCGCTGTCGTTTCTCTTTTGCTGCATAGGTGCTATCCGGCTGTTGCATGGACGTGGGGGAGGCGCCTCGGGATACTAAGTCGAATCCCACGCTGAAGGAGCAAGCCGAGTGAGACAAGCCGCACATCTGCATGAGGTGCCACCGGTGGCACACGCGCCGCACGAACGGGCGCCGGTGATCGAGGTCGTCGCTGTCGACAAGCGCTACGCCAACGGCACCGTGGCGCTCGCGGACGCTTCGCTCGACATCCACGACGGCGACTTCGTCACCCTGCTCGGTCCCTCGGGCTGCGGAAAGAGCACGCTGCTTCGCCTGTTGGCGGGCCTGGGCCAGGTCAGCAGCGGCTCGATCCGCTGGTGGCAGCGCGACACGCCCGTGCTCGAACGCGAAGACCAGCGGCTGGCCTTCGTCTTCCAGGACGCGACCCTCATGCCCTGGGCGCGCGTCGGCGAGAACGTAGCCCTTCCGCTGGAGCTGATGAATCGCTTCGACCGCAAGACGCGCGACCGGAAGGTCGACGAGGCGCTCGCGCTGGTGGGCCTGGAGAGTTTCAAGAAAGCCTACCCGCGCGAACTGTCGGGCGGGATGCAGATGCGGGTGTCGATCGCGCGGGCGCTGGTCACGGAGCCCAACCTGATGCTGATGGACGAGCCCTTCGGTGCGCTGGACGAGATGACGCGCAACCGCCTCAACGACGACCTGCTCACCATCTGGCACGAGCGCCGGCTGACCACCGTGTTCGTGACGCACAGCCTGCACGAGGCCGTCTACATGTCCTCGCGCGTGATCGTGATGGCGGCGCGGCCCGGCCGCGTGATCGACGAGGTGAGCATCGACAGCGCCTATCCGCGCGGCCCGGCCTTTCGCGTGTCGCACGACTACCTTCGGCACATGGAGCGCCTGACGGAAGCGCTCGAACGGGCCAGCCGGCTCGGAGGAGAAAAGCATGCGGCGCATTGACTGGAAGAAAAGCCGCCTGCCGGCCGTCGGCATCGGCATCGCGCTGCTGCTGCTGTGGCAGGGGTTGGTCAGCCTGCTGAAGATCCCCGTGTTCATTCTTCCGGGACCCCTGGATGTGCTGGAGGCGCTGGTGAAAGACCGCACGCTGCTGCTCACCGGGCTGATGTTCACGCTGAAGGTGACCTGCATGGCCTTCGTCGCCGCGGTGGTGATCGGTGTGGCGGTCTCGTTCGCACTCGCGCAAAGCCGCGTGCTGGAGAACGGTGTGATGCCCTACATGGTCGTGCTGCAGGTCACGCCCGTGGTGGCCATCGCGCCGCTGGTCATCATCTGGATCAGCAACACCTTCGTTGCGCTCGTCGCCATCGCCACCATCACGGCGCTCTTTCCCATCATCGCGAACACCACGCTCGGCCTGCGCTCCGTGCCGGCCAACCTGGTCAGCCTGTTCCAGATCTACCGGGCCTCCAGCCTGCAGACGCTGCGGCGCCTCAAGGTGAAAGCGGCGCTGCCCTACTTCTTCGCGGGGGCGCGCATCAGCAGCGGCCTCGCGCTGATCGGGGCGGTGGTGGCGGAGTTCGTGGCCGGCACGGGCGGCGCGCAGTCCGGTCTGGCTTTCATGATTCTGGAGTCGGGCGTGCAGTTGAAGGTGCCGCGCATGTTCGCCGCGCTGTTCCTCATCTCACTGACCGGCATCGTGCTCTTCGCGCTCATGGTCTTCGTGTCGAACCGGGCGCTCGGCGCCTGGCACGAGAGCACGGCCACCAGCGAGCAATGACACGAGCCATGACGCCCGCGTCCACAGCGGCGCGCATCGATCCCTCCCTCACCCCCACAGGAGTCCCCATGCCTTCTCGCTCCCTTCGGCCCCTCATGGCGACTTGCGCCATCCTGCTGATCACCCTGTCAGCTGCGGTGCGGGCGCAAACGGCCTCGCCGCCCCCCAAGCGGGATGTCACCGTCGCGCTGAGCTTCTTCGCCTCCGCCGAGCACGGCGGCTACTACGCGGCCGTCGCCGAAGGCATCTACGAGAGGGCCGGGATGAACGTGAAGATCACCCAGGTCGGCCCGCAGACCAACAACATGCAGCTGGTGGTTTCCGACCGCGCCGACTTCGGCAACGGCTGGACGATGCGCACGCTGAACGCGGCGCGCGAGAACATTCCGCTGGTCAGCGTCGCCGCAATCTTCCAGCGCGATCCGCAGTGCCTGGTCATGCACACAGGCGCCTACCGCAGCCCGGCCGAGCTCAAGGGCGCGCCGCTGCGCATCTCGCAGGCCGCGCGCGGCAGCTTCTGGCCGTGGCTGAAGGCGAAGTACGGCCTTGACGACTCGCAGTTGCGCCCCTTCGACGTGGGCTACGGACCGCTGCTGCAGAACCCGAAGATGGTCCAGCAAGGCTACATCTCGACCGACGAGTTCCACTTCCGGCGCGAGAAGCTCGACCTCAGCTGCATGCTGCTCGCCGACTTCGACTGGAGCAGCTACCAGTACTCGATCGACACCTCCCAGCGCATGGTGCGCGACCACCCGAAGGTGGTGGCCGACTTCGTGCGCGCCACCATCGACGGCTGGCACGCGTTCATGCGCAACCCCGAACCGGCGGCGCGGCTCATCAAGGCCAACAACCCGCAGATGACGGACGAACAGATCGCGTTCTCGATGGCACAGATCCGCAAGCACGGCCTGCTCGATGCGGGCGACGCCGCCGGCGGGCGCATCGGAATCATGACCGAGCAACGCATCGACGCCTTCTACCAATCCATGGTGACGGCGAAGGCCCTGCCGCCCGGACTGGACACCCGCCGGGTCTTCGACCTGAGCTTCATCAAGCAGATCTATCCATAACCCAAGGAGAACAACAATGCTCGTCACTCAACAAAAACTGTTTCGCCGCTTCTGGTACCCGGTGATGCCCGCGCAGATGCTGGACGAAGGCCGCCCCATGCCCTTCAAGCTGCTGGGCGAGGACATCGTGCTGTGGCGGCGCGCCGAAGGCGGCTACGCCGCAATGGAAGACCGCTGCTGCCACCGGACCGCCCGCCTCTCGCTGGGCTGGGTGGAAGACGACAACATCGTGTGCGCGTACCACGGCTGGGCCTACGACTGCAGCGGACGCTGCGTCAAGATTCCGCAGAACCCGGACGCGAAGGACATCCCCTACCGTGTGTCCAGCTACGCGACGCAGGTGCGCTACGGCTATGTGTGGGTGTGCCTCGACATGAACCCGCTCAACAGCATCCCGGACCTCGAGGAAGACGGCGCCGAAGGCTTTCGCTGCATCCAGGAGTTCTACGAGCCGTGCAAGGCGTCCGGCTTGCGGCTGATGGAGAACTTCTTCGATTTCTCCCATACCAGCTTCGTGCACAAGGGCACCTTCGGCAACCTGCAGGACCCGCGCCCGCGCGACACGGAAATGGAAGAAACCGACGAGGGGATCACGCTGCGCGGCGACCTGCCGGTGGTCAACTCGGACGCGCACATCAAGCGCGTGGTGAAGGACGAGGGACATGACTCCACGCGGCACATGGAAAGCAAGTGGTACCTGCCGTTCATGCGCAAGTCGCGCATCCGGTATCCGAACGGCCTGATCCATTCGCTGGTGACGTACGCCACGCCGATCGACGACGACCATTCGATGCTGTGCCAGTGGATCTACCGCAACGACACCGAGGCGCAGGTCCCTGCCGCCGACTGCATCGAGATGGACCGCCGCATCACGAACGAAGACATCGTGATCCTGGCCGGCGTCGAGCCCGATGTGCCGCTCTCGGCCTCGCGGGAGGAAGAAGCGCACATGTACACCGACCGCCCCGGGCTGGCGATGCGGCGGCGCATCCTGGCGCTGCTGCGCGAGCACGGTGAAACCGAAGTCCGCTCCGCCCGCAGCCTGGCACGCATCGCGGTGCGCAGCGTGCCGGTGGCACCGCCCGTGCCGGTCGCCGCACGGGTCGCCTGAGCGCCATGGAAACGCCGTCCCCCATGACCGCTCCCGCCATGCGCCTTCCCTTTCGCCAGTGGTCGCACTACACGAGCCGCGACTTCGCACAGCTCGACCGTTCCAGGCTGATTGCCGTGCTGCCGGTCGGGGCGATCGAACAGCACGGGCCGCACCTGCCGATGGCGGTCGACACGGCCATCATCAACGGCATGGTCGACGCCTGCGCCGCCCGGCTGCCGGCGGAGTCGCCCGTGCTGTTCCTGCCCGCGCAGCCGATCGGCAAGAGCAACGAGCACGCGCGCTATCCCGGCACGCTCACGCTGTCGGCCGCCACGCTGGCCGCCAACTGGATGGAGATCGGCGCCAGCGTGGCCGCGGCCGGCGTGCGCAAGCTGGTGCTGTTCAACAGCCACGGCGGACAGACCTCGGTGATGGACATCGTGGCACGCGACCTGCGCCAGCAGCACGACCTGCTGGTGGTGTGCGTCAACTGGTACGGGCTGGGGTTGCCCGAAGGGCTGATCGACGCCGACGAACTGCGCTTCGGCCTGCATGCCGGCGACCTCGAAACCTCCATCCTGCTGGCGCTGCACCCGACGCTCGTGAAGATGGAAGAGGCGCGCAACTTCGAGTCGCGCGAACGCCTGGCCGTGCGCACCTTCGAGCAACTGGCCTACGACGCGGGCAACGGGCTCATCGCCTGGCAGACCCAGGACCTGAATCCGATGGGCGCCTGCGGCGATGCGACCCGCGCAACCGCCGACAAAGGGCACCGCGTGATCGCGCATGTCGCGGAACGCTTCGCCTCGCTGATGGACGAGATCGACCGGCTTCCCCTGGCGTGGCTGAGCGCAGAGCCCGCGTGGTGAAGACCGATCCGGCCGGCGCCCTGGTGGCAGGGGCGCAGCCGGCCTGGCTGCTCCACGCGCGCATTCCAGGGCGCCTGCTCGACCCCGCCACGCGCGCGAAGCTGCCCGTGGCCGCACCGGGGCTGCACCGCGCGCATCTGTGCATCGAGGGCGGACGCGTGCGGGCCATCGAAGCCTGTGCCCCCGCCGATGCGAGCGCGGCCATCGACCTGCGCGACGGCGTCGTGACCAGCGCGTGGGTCGAGGCCCACACGCACCTCGACAAAAGCCAGACCGGCCCCCGCCTCGCGCACAACGGCAACTCCCTGCAGCAGGCCATCGCGTGCTCGGCCGCCGACCGGGCGACGTGGACCGAATCCGACTTGCGGCGGCGCATGGATTTTTCGCTGCGCACCGCACACGCGCACGGCACGCGGGCGGTGCGCACGCACCTCGACTGGGTCCATGGCGACGCGCCGCTGGCCTGGCGCGTGGCACAGGACCTGAGGGACGCGTGGTCCGGGCGCATCGCGCTGCAGCTGTCGTCGATCTGCCCGCTGCCGCTGTTCGCCGATGCCGCCGCGGGCGCGCAGGTGGCCCGGACGCTGGCCGCCGGGGCGGGCATCCTGGGCGCCTCGGTGCACCCGGTGCCGAAGCAGCGGCTGCTGCTGGAGCGGGTGTTCGAACTGGCGGTGCGTCACGACCTGAACCTCGACTTCCATGTCGACGAGCATCTGCTGGACGACACGGCCGGCATGCAGACCATCGCCGACCTGACCCTGCAGCACCGCTGGGCCGGCCGCGTCGTCTGCGGCCATTGCTGCGCGCTGGCCGTGGCGCCGCCGGCGCGCGTGCACAGCCTGCTGCAGGACTTCGTGCGGGCCGGCATCCATCTGGTGAGCCTCCCGCTGGCCAACCTCCAGTTGCAGGACCGGCAACCCGGTGCCATGCCGCGCACGCCGCGCACGCGCGGCATCGCGCCGGTGCGGGAGGCCGTCGCGCTGGGGGTGCCGGTGAGCATCGCGTCGGACAACGTGCGCGACCCCTTCGTGCCTTACGCCGACTTCGACCTGCTCCACGTGCTCGCCGTCACGGCCCTCGCGGCGCATCTGCCGGACCCGCTCGCACATTGGATCGACAGCATCACGAGCCGACCGGCCCGCGCCATGGGCCTTGCCTGGGACGGCGTGCTGCATCCCGGGTGCCCGGCGGACCTGGTCCTGCTGCAAGGGCGCGACAGCGACGAACTGTGCAGCCGCCCGCAGGCGCCGCGACAGGTCTTGCGCGCGGGCCGCCTGATCGACACCACGCTGCCCGACTTCCGGGAGCTCGACGCCTGACCCGCTCCCGGCGTGCGGCCCGGCGCCGCACGCCACGCACCGCTCAGGCGGCGCCCGCGATCCGCGAGGCCAGCTCGCCCTTTGCGATCTTGCCGGTCGGCGTCATCGGCAACTCGGCGAGCACATCGACCGTCAGCGGATCGAGCGTGTAGGCCACGTCGGCGCGAATGGCCTCCTTGAGCTGCGTCGCATCGACGCGCGCGCCATCGTGCAGCGTCACGAAAGCGCAGGGCCGCGCCCCGAGCGCTGCGTCCGGCACGCCGATGACGGCGGCCTGCCGAATGCCCGGCTGGCGGCACAGCGCTTCCTCCACGTCCCGGGGGTACCACGGTGTGCCGCCGACCATCACCAGTTCCGCGCGGCGCCCGCGCATGGTGACGTGGCCCTCATGGTCGATGAGCCCCAGGTCGCCGGTGCGCAACCAGCCGCCGCGCGTCGATTCCTCGGTCTTTTCCGGGCGGCCCCAATAGCCCGCCATGAAGCCGCCGCGCAGGACGATCTCCCCGACGGCGCCAGGTGCGACGGGGCGGTCCTGCCCGTCCACGATGCGGACTTCCTTGTCGGGCAGCGGCGGTCCGACCCGCATCAGCCGATGGTCGTCCGCCTCGAGCTCCGGCCTGCCCATGGCCATGAAGCCGCCGAGCTCGCTTTGCCCGAAGCTCTCGACCAGCGGCAGCCCCAATGCGTCGCGCCAACCGCGCTTGAGCGTCGGCGGCACGGGGCCGCCGCCGGACAGCCCCAGCCGCAGGCGGCCCGGCGCGCGACCGCGCAGGCGGCTCTCGGCCAGCAGGTCTTCCAGAAAGGTCGGGTTGGCGACGAACACCGTCGCGCCGGCGTCCTCCAGGGCCTGCCAGCCCGTGGCCTGCGCCCAGAAGCGCATGACGTGCAGGCTCGCGCCCTGCGCCAGCGGCGGCAACAGGTTGGCCACCAGCTGGTACGAACTGGACAGCGCCGTAGGGCCGAAGGACACGTCGTCGCGCCCCACGCGCAGCCGCTCGGCGATGCAGCGCGCGGCCGTCACCGTCGGTTCATGCGCCAGGCAAGCGCCCTTGGGCCGGCCGGTCGTGCCCGAGGTGTACGACAGGTGGGCGATGGCCGCCTCGTCCCAGGGATCGGCCGGCGGCGTGAAGCGCGCGGCCATCAGTTGGGGCAACGCCTGGGCGCCGGGCTGTTCGCCGTCCATGCACACCAGGTGCGCGATGCCCGGCACCTGCGCCGCCGCGCGCTTCACGGCCTCCACCATGTCGTGGGTGTAGATCACGACCTTGGGCGTGTGATCGGCCAGGTAGTAGGCCAGGTCGTCCGCGAACTTCACGTTCACGAGCGCGGCGATCGCGCCGATGCGCCACGCACCGAACATCGCAGCCAGGTAGTCCATGCCGTTGTGGGCGAACACGGTCACGCGGTCGCCCTTCACCACGCCCAGTTGGGCGAGCGCACCGGCCATGTCGTTCATGGCGCCCACCGCTTGCGCGTAACTCAGCGTTCGCTGACGGTCGACCCAGGTCCAGGCGGGTTTGTCGGGATGACGTTCGGCGCCCTCGAGGAGCAGTTGGTGCATGAGCATGGAAAACCTCCGGTGATGGATGCGTTGCGAAGAACAGGGGGAAAAGAGAAATGCGCGCTCAGCCTTCGTCGGGCGCCAGCGCCTGGCAGCCGACCTGCACCGCGAGCGTCGTCGCGTGCTGGCGGTACTCGAAGACGCAGGCCAGCCCTTCGAGCCAGTGCAAGGACGGATCGAAGGCACGCAGCCGCATGCCGCCGCGATAGACGAAGTGGTCGCCGTCCCGCGTGCCCACACCGCAGCTGTGCGCCGTGAAGGCCGGGCCCGAAGCACCGAACCCGATGGCTTCGCCGCGCCATCCATAGACGCCGGGCGACTCGGGGCTGGCGACGAAGGTGCAGCTCAGCTGCCCCGAGAGCTCGACCAGGCGCCCGCGCCCCGCGAGCGCTCCCGCGAAAGTGATTTCCATGCGGGGGCCGCGCGGGCCGGGACGCAGCACCCTGCGCGTCTCGACCTGCCCGGCCATTTCGTAAAGCGACACCAGCTGCATGCTTGCCCTCTCGCCGCACCGGCGGCGTGTGGGGCAAGTATTTGGCGTGGCATTCCGCTTGTCCATGCGAGGGCCGGATCGGTGCTATTCGCCGGATGAATCTCGTTCGGCGAACACCTGGCCTCGATCCAGCGCGAGGTTCTTGCTCGTTCGTCTTGCTCAAGAACAGAGGAACGCGCATCGCACCGGGGAACGCGCCATGCCCTGCAACGGAATGCCCCCCGGCATATGCCTTCATGCGTATGCCGTTCGACTTGCCATGACCAGCGTCCTCATGACTTTGGTCATTTCAGGTTCGAGATCGTCCGCACTAACATGCCCGGACCATGGCCACTGCCACACCATTGCCGTCACATGCCGCACCGTTGCGCAGCGAGGCCGGCATTGCCATCCCCGCGCGAGGCATCCTGGTGGTCGACGACCACGAGCTGGTGCGACTGGGCCTGCGGGCACTGCTGCTGGCAGAGACCGGCAGCGTGCCGGTGTACGAGGCACGCTGCCTCGCCGACGCATTGCACCTGTACGAACTCCATGTCGCCTCGCACTTCCTGGTGCTGCTCGATCTCGACCTGCCCGACTCGCAGGGGCTGGACACCCTCGTGCGCTTCAAGCGCGCCTTTCCCGCATCGCGCGTGGTCGTGCTCTCGGGCAAGGACAGCCACGCGCTGCTGCAAGGGGCGATGGCGCTCGGGGCGCAGGCCTTCCTGCCCAAGACCGGTCACCTGGGCGAGGTGTTGCGCTACGTGCGGGACAACGACCTGGTCGGCATGCCGGCCCGGCTGCCTGCGGCTCCCGTCACTGCGCACACACAACCGGCGACGGCCGAATTGCAGCCGCAGCCGCAGCTCAATGCGCGCCAGGTCGAGATCCTCGACTGGCTGCTGGCCGGCAAGTCGAACAAGGAGATCGCGCAGCTCTCGCGCCTGACCGAGGGCACGGTCAAGAACCATGTGTCCACCCTGTTGCTGCTGTTCGGCATGCGCTCGCGGGCCCAGCTCATCAGCAGCCTGAGGTGATCCCCGCGCGCGGTGCGGCCTTCGACATGGCGATGCCCGCATGCCTGCGATGAATGACGACCTGCATCCGCCCGCGCTGGCCCAGCGGGTGCTGCGCGAGCAGGTGGCCACGGTGCATGCCAACGCGCCGGCCGCCTACCTCGCGGACTTCCTCACGGCACAGACACTGGGCATCGGCCTGTTCGTGGCCACGCGGCGCTGGCAGGTGCTGCTGTGGATGGCGCTGCACCTGGCACTGACCCTGCGGCGCGCGTACCGGCGCTACCAGCGCAGCCCCGATGCGGCCGCCCATCCCGAGTACTGGGCCCGCTTCAATGCGCGCAACGTGCTCATGCGCTCCTGCGTCTGGGGCCTGGCGCCCTGGCTGTGCGTGCCGCCGGGCCGCAACCTCGGGCTGTGGGTGATGGTGATCGTCATGATGATGGGCGGCTGCGCCGGCGGTGCGCTCTCGCTGGCCGTTCTCAAGCGCAACATCCCCCGCTTCATCGTGCCCAGCATGGCGAGCCTGACCCTGGCGCTGGCCTGGCGCGGCGACACCGTGCACCTGTTCCTGGCCACCGGCTGCCTGCTGTACATGGGCGTCATGATCATCTTCGCGCTGCAGCACCACCGGCTGCTGACCGCCGCGCTGACCATGCGTTTCGAGAAGGAGGCGCTGGCCGAGCAGCTGAGCCACCAGATTGCCGCGACCCAGCGCGCCAGCGAGGAAAAAACGCGCTTTCTTGCCGCCGCCAGCCACGACCTGCGCCAGCCCCTGCACGCCATCGCGCTGTTCGGCGCCGTCATCGAGAAGAAGCTCCAGGGCAGCGACGAATGGAACCACGCGGCGCGGCTGATGGATGCGGTCGGCACGCTCGGCGATTCGCTGGACACCCTGCTCGACATTTCGCGGCTGGACGCCGGCGAGGTGTCGCCGCAGATCCGCCCCGTGGAACTCAACCCGCTGTTCCTTGCGCTCAACAACGTGTTCGCGGCCCAGGCGACCGACCGGGACCTGCAACTGCGGCTGCGCGCCACGCCGTGCTGGGTGCTGAGCGACCCGCAGCTGTTGCAGCGGCTGCTGTCCAACCTCGTGGACAACGCGCTCAAGTACACGGTGCGCGGCGGCGTGGTGGTGGCCGCGCGGGCACGCGGGCCGCTGGTGTGGATCGACGTCTGCGACACCGGCATCGGCATTCCGCACGAGCACCTGGGCCGCATCTTCGACGAGTTCTACCAGGTCGGGAATCCGGGGCGCGACCGCGCGCAGGGGCTGGGCATCGGCCTGTCCATCGTGCACCGGCTCTCGCGCCTGATGGCGCACCCGCTGCAGGTGCGCTCGCGCCCGCAGCGTGGCAGCCGCTTTCGCCTGGTGCTGCCGGCGGTGTCGGCCTCGGGCGTCGCGCCGCTCGCCGTGCGCCCGGACGCTGCCTTGCCGTTGCCGCAGCGCGTGCTGCTCATCGACGACGAAGCCGCGATCCGCCAGGCCGTCACCGGGCTGCTGCAGGCCCACGGCGTGGCCGTCGACGCCGTGGCCAGCGAGGCCGAAGCCGAGGCCGTGCTGGTGCAGGCCCCCCATGAAAGCGCCCCGGTCGACGTGCTGTTGTGCGACGTGCGCCTGGCCGACGGTGCCGACGGACTGGCCGCTGCGCTGCGGCTGCGCGCACGCTTCGGCCCCGGCTTGCAGGTGCTGTTGATCACCGGGGAAACCGCGCCGCGGCGACAGCAGCAGATGCTCGAATCCGGGCTGCAGGTGCTGCTCAAACCCGTGGCCGCCGACAGGCTGCTGCAGGCCCTGGCCTCGCTGACCCCGCACGACACGGCGCACGCACGCATGCGCTCCTGAGCACTTTTTTTCTCGCCAGGTCGATGACCTTCGACACTGGATTGCAGGTAGCACCGACCCTACCGTGGAGGCCTTCTCATCCACTCCATCTGAAAAAAGGAAGGCCTCTCATGAACTCCCCTCGCCCCGTTTTCCGTGCATGGCGCACACCCGCCGCGCTGCTGATGATGAACCTCGCGCTGGTGGCTTGCGGTGGTGGGGGAGGCGGAGGCGGCGGCTTCCCCGGCTTCGCTGTCGCGCCAGCACCGGCCCCTGCGCCTGCAGCCCAGGACACACCGCCGCCCACACCGGAAGACACCACGCCCGCCATCACGACGCAGCCCTCCGACACCACCGTGGGCCAGGGCGTGGCCGCCACGCTGAAGGTCCAGGCCACGCGCGCCACGGCCTACCAGTGGCAGCGCAGCGCGGATGGCGGTGCCAGCTGGACCGATGTTTCCGGCGCCACCAGCGACAGCTTCACCACGCCAGCCAACCAGCTGGCCGACAGCGGCCAGCAGCTGCGCGTGCAGGTGACGGGCGCCAGCGGCAGCGTGACCAGCCATGCCGCCACGCTCACGGTCAAACCCTGGGTCGCCACCGTGCTGGCGACCACCGGCGTGACCTACAACCACCCCTACCAGCTCGTCCTGGACGCCAGCGGCGCGAACCTCTACGTGGCCATGGGCGGCAACGGCTCGGTCTATCGCATCGACACGGCCAGCGGCAGCGGCGCCGAAGTCACGCCGGGGTCGACCATGAATACGCCGTATGGCCTGGCACTGGCCGCCGACGGCACCCTGTACGTGAGCGACCAGCACCGCATCAACAAGATCGCTCCCAACGCCACCACCTACAGCACCTGGGTCGGCGACAGCACCAGCGGGTATGCCGACAGCCCGGCCGCTGCGATGTTCAACAACCCCGCCAGCATCGCGCTCGACGGTGCGGGCAACCTGTTCGTGGCGGACCTGGGAAACAAGCGCGTGCGCAAGGTCGCGGCCGATGGCACCACGAGCACGCTCGCGGGCGACGGCACGCAGGCCAACCTGGACGGGGTCGGCACCGCCGCCCAGTTTGCGCGCCCGCAGGGCCTGGCGATCAGCCGCGACGGCCGCACGCTGTACGACACGGACACCGACAGCCTGTGCCTGCGCAAGATCGACGTGGCCAGCGCCACGGTGAGCACGCTGCTGGGCGATTGCGCCAACGGCGGCGTGGTCGACGGAACGGCCGCCACGCCGGCCAAGCTCGGCTTCTCCTACGGCGTGACGGTGGATGCGCACGACAACGTGTTCCTGACGCACGCCTGGGACGGCGTGGCGCGCGTGGTCACGCCCGCGGGAGAGATCAGCACGCTGCGCGACAGCACCGGCGCGGCGATCGCGTTCAATTTCCCGATCGGCGTGGCGGTGGCCAATGACGGCAGCGTCTACGTGGGTGCCTCCAACGGCAACCAGATCTTCAAGCTCACGCTGGCGCCCTGAGTCTCAGAGGAGCCGCCGGGTCTTCCGGCTCGCACCGCGCGGGCCGAAGACCCGGCGAGCGACATGTCCCGGCCGCCTCCCCTACCGACACTCGTTCCAGTACCCGTCCGGGTTCGCCTCCAGCGGCGTGGTGATCCGCTTGAGCGACGTGCGGCCCTGTGCATCCTTCGCGACCACGAAGATGTGCCCGTCCTGCACCGGGAACCCGTTGCGCAGGAACTTGAAGCCGCTGCGCACCGACGCAAAGTTGGCGGCATTGAGCGCGTTGCGCAAGGCACCGCGATCGGCGACGGAGCCCTTGGTCTCCCTCAATGCGCTGTCGATCAGGAGCGCCGCATCGAAGCCTTGCGCCGCGTACTGAGAGGGAATGCGCCCGTGCTTCTTTTCGAAGGCCGCAACGAAAGCCTTGCTCGTCGGGCTCGGCAGGTCGGGGCCCCAGACCGCGCCGGCCAGCACACCAAGCGCGGCCTCCTGGAGCAGCGGCAGTGTTGTGCCGTCGACCGTGCCGACCGTCAGCAAGGGCACCTTGTTCAGCAGGCCCGCGCGGTTCATCTGCTGGATGAAGTTCACGCCCATGTCGCCCGGCAGGAAGGCCACCACCGCATCGGGCGCCACGCGCTGGATCTGCGCCAGCGCCGCCGCGTAGTCGGTCTGGTCGGGCTTGACGTTGATTTCGCTCACCACCTCGCCCGAGTAGTAGCGCTTGAAGCCGCGCAGCTGGTCCTTGCCCGCTGCGTTGTCGGGCGCAATGAACAGCGTCTTCCAGTAGCCCTTGTCGACCGCGTAGCGTCCCACGATCCCTGCCTGGTACTCGTCCTGGTACGAGGCGAAGACGAACCGGGTGTTGCACTGCTTGCCGGCGATCGGCGCGGGGCCGGCGTTCGAGCCGACGAACAGCATGCCCGCTCGGGCCATCGGCTTGGCCATGGCCATCATCACGTCGGAGAAGGTCACACCGGTGATGAAGCTGACCTTGTCCTTCTCGATCAGGTTCTGCACCAGCTGCGCCCCGCGCTCGGGGTTGTGCTGGTCGTCTTCCTTGAGGACCGTCACGGGAACACCGCCGAGCATGCCTTGGCGTTGCTCGACCGCCAGCATGAAGCCGTCGTACTGTTCCTGCCCGAGCGCGGCCCTGGGGCCGGAGAGCGTGCCGATGAAGCCGATGTTGACCTGCGCGGAAACGGCCCATGCCGCGGCGCCCAAGGTGCAGGCCACGAGGGCCGTGCGGATGCGGTGGATCAAGATGTTCCTTGTGAATGAGTGAAGCGAGTCTCGCCTGTTCCCGGCCGCCCTTTCCCCGGAAGCAGGTTCACGACGCTGCTTCGAGGCCGACGCTCACTGCACATCACTCGCGCACGAGCCGGACCCCGAGGGGCATGGGCTGCGCCTCGCAAGAGATATCGCCCCCACCCCCCAGCACCCATCCGCCGATCCATGCACGGGCCTCCCGCGTCGCGGGGCCGGCGGTGCAGACGGTGGAGGACCGATACCCTTCGCGCAGCGGCTGCGTGCCGGACGCCGGGAAATCGGCGGCGGGGATGTCGAGCTTCTTGAACCAGCGCTCTGCGAGGCTGTTCACCTCCTTGATGGTGGGCAGGCGCCAACCCGGTTGTGTGGCGGCGTGCTGCAGGGCTTGCACATAGCGGTAGCGTCCGGCCGTTCCGGTGCAGCGCTGGCCGTTCCATACCTGCGGCTCGTCGCAGCGGCGCCATGCCAGGCCGGTGTGGCGGTCTTCGACCACGCCGCCGGGCACGCCGCGCTCGTCGGGCACTTCGCGCCAGCGTCCCGTCTCCGGCACTTCGGGGCCGCGCACCAGGCGAATGAACAACGGCTGCGGTTTTCTCTCCATCCTGCGGTTGCAGCTGTAGACGAACCCGAGCTTGAAGCTCACGCACCAGATGCGGGTCTGGTCGTCGGGCTCGGAGCTCAGGTAGTGGCCCGGCATGGTGTTGGGCAGCCATCGCGCATCGACGGCGGCCTGCTCGGCGGGCCATCGCCCCGCCCGTTCGTTGATCAGCTCCCCCAGATCGATCAGGCCGTACAACTCGGCCACCGTGGGCAGGCGCCAATCGGTGAAGCCGCACAGGCGCATCGCGTTCACCTGCGCCACATAGGCCATGGCATCGCCCGGCCGCCCGTCGCCGTAATAGGAATAGGCGTCGGTGTTGGCCCGGCTGCCGGGCGCTGGCTCGTTGTGCGGACCGTAGCTGTCGATCAGCTTGCCGGTGCCCGGCGGACCGGCCTGTGTCCTCATCCACGCCAGCTTGCCGCTGTCGGGCTTGCCCTCCCAGACCAGCCCGGACACCCGGTCGCGCACGCACGAAGTCAAGGGTTGGCCGGCCACCGCCTCGTAGTCGGGTGGGCCCGCGCGCAACATGCCGTCCTGCTTGGGGATCAAGGCCAGCGGTCCCGCGTCCGTGCACGACTGAGGGGCGGATCTGCCGTCTTGCTGCAAGCCCAGGCACGTGCGCGCGCCGGTGGGCGGGACCTTCACGGTGGTCGGTCCGGCGGTGACCGCCGGCGACTGCGCGGCGGCAGGCGCGGCGGCCCATCCCACCAGCAGAGCGATCACGGTGGCTGCTGCGCGGAGCATGCGCAGTGCATAGGCGCGGGCGGCGGAAAGGCTGGAGGTATTCATGAGGCGTTCGAACGGGGCAGATGGGTCTGGCGTGACGCCGGATTTCACTCGCGCTGCCGGGCTGTTCGACTACCCGGCTTTCAAAGCGCCGGTGACCTTGTAGGCACTGACGAGGAGGCCGGACGGCATGGCTTTCGTGCTGACGAGCTCGAGGGAGCGCGGTGGGGTTCCCTGCGCGAAGAAGCGCTTTCCAGCGCCCACCAGAACCGGATAAGCGATCAACAGCACTTCATCGGCAAGGCCGTGTTCGAGCAGTGTCGATGTCAGCGTGGAGCTGCCCCAGAGGATCAGGTTCGGGCCCGCCTGCGACTTGATGCGGCGAACGCCCTCGACGACGTCCGGCCCCATGCTTTCGAACGGGCCCCACGAAAGGCTTTCGGGGTGGTGGGTCACGACATGCTTGGTCGCTGCATTCAGGCCGTCTGCCATCGCACCGCTCGGTGCCTTGGGCCAGTAGTCCGACCACAGGTCGTAGGTGCGACGCCCGAGCAGCAGGTCGAAACGCCCGCCATGCGCGGCGAGCACTTCATCCCGGCCGGCGGGGCTGCGGTACGGCGCGGTCCAGTCCGCGTAGGGAAAACCGTCTTCGCCCGAGGTCTGGATCACGCCGTCCAGCGAGATGTGCTCCATGATTTTCAACGTTCTCATGCGGGTCTCCTTGCTTGGGGTGGGAGGGTTCTCAATGGGCCTGTGCATCAAAGTATGCCGGCCACGACAGCGGCGAAGCCTGGAGCCCTTCGGCCCCACGGAATGCAGACATGGCTTTCGCGCGTGAGCCGAAGTTCATCGTTGCCACGCCGAGATTGAAGAACGTGTTCCGATCGGTGGAGCCGAGTTCGACTGCACGCTTCAGGGCGGATGCGGCCTCCTTGTGCTTGCCTTGATCGGAAAGCACGGCGCCCAAGCACGTCAGGGCAAGGACATTGCCAGGGGATTCAACGAGCGCTTTCGAGAGCAACGCTTGCGCAGAGGCAAGGTTTGCCTCCCACTTGTCGGGGTTGTTCCATGCGTCGTCGACAAGCGATCGACTGAGGGAGATGACGTCCAGGATCATGGGCTGTTCAGGCTTGCTGCGGCTCCATTAAGCCGCCAACGTTCTGACGCAATGGCTTCAGACGTTGGACAGATATGCGCGCTGAATGACTTCCCTGCGACAAGGGCGCCGGCTTCGTAGGTACACAACATCTCCGGCGTTCGAAGCCATTGCAGACGTCCATTCAGGAAATGACTGGTGGAGTCAGATGTCATGGGAGCCCGGCTGCCGGTGAAGCGAGACCACGAATACCGACAGCCGCTGTAACCAGTTGGTATGGCTTTTGGCATCGCGACCCATTCAATCTCACCGTCGATGCGAGTCTTTGTGTTCATGGTCGGAGCAGCCTCAGGGCACTGCTGAGCTGCTGCACGCGAGAAGCCCAACACACGGATGCCAACGAGGTCCTCAGAGCCCAGCTGCACCTCTGTTCCGACGGGGTATTTGAGGATCGAAAGAGAGCGGTAGTCCGGCTCACAATTCGATCCAATTGCCGCTTCGACGAAGGTGAACTCTTTCGTCACGGGAAGCGCTGCGTACGCGCTTTCCAAGATCCGAACGCGCAGACCGGTCATCGCCGCCGCAGATCGCAAGGGCTCAGCCTTTGTCGCGACGGACTCTTCTCCAAGAACGATTGCCCAGAATCTGTAATGGCCCTTGAGACTCTCGAAGAATTCGGCTCGAAGAGTCGGGTCCCTGGGGGGCGAGCACGCGACGGACGAGGCGCCGAAGGTCAGTAGCGTGCATGCAAAACCGAAAGAGATCGCTCTTGATTGCATCGGTGGCCTTGGTGCTCGTGCGGGGGTTCAATGTCTGCTCATGGCAGCCGGTTCTAAAGATAGAAGCTCAGCAAGCCATCAGAACTCTCGATCGATAGCACGTCCATGATGGCTTCCAACTCTATGCCGACGTGCTCTCTGATTTCAGTGTCTTCCTCGACCATCTTTTCGAGCACCGGCACAAATTGCGCCAACACCCACCGCTTGCTGGGATGTGAAGCCGCACCAAGGAGCAACCGGTCGGCGAGCCTATTGAGGAGCTCGGATAGCCGGTTCCGCTCGAGGTAGGCATTTGCGCCTGGCAACAACGGCACCTTCTCTCGCCGACGAAATTCTTGTAGCGCAGCAAGCACTTCTGTTGTCACGAGAAGCGGTTCGTCTGAGACGAGGCTCAAAGGGTCGAAGGTCATGCGAGCTCAATGTCCGGTTGTGCCGATCGTACCTACCCGCACCGGACCGACACCGGCAAGCAGTGACAATCACCCCATGGCCCAAGGAAAACGAATTTCTTCCGACATTGGAGACGACGCGATCCAAGCGATCAAGGCGTTCGGTGCTGCCGCCAAGCTGGCGCGCACAACGGCTGGCGAGGGCCAGGCCGCTGCTGCCGCGCGCCTGGGCGTTCATGTCCAGACGATCGCGCGGATCGAATCGGGGGAGCCGGGCGTTGCCATCGGGCACGTGCTCGGCATGCTGGCGCTCTACGGCATCTCGACGACGTTGCAGCAGCGACAGCAGCAACCACCGGCGGAGAACGGCGAGCGCCCCGCCTGAGCCGTCAGCCCCGCTGGGCATCGCCCACGGCAGCACGCAGCGACTGCAGCGTGGCCTCGGCGGTTTCGATGCGCCGCTGCAGCTCTTCGTTGACCAGCCGCACAAGCGCGCCGAGTTCGGTGCGCGTCGGGTACACGTCGTCGGTGTCGTTCACGTGTTGCGGCACGATGAGTTTCTCGATGCACGCATACGCGCGGCGCACCGTGTGGAAGCTGTCGAGGTCGTCGCAGGCCTGAAGGGCGAGCGATTCGGCGCTGAGAGTCGCCGAGGATTCGGGTAACGAGGGAGCGAGCGCCATGCATGGCCTCCGGGAGGTGGGCGCAGAGGTGTTTCGGGAGACCAAGCCCGGCCGCGCCTCCTCAGGCGCAACGGGCGGCAGTATAGCCACGCACCCCCACCCCCTTCTCAGCGCAAAACCGGGATGCCCCTACGACCCGTGCCCCCTCCCCCGATGCTGGAACAATGCGCCGATCTATGGATGGTCTCGATCTCATCAAAACGTTCCGCGAAGTCGCGTTCCGGCGCAGCTTCTCCCGCGCGGCCCTCTCGCTGGGCATGTCCAAGGCCACGGTCAGCCGCTATGTGGCCGAGCTGGAAGCGCGCAGCGGCGTGCGCCTGCTCAACCGCTCGACCCGCTCCCTGAGCCTCACCGACGCGGGCGAGGTCCTGCTGGAGCGCAGCACCGAGCTGGTGACGATGGCCGAGAACACGCTCAACGACCTGCAGGCGCACGGCTCGCACCCGCGCGGGCGCCTGCGCATGAGCGCGCCGCACGGGCTCATCGCGGGCTGGCTTTCGGACGTGATCGCGGAGTTCATCAAGCTCTACCCCGACGTGTACGTGAGCCTGAATTTCACCAACCACGACATCGACCTGATCGAGGAAGGCATCGACATCCACCTGACGGGCGGGCGCATCGACGACATGAACCTGATCGTGCGCCGGCTGGTGCGCTTCGACATGGTGGTGTGCGCCTCGCCCGCCTACTGGGCGCAGCGCGGCATTCCGCAGGTGCCCGAGGACATGGCGCGGCACGACGTGCTGAGCTATTCGCCGATGCCCACCACGCACCTGCCGTTTGAAACCGACGGCCAGCCGCACGATGTGGCGGTGCACAGCCGCATGGAGGCCAACGATGCAGTGGCGCTGATCGAGCTGGCGCTGCGCGGCGTGGGCGTGGCCTACGTGCCCGAGCCGCTGGCGCAGTCGCACCTGGAGCGCGGCGCGCTGGTGCCGG
This sequence comes from Variovorax sp. GW821-FHT09A10, assembly GCF_059418385.1. Taxonomy (NCBI): domain Bacteria; kingdom Pseudomonadati; phylum Pseudomonadota; class Betaproteobacteria; order Burkholderiales; family Comamonadaceae; genus Variovorax; species Variovorax sp. GW821-FHT09A10. The sequence goes on from NZ_JBWKPT010000001.1 coordinate 620,067, forward strand.
TGCTGCGCGACCACATGCCGCACGAGCACTGGCTGTATGCCGCGTACTCGCAGCGCCGCCACAACAGCGCGGCAATGCGCGCGATGCTCGACTTTCTCGAAAAATCGATGGGGCCGGTGCCCGAGCCCATGCCCGCGGCAGTGCCGGTGGCACTGCCGGCCTGCCCTGTCAACGCCGCTGCTGCCGCTGCCGTCGCGGCGCGCGACACGCTCGCTCCCAACGGAAAGGCCTCCTGACCCCATGACCACGCCCGCGCTCCTGATCCGCCCGCCCACGCCCGACGACTTCGCCGCATGGAAGCCGCTCTGGGACGGCTACAACGCCTTCTACGGCCGCGAGGGCCCCACGGCCCTGCCCGACGCGATCACGCAGGCCACGTGGCAGCGCTTCTTCGATCCGTACGAGCCGGTGCATGCGCTGGTGGCCGAGCGCGAGGGGCAACTGGTGGGGCTGGTGCATTACCTGTTCCACCGCAGCACGAACCGCATCGAACCCAACTGCTACCTGCAGGATCTGTTCACGCAATCGTCCGAACGCGGCCAGGGCGTGGGCCGGCAGTTGATCGAGGGCGTGTACGAACAGGTGCGGCTCGCGGGCGCGCACCGCGTGTACTGGCAGACGCACACGACCAATGCGGCGGGGCGCACGCTCTACGACAAGGTCGCGAAGCACGAGGGCTTCATCGTCTACGCGACGATGGTCTGATCGATCAGTACTTGATGGTGATGCCGGCCTTCACGCCGGTGTTGGCCTTGCCGTCCGAATGCGCGCCGCCCGAGAAGGAGACGTCGCCGCCGGTCTTGGCACCGACCGAATAGGTGGGCCGCTTGCCCGAGGTGTCGGTGCCGGCCTCCAGGGCGCTGCCGTCGGGGCGCTGCACGCCGACCGTGGCGCCGTTCGTGCGGGCCGAGGTTTCGGTGGAGTTCACGTTGGGGGCGATGTAGGCCGTGCCCTTGTCGTCGCTGTCGATGGGCACTTTGACGGGCTCCGCAATGGCCACGACGGCCGCTGTGCAAGCAGCCATACCCAGGAACGCAAGAATCACTCTGTTCATGGGGACCGATGGTGGGTGCTGACCGTCGCGCGGGCTGTGGGCGTGGCCTCACGGCGCGCGTAGGACGAAGGCGGCATCAATGCCATGACAGGTTGAACAGGAAGAACGCCGCGAGCACCCACAGCAACAGCACGAGGTGCGTGAGCTGCAAGCCGTCCTGCCGAATCCAGTAGGCGAACCACAGGCCGCCCAGGTGCATCGCGAAGAGGAAGGCGGCAAAGCCGGCGAGCCCCAGGTTGAGCCATGGCCGTGCGGCCGACAGGTCGCCGCCGGCCACCAGCATCGCGCTGCCGGCCCAGAACGCCAGCGCCGCCGCCAACTGCAGTGCCAGCACCACGCCCAGCGCCACGCGGTGCAACGCCACCGAGCGGATGGCGCGCGTGAGCAGGGGCGAGTCGATGGCGGGATCAACGCGCAACGGCGCCATCGACATCGTGCCGCCGACCGCGAACGCCGAGCCCGCAAAGCCGCGCCAGTTGTTGCGCACCGCAATCGAAAGCCACAGCGCCATGCCCAGCGCGTGAAGGGACTGGAACAGCCAGACGGAGGTAGGGAGATTCATCGGGGCGCCTGCGCTTCTAAATATCAAAGACTATTCTTTGATATTGACGCGCCCGCCGGTCTGCGCTCAAAGTCCCTCAAGGAAGGTCGAACGAACGCCATGAACACCGCCGCCCCCACCCCACCCGGCCCCTCACCGGAAGCGCTCGAACGCCTGCTGGCCGCCGGCCGCGACGGCGCCCTGCTGCGCATGAGCCTCGCACTGGCGCACCACCGGCGCGACGGCGCGCCCACGGCGCTGATGCATGTGGAGAAGGCGCTCGCCTTCGACCCCGAATTCACGGCCGCGTGGCGGCTGCAGGGCCTGCTCGCGCTGGCGCTCGGCGATTCTGCGAAGGCCGAGGCCTCGTTCGCGCAGGCGCTGGAGGTGGCGCAGCGGCGCGGGGAGCTTCAGCTGGTGAAGGAACTCACCGTGCGGCTGCGGCGCCTGCGCACGCCGAAGCCGCCCGCCGACTGAACGGCCTCAGGCCGCCGCCGTCTTCGCCAGCGGATTGAGCCCCGGCTCGCCAACGCGCGTGAGCGTGTTGCGATCGGTGTGATGGAAAGGCTCGGCCTGGCCCAGGATCTGCATCACGGTGTCCTGGTCATACGACCAGGTGCCGTCGGCGTTGATCTTCACCGTGATGTTCCACGCCAGCGTGGTGAAGGCGCGCTCGAGGAACGGGTTCGACACGATGCCGTTCACCAGGCTGCCGTGCTCGGCGCTGAGCGTGAACTCGGTGTCGCCGGGCTTCACGTGGCCGCTGGCCATGGCCACCTGTCCGCGCGGAATGGCCAGCGTGAGGAACACGGTGCTGGTGGCCGGCTCCCACAGCCAGTAGCCGACCTGGTCGTGGTACATCTTGGTGAGGCCGGGCTTGTGGATGTAGGTGTGGTAGCGCAGGCCGTACAGCAGCTGCGGGCCGTTGGTCTGCGCGTCGATGGGCTGCAGCTCGTAGTGTTCGACGTACACCTGCGTCTTCGGGCCGTCTTTCTTCGGCTTGACGTCGACGCCCTTTGTGCCCTCCCAGATGCCCGCCATCGGCCGCAGCGGACCGAGGTTGGCGAGCGTGTCGGGATCGGCCGGGGGTTCGGTGTAGATGTCTTCGGGTGTGGTCATGGTGTGTGTCGTGGGAGAAAGAAAACGGAGAGAAGCTTTTCAGTTCTGATTCTGCTTGAGTGCCGCGGCGGCCAGGTCGTCAGAGCGTGCCCCAAACCTGCACGAGCCCGACGAGGTGCACCACGCCGTACACGAAGCACACGAGCGAGCTCCACACCCAGAAAGCGCTGAGGCGGCGCCGGTCGAACAGCCACATCGCGACGGCGACAAGGCCGCGCAGCAGGTACACGGCGGTGATCGCAGGCAGCACCAACGCCTGCAGAGGCAACGGCTGCAACACGCCGGCGCCCGCGAGCGCATAGGCGGCCCACACGCCCAGCATGCCGGCGATGACCAGCGTGACGGCCACGGGGTACAGGTGGCCGGCCTCGGCGCTCGCAGCCATGCGCTCGCCCGCACCGAAGAAGCGGTACCAGGACGGGCCGCCGAAGATGACGCACACATGCAAAAGCGCGGCGATGGCGCTCAGCACGGCGCCGGCGATCAGGAAGACGTTGGGGGTCACGCAGGCTTTCTCATCAGGTCAACGCAGCAGGTCGCGCGCGCGAACGGCCTCGCGCACCGGGCCGAACGCGCCGAAGCGCACGGGCAGGCTGCTGAAGGCCTCCACGCGCTGCACCCACTCGGGGGCGTTGGCGACGGGGTGCGGGTCGTACAGGGGTTGCGCACCTTCCAGCAGGCGGGTCAGCGCGTGCTGGTGGTCCAGGTCGGTCGCATCGCCGAGCGGCAGCGATGACCGCGCGAGGCCGTCGGCGCTGCGGTAGCCGGTGCACCAGCGCAGATCGGCGCGCGCGACCGCATCGAGGTGACTGGCGAGCAGCCCGTCGAGCGGCCCGGCAGCGGCGAGCGCGTAGCGCAGCAGCACCGCGTCGGGGTGGCCACGGCGAAACGCGCCCTGCCAGCCGTCGTCGGCATTGTGCGGCTCGGCCAGCCGCGCATCGAGCGCGCGGTCGTGCGTGGGCAGCGGACCGGCGCCGTGCCGCGTGAGGTGACTGCGCAGCACGCCCAGGTGCTGCACGGGTGCGGCGATGCCCGCGTCGCGCAGCACCGCCTCGACGGCGGCGGTGGAGACGGTGCTCCAGGTCGTATGCGGATGAAAGCCGCGCCACTCGTCGAGCAGCACGCCCTGCGCGCCTTCGAACAGCACGGTGCCGGGGCGCGCGAGCCGCTCGCCGATGGCGTCGGCGCTCGCGGGCGGCGACTGGCGCAGGCAGGGCTGCACGGCGTCGAGCCAGCGTCGTGCGAGCGAGGCATCGGCGAGCACGGCCAGTTCTTGCGCGGCCTCGGCCGACGAAGGCGGCATGTTCGCGAACTCGCGGTGCAGCGCGAGGCGCAAGGCCTCGAGCTTGTCGAGCGTGCGCGCGGGGTGAACAAGGTCGCCGTAGTGCAGCGTCATTTCAGGCGCGGCCAGTGCCTGCCGCACGGTCTCGCCCACGCCGACGCCGCAACTGCCGTGCGCGGCCGCGCCCCGCGCCCACTCGCGCAATCGGCCGGCGGCCTGGTGGAACGGCGTCGTCACGCGGCAGCGCGCATCGACGAACAGGCGCGCGAAGGCGTCGGGCACGCCGGCGCGTTGCAACACCTCGGCCTCGACGCGCAACGCGGTCGGGTGCACCACCACCGGGCTGGCGAGCACGGTCGCCACGCCGGCGTGGAAGCTGCCGGCGCCGAACTGCGAGAAGGTGTGGTGGCGGCCGTCGGCCAGCACCACGTTGTGGCCGGCCTGCGCGCCGCCGTTGAAGCGCACCACGGTGTGCGCGCCCCAAGCGCCGCACAAAAAATCGGTGAAGCGGCCCTTGCCGCAGTCACCGAAGCCGAGGCCGAGCAGCGAGACGTAGCGCGTCGAAGTCAACGGCAGGCCGTCAGCCGAAGAGCCGCTTCCACCACGAGCTGCGTGCCCCATGGCCGGCGGCCGGCGTGGCGCGGCGCGGTGCGGTCGGGTCGAGCAGCGCGGCGTAGCCGTCCAGCGCGTGCAGCACGCCGCCCACGCGTTCCTTGGCCATGCCGGTGGCGCCCATCACGCGGGCCAGCGCGTCGAGGTTGGGCACGGCCTTCTCGGTGAGCGCGACGATGCCGGCGGCCACGGCGCAGGCGTCGTCGGGCGAGTCCATGCAGATCACGTGGTCGCCCAGCAGCTCACGCCAGCGCGGCTCGCAGCGGCGACGGCGTTGTGCGTCGGGAATCAAAAAGAACAGGTGGGTGGTCTCGGCCGCGGCGGCGATGACCTCTTCGATGGGAATGTCCTCGTCGAGCTTCTCGCCGATCAGCCCTTCGACCTGGTGGCGCGACACGGCCGGGTACGGCAGCTCGTCGCCGGTGACGAACAGGTAGCCGCGCTTCTTGCGCTTGACCCAGCAGTCCATGTCGGTGTGCTGCGCCATGACGTAGAAGGCCAGCTCGTAGCTTTCTTCGCCGCTGCCCCCGCCGCCGCCTTCGAGGTAGCTCCAGGTGAGCCACTGGTCCATGAGGTTGGCGGTCGATTCGAACTGCCCCACCTGCAGCGGTGCCTGGTCGGAGGTGGCGTCGCCGATGGCCATGAACAGCAGCTGGGGGTCGGCCACGCCGCAGTCGGTCAGCAGCTTCATGAAGGTGGGCAGCTCGCGGCGCGCGAGGGTCTGCGGGATGTCGCCCATCGAGCCGGTGACGTCGAGCGCGAACACGATGCCCAGCGAGTTCGGATGGTCGGCGTTGTCGCGCGACTCGCGCACCTTGAGCCCCTGCGGGTTCATGAGCGCGTGCGTGGCGGTCTGCGTGAAGACTTCGCTGCCGGACTTGGCTGCGCGATCGGCCACGATGGCCGCGTGGGCGGCGTGCGAATAATTTCCGTAACCCATGGAGATGCTCCTTCGTGCGGGAAAAAGTGAAAGGCTGACTGCTAGCCGGCCGGCGCGGGGTCGAAGTGAACGAAGCGCGGCGGCCCGAAGGCCTCGCGCGAAGCGGCCGACAGTGCCTGCTCGATGCCCTGCGCGCCCAGGCGTTCGCAGGCGATGGCGTCGTCGCTGCACTCGCGCAGCAAAGCGGCCAGCGGTGCGGGCACAGCACCATCGGACAGCAACGCGCGCACGCTGCGCGCCGACGCCATCAGGTCCCGCCCGATGGCGCCACCCGACACATCTTGCTTCGCCTGCGACCAGCCGATGAGCAGCACGCCGTGGTCGCGCGGATGCACGAGCGCATGCGCGGGCGTGAGCGCGCGGTGCGTCCAGCCGGCGCCGTGCACGAAGGCCAGCACCTCGAGCATGCGCCGCCAGAGCCAGACGGCATGGCGCGCATCGATGCCTTGCGGATTGGCCTGCTGCACTTCCTGCAGGCTGCCCCAGAAACCGGTCGGGTGGCGCAGCACGAGCGCCTGCCGCTCGCCGTCGCCCAGGCCCAGCGCCACGCCCAGGCCCAGCGGCTGCGGCAGCCGCCGCGTGAAGTAGGCCGCACCGGCCACCGACAGGGCTTGCAGCGACTGCAGCACGGCGGCCTCGCGCGCCAGCACGGCATCGCCGGCCGCGTCACGCGCAAGCTTGATCGTCACGCGCTCGGGCACGGCGCCCAGCCGTTCGGCCAGCAGCACCTCGCTGTGCTCGCCCTGACCCAGCGGCGCAAGCACGCGGTAGTGCGCCCCGCGCCATTGCAAGAGGCGACCGGTGTCCGACAGCTGCGCCGCGTTGGCACGTCGCCAGGCGGCGCGAAAGCTCTCGCGCTCGACGGTTTCGGTGCCGCGCGTGATGGTGGCGCCGCAGTAGCCGCAGGTGACGGTGCGCCAGCGCGCCGCGCGCGGCAGCGGGGCCGAGCATTGGGGGCAACTCAGTGCAAGCAGCGACAGCATGGCCGCGCCCTCCTCTTCAGTCTTCTTGCGGCGCGGCCGGGTCCGGCGAGGCCAGCACGCGGTCGATGCGGCGCCCTTCGAGCGCCACGATCTCGAAGCACCAGCCGGCGCAGTCGATGTGCTCGCCCACGGCCGGCAGGTGGCCCGACACGGACATCAGCAAGCCGGCCACGGTGTTGTAGCGCCCGCGCTCTTCATCGGGCAGCTCGCGGATGCCCAGGCGGGCGCGCAGCTCCGACACGGGCATGAGGCCGTCGAGCTCCCACACGCCGTCGGTGCGCTGGTGGGCCCAGGCATCGGCCTGCATGCCGGGTTGCAGCTCGCCGGTGATGGCCTCGAGCAGGTCGCGCGGGGTCATGAGGCCCTGCACCACGCCGTACTCGTCGACCACGAACACCAGCCGGCCGGCGCGCGTGCGGAACTGCTCGAGCAGCTCCATGCCGGTGAGCGTCTCGGGCACGAACACGGCCGGCGTGGCCTCCTGGCCCAGCACGCCGGTGTGGGCCGAGCCCAGGCGCAACAGGTGCGCCACGCTGATCACGCCGACCACGTCGTCCAGCGAGTTGCGGCACACGGGGTACCACGAGTGCACGAGGTTGAGCGCCGCGGCGTCGGCCACCTTCTGCAGGGCCTGCGCCACGGTGTTGGAGGCGTCGAGCCATTCGATGTCGGCGCGCGGGATCATGAGCGACGACAGGCGGCGGTCGTCCAGGTGGAACACGTTGCGCACCATCTGGTGCTCGTGCTGCTCGATCACGCCGGCGTCCACGCCTTCTTCGAGGCTGGCCGAAATTTCTTCTTCGGTCACCGAGCGCGCGGCGTTGGCGTCGATGCGCAGCAGCTTCAGCGTGGTGGCGGTGGCACCGGCCAGCAGCCACACGAAAGGCTTGGCGCCCTTGGCCAGGCTGCGCATGGGGCGCGACACGAAACGTGCCACCGGCTCGGGGTACAGCTGGCCGATGCGCTTGGGCACCAGCTCGCCGAAGATGATGGTGAAGAAGGTGATGCAGGTCACCACCACCGCGGTCGACACGACGCTGGCGGTGCCGGCGCCCATGCCGACGCTTTCCATCCACACCGCGAGCGGCGCCGCAAAAGCAGCTTCGCCCACGATGCCGCTGAGCATGCCGATGGACGTGATGCCGATCTGCACGGTCGAGAGGAATTGCGTGGGCGATTCCATCAGCTTCAGCGCGGCCTCCGCCCCGGTGTCCCCCGTTTCGGCCAAGGCCGCGAGGCGTGCGCGGCGGCTGGTGGAAAGGGCCATTTCGGACATTGCGAACACCGCATTGAGGGTGGTCAGCAAGGCCAGCAGGAAGACATCCATGAACAGGGGGAGAGAATGAGGGAATGTCACTTTACTGTATCGGCGACGTCCAGGGCTGCGATGCCCCCCTGGGCCGGCTGCTCGACAAGATCGATTTCTCCCCCAGCCGCGACACCCTCGTGGTGCTCGGCGACCTGGTCAACCGGGGCCCCGATTCGGCCGCGGTGCTGCGCCGCCTGCAGGGCTACGGCGCCTCGGCGCGCAGCCTGTTGGGCAACCACGACCTGCACTTGCTGGGCGTGGCGCACGGCGTGCGCAAGGGCGGCCGCAAGGACACGGTGGCCGGCCTGCTGGCCGCGCCCGACAGCGAGGCGATGCTCGACTGGCTGCGCCAGCAGCACATGGCGCTGCACCTGCAGATCGGCGGCGGCGACCTGCTGATGGTCCACGCCGGCGTGCTGCCGCAGTGGACCGTGGGCGACACGCTGGCGCTGGCGTCGGAGGTCGAGTCGGTGCTGCGCGGCCCCGCGCTGGGCGACTTCCTGCACGAGATGTACGGCAACACGCCCGACCACTGGGACGACGCGCTCACGGGCCACGCACGGCTGCGCGTGATCGTGAACGCGCTCACGCGCCTGCGCTACTGCACGCCCGAGGGCGTGATGGAGTTCGAAAGCAAGGACGGCGCCATTCCCGGCCCCGAGGGCTTCCTGCCGTGGTTCGACGTGCCGGGCCGCAAGACGGCCGCGGCCACCGTCGCCTTCGGCCACTGGTCGACGCTGGGCTGGCTCTCGCGGCCCGACCTGCTGTCGACCGACACGGGTTGCGTGTGGGGCGGCTGCCTCAGCGCGGTGCGCTTCGGCGCGACGCTGGACCAGCGCGAGCTGGTCCAGGTGAATTGCGAGCAGGCGCAGAAGCCCGGCAAGGGGGCCTGACGAGCACCCGCCCCGTTCGGGGGCTCAGAACCCGTGCGTCATCAGCGCGTAGACCGTCTGCACACCGGTCACGTAGTTGCCCATGCGCAGGTTCTCGTTCGCCGCGTGCTGGTTGTTGTCGGCGTTCACCAGCGGAATGATCGCGAACGGCACCTGCAGCACGCGCACGATTTCCGCCGTCGGCACGGTGCCGCCCATCATGCGGATGCGCACCGGCTCGGGCGTGGTGCCGAAGGTGTCGGTCAGCGCCTTGTAGGCCCACTGGCCGATGGGTGAGTTGATCGGCGAGCCTGCCGCGTCGGCGCCCTCGCTGCGGTAGCTGAAGCTGGCGATCTTGTCGTAGCGGGCGCGCTCCTCGTCGGTCGGCGCGCCCTTCACGAGGTGGTAGCCCTGCTTGACGATGTGCGCCTCGATCAGCTTGCCCAGGTAGGGCGCGTCGGAGTCGGGCGTGGTGCGCAGGTCCATCTCGGCCTCGGCCTTGTCGGGGACGATGTTCGCCACCTTGTCGCCCACGGCCGCCGCGGCCATGCCGCGCACGTTCAGCGAGGGGTACTGCATCGCCTCCTGGTAGTTGGCGCCGACCCGGTCGGTGCGCGCGATGCCCAGGCGGCGCTTGAGCGCGGCCTCGTCGTCGGGCACGGCGGCCATGATCTTGCGCTCGGCCTCGCCGATCTTCACGCGGTCGTAGTAGCCGGGCACGGTGACCCGCCCCGTGTCGTCCTTCATCGTGGCCAGCAGGCTGGCCAGGCGCTGGGCCGGGTTGGGCGCGTAGTTGCCGTAGTGCCCGCTGTGCAGCGGCACCTTGGCGCCGTACACGGTGAGCCGCGCATCGGCCGCGCCGCGGTTGCCGAACACCAGCGTGGGCCGGTTGGTCGCGTGCATGGGGCCGTCGTGGATCACGATGGCGTCACTGCGCAGCAGCTCGCGGTGCGCCTGCATGACCTGGCTGATGGACGGCGAGCCTTTTTCTTCCTCGCTGTCGAGGATCACCTTCACGTTGACCGCCGGCTGGCCGCCGCCGGCCTTCAGCGCGTCGATGGCCGCCAGCAACATCATGATCGGGCCCTTGTCGTCGGCCGAGGCCCGGCCGAACACACGCCACTCGGGGTCGAGCGGGCCGCTGAAGAGCGGGGCCGAATCGATCTCTTCCCACTCGCCCTTGTCCGTCTTGCGCTTGAGCACAGGCGTCCACGGGCTCTTTTGCGCCCACTGCGCGGGGATCACCGGCTGGCCGTCGAGGTGCATGTAGAACAGCACCGTCTTGCGCGCCGGGTCGCTGCCCGGGAACTCGGCGAACAGCATCGGCTTGCCGTTGTTGGGCAACTGCTTCGTCGTGAAGCCACGTTTGCGGAAGGCCTGCTCGAGCCAGTCGACGTTCTTGCGGATGTCTTCCGGCACGGTGGCGTCGTTGGGCAGGGCCAGCAGCTCGAAGTACTCGCGGTAGGTGCCCTGCGCATGGCGCTCGGCCTGGGCCGGCGAGAGTTCGGCGGACTGCGCGAGGCCGTGGCCCATGAGCAGGAAGGCCGTGGGCACCAGTGCCATCAGGCGGCGGGGAAAGCGGGGGGAACGAGTGGGCATGGATGGCAGCGCAGAAGGGAGCAGAACGAGGAACGGGGTGTCTGCGCAGCATAAAAAGCGGGCACCTTTTCAACAATTGCTATTTTCTTGAGCTACCTTTGCATTCCTTGCAAACCTCACCTCACCTCACCCCATGCCCAGCCGCCGCCTGCAGGAAACCTCGCTGCGCTACTTCCTCGAAGTGGCCCGCACGGGCTCGCTCACCGAGGCCGCCGCGCGGCTGAACGTCAGCATCTCGGCCGTCAGCCGCCAGGTGGCCGCGCTCGAAACGCTGGTGGGCGCGCCGCTGTTCGAGCGCCGCCCGCGCGGCATGGTGCCCAGCGCCGCGGGCGAACTGCTGGCGGCGCACGCCCTGCGCGGCGCGCTGGAGGCCGAGCGCGTGCTGTCGGACATCCAGGCGCTGCAGGGGCCGCTGAGCGGACGGGTGCGCATCGCCTGCTCCTCGGGCTTCGCCAACGAGTTCCTGCCGCGCACCATCGCGGCGTTCCGCGAACAGTACCCGGGCGTGCGCTTCCGGCTCGATGCCACCGGGCCGACGCAGGTGAGCGATGCCGTGCTGCTCGGCGAGGCGGACATCGGCCTGACCTACAGCCGCGCGGCGGTGCGCGGCATCCGGGTCGAGCACCGCCAGCCGGCGTCGGTGTTCGTGGTGATGCGGCCCGACCATGTGCTGGCCACCTCGCGCAGCGTGACGCTGGCGCAGATGCATCCCTTCCCCATCGCACTCAGCAGCCCCGAGAACACGGTGCGCCAGCTGTTCGACGTGGCCTGCAGCAACCGCGGCCTCGTGTTCGAACCCGTGCTGGTGAGCAACCGTTTCGAGGCCATCGCCAATTTCGTGCTGCAGGGCGGCGGCCTGGGCATCACGGGCGAGATCACGGTGCGCGACCGCGTGCAGCGCGGCGAACTGGTGGCGGCCGAGATCCGCGAGCCCGGCATGCGCGGGCGTTCGGTCGAGTTGCAGACGCTGGCCGATCGCACGCTGCCGGAGGTGGTGCGCACCTTCCTGGCCTACCTGCGCGAACAGCTGCCGGCGCCCGGCGGCACGCCCAGGCCACGCACGCGCAAGGCCGCCTGAACTCAGCCGCGCGCGGGTCCGGCCCCGGGGAACCTGATCACCCGCCGCTGCGTCGCGCCCGAGGGGTGCAGCAGCCCGCGCCGCATGGCCTCGTGCACGGCCTGCGTGCGCGAATGGACCGACAGCTTGCGGTAGATGCTCTTGATCTGGCTGGCGACCGTGCTGTCGGAGCGGTGCAGCGCCTCGGCCACGCGCCGGTTGCTCCAGCCCTGGGCCACGAGTTCGAGCACCTTGAGTTCACGCGGCGAGAGCAGGCCCTCGTCGCCGGCGTCTTCCTGCGCCCGGTCGAGCCCGTGCGCCGCCAGGGCCGCCTCCTCGATGTCGCACAGGATCTGCCGCGCCGTGCGCGCAGCGGCCCACACGTCGCCGCGCTCGACCGCCGTCATCAGGTTGGCCAGCTCCAGCTGGTTGGCCTGGGCAAAGAGCCGCGCCGCGGCGTTCGCGGCCACGGCGGGGCTCAAGGGCGGTGCGTCGTCCAGTTCCGAAATGGCACGCAGCTCGGCGCTTCCTTTGGACATGTCAATGCTCGCTCGGTCGATCAACGCTGGGGGGAAAAAGTAAACCCGGTGTCCCTGTGCAATGAAATTGCCATGCGGGACGCCTGCTGCGAGCCTGAGGGCGCTTTGTAAACAGCCTTGACCATCCGTCTCAGTTCTTGGGAGAATTCCGCGAAATCTGTGATTTTTTAACGCTTAGTTAGTACTATTTGGCGGGACAGCCCGCCACACGCCTTGGCGCTGTTCCGACCTCGCCCATGACATCCAGCGCCGCCGCGGCCCCCGAACGCCCCCTCTCTCCCCCGGGCGTGGCGCATAGCCATTTCGACGTGCGCGCGGAGCCGCCCGACCGGCAGTTCCTGGCCTGGCGCGCACGCGTCGGCCATGTGATGGACGCCCTGCCCTCGCGCGACGCGCTCGAGCGCCCCTTCAACGCCGCGATCGACCGCTACGACGTGGGCGGCCTGGTCTTCACCGAGTGCCGCTCCGACACGCTGGTGCTGGAGCGCTCGCTGGCCCGCGTGTCGACCGACAGCGTGCGCGACTTCGTGTTCCATGTGTTCGAGGAAGGCGGCGTGGACGACCTGCGGGTGCGTGCCACACCCGGTGCACGCCGCAAGGGCGAACCACCGCCCGCCCCCGCCGGCACGCCCACCATCCTCGCGCTGGACATGAACCAGCCGGTGCGCATGCGGCGCCACGACTGCCGGGTCCACACCTTCTTCGTGCCCGGCACGCTGGTGCAGGAAAGCTTCCCCGACCCCGAGGCCATCCACGGTCGCATGCTCACCTGCACCACGCCGCTGGCACGGCTGGCGGCGGGGCACGCGATCTCGCTGGCGCGCGACATCGGCGGCATGACGCCGGCGGCCGCCCAGAGCGCGGTGCGCACGGGCGCGCAGCTCGTGGTGTCGGCCTTCGGCAAGCAGGCCGGCTTCGACGGCAACGCGCGCGCGGCGACACGCGCCGCCATGTTCGACCAGGTGCGCCGCCACGTGCAGACCCACCTGCACCGCGCCGACCTCACGCCCGAGAGCGTGCTGGCCGCGCTGCAGCTGCCGCGCCCCACGCTGTACCGCATGTTCCAGCACGAGGGCGGGCTGGGCAGCTACATCCGCAGCCTGCGGCTGCGCCAGGCGGCAAGCGACCTGGCGCGCTACCCGCATGTGATGGTGACCGACATCGCCTACAGCGCGGGCTTTCGCAGCGCCTCGGATTTCAGCCGCGCCTTCCGCCGCGCCTACGGCATCGCACCGCAGGACTTCCGCGTGCAGGCCCTCGAGCGACAGCCCTAGGCCGTGGCACCGAAGCCGGTGTCGAACGTGCCCTTCACGTCGAGCGGCTGCTTGATGAGCCCCACCTGCCGGTAGAAATCGGCCGTGCCCTGCTGGTCGGCGATGACCTGCGCGTCGATGGCGACCCACTGCTGCTGGCGGCGCTCGAACTGCAGCTTCGCCGCCTCGGGCGGAATGCCGATGATGCGTGCGAGCGTGGCCGAGAACGCATCGACGTTGCGGTACGACCAGCGCTGCGCCCTCACCACGCGCTGCAGAAAGTCCTGCAGCACCGGCCGCTTGGCGGCAATGGCGGCGTCGGTCGCGGCGAGGTAGCTCAGCCCCGGCAGCAGGCCGCGTCCGCTGACCAGCACGCGCGCATGGCGGCTGATTTCGGCCAGCGCGGTGTAGGGCTCCCAGGTGGCCCAGGCATCGACCGAGCCCTGCGTGAGTGCGAGCTTGGCGTCGGCCGGCGCCAGGAAGCGCAGGTTCACGTCCTCGGGCTTCAGGCCCGCCGCCGTGATCGCCTTGAGCGTGACGTAGTGGCCGATGGAGCCGCGGTTGGTGGCGATGCTCTTGCCCTTGAGTTCGGCAGCAGTCTTCAGCGGCGAATCGGGCCGCACCAGCACCGCCGTGCCGTAGGCGTCCGAGCGGTTGGCGCCGATGGCCTTGACGCGCGTGCCGGCCGCGAGCGCGAAGATCAGCGGCGCATCGCCGATCGGACCCGAATCGACCGCGCCCGCGTTGAGCGCCTCGGCCAGCGGCGCGGCGGCCGGGAACTCCGACCACTGGATGTCGTAGCCCAGACCTTCAAGCCCGCCCGCCGCTTCGAGCAGCGCGCGCAGCCCGCCCTTCTGGTCGCCGGCCTTGAGCACCGGGCGGCCTTGCGCACGCACGAAGGCGGGCAAGGTGGCGGTCGTGGCAGCGGCAAGGCCGCCGGCAAGCAGCTGGCGGCGCGATCGGTCGAGGTGTGAGGTCATGGGTTCGTTCTCCGTAGAAGCAGTGAAAAGGAAATCAGTGGATGAAGCCGCCCTTGACGAAGCGCACCGGCTCGGCGTCCATGCGGGCGATGAGCGCGCCCAGGCCATCGGGCGGCAGCACGGCGCCTTTCGCCAAGGCGGCCGATGGGCTGTCGCTGCGGCACAGCAGGTCGTCGTCGGACCAGCCGGCCTGCCCCGGCAGGCCGCGCACGCGCAGCCAGCCGTCGCGGTCCGCGATGAGCTGCATGCCCGCGAGTTGCTCGGTGCCCGCGATGAGCGCCAGCGCCTCCCACGCGGCCGGTGAATCGGCCACGCAATCGGCGGTGACGCCCGCCGCCTTCGCCCCGGACGGCAGCAGCTGCACCGTCACCAGGCGCGGGTCTTCGCCGGGCGCGACCGCGCCCGCCACGACGCGCACGCGCTGCCCACGCCACTGCGCGAGCGACCGGTGCGCCTGCGCGCCGCAGCGCACCGCCATGTCGGGCAGGCCGACGGGCTGCGGCCAGTGGCCCTGCGCGCGCAGGCTCTGGCCCGCGCCCTGCGCCTTCATGTAGTCGATGAGCGCCCAGGCATCGGCCGCGTCAAGCGGGCCGGCGAAGCCGGGCATGGCGGCGGTGCCGTGAAGCACACGCCAGAGCAGGTCGCCATCGGCGCGGCGCCACAGCAGCGGCCCCGTGAGGTTCGGCGGCCACACGGCCAGCGAGGCGGCCAGCGGCCCTTCGCCCTTGCCGTCCGCACCGTGGCAGCTCACGCAGTGCTGCGCGTAGAGCACGCGGCCTTGCGCGATGGACGTGGCCGTGAAGCCCGTCGGCGACGTATGGAAGCTCGCCGGCGTCGCAGGCACGAGCACGACGTTCGCATGGGGCCAGGGCGCGGCGATCAGCAGCATCGGCACCAGCGCGAGCAGGTACCAGCGCGGGCGCCGCCAGAGCAACGCGATCAACAGCAGCAGCAAAGCAATGCCGACGCACACCAGCGTCCACGCGAGGCTGCGCGCCTGCCCCAGGTCGATCAGCAGGTTCTCGCCCGACAACCGGTGCGCCCACGGCCACGCCGGCTGGCCGTGCACCTTTTGCACGAGGCCGAGCGCATCGAGCACACGCAGCAGCTGCAGTTGAGCGCCCTGAAGCAGGTCGATCAGGAAATTGAGCCAGTCGGCTTCCGGCAGAGCGTTCATATCTGTTCAAGGGGCCGCCGCGCACGGCCGCCCGAAGCGGCCGGCCCGCCCCCGGTAGGGGGTTGGCGAAGCGACACGAAGTGCGCGCAGCCTGGGGGCGAGCTACATCTACCAGGTGGCGTCGAGCCCCAGGTGGCGCAGCGCTTCGTGACGGAGTTCTGCCAAACGCGCATGGCCGCGATGGCGCGGGTACGGCAGGTCGACCACGAGTTCCGCCGCGATGCGCGCCGGCCGATCGCTCAGCACGATCACCCGGTTGGCGAGGAAGAGCGCCTCTTCCACGTCGTGCGTCACCAGCAGCGCCGAGAAGCCCGCGCGCTGCCACAGGTTGACCAGCTCGCTCTGCATCGCGATGCGCGTGAGCGAGTCGAGCTTGCCCAGCGGCTCGTCGAGCACCAGCAGCTGCGGGTCGTTGACCAGCGCACGCGCCAGCGCCACGCGCTGCGCCATGCCGCCCGAGAGCTGGTGCGGAAAGGCCTTGGCGAAGTCGGTGAGGCCGACGAGCTTCAGCGCTTCGTCGACGCGCCCGCGCTGCGCCTTGAGCACGCCGCGCGCCTGCAGGCCGAGCGCCACGTTGTCCCACACGCTGCGCCAGGGGTAGAGCGTCGGGTCCTGGAAGACGACGATGCGCGACGGGTCGGGCCGCGTGATGGGTGCGCCGTCTTGCGTGATGCGACCGGCGGTGGCGGGCTCCAGCCCGGCCACGAGGCGCAGCAACGTCGACTTGCCGCAGCCGCTCGGCCCGAGCAGCGCGACGAACTCGCCGGGCTTCACCGTCAGGTCGATGTCGTCGAGCACCTGCAGCGGACCCGCCGGCACATCGAACCAGTGGCTCACGCCCTGGATGTCGATCTGCGCGCCAGCCTGGCGCACGTTGGCTTCAACGGTGGCTACCATTTCACGGTCCCCTTCTGCCACGACAGCACGCGGTCGCGCACCTTGAACAGCAGCGTGATCAGCCCCGAGCACAGCAGCGCCATGACGATCAACGCGGCGTACATGTTCGAGTACGACGCCCAGCCCTGCGCCCACGACAGGTAGAAGCCCAACCCGGCCTTCACGCCCATCATCTCGGCCGTCACCAGCACCGAGAAGGCCGCGCCCAGCCCCATGAACAGGCCCACGAACACCTGCGGCAGCGCGGCGGGAATCGCCACGCGAAGCACCAAAAAGCGCTCGCTCGCGCCCATGGTGCGCGCCACGTCGTAGTAGTTGCGGTTGACGCCCGCCACGCCCGACCACGTGAGCACCGCCACCGGAAAGCCCGTGGCCAGCGCGATGAGGAACACGGCCGCCGCATAGCTCGACGGAAAGAAGAAGAACGCCAGCGGCAGCAGCGCCGAGGCCGGCACCGGCCCCACGAAGCGCAGCACCGGATGCACCCAGTAGCCCGCGATGCGCGACCAGCCGATGGTCACGCCCGTGAGAAAGCCCGCCAGCGCGCCCAGCACGAAGCCGTGGGCGAGCAGCCGCGCCGAATGCGCCAGGCTTTCGCCGAGGCGGCGCCAGTCGTCGATGTAGGTTTCGATGAGGCTCTGCGGCGGCGCGAAGAACGGCGTGGGCAGCAGCGCGAGCTTGGCCGTCGCGATCTCCCAGATCGCGAACAGCACCGGCAGCGCCACCAGCCACGGCCCAGCCGGCCGCAACGTGCGCGCGACGCGGCCGGCGCGCGTGCCGAGCAGCGCCACGAGCAGCAGCACCGCGCCGATGGCGATGGCGGCGATGCCGAATTCGTCGGTGTAGGCCCAGTCGCTGAAGCCCACGGCCTTGTTGGGCCAGTAGACGGTGAGCAGGCCCAGCGCGATCCAGCCCGCGCTCGCGAGCGCGCCGGTGCGCCAGAAGCCTTCGGCGGGGCGCGCGAACACGGCGGCCGGCGCGGCCTTCTCGATGCCAGGGCGACGCCAACTGCCCGGCGCCGGCGGTGCTTCCAGCACCCGGTCGATGACGGCGCTCATTAGATAACCTCCGTGCTTCGCACTGCGGTGCGAGCTTGTTTGGGGCGGCCCGGCACGGCGCTCATGCCAGCGGATCGAAGGACACGTGCTCCGCGAAGCGCACCGGGTCGGTGGTCTTCTTGAGCACGCCGACGCCGCGGAAGTCGCGCGCGTAGAACTCCACCTCGTCGCGCAGCTTGCGGCCCAGCGGGTGGTGGTTGTGCGTGAGCGTGCCCAGCAGCGCACGCAGGTCTTCGACCGGCACCTTGGGCGAGTACTTGGCGAAGAGCTTGGCCGACTCGTTCGGGTTCTCGGCCACGTAGTCGGAGGCCTGCGCAATGGCGCGCACCAGCGAGGCGACGGTGGCCTTGTCCTTGCGCACCAGCTCGCCGCGCGCGCCGACGATGCAGCAGACCTTGTCCTTGTACTCGCCCGAGAGGTTGCTCGCGAGCTCGACGAAGGTGCCCTGGTTGCGCTTCTCGATGAGGTACACGTTCGGGTCGCCATCGGCAATGGCGTGGATCTCGCCCTTCTTCACCGCGACGTCGAGCAGGTCGGCCGGGTACTGGCGCCAGGTCACGTCGCGGTCGGCGTCGATGCCGTTCTTGGCCAGCAGGATCGAGAAGAAGTTCTTGCCCGGGCTCGCGATGTCCGACACGCCGATGATCTTGCCCTTGAGGCTGGCCAGGCTGGTGGCACCCGCGTCCTTGGCGCCCACGAGGCGCACGCAGCCGCCGTGCGAGCTGCCGACGATCTTCACGTCGAAGCCCGATTCGAGCGGCTTGAGCCAGCGGTGGATCATGCCCACGGCCGCGTCGGCCTTGGCGGTGGCGAGCGATTCGAGCAGCTGGTCGGTCGAGCCCGTGTAGTTGATGAGGTCCACCTGCAGGCCGTTGCGCTCGAAGTAGCCGCGCTCCTGCGCCACCACCACGGGCGAGAGGCAGAACGCGGCGGCGTTCCAGGCGAAGGTGAGTTTGCGCGCCTGCTGCGAAAAGGCCTGCGAGGCAATGAGGCCGCCCGAGGCGACCACGGCGGCGGCGGCGCCGGTGCGCAGCACGCTGCGGCGGGAAAGGGATGCGTTCATCGGGGAAAGGCTCCGGGGGTTCGTCGTCATCGTCAAAGCAGGAGTTCGGGTTCGGCCTCGACCAGGCCTTCGTACAGGCTGTCGAAGGAATGGATGGCGCCTTCGGGCCCGCCGATCTGGCCGTGCGTGTGGCGTGCGGTGGCCTCGTCGATCGGCTGCGGCGTGCCTGCCGCCTCGGCCAGCAGTTGCGTGTGGCAGGCGTTGTCCAGCGCGATGTACCACCACGCGGCGGCCTCCACGGTGGGGCCGGCCGTCAGGATGCCGTGGTTCTTGAGGATGGCGCCCTTTTTGTCGCCCAGCGCGCGGGCGATGCGATCGCCCTCGCTGGTGTCGACCACCATGCCGGTGAAGTCGTCGAACAGCGCCACGTCGTCGTGGAACACGCAGGCGTCCTGCGTGAGCGTGTCGAGCTTGCGGCCCAGCGTGGACCAGGCCTTGCCGTAGGTCGAGTGCGTGTGGGCGGCCGCCACGATGTTCGGGTTGTGCTCGTGGATCGCGGCGTGGATGGCGAAGGCGGCCTTGTTGAGCGGCCGGTCGCCGACGACCGTTTCACCCTTCGAATTGACCAGCAGCAGGTCGGACACCTTGATGCGCGAGAAGTGCACGCCCAGCGGGTTGACCCAGAAGTGGTCGGTCAGCTCTGGGTCGCGCGCCGTGATGTGGCCGGCCAGGCCCTGCGCGAAGCCGAAGCGCGCGAACAGGCGGAAGGCGCCCGCCAGGCGCTCCTGCCGGTGGCGGCGCTCGGCCTGCACGGTGGGGCGCGGCGGGATGGGGTCGAACCAGTGCTTCTGCTGCGGGTTCGCGTGCAGCTTCAGCGGCTGGGCCGCGCTGCGGTCGATCGACAGAACGGCGCTCATGGCTCAGGCCGCCTTGCGCTGCGACTGCAGGCGCTGTGCCACGAGCTCGCGCGTGCGCGGAATCAACTCACGCCCATAGTCCGTCGCGTCTTCGAGCGGATCGAAGCCGCGGATCAGGAAGGTCGTCACGCCCAGGTCGTAGTAATCGAGCAGCGCATCGGCCACCTGCTCGGGCGTGCCGACCAGCGCGGTGCTGTTGGAGCGCCCGCCGATCTCTTGCGCGACCGCGGTCCACAAACGCTTGTCCAGGCGCGAGCCCTTCTCGGCTGCGGCCAGCAGGCGCTTGGCGCCTTCGCTCTGCTGCGGCCCGCCGCGGTTGTAGCCCTGCACCACGCGCAGGCGTTTCGTCTCCGCCAGGATGTTCTCGGCGCGCGCCCAGGCGGCCTCTTCGGTGTCCGCCAGGATCGGCCGGAACGACACCGAGAAGCGCACGCTGCGCCCGTGCTTCGCGGCTTCGGCGCGCACGCGCGTCGTGAGTTCGCGCGCCTGGTCGAGCGATTCGCCCCACAGCGCGTACACATCGGCGTACTTGCCCGCGACCGGAATCGCCGCCTCCGACGCGCCGCCGAAGTACACGGGCACGTGCGGCTTGCCGTGGCGCGTCTGCATCGGCTTCACTTCGGAGAACGCGTTCTGGAAGCGGTAGTGCGCGCCTTCGTGGTCGAAGGGCTTCTCGGCCGTCCACACCTTGTGCAGCACTTCAAGGTACTCGTCGGTGCGGGCGTAGCGCTGGTCGTGGTCGAGCCAGTCGCCGTCGCGCTTCTGCTCTTCGTCGGAGCCGCCCGAGATGTAGTGCACGCCGAGCCGGCCGCCGCTGAACTGGTCGAGCGAGGCGAACTGGCGCGCCGCGAGAGTGGGCGCTACGAAGCCGGGGCGGTGCGCGAGCATGAAGTGGATGCGCTCGGTCACCGAGGCCGCGTAGGCCACGGTGAGCGTGGCGTCGGGGCTGGTGGAATGGTGCGGCACCAGCACGCGGTCGAAGCCGGCGTTCTCGTGCGCCTGCGCGAAGGCGCGCACGTAGTCGCGGTCGATGGCCGGGCCCTTGGCGGCGTGGATCTCCGAGACCTTCTGGCCCTGGATCATGCCGATGAATTCAACGTCGTTCTGGCTCATGGTGTCCTCGTGGATGCGGATGGAATGAAGGGGTCAGGCGGCCGGAAGCCGCAGCAGGTTCTCGAAGCGGCGGTCCCACAGCGGCTTCACATCGGCGGGGCCGTCGAGCACGCCGATCTTCTGGAAGGTGTCGGCCACGTCCTGGTGGCTGCGCACCACGGCGTCGGTGACGGGGCCCAGGCTGTAGTCGCCGCTGCGGCCGTTGAACAACTCGACCAGGTCGCCCACGGGCACGCGCGTCTCGGCCGACTGCGCGCGGGCATAGGCCAGGAAGTTGCCGTTGATCCAGGCGAACGCGCGCTGCAGGCGCTGCAGCAGGTCGCCCAGCGCCGCGCGCCGCAGCGTGTCGTCGAGCGCGCGCGGGTTGGCGTAGATGGGGAAGTTGCCCGACAGGTACCCCACGCCGGTCTTGAGCGTGCGCGCGCCGTACTGGGTGCGCGCGAGCTGGCCGTTGTAGCCGTAGATGGCCCAGGCATCGAGGTCGCCGCGCGCAAAGGCCGAGAGGCCGTCGGCCGGCGTGAGGCTCACGGGCTGGATGTCGGCGAACGACAGGCCCGCCTCGGCCAGCTGCTTGGCCAGGTAGTAGTGCGAGGTGGTGGCGCGCACGTAGCCCACGCGCTTGCCCTTGAGGTCGGCGATGCTGCGGATGGCCGAGTCCTTGCGCGCCAGCGTGGCCTGGTTGTTGAGGTCTTCGTGCGTCACGGCGACGAGCCGCACGCTCGACTTCTGCCGCGCCGCGAACACCGGCGGGATCTCGCTGCCCGAGCCCAGGTCGAGCGCGTCGCCGTTGATGGCCTCGATGTGCAGCACACCGTTGTTGAGCTCGCGCCAGTCGATCTTGTAGGGCGTGTCGGCCTGGCCCGAGGCCGTGAGCAGCGGGCGCCACAGGCCCTTGTAGGTGCCCACGCGCAGCGTCACGCCCGACAGGTCGCGCGAGGGCGCGGCGGCCTGCGCCACACCTGAAGCCGCCACGCCCCATGCGGCGGCAGCCTGCAGCAGGCGGCGTCGGTCCAGCGGGAAATCGGGTGTCATGGCTTGTGTTCTTTCTTCTTCACTCACGCTCGAGGAGAAGCGAGACCGTACCGAGACGGGCCTCGAAAACGAACGCAGAAAAACGAATTTGGATATGCGCGATGCATCCTTCGCGCGCTGGCAGCGGGCCTTTACCGTGCGGGCACCATGAGTGCACTCCCCTTGCGCCGCGCGCCGGCCGTTCCCGACACAGACACCCCGCCCTCCGTCGATCCCGCCGTGCTGGCCCGCCTGTCGGACCAGTTCGCGTCCACGGCGGCCGACCACGACCGCAGCGGCGCCTTTCCGCGCCAGAACTTCGAGGCGCTGCAGGCGCACGGCCTGATCGGCCTCGTCGCGCCCGCCGCGTACGGTGGCGGTGGCGCCGCGCTGGCCACGGCGCGCCGCGTGATCGCCGCGGTGGCGCGTGGCGAGCCCGCCACGGCGCTGATCCTCACCATGACCTACCTGCAGCACCAGGCGCTCGCACGCCGCGAGAGCCGCTGGCCCGCGCACCTGCGCGAGCGCGTGGCACGCGACGCGGTGGCGCACGGCGCGCTCATCAACGCACTGCGCGTGGAGCCCGCGCTGGGCTCGCCGGCGCGCGGCGGCCTGCCCGGCACCGTGGCGCGGCGCACGCCCGAAGGCTGGCGCATCGACGGCCACAAGCTCTACACGACCGGCATCGAGGGCCTGTCGTGGCTCGCGGTCTGGGCGCGCACCGACGAGCCCGCCCCGCGCACCGGCGTGTTCCTGGTGCCGCGCGACGCGCCCGGCATCCGCGTGATCGCGAGCTGGGACCACCTGGGCCTGCGCGCCTCGGGCAGCCACGAGGTGGTGTTCGAGGACGTCGCCATCGCCGCCGACCACGCCGTCGACCTGCGCGCGCCCGCCGACTGGGCGCCCGGCGCCGGCAGCCAGACCGACATCGACGCCCATGCGGCGCAGCAGGCCTGGATGGTCGTGCTGTTGGGCAGCCTCTACGACGCCGTGGCGCGCGCCGCGCGCGACTGGCTGGTCGACTTTTTGAACCGGCGCGCGCCCGGCAGCCTGGGCGCACCGCTGGCCAGCCTGCCGCGCGTGCAGGAGCAGGTGGGCGAAATCGAGGCGTTGCTGCGCACCAACCGCGTGCTGCTCGACGACGCGGCCGCCGCGGTCGACAGCGGCCACACGCCGCCCGCCGCCGACAGCGGCCTGCTCAAGCACACCGTGACCACGCACGCCATTCGCGTGGTCGAGCTGGCGCTGCAGCTGAGCGGCAACCACGGCCTCACGCGCCAGAACCCGCTCGAGCGCCACTACCGCGACGTGCTGTGCAGTCGCATCCACACGCCGCAGAACGACGCGATCCTGGTCGCAGCGGGCCAGCGTGCGCTGCAGGCATCGGGAGGTGCGGCATGAGCGCGCTGCCAATTTCTCGCCGCACCTGGCTCGCGCAAGGCGCTGCGCTGTCGCTGGCCGTGGCCGGCCCGCTGCGCGCGGTGGCGCAACCCCAGGCCACGCTGGTGCTCGGCGACCAGGCCGGCGGCCTGCGCTCGCTGTTCGAGGCCTCCAAGGCCCTCGACGACGCGCCCTTTGCCTACCGCTGGGCCAACTTCCAGGGCGCCGCGCCGCTGTTCGAGGCGCAGCGCAGCGCGGCCGTCGGCAAGACGCCGCTGAAGATCGTCGCCACGCGCGTGGGCAAGGCCGAGTCGCTGGGCATCGTGGTGCAGCCCGACTCGCCGCTGCGCCGCGTGGCCGACCTGCGCGGCCAGACGGTGGTCGTCTCGTCGGCGCGCGGCAGCATCTCGCAATACCAGCTCTACGGCGCGCTCGAAGAGGCCGGCGTGCGGCGCGACGAGGTCACGGTGAAGTTCGTGCTGCCCACCGATGCGGCCGCCGCGTTCGCGTCGAAGCAGATCGACGCCTGGGCCATCTTCGACCCCTACTACGCCATCGCGCTGCAGCAGGGCGGGCGCATCCTGCGCGACGGGCGCGGCATCAACACGGCGCTGGGCTTCATCACCGCGAGCGAGCATTCGCTGGCCGACCCGGCCCGGCGCGCGGCCATCGTGCAGTTCCTCGAGCGGCTCGCCCGCGCGGGCGACTGGGCGCTGGCCAACCCCGAGGCCTATGCGCAGGCCTACAGCCAGCTCACGCGGCTGCCGATCGCGTCGGCGCGCCTCATCACGGCGCGCGCCTCGGTGGCGGGGCGGCCCGTGAGCGAGGCCGACATCGTCGCGCTACAAACTGTGGCCGACCGCTCGGCGCGTGACGGTATCCTTCCCACACGCGTGGATGTGCGCGCGATCACCGACACCCAACTCTGGAAACGCCCCGCATGATTGCTCCGCTGCGCGATTTCGTCGGCGCCTTCGGCCGGCTGCTCGACAGCCGGCCCGACGAGCCGCGCATCCTGTCCGAAGGCGGTGCGCTGCTGCGCACGCTGGTGGCGCGCGACGACTGGCTGCCCGACGCCTTCGCCGTGGCCGACCCGACCTACTACCAGCAGTTCTTGCTGCACGCCGACAGCACCGAGCGCTTCTCGGTCGTGAGCTTCGTCTGGGGACCGGGCCAGGCCACGCCGATCCACGACCACACGGTGTGGGGCCTCATCGGCATGCTGCGCGGCGCCGAGTACAGCCAGCCCTACGCGCTCGATGCCGACGGCACCGCGCGGCCCCAGGGCGAGCCGGTGCGGCTCGACGCGGGCCATGTCGAGGCCGTGTCGCCCACCGTGGGCGACCTGCACCGCGTGCACAACGCGCACGCCGACCGCGTGTCGATCAGCATCCACGTGTACGGCGCCAACATCGGCGCCGTACGCCGCCACACCTATCCGGTCGAAGGCGGGCGCAAGCCCTTCGTCTCCGGCTACTCCAACACGCTGCGGCCCAACCTGTGGGACCGCTCCGCCGAACTCCGAAACACTGCCGCATGACGACGACAACGACCGCCTCCTTTCCCCTGCTGCCCTTCGCTGCGCTGCGCGAACGGCTGATCGCGCGCGAGGAGACCGCGCTGCTCGACCTGCGCGAGGAAGACCCGTTTGCACAAGAACACCCGCTGTGGGCTGCCAACCTGCCGCTGTCGCGCATCGAGATCGAAGCGTGGCGGCGCATTCCGCGGCGCGACACCTTCATCGTGCTGTACGGCGCCCATGACGGTGTCGACCTCGCGCCGCTGGCGGCACGCACCTTCGCCGCGCTGGGCTACACCAACGTGCACCTGCTCGACGGCGGCCTCGAAGGCTGGCGCGCGGCGGGCGGCGAGCTGTTCCGCGACGTGAACGTGCCGAGCAAGTCCTTCGGCGAGCTGGTCGAGCACGAGCGCCACACGCCGTCGCTGTCGGCGCCCGAGGTGAAGGCGCTCATCGACAGCCGCGCCGACGTGGTCGTGCTCGACGCGCGCCGCTTCGACGAATACCAGACCATGAGCATCCCCTCGGCCACCAGCGTGCCCGGCGCGGAGCTGGTGCTGCGCGTGCGCGAGCTCGCACCCGACCCGGCCACGCGCGTGATCGTGAACTGCGCGGGCCGCACGCGCAGCATCATCGGCACGCAGTCGCTCGTGAACGCGGGCATCCCGAACCCAGTCTCCGCGCTGCGCAACGGCACCATCGGCTGGAAGCTCGCAGGCCAGGTGCTCGACCACGGCGCGGGCCGGCAGGCACCGGCTGCAGTGTCTGAGGCGAACCGCGCACAGGCGCAGGCCGACGCGCACCGCGTGGCCGACGCCGCGGGCGTGCGCCGCATCACCCTCGACGCGCTCCACACGCTCGAAGCCCCGGGCCGCACCGTGTACCGCTTCGACGTGCGCACGCCCGAGGAATACACCGCCGGCCACCTGCCCGGCTTCGCGAGCGCGCCCGGCGGGCAGCTCGTGCAGGAAACCGATCACCAAGTGCCGGTGCGCGGTGCTCGCATCGTGCTGGCCGACGACGACGGCGTGCGCGCATCGATGAGCGCCTCATGGCTCGCGCAGATGGGCTGGGAGGTGTACGTGCCCGATGCGGTGCCGCCAGCCGCCGCGCTCAGCGAAACCGGCACGCCGACGTCGGCCTACCCGCCCGTCGCGGCCACGGTCGCCGAGATCGCGCCCCAAGCCTTGGCCGAGTTGCTGAAGCAGCAGCCCGCCACCGCCGTGATCGACGTGACCACGAGCGCCAACTACGTGAAGCGCCACATTCCCGGCGCCTGGTACGCGATCCGCGCGCAGCTGGCGCAGGCGATCGACACTAAAGCCATCCCGTCCGCGCCGCGCTACGTGCTCACCTGCGGCAGCAGCCTGCTCGCACGCTACGCCGCCGCGGACCTGCGCGCCCTGCTCGACGCACGCGGCCAGCGCGACGTGGAAGTGCAGGTGCTCACGGGCGGCAACACTGCCTGGTTCGCCGCCGGGCTGCAGGCCGAGACCGGCGAGACCCGCCTGGCCACCGCCCGCACCGACCGCTACCGCCGGCCTTACGAAGGCACCGACGCGCCCGCCGAGGCCATGCAGGGCTACCTGGACTGGGAGTACGGGTTGGTGGAGCAGCTGGGGCGCGACGGCACGCATCACTTCCGCGTGGTCTGAGTTCAGCCAAGCGCCACCAGCAGGGCCTCCCCGGCACCGTCCAGATCCTGGGCCAGAGCAGCTTCGGTGGTGAAGACGGGGACCCCCCCGACGCGCAAGACCTGGGTCGCGTCAAACAGCTCGCCGACCACCCTTTCGGCCGGGATGCCATCGGGGAGGTCGAAAATGCCGTTGCCTGCGATGCTCTGGATCACCTGTTCACGGCTCACCCGCATGGCGAGCGCCAGCGACCGCACGCAGAGTCCGCTGAAGTCAGGCTCTTCTGCAAGGTAGCGGAACGCATACTCGATGCCGGCGTTCGCCACCCTGGCCACCCATCGCCCCTCGCTGGTGTAGACCATCAGCAGATCGTTCATGGCTTGCCTGGCGTGTAGTTGCTGATGGTGACGGTCAGGTCGAGTGCGGTGTGCCACGATCGCGCGCGGCCGGTCGCGGTCAGGCCTGCGATATGGCCGTCGGCGAAGAACACCCGCGGGTCCGACGGCTCGGACCCGGACTTGGCCCAGTGCGGATCGGCCCCGGGGTTGTTGTCCCAGCACACTTCCCAGTGCGGGCGTGGCCCCATGCCGAAGACCTGCACCGGCGCGACGATTCGGGCGCCGAATCGCACCGGAATCTCCGGGCTGTACCAGGTCACGTAGGCGTTGTTTGCGCCCTCCGCGATCCACGAGAACGCAATCTGGCAGATGTCGAGCGACTCCATGCCCGAGTGCGCCTTGAGAATCGTCCCCGGCGAGGACGTGATGCTCCCCAGTGCGAAGTCCTTGGTGTAGCCGGTGACGTCGCGTCTGAACTCGTACTTCGAGTAGTTGATGAAGGTGATCTTGATCTCGCCGCTGTCGACAGCCACGGCCCTGGGTAGCAATTGCGCACTCGAAACGATGTCGGGAATCGCGTGGTGCGCCGAACTGATGCCTGTCATGGGATGCCCCTCCTCCTGCGTGCAATCGGCCGGTGCGATGGCGGCGAAACGGGCGTGCGCTGGCACTGGCAAGGAAGCGCATGCATCTCACCGATCCGGGTTCGTGGCCGACGAACACCCCCGGAAATCAGTGGCAAGGATAGGGAGCCCCCCGCATCTCGCAATCCCCGAAAACAAGTAAGCCGGGTCATCCGCAGGGGGTGACCAGAAAGCAAAAAGCCGGGCATTGCCCGGCTTCTTCTTTCACTGTGCGAGCCCCCCGGCTCAACCCGGTTCGGCCGCCTTGAACAGTGCCGCGACCTTGCGCTTGCTCTTGATGTTGCTCGAGATGCCGCGCGCGGGCGCGGCCTTCGCCGATGCTTCCCAGGCCGGGGCGGCTTCGCGCTCGCCGGATTCGTAGGGCTTGTCGAAGAACGGATCGCGCGGCGCGGACGGTGCGCGGTGCGGGCGTCCGCCACCGCTCATGCTGCGGCGGGTGTCGGCTTCGCGGCGTTCGCGCGGCTGGTCGAGCACGTCGCGTGCGTCGCCGGCTTCGCCTTCTTCACGCCAATGGCGGCGTCCGTCGTTGATGCGACCGCGCGGGCGGTCTTCTTCGAACTCGACAGGCTCGAGCTCGATCTTCTTCTTGATCAGCTTCTCGATGTCCGCCACGAGGCGCGCATCGTTGCCGCCGCTGGCGAAGCTCACGGCCAGGCCCGAGGCGCCGGCACGGCCCGTGCGGCCGATGCGGTGCACGTAGTCTTCGGCGTTGAACGGGATGTCGAAGTTGAAGACGGCGGGCACGTCCTTGATGTCCAGGCCGCGGGCCGCGACGTCGGTGCACACGAGCAGGTCGACTTCGCCGGCCTTGAACGAGGCGAGCGCCTTCAGGCGTTCGTCCTGGCTCTTGTCGCCGTGCAGTGCGGTGGTACGCAGACCGTCGCGCTCCAGCGAGCGTGCGAGGCGCGCGCAGCCGAGCTTGCTGTTGACGAACACGAAGGCCTGCGTAATGCCGCGCTGCTTGACGATCTGCTTGAGCGCACGGCGCTTGTCGTCGTCAGAGACGCTGTAGAAATGCTGTTCGACGGTGGAGGCCGTTTCGTTCGGCCGCGCCACTTCGATGGTGACCGGGTTCTGCAGGTAGCTGCTGGCCAGCCGCTTGATCTCGGGCGAGAAGGTGGCCGAGAACAGCAGCGTGGTGCGCTGCTTGGGCAGGTAGCTCAGGATGCGCTGCAGGTCGGGCAGGAAGCCGATGTCGAGCATGCGGTCGGCCTCGTCGAGCACGACGTATTCGACCTGGTTGAGCACCGCGTTCTTGGCTTCGATGTGGTCGAGCAGCCGGCCCGGCGTGGCCACGAGCACTTCGACGCCCTTCTTCAGCTCCAGCGTCTGGGGCTTCATGTCGATGCCGCCGAACACGACCGTGCTGCGCAGGTTGGTGTACTTGGCGTACAGCTTGACCTGCTGCGCGACCTGGTCGGCCAGTTCGCGCGTGGGCAGCAGCACCAGCGCACGCACCGGATGCCGCGCGGGCGAGGTGGAGGCGTTTTCGTGCTTGAGCATGCGCTGCAGCAAGGGCAGCGAAAACGCCGCCGTCTTGCCGGTGCCGGTCTGCGCGGCGCCCATCACGTCCTGG
Source organism: Variovorax sp. GW821-FHT09A10 (assembly GCF_059418385.1). NCBI lineage: Bacteria > Pseudomonadati > Pseudomonadota > Betaproteobacteria > Burkholderiales > Comamonadaceae > Variovorax > Variovorax sp. GW821-FHT09A10. Next base: position 648,474 of record NZ_JBWKPT010000001.1, read on the forward strand.
CCTGAAAGCACGACCGGAATGGCCTCTGCCTGGATGGGCGTCATGGTCTCGTAGCCCATTTCGGCCACGGCGCGGGCCAGCGGTTCTGCCAGCGAAAGATTGGAGAAGGACATTGTCATTGAGCCTTCTATTGTCGCACTGCCGCAAAAAACGGCAGTGACAACGAAACGACAACATCCGCGCAGGCCGAATTGCTATTTATTCAATAGCAAAAGCCCCAATGAATCCGAGGCTCTCCGGGGACAATCTTTACAGATTGCGCGTGTTGAAGGTGTCGCAGGACTTCATTTCACCCGTCTGGTAGCCCGTGCCGAACCAGCGTTGGCGCTGTGCACTGGAGCCGTGGGTGAAGCTGTCGGGCACCACGGCGCGGCCTGCGGAACGCTGCAAAGCGTCGTCGCCGATCTTCTGGGCGGCGTTCATGGCGGCCTCGATGTCACCCGGGTCGAGCCACTTCTTCGACTCCTGCGAGTGGTGCGCCCACACGCCCGCGAAGCAGTCGGCCTGCAGCTCGACACGCACGCTCATCGCGTTGTTCTGCGACTCGCTCAGGCGCCCGCGCATGCCGTCGACCTTGGCGGTGATGCCGAGTTCGTCCTGCACGTGATGGCCCACCTCGTGCGCGATGACGTAGGCCTGCGCAAACTCGCCCGGCGCGCCGAGCTGGTTCTTGAGGGTGTCGTAGAACGCCAGGTCGATGTAGACCTTCTTGTCGCCCGGGCAGTAGAACGGCCCCATGGCCGATTGCCCGGTGCCGCAGGCCGTGGGCGTGGCGCCGCGGAACAGCACGAGCCGAGGCGCCTGGTAGTTGCCGCCGCTCTTGCGGAAGAGGTCGGTCCAGACCACCTCGGTGTTCTTCAGCACCGTGGAAACGAAGGCCGCTTCGCGGTCGTTCGACGGCGGCTTGGGGGCCGGCCCCTGCTGTTGCTGCACCTGGACCGGATCGCCGCCACCGCTGAGCAGGCCCAGCACGGTGAGCGGATTGATGCCGAAGATCCAGCCCGCGATGAGCGCGACCGCGATGGTGCCGATGCCAATGCCGCGCCCACCGATGAAACCGCCGCCTCCGCCACCACCCCCGCCGTCACGGCGGTCTTCGACGTTGTCGGATTGTTCGTTGCCTTCCCATCTCATCGCAGTCTCCTTGCCGGCTTGCTGAACGGCGTATTTGCCGGAACGTCGCAGGATGGTACTTGGCCCGGCCGCCCGGAACGTAACCGGCGGTCAGGATGCCTGTATCAGGCTGTCAGGTCTTGGGCAGCGTGACGCCGCGCTGGCCCTGGTACTTGCCGCCGCGGTCCTTGTAGCTGGTCTCGCAGACCTCGTCGCTCTCGAAGAACAGCACCTGCGCGCAGCCTTCGCCCGCGTAGATCTTGGCGGGCAGCGGCGTGGTGTTGCTGAACTCCAGCGTCACGTAGCCTTCCCACTCGGGCTCGAACGGGGTCACGTTGACGATGATGCCGCAGCGCGCGTAGGTGCTCTTGCCCAGGCAGATGGTCAGCACGTTGCGCGGGATGCGGAAGTACTCCACCGTGCGCGCCAGCGCGAAGCTGTTCGGCGGAATGATGCAGTAGTCGCCGTGCATGTCGACGAAGCTCTTCTCGTCGAAGTTCTTCGGGTCGACCACCGTGCTGTGGATGTTGGTGAAGACCTTGAACTCGGGCGCGCACCGGATGTCGTAGCCGTAGCTGGAGGTGCCGTAGCTGATGATCTTGTGGCCGTTGTTCTCGCGCACCTGGCCCGGTTCGAAGGGATCGATCATTCCTTCGTTCTCGGCCATGCGCCGGATCCATTTGTCGCTCTTGATGCTCATATGCGCTCGCTGATGCTGCTGCGGGGGAAATCGGGGCCGAATTGTGGCACGGGCGCCCTGCGCGCCCTCCCCTCGCAGGCGCCGCTCAGCCCGCCTGCGAAATCACCGTGCGCTCGACCAGCCGGTCGTCGCCCAGCACGATCATCGCGAACAGCAGCTCTTCGAGGTTGTTGGCCAGCGATGTCTTGCGCGCCAGGAGCGACGTGGCGGACGGGTTCAGTACCAGGAAGTCGGCCTCGCAGCCCGGCTGCAGGTTGCCGACCACACCGTCGAGCCCCAGCGAACGCGCCGCGCCGCCGGTGTGGTGCCACCACAGCCGCGAGGGCGCGATGCTCAGGCCGGTCTTGGTCTGGCCCTCACGGCCCACGTAGTACGCGGCCAGCATGGTGTGGAAGGGGCTGAAGCTGGTGCCGCCGCCCACGTCGCTGGCCAGGCCGTAGGGTTGCTCGAGGCGGTCGGCCGCGCCGAAGTCGAAGAAGCCGCTGCCCAGGAACAGGTTGCTCGTGGGGCTCACGGCGGCGGCCGTCTTGGTCTCGTGCATGAGCGCGCGGTCGGTGTCGTCCAGGTAGATGCAGTGGGCGTACACGGCGCGCTCACGCAGCAGGCCGAAGTCGGCGTACACGTCCAGGTAGGAGCGCGACTTCGGGTACAGCTCGCGCGCCCACTTCACCTCGTCGCGGTTCTCGGCCACGTGCGACTGGATCCAGGTGTCGCCGTACTTCGCGGCCAGCTCGCCGGCGCCGCGCATCTGCACGTCGGTGCTGGTGGGCGCGAAGCGCGGCGTGATGGCGTAGCCCAGGCGGTCGACGTTGTGCCACTTGCGGATCAGCGCCTCGGTGTCGACCAGGCTCTGCTCGGTGTCGTCGCGCACGCCGTCGGGCGAGTTGCGGTCCTGCAGCACCTTGCCGGTGATCATGCGCAGCTGGCGGCGCTGCGCGCTCTCGAAGAAGGCGTCGACCGAGGCCACGTGCGAGGTCGCGAAGGTCAGCGAGGTGGTCACGCCGTTGCGCAGCAGCTCGTCGAAGAACACGTCGGCCACCACGCGCGAATGGGCGGGGTCCGCGAACTTGCTTTCGGCCGGGAAGGTGTAGTTCTCGAGCCAGGGCAGCAGGCCAGCGGCGGGCGCGCCGATGATGTCGGTCTGCGGGTAATGCACGTGCATGTCCACGAAGCCCGGCGCCAGGATGCGGCCCGGCAGGTGGGTGGTGTGGGCGCCGGCATGGCGCTGCGACACGTCGGCATGGCTGCCGGCGTCGAGCACGCGCTGGCAGCCGGTGCTGTCGGGGGCGACGACCAGCAGGCCGTCCTCGTCGAAGACAGGCAGGCCGGCGGCGTCGAATCGCAGGAGGGAGGCGCGGTAGGCTTTTTTCATCGTGGATTCGGAGGGTAATCCAGCCCCGGACGGCGGGAATTGCCCTGCGCGTATGAGTGCTATACGCGCAACGCTCTCTTCAGGCGGGGCAAAAGGCCGCGCTCAGCGCGTCACCCGCCCCTGCACGCCCTCGGCCAGCCAGTTCATCTGCAGGATCTGCTCGTCGCTCAGCTGCGCGCCCTTGGCGATCGCGACGCGGCCTTCGTTGTCGCGCACGTCGGCCGCCACCGCGCGGAACGGCTGCAGCTTGCCCGCCGCGATGTCCTGCTGCCGCGCCTGCACCTCGTCCTGCACGGCCTTGGGCACCTTGGTGCCGAAGTCGCCGACGCGGATCATTCCTTCCTTCACGCCGCCCCAGAGGTTGCCGCTCTTCCAGGTGCCGTCGAGCACGGCCTTCGCGCGTTGCGTGTAGTAGCCGCCCCACTGGTGCGTGACCGCGACGATCTGCGCGTCGGGCGCGATCTTGCGCATGTCGGAGTGGTAGGCCACGGCCATCTTGCCGCGCTCCTGCGCGGCGGCCATCACGGCGGTGGAGCCGGTGTGGAAGGCGAGCACGTCGGCGTTCTGGTTGAACAGCGCCATCGCCGCGTCGCGCTCCTTCGGCGGATCGAACCACTCGTTGAGCCACACCACGATCACCTTGGCCTTCGGGTTCACCGAGCGCATGCCGAGCGTGAAGGCGTTGATGCCCTGCAGCACCTCGGGAATCGGGAAGCCCGCGACGTAGCCCGCGATGCCGGTCTTCGTCATGCGCCCGGCCGCGATGCCCGCGAGGTAGCGGCCTTCGTAGTAGCGGGCGTTGGCAGTCGCCACATTGGGCGCGGTCTTGTAGCCGGTGATCGATTCGAACTTCACGCCGGGGAAGTCCTTCGCGACCTTCAGCGTGGGCTCCATGTAGCCGAAGCTGGGCGTGAAGATCAGCTGGCTGCCCTGCTGCGCGAGGTCGCGGATCACGCGCTCGGCATCGGCGCCCTCGGGCACGTTCTCGACGAAGACGGTGTTCACGCGGGGGCCCAGCGCGGCCTCGACGGCCTTGCGGCCTTCTTCATGCTGGCGCACCCAGCCGGCATCGGTGACCGGCGTGACATAGACAAAGCCGATCTTCAGCGCGTCCTTCGCCAGGGGCGGCTTCGGCGGCGCGGTCTGTGAAAAGGCGGGGGATAAAAAACAGGCGGTCACCCACGCCAGAACGGCGCGGCCCGCGAGGTTTTTGTACATGGTGGTCCTCTACATGGCCCCGGTCGAACAAGAAACCCGCAGCCGGCCGGGACGCCCGGCTGCGGGGGGAAGATTTTAGTGCGCGGCGATCCGTCGGGTGCGGCGATGGGACCCGCCGCGAATCGGCAGTGCGGCTTTCGCTCCCCACGCCACACAATCGATTCCCCCATGACGAACCCGATCACCCACGCCAGCCACGCGCACTGGCAGCGCAACCTCGCCGTCTGCATGTTCGGCTCCTTCACGACCATCATCGCGATGACGCTGCTGCTGCCCTTCCTGCCGCTGTACGTCGAGCAGCTCGGCGTGAAGGACCACGCGGCCATCGTGCAGTGGTCGGGCGCGGCCTACGGCGCCACCTTCCTGAGCGCGGCGCTGGTCGCGCCGCTGTGGGGCCGGCTGGCCGACCGCTACGGGCGCAAGCCGATGCTGATCCGCGCAAGCCTCGGCATGGCGGTGGCGATGGCGCTGATCGGCCTGGCGGCCAACGTGTGGCAGCTCGTGGGCCTGCGGCTGCTGGCGGGGCTGCTCGGTGGGTACGCCTCGGGCTCGATGGTGCTGGTCGCCACGCAGACGCCCAAGGACCGCACGGGCTGGGCGCTGGGCACGATGTCGTCGGCCATCATGGCGGGCAACCTCGTGGGGCCGCTGGTGGGCGGGGTGCTGCCGCCGCTGGTCGGCATCCGCACGACCTTCTTCGCGGCGGGCGCGATGATCTTCGTGGCCTTTCTCGCCACGGCCTTCCTGATTCGCGAAGAGAAGAAAGCACCCTCGGCCGCAAGGCAAAGCGACACGCCCGACACTGGCTGGGCCGCCGTGCCCGACAAGCGCCCGCTGGTCGCGATGCTCTTCACCGGCATGCTGCTGATGCTCGCGAACATGTCGATCGAGCCGATCATCACGGTCTACGTCGCCACGCTGCTCGACGACCCGCAGCGCGTGACGATGATGGCCGGCCTCGTGATGTCGGCCGCCGCGCTCGGCAGCATCCTCTCGGCCTCGCGGCTGGGCAAGCTGGCCGACCGCGTGGGGCACTGGAACGTGATCGTCGGCTGCCTGGCGGTGTCGGCGCTGCTGCTGATTCCGCAGGCCTTCGTCACGTCGGGCTGGCAGTTGGTGGTGCTGCGCTTTCTCATGGGGCTGTCGCTCGGCGGGCTGCTGCCGTGCATTGCGAGCGTGATCCGCCACAACGTACCCGAGCGCGTGGCCGGCAACATGCTGGGCTACTCGACCTCGGCGCAGTACGCGGGCCAGGTGGCGGGCCCGCTGCTGGGCGGCTTCGCGGGCGGGCACATCGGCATGCGCGCCGTGTTCCTCGGCACCTGCGTGCTCATGGCCGCAGGCGCCGGGTGGAACTGGCTCGCGCAGCGAGCCGCGTCGTCGACTGCCGCGCGCTGACGACCGCGCTTCAGGCCCTGGCGCAATCGGCGTTGCTGTCCTGCACCGCGCCTAGAGACCTTCGAAGACGCCTCAGTGCGCCATCCCGCGCCCCCACGCGTGCGAGGCCTGCTCGTCGGCCGTCACGCGCACCTGGTTCGACAGGAAGGACGGCGACAGGCCGAAGTAGCGCTGGAAGGTGCGGCTCATGTGCGCCGCGTCGGTGAAGCCGCTGACCAGCGCCACGTCGGTCAGCGGGCGGCGCGCGGTGAACTGCTGCACCGTGCGGCGCACCTTGGTCCACAGCGCATAGCGCTTGATCGACACGCCCACCTGCTGCGCGAACAAATGCGTGAGCCGGTCGGGCGAGAGAAAGGCCAGTGCCGACAGCTCGCGCAGCGGGATCTGCCCCGCATGCGTGCGGATGGCCTGCAGCACGCGGTCGACGCGCGGGTCGATGGCGGCCTGCAGCTCGGGGCTCTCGGTGATCGACGTGACCAGCTTCGCACTCAGCATCTGCAGGCGCCGGTCGGACAGCGCGCCGTGCTGCGCCGGTTCGAAGTCGTCGCGCGTGCGGCCGAAGCGGCGCGCGTCGATCGGCTGGATGCCGTGGCCGCCCATGTGCCGCGCGAGCATGCGGTAGGCGCTGGAGGCCGGGTCGAGGTTGAGCGACAGCAGCCCGCAGCCGTCAACGTCCAGGCGGCGCGGCACATGCGGCCCCACCAGCGCGGCGGTGCAACGCACGCGCGTGCCGTCGACCGCCTCCAGCGTGAAGGGATGGCCGCTCACCGAGGCCAGCAGCGTGGCCGACGAACGCGCCGTGAGCCCCGACTGGATCGCCGGTGTGATGTAGAGGAACCTGTCGTCCCACAGATGCAGGGAGTTGTGCCGCGTAATGGTCATGCCGCCTCGCTTGGGTCTTGTCTCTTGCGCTTGTCTTGTCTTGTCTTGTCTCCAGCGGCGGATTCTCACGCATTGCGCCCCCGGCCCCGGCAAGGGCCTGCGCTCGGCGGGGTCAGCGCGGTGGCACGGCCTGCAGCTGCGCGTGCTGGCGCACCGCCTCCAGCAGCAGCGTGGCCAGCCGGCTCGCCGGCGCCTCGGCGCGGGCCTGCGCGCGGTACAGCACGAGCGAGATCTGCGGCAGCGCCGGCAGCGAGAGCACCGAGCGATCGAGCGTGCGCACATGCGGGGGCAGCCCAAACGGCGTGCGCACCGTGAGGCCCAGGCCGGCCGAGGTCGCGGCCCACAGCGCCGCCAGGCTGGCGCTGCCGAAGGCGCGGCGCCACGGCAGGCCGGCGCGGTCGAGCGCGGTGATGACGATCTCGCGCAGCGGGCACGGGGCGTCGAGCATGATGAGCGGCAGCGGCTCCTTGCTCTTCACGGCGCGAACGCCCGCGCGGTGCTCGCGCTCGGTCCACCAGGGCGCATCGACGCGCTCGGGCGCCGTGGGGCCGATCCACAGCAGCGGCAGCCGCGCCACGCGCTCGGCATACGGCGACAGCGGCTGGTCGCCCGCGTCCCATGCCAACGCCAGGTCGAGCTGGCCCAGCTCGAGCCGCTCGCGCAGCTCGCCGCTGCGCGCCACGCAGGCCTCGATGCGCACCTTGGGGTGCGCGCGCGCGAAGCGGCCGAGCACGGCCGGCAGCAGCGTCTCGCCGAAGTCTTCCTGCAGGCCCAGCCGCACCCATCCTTGCAGGTCGACGCCGCGCAGCGCGGCGCTGGCCTCGTCGTTGAGTTCGAGCATGCGGTGCGCATAGGCCAGCAGCGTCTCGCCGGCATCGGTGAGCGCCAGGCCGCGGCCCTCCTTGCGGAACAGCACGGTGCCGGCCTGCGCCTCCAGCTTCTTGAGCTGCGCGCTCACGGCCGAGGTCGAGCGGCCCAGCTTGTCGGCCGCGCGCGCGTAGCTGCCGAGGGCCATGCCGGTGGAGAAGGTGCGCAGCACGTCGAGATCGAACATCACCTGGGTCATCGCGGGTCCTTGCATGAGCTTCTGGATCATCCTGAATTTCAGGACGATCCGCTCATTATTTTCTGATTTTCAAAACCTTTGCAGCGGCGGACACTGCGCTGCAACATGACCCATTCGCCCTCCCCCACCCCGCTGTCGCCCCGCCACCGCTGGAAGGTGCTCGCCGCCGGCGTGGCCGCCAACGCGGCCTTCTCGGTCGCCTTCAGCGGCATCCCCATGACCGCCGTGCTCATGCGCACCGGCTACCAGCTGGACAACGCCGCGCTCGGCCTGGTGCTCGGCCTCATGGGCCTGGGCATCGCCGTGAGCGAGCTGCCCTGGGGCCTGCTGACCGACCGCTGGGGCGACCGCCCCGTGCTGCTGGCCGGCCTGGGCAGCACGGCGATCGCGCTGGTCGCGATGGCACTGTGGGCCGCGCCGGGCGCCGGCCATGTGCCGGGCCTCGGCGTGCTCGGCGCGGGGCTGCTGCTGGTCGGCCTGCTCGGCGGCAGCGTGAACGGCGCCAGCGGGCGCGCGGTGATGACCTGGTTCGACGCCGGCGAGCGCGGCCTGGCCATGAGCATCCGCCAGACCGCCGTGCCGATGGGCGGCGGCATCGGCGCGCTGGTGCTGCCCTTCGTGGCGCTGCACTTCGGCTTTGCCGCGCTGTACGGCCTGCTCGCGCTGCTGTGCGCGCTGAGCGCGGCGATGAGCTGGGCCTGGGTGCACGAGCCGCCGATTGCGCCTCGTCACACGAACGTGGAAGCGTCAGCACCGAAGACCGGCCCGCTGCGCGACGTGCGCGTGTGGCGCATCGTGGCCGGCATCGGCATCCTGTGCGCGCCGCAGTTCGCGGTGCTGTCCTTCGGCACGGTGTTCCTGCACGACTTCGGTCATGTGGGCCTGGGCACGATCACGGCCGCCATGGTCTTCGTGCAGGTCGGCGCGATGGTGATGCGCGTGTGGAGCGGGCGCTGGACCGACCGCCGCCGCAACCGCCCGGCCTACCTGCGGGCCTGCAGCACGCTCAGCGTGGTGCTGTTCGCGGGCCTGGCCGCGCTGGTGATCGCGGCGGGCACCGAGGCGCCTTCACCCGGGCTGCGCGGGGCGCTGATCGCGCTGCTGGCCGTGAGCGGCGTGTGCGTGTCGGCCTGGCACGGCGTGGCGTACACCGAGCTGGCCACGCTGGCCGGCGCGGCGCGCGCCGGCACCGCGCTGGGCATGGCGAACACCAGCGTGTTCCTCGTGTGCTTCGTCACGCCCTTCTCGATTCCGCACCTGCTGGCACTGCAGGGCTGGCCGGTCGTGTGGCTGGCGGCCAGTGCGTGTGCGCTGGTGGCCGTTCCGCTGCTCGTGCCGCGCAAGGCCGATCCCGGCGCCTGCACGGCCGAGCTCGCTCAGAAGGTCGCGAAGACGGCGTTGAGCCGGTCGACGTAGGCGCGCTTGGCCGCCGCGTCGATGAAGCTGCCCTCGAAGCTGTTCGCCGCGAGCTGCCAGGCCTGCTGCACGCCGAGCCCGGTCGCTCCAAAGGTCTGCGTGAAGTTCTGGTTCATGTAGCCGCCGAAGTAGGCCGGGTCGTCCGAGTTGACGGTGGCGACCAGCCCCGCCTCGAGCAGCGCGCCCAGGTTGTGCTGCGACAGGTCGGGGAACACGCACAGCTTGAGGTTCGACAGCGGGCACACGGTGAGCGGAATGCGGTCCTGCGCCAGCCGCTTCATCAGCGCCGGGTCCTTGGCGCTCTGCACGCCGTGGTCGACGCGCTCGACCTTCAGCACGTCGAGCGCGCTCCACACGTAGGCCGGCGGGCCCTCTTCGCCCGCGTGCGCGACGAGGTGGAAGCCCAGCGCGCGGCAGCGCGCGAACACGCGCGCGAACTTCTCGGGCGGGTGGCCGACCTCGCTCGAGTCGAGCCCCACGCCGATGAATTTGTCGCGGTACGGCAGCGCCTGCTCCAGCGTCTCGAAGGCTTCTTCCTCGCTCAGGTGGCGCAGGAAGCACAGGATGAGCGAGGCGCTCACGCCCAGCTTGGGCAGCGCATCGACGCAGGCGCGGTGCAGGCCGTTGACCACCGTCTCCATCGACACGCCGCGCGCCGTGTGCGTCTGCGGGTCGAAGAACATCTCGGTGTGCACCACGTGGTCGGCCGCGGCACGCTCCAGGTAGGCCCAGGCCATGTCGTAGAAGTCCTGCTCTTTCAGCAGCACACTGGCGCCGGCGTAGTAGATGTCGAGAAAAGTCTGCAGGTTGGTGAAGGCGTAGGCCTTGCGCAGCTCTTCGACGCTGGCATACGGAATCGAGACACCGTTTCGCTGCGCGAGCGCGAAGATCAGCTCGGGCTCGAGCGAGCCTTCGATGTGCATGTGCAGCTCGGCCTTGGGCATGGCGCGCAGCAGCTCGGGCAGGCGTTCGGCGGGAATGCGCTGCGCGAAGCTCGGGTCGAACAGGGGGCGGCTGGAATCGGTCATGGGGCGTGGAAAATCGACGTTGTGATCGCGCACAGCATAAGGGCAGACACCCTGCGCGGCATCCCCGAAAACGTATACGCTGCCACCCGCTTTTCCCCCAAACTGATCTGGGTCAAATCGGGCCACGGCGGATGCGCTAGGCTTGGACCCCGGCAGGCCCGGCATCGGGTGTGTTCCCTCCAATCCGCGCCCAGCGTGCATTCGTGCCCTGGCGCCGTCCTTGATCGACTCGCATGACCCTACAAAACGCCTTCACCCGCGAAGACCTGCTGCGCTGCAGCCGCGGCGAACTGTTCGGCCCCGGCAACGCACAGCTGCCCGCCCCGAACATGCTGATGGTGGACCGCATCACCCACATCAGCGCCGAGGGCGGTACCTACGGCAAGGGCGAACTCACGGCCGAGCTCGACATCACGCCCGACCTGTGGTTTTTCGCCTGCCACTTCGAAGGCGACCCGGTGATGCCGGGCTGCCTGGGCCTGGACGCCATGTGGCAGCTGGTGGGCTTCTTCCTCGGCTGGCAGGGCCTGCCGGGCCGCGGCCGGGCCCTGGGCTCGGGCGAAGTGAAGTTCACGGGCCAGGTCCTGCCGACCGCCAAGCTCGTCACCTACAGCATCCAGATCAAGCGCGTGCTCAAGGGCAAGCTGAACCTGGCCATCGCCGACGGCTCGGTGAGCGTCGACGGCCGCCAGATCTACACCGCCGAAGGCCTGCGGGTCGGCGTGTTCACTTCCACCGACAACTTCTGAGGGTTTCGCCATGCGACGCGTCGTCATCACCGGTCTGGGCATCGTTTCGTGCCTGGGCAACGACAAGGAGACCGTCTCCGCCAACCTGCGCGCCAGCCGCCCCGGCATCCGGTTCCAGCCGGCCTACGCCGAAATGGGCCTGCGCAGCCAGGTGGCCGGCTCCATTGACCTTCCCCTCGAAGACCTCATCGACCGCAAGCTCTATCGCTTTGTCGGCCACGCGGCGGCCTATGCCTACCTGGCCATGAAGGACGCCATCGCCGATGCCGGCCTGACCGAGGAGCAGGTGTCCAACCCGCGCACCGGCCTCATCGCCGGCTCGGGCGGCGCCTCCACGCTGAACCAGATGGAAGCGCTCGACCTGCTGCGCGAAAAGGGCGTCAAGCGCGTGGGCCCCTACCGCGTGACGCGGACCATGAGCAGCACCGTGTCCGCCTGCCTGGCCACGCCCTTCAAGATCAAGGGCCTGAACTACTCCATCGCCTCGGCCTGCGCCACCAGCGCGCACTGCATCGGCAACGCCATGGAGCAGATCCAGATGGGCAAGCAGGACATCGTGTTCGCCGGCGGCGGTGAAGAAGAGCACTGGACCCAGTCGTTCCTGTTCGACGCCATGGGCGCGCTGTCCACCAAGTACAACGACACGCCTGAAAAGGCCTCGCGTGCGTACGACGCCCAGCGCGACGGCTTCGTCATCGCCGGCGGCGGCGGCATGGTCGTGGTCGAGTCGCTCGATCACGCACTGGCACGCGGCGCCAAGATCTACGCCGAGATCGTCGGCTACGGCGCCACCTCCGACGGCTACGACATGGTCGCGCCCAGCGGCGAAGGCGCCGTGCGCTGCATGCAGATGGCCATGTCCACCGTCGACACGCCCATCGACTACCTGAACACCCACGGCACCTCGACGCCCGTCGGCGACGTCATGGAAATGAAGGGCGTGCGCGAAGTCTTCGGCGACAAGGCGCCGGCCATCAGCTCCACCAAGAGCCTGTCAGGCCACTCGCTGGGCGCCGCCGGCGTGCACGAGGCGATCTACTGCCTGCTGATGATGGAAGGCAGCTTCATGGCCGGCTCGGCCAACATCGAGGCGCTCGACCCGGAAGTGGCCGACATGCCCATCCTCACCGCGACGCGCGAGAACGTCACCGTCGACACCGTGATGAGCAACAGCTTCGGCTTCGGCGGCACCAACGCCACGCTGGTGCTCAAGCGCTGGCAAGGCGCGTAAGAACGCCTGCCGGCCCCGTCGCGCCCGCGACGATGGGCCTGCGGGCGCTTCGCTAGACTGGGTTTCCCCATCCACCGCGCGAGGAGACCCATGGCGATCGACACCCTTTCCACCTGGCACCGGCTCGTCAAGACACGCGACGTGGCGGGCCTCGATGCCCTGCTGGCCGACGACGCCGTCTTCCTCTCGCCCGTGGTGCACCGGCCGCAGGTCGGCAAGGCCATCACGAAGCAGTACCTCGCCGCGGCCTTCCAGGTCTTCTTCAACGAGAGCTTCCGCTACGTGCGCGAACTCCAGGGCCCGACCGACGCCGTGCTCGAGTTCGAACTCGAGCTGGACGGCATCGCCATCAACGGCGTGGACATGATGAAGTGGAACGCCGAAGGCCGGATCACCGAGTTCAAGGTGATGCTGCGGCCGTTGAAGGCGGTGAACCTGATCCATCAGAAGATGGCGGCGCAGCTGCAGGCGGCGACGCAGTAAGCGGACTCAGGGGCAGGCCAGTTCCGTCCTGGCCACGGCGCACAGCCGGGCCTTCTCGGCCGCAGGCAACGTGAGCCCCGGCATCAGCCCGTCCAGCCGCAGCACCGCCGGGTAGAGGCGCGTGTCCTGCGGGTTCTTGCGGTAGGCGCGCAGCACCAGTTGCTGGCTTTCCTTGCCGCAGTGCCGGCGCTGCTGGCGCGCCACGTCCTTGTCGTGCGCCGAGCCGTCGCCGTTGAATTCGCCGGCGAAGTGAAAGCACATTTCCGCGTCGTCCACGGCCTGGCGCAGGCGCTGCTCTTCTTTCGAGAACGTCAGCGGTGCGGCGAACGACATCGACACGGCCAACAGTGCCGCACCTGCCGCCATGACCCTCTGCAGCTTCATGGTGTGAATCCCTTTCCTGAATGAAAAAAGGGCCGTCCGCAGACGACCCTTCTCGTGGCAATCGCCGAAGCGATCGATCAATGATTACTTCTTGTCGCCGCCCGGCACCTTGCCTTCGACGCCCTTGACGTAGAAGTTCACGCCCGACAGGAACTTGTCGTCGGCGACCGCGTCCTTGGCGATCAGCTCCTTGCCGTCCTGGCCGACGATCGGGCCCTTCCAGATCGAGAAGCTGCCGTCCTTCAGGCCCTTCTTCACTTCCTCGACCTTGGCCTTGGCTTCGGCCGGCACGTCTTCGGCGATCGAGACGATGTCGATCGCGCCTTCCTTCACGCCCCACCAGGTCTGGCCGGTGGTCCACTTGCCGTCCAGCGCGTCCTGCGTGGTCTTGATGTAGTACGGCGCCCAGTTGATGATGGCCGAGCCCAGGTGGGCCTTCGGGCCGTAGGCGGTCATGTCGGAGTCCCAGCCGAAGGCGCGCTTGCCCTTTTCTTGCGCGGTCTTCAGCACGGCCGGCGAGTCGGTGTTCTGGAACAGCACGTCGGCGCCGCCGTTGATCAGCGCGGTGGCGGCTTCGGTTTCCTTGGGCGGGCTGAACCACTCGTTCACCCACACGACCTTGGTGGTGATCTTCGGGTTGACCGACTGCGCGCCCAGCGTGAAGCTGTTGATGTTGCGCAGCACTTCAGGAATCGGCACCGAGCCGACCACGCCCAGCGTGTTGCTCTTGGTCATGGAGCCGGCGATCACGCCGGCCATGTACGCGCCTTCGTAGGTGCGGCTGTCATAGGTGCGCATGTTCTCGGCGGTCTTGTAGCCGGTGGCATGCTCGAACTTCACGTCCTTGCTGTCGTTGGCGACCTTGAGCATGGGTTCCATGTAGCCGAAGGTGGTGCCGAAGATCAGCTTGTTGCCCTGGCCCACGAAGTCGCGGAACACGCGCTCGGCGTCGGCCGACTCGGGCACGCTTTCGACAAAAGTGGTCTTGATCTTGTCGCCGAATTCCTTCTCGAGCGCCTTGCGGGCGTTGTCGTGCGCGAAGGACCAGCCGCCGTCGCCCACGGGACCGACATAGGCGAATGCGATGTTCAGCGGGGCTGCTGGCGCGGGGGCCGGAGCAGCGGCGGGGGCCGGTGCCGGCGGTGCAGCGGGGGCGGCCGCCTCTTCCTTCTTGCCGCAGCCGATGAGGGCCGCCGAAGCCACTGCGGTGAGTGCCGCGAGCTTGAGCAGGGAACGCTTGTTCAGATCATTCATTGTCGAAATCCTCAGAAGAAAAGGACGGGTTGGCAAAAAAACGAGAACGCGATTATGAGCCGGGGTAGAACGGTTTCCCCATCGAGGCCGGCATGTTGATGCGGATGAAGGCGGGGTTGCGCGAGATCAGCGCCAGCACCACGATCGGCGCGATGTACTGGGCCATGCTGAGGAACTGCGAGGGCACGTCGACGCCGCTGCTTTGCAGGTGGAAACCGAGCATCGAGACGCCGCCGAACAGGTAGGCGCCGAGCAGCACGCGGATCGGGCGCCAGGTGGCGAAGGTGGTCAGCGCCAGCGCGATCCAGCCGCGGCCGGCGACCATGCCCTCGACCCACAGCGGCGTGTACACGGTCGACAGGTACGCGCCCGCCAGGCCGCACAGCGCACCGCCCGCGATCACCGCCAGGAAGCGGATGCGCCGCACGGGGTAGCCCAGCGCATGCGCCGACTCGGGCGACTCGCCCACCGAGCGCAGCACGAGGCCGGCGCGGGTGCGGTACAAAAACCAGATGAGCCCGATGGTCAGCAGCACGGCCACGTACACCATCGGGTGGTGACGGAACAGCGCCGGGCCGGCCAGCGGAATGTCGGCCAGCACGGGAATGGCGAAGGGCGTGCTCTCGGGCAGCTTGGCCTGCACGAAGCTGATGCCCGCGAAGGCCGAGAAGCCGACGCCGAACAGGCTCAGCGCCAGCCCCGTCGCGTACTGGTTGGTGTTGAGCCAGATCACGAGCACGCCGAAGAACGCCGCGAGCAGCGCACCCGCCGCCATGCCGGCCAGGAAGCCGAGCCAGGGGTTGTGCGTGATGACCACCGTCGCGAAGCCCGCGATGGCGGCGCACAGCATCATGCCCTCGGCGCCGAGGTTGACGATGCCGGCCTTCTCGTTGATCAACAGGCCCAGCGCCGCGATGGCGAGCACGGTGCCCGCGCTCAGGGTCGAGCCCAGCAGGAGTGCGTAGCTTTCCATGGTTCAGAGACCCCCTTCGGTGGCACGCGCGGTCGGCGCAACGGGCGCGGTCGGCGCGGTGATCGGCGTGCTGACCTGCAGCGAAGTCGTGGTCAGCGTCGCGGCCTTGGCGCCGGCCTTGCGGCGGATGCGGTAGGCGATGAGCGTGTCGCAGGCCAGGAGCGTGAACAGCAGCAGGCCCTGGAACACGCCGGTGAGCGACTTGGGCAGGCCCAGGCGCGACTGCGCGAGTTCGCCGCCGATGTAGAACATGCTCATCAGGATCGCCGAGAAGATCATGCCCACCGGATGCAGCCGCCCGACGAAGGCCACGATGATGGCCGCGAAGCCGTAGCCCGCGGGCACGTACGGCGTGAGCTGGCCGATGGGGCCCGCCACTTCGAGCGCGCCCGCCAGGCCGGCCGCGCCACCCGAGGTGAGCAGCGCAATCCACACGGCGCGGCGTGCCGAAAAACCCGCATAGCGCGCCGCCGCGGGCGCCAGCCCGCCGACCTGCTGCGCGAAGCCCGCGCGCGTGCGGAACAGGAACACCCACAGCGCGCCCGCGCCGACCAGCGCGATGATCAGCCCGATCGACACGCGCGAACCCTTCATGAGCCGCGGGATCTGCGTCACCGCCTCGAAGGTCTTGGTCTGCGGGAAGTTGTAGCCCTGCGGGTCTTTCCAGGGGCCGAAGACCAGGTAGCTCAGCATCAGCGTGGCCACGTAGACCAGCATCAGGCTCACGAGGATTTCGTTGGCGTTGAACTTGTCGCGCAGGAACGCGACGATGCCCGCCCACACCATGCCGCCCAGGATGCCCGCCAGCAAAATGGCCACGACGATCCAGCTGCCGGTGCTCTTGTCGGCCAGCAGCGCCACGCCGCCCGCGGCGATGGCGCCGCAGACGAACTGCCCTTCGGCGCCGATGTTCCAGACGTTGGAGCGAAAGCACACGGCCAGGCCGAGCGCAATGATGAGCAGCGGCGTGGCCTTCACCATCAGCTCGCCGATGGCGTAGCCGCTCTTGATCGGCTCGTAGAAGAACACCTGCAGGCCCTTGACCGGGTCCTTGCCCAGCGCGGCGAACAGCGCCACGCCGATGAGCACGGTGATCAGCAGCGCCAGGATCGGCGAGCCATAGCTCCAGAAGCGCGACAGCTCCGGGCGGGGTTCAAGCTTGAGCATGCGCGCCCTCCTTCTTGTTGTTCTGGTGGGGCTGCGCCTGCGGCCACAGGCCGCTCATCCACTCGCCGATCTGCGGCAGCGTGGCCGCCGCGCGGTCGATCGAGGGCGACAGCCGCCCCTTGGCGATCACGTGCAGCCGGTCGCAGATGTTGAACAGCTCGTCCAGCTCCTCGCTGATCACGAGCACGGCGCAGCCGGCATCGCGCAGCGCGAGGATCTCGGCATGGATGAGCGCCGCTGCGCCCACGTCCACGCCCCAGGTCGGCTGCGAGACGATGAAGAGCTTGGGGTTGGCGTCGATCTCGCGGCCGACGATGAATTTCTGCAGGTTGCCGCCCGAGAGCGAGCGCGCCGCCGCGCCCGGGCCGCCGGCCTTCACCTTGAAGCGATCGATGATGGAACGCGCCTGCTTGTCGAGCTCGGCGGTGCGGATCCAGCCGCCCTTGCCCACCGCGTTGCTGCGCGTGAGCAGCAGGTTGTGCGCCAGGCCCAGCGTGGGCACGGCGCCGCGCCCCAGCCGTTCCTCGGGCACGAAATGCAGGCCCAGCGCGCGCCGCGCACGCGGGCGCAGCCGGCCGGCCGGCTGGTCGAACACGCGCACCATGGCGGGCTCGGCGCGCACGTCCTCGCCCGAGAGCGTGTACAGCAGTTCCTTCTGGCCGTTGCCCGAGACGCCGGCGATGCCGACGACCTCGCCCGCACGCACGTCGAACGAGATGCCGTCCAGGTCGACGCCGAACTGGTCCTCGCGCGCCAGCTTCAGGCCCTGCACGCGCAGCGCCACCGCGCCGGCATGCAGCGGGCGGTGCTGCAGCGGCGGCGGCTCGCTGCCGATCATCAGGCGCGAGAGCGATTCGGTGCTCTCGTTGCGCGGGTTGCACACACCTGTGACCTTGCCGCCGCGCAGCACGGTGCAGGCGGTGCACAGCTCCTGGATCTCGTGCAGCTTGTGGCTGATGTACAGGATGCTGCAGCCTTCCGAGGCCAGCTTGTTCAGCACGCCGAACAGGCGGATGACGGCCTGCGGCGTGAGCACCGAGGTCGGCTCGTCCAGGATCAGCAGCTTGGGGTTGGTGAGCAGCGCGCGGATGATCTCCACCCGCTGCATCTCGCCCACCGACAGCGTGTGCACGGGGCGCGCGGGGTCGATGTCCAGGCCGTACTCGCTGGCCTTGGCCGTGATGCTGCGGGCCACTTCGGCCAGCGCGAGCGACTTGTCCAGGCCCAGCCAGACGTTCTCGGCCACGGTGAGCGTGTCGAACAGGCTGAAGTGCTGGAACACCATGCTGATGCCCAGCGCGCGCGCCTGCTGCGGATTGCGCAGGTTCACCGCCTGGCCGTCGAAGGTGACGGTGCCTTCGTCGGGCTTGACCGAGCCGTAGATGATCTTCATCAGGGTCGATTTGCCCGCGCCGTTCTCTCCGAGCACGGCATGGATTTCGCCGGGCTGCACGGCCAGGGAGATGTCGCTGTTGGCCACCACCGCGGGGTACCGCTTGGTGATGTGCGCCAGCTGGAGTCTGGGGGTTGTCATGCCGGGTTTCGTGGGTTTGTCTCGTTCAACATCAACAAGCGGGGACAGCTATAAGTTTAGGGCCTGTAAACACTGTGTTTTGGTGCCGCGAAGGCCTGCCAGGGCGGGCCAATCAAGGCGCGCGACGCCGCGTGTGCATGCGCACACGCAAGGAGCGCAACGCCGAGTGGCCCGCCCTGGCAGGCCTTCCCTCCGGGTTGGCCGGCAAAGGGGCTGCCTGCGGCGTTGCCCGCGCTTGCAAGGCAGAAGCCTTGCTGCGCGCGGGCGCCTTGCATCCAGCCCCTTTGCCGGCCAACGCGGCACCAAAACACAGTGTTTACAGGCCCGGGCGTCCCCGCGACCATCGGCGCCCGACGGCGCTCTACTCAGCCTCTCAGTGCCCGCCGATGTAGGCGAACTTGAACAGGAAGATTGCCGCGATCACCCAGACCATCGCATGCACTTCCCGTGCCCGGCCGGTGCACAGCTTGAGCACCGCATAGGTGATGAAGCCGAAGGCCAGGCCGTTGGCGATCGAGTAGGTGAAGGGCATGGCCAGCGCCGTGACGGCGGCCGGGATCACCTCGGTGGTGTCTTCCCAGTCGAGCTCGACCAGGTCGCGCAGCATCAGGCAGCCCACGAAGAGCAGCGCCGGTGCGGTGGCGTAGGCCGGCACCGAGCCCGCCAGCGGCGAGATCATCAGGCAGGCCAGGAACAGCAGCGCCACGACCACGGCCGTGAGGCCGGTGCGACCACCGGCTTGCACGCCGGCCGCGCTTTCCACGTAGGCCGTGGTGCTCGAGGTGCCCAGCAGCGAGCCCGCGAAGATCGCGCCGCTGTCGGCCAGCAGCGCCTTGTTCATGCGCTCCATCTTGCCCGGCACCAGCAGGCCCGCGCGCTTGGCCACGCCCATCAGCGTGCCGGTGGCGTCGAACATCTCGACCAGGAAGAACACCAGCACCACGTTCAGGATGCCGCCCTTGAGCGCCCCGAGGATGTCCAGTTGCATGAAGGTCGGTGCGATGGACGGCGGTGCGTCGAACACGCCGTGGAACTTGTTGCCGCCGAAGAAGAACGACAGCACCGTCACCAGCATGATCCCGATCAGGATCGCCCCGCGCACCTTCAATCGGTCGAGCGCCACGATGACGAGAAAGCCCAGCGTGGCCAGCACCACCGGCGCCGAGTGCAGGTCGCCCAGCGTGACGAAGGTGGCCGGCGAGGCGGCGACGATGCCCGCGCTCTTCAGCGCGATGAGCGCCAGGAACATGCCGATGCCCACGGTGATCGCCGTTCGCAAGGACTGCGGTATGCCCGCGATGAACAGCTCCCGCAACCCGGTGACCGTCACGATCAGGAAGAGGCACCCGGAGATGAACACCGCGCCCAGCGCGACCTGCCACGTGTAGCCCATGCCGAGCACGACCACGTAGGCGAAGTAGGCGTTCAGGCCCATGCCCGGCGCCATGGCGATCGGGTAGTTGGCGTACAGGCCCATGATCAGCGTGCCGATGGCTGCGATCAGGCAGGTGGCGACGAAGACAGCGCCCTTGGGCATGCCCGCGTCCCCGAGGATCGACGGGTTCACGAAGATGATGTAGGCCATCGTCAGGAAGGTCGTCAGCCCTGCGATGACTTCGGTGCGCACGGTGGTGTTGTGCTCGGTCAGCTTGAAAAAGCGTTCCAGCAGACCGGCGTTGGCCGGTGCGGTGGCCGCACGCAACGGCGCCGCCTCGGTGGCCCCGGCGGCCCGGGGAGTGGTGGCCTTGGGCACCTCTTCATACCTGTTCATTTCGCTTGTCTCCAGCTGTTGTATGTGGCGGTTCGTTCATCGTTGCCTCGGTCGCGACGCCGGCGCGACGGAGGGCTCAGGGAGGATCGGAAAGCGGCTCAGCCGGCAGGGCTCGGGCGGTGGCGGCAGGTGCGGCGTCGAAGCCGGGCCGCAGCGACGCCGCCACGCCCTTGATGCATTCCCGCAGCCAGCGCGCGGAGCTCGACGAATGCGTGCGTTCGTGCCAGAGCTGGTAGTACATGAGGCGCGGCAAGGCAGCCGGGCACTCGAGGATCTTCACGGGCAGCCGTGCGGCAAAACGCTCGCAGTACTGGCGCCCGGTGGTCAGCACCAGCAGGCTCGAGGCCACCATGTCCGGGATGAGGCTGAAGTGCGCGCAGCGCGCCGTGATGTTGCGCTGCCGGCCCAGCTCGTCGAGCATCTGGTCGATGATGCCGCGCCCGCCCGGGTGCATGGGCGTAGGCGCGATGTGCTCGGCCGCCAGCCAGGTTTCCAGGTCCCACCCGCGCCGCACGGCCGGATGGTCCTGGTTGACCAGCGACACCACCTCGTCGCCGAACAGGCGCGCCATGTGCAGGTCTTCCGGCGGCTTGAGCCAGTTGCCGATCACCAGGTCGACCTGCCCGAGCGCCAGGTGCCCGTGGTAGTCCGAATCGGGCGAGAGCGCATGGATCTCGATCTGGCACAGCGGCGCCTCGCGCTTGACCTGCGCCACCAGCAGCGGCAGGAACAGCGGGTCCATGTAGTCGCTGGCCGCGATGCGGAAGGTGGTGGCCGCCGACTGCGGCTCGAAACCGCGCGCATCCGAGAACAGCATCTCGGCCGCCCGAAGAATGCTGGCCGCGGGCTCGATCATGCGCAGCCCCGCGTCGGTGGGCACCATGCCCGAGCCCGAGCGCACCAGGAGCGGGTCGCCCGACAGCTCGCGCAGGCGCTTCAGCGCGGCCGAGACGGCCGGCTGGTACATGCCCAGGCGGATGGCGGCGCGCGAGACGCTGCGGTCGGTCAACACGGTGTGAAGCACCCGAATCAGATGAAGGTCGATCTTGTCGAAAAGCGCCTGGTCTCTCATGGCTGTTCACACCTTTCTTGTCTGTGCGAACAGTTATACAGCGCAACATTTGGAGAACGGAAGGACGCTCGGACCGTGCGAGCACGGCCGGTGCTCATTCGCCAGAGGCTGCCTGCACCGCGGTCAGGGCGCGGAGGATGGATTCGCTCGTGGCCGGCGCCTTCAGCGGCGGATCGACCCGGTGCCCGCCCGCGGCCGACACGGCATCGCGGATCGCGAAGAACACAGAGAACGGCAGCAACAGCGGCGGTTCGCCCACGGCCTTGCTGCGGTGAATGGAGTCTTCGAAGTTCTGGCCCTCGAACAGGCGCACGTTGAACACCGGCGGGCAGTCGTTGGCCGTCGGGATCTTGTAGGTGCTCGGCGCGTGCGTGGTGAGCTTGCCGCTCGCCGGGTGCCACACGAGTTCTTCGGTCGTGAGCCAGCCCATGCCCTGGATGAAGGCGCCCTCGACCTGGCCGATGTCCACGGCCGGGTTCAGCGACTTGCCCGCGTCGTGCAGGATGTCGGCACGCAGCAACTTCCATTCGCCGGTGAGCGTGTCCACCACCACCTCGCTCACCGCCGCGCCGTAGGCGTAGTAGTAGAACGGGCGGCCCTGCATCTTGTCCTTGTCCCAGCTCAGGCCGGGCGTGGCGTAGAAGCCGTCGGACCACAGCTGCTTGCGGTCGAGGTAGGCCTCGCCCACCACGGTGCTGAAGGCCAGCGTGCGGCCGTTCACCTCGACCTGGTCGTTGGCAAAGCGCACGTCGGCGGCGTTGCCGCCATGGCGCTCGGCGGCACAGGCGGCCAGGCGTTCGCGGATCTGGCGGGCGGCGTCCTGTGCGGCCTTGCCGTTCAGGTCGGCGCCGGTCGAGGCGGCCGTGGCCGAGGTGTTGGCCACCTTGGTCGTGTCGGTCGCGGTGACGCGCACGCGCTCGAAGCTCACGCCCAGCTCGTGCGCCACCACCTGCGCCACCTTGGTGTTCAGGCCCTGGCCCATCTCGGTGCCGCCGTGGTTCACGAGGATCGAGCCGTCGGTGTACACGTGCACCAGCGCGCCGGCCTGGTTGAAGTGCTTCACGTTGAACGAGATGCCGAACTTCAGCGGCGCCAGCGCCAGCCCGCGCTTGAGCACCGGGCTCTTGGCGTTGAAGGCGGCGATCTCTTCGCGGCGCAGGCGGTAGTCGCTGGTTTCTTCGAGCTCGGCCACGAGTTCGTGGACGATGTTGTCGGTCACGGTCTGGCGGTACGGCGTGACGTTGTTCTCGCCCTTGCCGTAGAAGTTGACGCGCCGCACGTCGAGCGGGTCGCGCTTCAGTTCGCGCGCCACCGAGTCCATGATGTTCTCGATGGCGATGGCGCCTTGCGGGCCGCCGAAGCCGCGGAAGGCCGTGTTGCTCTGCGTGTTGGTCTTGCCCGAGAAGCCGTGCATGCTCACGTTGGGCAGCCAGTAGGCGTTGTCGAAGTGGCACAGCGCGCGCGTCATCACCGGGCCCGACAGGTCGGCCGAGTGGCCGGCGCGCGAGACCATGGTGATCTCGGCGCCGAGGATGCGGCCCTCGTCGTCGTAGCCCACGTCGTACTCGTACCAGAAGCAGTGGCGACGACCGGTGATCATGAAGTCGTCGTCGCGGTCCAGGCGCAGCTTCACGGGGCGCTGCAGCTGGCGCGCCGCAATGGCCGCCACGCAGGCAAAGATCGCCGACTGCGATTCCTTGCCGCCGAAACCACCGCCCATGCGCCGGCATTCGACATGCACTTCGTTCGAGGACAGGTGCAGCGCATGCGCCACCAGGTGCTGCATCTCGCTCGGGTGCTGCGTCGAGCAGTGGATGTGCAGCGTGCCGCCCTCCTTCGGGATGGCGTAGCTGATCTGGCCTTCGAGGTAGAACTGCTCCTGCCCGCCCACGTCGAGCGTGGCCTGGTGGCGGTGCGGCGCCTTCGCGATGGCGGCGCGCACGGCGGCTTCGTCGCCTCCGTTGGCGGCCCCGCCGCTGCGCACGATGTGCATCGGCGGCACCACGTACTGGCCGCGCGCATGCGCGTCCTGCGGCGTGATGACGGGCGGCTGCGCCTCAAGGGTGATCGCGTCCTTGGCCTTGGCGGCGGCGCGGCGCGCGGCATCGCGGGTTTCGGCGATCACGGCGAACACGGGCTGGCCGAGGTAGCGGATCTGGCCGCCATCGTTCACGGGCAGCAGGATCGGGTCATCGTGAATGATCGAACCGCAGTCGTTGGTGCCGGGGATGTCGTCGGCGGTGAGCACCGCGACCACGCCGGGCATGGCGCGGATGGCGTCGAGCGACAGCGCCGTCACGCGGCCGTTGGCCACCGGCGACAGGCCCAGCGCGCAGTGCAGCGTGCCGGCGAGTTCGGGAATGTCGTCGATGTAGGTGGCTTCGCCGGCCACGTGCAGGTGCGCCGACTCGTGCGGGCGGCTGATGCCCACGCGCATGCCGCGGTCGTGCGCCAGCGCTTCGGCGCCCACGTCAATGCGGGCGGCGGTGTTCTTCAGGTAGTCGGCAAAGGCCTCGGCGGGCTGCAGCAGGCGGGCGTCGATGGGTTTGTTCATGGTCAGAGTCCTTCCGCCGCCACCTTGGCAACGACATGAGGCATCACGCTCCAGACGCTGGTTTCCTCGAGGGACAGCGCGTCCTGCGTGCGGGTTTCGAGCCACAGGCGCTGGATCAGGTTCTGCGCCACCTGCAGGCGGTAATCGGCCGAGGCCCGCATGTCGGAGAGCGGCTTGAAATCCTGCGCCAGCGCCAGCTTGGCGGTCGCCACGCTGGCCTGCGTCCAGGGCTTGCCCACGAGCGCGGCTTCGGCGTTGGCGGCGCGCTTGACGGTGGCGGCCATGCCGCCGAAGGCCAGGCGCACAGCCTTCACCGTGTCGCTGCCGGCTTCCAGTTCGATGGCGAAGCCCGCGCACAGCGCGGAGATGTCGCAGTCGAAGCGCTTGCTGATCTTGTAGGCGCGCACCTGACGACGCATGGCGGCCAGCGGCACGGCCAGGCCCTGCACGAACTCGCCGGGCTGCAGCTCGTTCTTCATGTAGTCGAGGTAGAACGCGGGCAGCGGCATGCGGCGAACCACATCACCGCGACGCAGTTCGATCTGTGCGTCGAGCGACATCAGCACCGGCGGCGAGTCGCCGATGGGCGAGCCGTTGGCGACGTTGCCGCCCATGGTGCCGGCGTGGCGGATCGGCGGCGAGGCAAAGCGCAGCCACACGTCGGCCAGGCTGGGCACGCGCTCGACCAGCGCGCCGAAAGCGGCTTCGAGCGAGGCGCCGGCGCCGATGTAGAGCTCGTCGGCGCGCTCTTCCACGGTCTTCATCTCGGCCACGTCGCCGACATAGATGATGTCGCCGAGGTCGCGGAACTGCTTGTTGACCCACAGGCCGACGTCGGTCGAGCCGGCCAGCAGCTGGGCGCGCGGCTTCTGCACGCGCAGCGCGGCGAGCTGGGCGATGGTCTTGGGGGCGTGGAAGTGGTCGATGCGGGCGCCGAGCGGGGCCGCGTAGTCCAGGCCGTCGTTCTTCAGCGCGGTGAGCGCGGCCACCACGGGGGCGGTGTCCAGGCGCACGGCCGGCAGGTCGAACATGCGCTGGCCGGCGTCGAGGATGGGGCGGTAGCCGGTGCAGCGGCACAGGTTGCCCGACAGGTCGTCGGCCAGCTGCTGACGCGTGGGCTGCGTGCCCTCGGCCTGGTGGTGTTCGTAGGTGGCCCACAGCGACATCACGAAGCCCGGCGTGCAGAAACCGCACTGCGAGCCGTGGCAGTCGACCATGGCCTGCTGCACAGGGTGCAGCGGGTGAACGGCGTGCTTGGCCGGCGCATCGGCCTTGGGCTTGCACTGCGACGCGCACTGGCCCTTGAGGTCTTCGACCGTGAACAGCGCCTTGCCGTGCAGCGTGGGCAGGAACTGGATGCAGGCGTTGACGGTCTGCAGCTGCAGGCCGTCGACCGCACCGGGCGCGTGGGCGTCGGTGGCCAGCTCGCCGATGACGACGGTGCAGGCGCCGCAGTCGCCTTCGTTGCAGCCTTCCTTGGTGCCGGTGCAGCGCGCGTCTTCGCGCAGCCAATCGAGCACGGAGCGGGTCGGATGGACCCCGCTGACGTCGACGATCTTTCCGCGATGGAAGAAGCGGATCGGTTGAATCGGTGTACTGCTGCTCTCGGTGCTCATGCTTTTTCTGGCTCGTGGGCGGCCCGTCATGGGCCAGTCATGGACGTTAGCGGCTTGCGTGGGGTCTTGCATACGGGCACGCCCATAACGCGTATGTGAGGGTCGGTATGCCACGTCCGGGGAAACCCTTGGATTGACGCTGCAATTCCCGGGCCACGCCGGAAACCGGGGGTTTCCGGCCTTCTTTCAGGCGTGTGCGATCGCGGTCCAGGCGGTGGCCAGCAGCGTCACGCCGGCCACGAACAGCAGCCCGGCGACCAGCCATTGCAAGGTGCGCGGCTGCAGCTTGTTGGGCAGGCGATGGTGCAGCCGCGTCGCGGCGTAGACCACGGGCATGGCGCAACCGGCCAGCAGCGCCGAGTGCCACGAGAAGTGGCCCGTCGGCACCACGATGACGAGCCGCACGAGCGAGTTGAAGGCGAACATCAGCAGCAGCGCGCGGCGCACCAGTTCGCGGTCCAGCGGCTGGCGGTACATGTGGAAGACGATGGGCGGGCCCGAGGCCGAGAACAGCCCGCCCAGCACGCCCGAGAGCCCGCCGATGAGGGCGAAGCTGGTGCGGCCCGACACGGCCGGCAGCGGTTTGCCCTGCAGCAACAGCAGCACGGCGCAGACCAGGATCGACACGCCCAGCAGCCCCCGCAGCCACGACACGGCGCTGCCGCTGAGCCACACGAGCAGCATGAGCCCGACGATGACGCCGACGGTGCTGCCGTTGAGCGCGGGCTTCATCAGCTGCCAGGGCACGGGGCCGGGGCGCGCGCGGAAGTAGGTCCAGGCGTTGATGAGGCTCAGCACGGTCGCGGCATTGGCCGCGTCGTTCACGCTGGCGATGTCGAGCACCGACACGAGGCCCAGCAGGATGAGGCTGAACGCAAAGCCCGTGAGGTTCTGCGCGTAGGTGGCCAGCCCGACGCAGGCCATGAAGATCAGGACCGGGACGGCGCCGGAAAGCACCGCCTGCACCGCGGACGCCGTCAGCACGCGCGACGGCGCGCGAGGCGGTGGAAAAAGGCGTGGGAGGGGAAGGAAGAAACGGACATGCGGGGGAAATCAGGGCAACGGAAACGCCGCGGGGCGGCCACCCGAGAATACCGCGCCCGCCGCGAGCGCGTTCACGCCTTCTCAGTGCACCATGTCCCAGCCCATCATCAGCGCGGCGAAGCCCATCAGCGCGGTGCCGCCCCAGCCGAGCCAGCGGATTCGCCGCCCGGAGGTGAACGCCCCCATCACCTTCTCGCGGGTCACCAGGACCATCATGGCCGCCATGATCGGCACCGCCACCACGCCGTTGATGACCGCGCTCCAGTAGAGCGCCTTCATGGGGTCGACGGGCGTGAAGTCGAGCCCCGTGCCCACCAGCGTGGCCACGGCGATGATGGCGTAGAACTCCTTGGCCTCGCGCCAGTGCCGCTCCAGGCCCTCTTCCCAGCCGAAGGCCTCGGCCACGGCGTAGGCCGCCGACGAGGCCAGCACGGGCACGGCCAGCAGCCCGGTGGCGATGATGCCGCCGGCGAACAGCCAGAACGCGAAGTCGCCGGCCAGCGGGCGCAGCGCCTCGGCGGCCTGCGCGGCGGAGGTCACGTCGTGCACGCCGCCCGCGTACAGCACGGCGGCGCCGACCACCATCACGAAGAACGCGATGAGGTTGGAGAAGGTCATGCCCATCCAGGTGTCGATGCGCACGCGCCGCAGGTCGTGGCGCACCTGCTTGTCGGTGCCGCGCCGCCCGCCCTTCAGGCGCCGTTCCTCGACTTCCTGCGAGGCCTGCCAGAAGAACAGGTAGGGCGAGATGGTGGTGCCCAGCAGCGCCACGAGCATCATCCAGTAGTCGCCGCGCCACTGCAGTTTCGGCACGACGAGGTCGTGCAGCACGCGCCCCCACTCCACCTGCACCACGAACACGGCCGCCACGTAGGCGAACAGGGTGAGCGTGAGCCACTTGAGGATGTGGGCCAGCTTGCGGTACGGCACGAACACCTGCAGCAGCACGGTGACCACGCCGAAGATCAGCGAATGGAAGTGCGCGCCACCGCCCACCACCAGCTGCAGGGCCTCGCCCATGGCGGCGATGTCGGCCGCGATGTTGATGGTGTTGGCCACCACGAGCAGCGCCACCAGGGTGACGAGGAAGCCGCGCGGCATGTGCTCGCGCAGGTTGGCCGCGACGCCCTTGCCGGTGACGCGGCCGATGCGGGCCGACACGAGCTGGATGGCCACCATGAACGGCAGCGACAGGAACACGGTCCACAGCAGGCCGGTGCCGAACTGCGCCCCGGCCTGGGTGTAGGTCGCGATGCCCGACGGGTCGTCGTCGGCCGCGCCGGTGACGACGCCGGGGCCGACGTGGCGCAGGAAGGAGGGGATGCGTTTCTTCATGTGGTTCTGCTGGCTTTGGGGGCGCTGCGGCTCGGGGCGCATGCACAGGACACCGGGGCACGCTGCCAGTCAACCAACGCTCTGGCAATGAGCCCGTCGATGGTTGCACGCCCAACCTGACCACCACATGAATCGGACGCCGCCGCTTCAGGCCTTTTCCGAGAACAACGCCACGATCACCTGCCGCAACCAGCGATTGCCCGGGTCGGCCTCGAAGCGCTTGCTCCAGTGCAGTGACACGGTGAAGTCGCGCAGCGGAAACGGCGGCTCGACGATGGCGTAGCCGCCCTCGGCCGCGAAGCCGCGCGCGATGTTGCGCGGCATCACCACCGCCAGGTCGGTGGCGCGCACGATGGCCGGCAGCACCATGAAGTGCTCGGTCGTCAGGCGCAGGCGGTCTTCGAGGTTCAGCAGCTGCAGGATGCGCAGCGTGTCGGCGTGGGTGCGCACGGCCACGTAGTCGAGCTCGTGCAGCGCCGCGAGCAGCGCCTGGCCGCTGCGCCGGCGCTTCACGAAGGGGTGGTCGTGGCGCAGCAGCACGATGTAGCGGTCTTTCAGCAGCTGGGTGCGCTGGGTGTCCTCCACGTGCGGCAGGAAGCCGAAGGCGAAGTCGACCCTGCCGCTGTCCAGCGCGGTGGCGATCTCGCCCGGCGCGAGCGGCATGGTCTCCACGCGCACGCCCGGCGCCAGCTCGCGCAGCCGCGCCATCAGCGCGGGCAAAAAGCGCCCCTCGCCGATGTCGCTCATGTGGATGCGAAAGAGCTTGCGCGACGCGGCCGGGTCGAAGCGCTCGGGCTCGGCCAGCGCCTGCTGCAGCATGGCCAGCGCCGACTGCACGGGCACCGCCAGCCGCTCGGCGCGCGGCGTGGGCGCCACGCCGCCCAGGCTGCGCGTGAACAGCGCGTCGCCCAGCAGCAGGCGCAGCCGCGTGAGGCCGTGGCTGGCCGCCGGTTGCGTGAGGCCCAGGGCCTCGGCGGCGCGGCTCACGTTGCGGGTGCGGTAGACGGCGTCGAACAACCGCAGCAGGTTGAGATCGACCGCGTCGATATGCACACCATTCATATTCGATAGCTGGCTCATTGCATTGAAGTATGACGCAGGTCCGCCCACACTCCCGCGTTCTCCCCACGACAAGAAGCACGAGACACGATGGAAGTTTCATTCAGCAAGGAAGTGGAAATGCTGCGCCTGGGCGCGGGCGACACCTTCCACGGCGAGGGCATCCTCGCGATCACCAAGGGCCTGCTGCAGTCGGGCGTGGCCTACGTCGGCGGCTACCAGGGCGCGCCGGTGTCGCACCTGCTGGACGTCATGGTGCAGGGCAAGGCCTACATGGACGAGCTGGGCGTGCACGTCGAGGCCTGCTCCAACGAGGCCTCGGCGGCGGCGATGCTCGGCGCGTCCATCCACTACCCGCTGCGCGGCGCCGTGACCTGGAAGTCGATCGTCGGCACCAACGTGGCGGCCGATGCGCTGTCCAACCTGTCGTCGCCCGGCGTGACCGGTGGCGTGCTGATCGTGGTGGGCGAAGACTACGGCGAAGGCGCCAGCGTGATCCAGGAGCGCACGCACGCCTACGCGCTCAAGTCGAGCATGTGCCTGCTCGATCCGCGGCCCGACCTGGGCGTGATGGTGCGCATGGTCGAGCAGGGCTTCCAGCTGTCGGAGGCCTCGAACATGCCCTGCCTGATGGAGCTGCGCATCCGCACCTGCCACGTGCGCGGCAGCTTCGACTGCAAGGACAACATCGCGCCCGCCGTGTCCACGCGCGCGCTGATGGACGAGCCCGCGGGCTTCGACTACATGCGCCTGGCGCACCCGCCCGTCACCTTCCGCCACGAAAAACTCAAGGGCGACGAGCGCATGCCGGCCGCGCGCCGCCACATCGTGGCCAACGGCCTCAACGAGCTGATGCCCGGCCGGCGCCACCCCGACCTGGGCATCGTGGTGCAGGGCGGGCTGTACAACGCGCTGATCCGCAGCCTGCAGCAGCAGGGCCTGGCCGATGCCTTCGGCGACACCGACATCCCGATCCTGGTGCTCAACGTGACCTACCCGCTGGTGCCCGAGCAGGTGGCCGACTTCTGCGTGGGCAAGCGCGCGGTGCTGGTGGTGGAAGAAGGCCAGCCCGAGTACATCGAGCAGGACATCGCCACCCTGCTGCGCCGGCGCGACATCCAGACGCCGCTGCACGGCAAGGACCTGCTGCCGCAGGCCGGCGAGTACGGCGTGGAGGTGCTGTCGGGCGGCCTCGCGGCCTTTGCCGAACGCTACCTCGGCGCGAGCGAGGCGGCAGCCTCGGCGCAGGCCTGGCTGGCCGGCAACCGCGAACGCCGTGAGGCGGTGGCGCGCCGGCTCGATGCGCCGCTGCCCAACCGTCCGCCAAGCTTCTGCGTCGGCTGCCCCGAGCGGCCGGTGTTCTCGGCGCTCAAGCTCGCGCAGCAGGAGACCGGGCCGGTGCACATCGCGGCCGACATCGGTTGCCATGCCTTCGGCACCTTCGAGCCGTTTTCGATGGGCCACTCGATCCTCGGCTACGGCATGAGCCTGGCCAGCCGCGCGGGCGTGGCACCGATGATGAACCGGCGCACGCTGTCGATCATGGGCGACGGCGGCTTCTGGCACAACGGCCTGCTCACGGGCGTGCAGAGCGCGCTGTTCAACGACGACGACGCGGTGCTGCTGATCTTCAAGAACGGCTACACCTCGGCCACTGGCACGCAGGACATCATTTCCACGCCCGACGACGAGATCAAGGAACGCGCCGTCGACAAGCAGCAGAGCCTGGTCGACAAGAACCAGACCATCGAGGCCACGCTGAAGGGCCTGGGCGTGCAATGGATGCGCACCGTCACCACCTACGACGTGGAGCGCATGCGCAAGACGCTCACCGAGGCGCTCACGAGCGACTTCAACGGCCTGAAGGTGGTGATCGCCGAGGGCGAGTGCCAGCTCGAGCGGCAGCGCCGCATCAAGCCCTGGATCGCCGGCCTGCTCAAGAAGGGCAAACGGGTGGTGCGCGTGAAGTACGGCGTCGACGAGGACGTGTGCAACGGCGACCACGCCTGCATCCGCCTGTCGGGCTGCCCCACGCTCACGCTCAAGGACAACCCCGATCCGCTGAAGGTCGACCCGGTGGCCGTGGTCATCGACGGCTGCGTGGGCTGCGGCCTGTGCGGCGCCAACGCGCACGCGGCCACGCTGTGCCCGAGCTTTTACCGCGCCGAGGTGGTGCAGAACCCGAAGTGGCACGAACGCCTGCTGCACGGCCTGCGCAGCGCGATCGTCGGCGCCCTGCGCCCGGCCTGAGAAGAAAGAACAGAGACATGGAACAGAACCGTCCCACCACCCTGCTCGTGTGCGCCCTCGGCGGCGAAGGCGGCGGCGTGCTCACCGAATGGCTGGTCGACGCCGCGCGGCATGCGGGCTACGCGGCGCAGAGCACGTCGATCCCCGGCGTGGCGCAGCGCACCGGCGCCACCACCTACTACCTCGAAGTGTTCCCGGTGCCGATGGTGCAGCTGGGCGGCCGGCGCCCGGTGTTCAGCCTGGGCCCGGTGCCGGGCGTGCTTGACGCGATCGTCTCGTCGGAGCTGCTGGAGACCACGCGCCAGATCGGCAACGGCATGAGCGCGCCGCTGCGCACGCTGGTCATCAGCTCGTCGGCGCGCGTGCTCACCACGGCCGAACGCATGGTGCCCGGCGACGGTCGCGCCGACGCGCAGCGCCTGCTGGACGTGGTCAAGGCCTTCAGCCGCGAGCACCACGTGCTCGACATGGGCGCCATGGCGCGCGAGGCCGGCACGGTGGTCAGTGCCGTGATGCTGGGCGCGATCGCGGGCAGCGGCCTGTTCCCGTTTCCGCGCGAGGCCTACGAGCGCGCGGTGCGCGGCGGCGACGAGGCCGCGCCCGACAAGCTCGGCAAGATGGCCGCCGCCAGCCTGCGCGGCTTTGCCGCCGCCTTCGAGGCCGTGCGCGCGCCGCGCGCCCAGGCCGCGTTCGTGCAGGGCGTTCTGGCCGGCGACGACACGCGCGACGCGCCCCCGCCGCCGCAGCCCCTGCCCGACGACGTGGCGCGCCGCTTTCCGCCGGCCGTGCACGACATGCTCACGCTGGGCCATGCACGGGTGCGCGACTACCAGGACGGCGCCTACGCCGCGCTGTACGCCGATCGCCTCGCGCGGGTGCTCGAGGCCGAGCGCGCCGCCGACCCGTCGGGCGCGCAGGGCTTCGCGGTCACGCGCGAAACGGCGCGCTGGCTGGCGCTGTGGATGGCCTTCGACGACATCGTGCGCGTGGCCGCGCTGAAGGGCCGCGCCAGCCGCGCGCAGCGCGTGCGCCAGGAAGTGCGCGCGGGCGACGACGACCTCGTGAAGGTCTTCGACCACTTCAAGCCCGGCGCGCCCGAGTTCGCGGCGCTGCTGCCGCCGTCGCTCGCGCGCCGCGTCACCGCTTGGGACCGCGCCCGCCAGTCGCGCGGGCTTGCGCCCTGGGCGCTGCCGCTGCAGGTGGGCAGCCACTCGGTGCTGGGCATGGCCTCGCTGCGGCTGCTGGCCTCGCTCACCTGGCTGCGCCGGCGCGGCAGCCGCTTTGCCGAAGAGCAAGCGCTGATCGAGCGCTGGCTCGCTGCCGTCGAGACCGGCACGCGCACGCACTGGGCGCTGGGCCGCGAGCTGGCGCTGTGCGGCCGGCTCATCAAGGGCTACGGCAGCACCAACGAACGCGGCAAGCACAACCTGCTGCACGTGATCGACGAGCTCGCGGGCCGCGCCACGCTGCAGCCCGCCGCGCGTGCCGAGGCGATCGCCGCGGCACGCGAGGCCGCGCTCGCCGACGAAGGCGGCAAGGCGCTGGACGCCGCGCTCACGCGCCACGGCGCCGCCCCGCGCCCGGTGCAGGCGCAACCCATCCGCTGGATGAAGCGGCCCAAGACAACGACCACGATCTGAGGAGACAAAGAACCATGACCCCACGTTCCGCCCCCGCTTCATCGCGCCGCCTGCTGCTGGCGCTCGCGTTGGCCAGCACCGCCCTGTGCGCGCCTGCCGTGCACGCCGACACCTGGCCTTCCAAGCCCATCAAGGTGATCGTCAACTTCCCGGCCGGCGGCGCGGCCGACCAGCTCGCGCGCGCCGTCTCGCAGCCGCTGCAGGAAGCGCTGAAGCAGCCCGTGGTGATCGAGAACCGCGGCGGTGCCAACGGCAACGTCGGCGGCGAGGCCGTGGCGCGTGCGGCGGCCGACGGCTACACGCTGCTCATGAGCTCGGGCGGCATGGTGTCGGTGAACCCGCACCTGTATGCGCGCATGAGCTTCGACCCCGCCAAGGACCTGGTGCCCGTGGCCGCCGCCGCGCGCGTGCTGGTGTTCCTGGTCACGCGGCCTTCGCTGCCGCCGACCGACGTGAAGTCGTTCATGGCCTACCTCAAGGCCAACCCCGGCAAGCTCTCGTACGGCTCGCCGGGCAACGGCAGTTCGCCGCACCTGGCGGGCGAGATGTTCAAGAGCCAGGCCGGCCTGTTCGCGTTGCACGTGCCCTACCGCGGCGCGGCGCCCGCATTGCAGGACCTGCTGGCCGGCCAGATCGACTACGCCTTCGACCCCGGCATTGCCCTGAACCAGGTGCGCGCCGGCAAGCTCAAGCTGCTGGCCGTGGGCAGCCCGCACCGCTCGTCGCAGTTCCCCGACGTGCCCACGCTCGATGAGGCCGGCCTGCGCGGCTTCGACGCCGACACGGTGTTCGGCTTCTACGCGCCGGCCGGCACGCCGCCCGAGGTGGTGGCGCAGCTCAACACGCAGATCAACCGCGCGCTCGCGCTGCCGGCGGTGAAGGAGCGCATCGCGGCCATCGGCGGCGAGCCGGCACCGGGCACGCCGGCCGACTTCCAGCGCCGCGCCGCCGCAGACTCGCAACGCTTCGGCGCGCTGATCCGCGAGCGCGGCATCAAGGCGGACTGAGCAGCCGGGACAATCGACGGATGAGCAGCACTCCCTCTCTCCACGACGCTTCCGGCAAGGAAGTCGCCTACACCGCACGCGTCGAGTTCGGCGATTGCGACCCGGCCGGCATCGTCTGGTTTCCCAATTTCTTCCGCTGGATCGACGCGGCCTCGCGCCACTTCTTCGCCGAGTGCGGCGTGCCGCGCTGGGAGGAAACGGCCCAGACCCTGGGCGTGATCGGCACGCCGCTGGTCGACACGCACACGCGCTTCGTCAAGGCGGCCAGCTACGGCGACACGCTGCAGATCGCGGTGCGCATCACCGAATGGCGCGACAAGAGCTTCGTGCAGACCTACCGCGTGACGCGCGGCGACGACCTGATCCTCGAATGCGAAGAGGTGCGGATCTTTGCGGCGAAGCGCGAAGGCGGCGGCATCCGCGCGGTACCGATTCCGCCGACGATCCGGGCGCTCTGCACGGGTTGAACCACGCGGCCTGCCCGCTCAGGCCGCGTCGCGACGCAGCTGCGCGAGCAGGCCTTCCACGCCGAGGTCGATCAGGTCGAAGGCCTCGATGAAGGCCTGGTGGCCGCCGTACCACGGGTCGGGCACGTCACCGCCGATGGCATCGGCGAACTCCGAGAGCAGGCGCACCTTGCGCGCCGCATCCGCGGGCGCACGCCTGCGCAGCGCGGCGCAGTGCTGCTGCGTCATGCCGATGAGCCAGTCGAAACGCTCGAAGTCGGCCGCATGCACTTGGCGCGCACGGTGCGCGGGCATCTCGATGCCGCGCCGCAGGGTCTCGGCCACCGAGCGCGGATCGGGCGGATTGCCGCGCTCCTCGTCGGAGATGGCGGCGCTGTCGACCTCCACCGCGAAGCCTGCGCGCTGCGCCTTGTGGAGCAGCAACGCGTGCGCGGTCGGCGAGCGGCAGATGTTCCCTGTGCACACGAACAGGATGGCGGGGGTGCTTGGTTTCATGCGCGTCGACTATAGGCACGAGGGCAGGCATTCGGCATAGGCCACCCTACCCACCGCATCCCCCGGTCGGGGGATGCCACGAGGGAGCGAGGGCGAATCGCACCCTCTCTGTCCAATGGACAGCTCCCATATCTTCGGTATCGCCTGACACAACTCCTTGCGCTTCACTACGGCCCTTGGTCAGTGCAAAGGAGGTCACCATGCCCCGACCCAGTCTTCACAGCGCGAGCATCACACTGAAACTTCCCTTCGACATGAGCGCCGCGCAAGAGGTCGAGGCCCTGCGCGCCGCGGGCATTCCGGTGGACGACCTGGGCAATGCGATGTCGGGCTTTCTGTTCGTGCGCTTCAGCGACGGCTGGCGCGGCGACTCGAACGTCTTTCGCTGGTTTCCGAGCCCCATCGAGCGCAGCGCGAACGACGCCCGCCTCCACCTCGCGCCACCCCGGCGCAGCCTGTTGCTTCATGCCAAGGGTTGACGCTGACAATGATGCGGTGCAACAATCCGGAAATCATCATTTCGGAGCCCCGTGCGTGGACAGTGCCAGTTGGATCAGTGACAAGACGCGTGCCTCGGCAGGCGTGACACCCCCGGCCCTCTAGCGCAGGCAGCTCCCGCGCTGGCGGCCGCCGTGTCCGCAGCGCGAACCCCTTGCCCCTCGGGCAAGCGGCTCCCCCTACCGATTCCCGTTGTTCTTCGTCGCTGACTTTGTCAGTCAGCTTGCGTGCGTCCGTGCGCGAGGCCCTTCAGCGTGAAGGAGCCTTGTCATGCGCCAGTTTCAGATTCGTCCGTTGCATCCGCAGGTGCGACCGTCGCACGGTCGCCCGTCGGCGCACGCCGGTGCGCCCGCGCGCGTGAACCCGGCGCCGCACGTCGACGACGAGCAGGCCCTGGACCGCGCCGCCGCGCTGTGGACCACGCGCCGCATCCGCAGCTTCTTCCTGCTGCTCGACCCACCCGGCCACGGCACCACGCGCCGCTGAAGCCCGCCCCTGCCACACCACAGAACAGGAGGCCCTCATGGACCCGGACCCTTGCTTGCGCCGCTGCGCGCCGCCTTCCTTGCCCGATCGATCCCCCATTCACCTCGCAGCCTGCCGCGCTGCGGAGGAGCCCCGCCGGCTGACTGCTGCTGAGTAAGTAAGCAGTCTCCACGGGCGTTTCCTTCCTTCGCGGCGCGCCGCACCCGAAGGAGAAACTCCCATGACCCGCGAACGCCTGCGGCGTGTCGTATGGACGGCCACGGCCGCCCGCGCCACCGCCCGCCCCTTTGCCTCCCGCCGCCCCGCGCCAAGCCGCGCGTGGCTCGCCACCTTGTGCGGCCTGGCCGCCACGCAGACCCACGCCGCCGGCGGACACCATTCGGTGGACGACGCCGCCATCCTCGATCCGGGCCAGTGCCAGATCGAGGCCTGGGGTGGCCAGCGCCTCGTGCACCTCGGTCCGGCCTGCCGTGTCGGCCCCGTCGAGCTGGGCCTGAACCTCGAACGCGAGCGCGGCGCCGACAGCCGCACGCTGCGCGCCGGCCCGCAGATCAAATGGGCCTTCGCGCTCACCGACACGCTGAGCACCGGCGTGCTGGCCTCGGCCACCTGGCAACGCAGCGATGCCGGCCACGCCTCACTGCGCTTTACCGACAGCAGCGTGGTGATCCCCGTCACCTGGCAGTTCGACGACGCCTGGCGCGCCCACCTGAACCTGGGCCGCGACTTCCATCGCGCGCAGCCGAGCACCAGCCACTCGGGTGCGGCGCTCGAATGGGCCGCCCTGCCCGCGCTGTCGTTCGTGGCCGAGCGCTTCCGCGAAGGCGGGCGCAACGCCTGGCGCGCCGGCCTGCGCTGGGCGGCCACGCCGGCCCTGAACGTCGATCTCAGCCACGCCCGCGACCTGCGCCACGACGGCCCGCGCGGCTGGACGCTGGGCCTCACCTGGGCGTTCGCTCGCTGAGCGCCCCCACACAGGAGAAGAACAATGAAGAACGTCCTGAAGTCCTTTTTCGAGAGCTTCCTGCACAGCCGCCACATGCGGCATCACTTCGAGCGCTGGCAGACGCTGCTGAGCGCCAAGCCCAGCAACCGCGGCTCGGCCGCGATGCCGCCCGAGATCGCCAAGGCGCTGGCCGCCGCCTCGCACACCGACGCGGGCGAGGTGCTGGTGCGCCTGAACAGCTCGTCGCAGGGCCTCACCGAAGCCCACGCACTGGCGCTGCGCAAGCGGCTGGGCAGCAACGAGGTGCGCCACGAGCAGCCCCTGCCGTGGTGGAACCACCTGTGGCAGTGCTACCGCAACCCCTTCAACCTGCTGCTGACGGTGCTGGCGCTGGTCTCCTACGTCACCGAGGACACGAAGGCCACGGTGGTGATCGGCAGCATGGTGCTGCTGTCGACCGTGCTGCGCTTCCTGCAGGAGTCGCGCTCCAACAAGGCCGCCGACCGGCTCAAGGCGATGGTCAGCAACACCTCGACGGTGCTGCGCCCCGCGCCCGGCGAGAAGGCCGGCCGCGCCGGTGACGAGGGCTTCGACCTCGCGCACGCCGGCACGCAACGCATCGAAGTGCCGATGCGCGACCTCGTGCCCGGCGACGTGATCGCGCTGTCGGCGGGCGACATGATCCCGGCCGACGCGCGCCTGCTCTCGGCGAAAGACCTGTTCATCAGCCAGTCGGCGCTCACCGGCGAATCGATGCCGGTGGAGAAGTTCGCAGCCATCGCCGCCGACCACCAGGCCGGCGTGCTGGAGCGCGACAACCTGCTGTTCATGGGCACCAACGTGATCAGCGGCACCGCCACCGCGGTGATCGTGCACACCGGCGAGCGCACCTTCTTCGGCGCGCTGGCCCAGCGCGTGAGCGCGACCGACCGCGGCACCACCGCCTTCCAGGCCGGCATCAACCGCGTGAGCTGGCTGCTGATCCGCTTCATGCTGGTGATGGCGCCGCTGGTGCTGGTGATCAACGGCGTGACCAAGGGCGACTGGTGGGAGGCCGCGCTGTTCGCGCTGTCGATCGCGGTCGGCCTCACGCCCGAGATGCTGCCGATGATCGTGACCGCCACGCTGGCCAAGGGCGCGGTCGTGATGTCGCGCCAGAAGGTGATCGTGAAGCGGCTCGAGGCCATCCACAACTTCGGCGCGATGGACGTGCTGTGCACCGACAAGACCGGCACGCTCACGCAGGACCGCATCGTGCTCGAACGCCACACCAATGCCTGGGGCGAAGACTCCGACCACGTGCTGCAGCAGGCCTACCTCAACAGCTTTCACCAGACCGGGCTGAAGAACCTGCTCGACAAGGCCGTGCTCAGCCACGCCGAAGTGCAGCTCGACACGCAGCTGCAGACCGGCTGGCGCAAGGTCGACGAAGTGCCCTTCGACTTCTCGCGCCGCCGCATGTCGGTGGTGGTGGCGCACGGCGAGGACGAGCACCTGCTGATCTGCAAGGGCGCGCTCGAAGAGATCCTGTCGGTGTGCACCTCGGTCGAACGCGGCGCCGAAGTGCTCGCGCTCGACGCCGACGTGATGGCGCGCATCCACCGCGTGGCCTCGGAGCTCAATGCCCAGGGCCTGCGCGTGGTGGCCGTGGCCAGCCGCACGCTGCACGCCGACGCACGCAAGCCGGCCTACAGCGTGGCCGACGAGGCGGGGCT
Source organism: Variovorax sp. GW821-FHT09A10 (assembly GCF_059418385.1). NCBI lineage: Bacteria > Pseudomonadati > Pseudomonadota > Betaproteobacteria > Burkholderiales > Comamonadaceae > Variovorax > Variovorax sp. GW821-FHT09A10. Next base: position 686,397 of record NZ_JBWKPT010000001.1, read on the forward strand.
CACGCTGCTGGGCTACGTGGCCTTTCTCGATCCGCCGAAGGAATCGACCGCGCCCGCGCTGCAGGCGCTGGCCGCACACGGCGTGGCGGTGAAGGTGCTGACCGGCGACAACGAACTGGTCACGCGCAAGGTCTGCGGCGACGTCGGCATCGACGCCGGGCGCATGGTGCTGGGCCACGAGGTCGAGCGCATGAACGAGGCCGAGCTGCGGCAGGTGGTGGAAATGCGCCATGTGTTCGCCAAGCTCACGCCCGCGCACAAGGAACGCATCGTGCAGGCGCTGCATGCCAACGGCCACGTGGTCGGCTTCATGGGCGACGGCATCAACGACGCGCCCGCGCTGCGCGCCGCCGACATCGGCATCTCGGTGGACGGCGCGGTGGACGTGGCCAAGGAATCGGCCGACATCATCCTGCTCGAGAAGAGCCTCATGGTGCTGGAGCAAGGCGTGGTCGAAGGCCGCCGCACCTTCGCCAACATGCTCAAGTACATCAAGATCACGGCCAGCTCGAACTTCGGCAACGTGTTCTCGGTGCTGGTGGCCAGTGCCTTCCTGCCCTTTTTGCCGATGCTGCCGCTGCACCTGCTGGTGCAGAACCTGCTGTACGACGTGTCGCAGATCGCGATCCCGTTCGACAACGTGGACGAGGAATTCCTGAAGACGCCGCAGCGCTGGAACCCGGCCGACCTGGGCCGCTTCATGGTGTTCTTCGGGCCGCTGAGCTCGGTGTTCGACATCCTGACCTACACCGTGATGTGGTTCGTGTTCGCGGCCAACTCGGTGGAGCACCAGACGCTGTTCCAGTCGGGCTGGTTCATCGAGGGCCTGCTGTCGCAGACGCTGATCGTGCACCTGATCCGCACCCGCAAGATCCCGTTCCTGCAAAGCCGCGCGGCCTGGCCGCTGCTGGCCATGGGCGCGGCCATTGCGGCCGTGGGCATCTGGCTGCCGATGGGGCCACTGGCGCACTACTTCAAGCTGCAGGCGCTGCCGCTCGCGTACTTCCCGTGGCTGGTGCTGATGCTGGTCGGCTACGCGACGCTGACGCAGGCCGTGAAGGGCTGGTACGCGCGCAAGTACGGCTGGCAGTAAGACAAGAACCACCCGGCGGACGCAGGGTCGCGGCTGTCACACAAGGCCGCTACCCTGCTTCGCACACAGAGGATCAGGAGGATCACGCATGGAAGCCATTCGCCACATCAACCTGCCCTCGCTGCTGGACACCCTGGTCAGCGTGGGCGCGGCCTTTCTGCTGGGCTCGCTGATCGGCTTCGAGCGCCAGGTGCGCCAGCGCACCGCGGGGCTGCGCACCAACACGCTGGTGGCCGTGGGCGCCGCCGTGTTCGTCGACATGGCGGCCCGCCTGGGCGGCCCCGACGGCGCGGTGCGCGTGGTCGCCTACGTGGTCTCGGGCATCGGTTTTCTGGGCGCCGGCGCGATCATGAAGGAAGGCGCCAACATCACGGGCCTGAACACGGCCGCCACGCTGTGGGGGTCGGCCGCGGTGGGCGCCTGCGCAGGCGCCGACCTGCTGGGCGAAGCACTGATCGCCGCGCTCTTCGTGCTGGCGAGCAACACGCTGCTGCGGCCGGTGGTGAACCGCATCAACCGCCGCCCGGTGCACGAGGAATCGAGCGAGGCGACCTACACGGTGCGCGTGATCTGTTCGCGCGCGGCGCGGCCCGAGGTGATGGACCAGCTGCTGGTGCAGCTGGAAGCCGCGAACTACCCGGTGCGCGACATCGACCAGCACGCCTTCGGGCAGGCCGACACGGAGATTGCGGCAACGCTGTATGCCACCGCGGTCGAGCCCGAAGAACTCGACCAGGTGATCGCGGAGCTGGAGACGCTGGAAGGCGTCCAGCAAGCCTTCTGGAACGCCAGCGCGGAGGATTAGGCGCCCGCCGAAGCCGACAGACTATCCTTCGCGTTCGAGCCACCTCTTTTTCGAACCGCCATGGACAGCCTCGCCGCCTCTCGTGTCGTTCCCGCGCCTCGCAGCGCACGGTCTGCTCAAACGGTAGGCCGGACAAGACCATTCAACGCACCGACACGCGCGCATCCGTGACGCCGAAAACACCCAAGCTCCTGGTACTGGACCTGGATGAAACCTTGGTTCACGCGACGGAGACGCCATTGGCGCACCCGGAAGATTTCCGGGTCGGCCCCTATCACGTCTATCTGCGTCCTCATCTGGCCGACTTTCTCCAGCAGGTCTTCGCGCACTTTGAAGTCGGCGTGTGGACAGCCTCCGGCGAGACCTACGCCGGAGAAATCGTCAGCAGGATCTTTCCGCAAGACAAGCTCGCCTTCGTCTGGTCGAGTGCACGGTGCACCACGACACGCGATTGGGTCACGGGTGGCTACCAGACCGTCAAGAATCTGCAAAAGCTCAAGTCGCGGGGCTATTCGCTGGCATCGATCATCGCAGTGGACGACACGCCTGCGAAGTACGCGCGCAGCTACGGCAACCTCGTGACGGTGCGCGAATTTCTCGGCGAACGCGACGACGCAGAGCTGCCGTTGCTCGCTCGGTATCTGGCGACTCTCGCAGACGTCCCCAACGTACGGTCGGTCGAGAAACGCAGATGGAGGGAAGGTCTCGCGTCCGATGCCACCCATGGCGCGCTGCCGACACCGGATTCACCTCATCAAGGAGCACCGCACAGTGGAAGCGCCTGAATCTCCTGCCGCGCGAATGCCCGCGGCGAAGTCCACCGAGCTCGCGCCAGGCATCTTCGTCATCGAATCGCTGTTGACCCACGCCGAGTGCAACACACTGATCCGAGGCGCCGAGAATGGGGGGTTTGAAGCCGCGCCCATTCAGGCGCCCGGCGGCCCACGGGTATCGGAAGAGACTCGAAACAATGACCGCCATGTCTTCGACGATCTTTCACTGGCCTCGGATCTCTTTGAACGTTCACGGCACTCGCTGCCCTCCGCGTTGGGCGAGCGACGCGCGGTCGGTTTGAACGAGCGATTCCGCTTGTATCGCTACCGTCCCGGGCAACGCTTTCGCTGGCACGCGGATACCCCCTTTCGCCGTGACACCGGGGAGATCAGTCTGCTCACGTACATGATCTACCTCAACGATGGCTACCTCGGCGGCGCAACCCGTTTCGAAAGCATCAAAGTGAGCGGACAGGCGGGCATGGCGTTGGTCTTCAAGCACGGCCTGTTGCACGAAGGCGCGGAAGTCACGCAAGGCATCAAGTACGCCTTGCGCTCCGACGTCATGTTTCGCTGAATCATCTCCTGCGTCGGCCCAAGAAAAAGGGCGGCTTCGCCTTTCAGCGAAGCCGCCCCTGTCGGTGAGGCGAAGCGAGAGTCGGCGTGCTCAGACGCCGAGGATCGACACCGCCTTGGTGTTCAGGTACGCCTCGATTGCCTCGGGGCCGCCTTCCGAACCGTAGCCCGAATCCTTCACGCCGCCGAACGGCATTTCCGGCGAGGGCGTGGCGGGCTGGTTGATCCACAGCATGCCCAGCTCGAGCTTCTGGCTCAGCAGGTGCGCGCTCTTGATCGACTTGGTGAAGGCATAACCGGCCAGGCCGAAGGGCAGGCGGTTGGCTTCGGTGATGGCTTCTTCGAGCGTGTCGAAACCGCGGATGGCGGCGATGGGGCCGAAGGGCTCGTTGTTGAACACGTCGGCGTCCAGCGGCACGTCGGTGATGACGGTGGGCGCGAAGAAGTTGCCGGTGTCGCCGACGCGTTCGCCGCCGGTGGCGACCGTGGCGCCCTTCTTGCGCGCGTCTTCCAGCACATGGGCCATGGCCGTGAGGCGGCGAGCGTTGGCCAGCGGGCCGAGGTTGGTGCCTTCGACCAGGCCGTCGCCCATCTTCAGGCCTTCGGCATGCTTGACCAGCAGGCTCGCGAACTCATGGCGCAGGCTGTTGTGCACCAGGAAGCGGGTCGGCGAGATGCAGACCTGGCCCGCGTTGCGGAACTTGGCGGCACCGGCGGCCTTGACGGCCAGCGCCACGTCGGCGTCTTCGGCCACGATCACCGGGGCGTGGCCGCCCAGTTCCATCGTGACGCGCTTCATGTGCGAGCCGGCCAGCGCGGCCAGTTGCTTGCCCACCGGGGTCGAGCCGGTGAAGGTGACCTTGCGGATGATCGGGTGCGCGATGAGGTAGCTCGAGATCTCGCCCGGGTTGCCGAACACCAGGCCCACCACGCCGCCCGGAATGCCGGCGTCGACGAAGGCCTTGAGCAGCGCGGCCGGCGAGGCCGGGGTTTCCTCGGGCGCCTTCACCAGGAAGGAGCAGCCGGTGGCCAGTGCGGCGCCGAGCTTGCGCACGATCTGGTTGACGGGGAAGTTCCACGGCGTGAAGGCCGCGACCGGGCCGACCGGCTCCTTGATGACCAGCTGCTGCGCGGCCAGGTTGCGCGAGGGCACGATGCGGCCGTACACGCGGCGGCCTTCGTCGGCGAACCATTCGATGATGTCGGCGGCGGCCATCATTTCGACCTTGGCCTCGCCCAGCGGCTTGCCTTGTTCCTGCGTCAGCAGCTTGGCGATGTCCAGGGCGCGTTCGCGGATCAGGCCGGCGGCGCGGCGCATCACGGCGGCGCGCTCGTTGGCGGGCGTGTCGCGCCAGGCTTCGAAGCCGCGCTGGGCAGCGGCCAGGGCACGGTCGAGGTCGACGATGCTGGCGTGCGCCACCTTGCCGATGGCCTTGCCGGTGGCGGGGTTCAGCACGTCGAGCGTCTTGCCGTCGGCGGCGTCGACCCATTGGCCGTCGATCAGCAGGCGGGTGTCGGTGTAGGTGGCGGTCATGGCGAACTCTTTCCTTCGAGGACTGGATGGTGAAAACGAAACGGGAAATCGGGCGCGCGGCGCGGCACCCCGTGGGGGTGCGCATGCGACAACGGCGGCCAAGCGCCGCCGGGGCCGTAGATTAACCTGAGTTCACAAAGCTTGCCGGCGGCCCCCGCCAGGGGCCGGGGCGCGCCTACAGCACGAGGATCGCGCGGAAGTCGTTGACGTTGGTGTTCGTCGGACCGGTCACGAACAGGTCGCCGATGGCGTCGAAATAGCCGTAGGCGTCGTTGCGGTCGAGGTGGTCGGACAGCTTCTTGCCCTGCGCCGTGGCGCGCGCCAGGGTGTCGGGCGTGACGAAGGCGCCGGCGTTGTCTTCCACGCCGTCGATGCCGTCGGTGTCGGCGGCCAGCGCCCACACCTGCGGCTGGCCCATGAGCGCGCCGGCCAGGCCCATGCAGAACTCGCCGGCCCGCCCGCCGCGGCCCTTGGCCTGGCCGGGCTGGCGCGGACGGATGGTGACCGTGGTCTCGCCGCCCGACAGGATGACGCAGGGCCGGGCGAAGGGCTCGCCGCGCAGGGCCACGGCGCGGGCGAGCGCCGCATGCACCTTGCCCACTTCGCGCGATTCGCCTTCCATTTCGTCGCTCAGCACGTGCACGCCGATGCCGGCGGCGCGCGCGGCCGCGGCGGCGGCTTCGAGCGACTGCTGCGGCGTGGCGATGAGGTGGGTGCTGTGGCCGGCGAACGCGGCGTCGTCGGGCTTGGGGGTTTCGAGCGCGCCGCTGGCGAGCTGCGCGCGCACGGGCGCCGGCACCTCGATGCCGTAGCGGTCGAGGATGGCCAGCGCGTCGGCGCAGGTGGTGGCGTCGGGCACGGTGGGGCCGCTGGCGATCACGGCCGGGTCGTCGCCGGGCACGTCGCTGATGGTGAGCGTGACCACGCGCGCCGGCGCGCAGGCCGCCGCGAGCCGGCCGCCCTTGATGCGCGACAGGTGCTTGCGCACGCAGTTCATCTCGCCGATGTGGGCGCCGCTGTCGAGCAACTGCTTGTTGATGCGCTGCTTGTCGGCCAGCGTGAGGCCCTCGGCCGGCAGCACCAGCAGCGACGAGCCGCCGCCGGAGATGAGGCACAGCACGAGGTCGTCGGCCGTGAGGCCCTGCGTGAGCGCCAGGATACGCTCGGCCGCCTGCTGGCCGGCCGCGTCGGGCACGGGGTGCGCGGCCTCGACGAGCTCGATGCGCTGCGGCACGCCTGCGGGGCGCGGCGGAATGTGGTCATAGCGCGTGACGACCAGGCCCGACAGCGGCGCGTCGGCCGGCCACAGCGCTTCGAGCGCCTGCACCATCGAGCCGCCGGCCTTGCCGGCGCCCAGCACCACGGTGCGGCCCTTGGGCGGCTGGGGCAGGTGCGCGCCCAGCGTGGACAGCGGCAGCGCGCGGTCCACCGCCACGCGGTACAGGTGTTCGAGGAAGGCCCGCGGGGCTTCGCGCGGGTCGGAAACGGCGGTTGCGGAGGGCGAGGTCGATGCGGTCATGGCTTGCGTGTTGTCTCGGTTGGCGATTGTGCGACGACCGGCGGCCCGCCCTGGCAGGCCGCTGCGCCTCTAGTTCGTCTTGGCGCCGGCCTGGAACCAGCGGCTGATCAACGCCCGCTCTTCGTCGGTGATGTGGGTCGCGTTGTTCATCGGCATGATCTTGGTCACCACGACCTGCTGGTAGATCGCCTGGGCGTGCGCCGCCACCTGGTCGGGCGTGTCGACGCGCACGTTCTTCATCTGCACGGCCGCGCCGTGGCACATGAAGCAGCGCTGCTCGAGCACCTTCTGCACGTCCTGGAAAGCCACGGCGGGCGCGGCCTGGGTGGTGGCAGCCACGGGCGCGGCCGGCTCGGGCTTCATCCACACGATGGTCAGGCCCAGCACCGCGATGCCGACCATGGCGTAGGGCAGCGGGTTGCCCGCGTTGCCCAGCTTGAAGCGGTGGCGCACCACGAAGAACTGCCGGATGGCCGCGCCGCCGAGCATGATCAGCAGCAGCACGATCCAGTTGTACTTGTGCGTGTAGGTGAAGCTGTAGTGGTTGCTCAGCATCGCGAACAGCACCGGCAGCGTGAAGTAGGTGTTGTGCACGCTGCGCTGCTTGCCGCGCTGGCCGTGCACCGGGTCGACCGGGCGGCCTTCGCGCAGCGCCTTCACGTTCTTGCGCTGGCCGGGGATGATCCAGAAGAACACGTTGCCGCTCATGGTGGTGGCCATCATGGCGCCCACCAGCAGGAAGGCCGCGCGGCCCGCGAACCACTGGCAGGCCAGCCAGGTCGCGAAGGCGATGAAGATCGCGATCAGCACGCCCACGATGGTGTCGCCGTGCTTGCGGCGCCCGAAGATCTGGCAGATGCCGTCGTAGACCATCCAGAACACGACGAAGAAGGCCAGCGCCACGGCAATGGCGGCGCCGGGCTGCCAGTCCATCTTGCTCTTGTCGATGAGGTACGTGCTCGCGTTCCACAGGTACGACATCGTGAACAGCGCAAAGCCCGTGAGCCAGGTCGAGTAGCTTTCCCAGTACGACCAGTGCAGGTGGTCGGGCAGCTTCTTGGGCGCCAGCGCGTACTTCTGGCTGTTGTAGAAGCCGCCGCCGTGCACGGCCCATTGCTCGCCGCCCACGCCCTTGTCGAGCGACTCCTGGTCCTGCGGCTTCTCGAGGCTGTTGTCCAGCATCACGAAGTAGAAGGAGGCGCCGATCCATGCGATGGCGGTGATGACGTGGACCCAGCGCAGCAGCAGGTTGGCCCAGTCGAGGTAATAGCTTTCCATGTGCTCTCTCTCAACCCTGTCGGCGCGTGGGGGCGCCAAGGAGGGGTTTCAGCCTGCTCACCACCGCGGGCGCTGTAAGCAGAGAAAGTGCCGCGAACGCAGGTCCGTTGAAATGGACCTCGCTCCGCTGCGGCTTGTTGTGGACCGAAAGTGTATACAGTTTTGGCACGAGGCGGGATGCTATTTGCGGCGTCGTCGCCAAGGGAAAACCCTGTTCAGCCCAGCGATTGCAACAACTGTGCCGCCACGGCCACCGCGATCACCTCGGGTTCCTTGCCCGTGATGCCGGGCACGCCGATCGGGCAGGTGACGCGCGCCAGCTCGTCAGCCGTGAAGCCGCGCGCCTCCAGCCGGTGGCGGAAGGTGGCCCATTTGGTCTTGCTGCCGATGAGGCCGATGTAGGGCAGGTCGTTGCGCGCGCGCAGGCGCTTCAGGCAGGCGATGACGATGTCCAGGTCTTCGGCATGGCTGAAGCTCACGATCAGCACGCGGCTGCCGGGCGCGAGCGCGGCCACCGCGTCCTGCACGGGCTCGGAGTGCTCGGTGTCGATCTGCGCGGGCAGTGCGTCGGGGAACACGCCGTCGCGGCTGTCGATCCAGCGCACCGAGAACGGCAGCACGGCCAGCAGGCGCGCCAGCGCGGCGCCCACATGGCCGCCGCCGAACAGCGCCACGGGTTCGAGCTGCGCGACCAGTTCTTTTTGCAGCGCGGGCGCGTCGGCCGCGCCGATGCGACGGTAGGTCAGGAACATCACGCCGCCGCAGCACTGGCCCAGGCTCGGGCCCAGCGGGTAGCGCTGCACGCCGTCGAGGCTGCGCGTGCCGGCCAGGATCTCGCGCGCTTCCTGCGTGGCCTGGAACTCGAGCTGGCCGCCGCCGATGGTGGCCGTGAGCCCGTCGGCCCACACGGCCATCCAGGTGCCGGCCTCGCGCGGGGCCGAGCCCTGCGTCGATTCGACGCGCACCAGAACCGCGTCTTCGGTGCGAAGACGCGCCAGCAATTGATCAACCGCACCATTCATGCCCGAAACCTTCGGTTGCCTGGCCCGCAACGACTCACGGTATAACCCCGGCGATGATGACGAACCGCCAGCTTACGCCGCGCCGCCTCGCCTGGGCCGCCACTGTTCTTTCCGCCTTGTGGCTCGCCGGCTGCGGCTCGACGGGCTCGGTGCCCGGCCAGCTGAGCGGCGCCAGCAACGCACAGGGCAGCGGGCCCGCGCCGCGCGCCTCCAGTGCGGCCACCGCGCGCGACTACCGCCGCGACGCCGCACGCCACATCTACAACGCCAACCCCTCGCGCATCTACAAGGGCCAGATGCCGCCGCTGCTGTACGCGGTCGGCACGCTGCAGGTGAACCTGGACACCGGCGGCAAGGTGGTCTCGATGCACTGGCTGCGCGCGCCCAAGCACGCGCCCGAGGTGATCGCCGAGATCGAGCGCGCCGTGCTGCAGGCCGCGCCCTTCCCGCCCGCCCAGCGCCTGGGCGCAGTCACGTGGACCGACACCTGGCTGTGGGACAAGAGCGGGCGCTTCCAGCTCGACACCCTGACCGAAGGACAGCAACAAGGGGACTGACCTCAGGAGCCCCGATAGGTGGAGTAGCTCCACGGGCTCACGAGCAAGGGCACGTGGTAGTGCTGGTCGGTGTGCGCCACGCCGAAGTCCAGCGCCACCTTGTTCAGGAAATTCGGCTCCGGCAGCGTCACGCCGCGGGCCTTGAAATAACCCGCCACGTCGAACACCAGCCGATAGGTGCCGACCTTGATCGAGTTGTTGTCGTAGAGCGGGCCGTCGCTGCGGCCGTCCGAATTCAGCGTGAAGCGCTTCACCAGCGTCGCGGCGTCGCCGTCGGTGGTGTACAGCGCCACCTCCATGCCGGCCGCGGGGCCGCCGTGCATCGTGTCCAGTACGTGAGTGCTCAAGCCCATGGGGCCTCCTTCAAAGGGGTGTCGAATCGGTGAGATCGGGGTGCGGGAAATTCCGGTGGACAAAAGTGTATACAGTTACCGGCTTTGGGTCTATCATGAAAAACATGGAGTCCTCCACCACCCGTTCGATCGTCGATGCCCTCACGAAGGCCATCGTCGAGCACCGCCTTCAGCCCGGCACCAAGCTCGCCGAGCAGAAGCTGGCCGATCACTTCGGCGTGTCGCGCACCTTGGTGCGCCAGGCGCTGTTCCAGCTCTCGCAGAACAAGCTGATCCGGCTCGAGCCGGCGCGCGGCGCCTTCGTGGCCGCGCCCGCCGTCGACGAGGCCAAGCAGGTGTTCGCCGTGCGCCGCATGCTCGAGGCCGAAATGACCCGCGCCTTCGTGCGCAGCGTCACGCCCGCCAAGATCAAGGCGCTCAAGGAGCACGTGGCGCTCGAGAAATCGGCCGTCGGCGGCGAAGACGTGTCGGGCCGCACCGAACTGCTGGGCGACTTCCACGTGCGCATGGCCGAGCTCATGGGCAACCAGGTGCTGGCGCAAATTCTGGGCGAGCTGATCTCGCGCTGCGCCCTCATCACGCTCATGTACCAGAGCACCAGCGCCGCCGAGCACTCCAACGACGAGCACGCCGACATCGTGAAGGCGCTGGCCGCGCGCGACGAGGAACTCGCTGTGCGCCTCATGACCGAGCACCTGGAACACGTCGAGGCCAACCTCACCTTCGACCGCAAGGTCCCGACCAACGACATCTCCCTCGCGCTGTCCTGATCCACACCATGACCGTCTACGACACCACCCTGCCCTACCCGCGCGACCTGATCGGCTACGGCCGCAACCCGCCCCACGCCCGCTGGCCCGGCGGCGCGCGCGTGGCGGTGCAGTTCGTCCTCAACTACGAAGAAGGCGGCGAGAACGCCACGTTGCACGGCGACGCGGGCTCCGAGCAGTTCCTGTCCGAGATGTTCAACCCGGCGAGCTTCCCCGACCGGCACATCAGCATGGAAGGCATCTACGAGTACGGCTCGCGCGCCGGCGTGTGGCGCATCCTGCGCGAGTTCGAAAAGCGCGGCCTGCCGCTCACCGTCTTCGGCGTGGGCATGGCACTGCAGCGCTACCCCGAGCTCACCGCCGCCTTCAAGGAACTCGGCCACGAGATCGCCTGCCACGGCTGGCGCTGGATTCACTACCAGAACCTCGATGAAGCCACCGAGCGCGAGCACATGCGCCTGGGCATGGAAGCCATCGAAAAGCTCACCGGCGAGCGCGCGCTCGGCTGGTACACCGGCCGCGACAGCCCGCGCACGCGCCGCCTCGTGGCCGACTACGGCGGCTTCGAGTACGACAGCGACTACTACGGCGACGACCTGCCCTTCTGGATGAAGGTGCAAAAGACCGACGGCAGCGTCGTGCCGCAGCTCATCGTGCCCTACACGCTCGACTGCAACGACATGCGCTTTGCGCTGCCGCAGGGCTACTCGCACGCCGACCCGTTCTTCCAGTACATGAAGGACACCTTCGACGCGCTGTACGCCGAAGGCGACCCGAACGGCGACGACAGCCCCAAGATGATGAGCATCGGCATGCACTGCCGCCTGCTCGGCCGCCCCGGCCGCATCACGGCGCTGCAGCGCTTCCTCGACCACATCGCCACGCACGACAAGGTCTGGGTCTGCCGCCGCGTCGACATCGCACGCCACTGGAAGCAGGCGCACCCCTTCGAAGCCGGAGCCGCATCATGAGCACCCCTCTCCTCACCCTCGCCCAACTCAACGCCGCGGGGCCGGCCGCTGCCGTCGCCATGCTCGACGGCGTGTACGAACACTCGCCCTGGATCGCGCAGCGCGCGCTGGTGCAGCGCCCCTTCCGCTCGCTCGCGCATCTGAAGCACGCGCTGGTACAGGCGTTGGCCGCGTCGTCGGCCGATGAGCAGATCGGCCTGATCCGCGCCCACCCCGAGCTCGCCGGCAAGGCCATGGTCAGCAAGACGCTCACCGCCGAGTCGACCAACGAGCAGAACAAGGCCGGCCTGACCGACTGCACGCCTGAAGAGTTCGCGCAGATCCAGAAGCTCAACGCCGACTACAACGCGAAGTTCGGCTTCCCGTTCATCCTGGCCGTGCGCGGCCCGCGCGGCACGGGCCTGGCCAAGCGCGAGATCATCGAGACCTTCGCGCGACGGCTGCACAACCACCCGAGCTTCGAGCTCGGCGAGGCGCTGCGCAACATCCACCGCATCGCCGAAATCCGCCTGAACGACAAGTTCGGCGCCGACATCACGCTCGGCAACGACGTGTGGGACTGGCAGGAGCAGCTGTCGGTGCACACCGACCCCGGCTATGCCGAGAAGGGCCAGCTCACCGTCACCTACCTGACCGACGCGCACCGCGCCTGCGCCGCGGACATCTCGGGCTGGATGCGTGACTGCGGCTTCGACTCCGTGCACATCGATGCCGTGGGCAACGTGGTCGGCCGCTACGAAGGCGCCAAGCCTGACGCCAAGACCCTGCTCACCGGCTCGCACTACGACACCGTGCGCAACGGCGGCAAGTACGACGGCCGCCTGGGCATCTTCGTGCCCATGGCCTGCGTGCGCGAACTCAAGCGCCAGAACCGCCGCCTGCCCTTCGCCTTCGAAGTCGTCGGCTTCGCCGAAGAAGAAGGCCAGCGCTACAAGGCCACCTTCCTCGGCTCGGGCGCGCTCATCGGCCACTTCGACCAGCGCTGGCTCGACCAGAAGGACGCCGACGGCATCACCATGCGCGAGGCCATGCAGCACGCCGGCCTGAAGGAAGAAGACATTCCGAAGATCCAGCGCGACCCCGCGCGCTACCTCGGCTTCGTCGAGGTGCACATCGAGCAGGGGCCCGTGCTCACCGAGCTCGACCTGCCGCTGGGCATCGTCACCTCCATCAACGGCAGCGTGCGCTACGTGGGCGAAGTCATCGGCATGGCCAGCCACGCCGGCACCACGCCCATGGACCGCCGCCGCGACGCCGCCGCCGCCGTGGCCGAACTCATCCTCTACACCGAGCAGCGCGCCGCCAAAGACGGCGACTCGGTCGGCACCGTGGGCATGCTCGAAGTGCCCAGCGGCTCGATCAACGTCGTGCCCGGCCGCTGCAAGTTCAGCCTCGACCTGCGCGCGCCCAACAACGCGCAGCGCGACGCGCTGGCGAACGACGTGGTCGCTGCACTGAAGGACATCTGCGAACGCCGCGGCGTGCGCTACGAGCTCGAGGAAACCATGCGCGCCGCCGCCGCGCCGAGCGCACCCGCCTGGCAGCAGCGCTGGGAACAGGCCGTCGACGCGCTGGGCATTCCGCTCTTCCGCATGCCCAGCGGCGCCGGCCACGACGCGATGAAGCTGCACGAGGTGATGCCGCAGGCCATGCTCTTCGTGCGCGGCATCAACTCGGGCATCAGCCACAACCCGCTCGAGTCGAGCACCAACGACGACATCCAATTGGCCGTGCAAGCATTCCAACTGCTGCTGGACAACCTCGCCGCCGAACAAGCCCACTGACCGCCCCCACAAGAACAACCACCATGACCGACTACGCCAAACTCGACGCCTGGATCGACGCCCACTTCGACGAGGAAGTGCAATTCCTGCAGCAACTGGTGCAGGTGCCCACCGACACGCCGCCCGGCAACAACGCGCCGCACGCCGAGCGCACCGCCGAGCTGCTGAAGGACTTCGGCCTCGACGCCGAGAAGCACGCCGTGCCCGCGCAAGAGGTGAAGGACTACGGCCTCGAATCGATCACCAACCTGATCGTGCGCCGCAAATACGGCAACGGTGGCCGTACCGTCGCGCTCAACGCCCACGGCGACGTGGTGCCGCCCGGTGAAGGCTGGACGCACGACCCCTACGGCGGCGAGATCGTCGATGGCAGCCTGTACGGCCGCGCCGCCGCCGTCAGCAAGAGCGACTTCGCCAGCTTCACCTTCGCGCTGCGCGCGCTCGAGGCCGTGGCCAAGCCCACAAAGGGCAGCATCGAGCTGCACTTCACCTACGACGAAGAGTTCGGCGGCATCCTCGGCCCGGGCTGGCTGCTCGAGAAGGGCCTGACCAAGCCCGACCTCATGATCGCGGCCGGCTTCAGCTACGAAGTGGTCACCGCCCACAACGGCTGCCTGCAGATGGAAGTCACCGTGCACGGCAAGATGGCCCACGCCGCCGTGCCCACCACCGGCATCGACGCGCTGCAGGGCGCCACCAAGATCCTGAACGCGCTGTATGCGCAGAACACGCTCTACCAGCAAGTCACGTCGAAGGTCGAGGGCATCACGCACCCGTACCTGAACGTGGGCCGCATCGAGGGCGGCACCAACACCAACGTCGTGCCCGGCAAGGTCGTGTTCAAGCTCGACCGCCGCATGATCCCCGAAGAGAACCCGGTCGAGGTCGAGGCCAACATCCGCCAGGTGATCGCCGATGCCGCCGCCGAAAGCGCGGGCATCACGGTCGAGATCAAGCGCATGCTGCTCGCCAACTCCATGAAGCCGCTGGCCGGCAACCAACCGCTGGTCGACGCGATCCAGAAGCACGGCGGCGAGCTGTTCGGCGAGCCCATCAAGGCCATGGGCACGCCGCTGTACACCGACGTGCGCCTGTACGTCGAAGCCGGCATTCCCGGCGTGATCTACGGCGCCGGCCCGCGCACCGTGCTCGAGTCGCACGCCAAGCGCAGCGACGAGCGCGTGGTGCTCGAAGACCTGCGCCGCGCGACCAAGGTGGTGGCGCGCACGCTCAGCGACCTGCTGGCCTGACCCTCGTGATTTGTCCCCGGCAACCGGGGACAAGCTTATGGAAAACTCGCGGAACAACTCCGCGAGGCCTTGTCCCGTAAGGGCTGGCGCCGGATTGCCCATCTGGAAGGCACCCTCCTTCACCCCGTACGCCATGCCTCCATTCCTGCGCGCTCTCCCGTCGGCCATCCTGGCTGCCGCCGCCGTGCACGCGCACGCCGCAGACAGTTGGGCATGGGCGCCGGTGAAGAAAGCCCCCATTTCACCGCCGCCCGGCCAAAGCTGCAGGCCCTGGTTGTTGCGAACGGTCGCGCCAGCGTGCACGTTTCCGCGCCCGCGGCCACAGCAATTGCGCCACGTGCCATGCCCCCAGGACGTGGCACGCGCAGGCTTCAGGGCTTCAGGCCGTCGCCCAGCACGATGCCCTCGCGCCGCGGATCCACGCCGCCGGTGAGCCAGGGCTGGCCGCCGGCCCGCGTGCGGATGATGGTGCTGATGCCGCTGGACTGCGGCGTGACGGACACCGTGTGGCCCAGCGCCTTCAGCCCCTGCACCAGCGGATCGTTGGCGCCGTCGTTCGCCGCATTGATCGCCGGATGTTCACCACCGACACTGGTGGTCTTGCTGTTCGATGCACCGAAGTCCACCAGCGAGGTGGCCTGCTGCGCATCCAGTCCCCAGTCGAGCACGCCCACCAACGTCTTGGTGACGTACTGGATGATCGCGCCGCCGCCCGGCGAGCCGGTGCCCATCATGAACTCGCCGATGCCACCATCGGGGTGATTGTGGAACACCAGCGTGGGCGCCATCGAGCTGCGCGGGCGCTTGCCGGGCGCGACGCGGTTGGCGATCTGGAGGTTATTGCTGTCAACCGGCTGGGCCGAGAAGTCGGTCAGTTGGTTGTTCAGCAGGAAGCCCTTGGTCATGTGGAAAGAGCCCATCGAGCTTTCGATCGTGGTGGTCATCGTCACCACGTTGCCCTGCTTGTCGACCACGGTAAAGTGGGTAGTGCCGTGCTCCTCGGTCTTGTCGATGCCCTGTGGTACAGGCCCGAAGTTGCCCGCCTGCGCGGTGCCCATGCTTTTGCTCAGGCTGATCAGGCCGGCGCGGTTCCGCAGGTAGGCCTTGTCCAGCAGCGCGATCGGACTGCCGGGCCGCGGCAAGTAATTGGGGCCCGGCAGCGGCACGAAGTCGGTGTCGGCGATGTACTTGTCGCGATCGGCATAGGCCAGGCGCTCGGCCTCGCTCACCAGGTGCACGCCCATCACCGTCGGCTTGCCTCCCTCCAAGTCGATCGCCGTGGGCTTGTAGGGTGCGAGGTCGAAGTTCTCCAGGACGCCCAGCGCCGACAGCACCGTGATGCCGCCCGACGATGGCGGCGGCATGCCGCAGATCCAGTAGGCGCGGTAGCTCGCACACATCGGATCACGCCGCTTGGCCTGGTAGCCGGCCAGGTCGGCCACGGTGGTCTTGCCGGGGGTGATGGCTGAGCCGTCGACGGCCGCGGCAACGGCAATCTTGGCGACGATCGCCTGGCCGATTTCACCGGTGTAGAGCGCATCCGCACCGCCGGCCGCCAGCGCCTGCAGGGTCTTGGCGTACGCCGGGTTTTTCAACCGGGTGCCGAGGGCCTTGGGCGTTCCGTCCGCGTTGAAGAAATAGGCCGTGGCCTCGGCATCGCGCTGCAGGTTCTTGGTGTTGTCGACAATCGCCTGGGCCATGCGCCCGCCGATGGGGAAGCCGTCGCTGGCGAGCTGGATGCCGTAGTCGAACAAGCCCTTCCATGGCAGCTTGCCTTGGTCCTGGTAGGCCAGCTCCAGCATGCGCATCACGCCGGGCGTGCCGATCGACCGGCCACTGGCGCGCAGCACGTCGGTCGGCTTGGGCGCGGTCTGGTCGCTCGCGTCGTCGATCCAGCGCAGGTAGTTCTGGGTCGCCGCGGCCGGCGCGGTCTCGCGCCCGTCGTAGGCCTGCACCCTCCTCGTCGCCGCGTCGTAGTGCAGCATGAAGGCGCCGCCACCCAGGCCGCTGGACTGCGGCTCCACAAGGCCCAGCACCGCCTGCACCGCCACCGCGGCATCGACCGCGCTGCCGCCAGCCTTGAGCACGTCGCAGCCGGCGCGCGTGGCCAGCGGGTGGTTGGCCACCACCATGTACTGCTTCGCATAGACCAGCTTGTGGCCCAGCACATAGCCGGACGAGGGCTCGGGCGCGGCCGGGTCGCCGGGCTCACTGGAACCGACCACCACCGGCGCGCCGCCGGCTTCGATCAGGCAGCCGTTGTCGGGTGTGGGCGGCGCGGGCGGCCGGTTCGCATTGTTGATGGCCGCCACGGCGGCCATCAGCGCGGCACTGTCCTGCGCGCTGTTGCCGGAGCCGCCGCCGCAGCTCCACAGGCTGAGCGAGAGAGCGATGGGTGCGAGCACCCAGCACGCATGTCGTCGATTCATGAGGTCTCCTGACTGCTGTTGGTGGCAATGCAAGGGCCGGTTTACGTGCCCGCCCGCGCCGAGTCTAGTGGCCCAGCGTCGGCTGCGGCATCGTAATCGCGCACGCCGCGATGACTTCGCGACATGGTCCGCCCGGGAAAACCCGTAGCGCAACTCCTTATTTCGTTCTTGATTGGGTTCAATTTTTGTATACAAATAACGCACCCATAAAGACGGCGCGAAATTTGCGTCAAAAAGTCCCTCATCCCAACCAAGTACGAGGAAAGACCATGAGCACAGTCGCCAGCCATGCCCCCGCGGGGGCCAGCGAAGCCGGCATCGCGCCGCACGCGGAATCGAACGCCCTCATCAAGCCGGGCTACGACCCGCGCCTGACCAACGAGGACCTCGCCCCGCTGAAGAAGCAGACCTGGGGGCAATACAACATCTTTGCGTTCTGGATGTCCGACGTGCACAGCGTGGGCGGCTACATCACGGCCGGCAGCCTGTTCGCGCTGGGCCTGTCGAGCTGGCAGGTGCTGGTGGCGCTGCTGGTGGGCATCGTGATCGTGCAGGTCTTCTGCAACCTGGTGGCCAAGCCCAGCCAGGTGACCGGCGTGCCCTACCCCGTGGTGTGCCGCGCCTCGTTCGGGGTGCTGGGCGCCAACATTCCGGCCATCATCCGCGGGCTGATCGCGGTGGCCTGGTACGGCGTGCAGACCTACCTCGCGTCGGCGGCCTTCATGGTGCTGGCGCTGCACATGGCCCCCGGCCTGGCGCCGTATGCCGACGTGGCGCAGTACGGCTTCGTCGGCCTCTCGGCCCTGGGCTGGGTGGCGTTCATGGTCATGTGGGTGCTGCAGGCCTTCGTGTTCTGGCACGGCATGGAAGCCATCCGCAAGTTCATCGACTGGGCCGGCCCGGCGGTGTACGTGGTGATGGCGGTGCTGTGCGGCTGGTTGGTGTGGAAGGCCGGCTGGAGCAACATCGACCTGAACCTGGGCGGCATCAAGTTCCAGGGCTGGGACGCGCTGCCGGTGATGCTCTCGGCCATCGCGCTGGTGGTGAGCTACTTCAGCGGCCCGATGCTCAACTTCGGCGACTTCTCGCGCTACGGCAAGAGCTTCGACGCGGTGAAGAAGGGCAACTTCTGGGGCCTGCCGATCAACTTCGTGTTCTTCTCGCTGCTCACGGTGATCACCACAGCCGCCACGCTGCCCGTTTTTGGTGAACTGATCACCGACCCGGTGCACACCGTGGGCAAGATCGACAGCACCACGGCCGTCGTGCTGGGCGCGCTGACCTTCATGATCGCCACCATCGGCATCAACATCGTGGCCAACTTCGTGTCGCCGGCCTTCGACTTCTCGAACGTGGCGCCGCAGCACATCAGCTGGCGCACGGGCGGCATGATCGCCGCGGTGGGCTCGGTGTTTCTCACGCCCTGGAACCTTTACAACAGCCCCGAGGTCATCCACTACACGCTGGACGTGCTGGGCTCGTTCATCGGGCCGCTGTTCGGCATCCTGATTGCCGACTACTACATCGTGCGCAAGCAGCGCATCGACGTCGACGCGCTCTACACGATGAGCCCCAAGGGCCAGTACTGGTACAGCGGCGGCTACAACCCGAAGGCGATCCAGGCGCTGGTGCCCTCGGCCCTCGTGCCCATCCTGTGCGTGATGGTGCCGACGCTGCGCGGTGCCGCCAACTATGCGTGGTTCATCGGCATGGGCCTGGGCTTCATCCTGTACGTGCTGCTGAACCGCAACAACAAGACCTGAAACTGTAGAGAGTAAGAAAGGGACCGCGCCGTGCGCATCAAGATCATCAACCCCAACACCACCTGGAGCATGACCGAGAAGATCGGTGCCTGCGCCCGCGCGGTGGCGCACGCCGGCACCGAGATCGTGGCTGTGAGCCCGGCCATGGGGCCGGTCTCCATCGAGAGCCACTACGACGAGGCGCTGGCCGTGCCGGGGTTGCTGCAGGAGATCGCCGCGGGCGAGCGCGACGGCATCGACGGCTACGTGATCGCCTGCTTCGGCGACCCGGGCCTGAAGGCCGCACGCGAGCTGGCGCGCGGCCCGGTGGTCGGCATCGCCGAGGCGGCGATGCACCTGGCCAGCATGATCGGCAGCCGCTTCAGCGTGGTGACCACACTGGGCCGCACCATGGGCCAGGCCTGGCACCTGGCCGAGATCTACGGCATGGAGCGCTTTTGCGCCAACGTGCGCGCCTGCGAGCTGCCGGTGCTGGAACTGGAAGAACCGGGCTCCAACGCCCGCGAGCGCATCGTCGACGAATGCCGGCGCGCGCTCGAAGAAGACGGCGCCGACTGCATCGTGCTCGGCTGCGCCGGCATGACCGACCTGTGCGCGCACATCGAGCAGGTGCTCGGCGTGCCGGTGATCGACGGCGTGGCCGCCGGCACCAAGCTCATCGAATCGCTGGTGGCGCTGAAGCTGCGCACCAGCAAGCGCGGCGAACTCGCAAAGCCTTTGCCCAAGCCCATCATTGGCGCGCTCGAAGGCTTCACCCTCACGCGCTGAGCCACAATCGACGGATGCCCCGCGCCAGTTCCAAAACCTCCGTCCCTTCCGCCGCCCCCGTTGCCGAAACGGCCGAGAACGGCACGGCGCCGGCCGACAAGAGCAGTTCCATCGAGAGCATCGCCAACGACATCGCCACCGCGATCGTCGAGAAGCGCCTGCCGCCCGGCACCTGGCTGCGCGAAGAGGCGCTGGGCCGCGTCTACTCGGTGAGCCGCACCAAGGTGCGCGCGGCGCTGCTGATGCTGTCGAAGGACAAGCTCATCGAGATGATTCCCGACAAGGGCGCCTTCGTCTGCCAACCCACGGTGGACGAGGCACGCGAGGTGTTCGCGGTGCGCCGCATCCTGGAGCGCGAGGTGGTGCGCCTGTTCATCGCCAACGCCCGGCCGCGCGACTACCAGACGCTCGAGCAGCACATCAAGTTCGAACGCACCGCGCTGCGCCAGAGCACCATGGGCACGGTGCGCGAGAAACTGCTGGGCGACTTCCATGTGGCGCTGGCCGAGGCCACCGGCAACCACACGCTGGCCGAGATGGTGCGCGAACTCGTGGCGCGCAGCTCGCTGATCGCGATGCTTTATCACTCGTCGAACGACCCGCACTGCTCGTCCGACGAGCATTCCGACTTCCTGCGCCTGTGCCGCAAGGGCGACGTGGAAGCGGCCGTGACCTGCATGATCGAGCACCTCGAACGCATCGAGGCCAGTCTCGAACTGGGCACCGAGAAGCCCGACCGCCAGCTCGATCTGGTGAAGGCGCTGCTGGCCTGAACCTGCGTCGCTGACGCACCCCACTCCCAACACCTGAGCGCCGGCCGAAACGCCGGATGCCTCGGCGCGCGCCTCCCACAGCGCTTCTTCGCCGGGTTCGGGTTTACCTGAATCTGGATTGCCGCATAAATTGTATACAGTTTCGCGTACACAACTGGTGTGCGCGACGGCCCTCCGACGCGCATCACTGCTCCCGTTCCCCTCGCCGCGCCAGGAGACAACGATGACGGCAGATTCCCTTTCCAGCAATGTCCATCCCGTGGACCAGCGCCTGCCTTCGGGCAAGCTCGCGGCCCTCGGCCTGCAGCACGTGCTCGTGATGTACGCAGGCGCCGTCGCGGTGCCGCTCATCGTGGGCCGCGCGCTCAAGCTCTCGCCCGACGAGGTCGCGCTGCTGATCTCGGCCGACCTGTTCTGCTGCGGCATCGCCACACTGATCCAGGCGCTGGGCGCCACGCAGTGGTTCGGCATCAAGCTGCCCGTGATGATGGGCGTGACCTTCGCCTCGGTGGCGCCCATGGTCGCCATCGCCAACGCCAACCCCGGGCAGAACGGGGCGCAGCTGCTGTTCGGCGCCATCATCGGCGCGGGGGTGATATCGATACTGATCGCGCCGCTGGTGAGCCGCATGCTGCGGTTCTTTCCGCCGGTGGTGACGGGCACGATCATCGCGGTCATCGGCATCAGCCTGATGCGCGTGGGCATCAACTGGATCTTCGGCAACCCCGTGGGCCCGACGGCGCCCGCGCTGGTCGACCCGGTGTACGCCAAGTGGCTGGCCGAGGTCACCTCGCCGGGCAGCTCGATCCCCGCGGTGCCCAAGGGCTTCGCGATCATGCCCACCGTGCCCAACCCCAAGTACGCCGATCTGTCGGGCTTCGGCGTGGCCGCGCTGGTGCTGGTGTCGATCCTCCTGATCGTGAAGTACGCCAAGGGCTTCATCGCCAACATCTCGGTGCTGCTGGGCATCGTGATCGGCGCGGTGGTGGCCTCGCTCACCGGCCTCATGACCTACGAGAAAGTCGGCAAGGCCGCCTGGGTCGACATCGTGCTGCCCTTCCACTTCGGCATGCCGCTGTTCGACCCCATCCTGATCCTCACGATGACGCTCATCATGATCGTCGTGATGATCGAATCGACCGGCATGTTCCTCGCGCTGGGCGAAATGACCGACCGCAAGATCAGCCAGCAAGACCTGGCCAAGGGCCTGCGCACCGACGGCCTGGGCACGCTCATCGGCGGCATCTTCAACACCTTCCCGTACACCAGCTTCTCGCAGAACGTGGGCTTGGTGGCCGTTACCGGCATCAAGAGCCGCTATGTCTGCGTGGCCGGCGGCGTGATCCTGATCGTGCTGGGCCTGCTGCCGAAGATGGCCGCGCTGGTCGAGTCGCTGCCCACCGTGGTGCTCGGCGGCGCGGGCCTCGTGATGTTCGGCATGGTGGCCGCCACCGGCATCCGCATCCTGTCGGGCGTGGACTTCAAGACCAACCGCCACAACGCGATGATCGTCGCCGTGGCCATCGGCGTCGGCATGATTCCGCTCATCGCCCCCAACTTCAAGCAGTGGATGCCGCACTCGATCCACTCGCTGATCGAGTCGGGCATTTTGCTGGCGTCGATCACGGCGGTGCTGCTGAACCTGTTCCTGAACGGTGCGAAGCACGACGAAGAAGCGGTGATCGCGGCGGCCAAGCACGCCGACGCGCACTGATGAACTAGATCATCGCCAACGGCGTCTTGCGCTTGGGCACCGGATAGATCCGGTCCAGCGCCGCCAGGGTCGTCGCATCGAGCTGCAGCTCGGCGGCGGCCCTGTTTTCTTTCAGGTGCGCGCTGCGCACCGCCTTCGGGATCGCCGCCACGCCCGGGCGCGCGATGACCGCGGCCAGCGCCAGTTGCGCGGCGCTCACGCCGAGGTCCGCCGCCAGCCGGCCCAACGCCTCGTCGCCCGCCAGCGCGCCCTGGTCGATCGGGCTGTAGGCCATCAGCGGCATGCCGCGTTCGCGCTGCCAGGGCAGCAGGTCGAACTCGGGGCCGCGCTCGCCGAGCGACAGGTACACCTGGTTGGCCGCGCAGGCCGGGCCTTGGCCGATGAGCTCCGCCAGCTCCTGCATGTCGTCGGTGTCGAAGTTGCTCACGCCCCAGTGGGCGATACGGCCGACCGCGACCAGTTCGTGCATCGCCTCGACCGTGTGCGCCAGCGGGTGGTTGCCGCGCCAGTGCAGCAGGTACAGGTCGATGTGCTCCAGCCCCAGCCGCGCCAGGCTGCGTTCGCAGGCCTGGCCCGTGCCACGGCGGCTGGCGTTGTGCGGGTAGACCTTGCTGACGATGAAGAGGTCTTCGCGCTGCACGTCGCCCGCGCGCAGCGCCTCCGCCACGGCCTGGCCGACCACGGTCTCGGCGCCGCCCTCGCCGTACATCTCGGCCGTGTCGATCAGGCGGTAGCCCAGCCCGATGGCCTCGCGCACCGCGGCCACCTCGGCCGCGTGGCGGGTGGCGTCCTCGCCCATGCGCCAGGTACCGAGACCAAGAACCGGCATCTCGCCGCCGGTGGGGAGTGGAAGTGTTCGCATGGGCACGATGGTACGCAGGCCCTTTGGGCGGGTGCCCGGGTGCGGGTTTTCCGCCCCCGGCGCCTTCTAATTTTTCGAAGCGCAAGTCAGTTCGATGACCATCAATTTCTTATCTTCCGCCGTGTTCTGGCGTTTTGGCCTTCTCTTTTTGTCAATGCCTGGTGGGTGCCAACCCCCATCGCGCGCGCCCCACCCGCTCCTAGAATTTTTTGACGGCCTGATGTCACAAGCGTCGGCGCTCTTATCGAAACGGTTCAGGAACAGGTTGAGTCAATGCAGCAGAAGCAAAAGCACAGGATTGCCGTCATTCCCGGAGACGGCATCGGCGTCGAAGTCATGCCCGAGGGCCTTCGCGTGCTCGACGCGGTCAGTCGGCGCTTCGGCATCGATTTCGCGTACGACCATTTCGACTGGGGCTCCGACCACTACGTGCGCACCGGCCTGATGATGCCGGCCGACTGGGCCGACAAGATCCAGGGCCACGACGCGATCTACTTCGGTGCCGTGGGCGACCCGGCCAAGGTGCCCGACCACATCGCCGTGTGGGGCCTGCTCATCAAGATCCGCCGCGACTTCGACCAGTACGTCAACCTGCGTCCCGTGCGCCTGATGCCCGGCGTGCCCGGCCCGCTGGCGCACCGCAAGCCCGGCGACATCGACTTCCTCGTCGTGCGCGAGAACACCGAAGGCGAATACACCTCGGTGGGCGGACGCCTGTTCGAAGGCACGCCGCGCGAGATGGCGATCCAGGAAGCCGTGTTCACCCGCGTGGGTGTCGACCGCATCATCGACTACGCGTTCCAGCTCGCCAACCGCCGCAAGCGCAAGAACCTGGTGGCCGCCACCAAGTCGAACGGCATCTCGATCACCATGCCCTACTGGGACGAGCGCCTGGCCGAGATCGCCACGCGCTACCCCGACGTGGCCACGAGCAAGTACCACATCGACATCCTGTGCGCGCACTTCGTGCAGCACCCCGACTGGTTCGACGTGGTCGTGGCCTCCAACCTGTTCGGCGACATCCTCTCCGACCTGGGCCCGGCCTGCACCGGCACCATCGGCATCGCGCCCAGCGCCAACCTGAACCCGGAGCGCAAGTTCCCCTCGCTGTTCGAGCCCGTGCACGGCTCGGCACCCGACATCGCGGGCAAGGGC
The DNA here is from genome assembly GCF_059418385.1 of Variovorax sp. GW821-FHT09A10. Classification (NCBI taxonomy): domain Bacteria; kingdom Pseudomonadati; phylum Pseudomonadota; class Betaproteobacteria; order Burkholderiales; family Comamonadaceae; genus Variovorax; species Variovorax sp. GW821-FHT09A10. The sequence continues at coordinate 710,146 of NZ_JBWKPT010000001.1, forward strand.
ATCGCCAACCCCATCGGCCAGATCTGGTCGGCCGCGCTCATGCTCGACCACCTGGGCGACAACGACCCCGTGTACGCACAGGCCTCGGCGGCCGTGCTCTCGGCGATCGAGACCGTGCTCAGCGAAGGCCCGCGCACACGCGACATGGGCGGCACCGCCAACACGGTGGACGTGGGCCGCGCGATTGCCGAGTGCATCGCTTCGGCATGACGCCTCCCGACCCTCTTTTTCGCAGGAAGCGAAACGCGCGGCGCACACCCGCAGCGTGCCCCCGTGCTCAGGGCACTGGGTGCTTCCCGCAGCGAAATCAAGGAGGAGGCCGCAGGCCGGGGGACATTCGCGGAGGGAAGTACCCGGTGTCCTGTGCACGCGCCCTGAACAGCGACAAACAACGGAGCCACTGAACCATGGGCCTGTTCCTGCTCAAGCGCACCTTGACGCTCATCGGCACGCTGATCGGCGCGTCCGTCATCGTGTTCCTGGTGCTCGAAATTCTCCCCGGCAATGCCGCGCAGATGCTCATGGGCCCCGACGCCTCGCCCGACGCCGTCGCGGCCCTGGCCACCAAGCTCGGCCTCGACCAGCCCGCGTGGACCCGCTACTGGCACTGGATCGGTGGTCTGCTCACCGGCAACCTCGGTGACAGCTACGCCTACAGCTCGCCCGTGATCGACCTGATCCTGGAACGTTTGGCCCTCACCGTGCCACTGGCCGTGATGGCGATGGCCCTGACCGTCGTCATCGCATTGCTCGTGGGCGTGACCGCCGCGGCGCGCCACAACAAGCTCGGCGACGTCGGCCTCATGGGCATGGCCCAGGTCGGCATCGCCATTCCCAACTTCTGGTTCGCGATCCTGCTGATCCTCGTGTTCTCGGTGCAGCTGCAGTGGTTCTCCGCCGGCGGCTTCGAGGGCTGGGGCGAAGGCATCTTCGCGGGATTGAAATCGCTGCTGCTGCCGGCGCTCTCGCTGGCCGTGGTGCAGGCAGCCATCCTCGCGCGCATCACACGCTCGGCCGTGCTCGAGGTGATGCGTGAAGACTTCGTGCGCACGGCGCGCGCCAAGGGCGTGTCGCAGCGCATGGTGCTGTGGACCCACGTGCTGCGCAACGCGATGATTCCGGTCATCACCGTCATGGGCATGCAGTTCTCCGAGCTGCTGGCCGGCACCATCGTGGTGGAGAACGTGTTCTACCTGCCCGGCCTCGGCCGCCTGATCTTCCAGGCCATCAGCAACCGCGACCTGATCGTGGTGCGCAACTGCGTGATGCTGCTCGCGGCCATGGTCGTCATCGTGAACTTCGTGGTCGACGTGCTCTACGCCGTCATCGACCCGCGCATCAAGGCGAGCGACATATGAGCGCCATCCTCTCCCCTTCCGTGCCCGCTTCCGCCGCGCCCCTCGCGCCCGGCTTCTGGCGCCGCGCGGTCAAGCACCGCAGCTTCGTCATCGGCGGCGTGTTCGCGCTGCTGCTGTTGCTGGCTGCCTTGCTCTCCTTCGTCTGGACGCCCTGGTCGCCCTACGCGATGGACATGGCGAACAAGATGCAGGGGCCCTCGGCCACGCACTGGCTCGGCACGGATGCCTTCGGGCGCGACGTGGCTTCGCTGCTGCTCGTGGGCGCACGCGCGTCCATCCTCGTGGGCGTGATCGCCGTGGGCATCGGCCTCGTGGTCGGCACGGCGCTGGGACTGCTCGCTGCTGCGAGGCGCGGCTGGGTCGAGGAGGCCGTGATGCGCCTGTCGGACTTCACGCTCGCCTTCCCCGCCATCCTCTCGGCCATCATGATGACGGCCGTGTTCGGCGCCGGCATCGTCAACGCGATCATCGCCATCGGTATATACAACATCCCGACCTTCGCACGCATCACGCGCGCCTCGGCCAACGCCGTCTGGTCGCGCGAATACGTAGCCGCGGCACGCGCCTGCGGCAAGGGAAGCTTCGCGATCACGATGCAGCACGTGCTGCCCAACATCTCCGCCGTGCTGATCGTGCAGATCACGATCCGCTTCGCCATCGCGATCCTGGCCGAAGCTGCGCTGTCGTACCTCGGCCTCGGCACGCAGCCGCCCCAGCCTTCATGGGGCCGCATGCTCAGCGAAGCCCAGACCCTCATGTTCCAGCAGCCGCTGCTGGCCGTCTTCCCCGGCATGGCCATCGCCTTCGCGGTGCTCGGCCTGAACCTGCTGGGCGACGGTCTGCGCGACCTGCTCGATCCGCGCCTGGCCCGCGCAAGGTAGACCGCCATGCCCCTTCTCGAAGTCAACGACCTCCACATCGGCTTGCAGACGCAACGCGGGCCGGCTGAAGCCGTGCGCGGCATTTCCTTCTCGCTGGAGCGCGGCGAAACGCTGGGCATCGTCGGCGAGTCGGGCTGTGGCAAGTCGATCACCGTCATGTCGCTCATGGGCCTGCTGCCCGCGACCGCGAAGGTCACGGGCAGCATCAAGCTCGACGGCCAGGAACTCGTCGGCCTGCCCGAAAAGCAGATGTGCCAGCTGCGCGGCAACCGCATCGGCATGATCTTCCAGGAGCCGATGACGGCGCTGAACCCGGTGCACACCATCGCGCGCCAGGTCGGCGAACCGCTGATGCTGCACCGCGGCCTCACCAAGGCGCAGGCACGCAAAGAGGCCCTCGACCTGCTCGACCGCGTCGGCATTCCCGATGCTGCCTCTCGCCTCGACGCCTACCCGCACCAGTTCTCCGGCGGCCAACGCCAGCGCATCGGCATCGCGATGGCACTGGCCTGCGGCCCCGACCTGCTGATCGCCGACGAGCCCACCACCGCGCTCGACGTGACGATCCAGAAGCAGGTGCTCGACCTGATCCAGGGCCTGGTCGCCGAAATGGGCATGGCGCTGATCCTCATCTCGCACGACCTCGGCGTGATCGCCAGCAGCGTGCAGCGCATGCTCGTGATGTACGGCGGCAGCGCGGTGGAAAGCGGCCCGACCGAGACGGTCTTTGCCGACCGCGCCCACCCCTACACACGCGGCCTGTTCGCCGCGCGCCCCGCGCTCGGCGCCGTGCGCGCGGGCCGGCTGCCCACCATCCGCGGCAGCGTGCCCGAGCTGGTCGACATTCCGCGCGGCTGCGGCTTCGCGGGCCGCTGCGACTTCACGACCGACGCCTGCCACACCACGAAACCGCCGGTGGCCCGCCAACCCAACGGCCATGCGGTGAGCTGCCTGCACCTCGACGCCGTCGCCGCGCACGCCACGCTGGCCGCCGCATGAGCACCCCGATGACTTCGACGTCTTCCTCTTCGACCCCGCTGCTGCAGGTGACCGACCTCGTGCGGCACTACGCCCTGCCACGCGAAAAGCTCTTCGGCCCGCCCCCCACCGTGAAGGCGCTCAACGGCGTGAGCTTCGAGGTGCAAGCCGGCAAGAGCGTGGGCATCGTCGGCGAGTCGGGCTCGGGCAAGTCGACCATCGCGCGCCTCGTGATGGCACTGGACACGCCGACCTCGGGCAGCGTCGCGCTCGAAGGCCGCAACCTGCACACGCTCTCGAAGGCCGAGCTGCGCACCGCGCGGCGCGACTTCCAGATGGTGTTCCAGGACCCGTACGGCTCGCTCGACCCGCGCCAGACCGTCGCGCGCATCGTCGCCGAGCCGCTCGAAGCGCTGGCCGAAACGCGCCGCGCCGAGCAGCGCGAACGCGCCGCCGAAGCGCTCGCCGCCGTGGGCCTGCGCACCACCGACCTCGACAAGTACCCGCACGAGTTCTCCGGCGGCCAGCGCCAGCGCATTGCCATCGCGCGCGCACTCATCACGCGCCCCAAGCTCATCGTGGCCGACGAGCCCGTGAGCGCGCTCGATGTCTCGGTGCAGGCCCAGGTGCTCAACCTCATGCAGGACCTGCAGCAGCAGTTCGGCATCAGCTACCTGCTCATCAGCCACGACCTCGCGGTGGTCAACCACCTGTGCGACGAGGTGTGCGTGGTGTTCAAGGGCCAGATCGTGGAACGCGGCCAGCCCGCCGAACTTTTTGCCCACGCGCAACACCCATACACACGCACCTTGCTGTCGGCCGTGCTGCACACGCCATCGCGGTAGACCCGAACGGGTCGAACCGGCAGCCTCTTTTTTCTTCCAGGAGAACCCCCGAATGTTGAAGCGACGCACCCTCATGGGCACCGCCATCGCCGCCGCGATCCCCGGCGCCTTCCCGCTGTTCGCGCAGGCCCAGACCGGCAAGAACATGCTGACCATCGGCATGCCGCTGGAACCGCCGGGCCTGGACCCGACCACCGCCGCCGCTTCGGCCATTGCCGAGATCGCGCACTACAACATCTTCGAGACGCTGACCAAGATCAACGCCGACGGCAGCGTGACGCCGCTGCTGGCCGAGAGCTGGACCGTGTCGCCCGACCTGAAGACCCACACCTTCAAGCTGCGCAAGGGCGTGAAGTTCGAGAACGGCGAGGCCTTCGACGCCGCCGCCGTCAAGTTCAGCTTCGAGCGCGCGGCCGGCGAGAAGAGCACCAACAAGGACAAGCGCTTCTTCAGCGAGATCAGCCTGAAGACGCCCGACGCCGACACGGTGGTCATCACCACCGCGCAGCCCAACCCCGACCTGCTCTTCATGCTCGGCCAGGCCACCGCCTGCATCGTCGAGCCCAAGAGCGCCGACACCAACGCCACCAAGCCCGTGGGCACCGGCCCCTACAAGCTCGACAGCTGGCAGCGCGGCTCGGCCTGTTCGCTGGTGAAGTCGCCGACGTACCGCAACCCGGCGCTGGCCAAGGTCAACAAGTTCGTCTTCAAGTTCATGTCCGACTCGGCCGCGCAGACCGCGGCGCTGATGGCCGGCGACATCGACATCTTCCCGCGCGCCGGCACGCGCAGCGTGGGCCAGTTCCGCGCCAACCCGCGCTTCCGCGTGCTCGAAGTGGGCACGCGCAGCAAGGTGATCCTGGCGATCAACAACAAGCGCAAGCCGCTGGACGACGTGCGCGTGCGCCGCGCCATCCTGGCTGCGGTGGACCGCAACGTGGTGATCCAGGGCGCGGCCGACGGCTTCGGCAAGGCCATCGGCAGCCACTACCCGATCGGCGCGCCGGGCTATGTCGACACCACCGGCATCAACCCCTTCGACATCGCCAAGGCGAAGAAGCTGCTGGCCGACGCGGGCGTGAAGACGCCGCTCGAACTGCGCATGACGCTGCCACCGCCTTCGTACGCGCGCCAGGGCGGCGAGGTGATCGCGGCCCAGCTCGCGGCCATCGGCATCAACGTGAAGATCCAGAACGTCGAGTGGGCCCAGTGGCTCAGCGGCACCTTCGGCGGCGGGCACGACTTCGACCTGAGCATCGTTGCGCACGTGGAGCCCTTCGACCTCGTGAAGTACACCGAGCCCGACTACTACTGGGGCTACGACTCGAAGAAGTTCCGCGACCTGTACGCCTCGGTGCAGAGCGAGCCCGACGAGAAGAAGCGCAACGCACTGCTCGGCGAAGCGCAGAAGATGCTCGCCAACGATGCCGTCAACGGCTTCCTGTTCCAGGCCGTGTTCCCCACGGTCGCGCGCAAGGAAGTGAAGGGCCTGTGGCCGAACATGCCGATCGTCGCGAACGACCTGGCTGCCATCTCGTGGGGTTGATGCGGCCATGACGAAGCCTTTGTATGCCCTGGGCGTGCAGGAACTGCACGCCGCCTACGCCACCAAGGAACTCTCGCCGGTCGAGGTGACGCGCGCGGTCAACGAACGCATCGCGGCCTGCGAGCCGCAGCTGCGCGCCACCTGGCTGTTCCGCCCCGAAGCCGCGCTCGAGCAGGCGCGCGCTTCCGAACAACGCTGGCTCGCCGGCACGCCGCGCGGCGCGCTCGACGGCGTGCCCGTGACCATCAAGGAAAACCTCGCGACCGAGGGCGACCCGATGCCGCTGGGCACCGCCGCCTACGAGCTCGTGCCGGTGACGTACGACTCGCCCCCCGCCGCGCGCCTGAAGGCCGACGGCACGGTGATGGTGGCCAAGACCACGATGCCCGACCTGGGCATGCTGTCGTCGGGCCTGTCGAGCTTTCACGACCTCTCGCGCAACCCATGGGACACCTCGCGCACGCCGGGCGGTTCCAGCGCGGGCGCCGGTGCGGCCGCCGCCGCAGGCTACGGCCCGCTGCACGTGGGCACCGACATCGGTGGCTCGCTGCGCCTGCCGGCCAGCTGGTGCGGCATCTTCACGCTCAAGCCCAGCTTCGGCCGCATTCCGCTGAGCTCGCCCTACATGGGCCGCTGCGCCGGCCCGATGACGCGCACCGTGGCCGATGCGGCGCTGATGATGGCCTCGGTCGCGCAGCCCGACGACCGCGACTATTCCGAGCTGCCGCCGCCCGTGATCGACTGGAACGCCTTCGAGGTCGATCCGTCGTTCCTCAAGGGCAAGCGCGTGGCGCTGCACATGGACGCCGGCTGCGGCCTGCCGCTCGATCCGCAGATCGCACAGGCCATCCGCGATGCCGCCAAACGCATCGAGGCCGCCGGCGCGCACGTCGAGGAAATCCCCGCCTTCATGACGCCGCAGATGCTGCAGGGCATGGACCACTTCTGGCGCATGCGCTCGTGCCTGGACATGCAGGCCATGAGCGCCGAGCAGCGCGCGAGGATCCTGCCGTACATCCGCGAATGGGCCGAGAGCGCGGCCGGTTTCTCGGGCGCGCACGTCTTCGACGGCTACAGCCAGTTCGTCGCCACGCGCGCGGCCACGGTCGCCGCCACCAAGGCCTATGACTTCGTGATCTCGCCGGTGTCGCCGAACATGCCTGCGCCCGCGGACCATGCCTCGCCCACCAACGACCCGATGCGGCCGCTGGAGCACATCGGCTTCACGGTGCCCTACAACATGTCGGAGCAGCCGGCGGCGTCGGTCAACTGCGGCTACTCGGCCGAGGGCCTGCCCATCGGCCTGCAGGTGGCCGGCCGCCGCTTCGACGACCTGGGCGTGCTGCAGTTCAGCCGCGCCTTCGAACAGATTCGCGACGCCCAGAAACCCTGGCCGGAACCCATCTGACCCGACCTGATCCGCCACACGGAGACACACCTTCCATGAACGCCACCCACTACATCGACGGCCGCCGCGTGGCGTCCGAAGCCGACGCCACCATCGACGTGATCGACCCGAGCGACGGCCAGAAATTCGGCGAGATCGCACGCGGCACCGCTGCCGACATCGACGCCGCCGTGCGCGCCGCGCGCCAGGCCATGGGCGAGCATTTCGACGGCTCCTGGGGCGCCACCACCGCGCTCGAACGCGGCCGGCTGCTCGCCAAGCTCGGCGCCGCTGTCATGCAGCACCACGAAGAACTCGCCCAGCTCGAGGCACGCGACACCGGCAAGGCGCTGCGCGTGGCGCGCAACGACGCGACCGCGCTGGCGCGCTACTTCGAGTACTACGCCGGTGCCTGCGACAAGCTGCACGGCGACACCCTGCCCTACGAGCGCGGCTACACCGTGCTGACCGTGCGCATCCCGCACGGCGTGACGGGCCACATCATTCCCTGGAACTACCCGATGCAGATCGCGGGCCGCAGCGTGGGCGCCTCGCTCGCCGCGGGCAACGCCTGCGTGGTGAAGCCGGCGGAAGACGCGAGCCTGTCGCTGCTGCGCCTGGCCGAGATCGCGACCGAGGTCGGCTTTCCGGCCGGCGCGCTCAACGTGGTCACGGGCTACGGCAAGGAAGCCGGCGCCGCGCTGTGCGCGCACCCGGGCATCGACCACATCTCGTTCACCGGCTCGACCATGACCGGCCGCAGCGTGGGCCTGGCCGCGGCCGAGCGCCACTGCCCGGTGACGCTGGAGCTGGGCGGCAAGTCGCCGCAGATCGTGTTCGCCGATGCCGACCTCGACGCGGCCGAGCCCGTGCTGCTCAACGCCATCATCCAGAACGCCGGCCAGACCTGCTCGGCGGGCAGCCGCGTGCTGGTCGAGCAGTCGATCTATGAAGAAGTCGTGCAGCGCCTCGCCAAGCGCTTCACGGCCGTGCGCGCGGGCACGCCCGCCGAAGACCTGGACATGGGCCCGCTCATCAACGAGAAGCAGTTCCGCCAGGTTCGCGACATGGTCGCGACCGCCGAGGCGAGCGGCATGAAGGTGGCGGCGCGCGGCACCGTGTCGCCGCAGGCGCCGTCCACCGGCTACTACCAGGAGGCCGTGCTGTTCCGCGACGTGCCGCCGGGCAGCGACCTGGCCCAGCGCGAGGTCTTCGGCCCGGTGCTGGCCGTGATGCCCTTCGCCGACGAGGCCGAGGCGGTGCGCCTGGCCAACGGCACGGACTTCGGCCTGGTGGCCGGCGTGTGGACGCGCGACGGCGGGCGCCAACTGCGCATGGCGCACAAGCTGCATTGCGGCCAGGTGTTCGTGAACAATTACGGGGCGGCGGGTGGTGTAGAACTGCCTTTCGGCGGCGTGAAATCGAGTGGCTTCGGCCGCGAGAAGGGCTTCGAGGCCCTGCTCGGCTTCACGACCCTCAAGACCATCGCCATCAAGCACGGATGAAGACAACCCATGACCACCACTGAACAACAAACCCCGCGCAAAGTCGGCCTCGTCGGCGTCGGCCTCATGGGCCACGGCATCGCCAGCAACATCGTCAAGCACGGCCACCAGCTCACCGTGCTGGAGCATGCGGGCAACCAGCCGATCGACGACCTGCTGAAGGCCGGCGCCACGTCGGTCAAAGACGTGGCCACGCTGGCCGCGCAGGTCGATGTGCTGATCCTGTGCGTCACCGGCACGCCGCAGGTCGAGGCAGTGATGCTGGGCGACAACGGCGCGCTGAGCACGCTGCGCCCCGGCACCGTGGTGATCGACTGCTCCACCGCCGTGCCCGCCTCCACCGCCAAGGTGGCGCAGGCGGTGCTCGCCAAGGGCGGCCGCTTCCTCGACACGCCGATGACCCGCACCGCCAAGGAGGCCGCCGAAGGCCGCCTGAACCTGCTGGTGGGTGGCGACGCCGACGTGCTGGCCTCGTGCCTGCCGCTGCTGCGCTGCTTTGCCGAGAACGTCACGCACGTCGGCGATGTGGGCGCGGGCCATGCGATGAAGCTGCTGCACAACTTCGTGTCGCTGGGCACCGTGGCACTGCTGTGCGAGGCCGCGGCCTGCGCGCAACGCGCCGGCGTGAAGCCCGAGGTGTTCGTGGACGTGCTCGCCAAGGGTGGCGGCAACGGCGTGGCGCTGGAGCGCCTCAAGCCCAAGCTGCTGACGGGCAGCACCGATTCGCTGAAGTTCTCGATGGCGAATGCGAAGAAGGACCTGGGGTACTACAACGACATGGCGGAGCAGTCGTCTTCGAGCCATGGCATTGCGCAGGCTGTCGATGCCTTGCTGGCCCACGGTGTCGAAACCTTCGGGCCGGATCGCATGGTGCTGGACCTGGTCGAAGCGCTGCGCTGACATTCTTCGGGGCGCGTGCGAAGCGCTGAGCTGAACCGCCCCATCTCGCGCCATCACTCGAACCGTATCTCGGCCACGGTCGGCGCATTCGGCTCCCTGGTGGTGGCATTCGCAAGGGCACCATCTTTCTCGTTCCTGAACCAGTAGCGGCACCCGGTTCGAGAAATCATCGTCACGCACATCGAACCGTCGGCGTTGAGCACCCATTTGCCCGACGCCTTGCCGGGCCCGCTCTGGTTGACGAAGTCGACGCGGCCATCCGCATGGAACTGCCAGCGCGAGATCATGCCGGTCGAGAGATTGCTTGAAACGATGGGCTTGCCGATCAAGGTGCTCTCGACCTCGGCTTTGCTCAGGAACACGCGGCCCCGGATGGGCAGGGGCTCCTCGGAGATGGCGGGCACGACGGCGATGCAAAGCAGCGCGCGGATGGCGTAGCGGGTGAACATGACATGCCCCTCTGACGTCGCGCAGCCGGCATGCGTTCAGCCGTGCGCGTGCGTCCAAGCGCCTGGTTGGCCTGTCAGCAACGCCCGATGGCGTTACATGGCATTAACTAAAAAGCGCTACTTTTCTGCGCGCCAGATCCGGCCGGCGTACGCGAACGAGGCCTGCTTCTTCCTGCGCGCCACAGCCACGCCTGGAGGCGTTGGCCCAAGATCGAGACGAGGAAGGCGGCGTTCTTTTTCTGCGACGACACGGCTTGTGCTCCGATGGCCCCTCGGCAAGGTGGCCGGAGGGCGTTGTGGGGTGGCCTGCGCCAACTCCGTGGCAACGGCGCCGACGACGGCGAAAGAGCACTGTGAAGGCAACTGTGCAGTTGCTTGTATGGCGCTGTGTCGTGGGTACCGCGCTTGTGAACGGCCTGTTGATTTCCGCGCAGACGTGACCCACGTCGAGGGTCGCATCGGCAGGGTCGGCGCTGGGCAACCGTCGATCGCTTTGCGCGACCGCCAGTCCAAGCCAGCCTGACCGCTTCAGCGTTGCCGGATGGCGGTCGCCAGCTCAGCGCGCACGGCCGCGAACACGGCAGCAGGATGGGGGGCACGCGATATGGGCCGGCCGATGACCACGTGCGTCGCGCCCGCCCCGATGGCCTGCGAGGGCGTCGCAGCCCGCGCGTGGTCATTCTTTTCATCGCCTGAGAGCTGCGTGCCTGGCGTCACGATCAGGGCATCGGGCGGCAGGATCTCGCGAAGCAGCCCCACCTCCAATGGCGACGACACAACGCCATGGCAACCGGCCGCAGCGGCCAGGCGGCCCAGCCGTGCGACCTGCTCTGGAACCGTCGAGGCGACGCCCACCTCTTCCAGATCCTGGTCACTCATGCTGGTGATGACGGTGAGCGCCAGAACCTTCAGTTGAGGGAACGGGCTCGCGGCCTGGACCGCCGAGCGAAGCACGGCGGAACCGCCCGAGGCGTGCACAGTCACCATCGAAGCCCCCAGGTGTCCGGCTGCGGTGACCGCACCGGCCACCGAGCTTGGAATTTCCAGCAGCTTGAGGTCCAGGAAAACGCGCTTCCCTGCTTCTACGAGATCGCGGACGACCGAAGGCCCGGCCGCGGTCAGCAGCTGCAGGCCGACCTTGTAGTGCGTGGTCGCTGCGCCCAGCTGCTTCACGAGGTCCGCCGCCAATGCGGCGGCAGGGAAGTCGAGCGAAACGATGATGCGGCTGTCTGTACCCATTGACTTGTCCTCCATGCCGACGCCCCGCGCTCGGAAGAAACTCAGGCTTCCGAACGCTCCACGACCACCTCACTGATCTGCACCACGGGTTGAATGTCCGTGTAGTTGGCAATGTCGCCCCGGATCTCCTCCTGGTGCGGGGCAGAGGCTGCCCGGTACGCTTCGACAGAGGTGCAGACGAAGTCGCACTTGGCGATGTACGCAGGGTCGGTGCCCGCACCGCGCCCCGAGATGCCCTTGTCCACCATGTAGTACAGGCACGCAGCGCCGAGCAGTCGTTTCATCATGGGCATGTGCCGCTCGCGGTAGTACGCGTGATCGAACCGCGCGCCTGCGGCGTAGGGGTACATGACACTGACCTTGATCATCGAGATTTCTCCTGTGGTTGCACGCTGGTTGGTTGGTACGCCGACCGCTCGGCCAGAAGCAGACTCAAGCGGGGAATCGCGCGCCTGACGCTTCCAAGGGCAGGCGCAGCCCGTTCGTGAGGTAGCTGACGGTGCGGTAGAAGCCAGCCAGCATCAGCAGTTCGATGATGGCGTCTTCGCTGAAGTACGTTCGCAACGCGTCCCACAGTTCATCGTCGATGTCGGCGTGCGCGTGCAAGGCGTCGCACAGGCGCAGAAGCACCTGGTCCTCGGCCGACCAGCAGGCGTCGTTCGCCGAAGCCGTGACGGTCGCCTGAACCTGCTCCGGCGTCAGGCCGGCGAACCTTGAGAAGGCCATGACGTGGACGCCCCATTCATATTCGGATTTGCACAATGCTGTTGTGCGATGAATCACGATTTCGCGCTGTCGGATGCTCAGGTGGCCTTTGTCCAGCAGCCCGCCCGCAAAGAACTTCTGAAACAGACGCGCGTCGCGTGCCAACGTCGTGAACAGCCGCAAGGGAGGCTGTCCCTTCATCACCCTGTCGAGTGACCTGGAAATGTCTTCGCCAAATGGTGGCGTTGCGGGTTCGATGCGTGCGGGCATGCAGACTCCTGATTCAATGGCCACGCCATCGTAGGCACGTTGCTGTATAAAGTAAAGCATGACAACACCTCGCATCGGCCAACCCGTTCGCGGCTCCACCACCGGCCGCCCCCTCATGGTCGCGCTGGACCTGCTGGGCCGGCGCACGGCGCTGCGCGTGCTCTGGGAACTTCGGGAGGGCTCGCTGACCTTCAGAGCCTTGCAAGACGCTTGCGAGACGAACACCCGGTTGCTCAACACGCGGCTGACTGAACTGAGGGAAGTCGGCCTTGTCGAACATGCCGAGGGTGGCTATCGACTGACGGACGAAGGACGGCGGCTTTCGAAGGCGCTGAAGCCGTTGTCAGCCTGGGCGGACCAGTGGGGGCATGGAAAGCGATGAGAAGGTGACTCGCGCCATGGCGTACCACCGCTGAGCATCAGCGGCGAATGGCTCCGCCTATGATCAGAAACGTTTTTGTGGAGGAGACCGTGACCGGCATATTCGCGCTGCCCAGCTTGTCTCGCAGGTCGTGCGGGACACATCGCTTCAGTCCCATGGAAGACCTATGAGAAAAACTTTTCCTCTCTGCCCCCTCGTGTTGCTGTTCGCCCTCTCGGGTCAGGCCATTGCAGGTGCAAACACGGCGCAACTGAACTGCACGGGGAAGCACGCGGGCCAGGCACTCACCTTGGTGGGTGATGTGCCCGCCTCCATTGTGGAGGTCGATCTGAAACTCTCCTACCGCGGGCAAACCATGCGCCTGGTTTCACCACAGGCAGAAACCTCCGAGTCCACCGACTTTCGTCGTGGCATCTTCAGGTTGGAGGCTGCGCTGTCCGGTTCGAACAGGCTCCAGCTTCAAGCCAAGCCCAAGAGCATCAAATACAAAGGCAGCATGGGTGCCGGCAAACTCAACGCCAGCTTTGTCGCCATCCTCAAGAGTGCGCCTGAACCCTTTCAGTCCGCGCTGAAAGGGGCTGAGCTCAGCTGCATCTATGCATACGAAGTTTGAGCGAGGGCCAACACGTCGTTCAACCAGACACATAGCCGCTGCGCGTTCAACCGCGAGCGCCTCGGTGAACAGCGATGCCTGCGATGCAATGGCATCCATCTACGGCCACGACCCGAGGCTGAACCCTTGTTTCTTGCTCGCCCGATGAAGCGCCTGCCTCTCTTCGCCGCCCTGCTGTGGCTCGGCCTCGCCCTGGGTCCGGCCCACGCAGCGCCGCCGACCTACCAGGCGCTGTATGCCAACCCGGGACGCGCGTTGCCGATGCAGCCGACTTGGCAATTGCAGCCGGTGGATGCTCAAGCCCCGCCGTGGGACGACATCTTCACGTTCACCATCGGCATCGCCCCCAACCTGATCGAACGGGCGCGTTGGCTGAGCCTGAATCCGGGCAAGCACAGCGAGCGCGCCCCCGCGTTGTTCGACGGCCTCGACGGGCGCGTGCTTTTCCTTTCACCGGCGGCGCGCAGCTTCTGCGACGGCCGCTGGCAGGTCGTGCGCCAGGAATACATCTCCCTCAATCCCGCACTGCAGCCGCTGCACCGGGTGTGGCTGGTGGAGCGAAAGCCCGGCGGCGGGCTGCGCACCACCACGGCCAACGGGCGCATCGATGCGCAAGGCCAGTGGGCCGTTCCGCCCGTGAGTTGCGATGGTCAGGACACGATCTCCGCCGACTCCCCTGCCGCCCTCTCTTACCTGATGCCCGAGGCATCCAGGCCAGTACCTTCCGAGCTGCAGGTGGACACGGTGTTCGCACAACCCGGCTTGCGCGATGCACGGGGACAGTGGCGCACGCCGCCGCCGCCGCGGGACATCACCACCGCGCAGTGGATGGACTACAAGCGGCAGATGGTGACGCCTGGCTCCACCGGCTCGGGCCTGATCGACGCGCGAGGACGCATGGTGATTCCATTCATCTTCGGCGAGCGGCCCGACGCAACCGCCCAGCGGCGCATCCGGCTGTGCACCGCCGCCGGGCTGGACCTCCAGCGCAACGCCAGCACGCCGCAGGTGTGCCGCTGGCAACGACTGCACGGCAGCAGCGATGCCGGCGCCGCGCTGCGGCCGGTCAAGGACGCGGACACCGGCCGATGGGGCTACCAGAACGCGCGGGGCCAATGGGCGATCGCGCCGCAGTTCGAATCGGCGCGCCGGTTCCGTCATGGCTACGCCGTCGTCTCAGGCGCGTTCCCAGAGGACTGGCGGCCGCCCGGGTGGCAGGACGAGCGGCCGATCATCCGGCAGTTCCACCGCATGGGCCGCCATTGGGTGGCCGAAGCCCTGGTACGCAACACGTCCACGGGCGGCGCATGGGAAATACGCTATGGCCTGATGAACGATGCGGGGCAATGGCTGGCCGCCGTGCCGCAGCCGCCGCTGCACGTCACCGTGCTGGTTCCGCCCGGCGGCCGCAGCGGCCACTATGCCGAGATGCTGGCCAGCCACTTGCCCCACCTGCTGGGACGCAGCGTGCAGGTCGATCACGTGCCGAAAGCCACCGAGGCCGACTATCGCCGGCTGATGACGGAGGGCGGCAACGAGAAGGTCTTGCTCGCGGCGTTGCGGCTGCCGCGCGGAGGCATCGAGGGCGTGCACCAGCCCGCGCCGATCGATGCGCTGATGCATTCCCTTCGCCCCGTCACGCTGCTGGCGTCGGAGCCTCTGGTGTTGGTCATCGACAGCACGAAGGCCGACACGCTGGGCATTCACAACACGGACGACCTGCTGGCGTACGCACGGGCCCACCCTGGCAGCCTGCGCATCGGCACGGGCGACGACGGCTGGACGGGCCACCTCGCCTTCGGCCAGTTCCGCGCACGCAGCGGCGTCGATGTGCAGCGCGTGGTCTTCAAGGGCATGTACCCCGACTCGGACGTCATCACCAAGGACCATGCGGTGGACCTGCTGTTCGCGCCCGTGAACGGCGTGGCGGTCGCCGTGCGGCGCGGCCAGTTGCGCGTGCTGGGCACCACCGCCGACCCGGCGCACCCGCAAAGCTTCGAGGGTGTGCCGTGGCCGACGCTGGCGTCGAGCGCGCCCTTGACCGGCTACACAGCGTACGACCACTTCAGCCTCTGGGCGCCCGCGAATTCGGAGGCCGCGTCCAATCGCATAGTGCAGGAAGCCGTGGGCCAGGTGCTTGCCAAGCCCGAGGTGCAGAAGCATTTGCAAGACCTTCGCGTCGTCGGCGGAGGCGGTTCGCCAGAGAGCCTGCTGGCGCTGGAAGACGAAGAGCGCGAACGCTGGATGCGTGCGCTTTCATCACCGGTGCGTTGAGGGCGCTGCTGCGTTGCCTTGCCGAGAACGTCACGCACGCCGGCGATGTCGGAGCGGGCCACGCGAAGCGTTTGCCGGACTTCGTCCATCGCAGGTTGAACCACCCCATCTCGCACCATCACTCGAACCGTATCTCGGCCACGGTAGGCGCATTCAGCGCCCTGGTCCTGGCATTCGCAATGGCACCGTCTTTTTGTTCCTGAACCAGTAACGGCAGCAGTTCGAGCAGCGCGCGTTGCGAGGCCGGGTATCCACTCCAGTCGTCCATCCCGAGGCGTTGCGCCGGGAGCCCGAATCGAACTGGGCCCAGCGACTGCGTTGGTCCGTGCTGTCGCTGGTGGTGGACGAAGATTTTCTGTAACCCGGCTTACGCAAACTGCCACATGAAACCCGCTGCAAGAGCGGCACTTTCGTGCAAGAAACAGATCACCGCAAGCGTGTCCCAGGACTACCATTTCATCGTTCACGTGCGGTTCGGCACGAGACTGCCGCGGACTGTTTGCTCACTCGTGCCGCAAGGAGAGTCGCGATGGCAAGTCCGATGAACGTCAACAAGCTTCAGACGAAATCCCATAACGAACCGGATGAGGTTCGACAGCCCGAAAAGACCCGGGTCGAAGTGGTCCGCCTCGAGGGCTACACGCTCGGACGCTTCAAGTTCGAGCCCGGGTGGCGCTGGTCGAAGTGCATCAAGCCGGTCGTGGGCACGGACAGTTGCCAGGTGGCTCACGTCGGGTATGCGGTGTCCGGCCGGATCACCGTGCAAATGAATGACGGCTCGCAGACCGTCATCGAGGAAGGCATGTCGTACACCATTCCGCCGGGTCACGACGCATGGGTCGAAGGCAACACTCCGTTCGTCGGCCTGGAGATGATGAGCGCAGAGGAATACGCAAAGTCCAAAAGCTGACCCGAGGTGAGAGGCCTCGGGAAGGGACTTCTTCGGGATGGTCGAACGGGGCGTGACACTCGCGACCGTCCGGCTCACGCGCCCGGGTCTGCGGATTGCCTGGGCGGCGAGCCGGGCGCCCAGGGCGTTTCAGCCCTTTCGCATGGTGATCGCATGAAAAGGGCAAGTCACTGCGCAATCGCTGCAGCCCGTGCACCGATCCGCGTCTTGAAGCGTCGACAACTTCTTCCATTGCTCGACTTCGAGACTGAGAAGGTGAAGGTCGCACGCGGCGACGCACCAGCCGCAACCCGTGCAACGCGCGGCGTCGACAACGGGCAGCCAACCGGGTCGGTGCGGGCGGCGAGGCTGATGTACGTCCATCTGTGATTCCAACGAGCCGTATCGGCCGGAAGGTAGCATGCCGGCGGCTCCAGTCGGCCAGAACCAGCCATTTAGCCGGTCACTTGAATGAACCCCGTAGCCCTTGGTCGAGGGCAGGACTTGTCGGTTTGCGCGTTTCGCTGCCCACCAGCCTGCTCCAAGTACTCTACAAACCCGTCGAAGGCATTCAACAAGGGCTGGAACCGCGCCGCACCGCCTTCCAGTTGGCCCAAGGCGTAGCAGGTCGCCTCCAGCGTGGACAGTTGGTCGGGCCCATGGGCTTTGCGGATACGGTAGTGCGAAGGCGGCAGGTTGTGCAGGGACAAGCGGGGCAACTGTTGCAGTGCCGGGCTTTGGTAGAGCATCTTTCGGCTTTTGCGCCAGGTGCCGTCCAGCACGACCAGGCGCAGGCGCGACGGGGCTTGCGGCCACTCGGGCGGTAGCGGGGGTGGGACCCGCAGGTCCGGGGCGCTATCTTGCAGACTGTCCGGGTACAGCAGCAGCGTGTGCTTGCCGTCCACCGGCCAGACGGGCACGGCAAATGCCTCACCCACCACCAAGCGGCAGTGCGCCAAGCTGAGGTGCAGCAGGCGGGCACTGCCTTTGGCCTGGTGTACCTCCAGCGGGTGCTGCAGCACTAGTACCTCCACTGCGTGGGCAGTGGGCGCGACCCAGCGGCAGATGCAGGCGCTGAGTGGGCGCAGGCAAGCGGTGCACTGGGGGCGTGGGACTAAAGCGACGGACATGACTGGATTTTGTTCGGCGTGCCTGGCTAGACATTGCGTGGAAGGAGATGTCTCTTAGCCTTGGCGCGATGACCGGCAGCTTTGGACAATGTCGGGAGACCGCAGTGGGCCCAACGCTAACACTCGATGTGCCTCAAAGCCGTCGCTCGGGGTCGTCGCGACGCTACGCGATGAGCTTCCTTTTCGATGTGCGGAGAGGTCACCGTACTTGCTAGCGCATATAGCGCTCGCATCGAGAAACATACCTGTGCCCGGTCGATCTCAGGCAAATCTCCTGAAGCACTCCCACTAGTCCTAGCGTGCTCATGCTTGCTTGGTCAGAGCCAACATGAAGACGAGATGTGAACTGGCCGACCGATACTCCTTGCAGGCGACGCTTGGCGCTGCGATCCAAGAGCTCGAGCAACTTCCATTCTTCCGGGCTACGGCGCATGACCTCGACGTCGTTGAGAAAAACTTTTGCGTAGCCGCCTTGCTGCAATCGGTCCAAAGAGTTGTCTACTCGTATGGCAAAACGGAATCCGCAGCGATCTGTGCCGTCGACTTCGATCGAGCCGCCATCTGGAAAAATAGCACTCCTCTCTATCGAGTAAATTTCGCCGCAGCGCCCAGTCAAGGGTGTAGATTGCGCAAATGTCTCGGGGCTGAGCAACAGTGCGAGGCCGGCGACCAAGTAATTCGCCGTAGACCGGTACCCGCTCCGGAATAGAGACATTAATTGCCCTTTCATTGGGGTGGCCCTATCGAGCATCCGTTGTTGGCCGACTGTAGCCGGTCATGCCGGCGTCGCGAAATTGCCGGAAGCAGCTATCCAGCCCGCTCTAAAGCGGTCCTTCGCCACCCTGGGATTTCGGAGCATCGTTGGCGGCTCGATACCGACGACCCATAGCTTCGTGGCTGCCTGACACCTGAATCAGTGCACGATTGGCTTCGAGGATCAGCGTCTCGGCTTCATAGTCGTGCTCGGGGCCCTGCTTGACGAGCGCCTCCGCTTGCACCAAGGCATCGCGGCAGCGTTCATACATACCCAAGGCTTCGAGCTCACGGCGTGCAGCCTGCAAGCCCTCGAGAATCATTGGGAACCCGTGCGATAGGAAGGCTTTCGAGATGCCTTTTCTGTACAGGTCAATTCCACCTTGAGCGTACACAAGCAGATCTTCAAATTCCGCGACGATTCGTTTGACCTTCATTTTGGAGTCTTCCGATGTCCTGGTTGGGATGCAAATGACCGCTTGTGGCTGAATTTTGCCGAAGGCAGCGACTGACCGCTCCTGGCCGACTGTAGCCGAAGCGATGTCGGTGGTGCTGGTGTCGGCGGGGCACACTCGCTCGTTTTCGAAGGTGGCGTTCAGGCGAATAAAACAGCGCCACCCGTTACTCAAGAGGGCTTGTGTGCGCCGGCCGCTTTCGCGATTTCTTGCGCGGCCGTCCAACTCGACTCTGCCTGAAGCCAAGTAACGAACGACATTGACAGTCCTAACCCGTTGAGAGCGGCCGAGACCACATCATTGACATCTCGGCCAACGAGAGCAGAGGCGTCAACATGGACAGTCGCGCCAAGCTGCGTCGCCGATAAAAACTCGTCAAGAAAGACCATCATTCCGTTCGGAAGGTGGCAACCAAAACCACGAACCTCTCCCATCCCTGGCTCATGCCAGTCCTCAAGTGGGATTGCCAGTTGCGCCGACAGCTGTGAAACCGGCACCCCGACGGTGCAGATCGGGAACTGCATCCGTAACGATTCGCTTTGCAAGAACGGTCGAAGAAGGCTCATTGGTTTGAGTGGCTGGTTCTGGCCGTCAGTAGCCTGATGCGGACGAGTCATCTGACGTGCGACCGACCGTCTTGACCCGTTCAAGCCGAACATCGACGTCGTAGTCCTCAGACGCGCCCAGCACCGTCTCAAAGTAGCGGTCAATCCATTTAGCGATGGTTCGTCCGTCCTTGGCCGGCAAGGCGACAGTCAGCGAGACGCCTGGGGCCCATTCCTGCAGTGCTCCGCCCAGCGCGGCTAGCACCGCCGAGGGATGCTCCACACGCGGGTACGCGGCGTTCAGCGTGCCAGTGTGGAACTGAACCCACTTATCCGCCTGGCCAGCGACCTCAAAGGTCGCACAAAATTCTGGCGCTTCGAGCGCCTCTCGGACAGCCGGGGCAATCTCTGAAATCTGGTCAGCGCTCATAGTTCGTTGGTCGACTGGGAGGTTGTCTCGAAGGTCCGGTCTTGGCCGTCATCGGCTATTTGCTGGACTCCAGCAGCTTCAATGTCTCAGCGGGAAGTACACCATCGGGAAGAAGCTTGCTTTTGAGCGCCGACGGCCTAAAGCCGGTATTGTCGTAGCTTCCCACCATGAGCCATGTTTGCCTCAGCTTCACGCGCAGGTCGCCAATGCCGTTGCAACTGGTACCACTTGGTTCCCCGACGCCGATAGTCGCAACAATCGACGGTTGATTCCCTCCGCGCCACGAACGCAACACCTCAAACTCGACTTCTTGCTCAGAGACCATCTGCGGGCGAGGTGGTAGGTCCTCAACCGCAACAACTTTTGCAAGTATGACCACTTGCAATGAGTCCCGTTGCGTCAAGAATGCTTCTAGGTCATACGCGGATGGCGCGAGGCTGCATGCCGCCGAACAAGCTGGTATGGCGCCGAGCAATGCTCCTCCAGCGGAGCTGAGCCATTTTCGAAACCCCATAGTTCCTCCCGTCGACTGCCTACGTCACCTCTCTTCCGAGGCTTGGCGGTCCAGTTCGCGCAGTGAAGTCTTGGCCAGGACCACCGCGATATCCGGTCAGAATGGGAGCATATGCCTATGCAGCCCCTGTTCGACGCAATCGCTTCAATGTCCGCACCGGTGGATGCGCAGCGCATCTTCCACGGCCGCGGTGGGCTTCATCCAGCGTGCGCTCACTTGTCGCTCGATTTTTTCCCGCCGGTTTGGGTGTTGACCAGCTTCAAGCCAGCGACCGACGGCGAACTGGCTGCAATTGGCGCCGCACTGGAGCGTCGCTGGTCACAGTTGGCACCGGGTGAAACGCTGCAGTGGGTGTTTCAGTGCCGGCATGAAGGCCAGAGCAGCACACAACTCATGGGCGGTTCGGTGCCCGACCCGCATTGGGTCACCGAGGACGGCGCTCGCTATCGCGTTCACGTGGGCCGGGGCCAGAACCACGGGCTGTTTCTCGACATGGCCGAAGGACGGCGCTGGGTTCGTGCGTTTGTGAAGGCGCGCCCAGACGCCCGGTCGCGCGTCAAGGTGCTCAACCTGTTTGCTTACACCTGCGCGTTTTCGGTGGTCGCATTGCAGGCAGGGGCCCGGCACGTCACCAACCTGGACATGAGCAAGGGCGCTCTGGCCGTGGGACAACAGAACCACCGCGCCAACGGCGTGCTCGCGGGCGCGAGCTTCCTCCCTCATGACCTTTTCAGTTCGTGGGGAAAAATCGCGCGCGGAGGCCCTTACGGGCTGGTCATCGTTGACCCACCAAGCTATCAAAAGGGAAGTTTCGTTGCCACCAAGGACTACGCCCGGCTGATCAAGCGCTTGCCTGACCTGCTGGAGCCCGGCGGCCTCGTCCTGCTATGCCTCAATGCCCCAGAACTGGGACCAAAATTCCTGCAGGAGCAAATGAGCGCACTGGCGCCGGAGCTGGATTTCGTGGAAAGACTGGCGAACCCAAGCACCTTTCCCGACGTGTCCGACGAGCGGTCGTTGAAGGTGTTGGTGTACCGGGCACCGCCGGGTGTTCAACCTGAGGTCTGAAGGGTGCGCTACGCATTAGCGCCACGGGCGGACGGCCCCATGGAGCGCCTTCGTGTGAATTGAAGCAAGCTGTCGAATGACTGGTCCCGGCCGATAGTACCCATTCGCGCTGGGCCGAGGGGATGTCGGCAACCGCTGCAAAGCGGGCGCCTGCCTTGTCTGCCGACGATCAGCAGTGGGGCGCATAACTGCCACCAAGACCTCCCCACGAGCAACCTCGACCGGGCCAAATTTGGTCCATCGCGAAGACTTCAGCCCGGGCGGCATGGCGGCGCAGATCGTGCCCGGAAGAACCCGGCCCGTCAGGCGGGCCGCGAGATCCGCAGCCCGCAGCCTCACCGCTAACTTCCAGTCTCAAGCGCCCCACGCCGCGCCCTCTCACTCGCCTGAAACAACTCCCCCGCCTTGCGCGCCAGTTCCGCCGCAAGCCACAGCAGGTTGTCCAGTTGCCGGGGGCCTTCGCCGCTGCACCAGTCGATGTCTTCCCCGTGGCAGACCCACAGCAGGGCTTCGAGTTGGGCGAGTGTGTTTTCGAGGAGATTCGCCGGGTCTTCGTGAGTGATTCCGGCGGGAGGTACCGGCGTGCGAGGCCGGGCTATAGTCTTGGTAGCCATTTTTGTGCGGTTCCTTCCAAGGTGGTTGCACGAACTTGGTTAGACGGCTGGGGTGCTACTAACACCCTGGCCGTCGCCTTTTGATACCTCGCATTTGCATCGCTGCTTTCGCACCGACAACCTGCCGCGAGGCAAGCAGCCTTTCCACATTTCAATGGCTGTGTGTGGCGTCTTCCGAGTCCCCTTGGTGGGGTTTTGAGTGGCAGGGGCAGCTACTTTAGAGAAGAGCGCGGCGCAGTGCCGGTTTCGTGCGGCACGAAGTCTCGAAGCGCGCCAACAAATGCAGCTTCCGCAATGCGCCATGCCGGACCGCAGCTGCGCTCAACAAGCTCACGTCGATGGGGTGCCTTGCGCAGCGAAATCAAGGAGGAGGCCGAAGGCCGGGGGACATTCGCGGAGCAAGGTGCCCCGTCGGCGTGAGCGTCGCCCTGAATGAACCCGTGCCCTACGGCATCCCTCGCGCCAACAGATGATCCACCAACCGCCGCTGCGGAAAACTCAACGCCTCCTGCCGCGTGCACAGGTACATCCGTCGTGACGCCCACGCGTCGGTGAGGTTGATGAAGCGCAGCTTCATCTCCTTGCGGTAGGTCACCGCCGCCCCCTCGGGCAGGATGCCCACGCCCATCCCCGCTTCGATCATCCGGCACACGGCCTCGAAGCTCTTCACGCGCACACGCAGGCGCAGCACCTTGCGCGCGCTCATCGCGGCGTCTTCCATGGTGCGGGAGATGGCAGAGTCGTCTTCGAGCCCCACGAAATCGAAGTCGAGCAGTTCTTCGAACGACACCTCGCGCCCGCGCCATGGATGCTTCTGGCGCACGATGGCCACGAGCCGGTCGGTGCGGTAGGGAATGAAGTGCAGCGCCGGGTCGACCGCCTCGCTGGTGATCACGCCCACGTCGGCCTGGCGGTCGCGGATGGCCTGCACGATGTAGACGCTGCGGTGCTCTTCCACGCTCACGCGGATCTCGGGGTAGCGCAGGCGAAAGCTGGCCACATCGTCGGGCAGGAACTGGCCCATGGCCGACGCGTTGGCATGCAGCCGCACGCGGCCGGTGGCGCCCTGCGCGTAGTCCGACAGGTCGGCGCGCATGCGGTCCACGTCGCGCAGGATCTGGCGCGCATGCATGGCCAGCGACTCGCCCGCGCCCGTGGGCGTGACGCCCTTCGAGGTGCGGTTGAGCAGCCCCACGCCGAGCTGGCTCTCGAGGATGGCCAGGCGCCGGCTCGCGGCCGACAGCACCATGTGGCTCTCGGCGGCCGCCTTGGACAGGCTGCCGTGCTCAATGGCGCGCAGGAACAGCGCCAGCGAATCCAGGTCGGGTCTCATCGGGTCCTCGGTCGATCGGGCGGACATTGTCGGGCCTGTGCGGTTGCGGGCGTATGGCCGAAGGCCTTTCGGCGAATCGACTGCGGCGGCGATGGTTCTTCCGGAATGCGGGTTTCCCCGTCGAAACGAAGAAGCACTTTCGGGCCGGGGTGCGAAAGAATCGTCGCTGTCTCGGCGGCAACCCCGGCGAGGCGTTTCGCGGGCCGGCCCTCTACCGGGGCCACGCCCGCATTCCACGAGTCCTACCCGGAGTCCTTTCTCTCATGGCAACCCACGAACTCGCCAGCGTTGCGCTGGACGACAAATACACGGCCACCGAAGGCCGGATCTACCTGAGCGGCATTCAGGCGCTGGTGCGCCTCATGCTCGTGCAGAAATGGCGCGACCAGCAGGCCGGCCTGAACACCGCGGGCTTTGTCTCGGGCTACCGCGGCTCGCCGCTCGGCGGCCTGGACGAAGCGCTGTGGAAAGCCCAGCCCCAGCTCGAGGCCAACGCCGTCAAATTTTTGCCCGGTGTGAACGAAGAGCTGGCCGCCACCTCCGTGTGGGGCACGCAGCAGGTGCACCTGACCGGCGAGAGCGCGGTCGATGGCGTGTTCGCCATGTGGTACGGCAAGGCGCCCGGCGTGGACCGCTGCGGCGACGTGTTCAAGCACATGAGCCACGCGGGCACCTCGCCGAAGGGCGGCATCCTGCTGGTGGCGGGCGACGACCACGGCGCGTCGTCGTCCACCCTGCCCAATCAGAGCGACCACCTGTTCGCCGCCTCGATGATCCCCATGCTCTACCCGCAGAGCGTGGAGGAATACATCGAGCTGGGCCTGCACGGCTTTGCGATGTCGCGCTTTGCCGGCCTGCCGGTCGGCTTCAAGGCGCTGGCCGACACGGTGGAGTCGTCGGGCTCCATTGCCGCGGGCGCGCTCGACGTGCACACGCGCCTGCCGAAAGACTTCGTGTTCCCGCCCGGCGGCGTGCATGCGCGGCTGTCGACCGACACGCTCGGCGTGCAGGCGCGCAAGCAGGAAGCGCTGATGCAGGACTACAAGATCTACGCCGCCATCGCCTACGCGCGCGAGAACCGCCTGAACCGCGTGACCATCGATTCGCCGCAGGCGCGGCTGGGCATCGTGGCCTCGGGCAAGTCGTACCGCGACGTGCTCGAAGCGCTGGAAGAACTGGGCATCGACGCCGACGAGGCCGCGCGCATCGGCATCCGCCTGTTCAAGGTGTCGATGCCCTGGCCGCTGGAGCCCGACTCGATCCGCGAGTTTGCCGACGGGCTCGAAGAAATTCTGGTGGTCGAAGAGAAGCGCCAGATCGTCGAATACCAGCTCAAAGAGCACCTGTACAACTGGCGCGAGAACGTGCGCCCGCGCGTGATCGGCAAGTTCGACGAACAGGGCGAATGGGGCGCGCACCCACGCGGCCAGTGGCTGCTGCCGGCCACGGCCGACTTCTCGGTGGCGCAGATCGCGCGCGTCATCGCCGGGCGCGTGGCGCGCTTTCACACCAGCGACCGCATCCGCATGCGGCTGGCGATCCTCGACGCGAAAGACGTGGTGCTCGGCAAGGCCGTGGCCACGCCCTCGCGCCCGGCCTGGTACTGCGCGGGCTGCCCGCACAACACCTCGACCAAGGTGCCCGAAGGCAGCCTGGCGCTCGCGGGCATCGGCTGCCACGTGATGGCCACCGCGATCTACCCCGAGCACAACCGCACCACCACGCACATGGGCGGCGAAGGCGCGCCCTGGCTGGGGCAGGCGTGGTTCTCCAAGCGCAAGCACGTGTTCGCGAACCTGGGCGACGGCACCTACTACCACTCGGGTTCGCTCGCGATCCGCGCGGCCGTGGCGGCGGGCGTGAACATCACCTACAAGATCCTCTACAACGACGCGGTCGCGATGACGGGCGGCCAGCCGGTCGACGGGCCGATCACCGTGCCGCGCATCGCGCACCAGGTGGCGGCCGAAGGCGTGAAGCGCATCGCGCTGGTGGCCGAAGACCCGACGCGCTGGGCCGACCGCAGCCTGCTGCCGCCCGAGCGCGACGGCCTCTTTGCGCTGAGCGTGCACCACCGCGACGACATGGACGCGGTGCAGCGCGAGCTGCGCGGCTTCGAGGGCGTGTCGGTGCTGATCTACGACCAGGTGTGCGCGGCGGAGAAGCGCCGCCGCCGCAAGAAGGGCGAGTTTCCGCAAGCCGCGCGGCGCGTGTTCATCAACGACGCGGTGTGCGAAGGCTGCGGCGACTGCGGCGAGCAATCGAACTGCACCGCCCTTCTACCGAAGCAAACCGACCTGGGCCTGAAGCGCAGCGTGAACCAGAGCGCGTGCAACGCCGACGAGTCGTGCATCAAGGGCTTCTGCCCGAGCTTCGTGACGGTCGAAGGCGTGAAGCCGCGCAAGCACGCACCCGTGGCCGTGAAGGCCGCCGAGGAGCCCGCCCTGCCCGCACCAGTGCCGCACGCGCTCGAAGGCATGCACAACATCCTGATCACCGGCATTGGCGGCACAGGCGTGATCACCATCGGTGCGCTGATCGGCATGGCGGCGCACCTCGAAGGCAAGGGCGTGAGCGTGCTCGACATGACGGGCATGTCGCAGAAGAACGGCTCGGTCACGTCGCACGTGCGCATCGCGCGCGACGCGGCGCAACTGAAGGCGCAGCGCATTCCCACCGGCGAGGCCGACCTGATCCTGGGCTGCGACATGCTCACGGCCGGCGCGCCCGACGCCATCGCGCGCATGCGGCCGGGCCGCACCTATGCGCTGGTCAACACCTTCGAGCAGCCGACCGGGCACTTCGCGCAGCAGCCCGACTGGCAGTTCCCGGCCGCGCAGGTGCGTGCGCTCATCGAGGAATCGGTGGAAGGCCGCGCCGACTTCATCGACGCCACGCAACTGGCCACGCGCCTCATGGGCGACGCCATCGCGGCCAACCTGTTCCTGCTGGGCTTCGCGTTCCAGAAGGGGTTCGTGCCGCTGTCGGCGCAGGCGCTCGACAAGGCCATCGAGATCAACGGCGTGGCCGTGAAGGCCAACCAGGCCGCATTCCGCTGGGGCCGCAAGGCGGCGCTCGACCTCACGGCCGTCACGCGCCAGGCCGCGCCGGCGCAGGTGGTGTCGCTGCAGAAGCCCCAGAGCTTCGAAGCACTGGTGGCGGACCGCACCGCGTTCCTCACGGCGTACCAGAACGCGGCCTATGCACGCGACTACGCGGACCTCGTCGAACGCGTGCGCGACGCCGAACAGCGCACGCGCGGCAGCACGGTGCTGGCCAAGGCCGTGGCCTCGGGCCTGTTCAAGCTCATGGCCTACAAGGACGAGTACGAGGTGGCACGCCTGTATGCCGACCCGCGCTTCATGGAGAAGCTCGGCGAGCAGTTCGAAGGCAAGCCGGTGCTGCGCTTTCATCTGGCGCCGCCGGTGCTGGGCCGTCGCGATGCGGAAGGCCGCGCGCTGAAGACCAGCTTCGGCCCGTGGATGCTCGGCGCCTTCCGCGTGCTCGCGAAGCTGCGCGGCCTGCGCGGCACGGCGCTCGATCCGTTCGGCCGGACCGCCGAGCGCCGCATGGAGCGCCAGCTGGTGGCCGACTACCGCGCGATGGTCGAAGACCTGCTCGCGCGCTTCGAGCGCATCGACTTCGACACCGCGCTGTCGCTGGCGCGCCTGCCGGAGCAGATCCGCGGCTTCGGGCATGTGAAGGAAGAAAGCATCGTGTCGGCGCGCGTGCGGTGGGAGATGCTGCGCGGGCAGCTCGACAGCGCGGCGCCTGCGCGGGCGGTTCGGCCGGAACCTGTGGCCGCTTAGTCGATGGGACGGCCGGCGCGGCCCGCTACAGCAGGCCTCTGGCAGAGGCCTTCAGCGTGGCGGCCGCGCGGGTCGAGCAACCGAGCTTGCGAAACACGCGTTCGACGTGCGTGCGCACCGTGCTCGCACTGATGCCCAGCGCACGCGCGACCTGCTTCGTGTTGTCGCCCTGGCTGATGCAGCGCAGGACGTCCAGCTCGCGCTGGGACAGCGACGCGTCGTCCTGCGCGGGCACCACGGGCTTCGCAGGCGTGCCCGAGAGCGCACAAGCGAGCAGCGCACTGATGACCTCCGCGTCGAAGCGGCCGGCCTCGGCGTCCGCCTGCATGCGATCGCGCGCCTGCGCGTCGGTCAGTTCGGGTCGCCACGGACGGCGGGTGCGGTGCGACACCCACTGCTCGGCCGCCGCGACGACCTGCCCTTCGAGCGGCATCGACGCACCGGAGCGGCCACGAAAGTAGCCGGAGCCATCGCGCCGCTCGAAGGCGAACGAGGCGATCTCTGCTTCTGCCGCGAGACCGTCGATCTGCCCCGCCGCGCGGGACGTCCAGTACGGCACGAGCCGCAGGCGCTCCATCGACGCGGCCGGCAGCGGCTCGGGCGCATTCCAGATGGCGTTGGGCACCGCGGCCCGCCCGATGCCGTGGATCAGACCGGCCCGGTGGATGCGATGGCACATCGCTTCGCTCATGCCCAGCTGGGCGCCGCAGTCGCGCGCCAGGCGGGCCACGCGCCGCGAGTAGCCCGTCATCCACGGCAGCTTGAGGTCGCTCACGTCGCCGACGAGTTCCAGCCCGACACGCCGGCGCATCGACACCGGCGGATCGGCGGCATCGGCCCACGGCGCGGGCGACGCATCGAGCCGCGTCATCCATGCCGCAGCGTGCGGTGCGCAGGCGTCGACCAGGAAGCCGGGGTAGAGGCTGTCGGCGCGCCCCCGCGCGAGCGTGAGGGCTTCGTCGAGCCCATAGAGGCGGCTGAAGATTTCCAGATCGCTCGCCAGGGCCACGACGTAGGTGGCCAGCGGCACGCCCTCGCCCTGCAGCAGGCCGGGGACGCCGCTGCCGTCGAAGGCCTCGAAGACGGCGCGCAGTGCGGCTTCGGCCTCGGGCCCCAGGCCGAGCATATTCGCGATGTCGCCGGCAATCTCGCAGTGGATCTGGGCCATCGCCACGACGGCCCCGGGGATGGACGCCTGGTGGGGCTGGCGCAGGCGCGGTTGCGCGGAGGCCAGAAGGGCTCGCCGGCCCAGCACGTCGTCTTCCAGGAAGTCCGCGAACTCCTGCGCGTTCGCCGTGCAGCCCGACCAGCGCAGCAGCGCCACGTGTTGCGCGACCTCGATCTGCGCCACGTGGCAGCCGGCCTGCGTCGCGATCATGCCGGCCAGCCAGGCGGTGCGCAGCGAATGGTCGATGGGCTGGCCCATGCTCAGGTCGCCGATGAAGGCGAGCGCGCGGGCCGCGTCGAAAGCGGAGAGGGTGGTGTCTTCGGGCATGGGATCGCGGGGGCGAGCGCACAGCATCGCACAGCCGCCGGTCGGGCGCGTGTCGGTCATTCGACCGATACCGGGGTCCGGGGGAGCGCAGAAGAATCGTTGCACCCGCCTCGTACGAGGCGCACCCCCCTCCTCCTACCCACCCCTCTTCATGTCCGACATCATCCAACCCCCTCCCCAATCAGCCGCCTGGCTGCGCAAGCTCTACCTCACCCGTGCGGCCTTTTCCTTCGTGTGGGTCGCGCTGGCCTTCACCGTCGCCAGGCAGTCGCCGGTGCTGACGGCGATCCTGCTGGTCGTCTATCCGGCGTGGGACGCGCTGGCGAACCTGGTGGACGCCCGGATGACGGGCGGCCCCCGGGCCAACCCCAGCCAGATGCTGAACACGTGGATCAGCGCGCTGGTCACCGCGGCCGTGGTGGCCTCCCTGGTGCTCGGGCTCCAGATCGGCCTGGCGATCTTCGGCGTCTGGGCCATCGTGGCGGGCCTGCTGGAGCTGGCGACGGCCGTTCGCCGCCGAAAGCGCCATCGGGGGCAGTGGGTGATGATGCTGAGCGGCGCGCAGTCCGCGCTGGCCGGCGGCCTCTTCATCGCACGGCAAGGCACCGACGCCCCGGTCCTGCAGACGCTCGCGGGCTATGCGACGGTGGGCGCCGTGTACTTCCTGATCTCCGGTCTCGTGATCCTGCTTCGCAAGCCGCAGGAGCGGCCCGTGAACCCACTCACCGCCACGCCTACAGCATCTTCCACTTCTTGCGGTCGATGACGCGGCGGCGCGTGTCCATGTTCAGCTGCGACAGCTCGATGCTCACCTGGTCCTTCGTGATGTCGACGAGCCCCCAGTTGCACTGCAGCGCGCCGACGGTGACCGCCGTGCGCAGCGCGGCGCCGGAGGACGTGGCTTCGAACAGGCTCCAGGGGCCCGCCGGCCACGGCACGGCGAAGCGGTTCTCGTGCACGTCGCCGCTGAGGATGAGGATGCGGCGCTTCTCCGCGAGCGCCAGGATCGCGGAGTGCTCGGCCGCGCAGTCCATCCAGGTCTCGCCGTGGCGGGCTTCGAAGACGAGGCCGCTGGCGATGAGGTGCACCGTCTTCTCGTCCGAGTCTTCGATGGCCTTCTTCAGTTTGCTCATCTGCTTCTTGCCGAGCACGGCATCCTCGCCGCCCTTGGTCTTGTAGCTGCGTCCGTCCGTGAGGTGCAGCATCACGGCGCCGTCTGGATCATTGGCGTTGCTCAGCATGAGGGGCCGGTAGCCGGGTTCGGGAACGCCCGAGGCCCAGGGATCGCCGGCCTTGGGAAAGGTCTTCGGATCGTTCGAATCCAGCGCCTTGCGGTATTCCTGGAACGCCGCGCGGGTCGGGTCCAGCAGGTGCCGGTAGGAAGGCTGACCCTCGATCTGCGCACCGCAGGCGCCGTTCCACAGAAAGTCGTGGTCGTCCCAGATCGGATGAATGCGCAAGTCAGTGTTGCGCACCAGCTTGGCGAACTCCTTCTGGTTCAGCTGGTCCCGCAGCCGGCCGAAGGCGTGGACCGCGAAGTCGTTCGCGCCCATGGCCTTGATGGCGCCCATGCTGGAGCCGTCCGCGTCGTAGTAGGCCGAGTCGCCCAGCAGCACCAGGTGCGTGGCGCCCGAGGCGCCCACCTGGGTCCAGACAGGTTGTTCTTTGAAGGTCTGGGCACTGAAGCAGGAAGTAAAGGCGATCTTCATCGGGAGGCTCCTCGTTGTGGGTGCGCGGATGCTAGGAGCCGCCCCGAAACGTCGCCTCCCCCATCCATGGGAGGCGCATGCGTCTCGGGAGACAAACGAATTACGCGATTGACCGACTGCGCTGACGCCCGAAATTCGCTAGGCTGCGGTGGCGCGCGATGCCATCGAGCGCGGAGACAACGCGATGAGCCCAGGCACATCTCTTCGTCTGCATGTACCGGAGCCCACCGGGCGGCCGGGGCACGAGACCGATTTCTCCTACCTGCACCTGTCGCGTGCCGGCGAGGTGCGAAAACCCCCGGTCGACGCATCGCCGGCCGATACCAGCGACCTGGCCTACACGCTGGTGCGCGTGCTCGACGACGACGGCCGCGCCGTCGGCCCGTGGGCGCCGCCGGCCGACCCCGAGCTGCTGCGCCGCGGCCTGCGCGCGATGATGAAGACACGCGCCTTCGACGCCCGCATGCTGATCGCGCAGCGACAGAAGAAGATCTCCTTCTACATGCAGTGCCTCGGCGAAGAGGCCATCGCCACCGGCCACGCGCTGGTGCTGCAGCAGGGCGACATGTGCTTTCCCACCTACCGCCAGCAGGGCCTGCTGCTGGCGCGCGACGACGTGACGCTGCTGGAGCTGACCTGCGAGCTGATGTCCAACGAGCGCGACCCGCTCAAGGGGCGGCAGCTGCCGGTGTGCTATTCGATGAAGCGGGCCGGCTTCTTCTCGATCTCGGGCAACCTGGCCACGCAGTTCATCCAGGCGGTGGGCTGGGGCATGGCCTCGGCGATCAAGGGCGACACGCGCATCGCCTCGGGCTGGATCGGCGACGGCGCCACCGCCGAGTCCGACTTCCACACGGCGCTGACCTTCGCGCACGTCTACCGCGCGCCGGTGATCCTCAACGTGGTCAACAACCAGTGGGCGATCTCGACCTTCCAGGCCATCGCCGGCGGCGAGGCCACCACCTTCGCGGCGCGCGGCGTGGGCTGCGGCATCGCCTCGCTGCGCGTCGACGGCAACGACTTCCTCGCGGTGCTGGCGGCCTCGCGCTGGGCGGCCGAGCGCGCCCGCAGCAACCTGGGGCCGACGCTGATCGAGTGGGTCACCTACCGCGCCGGCGCGCATTCGACCTCGGACGATCCGTCGCGCTACCGCCCGGCCGACGACTGGGCGCATTTCCCGCTGGGCGATCCGGTCGCGCGCCTGGCGCAGCACCTGACGGCGATCGGCGCCTGGTCGCAGCAGGAGCACGCGCAGACGCAGGCCGACATGCAGGCGCAGGTGAACACCGCGGTGAAGGAGGCCGAACGCTTCGGCTCCATGGCCGACGGCCACGTCGCGGGCGACGCCGCCCTGTTCGAGGACGTCTACAAGGACATGCCCGAGCACCTGAAGCGCCAGCGCGAACAGCTGGCGTCCGAGGGGTGACGGCCATGGCTTCGATGACGATGATCCAGGCCCTGCGCTCCGCCATGGACGTGATGCTCGAGCGCGACGACAACGTGATCGTCTACGGCCAGGACGTGGGCTACTTCGGCGGCGTGTTCCGCTGCACCGAAGGCCTGCAGGCCAAGTACGGCCGCTCGCGCGTGTTCGATGCGCCGATCAACGAGGGCGGCATCGTCGGCTCGGCCATCGGCATGGGCGCCTACGGCCTGCGCCCGGTGGTGGAGGTGCAGTTCGCCGACTACGTCTATCCGGCCTACGACCAGATCGTGTCCGAGGCGGCGCGCCTGCGCTACCGCTCGGCGGGCGATTTCACCGCGCCGATCACCATCCGCATGCCCTGCGGCGGCGGCATCTACGGCGGCCAGACGCACAGCCAGAGCCCGGAGGCGCTGTTCACGCACGTCTGCGGGCTGCGCACGGTGATGCCCTCCAATCCGCGCGATGCCAAGGGCCTCCTGATCGCCTCGATCGAGAACGACGACCCGGTCATCTTCCTGGAGCCCAAGCGGCTGTACAACGGCCCCTTCGACGGCCACCACGACCGGCCGCTGGTGCCCTGGTCGGCGCATCCGCTGGGCGAAGTGCCCGAGGGCTACTACACGGTGCCGCTGGAGTCGGCCACGGTGTTCCGCCCCGGCGCCGACCTGACGGTGATCAGCTACGGCACCATGGTCTTCGTCTGCGAAGCGGCCGCGCGCGAGACCGGCATCGACGCCGAGATCATCGACCTGCGCAGCCTGTGGCCGCTGGACCTGCAGACGCTGGTCGCCTCGGTGAAGAAGACCGGCCGCTGCGTGATCGTGCACGAGGCCACGCGCACCAGCGGCTTCGGCGCCGAGCTGACGGCGCTGGTGCAGGAGCATTGCTTCCACCACCTGGAAGCGCCGATCGGGCGCGTGGCCGGCTGGGACACGCCCTACCCGCATGCGCAGGAGTGGGCCTACTTCCCGGGCCCCGCGCGCGTCGGTGCGGCCTTGCGCCGCGCCATGGAGAACTGAATGGGCACGCTCACGATCAAGGTGCCGGACCTGGGCGAAGGCATTGCCGAGGTGGAGCTGGTGGCCTGGCGCGTGCAGCCCGGCGACACGGTGGCCGAAGACCAGGTGCTGGCCGACGTGATGACCGACAAGGCCACGGTCGAGATTCCCTCGCCGGTCGCGGGCCGGGTGCTCGCGCTCGGCGGCGAGGTGGGGCAGCAGATCGCGGTGGGCGCGGAACTGATCCGGATCGATGTGGCGGACGGCGGCGAGGCGCAGGAGGCGGTGCCGGCCGTCTCGGCGGCGGCGCCTGCAGCGGCACCGGCACCGGCCGAACACGCGCGCCCCTCGACCGGCAAGCCGCTCGCCGCGCCCGCGGTGCGCCACCGGGCGACGGTCCTCGGCATCGATCTGCGGCAGGTGCCGGGCAGCAGCGCGGACGGCCGCATCCTGCACGAGGACCTCGACGCCTGGCTGCTGCGCCGGCCCGGTCCGCCGGCGCCGGATGCGGCGCGCTACGCCGAGCGCCACGACGAGGAGGCCGTGCCCGTGACCGGCGTGCGCCGCCGCATCGCGCAGCGCATGCAGGACGCGATGCGCCGCATTCCGCACTTCACCTACGTCGAGGAGGTCGACGTGACCGAGCTGGAGCTGCTGCGCGCCCGGATCAACGAACGCTGGGGCGGCGAGCGGGCGCACCTGACGCTGCTGCCGCTGCTGGTGCGCGCGGTGGTGCTGGCGGTGCCGCGCTTCCCGCAGATCAACGCCCGCTTCGACGACGAGGCGGGCGTGCTCACGCGCCACGGCGCGGTGCACGTCGGCATCGCCACCCAGACCGCGGCCGGCCTCATGGTGCCGGTGCTGCGCCACGCGGAGGCGCGCGACCTCTGGTCGAGCGCGACCGAGATCGCCCGCCTGGCCGACGCCGCGCGCGCGGGCCGGGCCACGCGCGACGAGCTGAGCGGCTCGACCCTCACCGTCACCAGCCTGGGCGCGTTGGGCGGCATTGCGTCCACGCCGATCATCAATGCGCCCGAGGTGGCGATCGTCGGTGTCAACCGCATCGTGCAGCGCCCGGTGATGCTGGGTGGCGCGGTGGTGGCGCGCCGAATGATGAACCTGTCCTCCTCCTTCGACCACCGCGTGGTCGACGGCCAGCTGGCGGCCGAATTCGTGCAGGCCGTGCGGGCGTCGCTCGAATGCCCGGCACTGCTTTTCATCGAGTAATCGCCCCGCACAGACCTCCCCACCCCGGCGCGCGGCGGGGGTGCCCCGCCCGACCGGAACGCCCCGGGAATACCCTCTGAACCCCCTGCAATCTTCTTGCCTACAGTTCTTGTATGCAAGAAAAAGCGATCCTTGCATGCAAAACCTCGACACGACAACGACAGGAGATTTCCATGCCTCGCTTTGCCAAATCGCTCTTCGGACAGGTGGTCATCGCACTGGTGATCGGCGTGCTCGTCGGCCTCTTTGCGCCCGAGTTCGCCGCCAAGCTCAAGCCGCTGGGTGACGGCTTCATCAAGCTGATCAAGATGATCATTCCCGTGCTGGTGTTCTGCGTGGTGGTGCATGGCATCGCCGGCGCGGGCGACCTCAAGCGCGTGGGCCGGGTCGGCGTGAAGGCGCTGATCTACTTCGAGGTGCTGACCACCATCGCGCTGGCGATGGGCCTGGTGCTGGCCTTCGTGTTCGAGCCGGGCGTGGGCATGAACGTCGACCCCAAGACGCTGGACGCGAGCGCGATGAGCGCCTACGCCTCCAATGCCGACAAGCTCACGAGCGGTGGCACGGTCGAGTTTTTGATGAAGCTCATTCCCACCACGGTGGTCGCCGCCTTCGCCACCGGCGACGTGCTGCAGGTGCTGCTGTTCGCGGTGCTGTTCGGCTGCGCGCTCTCGCTGCTGGGCGATCGCGGCGCGCCGGTGGCGGCGGTGGTCGACGCGCTCTCGCTGGTGCTGTTCAAGATCATGGGCATCATCATCAAGCTGGCGCCGCTGGGCGTGCTGGGCGCCATTGCCTTCACGGTCGGCAAGTACGGCATCGGCTCGCTCAAGCAGCTGGGCATGCTGGTCGCCCTCTTCTACGGCGCGGTGCTGATCTTCGTGTTCGTGGTGCTCGGGCTGGTGATGCGCTTCTCGGGCTTCAGCCTGTGGAAGCTGCTGCGCTACCTGCGCGAAGAGCTGGCCATCGTGTTCGCTACCACCTCGTCGGACAGCGTGCTGCCGCAGATCATGGCCAAGCTGCGCCGCATGGGTATCCGCGACTCGACGGTGGGCCTGGTGATTCCCACGGGTTACTCGTTCAACCTCGACGCCTTCTCGATCTACATCACGCTGGCGGCCGTGTTCATTGCGCAGGCCACCAACACGCCGATCTCGATGGCCGACCTGCTGACCATCCTGGCGATCGCGCTGGTCACTTCCAAGGGCGCGCACGGCGTGCCGGGCTCGGCGATCGTGGTGCTGGCCGCCACGCTGCATGCGATTCCGGCGATTCCCGCCATCGGCCTGGTGCTGGTGCTCTCGGTCGACTGGTTCATGGGCATCGCCCGCGCGCTGGGCAACCTGATCGGCAACTGCGTGGCCACCGTCGCGATCGCCGCGTGGGAAGGCGACATCGACCGCGAGCGCGCACACGCGGTGCTCGACGGCACCTATTCGCCCGACGACGAGCCGCTGGCCGAGGCGCCCGTGGTAAACACCGGCACCGCCGCTTCCACCGCTCACTGAAAAAAATGCCCGCCGACGTCAGCCCCACCGCCATCGCCGAACGCGTCGTCGAGGCCATCCTCGCGCAGAAGCTCGCGCCCGGCGACCGGCTCGGCGAGCAGGCGCTGGCCGAGAACTTCTCGGTCAGCCGCACCATGGTGCGCGAGGCGTTGATGCAGCTGCAGGCGCGCGGTTTCGTCGAGGTGCAGTCGCGCCGCGGCTGGTACGTGGTGGAGCCCTCGGCCGAAGAAGCGCGCGACGCCTTCTCGGCACGCCGCATCGTCGAGGCCGGCATCCTGGCCGCGAGCGAAGGCCGACCGCTGGGCCAGGTGATCCGCAAGCTGCGCGACCACATCGCCGACGAGCAGCGCGCCATCGAAGGCGCCGACGCCGCCACGCGCGCCTTCCTGCTGGCCGACTTCCATGTCTGCCTGGCCGAGCAGATGGGCCACCAGCTGCTGGTCGACGTGCTGCGCGACCTCACGGCGCGCACCACGCTGGCGGCCACGCTCTACCAATCGAAGCACGAGGCCGGGCAGTCGTGTGCGGAGCACGGCGCGATCGTTGAGGCGCTCGAGGCCGGCAACATCGAGCAGGCGCGCCAGCTCATGCTCGACCACATCGGCAATGTCGAACGGGCGCTGGAGGTCGACGCCACCACCGAGCCCGATGCGCCGAGCCGCCTGCGTGCCACGCTGGCGCCCGTGGCGTTGCCGCGCGCAGCCAAGCGTTAGCGCTGTGCATTTGTGCCGCCGCCAGCTATCAATTGAGTAGCTGACACACGCCGCCGGCCTTAGGCCCGCGGCGTTTTTCCTTGGCAAGCCTGCTGCATCGCACAAGGGCGCGCCGGCTGACACGGCGACGGGTTCCGGCTCGGCTACAGTCCGAGACACTTATGAACTCTCCCCAACTCCAGCGCGGCGTCTTCCTCGCCCTGCTTGCCGCTGTCACCGTCGCCTTTCTGTGGGTGCTGATGCCGTTCTTCGGCGCGGTGCTCTGGGGGGTCGCGCTGGCGATTTTGTTCACGCCGCTGTTCAAGTGGCTGCTCAAGAAGATGCCCGGCCGGCGCAACGTGGCCGCGCTGTCCACGCTGGCGATCTGCCTGTTCATCGTGATCCTGCCGCTGGCGATGGTGGGCGTGTCGCTGGTGCAGGAGGTGGCGCTGATCACACAGAGCATCCGCTCGGGCCAGATCAACTTCGCGGCCTACTTCCAGCAGATCCTGGACGCCACGCCGCAGTGGCTGCTGAACATCGTGGAGCGCTTCAACCTGGGCGACATGGCGGCCTGGCAGGCGCGCGTCTCGGCCATCGCGGGCCAGGCCAGCCAGCTCATCGCCAGCCAGGCGTTGGCCATCGGGCAGAACACCTTCGACTTCGTGGTGAGCTTCTTCGTGATGCTGTACCTGCTGTACTTCCTGGTGCGCGACGGCACGTCGCTGTCGAAGACCATGCGCGACGCGCTGCCGCTGGCCAAGCCGCACACGCACTACCTGCTGAACAAGTTCACCACCGTGATCCGCGCCACCGTGAAGGGCAACGTGGCCGTGGCCATCGCGCAGGGCACCATCGGCGGGCTGGCCTTCTGGTTCCTGGGCGTGCAGGGCGCGCTGCTGTGGGCGGTGCTGATGGCCTTCCTGTCGCTGCTGCCGGCCGTGGGCGCGGCGCTGATCTGGGGCCCCGTGGCCATCTACTACCTGGCCACCGGGCACTTCTGGCAGGGCGGCGTGCTGATCTTCATCGGCGTGTTCGTGATCGGCCTGGTCGACAACATCCTGCGCCCCGTGCTGGTGGGCAAGGACACACAGATGCCCGACTACATCGTGCTGATGTCCACCATCGGCGGCATGGCGATCTTCGGCATCAACGGCTTCGTGATCGGGCCGGTGATCGCGGCGCTGTTCATGGCGGCCTGGAGCCTGTTTGCGGACTCGGGCCATGTGGGCACGGGGCACGCGACCGAAGAAGCCGCAGAAGCCCCGAAGGACGGGCAGGACAAGGCCTGACACCGGTCGCGGCCCTTCCCGGGCCGCGGCGTTCGCTCCTTCTGCGCGCATTTCGCGCACGCATTCGCGCATTCCGTCGCATGACGCTGGGCACCGCCCGGGCGACTGCGGGATCGTCGGGCCCTCCACCCACCACGAGGCCTGCCATGCACCTTCCCGCTTTCCTCTCCCGCCCCGCCGCGCGCGGCCTGATCGCCGCTGCCGCGCTCGCCCCGCTCGGCGCCCTGGCCGCCGACCTGAACCTGAGCATCGCCGACGGCCCGGCCGCCGGCGCCACGCTCTACGTCGCGCTGTACAACGACGCCGCCAGCTACGCCGAGAGCAAGGCCCTCGCCTCGCAGACCGCGCCGATGCGCGAAGGCAAGGCCCGCTTCGTCTTCACCGACCTGGCGCCGGGCCGCTACGCGCTGCGCGTGTTCGCCGACGAGAACGGCAACGGCAAGCTCGACACCAACCTGGTGGGCATGCCGATCGAACGCTACGGCTTCTCGAACGACGCCAAGGGCAACCGCGGCGCACCCGACTTCGAGGCCGCGGCGTTGCGCATCGACGCCGACGCCCAAGCCGTCATCCACCTGCGCTGAGGAGACACGGCCATGGAACGACGCGAACTCCTGCGCCTGCTGGCCACGGCCGGCGCCCTGCCCCTGCTCGCCCCGCTGGCGCGTGCCGCCGGCACCACCGACGACTGGCAAGCCCAGTTCGAAGCCGCCGACGCCCCCTGGAAGATCGGCTTCGCCACGCCCCCGGGCGACCTGCCGCTGACCCGCGCGACCGTGCGCGGGCGCTTTCCCGACGCCGTCGCCGGCACGCTGTTTCGCATCGGCCCGGCCGGCCACGACCTGGGCGGCGAGCGCTATCACCACTGGTTCGACGGCGACGGCATGGTGCATCGCTTCGTGATCGAAGGCGCCGACGTGCGCCACCAGGGCCGCTACGTCGCCACGCCCAAGCGCGTGGCCGAGGTGAAGGCCGGCCGCCACCTCACCGAAGCCTTCGGCACCATGCCGCCGGGCGTGGAGCCGCCCACCTCGGCCGACGCCATCAACGTCGCCAACACCAGCGTGCTGCCGATGCAGGGCGAGGTGCTGGCGCTGTGGGAAGGCGGCTCGGCCACGCGCATCGATGCGCGCACGCTCGACACGCTGGGCGTGAAGACCTGGCGCGCCGACCTCGCGGGCATGCCCTTCTCGGCCCACCCCAAGGTCGACCCGGACGGCACCGTGTGGAACTTCGGAGTGAGTTCCGGCCAGAGCCTGCTGGCGCTGTACGAGATCGCGCCCGGCGGCGCGCTGCGCCGCGCGGCCGTGGTGCCGGTGCCCGAGCTGCCCATGGTCCACGACTTCGCCGTGACCGCGCGGCACCTCGTGTTCCTGATGCCGCCACTGGTGTACGACAGCAAGCGCAAGGAGGCCGGCGCGAGCTTTCTCGACGCCCACGTCTGGCGGCCCGAGCTCGGCATGCGCGCGCTGGTGGTGGACAAGCAGGACTGGGACAAGCGCCAGCTGTTCGAGCTGCCCGCCGGCTTCCTGTTCCACGTCGGCAATGCGTGGGAGGAAGACACGCCGCGCGGTGCGCGCATCCACATCGACTACGTGCGCACGCAGAACGCCGAGTCGGTGTTCACCAGCAACCGCGAGGTGATGCGCGCGCGCCGTGTGCGCCGCAACGAGCCGCGCCTGACCGTCGCCACGCTCGACCTGGGAACGGGCAAGGCCACGCAGCGCGAACTGCCGCTGGAGGCCGAGTTCCCACGCATCGATCCGCGCCGCGTCGGCCTGCGCCATCGCCAGGTGGTGCACGCCACGCAGACGCGCGCCGACGTGCCCGGCTTCGGCGCCGTCGCGCGCACCGACATCGAGAGCGGACGCAGCCAGCGCTTCAGCTACGGCGCGCAGGCCATCGTGGAAGAGCACGTCTTCGTGCCCGACGGTGCCAAGCCGGGCTGGGTGCTGGGCACCGCGCTGGACTTCGGCCGGCAGCGCACGGTGCTGTCGTGCTTCGCCGCCGACCACCTGGCCGCCGGGCCGGTGGCGCAGGCCACGCTGCCTTACGCGCTGCCGCTGGGGTTGCACGGCGCCTTCGTGAAAGCCTGAACGACTGACCGCTGCGGCCACGCGCACGCGGGGCCTGCAGCGGCATCACTTTCAGGCGGCCTTCGCGATCGGGATCGTCATGCCCCGGTGCACCTCCGCCTCGCCGTGCCTGGCCAGCAGCTGCATCAGGTGCTTGCGGATCAGCATGCCTGGCCGGTCGGACTCCATCGAATACTCCACGCCGCGCCGGCGCGTGTCGACCAGCGCGTCGGGGTCGGTCGATTCGAGGATGTCCTTGTCCTCGCGCGTGATCTCCTCGTCGAAGTCGATCAGCATCTGCGCCGCGCAGTCGGCCTCGGTGTCGTTGCGGAACAGCCACTGGCACAGCTGCATGCGCCCGTCGTCGATGGGCGTGAAGCAGTTGATGATGATGTGGCGGATGCCGCTCGGGTACTCGATGTCGAGGCGGCGCGCGAACGGCAGGAAGTAGGCGTTGCGCATGTGGCGCGTGGTGATCGCATCGGTCACGCCGCTGATCGCGTGGAACTTCACCGGGTTGGTCGCTTCGATCACCGTCTCGGCGTAGAAGCCCGACTCGTTCTCCACCAGCTCGTACTTGCTCGGCTTCGGGCTCGCGGCCACGCCGAAGGTGGCGCGGTGCACGAAGCTGAAGTGCGAGTTGTCGAAGGAGTTTTCGAGCGCGCGCATCGGGCTGGTCTGCCACTCTTCGTAGAACTGGAAGATCGTGCGGTAGCCCGGGTCGTCGAACTCGGGAATGGCCGGGATGTCGGCAATGGGCTCCTCCAGCGCCACCCAGGCGTAGCCGTAGCGTGCGGTGCAGGGGTAGGCCGTGGTCTTGTACTCGGGCGAGATCGTGCGCTCGGGCTCGTACTGAGGAATGCGCACCACCTGGCCGCTGCGGTCGTAGGTCCAGCCGTGGTAGCCGCACTGGATCGCGCCCTGCCCGCAGGCCTTGCCTTCGCCGTCCACGCACCAGCCCTTCGAGAGTTTGGCGGTGCGGTGGCAGCAGCGGTCGCGCAGGGCGGCCGGCTGGCCGTCGGCGTCGAGGAACAGAACGATGTCTTCGCCCAGCAGCCGGAAGGGCTTGGGGCCATGGGCCAGTTCGGTGAGCGGCATGACGGCATGCCAGAACTTGCGGAAGACGGGTTGTCGGGTGACGAGCATGGGCGAACTCCTTCGTTGTTGCGTGGGGGAACGAACGTGAAAGAGCAATTTCCTGCTTCGTCGGCATGCCGGTTGAAAGGGCATGCGCGAGGCTGAACGCTTCTACTCTGCGCCGATCGACTTGCAATTAGCGCGCCCGGATTGTGGCGCGCCCTTGTCGCGCGTCCAAGCCCCGCGCCGCGATGCCCGAGCGCCGCACCCTGGCATGCCTCATGCAAGACAGCGGGCAAGAGTAGAAGCGTTCAGCAGCGCACGCACCAACCCCGTGCGCCCGCCCGGAAATTGCTCTTGAGGCGCCTCCCGCCCGCGGTGGGAGGCATCCGTCAAGACCACCGACTCCGAGGCCCCACCATGCAACGCCGATCCTTTCTTGCCGCCGCTGCCGCCACCCTCGCCGCCCCTGCCGTGTTCGCGCAGGGCGGCAAGCTCACACCGCTGAAGTTCACGCTCGACTTCCGCATCAACGGCCAGACCGCGCCCTTCTTCCTGGCGCAGGCCAAGGGCTACTACCGCGACGAGGGGCTGGACGTGACGATCGACACCGGCGCCGGCTCGGTCGCGTCGATCACGCGCATCGCCAGCGGCGTGTACCAATTGGGCCTGGGCGACATCAGCTCGCTGGTCGAGTTCAACGCACAGAACCCGGGCACGCCGGTGGTGCAGGCCGTGTACCAGTACTACAACCGTGCACCGTTCGTGATCATCGGGCGCAAGGACCGCGGCGTGACGACCGACTTCAAGAGCCTCACGGGCAAGAAGGTGGCGGCCGCCGCCGTCGAGTCCACGCGCCGCGCCTGGCCGATGGTGGCGCGCCGGCAGGGCATGCGCGGCGATGCCTTCCAGTGGCAGACCACCGATTTCAGCGCGCGCGACAACGTGATGGTGCGCGGCGACGTCGATGCCGCCACCTACTTCCACGACTCGGCCGTCTCGCTCTTCGCGCGCATGAAGGCCGACGAACTCTCGGTGCTCAAGTACGCGGACGCGGGCGTCAACCTGTACGGCAACGCGATCCTGGCGAGCAGCAACCTCATCGCGCAGAACCCGAAGGTCGTGGCGGCTTTCTTGCGCGCCACCAACCGCGCCATCGTCGAGACCTTCGCCAACCCGGTGCCCAGCATCGCGGCCATGCGCCAGCGCGAACCGATCCTGGACGAGAAGGTCGAACTCGAACGCTGGGGCCTCACGGCGCAGTACGTGGGCGCGGCGGACACGCGCGGCCACGGGCTGGGCGACATCCGCAAGCTCACGCTCGAACAGCAGGTCGACGAGGTGGCCGACACTTTCGGCCTCAAGATGCGGCCTTCGGCCGATGCCCTCTTCAACGGCGCGATGCTGCCGGCGCGCAGCGAGCGCCTTCTTCCCGCACCCAAGGCATGAACCTTCCTGAAAACTCCACGCCCGCGCTCCCCGAAGAAACCACGCTCGACGAGCGCGACGGCCGCTACCTGCGCAAGGCCATCGTGTGGTCGCATGCCGCGCGCCGACGCGGCAACCGGCCCTTCGGCTCGGTCATCGTCTCGGCCGCCGGCGAAGTGCTGGCCGAGGCTGCGAACAGCAACGCCGAAACCGGCGACTGCACCGCGCACGCCGAGGTGAACGCGCTGCGCGCACTGGCCGGCCGCGGCCTCACGCGCGAGGAGCTGGCCGGCGCCACGCTCTATGCCTCGGGCGAACCGTGCGTGATGTGCGCGGGCGCGATCTTCTGGTCGAACATCGGCCGCGTGGTGTTCGGCATCGACGCGCAGCGGCTGCGCGTGTTCCGTGGCGAGCGGCAGGACCAGCGCGATGCGGAGCTGTCGTGCCGCGACGTGTTCCGCGCCTCGCCGCATGCCATCGAATGCATCGGGCCGGCATTGATCGACGAAGCTGCCGCCGCGCATGACGGCGCCTGGAAGACCTAGACTCCCCGCATGCCCTGGCACGCCCGTCTCCACCTCGCCTACCAAAAAGAAGCCGACCGCAGCGTCGCCCGTTTCCGCCACGACGGCCCGCTGCGCATCCTGCAGAGCCTCTACCCCGAGGGCGATGCGGTGTGCCACAACGTGCTGGTGCACCCGCCGGGCGGTCTCGTGGGCGGCGACACGCTCGACATCGACATCGAGGCCGCCGACGGCAGCCACGGCCTGATCACCACACCCGGCGCCTCGCGCTTCTACCGCTCCGAAGGCGAGACCGCGCTGCAGCGCACGCGCATCCGGCTCGCACCGGGCGCGCGGCTCGAATGGCTGCCGCTCGAGGCCATCTGCTACAGCGGCTGCGAGGCCGAGAACCGGCTCACGCTCGAGGTCGCACCGGGCGCCGAGATGATCGGCTGGGACGTGTGCGCACTCGGCCTGCCCAACGCCCACCAGCCTTTCGAACGCGGCACCTACCTGCAGCACATCGAGGCGCCCGGCGTGTGGCTGGAGCGCGGGCGCATCGACGCGAGCGACCACCGCCTGCTGCAAAGCCCGCTGGGGCTGGGCGGCCACCGCTGTCTCGCCTCGCTGTTCGTCGTGGCGGGTTCGCCGATGGCCAAGGCACGGCGCGAGGCCCTGCTGGCGCAGGCGCGCGGGCTGCTCGAAGCGCACGAACTGCACGAGAGCGCGGGCGCGACCAGCCCGCATGCGGAAGTGGTGGTGCTGCGCGTGCTCGCGCCGGTGGTCGAGCCCGCGATGCAGCTGCTGCGGCAGGTCTGGCAGGCGTGGCGCAGCGAGCTGTGGCAACTGACGGCGGCCACGCCGCGCATCTGGGCGACCTGAGACGCGGACGGCCGTCGCCGCTACTGTCGTGTCTTCAGGTGGTAGGTGCCGTTGAACGGATACGGGGACGAACCGTTCTGCCCCACCGCCTGCACGTCGACCGTCAGCGTGTGGCCCGAGAAAACGAGCGCGCCCGTGAGGCGCGGCCTGCGCTCCTTCTCGTAGTGCTCCCGCAGTCGGAGGTCGACAGGGTGCGTGGAAGGCGCCTTCTTCTCGGCCGCCTTGTCGAATTCGCTCACCTCGTACACCGAGGCGTCGGCTGCGTCGACGCGCCCCTCGATCGACGGCACCCGGATGCGGGATTCGAGTTCGTAGCTGCGGTGGAAGATCAGCGACACAGGGTCATGCACCATCAGGCCCCGGGTCGCGTAGAGCGTGACCTCGTAGCCGTCGGCGGTCCGAGTGACGGTCGCATCGGGCTTGTTGCCTGTTGCCGTGCACCCGGCAAGCGCGAGCGCGGACAGCAGCCAGGACACGGTGCGCATGCGTCGGTTCGCAGAAGAGGGAGTGGGCATGCAACGGCGCGCTCGTGAAGGAGCGCCGAGTATGGCCGCACCGCGCCCGCCATCAACCGCAGGCGATCTTTCCGGACGGCGCGCTGCGCAGCCTGTTGAGAAACGCCAATTGCACCCTGGCCGTTTCGCTGCCCTGCCCGGCGGCGCGCAGCATCCACGTGCGCGCCTCGCAGCGGTCGGCCTTCACGGCCGATCCGTACAGCGTGGGCCCCGTCAGCAGCACCATGCCCAGCATCTCCTGCGCCTCGGGATGGCCTTCGGTGGCGGCCTGGCGCAGGTGCTCGAGCATCGTGCGGTAGTCGCGTGCGGCCTGCGCTTCGAGCGCGAGCTGGTAGCGCTGCTCGGTCTGCAGGTCGACGTTCGCGTCGAAGGGCTTCGCCGCGGCGATGGCGGCGACGAGGCACAGCGCGCCTGACAGAAAGATGCGCCAGCGCAGCGACCAACTGGCGATCTGGTTGAGTTCGGATGACATCGGTTTTTTCTCCACGGGTTGCGTGGCACCGATGGTCCCGCGAAGGCGCGCGCAGGAGAAACTGGAATTCACGCAGGACGCCTCAGGCGCCGCCTGAGCCCCCGCTCAAAACATCGCCAGCACGGCCGCATTCACCGCATAGCCGCCGGCCGTCAGGAACACGAACAGCAGCGCCCCCAGCTTGAGCGGCTGCGCCCCCGCCTTGCGCAGGCTCGCGGCGCTGGTGCGCAGGCCCATCGCGGCCATGGCGGTGGCGAGCAGCAGCGTGTCGAGCTGCACCAGCGCGGCGACGAGTGCGTGCGGCAGCACGTCGAGCGAATGCACCGCGCTCACGGCGATGAACAGCACGGCGAACCATGGCACGCGCACCTGGCGCCAGCACGAGCGCAGGCTCGCCGCGCCCGGCGTCGAGGCCGCCACGCGGAACGACAGGCCCATGAGGAACGGCGCCAGCATCATCA
Source organism: Variovorax sp. GW821-FHT09A10 (assembly GCF_059418385.1). Taxonomy (NCBI): domain Bacteria; kingdom Pseudomonadati; phylum Pseudomonadota; class Betaproteobacteria; order Burkholderiales; family Comamonadaceae; genus Variovorax; species Variovorax sp. GW821-FHT09A10. The sequence continues at coordinate 754,775 of NZ_JBWKPT010000001.1, forward strand.
CGCGCAGCATCTTCTCGACCACCGCCGCGTTGGCCGCACCGGGGCTCACGGCCTCGCCCACCGCGACCACCTGCGCCACCTCGTGGATGGTGGAGCCCGCGAAGAGGCCGAAGGCATGTTCCGTGAGCCCGAGGTACGGATAGACCAGCGGGTACGCCACCATCGACAGCGTGCCGAACACCACCACCGTGGCGACGGCGATCGACACCTTGTGCTCCTCGCCGCGCACCACGGGCTGGGTCGCCATCACGGCGGCGGCACCGCAGATGGCGCTGCCCGCGCCGATGAGCGCGGCCGTCTCGCGGTCGAGCCCCAGCCAGCGCGTGCCGATGCGCACGGCGAGGCCGAAGGTCAGCGCCACCATCGCCATCGCGATCAGCACGCCGGGCCAGCCGACGGCGCCGATGTCGCTCAGCGAGATGCGAAAGCCGTAGAGCACGATGCCCGCGCGCAGCAACGCGCTGCGCGCGAAGTCCACGCCGGCGCCGGTGCGCGCCGACACCGCGGGGAACACCGTGTTGCCCGCCACCATGCCCAGCGCGATGGCCAGCGTGAGCGCGCTCAGGCCCAGGTGCACCATCGGCGGCCATTCGGCCAGCAGCGCGGCGGCGGCCGCCAGCAGTGCAGACAGCAACACGCCGGGGCCGCAGCGGCGAACAAAGGAGAAACCGGGCAAGGAGGCGGCAAGGGAGGACATGGACCCGACTTTAGGAATCGACACCCCATGAGTCAAAGACATAAACTTCACCGATGCATGAAGTTAAGTTATGACCCTGAACCTGCACCTGGTGCGCCTGTTCGTCGCCGTGGCCGAGGCGGGCAGCTTCTCGCGCGCGGCCGAGGGCCTGTGGATCAGCCAGCCGGCGGTGTCCAAGGGCATCCGCGAGCTGGAGCACCAGCTCGACCTGACGCTCATCGAGCGCGGCGCGGGCAAGGGCTTTCGGCTCACCGAGGCCGGCGCGTCGCTGCTCACGCATGCGCGCGGCATCTTCGCGATGGAGCGCGCGGCGCTGGACGACGTGCGTGCGCGCGTCGGCGTACAGCGCGGCAGCCTCACGCTGGGCGCCAGCACCACGGTGGCGAGCTACTGGCTGCCGCCGCAGATCGCGGCCTTCTGCGCCGCCTACCCGGCGGTGGTGCCGCGCGTCACGGTCGGCAACACGCAGTGGGTGTGCGAGCAGCTGCTCGAATGCCGCATCGACCTCGCGCTGGTCGAGGGCCGCGTGGACGAAGAGCGCGTGGACGTGCGCGAATGGACCACCGACCCGCTCGCCATCGTCGCGCCGCCCGATGCCGCCCTGCCCCGGCGCGGCGTGACGGCCGCGCTGCTGGGCCGCCAGAACTGGATCCTGCGCGAGCCGGGCTCGGGCACGCGCCAGGCCACCGAGGCGCTGTGCGCGGCGCACGGCATCGACGCGCCGCCGTGGATGGAAATGGCGAGCAACGAAGCCATTGCGCGCACCGTGGCCAGCGGGGTCGGCATCTCGATGCTGCCGCGCGTGGTGGTGGCCGACATGCTCGCGCTGGGCACGCTGCGCGAGCTGAAGCTGCCGGGCGCGGTGCTGTCGCGGCCGCTGTACCGGCTGGCCTTGAAGAACCGGCCGCTCTCGCCGGCGGCGCTGCGGATGGCGCAGATCCTCGACGCCTCGTGACATGAAAAAAGGGCGCACCGCGTGCGCCCTTTGTCGTTGTTGTCGGCCAACTGCCGCTAGCAGCAGCGCCCCTTGCCCGCGCCGTAGCGCGCCTCGAGCCGTTCGCGGAAGAATTCCTCGTAGCTCATCGGCGCCCGGTCCGGGTGGGTGGCCGCCATGTGCGTCAGGTAGACGTCGTAGTCGGGCAGCCCGACCATGAGCCGCAACGACTGCTTGATCGAGCGGGCGATGTAGCGCCCGGCTTCGGGCATGGCGAGGGCCATGGCGTTCTTCCGTTCGGTCAGTGGGCAGCGGACGAAGCCGCGCCCATCGCCTCGAACGGCGTCTCCTGCGTGGTCGGCCGGTTGGCGGCGCGGGCTGCGAGGCAGGCCTTGATGCTGTAGACCAGCACGCTCAGCACCACGAAGATGAACAGCGCGCACAGCGCCGCGTCGAGCCGGTCGTTGAAGACGATGCGCGACATGGCTTCGGGCGTCTTGGCCGGCGCAATCAGCACGCCGTTGGCCAGGCCGTCGGCGTACTTGGCCGCGTGCGACAGGAAGCCGATCTTCGGATCGCTCGAGAAGATCTTCTGCCAGCCCGCCGTCAGCGTGCAGGCCAGCAGCCACACGGCCGGCGCTGCCGCCACCCAGGCGTAGCGCTCGCGCTTCATGCGGAACAGCACGACCACGCCCAGCATCAGCGCCACCGCGGCCAGCATCTGGTTGGAGATGCCGAACAGCGGCCACAGCGTGTTGATGCCGCCCAGCGGATCGACCACGCCCTGGTACAGGAAGTAGCCCCAGGCCGCCACGCACAGCGCGGTGGCGATCAGGTTGGCCGGCAGCGAGTCGGTGCGCTTGAGCGCAGGCACGAAGCTGCCCAGCAGGTCCTGCAGCATGAAGCGGCCGGCGCGCGTGCCGGCGTCCACTGCCGTGAGGATGAAGAGCGCCTCGAACAGGATCGCGAAGTGGTACCAGAAGGCCATCATGGCCTGCCCACCGATCACCTGGTGAAGGATGTGGGCCATGCCCACGGCCAGCGTCGGCGCGCCGCCGGTGCGCCCGAGGATGGTGGTTTCGCCCACGTCCTTGGCCGTCTGGAGCAGCATCTCGGGCGTGACCACAAAGCCCCAGCCGGAGATCGTTGCCGCGGCCTGTTGCACCGTGGTGCCGACCAGCGCGCCCGGGCTGTTCATCGCGAAGTAAATGCCCGGCTCGATGCACGAGGCCGCCACCAGCGCCATCACGGCGACGAACGACTCGGCCAGCATGCCGCCGTAGCCGATGAAGCGCGCGTGGCGTTCGTTGTCGAGCATCTTGGGCGTGGTGCCCGAAGAAATGAGTGCGTGGAAGCCCGAGACGGCGCCGCAGGCGATAGTGATGAACAGGAACGGGAACAGGCTGCCCGACCACACCGGGCCGTTGCCTTGCGCGAACTGCGTGATGGCGGGCATCTGCAGCGTGGGCATCACGACCACGATGCCGATGGCCAGCGCGATGATGGTGCCGATCTTCAGGAAGGTCGACAGGTAATCGCGCGGCGCCAGCAGCAGCCACACCGGCAGGCTGGCGGCCACGAAGCCGTAGCCCACGAGCATCCAGGTGAGCGCCTTGCCGTCGAAGGTGAAGGCCGGGCCCCACACCGGATGCTGGCTGACCCACTGGCCGCCGAAGATGGCCGCCATGAGCAGCACGAAGCCGATCACCGACACCTCGCCGATGCGGCCCGGGCGGATGTAGCGCAGGTACACGCCCATGAACAGCGCCACCGGAATCGTCGCGGCCACCGTGAAGCTGCCCCACGGCGATTCGGCCAGCGCCTTCACCACGATCAGGGCCAGCACCGCCAGGATGATGATCATGATCATGAAGGTGCCGAACAGCGCGATCATGCCGGGCACCACGCCCATCTCCTGCTTGACCAGGTCGCCCAGCGAACGGCCGTCGCGGCGCGTGGAGATGAACAGGATGATGAAGTCCTGCACCGCCCCCGCGAACACCACGCCCGCCAGCACCCACAGCAAACCGGGCAGGTAGCCCATCTGCGCGGCGAGCACCGGGCCCACCAGCGGGCCGGCGCCCGCGATGGCCGCGAAGTGGTGGCCGAACAGCACGTTCTTGTCGGTCGGCACGTAGTCCAGGCCGTCGTTGTGGCGGTGCGCGGGCGTCTTGCGGTTGGCGTCCAGCCCCAGCACCTTGTCGGCGATGAACAGGCTGTAGTAGCGGTAGGCGATCAGGTAGGTGCAGAGCGCGGCGGTCACGACCCAGAGGGCGTTGATGCTTTCCCCCCGGCTCAGGGCGACGGTGCCCAGCGCAAAAGCGCCGAGCACGGCCACGGCCAGCCACACCAGATGGCGGCGAATGTTGGGCATGCGGATGTCTCCTCGATATGAACCGGGCGAGTGTTCCCCGCCCGCCGCCGGGCCGCATCCGTCGCACTGCGTGGGCCGGGCGGGTGGAATTGCCTAATGGATAACCCCTAAGCACCTCTTGCAGGGCCGGCATCGTCAGTGCCATGAAGCGTTTGCGTTTACGTTAAATGTGATAAATTCACATTCACTAACAATATGAAACAACTCTGACGAGTCCACGATGACCCAGCATTCGCAGGCGCGCACAAGCCGCGGCTTCACATTGATCGAGGTCATGATCACGGTGGCCATCGTGGCCATCCTGGCGTCGATCGCCCTGCCCAACTACCGGCAGTACGTCATCCGTTCGAAGCGCTCGGCGGCCCAGGCGCAGATGATGGACATCGCCAACCGGCAGCAGCAGTTCCTCATTGCCAACCGCAGCTACGCCAACACGACGACGCTGACCGCCAGCGGCTACAGCCTGCCCGCGGAGGTCGCCAGCAACTACAGCTACACGGTCACGGTCCCGACCTCTACCCCACCCGCCTTCACGATCACCTTCACGCCGATCGGCAGCCAGGTGGGCGACGGCGACCTCGGACTCACCAGCGAAGGCGTGAAGACGCCGGCCAACAAATGGTGAACGTGTCCTTGCAGCGCCAGCGCGGCACCACGCTGATCGAGGTGCTGGTCACCCTGCTCGTCCTGGCCTTCGGCCTGTTCGGCCTCGTGGGGCTGCAGGCCCGGCTGCAGGCCTCCGAGATGGAGTCGTACCAGCGCTCGCAGGCGCTGATCCTGCTCAACGACATGGCCAGCCGCATCGCCATCAACCGCCGCGTGGCGGCCAGCTACGCCACCAGCGCACCGCTGGGCGGAACCGATGCCTGCCCCACCGGCACCGGCACGCGCCAACAGATCGACGCCAGGGAATGGTGCAACGCGCTGCAGGGCGCCGCCGAGTTCTCGGGCAACGACAAGCTGGGCACCGTGATCGGCGGGCGCGGCTGCGTGGAAGACATGGGCAACAACGAGTACCTCGTGACGGTCGCCTGGCAAGGCCTCGGACCGATCTCGGCGCCGCCGGCCGGCGTGGCCTGCGGCAAGGACCTCTACGACGGGGGCACCGGCTCCAAGTGCATCAACGACCTGTGCCGCCGCACCGTGACCACGCTGGTGCGCATCGGCTCGCTCTCATGAACCCGAGGCGCCCGCACCCCGCCGCACGCCGCGCCCAGCGCGGGCTGACGCTGATCGAGCTGATGGTGGCCATCACCATCATGCTCATCGTGATGGCCGCGCTGCTCACGCTGTTCCTCAACGTGAGCGGCTCCCAGCGCGAGATGGAACGCGTCAACCGCCAGATCGAAACCGGGCGCCTGAGCATCTTCGTGCTCGAGAACGAGATCTCCCACGCGGGCTTCTGGGAAAACTACATGCCCGAGTTCGACGACCTCACGGTCAGCGCCGCGCCCACGCACGTGCCCACCGGCGCCGTGCCCGACCCGTGCCTGGCCTACTCGGCCGCGAACTGGACCGAGGACTACAAGCGCCAGCTGCTCGACCTGCCCGTGCAGGTCTACGACAGCGTGCCCGCCACCTGCACCGACCTGCTCACGCACAAGAAGGCCAACACCGACGTCCTCGTGGTGCGCCACGCCGACACCTGCCTGCCCGGCACGCCCCACTGCGACGCCGACGTGGCCGGCGCGATGTACTTCCAGTCGTCGCTGTGCGGCACGCAAAAGCCCTCGTCGTTCGACCTCTCGACCGGCGCCTTCGACCAGATGTTCCTCAAGGACTGCACCACCCCTTCGCCCAAACGCAAGCTGGTGACCGACATCTACTACGTGCGCGACTATGCCGAGGCCGTGGGCGACGGCGTGCCCACGCTGTCGCGCTCGCGCTTCGACCTGGTGGGCGGCACGCTCGCGCAGCAACCGCCCACGCCGCTGATCGAAGGCGTCGAAGGCTTTCGCGTCGAGCTCGGCCTGGACACGCTGAGCAAGACCGGCGCCGCCGTCAACTACGCCCAGGCCATCGCGTGGGCCGACCCGGCGAACAAGTCGACGCCGTCCAACCGCGGCGACGGCAGCCCCGACGGTGCCTTCGTGCACTGCAGCACCGCCTCGGCCTGCACCGCCGACCAGCTGGTCAACGTGGTGGCCGTGAAGCTGCACGTGCTGGCGCGCGCCGCCGCCATCTCGCCGGGCCACACCGACACGCGCACCTACCAGATGGGCGCCGCGACGCTGGGGCCGTTCAACGACCACTACAAGCGGCACGCGTTCGCGACCACCGTGCGCCTGACCAACGTCACCGGCCGCAGGGAAACGCCATGAAGCCACGCGCGCACGCCGGCCGCCCCGCCCCAACCCAGCGCGGCGCCGCGCTGATCATCGGGATGATCATGCTGCTGCTGATCACGCTCGTGGTCACCGCCGCCTTCAACCTCAGCGGCGCCAACCTCAAGGCCGTGGGCAACCTGCAGACCCGCAACGAAGCCGTGGCCGCCGCCAACCGCGCGATCGAGGAAGTCGCGGCCAGCCTGCTGGTGCCCGGCAGCGACGGCACCCCGTCGCTCGCGCCACCACAAGGCACCGTGAGCATGGTCGACATCAACAACGACGGCGTGGACGACTACAAGGTCGTCGTCGCCCCGCCTGTGTGCGTGCGCGCCACCAAGGCGGTCGACAGCGGCGGCGGCGGCAGCACGGGCCCGGGCGGCATCACCGGCGGCGCGTCCAGCAGCGGCTCGGGCCTGGGCGCCCTGCCCGACCAATACAACGCCGTGTGGGACATCAGCACCACCGTGACCGACGTCACCTCTGGCGCCACCGGCATCTCGACCTCCGTGCGCCAGGGCGTGCGGGCACTGCTCAACAAGGCGCAGTTCGATGCGCTGTGCGCGCCGCCGGCGCCCGCCACGCCGGCCGCGCCCGCGGCGGCCCCCTCTTGAACCACGACGATGAACGGGTCCCCGCCATGACAAGGAAACTACTCACCACGCTGTGGGCCGCCGTGCTGCTCGCGTTGCCGCTGCAGGCCGCGCAGGCGGAGGACATCGACCTCTTCGTGGGCTACAACCCCAGCGCCACGCAGGCCCCGAACGTGCTGTTCGTGCTGGACAACACGGCCAACTGGAACCAGCCCTTCTCCGCCGAGATGACCGCGCTCGCCAGCGCTTTCGAAAGCCTGGAGGCCAACAAGTTCAAGGTCGGCCTGATGATGTTCACCGAGACCGGCCAGGGCAACTCGAACAGCGACGGCGGCTACGTGCGCGCTGCGGTGCGCACGCTCGACGGCGACACCAAGTCGAAATACGGCGCCCTGATCCGCAGCCTGGACAAGATCGCCGACAAGTCCAACGGCGGCAAGGCCGGCAAGACCATGGCCGAGGTCTACCGCTACCTGGCCAGCGCCGCGCCCATCGCCGGCAACGGCAAGGTCAAGGCCGACTACACCGGCAACGTGAGCGGCACCACGGCATCCAAGGCCATCTACGCGCTCACGCGCAACGCCCTGGCCAGCGTCAACGCCGGCACCTACGTCGGCCCGAGCACCGAGAACTGCATCGGCACCTTCGTCATCTACATCAGCAACGGCGCGGCGCAGGACAACAACAACGACAGCAAGCTCTCCAGCGACGCCTTGCGCGCCGCCGGCGGCGACCCGACGCAGATCACGCTCACCACCAGCGGCTCGCAGGAGAGCACGGCCGACGAATGGGCGCGCTTCCTGCAGACCAGCATGGGCGTCAAGGTCTACACCATCGAGGCCGCCAAGGCCACGCAGGGCCAGGGCCCGGGCTGGAGCGCGCTGCTGCAGAGCATGGCCAAGCAAAGCAACGGCGAGTACTACGACATCTCGGACAAGCCCCAGCTCGGCGCCGCGCTCGGCGAGGCGCTGAACGACATCTTCAGCAAGATCCAGTCGGTCAACAGCGTGTTCTCCTCGGTGAGCCTGCCCGTGAGCGTGAACACCCAGGGCACCTACCTGAACCAGGTGTTCGTCGGCATGTTCCGCCCCGACGAGAACGCCTTTCCGCGCTGGAACGGCAACCTCAAGCAATACAAGCTCGGGCTGGACGGCAGCAGCCAGCTGATCCTGCAGGACGCCGACGACAAGAACGCCGTAAACAACCAGACCGGCTTCATCGCGCCCTGCGCGCGCAGCTTCTGGACGCCCGCCGCCAGCGACAGCGACGCCTACTGGAGCTTCCGGCCGGCCGGCGACTGCATCAACAAACGCGCGGCGGACAGCCCCGACGGCAACGTGGTCGAGAAAGGCGCGCAGGGCCACATGCTGCGCGGCATCGTGCCGGCCGTGCGCAACATGAAGACCTGCGCGGCGGGCAGCTGCACCGCGCTCACCACCTTCGACGACGGCAACACGGCCATCACCATGGCCGCACTCGGTGTCGCCGCAACCGCCGACCGCACCAAGCTCATCAACTGGGCGCGCGGCCTGGACAACAAGGGCGACGAGAAGCCCGACGCCCAGGGCAACCCCGTGCCTTCGAGCGCCATGCGGCCTTCGGTGCACGGCGACGTGGTGCACTCGCGCCCGGTGGCCATCAACTACGGCACCGACGCCGCGCCCCAGGTGGTGGTGTTCTACGGCGGCAACGACGGCGTGCTGCGCGCCATCAACGGCAACCGCAACACGGCCATCGGCGGGGCCGCGGCCGGCTCCGAGCTGTGGTCGTTCATGCCGCCCGAGTTCTACGGCAGCCTCAAGCGGCTGTACGACAACACCACGCGCATCAACTTCCCCGGCCTGCCCGTCAGCGCGGGCGCGGTGGCGCCCAAGCCCTACGGCATGGACGGCGCGGTCGCGGCCTACCGCCAGGGCAGCACCGCCTGGCTCTACGCCAGCATGCGCCGCGGCGGCCGGCTGGTGTACGCCTTCGATGTCTCGTCGCCCGCCGCCCCCACGCTGAAGTGGCGCAAGGGCTGCCCCAACCAGAACGACGACACCGGCTGCGACACCGGCTTCGATGGCATCGGCCAGACCTGGTCGGCGCCGAAGGTGCTGCGCGCCGCCGGCTACGGCAGCGGCAACAGCCCGCTGCTGGTCTTCGGTGGCGGCTACGACAAGTGCGAAGACGTCGACGCCAGCACCGCCGCCCAGGCCTGCGGCACCGGCGTGAAGGGCAACCGGATCTACGTGCTCGACGCCGACACCGGCGCGCAGCTCCAGGTGTTCACCACCGCGCGGCCCGTGGCCGGCGAAGTCACCGTGGTCACCGACACCCTCGGCGTCGCCAAGATCGCCTATGCCGCCGACCTGGGCGGCAACGTGTACCGCATCGCCATCGGCAGCGCGGCGCCTTCTGCCTGGACCCTGACCCAGATCGCCTCGCTCGGCTGCGACACCGTGACCACCTGCACGCCCAACCGCAAGTTCATGTTCGGCCCCGACGTGGTGACCGACAACGGCGCCTACGTCGTGCTGCTGGGCTCGGGCGACCGCGAGAAGCCGCTGCGCTACTACAGCGCCGCGCTCGGCGTGGCCAACCGCTTCTACATGCTGGTCGACAAGCCCACCGACGCCACCTGGCTGACCAGCGAGGTCGACCGCTGCGGCACCGGCAACGGGCTGCTGTGCCACGCCTCGCTGCAGGCCATCACCGACGCCAGCACGCCGACCTCCTCCGACCTCGCCACCAGGAAGGGCTGGTACCTCGGGCTCGCCGCCGGCGAACAGGTCGTGACCGGTTCGGTGACCGCCTACGGCACCACCACCTTCAACACCCACACGCCCACCAACCCCAACACGCAGTCGTGCCGCGCCGACCTGGGCACCGCGCGGGTCTACAACGTGTCGTACGTCAACGCGGCCGCCCAGGGCACCAACGGACGCTTCCAGAACGTGGTGGGCGGTGGCCTGGCGCCCACGCCGGTCGTGGGCCGCGTGCAGCTGGACGGCGATGGCGGCATGCGCGACGTGGTGATCGGCGCCAACCCCGACTCCTTCCTCAGCCCCAAGGGCACCGCGCCCAAGGCCGCGTTCAAGCAGCCCAAGGGCCGGGTCTACTGGTTCATCCAGAAGTAAACGCCGAGCCCTTCCGCATGCGCAACGTTCGTCCTGCCCCGGCACGCGCCCATGCGCGCGGCTTCACGCTCATCGAGCTGATGGTCACGCTGGCCGTGCTGGTGGTGCTGATCGCCATCGCCGTGCCCTCGTTCGACAGCATCCGGCTGTCCACGCGGCTGAGCAGCTACGCCACCGCGCTGGTCGCGGGCACCCAGCTGGCGCGCAGCGAGGCCATCAAGCGCAACGCCCCCATCACCCTGTGCGCCTCGGCCGACGGCACCAGCTGCAGCACCAACGGGCAGTGGGAAGCCGGCTGGATCGTGCGCAGCGACACGCAGGTGCTGCGCGTCGAGCCCGCGGCCGCCAGCGGCTACCGGCTGCGCGAGGCCGGCGGCGCCAGCGCCGTCGTGTTCCAGGCCACCGGCCTGGGCGCGGGCCAGAGCCGCATCACCATCTGCCGAGCCACCCCGAGCGCCGACCCGTCGCGCGCCGTGAGCATCAGCGCCACGGGGCGCACCACCGTCACCCGGTCGAGCGGCGGCACCTGTGCCGCGACCTGACCCCGGCCAGCCGAGGGGGTCCACCGGACGAACGACAATAAGGCCCTGTGGCAAGCCCGGGCGCCGGTCCCGCCTTTCTTGCCTTGACGACCTTCACCAGGAACAACGCTCCCGCATTCATGGAACACCGGCTGGACTGGGCCCTTGCCGCCTGCGCTCGCATCCTCAGGCCCGTGGTCCGGCTGGCGCTGGCCATGGGCGTCAAGCACCCGCACCTCGAAGCCCTGCTGCGCGACCTGCTCATCGAGGAAGCCCAGCGCACCTGGCGCGGCCAGGGCGTGACCAAACCCAACCTCAGCCAGATTTCGGTCACCACCGGGCTGAACCGCAAGGTCGTCACCGCCAAGGTCCGCGCCACCGTCGATCCGCTGCCCCACACCGAGCTGTCAGCGGCTGCCAAGACTTTTACGTTGTGGTTACAGATGACCACCGACGACGACACCCTGCGCCGCCTGCCCGTCGTCACCGAGGGTGACGGGCCCTCGTTCGAGCGCGTGGCCCGACTGGCCAGTCGGGGCAACGTGCACCACCGCACCATCCTGGACGAACTGGTGCGCCTGCAGATGGTGGCCGAGAGCGACGGCAGCGCCGAACTCACGGCCGACGGCTTCGTGCCGGTGGAAGACCTGCAGTCGATGCTCGCCTTCCTGGGCGACAACGGCCGCGACCACCTGCTGGCCGCCGTCTCCAACACCCTGGGCGACAAGCCCCGCATGCTCGAGCGCGCCGTGTACGCGCGCGGGCTCTCCCTGGCCGACTGCACGGCCATCGAGCGCCTCGTGCGCGAGCGCTGGGCCGGCCTGCACCACGAGCTGGCCCGCGAGATGACCGAGGCCGTCGACCGCGTGCCTCCCGAGGCCAAGGCCACCACGAAGGCGCGCATCCGCGTCGGCATCTACACGTACTACGAAGACGAAGAAGGCGCGCCCGCCCCTCGCGCGCCAAAGAACAACGAGCCTGCCCGATGACCACGATCTCCCCCTCCTTGCGACTGGCGCGCGGCCTGCTGATTGCCGGCGCCATGGCCCTGCTTCTCTCCTGCGGAGGCGGCGGTGGCGGTGGCGGCGGTGGCGGCGGTGGCACGACCGGCTTCGGCGTGCCCGGCACGACGGCCACCGGTAACGGCACCGGCAGCAATGGTGGTGGCGGCGACGGCAGCGCCGGTTCGGGTGACGCCGCAGGCTCCAGCGGCAGCAACGGCACGGGGACCGGCACGGGCACCGGCGGCGGCGGCGACAGCACCGCCAGCAACACCAACGGCGACGGCTCGGGCGTGGGCTCCGGCGGCACCGGCGTGACCGCCGACGCCGCCGGCATCGGCGCGGCCGACGGCCTGGGCAGCGTGATCCTCAACGGCCTGCGCTACAACACCGACAGCGCCACCTTCAGCCTCGAGGACACCACCGAGCTGCAGATCGGCATGAGCGCGCGCATCGCCGGCAAGGTCGACGCCAACTTCACCAGCGGCATCGCCGCCACCGTCGTCTCGGCCGCCGAGCTGCGCGGCGCCGTGTCGGCCATCGACCTGAAGGACGGCAGCTTCACCGTCATGGGCGCCCGCGTGACCACCGACAACGCCACCGTCTGGGGCGACGCCAAGGGCACCGGCGACCTCGTCGACGGCGCCGTGGTGCAGGTGTGGGGCCTGCCCGCCGCGCCGGGCATCCTGCGCGCCACGCGCGTGCTGGTGGCGCCCGCCACCACCGCCCCGCTGGCGACCGGCACCGTGCAGAACCTCGACCGCGGCACCCAGCAGTTCACGCTCGGCCTGCTGACCGTCGACTTCGGCGGCGCGGCCTTCGGCCCCGGCATCGATGCCGCGAGCCTGGCCAACGGCGCCCTCGTCCGCGTGCGCGGCACGGCGGCACCGGCCGCCGGCCGCTTCACCGCCACCCAGGTGCAGGGCTGGTACGCCATTCCCTCGGCCGACGGCATCGCGCTGCAGCTGGCCGGCGTGGTCACCGACTTCGCCGCGCTGGGCGACTTCCGCGTGCTCGGCAACAAGATCGACGCGCGCAACGCCCAGATCACCGGCGGGCCCAGCGGCTCCATCGGCAACGGCGTGAAGGTGGAGGTCGACGGTTTCCTCTCGAGCCAGGTGCTCGTGGTCAAGAAACTGCGCATCCGCCACGTGCCCGGCACCGGCGGGCCGGTGTCGTTCACCGTGATCGGCGCCATCGGCGGCTACCGGTCGGCCGCCGACTTCACCGTGCGCGGCCAGCGCGTGGATGCCAGCGGCTCCGGTACCATCTTCGAAAACGGCACCGCCGCAGACCTGGGCAACGGCAAGCGCGTGACCGTTGTCGGCGACCATGTGGTCGACGGCGTGCTCATCGCCCAGCGCGTGAGCTTCACGCTGCCCTGAGGTCCGGGCCCCGGCGGTCCGGCCGCGCAGTGCATGCACCCAGGGTGCACGCACCGCGCACCCCACAGGCCACGCCACCCACGGCGCGACCGGATCGATCGGAGCCATGGACACCCACACCACCTCTGCGCCCGCGCCCACCACGTCGCCCCGCTGCTGCATCGCCGGCGGCGGCCCGGCCGGCATGGTGCTGGGCCTGCTGCTTGCGCGCGCGGGCGTGCCCGTCGTCGTGCTCGAGAAACACCTCGACTTCCTGCGCGACTTCCGCGGCGACACCGTGCACCCTTCCACCCTCGAAGTGCTGCACGAGCTCGGCCTGCTCGACGCCTTCCTGCAGCGCCCGCACAACCGCATCGAAGAGCTGCGCGGCACCTACGAAGGCCGCGGCGTGACCATTGCCGACTTCAGGCGGCTGCCCACGCACGCCCGCTTCCTCGTGCTCATGCCGCAGTGGGAGTTCCTGGACTTCATGTGCGACGAGGCGCGGCGCTACCCCGGCTTCGAGCTGTGGACCGACGCCGAGGCCATCGGCCTGCTGCAGGACAAGGGCCGCGTCAACGGCGTGAAAGTGCGCGTCGGCGCCCGCAGCCCCGACAGCGGCGGCCCGAAGGACATCGAGCTGCACGCCTCCCTCATCGTGGCCGCCGACGGCCGCCACTCCACCTTGCGCGACGCGGCGGCGCTGCCGCACATCAGCTACGGCGCGCCCATCGACGTGCTGTGGATGCGCCTTCCCAAGCGCCCCGGTGACCCCGAAGCCACCGGCGGCCACATCGCCGCGGGCCACCTCCTGGTGACGCTCAACCGGGGCGACTACTGGCAATGCGCCTTCGTCATCCGCAAGGGCGGCAGCGCCGAACTGCAGTCGCGCGGCATTGCCGCCTTCCATGCCGAGATCGCGCGCATCGCGCCCTTCTTTGCCACCCGCCTGCCCGAGGCCCTGCCCGACTGGGAGGCCGTGAAGCTGCTCGAAGTGAGCGTCGACCGGCTCGAATCGTGGTCGTGCCCCGGCCTGCTGTGCATCGGCGACGCCGCGCACGCCATGTCGCCCGTGGGTGGCGTCGGCATCAACCTCGCCGTGCAGGACGCCGTGGCCGCCGCCAACCTGCTGGCCGCGTCGCTGGCCGGCAGCGCCACCGACAAGGAGATCGACAACCTGCTGCCCCAGCTGCAGCGCCGCCGCGAATGGCCCGTGCGCGTCACCCAGGCCGCGCAGCGCCTCGTGCAAGACCGCGTGCTGATGCCCGTGCTCAGCCGCAAGGCGGCTGCATCGACCGCGCCCCGCCCCATGCCCTGGCCCCTGCGCCTGCTGGGGCGCTGGCCGTGGCTGCGCACCCTGCCCGCGCGCGCCGTGGGCATCGGCGTGCGGCCGGAACACGTGCGGTCGCCGCGCGCCTAACGCGCGAGCCAGGTTCGTCGGATCAGCCGGGCCGGCGCGCCTGCGTCGGCTGGCGCGACCAGTACACGCCGTCGAGCCGGTCGAGCCGCACCTCGCCGCCCGTAGACGGCGCATGCACGAAGCGCCCGTCGCCCACATAGATGCCCGCATGCGTGGGCGACGCCGAGCCGAACAGCACCAGGTCACCCGAGCGAAGCTCCGACATCGGCACCGGCCGGCCGAAGCCCGCCATGCGCGACACCGTGCGCGGCGGCACCTGCCCCACGCTGTGGCGGTACACGTAGCCGATGAGCCCGCTGCAATCGAACCCGCCCTCGGGCGAATTGCCGCCGTAGCGGTACGGCGTGCCGACCAGCCCCAGCGCATGGATCGTGATGCTGTTCGACTGCTCCGACGTCAGCGGCGGGATGTTGCTGCTGGGCACCGAACCACCGGGCGCGCGCGCGGGCGGCGGGCTCGCGCAGCCGATGGCCAGGAGGCAGGCGGTGACGGCGGGAATCAGTCGGAACAGGAGCCGCTGCTGCAGCAGCGACAGCGATGCGGGGGAATGAGGAGGCGTCGGCAATGGTGTGTCGAGCATGGGCGCAGGCCGGTCTTGTGGACGTGGCCCGACTCTAGCGCGAGTGGGCCGGATCGCAATGCAGAGCCCCTTGGCGGGCGACAACGCCCTCGCCCTTCATCGCCATCAGCTGAAGCCGAAGACCAGCAGCAGGTTGTTCGCAGGCATCGCGTGCCGCTCGCGCAATGCGAGGCCGACGCGGTGCGCCTCTGCCACCACGTCGTCGAGACGACGAATGCCCCACGCGGGATTGCGCGCGCGCAGGTCTTCGTCGAACGCCAGATTGCTCGGCGCCGTGGGGCCGTGCTGTGCTTCGTCTTCGAAGTAAGGCCCGTAGGTGATCAGCACGCCGGTGCCGGCACGCAGATGCCGCGCGGCACCGGCCATCAGCGCGGCGCAGGTGGGCCAAGGTGCGATGTGCAGCATGTTGGCGCAGTAGATGGCGTCGAACTCTTCTTCCTCTTCTTTGCCTTCTTGAGCGAACGCGGGGCCTTGCGAGGGCCACTGCGGCGCCATCACGTCGAGCAGCAGCGGCGGACGCAGATTGGGCAGCGCGGCGTGCTCGACGCGACTGGCGATCGCGGGGAGCGAACGGGCGTCTGCGTCGGTGGGCTGCCAGGTCCATGAAGGCATGGCGGCGGCGAACCAGGCGGCGTGCTGGCCTGTGCCGGAGGCGATTTCCAGTGCGGTGCCGCGCTCACCAAGGATGCGGGTCAGGGCATCGAGGATGGGTTGTTTGTTGCGGTCGGCGGCGGGGCTGAAAGGGAGGTCGGGCATCACGAGAAGCTTCGGGCAGGTACAACTTACAGGGTATCAAAGCAAGATCGCTCAGATCCGTTTCGTAGTTCCGCAATGTCGGCAATGCAGCGGTTGCGGTCGATCAGCAACTCTGGATCGAGGGCAGCTTTCGACCCAATACCGACGTTCGCGTCGCCCCCCATGTGGATTGAGCAATGCCTCCCCACTTGCTGCTTCCATGAATGCTTCAACGGTGAACTGCAGTTGACGGTCAGCGTAGTCAGTGAGCATCTGATCGATGAAACGCGTCGGTACGACTACTTTGCGGAAGCCAAGCTTGATCTGAAACTCGACACACGCTTGAGCCACAGCAAGCGCCTGCGCCTCGAAGGTAGATGTCTGAAATCCGCCGTCAACGCTCTGCGGAAAAAACGCGTAAGTCAGAAGCTTTGGCTTTCTGGAACTTGGGAGATAGAACTGAGGGTCAAACGACGATGTTGCGCGTGTCCCCGGCTCTTAGGATTTTTTTGAGTCAATGTTGTCTGGGCAAACGCTAGGCGTCTTGTTTTGCCGGTGGCTGCGGCAACAGAATATCGCGCCAAACTATCTGAGTGGTGGCCTGCAGATTCTGCTCAAACTCCGACAACTTCGAGTTTCCGGGATGGCTTTCGACGGCGGAAGCCACGACTTCGCGGCATCCTTCCATATCGCCGCTGAGTCGAAGTCGCTCAGCCAGCTCTAAGGAAAGTGCGGCCTCGAACAGTCGAGGAAATCTCAATCCGTTTTCCGCCGCGCGCCGACGAAGATATGAGTGCAGAGTCGCTCGATGGATCTCAAGCGACCAGGGGACGGTCACTCCGGCCACCGCATGAGCGATCAAAGCTTCGGACGATGGCTCATCGAGTTCTTGCTCGATCAAGGTATCTATCTCTAGCGGCGTTTCGACTGCATCTTGCTTGGAGGCATGCAGGTTGAAAAGAAAGTGCAGCGCCAAATAAGGCAACCGCAGACGTCTCTCGATGCGGGGTACGAACGCGTTTGCAGCCAGCAGCACTGATTTCAGATCAGTCAATGCCGCATTGGGCTCCAGCAACAGGCAGGATGAAAGCTGATCCAGGAAACCCTCGAGCTTGTTGCGGCCAGCCATCTGAAGGTCTCCGTCAGCGCGGCCAACCCAATATTGAGCTGCTAGACGGAGTTGAACAACGCCGCTTCGCTCGCCGTGGTAGTTATAGGGCTCCTGCTTTATGGCGGGTTGACGCATGACGAACTCAATAATGGCATTGCGCATCAAACGTGAGAGGCCTTCAAGAGTCAGATGGGTGGTGCGACCTTCGATCGCCGTCTCGCCATGGCAGTGGCCCATCGTCAACAGGTCGGGCAAGCGGCGCAGTTGATGAACGTATTTGGATCGAGATTGATAGGCCGCCCCAAGTGCCTCGACCAAATCAGATTTCCCAAGGAGCAGGCCCACATGCGCGCCAGGTGGCGCTTGTCGAAAATACGTGGGGGAGACATGAGAAACCACGAACTCCCGAAAGCGGCGACCTAGTGCAACGTGCTCAACGCTCAGAAGCGCCGCTCTGACGCGCGTTGCTACCTGGTCGTCCGCCTCTGAGAGCGCCTCATCGATCGCCTTGCGCTTGCGCGGATCAAACGAATCCCAGTCACCCTTATGCCCGTCAAAGTCCTGAGCCAGCGATTCGACAGAGGCCACGAGCAACGTGTAGGCCAGCTCCAGATCGTCGGCAATGCGGTGCATTGCGTTGACGTAGGTCCGAAGCGCACGCATGACGCCCAGAAAAGTACGACGCGGTAAGTCAATGAGTTTGCCAACAAATATTCCCAAGAACTCCCGCTCCTCTGGCTTGCACCAAATCTCCGCATCGAAGAATCGCATCACGAGCGCTTGCGGAGCGATCCTCGTCGCCAAACCGCGCTGACCGCTGGTCAACCTGCGGGCTAAGTCAACGTCCGGCGTGCAAACGCAGTTCAACGCAAAGGAGGCAACTACTGAATAGTCCTGCAGATACGGCTCGACGCCGGATGAGACAAGCACTCCCGGCTTGCGCGCTTCGCCCTCCATGCGTTCCGTCAACTCATAGACCAGCACATTGGGCCGTATCGCGTAGCTTGACGATGGCAGCAGTCTACCGGCGGCGGTCTCGATTACCTCTTCCCTGGCAAAGATGGAATTTGTGTAGAGCATTCCTCGAAGGAGGTTCTCTCTGCCCGCTGCTTCGGCAAATAGCTTTCCAGTTGCGATCTGAAGCATTCGATCTCCCGTTTGTCCGCTGGCATCTTCGAGCCACTGTACAGCCGTCATACCTTTTGGTCGCTGTCGCGAGGTCTTCGGGCGAAATTCATCAGCGGACCTGCAGGAGCAGTCCGTTGTCCCGCCAAGATTTGTCTTAGCCCGGGCAACTGCGGATGATCTATATAGAACAACTGCGGCTCATCTAGCAATTCGTTCGATGGAGCCGCGGCCTTCTTCGCCACCACCACCTTGCTACTTTGTGTCCTCGGCGCTCTCGGCGGGGCGGCGGCGATGCCCACGCGCCGCGCGCATAGAACGCGGGATCGGCGACTCTCGCTCAGCGGAGATGGCACCGCTTGTACTTCAGGCCGCTTCCACAGGGACAGGGGTCGTTGCGCCCGATCTTGATCCGACGGGCCCTTTTCGCGTCGATCAATTGGGCCAAGGCCTGCGTACCCGCGCGGGCATCCTGCATGCCTTGCGTCTCCCTTTCCATCGCATCGTCCGGCTCCCAAGGCGCGACGAGCGTAACGCCGAAGCGGATGCCGCAATCCTGAGGCCGCAGACACAGCCCAAACCATTTCGCCGCGCGCTCCTTATACTTGCGCAGGCCGCAGTACGTTTGCAGAGTGGCCATGGCGTCGACACGGGGATCGGTGTTGATGTGAATCGTCAAACCGGCCTCACCCTCGCCGAACGCGACCGTCAGGTCGTGATGCCGGCCGTCGGCGCGCGCCGCTGCAGCCAGTTTGTCGATGCCGCGGCTCACTTGCTTTATTGTGTCTCCGCTGACTGCCAACAACAGGAAGCCCAGATCAATGGTCGCCGGGTCCGGGCGATCTTCAATCTGCGAAATCACATTTCCCAAAGTGGTGGCTTCGTGATGGCGAGTGAGAATGCCCGGAGGGATCGCAGCCCCTTCGATGCCCATACGACGCACTTGCATCGCGATGTCCAATCCGGCAGTGAAGTCATCGGCCAGTTGCATCATCCCTATCTCAGGCTCAATCCATAGGTTTTTGTGAAGGTGGTAGCCCAAGATGGTCAGTTCCTGCGATGCCAACAATTTGTCGCCGTAGACAACACGTCGATTGAGGTAGCTCAAGAATTGAAGCGGCGACTGCAGCATCTCCGTCATCACGTCCAGCGCGAAAACGTCCATCACCATGGGCGACATCACTCGCTGTGCCTGCACGACCTCGAGAAAGTGACGCACTTGAAAGCTCAGCGCCGGATAGTGGTCGCTGACGACGCAGACCGGGTAGATCTCCTCCAGCGAATCAGGAAGCACCACGACTCTTCCATCTGCGGCCTGTAGCGCATACCCCGCGTTACCCAAGCAGTTCGCGCATGTGATTGCCTGGTCGTAGCTTTCCTGAACGCCCTTGCGGAAGTCGTCCTGGATCACCTGATCGTTGCCTTTGCGCGCTTCCAGCGTGAGCCGTTTGGACTTGGCTTGAACGACGATGGCTCTGTTCCCCCAGACCACAAGGGTGTCGATCTCACCGATCTTGATGCCCTTTGCCGCATGAATGTCCACCCCCCGAAACACTCGCGTTTCTCCGAAAACCAGTGCCAAGCGTTCGGTGACAAACGCCTCGGTGAAATCGCCTCGGTTCTTGGCGAGCGTGGGACGGTACGGCTTGTCCGCGGTCATCCAATAGAACGGCGAGTCGTAAAGCGCCTCAGCCAAACCGTATGCCTGCAGCGACAGATAGCGTCCGTCTGGCGCGCGCAGGAGTGGGGTCGAGCTGACGATGTTGAAGTCGTTCAGCGTCTGAAATCCCGCGTTGCGCTCCGCTGGTGAGCACGTGAATGCATCGAGCACATGCGTCACAACGTCGGAGTCCATGCCGGAGGTTGTGGCAACGTCCTCCGAGGAAATGATGAAAAAGGGCAACATCGACCACTGATCGGGAGGCAGCTGAGCGATCTGCTGACGACCGCGCTCGAAGTGGTCCGTGTGCACGCGCTCCACCGCGCTCGCCACGGCTGCAGCTTGCGCCATGTCGAAGCCACGGTGCTTGCGCAGCCAATCGGCGTCTGCGCCGTACCTGCGCGGCGCCAGCGCGCGATACTGAAAGTTGTAGGCCGACTCACCGCTGTAGAAGATCGGCTCGCGCAACACCTTGCCACTTCGGAAGGGATTGAAGCCTTCGCTGGCAATCAACTCAGGGGTCAAGTCTTTCGTGAACTCGCTGGAGAGCGCACCGTGAAGTTCCTCGAGCAGTTGGTAGCTGCGGTCCAAGTATTGCTGTAACTGTTCAGCCGCGGGCAGCTCCCACGTGACCTCTGCCTTGATCATCAAACCAAAGAGTGTGTTGATCTCCGTGCGAATCAGTCGCGAAGGATCGAACAGATTCTGTACGTCCTTCTCCACCATGTTCCCGGCATAGAGAACGATGTTGTCGCGAAAGCAGATGAATGCCAGCGCATGGACGAACCCAGGCTGAACGCACAGCGCAGCCAGCTCAGCAAAGATTTCTCCTTCGGGTCGCCCGGTCTCTTTCATGCGGCCAACATAACGCCGCACTCAACTTTAAGCAACGTGGAATCCGAGCAACCGGTCACCCGAATCGAATGTCGACTTTGGGTATGAATTGGACGGTCAAGTGCATCGTGTCGATCGACCGCTGTCAGTCTGAAGCAGCCGCCCCGATATCCAATACCGGGGCCAAGCTCTCACCCTCCCCCACTCTCCTGAAACAACGCCGCCGCATCCCGCGCCAAATCCGAAGCGATCCAAAGCAGGTTGTCCCGATGCCCAGCCCCCGCATCTTCGAACCATCCATCGCCGGCGCCGTGGCAACACCACAGCAGTGAGTTCAGTTGTTCCAGCTTGCATTCCAGCAGGTCTGCTGCGCTGGGGGTGGTCGCGTGGGGAGAGGCCGGCGCGGTAGCGCGGGCCATAATTCGTTTAGCCATTTGTTGTGCTCCTTCTCAAAGATTGCACGTCACTTGGTTAGACGGTCATGGTGTTCGCGCACCGTGGCCGTCGCCTTTTGTGCCTCACGTTCGCATCGATCGATCTGCATCGGTGGCCCGCCGTGAGGCGAAGCGGTTCATTCATTCGCTCAATCAGTCAGTGGTCCGTGGTGTGGTGTGTGCTGCCCTCCTCGCCCACATGGCGGGTCGTTTCATCACAGGGGCATTCACTGTAGAGAAGTCCCGCCCGGCACAGAGAGAAATTTCGCCGAGGAATGCGCGGTTCGCGCAAGTAATCGCGCTGCGGCAGCGGCGATTCACAAAGCCCTGACAGTCAGGCCCTGAAAGCAGGGACCGAGCCCCGCATCGAAAGCAGCGCCTCAGCCCTGCCCGCCGAACTCCCGCGCGTGCTCCACCGCGTACTTGATGAGCTCCGCCTGCCCTTCGATGCCCAGGCGCCGCTTGATGCTCTGGCGGTGCGCCTCCACGGTGCGCACGCTCAGGCCGAGGTCGCGCGCGATCTGCTTGCTCGATTCGCCGCGGCCGAGCGCGCTCAAGATTTCGCTCTCGCGCGGCGTGAGCAGCGGGCGCGGGGTCTGGTTGCGAAAGAGTTTCTTCGACACAGCCGGGCTCAAGAAGGTGCCGCCCGCCGACACGGCCTCGATGGCCGCCACGATCTCCGCGGCCGGCGCGTCTTTCAGCACGTAGCCGCGCGCGCCGACCTGCAGGGCCTTCTGCACGTACTCGGGGTTGTCGTACATGCTGAGCATCACGATGTGCGGCGCGGGCTGCTGGTGCTGCGGCTGTTGTTGCAGCAGCAGCGCCGCCAGCTCGATGCCGTTCATGTCCTTCATGCCCACGTCCATGAGCACGAGGTGCGGCTGCGCGGGGCCGATGAGTGCCAGCGCCTCGGCCGCGCTGCCGGCCTCGCCCACGATCTCCAAGCCGGGCATGGCGCCCAGGCGCGCGCGCAGGCCGTCGCGCACCAGCGGGTGGTCGTCGACCAGGAACAGGCGCACGACCACGGGGGCAGCGGCAGCAGCGGCGGGGTCTTCTTTCATGGTCGCTATTCTGGCTTTGCGCGCCGCACGGGCACTTCGGCCACGATGGAGGTGTGGCCCCGGCCCGAGCGCATGCGCAGCCGGCCTTCGATGGACTCCATGCGCTCGCGCATGTTGCGCAGGCCGATGCCGCGTTGCGGGTCGAGCTGCATGGCCTCGACGTTGAAGCCGACGCCGTCGTCGCTGATCTCCAGGCGCACGGCCTCTTCGTCGAAGCTCAGTGCGATGTGCACCTGTTGCGCACGTGCGTGTTTATGCACATTGGTCAACGCTTCCTGCGTGACGCGAAAGAGCGCGGTCTTGGCTTCCTGCGACAGCTCGAAGGGTTCGCCCTCGACCATGATGGATGCGTCCACGCCGCCTTCTTCACCGAACTCGGCGCCCAGGCGCTCCAGCGCGGCGGGCAGGCCCAGGGTGTCGAGCAGCGCGGGGCGCAGCCGGTGCGAGATGCGGCGCACCTCAGTGAGCGAATCGTTCAGCCGCTGCAGCGCCTTGCCGAGCGCGGGCGGCGGCGACTGGTGCGCGCGGTCGAGCTGCTCCACGGCCGATTCGATGAGCAGCTTGGCCGACACGAGCGTCTGGCTGGTGCCGTCATGCAGTTCGCGCGCGAGGTGGCCGCGCTCTTCTTCCTGCGACTGCACCACGCGGCGCGCGAGCAGGCGCAGCTTGGCTTCGGCGGTGCGGTGCTCGCTGAGGTTGAGCAGCAGCCCGGCCGCGCTGACCACGCCCAGGCACAGCGCGGCGATGCCGGCGATCCATAGCAGCGTGGCGGTGACGTTGGCGTTCATCTGCCGGTCGAGGGTGTCCATGGTCGACTGGATGTCGTCCAAGTACAGGCCGGTGCCGACCATCCAGTTCCAGCGCGGCAGTGCGGTGACGTAGCCGAGCTTGGGCGCCATCTGCGCGCTGGAGGGCTTGCGCCATTCGTACTCGACGTAGGCGCCGCCCTTGTCGCGCGCGCCCTTGATCAGCTCCTGGATGGTGAAGCGGCCATGCGAATCGCGCAGGTTCCACAGGTTCTGGCCGACCAGCTCGGGCTGGCGCGAGTGCATGAGCGAGTTGCCGTCCATGTCGTAGACGAAAAAGTAGCCGTCGTCGCCGTAGTTGAGCGTGGCCAGACGGCGCAGGGCTTCGGTGCGCGTGGCCTCGTCGTCCAGGCCCGACTCGTACAGCGGCAGCAGGTTGCTCACGGCCAGGTCGACGTAGCTGCGCAGCTCGCTGCGGCGCTGGGCCATGTAGCTGCGCTCGATGAGCGCCCGCTCGCGCTGGGCCAGGTCGTGCTCCTGGTGGCGCACGGCCAGGGCCACGAGCACCAGCGCCACCAGCAGGGGCGCAACGGCCAGCGCGACGATCTTGGTGCGGAGGTTCATCGGGGAGGGAGACTACCACTGGGGCGGCGCGGGCTTCCGGCTGGCCGACCGTGGAGGAATCCCATTCGGGTAACGATCGATACGAGTGTGTCTTGACGGAGCGGCTTACAAAGCCGGACCTGCACTACATACAAAGGGAGGACTGCATGGACAACACCGCACATCGTCTGGCTTCGGGGCTTGCGAACAAGAGGCACCCGACGCCCCGGCCGAGGACGGGCTTTGACAGCTGGGCCGAGGGCGTCGACAAGGCCGACGACCAATGGAACGCCTATGACTGCGAGATCCGCTCGGCGGTCAACGAATACAACATGCACCTCTCACGCACACCGGGCTATGTCCCGCTGGACTGGCAGGTGGTCAAGGCCATGCTGTGGGTGGAAACCGGCGCCAAGTCGCTCGCTTGGAAGTCGAGGCCGATGCAGATCGGCCACATCGAAGACGCCGGACTGATGGCGCTGCTCGGAGACCGCGAAGGTGGTGACCTGGTCGTTCCGCCTTCTCTGCGAGTCAGCTTGTCGGCCAGCTCGGTCAGGGCCGAGCCGGTTCCGAACATTCGCGCGGGCATCGGCTATCTCCTGATGCGCATGGCAACGTTCGAGTTCAAGAGCATCTTGAACGCGGACGACAAGGTCTACGAGGTCACAGTGAAGGACGGCGACAGTCTTGAAAGAATCGCCAGGGCACAAGGGAGCACGCCGGAGGTCATGAAGAAGCTCAATCCGTCTGCGCACCTGCTCAAGGCGGGTCAGGTGCTGAAGTTCCAGAAGGCGGCGGTCAGGAAGGTCATCACGGGATGGATGCCCCTCACCCCATCGCGCATCGCCACCCGCTACAACGTCGGCGATCCAGACTACGCCCGGAAGATGGACCATGCATTGCCCGCAGCGCGCAAGGCAAAGGAGGCGGTATGCAGATGAGCCGAGCGTTCGCGCTGGTCGCGCTTGTCCTGGCAAGTCCAGGCACCGCCCTTGCGGACGCCCCGTTCACGGGGAAGTTCAGCGGAACAGGCCGCGCATGCTCAGGCGGCCTGTATGTGCGCACCAAGACCATCGAGTGGAACTCGAGCTTCAGCATCTGCAAGCCCGCGCGCTATGAGGTTCTCGACAACGAGCTGGACAAGGAAGAAGGCGAGCGGATCGCATTTCGCCTCCAGTCTCCCAGTCGCCACTGCCTGTACAAGGTGGTCGAGGTGCAACGGCTGAGTACCTATTCCTGGGATGTGCGGGGCTACCAGTCGATGGAGTCGTACCGCAACCGCGCCCTGCCCGACTGGGCCAACTCGCCGCTTGAAGAGCGATTGATCATGTCGTGTCCCATGACACGCCTGGATTGAGTGTTCGCCTTCAGTGCAGGCTCGTAGGCCGCCCCGAAGCCACCCACGCATCCAGCCCCCCCGTCAGCGGCAGCGCCCGCCGCGCCCCGCGCGCCAGCAGCACGCGCGCGGCCTGCGCGGCCGAGACCTCGTTGGGGCAGTTGCAGTACAGCACCACGTCGCGGTCGGGATCGATGGTGAGGTCCAGGTTGCGCTGCTGCAGGGCCTTGAGGGTGTACGACAGCGCCCCCGGAATGCGGCGCGGGTCGACCTGCACGCCGGCTTCGCCGCGCACGTCGATCACCAGCGGCGGCACGTCGCCGCTCATCAGGTCGAACAGTTCGTCGACGCTGATGCGCGGCATGCCGGTGAGCCGCGCGAAGGCGCGGCGGCGCCAGTAGCGCACGGCGAGCATCACGAGCAGCACCACGCCCAGCGCGGCGGTGGCGATGCCGCCGGCCTGCGCCAGCACGGCGAGCACCTGCTGGATCTGGTCGCGAAAGAGCCAGCCCAGGCCGAGGAAGAGGCCCGTCCAGACCAGCGCGGCGACGATGTCGAAGCCGACAAAGCGCCGCACCGACATGCCCAATGCGCCGGCCATGGGCGGCGCCACCACGGACACGCCGGGCACGAACTTGGCGGCCACGAGCGACATGCCGCCCCAGTCGGAAATGAGCGATTCGCCGCGCCGCACGCACGAGTCCTGCGACAGCGAGATGCGGCACAGCAGCCGCATGAAGCGGTAGCCGAAGCGGCGCCCGGCATAGAACCACGCGCCGTCGCCCAGCAGGTTGGCGATCACGGCGGCCAGCACCACGCCGACCACCGACACGTCGCCCGCCGCCAGCAGCGCGCCGGTGACGACCAGCACGGCCGCGGCCGGCACGGGCAGGCCCAGGCGCGCGGCGAAGCTGGCGGCAAACACCACCAGGATCGCGTTCTGCACCAGCAGCGACATCAGCTGCGCCATGCTGCAGGCCGCCGTTCGGTCGTTGCCAGGGGCCGCAGAGCGGCGCGCCGGGAGGGGGTGTGGGATGTGCTCATGCCGGGCGCGATTCTCCCGCATGACCCAAGCACGTACTGCGCGCAGGCCATCCGGGGCGCCCGCAGCCCCCGTTCGCTCAGCGGGGCGCGTCGCCCTTGCGGTACTCGGCGGTGAGCGCGTCGAGCTTCTGCTTGAGCGCCGGGTCGAGCGTGTAGCTGGCGGCAGCCACGGTGGCGTCGAGCTG
The DNA here is from genome assembly GCF_059418385.1 of Variovorax sp. GW821-FHT09A10. Taxonomy (NCBI): domain Bacteria; kingdom Pseudomonadati; phylum Pseudomonadota; class Betaproteobacteria; order Burkholderiales; family Comamonadaceae; genus Variovorax; species Variovorax sp. GW821-FHT09A10. The sequence continues at coordinate 780,576 of NZ_JBWKPT010000001.1, forward strand.
TTCGGGGCGGCTGGCGCCCAGCAGCGGTGCGGTGATCAGCGGGTTGGCCATGACCCAGGCCACGGCCAGCGTGGCCAGCGGCACGCCAGCTTCGTCGGCCAGCGCGTGCAGCTGGGTGACGGTGTCGAAGCTGCGGTCGTTCCAGTAGCGGTCCTGGTACATGCCGCCGGCGGTGCCGAGGGTGAAGCGGGTGTTTTCCTCGGGCTTGGCGCCGGGCTTGTACTTGCCGGTGAGCAGGCCGCCGGCCAACGGGTTGTAGGGAATCACGCCCAGGCCCTCTTCCGCCGCGAGCGGCAGCAGTTCGCGCTCGATCTCGCGGAACAGCAGGCTGTAGCGCGGCTGGACCGACACGAAGCGCGTGAACCGGTGCAGCTCGGCCTTGCCCAGCGCGCGGGCCAGGCGGTAGGCCAGGAAGTTCGACACGCCGATGTAGCGCGCGCGGCCCGACCTGACGATGACGTCGAGCGCCTCCAGGCTTTCTTCGAGCGGGGTCTCGCGGTCGTCCATGTGCAGCTGGTACAGGTCGACGTGGTCGGTTTTCAGGCGCTTGAGCGAGAGGTCGATGGCGTCGAGCAGGTGCTTGCGCGAGGCGCCCTGGTCCCAGGGGTTGGGGCCGACCTTGTTGACGGCCTTGGTGGCGACCACGAAGCGGCGGCGGCCCGCGGGGCCCTGCTTGTCGAGCCAGTTGCCGATGATCTCTTCGGTGCGGCCGGTGGTCTCGATGGTGCCGCCCAGCGGGTACACGTCGGCGGTGTCGAGGAAGTTGATGCCGGCGTCGCCGGCCTTGTCCAGGATCTGGTGCGACACGGCCTCGTCGGTCTGCAGGCCGAAGGTCATGGTGCCCAGGGCCAGGCGGGACACGGTGAGGCCGGTACGGCCCAGGCGGGTGGTGGGGATGCTCATGCAGGCTCGCTCCGAGAAGGTGAGAGAGGGAGGGAAAGAGGCGGCGGCCATCATAGGCACGGCCGCGCTTTCCTGCAGGCGCTGGAGATTCAGGTGGATTCGAGGTGCACGCCAGGCGCGCCACGTTCGACAGAAAAGCGGGCCATGGTCGCGACGGGCGAATCGGCGTTCTTCTCGTCGTCCACCGCGCGGAACTCGACGGCGCAGCCGCGCGCGTCGAGCGTCATAAGGCCGTAGCCGCGCTTGTCGGCGCGGCCATAGCGCAGGTGTTCGTTCTTCGCACGCATGTGGGCCACGCTGGCGGCGCTGGGCCCTTCGGAGGTGATGGCGCCGCCGACGAATTCGGTCGCGACCACGGGGCCCTGCGGCGCGCGGCGCAGGTCGGCGGCCCAGAAGGCGTGCACGTCGCCGCCGAGCACCAGCGCATCGCCGCCGCGCGACGGGTTGGCAGTCAGCGCGTCGAGCAGGCGCGTGCGCGCGGCGGCATAGCCGTCCCAGCCGTCCATCCAGTAGCCGTGGCCGGGGCCGCGCTGGCGGTCGGCTTCGGCGAGCAAGGTGGGTTGGGCGATGACGGTCCAGCGCGCCGGCGGCGTGGCGAGTTCGTTAGCGAGCCAGGCCTCCTGCTGCATGCCGAGCAGGCTGCGCTCCGGGGGCAGCCGGTCGGCGCAGTCGACCAGCGGCTTGGTGCTGCGGCCCGGGAGGCAGGCGTGGTGCGAACGGTACTGGCGGCCGTCGAGCAGCATCACGTCGAGCATGCGGCCGAAGCGGTGGCGACCGTAGATGGTCGCGCCCGCGCCGCGCGGGCGCATGGAGGCGGGCACGGGCATGTGCTCGTACCAGGCCTGGTAGGCGGCGGCGCGGATCGCCAGGAACTGCGCCGGGTCGGGCGTGCGCGGCGAGACGTCGTCGGTGTAGTCGTTGGCAACCTCGTGGTCGTCCCAGGTCACGAGCCAGGGAAAGGCCGCGTGCGCGGCCTGCAGGTGCGGGTCGGTCTTGTAGAGCGCGTAGCGGTTGCGAAAGCCGGCCAGGTCGGTGGGAATGCCGTCCTCGTGGCGGCGCACGTTGTGCGAGCCGCGCGTGCTTTCGTAGATGTAGTCGCCCAGGTGCACGACGAAGTCGAGCGGCTGCGCGGCCATGTCGCGGTAGGCGGCGTAGTAGCCCTCCTCGTACTGCTGGCACGAGGCGAAGGCGAAGCGCAGCGGCTGCACGGCGGCGTCATCGTCGGCCGGCGCGGTGCGCGTGCGGCCGACGGGGCTGCGCGTGCCGGCGGCGGTGAAGCGATACCAGTGGGGACGGCCCGGGCGCAGGCCCCGCACCTCGACGTGCACCGAGTGCGCAAGGTCGGCCGTGGCGTGGGCCGTGCCCTTCGCCACCACGCGCCTGAAGCCTTCGTCGTCGGCGACTTCCCAGCGCACCTCGACCGGCGCATCGCCCATGCCGCCGCCCTGCAGGGGTTCGGGCGCCAGCCGCGTCCAGAGCACGACGCCGTCGGCACTCGGCGTGCCCGAGGCCACGCCCAGCGTGAACAGCGCCCGGGACGCGGGCTGCGCATTCAGCCTCAGGAAGGGATGGCCCAGCGACGCGGCCGCGAGACCGCCGAGCAGCAGGCGCCGGCGGGGGAGTTTCATTGCCGCGTTCTTCATTCGCACGCGGTGGGGTTCACATCGACATCGGTCATCCCCGGCAATGTCGTCGGGTTCGCGCTCCCCTGTCAATCGGCCTGGCTGCGACCGGCACCAGGCACTACCGCGCCGCCACCGTGACCCGGGCCGTCATGTACGGATGCACGGAGCAGACGTAGTCGTACACGCCCGGCTTGTCGAAGGCTCGGGAGAAATTCTTGCCGGGCAGCAGCAGGTCGACGCCCGCCGAACCGTCCTTGAAGACCAGGCCGTGCGGCGCGCCGTCATCGTTCTGCCAGGTCACGCGCTCGCCGGCCTTGACGCTGATCTGCGCCGGCTCGAAGGCGAAGTTGCGGATGGCCACGTGCGTCGAGGCCCCCGCGTGCGCGCCTTGCGACGCGGCCACGTGCTGCACGGCGATCTTGCGCGGCGCGTTGCCGACCGCCACGGTGTGCATGGCGCCGCCGCCCAGGTCGACCACGCTCACGTCGTTGGAGCCCTCGTTGCTGACCCACAGCTTCTTGCCGTCGGCCGACAGGTCGAGCCAGTGCGGCTGCTTGCCCACGGCGATGCTGCGCACCGCCGCGCGCGTGGCCGGGTCGAACAGCAGGACCTCGCCCGGGCCCTGAACCACGATCGCGCCGTTCGCCATGCCCGCGAAGTGCTGCGCGATGTGCGGCGACACGCCCGTGGGAATCGGCGCGCCCCACTGGTTGGTGGCCGCGTCGAGCACCTGCACTGCGGGCACGCCGGCCAGCGTGAGGTACAGCGCCTTGCCGTCGTGGCCGAACTCCAGGTCGCGCGGCGGCTTGTCGAGCGGGATCTGCGTGACCACGGCGCGCGTCGCCATGTCGATGACCACCAGCGCGAAGTGCCCCGGCTCCTGCGACGCAACGTACGCCTGCCGGCCGTCGGGCCGGATGGCGATGGTGTGCGGCTTGGGCACCGGCACGGTGGCGCTCACGCCGTGCGCCGAGGTGTCGACGAAGGCCACGCGGTCGTCGCCGTTGACGGCCACCAGCAGCCACTTGCCGTCGGCGGTCATGGCCAGGCCTTGCGGACCCTTGCCGACGTCGATGGCGCGCGTCACGCGGTCGCTCGCGGCATCGATCTCGCTCACGGCGGCGGCGCCGGAGCCGCTCACGTACACGGTGCGGCCGTTCGGCGTGAGGACGATGCCGTCGGGCCCCGCCGCCACCGGCAGCGTGGCCACGACGCGCTCCGAAGCCGTGTCGATCACGCTGACCGTGCTGTCCTTGAAATTGCCGACATAGGCCTTGGGGCCCGCCGCGAGCGCGGGGCCGGCCGAGGCCGCCAGGGCCGAAAGAACGACGAGGATGCGTGCGAAGCCGGGTATGGCGATCATGGTGAAAACCTCCTGGGAAAGAAGCGAAACAAGCAGAATCCCTGAGGGGCATGACGCATGGCATGCCCTGCTTATTCCAGTCGGGCCGCAAAAAATTCGGAAAGCGCTGGAATAAAGCGCCGGGCTGCCACGTCATGCAGGAAGAAGGAGCCCTTGAGCCTGTCGACCGACCGCACACGCCAGTTCGAAGCCGCCGCGTTGCCGCATCTGGATGCGGCATGGAACCTGGCGCGCTGGCTCCTGCGCGACGACCAGCTGGCCGACGACGCGGTGCAGGAGGCGTACCTGCGCGCGTTCCGCTTCTTCGACGGGCTGCGCGGCGAGAGCGCGCGGCCGTGGCTGCTGGGCATCGTGCGCAATGCATGCTACGACTGGATGCGGCAGAACCGGCAGCTGGCCGACCAGGTCGAGTTCGACGAACTGCGCGACAGCGAGGCCGCTTCGGCGCCCTCTTCTTCGCCCGACGCGGGCGATCCGGCGCGGCAATGGGAACAGCGCGTGCAGGGCGAGCGCGTCAACGCCGCCATCGACGCGCTGCCGCCGGTGTACCGCGAGGTGATCGTGCTGCGCGAGCTGGAGGAGATGCGCTACGAGGACATCGCGCGCATCGCGGGCGTGCCGCTGGGCACCGTCATGTCGCGGCTGTCGCGCGCGCGGGCGATGCTGCGCGAGAGCCTGCGCGACGAACGTCCCGGCGACGCAGGAGGAAGGACACACCATGTCAATGTCTGACGAGGAACTGGGCACGCTGGTCCGGCGCCATGCCACGCGGCACGCCCCGCCCGAGGGGCTGGCCGGGCGCGTCGCGCGCGCGGTGCGTGCCGAGGCGGTCGTTGCACCGGCCCCAGCCCCGATACGGCAGCGCCGCGGCATGTGGCAGGGGTTGGCAGGGTTCGCCACCGGCGCGGCCACGGCCTGGGGCCTGGCGCTGGTGCTGCTCGCCACACCGGTGCCGCCTGCGGATGCGCTCGCCGAAGGCGTCACCGCCAACCACGTGCGCTCGCTGATGGCCTCGCACCTGGCCGACGTGGCCTCGTCCGACCAGCACACGGTGAAGCCGTGGTTCGCCGGCAAGCTCGACTTCTCACCGCCGGTGGTCGACCTGGCGGCGGAGGGTTTTCCGCTGACGGGCGGGCGGCTCGACTACCTCGACCGCCGCACCGTGGCGGCGCTGGTCTACCGCTCGGGCCCGCACGTCATCAACCTGTTCGTGTGGCCGGCGCCGGATGCCCAGGCCCAGCCGACCGTGCGCTCCGCGCGGCAGGGCTACCAGCTGGTGCATTGGGCCCAGGGCGGCATGCAGGTTTGGGCAGTGTCGGACCTCAATGCAGCCGAGCTGCAGAACTTTGCGGCGCTGCTGCGCGAACGCACCGCGCCGGCGGTTTCACCGAAGTAGCGGGCTCGGTTCAGTACGCGACGGCCACCGGCGGCGGCGAGGCCGGTGTGCAGCAGGCGTCGGCGGGTGAAAACCGGAGGGTCATCGGGCGTCTTTCTTGGCGCGTCGCTCGGCGATCTCGAGGTCGATCGATGCCTGCAACTGCGCTTGCCGCTCGGGGTTCTTCGGACGGGTGTCGAAGCTCCTCGTGCGTATGCCTTCGACCGACTGCGAGGAAACACGGCGGGACTTTCCCGACCAGATCGCTGCAGCACCCCCGAGCAGGAGCAGCGCGATCATGAATTCCGCGGCGACCCGGTTCAGGTCGCTCTTGAGGATCGGCTGCGCTTCGCTGTTCGTCCGGTCCTGCGGGGGCAGCAGGACCGCGAGCTTCTTGCCCACGGGGCGCGCGCTGAACTTGCCGCCCCGGCCGGCCCGCAGGACAGCTTTTCGGCCGTCGGGCCGGACGTAGTCGACCCGCACCTCGTCGCCGTGGGAGCCGGTGACGACGCCCTCGACTTCGTCGTAGGAAAGAAGAACCCGTGCCGCGTCATACGCCGACAGCAGCGCGACGCACAGCATGGCGGTGCCCATCGCCGCAACGCACGTCGCCACCAACACTCGCAGGATATGCATGGACTCCAGCCATCAGGAACGTGACCGATTCTGGCGTCTTTCTCCTGCGGCACCGCTGCCGCAGAACGGCGTCTCAGCCCGCCGACCCTTCGCAAACCACCGCCACCGGCCGCCGCGCATCCGCACGCGCGCTCGCCACGGCCCAGGCAAAGATCCCCACGCCCGCCAGCGCCAGCAGCGCGCCGACCCAGCCGGTCGAGGTCCAGCCCAGGCCGGCCGCAATGGCCACGCCGCCGAGCCATGCGCCGAGGGCGTTGGCCATGTTGAAGGCCGAGTGGTTGAGCGCGGCGGCGAGCGTTTGGGCGTCGCCGGCCACGTCCATCAGGCGGATCTGCAGGGCCGGGCCGATGGCGACGGTGGTGCCGATCAGGAACACGGTGAAGGCCGCCGTCACGACGTGGTGCGCGGCGAAGGTGAAGCTGGCGAGCACCAGCGCCGCGTAGACGAGCACGCCGCCGATGGTGCGCATGAGCGACTTGTCGGCCAGCCGCGAGCCCACGAGGTTGCCCGTGACCATGCCCAGGCCGAACAGCGCAAGCACGAAGGGCACGCCGCCCAGCGGCAGGCCGGCCACCTCGATCAGCGTGGGCTTGATGTAGCTGAACACGGCGAACATGCCGCCGAAGCCGATGGCGCCGATGCCCAGCGTGAACCACACCTGCTTGCGCTTGAGCGCGCCGAGTTCGCGCCAGGGGCTGGCGCCGGCGGCGGGTGCGATATCGGGCACGTCGCGGCGCAACAGCACCACGGCGACGAGCGCGATGACCCCCACGAACACGAAGGCCGCGCGCCAGCCGAACAGCTGGCCCAGCCACGCCGCGATGGGCACGCCGACCAGCGTGGCGCCGGTGAGCCCCAGCATCACGAGGCCGACGGCGCGTGCGCGGCGCCCCGGCGGCGCGAGCGTGGCGGCCACGAGCGCGGCCACGCCGAAGTAGGTGCCGTGCGGCAGGCCGGTGGCAAAGCGCAGCAGGTTGAGCGACAAGTAGCCGGGCGCCATCGCGCTGGCGAAGTTGCCGGCCGCGAACACGGCCATCAGCGCGATCAGCAGCGCGCGGCGGCCCCAGCCGGCGGCCAGCACCGCGAGCACGGGCGCGCCGATGACCACGCCCAGCGCGTAGGCGCTGATGACGTGGCCGGCCTGCGGGATGGTGACGGCGATGTCCTTCGCGACCTCGGGCAGCAGGCCCATGATGACGAACTCGCCGGTGCCGATGGCAAAGCCGCCGACGCCGAGCGCGAGCACCGCGCGCAGGAACTGGGCGGACGAGACGGACGGTGCAATGGCGGTGGTTTCCGCGCCTTCGCGGGCGGACGGTGAGGCGTTCAAGGCCGGGCTCCTGGGGGGTGCCCGGCGGACGCGGGCAAGGCCCGATTCTAGGGTAAACCCTTAAATTGTGAAGATGCTCTCATGCGGCGCGTCGGTACCGTCTTGCAATTCAGATCGCGACCAGCTGCCGCACGCCCTGCGCTTCCATGTCCTTGCCCAGGCCGCGCGCAATGACTTCGCCGCGCTCCATCACGAGGTAGTCGTCGGCCAGCTCCTGCGCGAAGTCGTAGTACTGCTCGCACAGCACGATGGCCATGTCGCCGCGGTCGGCGAGCATGCGGATGACGCGGCCGATGTCCTTGATGATGCTGGGCTGGATGCCCTCGGTGGGCTCGTCGAGGATCAGCAGCTTGGGCTTGGGCGCGAGGGCGCGGGCGATGGCCAGCTGCTGCTGCTGCCCGCCGGAGAGGTCGCCGCCTCTTCGGTTGATCATCTGCTTGAGCACGGGGAACAGCTCGAACAGCTCCGCAGGAATGGGCGTGCCGCCGCTCTTGTAGGCCAGGCCCATGCGCAGGTTCTCCTCGACCGTGAGCCGCGCGAAGATCTCGCGGCCCTGCGGCACGAAGCCGATGCCGGCCCTGGCCCTGTCGTACGGCGTGGCCTTGTGGATCGGCTTGCCTTCGAGCTCGATGCTGCCGCTCTTGATGGGCACGAGGCCCATCAGCGACTTGAGCAGCGTGGTCTTGCCGACGCCGTTGCGGCCGAGCAGGACCGTGACCTTGCCGAGTGTGGCCTCGAAGCTCACGTCTCTGAGGATGTGGGAGCCGCCGTAGTACTGGTGGATGTTCTTGACTGTCAGCATGGTGGGATGCCTTCCTTGGTCTTTATCGGGGGCACCCGGTGCGCGGCACGGCGCGGTCGGCCCCACTGTGCCGGCCCTTCGGGCTGCCCTGCGGTGCTCGCGTTTCGCGGGGTCTCGCAGAACTCGCTGCGCTCAAACAGCTGCGAGCCCTGATCCGCGAAACGCTGCGCTCCTCGGCGGCACAGAGGGGCCGCCCACGCCGCACCGCACACCGGGCGCTGGTCGTGGCGTTGATGCCGGCGGCTCTGGCCACGGCGACAAGTTCACCGACCAAGGTAGACCTCGATCACGCGTTCGTCGGCCTGCACTTCGTCGAGCGTGCCTTGGGCGAGCACGGAGCCATCGCACAGCACGGTCACGATCTCGGAGATGGTGCGGATGAAGCTCATGTCGTGCTCCACCACCATCAGCGAATGCTTGCCCTTGAGCGTGAGGAACAGCTCGGCCGTGCGCGCGGTTTCCTCGTCGGTCATGCCGGCCACGGGCTCGTCGAGCAACAGCAGCTTCGGGTCCTGCATCAGCAGCATGCCGATTTCGAGCCACTGCTTCTGGCCGTGGCTCAGGTTACCGGCCAGGCGCGAGACGCTGTCGGCCAAGTGGATGGTCTCCAGCACCTCGGCCAGGCGGTCGCTCTGGGCCGAGTCGAGCCTGAACAGCATCGAGGCGCGCACACCCTTGTCGGTCTTCAGTGCGAGCTCGAGGTTCTCGAACACGGTGAGGTGCTCGAACACCGTCGGCTTCTGGAACTTGCGGCCGATGCCCAGCTGCGCGATATCGGCCTCGCGGTGGCGTAAGAGGTCGATGGTGCTGCCGAAGAACACGGTGCCCGAGTCGGGCCGGGTCTTGCCGGTGATGATGTCCATCATCGTCGTCTTGCCCGCGCCGTTGGGGCCGATGATGCAGCGCAGCTCGCCCGGCGCGATGTCGAGCGAGAGCTTGTTGATGGCCTTGAAGCCGTCGAAGCTCACGCTCACGTCTTCGAGGTACAGGATGCGGCCGTGAGTGATATCGACCTCGCCCGGCGTGACATGGCGACCGAAGTCGGCGGTGCGGCCGCCCGATTCGGTCTGGCCCGTGGCCGCGTGCAGACCGGCTGCGCGTGCGGCGCGCTCGGCGTCGGCTTCCATCAGGTCGGGCGTCATGCGCGGGCTCCCTTCACATCGGCGACCAGGGGCGCCTGCACGGTCGCTTCGGGCTCGGTATGCGAGGCGGCGGGCTCGCGCCGCGCTTCCTTCGCGGCCGGCGCCGCAGCCTTCTCCATCTTCTCGCGCGACAACCACTGGCGCACCAACCCCACGATGCCGTTCGGCAGGAACAGCGTGACAGCAATGAACAAGGCACCCAGGAAGTACAGCCAGTACTCGGGGTACGCCACGGTGAGCCAGCTCTTGGCGCCGTTGACGATGAAGGCGCCGATGATCGGCCCGATCAGCGTGGCGCGCCCGCCCACCGCGGCCCACACCGCGATCTCGATGGAGTTGGCCGCGCTCATCTCGCCCGGGTTGATGATGCCGACCTGCGGCACATACAGCGCACCGGCCACGCCGCACATGACGGCCGAGATGACCCAGATCGTGAGCTTGTAGGGCAGCGGGTTGTAGCCCGAGAACATCACGCGCGTTTCGGCATCGCGGATGGCCTGCAGCACGCGGCCGAACTTGCTGCCGATGAGCCACTTGGCGAAGAGAAAGAAGCCCAGCAGCGTGAGGCCGGTGAGCGCGAAGAGCGTCATGCGCATCTCCTGCGTGGCGATCGGGATGTTCAGGATGCGCTTGAAGTCGGTGAAGCCGTTGTTGCCGCCGAAGCCCGTCTCGTTGCGGAAGAACAGCAGCATGGCCGCGAAGGTCATGGCCTGCGTGATGATCGAGAAGTACACGCCCTTGATGCGCGAGCGGAAGGCGAAGAAGCCGAACACGAAGGCGATGAGGCCGGGCACCGCCACGATGAGCAGCAGCGTCATGCCGAAGCTGCCGCTGAAGGTCCAGTGCCAGGGCAGCTCCTTCCAGTCGAGGAACACCATGAAGTCGGGCAGGTCGCTCTTGTAGTTGCCGTCGCGGCCGATCTGGCGCATGAGGTACATGCCCATCATGTAGCCGCCCAGCGCGAAAAACAGGCCGTGGCCCAGCGACAGGATGCCGGTGTAGCCCCAGATCAGGTCCATGGCCAGCGCGCAGATGGCGTAGCACATGATCTTGCCGACGAGTGCCACGGCGTAGTCGCTCATGTGCAGCGGGCTGTCGGCCGGCACCCACATGTTGAGCACGGGCGCCACGGCGCACACGACGATGAGCGCGACGAAGAAGGCCGTCCAGCCCTTGCCGCTCAGCAGCGGCCCCTTGGTGGGAAGTACGACCTTGCTCATGCTTCTGCGCTCCGGCCCTTCATGGCGAAGATGCCCTGAGGTCTCTTTTGAATGAAGATGATGATGAAGACAAGCACCGCGATCTTCGCGAGCACCGCGCCCGCCCAGCCTTCGATGAACTTGTTGAGAATGCCCAGCCCCAGCGCCGCATACACGGTGCCCGCGAGCTGGCCGACGCCGCCCATCACGACCACCATGAAGCTGTCGACGATGTAGCTTTGGCCGAGGTCGGGGCCGACGTTGCCGATCTGGCTCAGCGCGCAGCCCGCCAGGCCCGCGATGCCCGAGCCGAGCGCGAAGGCGTAGGTGTCGATGCGTGCGGTGTTCACGCCCATGCACGAGGCGATCGGGCGGTTCTGCGTGACGCCGCGCACGAACAGGCCCAGGCGCGTGCGGCCGATGAGCCAGCCCATCGCCAGCAGCACGAGCGCCGCGAAGACGATGATGCAGATGCGGTTCCACGGCAGCGTGACGTTGCTGAGCATGGTGAAGCCGCCGCTCATCCAGCCGGGGTTTTCCACGCCGACGTTCTGCGCGCCGAAGAGCGATCGCACGAGCTGCTGCAGCATCAGGCTGATGCCCCAGGTGGCCAGCAGCGTCTCGAGCGGCCGGCCGTAGAGGAAGCGGATCACGCCACGTTCGAGCACCGCGCCCACGAGCGCCGAGGCGAGGAAGGACACGGGAATGGCGGCCACCAGGTACCAACCGAACGCCGCCTCGGGCATGTACTTCTGGAAGATGCCCTGCATCACGTAGGTGGCGTAGGCGCCGATCATCATCAGCTCGCCGTGCGCCATGTTGATGACGCCCATCAGGCCGTAGGTGATGGCCAGGCCCAGCGCGGCCAGCAGCAGCACCGAGCCCAGGCTGATGCCGCTGAACACGGCGTTGATGCGGTCGCCCCAGACCAGCGCGCCGTCGATGTTGGCGATCGATGCGGTGATGGCCGCCTTCACGTCGGCCTCGGTCTCGTCGGCCAGGCGCTGGTTGAGCAGCAGCTTGGTGTCGGGGCTGCGGTTGTTGCCCAGTTCCTTGGCAGCAGCAAGGCGCTTGGCCTTGTCGGCGCTGGTGAGCATGCTGGCGGCGCGCACCAGTTCAAGCTGCGCCTTGATCTTCGGGTTGGTCTCGGCGGCGAGCGCCTTCTCGACCATGGGGATGCGCGACTCGTCGGGCTCCTTGAAGAGCGCTTGCGCGGCTTCGGCGCGCACCGCGTCGTCGGTGCTCGTGAGCTTGAGTGCGGCCTGCGCGGCATCGAGTGCGCCGCGCATGAGGTTGTTGTTGACGACGTCTTCGGCGGTGTCGGGCACTTTCAGCTCAGTCCCGGTGACCGGGTCAAAACCCTTGTCGTCCTTCATCACGAAGACCTTGTCTTCGGTGTACTTCACGGCGTCGTCGGACATCGCCTGGATGAACGCGGCGGTCTTGTCGTCCGCGGTGAGGACGGCCTTGTTGAGCGCGGCGATGCGGGCTTCGGATTCGCCGGAGGCGATGGCCCGGGCTTCGTCGGCGGTCAGCGCATGGGCGGCCGATGCTGCGAGGAGCATGGCGGCGAAGGCGCAGTGAAGGGTTCGTCGAAGCATCATGAAACTGGAAGTTGGGGTTGGCCCCTTCCCCTTCCGGGGGAAGGTTGGGATGGGGGCACGCGGCGCTCATTCAGGCGCTTCGACCTGATCGACCGCCGCTTGCCCCCACCCCTGCCCTCCCCCAGCGGGGGAGGGAGAAACACACTTACATCGACTTGCCAGCCGGGTAATCCGGCTTCTTGTCGTTGCCTTCGATGTACGGGCTCCACGGCTTGGCCTTCACCGGACCTGGCGTCTTCCACACCACGCTGAACTGCCCGTCGGCCTTGATCTCGCCGATGAACACGCTCTTATGCAGGTGATGGTTCTTCTCGTCCATCTTCGAGACGATGCCCGACGGTGCCGTGAAGGTCTGGCCGGCCATGGCAGCGATCACCTTGTCGGTGTCGGTCGACTTGGCCTTCTCGACCGCCTGCTTCCACATGTGGATGCCGATCCAGGTGGCTTCCATCGGGTCGTTGGTGAGCGGCTTGTCCTTGTGGCCGGCGATGTTCTTGGCCTTGGCGTAGTCGCTCCACTGCTTGATGAACGCGGTGTTGGTCGGGTTCTTGATCGACATGAAGTAGTTCCATGCCGCAAGGTGGCCCACGAGCGGCTTGGTGTCCACGCCACGCAGTTCTTCTTCGCCCACGGAGAAGGCCACCACCGGCACGTCCTTGGCCTTCAGGCCCGCGTTGCCCAGTTCCTTGTAGAAGGGCACGTTGGAGTCGCCGTTGATGGTCGACACCACCGCCGTCTTGCCGCCAGCCGAGAACTTCTTGATGTCGGCGACGATGGTCTGGTAGTCGCTGTGGCCGAAGGGGGTGTACTTCTCGTCGATGTCCTTGTCGGCCACGCCCTTGCTCTTGAGGTAGGCGCGCAGGATCTTGTTGGTGGTGCGCGGGTAGACGTAGTCGGTGCCCAGCAGCACCCAGCGCTTGGCGCCGCCGCCTTCCTTGCTCATCAGGTAGTCGACGGCCGGAATGGCCTGCTGGTTGGGCGCGGCGCCCGTGTAGAACACGTTCTTCGAAAGCTCTTCACCCTCGTACTGCACGGGGTAGAACAAGAGGCCGTTCATTTCCTCGACCACCGGCAGCACCGACTTGCGCGACACCGAGGTCCAGCAGCCGAAGATCACCGAGACCTTGTCCTGGCCGAGCAGCTGCTTGGTCTTTTCAGCGAACAGCGGCCAGTTGGAGGCCGGGTCGACCACCACGGGCTCGAGCTGCTTGCCCAGCACGCCGCCCTTCTTGTTGATGTCGTCGATGGCCATCAGCACCGTGTCTTTCAACACGGTTTCCGAGATGGCCATCGTGCCCGACAGCGAGTGCAGCACGCCGACCTTGATGGTGTCGGCGGCAAATGCGGGTGCAGCAGAAATGCTGGCCAGCGCGACGGCGGCGGTGAGCGCCTTGAGTGTGAAACGACGTTGCATGTGGACTCCTGCTCCGGGTGGGTTGAACCTTGTCGACAGCGCGGGGCTGGCGATGGAGAGGAGTCTGCGGAACGCACCACAAAGGGGAAATACGCCGGGTGGCGTACACGGAGGTACTCAGGCGGGTGGCGGGGCCGGGTACTTCACGGCGTTGGCGAGCATCTTGTGCTTCGCCGCCTCGACCGGATCGATGCCGAGCTTGTCGGCCAGCTGCAGCAGGTAGAGCAGGACGTCCGCGATCTCGGTGCCGATCTCGGCGCGCTTATCCGCGGGCAGCGCCCGGCTTTGCGCCTCGGTGAGCCACTGGAAATGTTCGAGCAGCTCGGCCGCTTCGACCGACAGCGCGGCGGCGAGGTTCTTGGGGGAGTGAAATTGCTCCCAGTCGCGGGCTTGTGCGAAGTCGCGCAAGGCCTGGGTCAGCGATTGGAGGTCATCGGCCATGGCATTCCTTGGGGTTGGAAAAACCCATTTTGGGCATTAACATACCCAAAATGGGTAAATTGAAATCACCGGCACCGGTTGTCGAGAAGTCCGCCAGCCTGGCGGACGCCCTGTTCACGACCACGCAGCAGCGTGTGCTGGGGTGTCTCTTCGGGCAGCCGGACCGGAGCTTCTTTTCCAGTGAATTGATCAAGCTTACCGGCGCGGGCTCGGGCGCGGTGCAGCGAGAACTCCAGCAGCTGACCGACAGCGGGCTGCTCACGACGTCGCGTGTCGGCAACCAGAAACACTACCGCGCGAACGCGAACGCACCGATCTTCGAGGAGCTGTGCAGCATCGTGCGCAAGACCTTCGGGCTCGCGGGCCCGCTGCGCGATGCACTGGCGCCCGTGGCCGACAAGATCGAAGCGGCCTTCGTCTTCGGCTCGGTGGCCAAGAAGAGCGACACCGCCGCCAGCGACATCGACCTGCTGCTGATCAGTGAAGAACTTGCCTATTCGGACCTCTTTCTCGCCCTCGACGCCGTCTCGGCGCGCCTCGGCCGTACAGTGAACCCGACCCTGTTCACGAGGAAAGAACTGATGCGAAAACTCAAGGACGGCGAAGCTTTCGCCACCCGCGTCATGGCACAGCCCAAGCTCTGGGTGATTGGCGACGCGCATGCCCTCCCCGCTTGACAACCTGTGCGGCCCGTCGAAACCGCTGACGGCCGAAGCACCCGATGCGCGCGAATTCGCGGGCCTGCTTCGCTCCGGACTGGCTCGCCTGGCCGATGCGCAGATCACCCAGCTCTCGCTGGAAAGCCGCTTCGATCTGGCCTACAACGCGGCACACGCCTTGTGCCTCGCTGCACTGCGATGGCATGGCTATCGATCGGGCAACCGCTTCATCGTCTTCCAGGTGCTGCCGCACACCCTGGCATTGGGGCCGGAAGTCTGGCGCGTGCTGGCCAAGGGGCACGAGATTCGCAATCTCGGTGAATACGAAGGCGACATGAACATCGACGAACGCATCGTTCGCGACCTCATCGTCGCCTGTCAGCGCGTGGCCTCGGCGCTGTCCGACTTGCCCCCGCCTGCCACCACCTGACGCTGTCGCACGCCTGTGCGATGCAACACGGCCACCAGCAAGGCCGTGCCCATCAGGTAGAGCAGCGCGACGCCGAGCGCGCTCGCATAGCCTGCAGCGTCGGCGCCGTTCCCCAACTGCCCATAGAACAAGATCCCGACCAACGCCACCCCCAGCGCATTGCTCGCCTGCTGCACCATCGACAGCACGCCCGACGCCACACCCGCGTGCTGCGGTGGCAGGCCGGCGAGCACGGTGGACACCAGGGGCGCCATCACCATGCCGAGCCCCGCGCCCTGCACGAACAGCAGCGGCACCATCCACGCCACGACATGCGCGTGCCCCGGCCAGCCGGCCACGTTGGCGCACTGCAGCGCATGCCCCGCCGCGAGCACGAGGGCGCCGAGTGCGATGGGTGGCTTGCCGCCGAAGCGACGGGCGATGCGGGCGCCGGCCATCGAGGTCGCGAAGAAGCCCACGGCCAGCGCCGTGAAAACGATGCCCGAGTGGAGCGCGCCCAGCCCCATCCCCTCCTGCAGGTACAGCGCGAGCACGAAGTAGAACGAGGCGTTTCCCGCATAGAAGGCCAGCGTGGTGAGCAGCCCGGTCACGAAGCGGCGGTTGGCGAGCAGCACCGGCGCCACCAGCGGCGCACCGCCGCGTGCCGCGAGGCGGCGCTGCTGCCTCGCGAAGAAGCCGCACAGCGGCACGGCGGCGGCCAGGCACAGCCAGCTCCACAGCGGCCAGCCCTGCTGGCGCCCTTCGACCAGCGGCAGCACCACGGCCACCGAACCGGCCGCAACCAATGCAACACCCGCCAGGTCGAGCCGGCTGCTGCCACCGCCCTGCATCAAAGGCGGCACCACGCGCGGCGCGAGCACCAGCGCCAGCAGGCCGATGGGCACGTTGATGAGAAAGCAGCTGCGCCAGCCGAGCCCCGCAAGGTCGGCATGGATCAGCACGCCGCCCACCAGCTGCCCCAGCGTGGCGCCCAGGCCCAGCGTGAGTCCGTAGGCTGCGAAGGCCCGTGCCCGGTCTTCGCCCGTGTAGGCGAGGCCGATCATCGCGAGCACCTGCGGCTGCAGCAGCGCGCCGGCCAGGCCCTGCAGCACGCGCGCGGCCACGAGCAACTCGGCATTCGGCGCCACGCCGCAGGCGGCCGAGGCGAGCGTGAACAGCAGCAGGCCGAGCATGAACATGCGGCGCCGGCCGAACAGGTCGCCCAGACGGCCGCCCGTGACCAGGCCCGCGGCGGTGGCCAGGCCGTAGCCCGCGACCACCAGCTGCAGCGTGCCCGCGCTGGCCTGCAGGTCGTGCTGCATGGACGGCAGCGCGACGTTGACGATGAAGAAATCGAGCACCACCAGGAAGGTGCCGCTGAGCATGACCCACAGGCCCAGCGGGCCCGGTGTGGCGGACGTGATCGATGGGGCAGGAACGGCAGGATTCGACGAGGTCATGGCCCCCACTGTCGGCACCGGCGGGCATCGCGGCAATGACCTCCAAGGTCATGCGCGCAAGGCGCGGGCGCTCAGCGCTTGTCGAACTGCGCGGACGCAAAGGCCCACGTCATGCGCGTCGCATCAGGCCCGATCGGGTCGCTGAACAGCTGCCCGCGCGCCCCGCCGCTCCACGAGTGGCCGAGCCCCGCGATCTCGCACAGCGTGACCAGCGTGACGCCCTTGCGCTTGAAGTCGGTCACGCGCATGGCGTGGCGCTTGCCGCGCTGCAGGTCGCGCGGCGTGCCGGGGCGCGCGCCCAGGGCGGTGGCCCAGACGGCCGCACTGCTCACGGCGTTGCTCGGCGCCACCACGGTGTCGGCGTCGCCGTGCAGCACCAGCATCGGCGGCAGCGTGGCGAAGACGGCCGCGGCGCCCATGGCCTTGCCGACCGCGGTGACGGGCATCGGCGGCACGTGCTCGCCGCGCATCGCACCGAGCGCGGTGGCCGGCGACTTCGCGGCGCCGGGCGCCACGCCCGAGTGCATGACCACGGCGCGAAAGCGGTTCGGGTAGCGCGTGGCCAGCAGCGCCGCCATGCTCGCGCCCGCCGACAAGCCGGCCACGGCCACGCGGTCGCGGTCGGCGGGGTACAGCATGCAGGCCTGGTCGACGGCGGCCATCAGCGTGGCGGCCTCGGCGTCGGCCTTGCCGGAGCGGCGCTCGTACCAGTTCCAGCAGCCCTGCGGATGGGCGATGCGGTCCTGCTCGGGGTAGAGCACGAGAAAACGCTGGCGCACCGCGAGCGCGTTCATGCGCGTGCTGGCCGCGAAGTCGCGCCCGGTCTGGCCGCAGCCGTGCAGCATGACGATGAGCGGCAGCTTCTCGCCGGGCTGCAGTTCCAGGCCGGCCGGACGGAACAGGTGAAAGCCGCGTGCACCGCCGGGGCCGAGCGCCATGCCGCTGAGCCAGTCGCCCTTGCCGGGCGGTGGCTTGAGCCGCTCGGCGGTCGCGCGCCGCACCCGGCCGGCCACGCGCTTGCCGTTGCTCAGCGTGAGCTTGGTGAGCGCCTTCAGGTTGCGCTCGTAAGCGCGGGCGAAGAAGGAAGCGGTGGAGCGACGGGCCATGGCGCAGTGTGCAGGCAAAGCGCCGGGCGGCCAAACGGCCGCGGAGCCTTCAGTAGATTTCCGGCACGATCATGGTGGCGGGCACGGGCTGGCGCAGGTAGTCGTCATGCCGTTCGCGCGCCGGCAGCTCGACCGGCGCGTGCGCCACTTCCTGGTAGGGCAGCTGGCCCAGCAGGTGGCTGATGCAGTTCAGGCGCGCCTTCTTCTTGTCGACGGCCTGCACCACCCACCACGGGGCCTCGGGGATGTGGGTGCGCTCCAGCATGATCTCCTTCGCCTTGGTGTATTCCTCCCAGCGGCGACGGCTCTCGAGGTCCATGGGGCTGAGCTTCCACTGCTTGAGCGGGTCGTGGATGCGGCCCAGGAAGCGCATGTGCTGCTCGTCGTCGGTGATGGAGAACCAGTACTTGATGACCTTGATGCCCGAGCGCACGAGCATCTTCTCGAACTCGGGCACGGTGCGGAAGAACTCCTCGTACTCGTCGTCGCTGCAAAAGCCCATCACGCGCTCGACGCCGGCGCGGTTGTACCAGCTGCGGTCGAACAACACCATCTCGCCGGCGGCCGGCAGGTGCGCCACGTAGCGCTGGAAGTACCACTGCGTGCGTTCGCGGTCGTTGGGCGCGGGCAGCGCGGCCACGCGGGCCACGCGCGGGTTCAGGCGCTGGGTGATGCGCTTGATGACACCGCCCTTGCCCGCTGCGTCGCGGCCTTCGAAAAGAATGACCACCTTCTGCTTGCTGTGCTGAACCCAGTCCTGCAGCTTGACCAGCTCGCCCTGCAGGCGAAAGAGTTCCTTGAAGTAGGCCTGGCGCGCCGCCTTGTCGGACACGGAAGACGCGGCCGAGCCGGGGTCGAGCCCGTCGAGGTTGCGGTCTTCGATCTCCAGTTCGAGCTCTTCGTCGTAGCTGTCGATCAGGTCGCGGGCGATGCGTTGCATCAGGTCTTCGTGGTCGGGAAGTGCGCTCGTCAGCATGATGAAAGGGGAAAGAGTGGCGGGTAGACAAAAAGCATGCTGCACCCGCCGCATGACGGCGGCGTGACGGTTTTGCGGCGGGTTCCTGTCAGCCGACACGCCGTTGTCACATGGCGCGAACACCATCCGGGGCACTACAACAGCCCAAAAACCGTCCATGAACACGCTCGCCGCCCCGCCCTCGCAGGCACCGGAGATGCCGGCCGCGCCCAGCGCGGCGCACCGGCCCCAGCTCGACGCCAAGCCCGGCGCGATCACGCTGATCACCTTCGTGGGCCTGCTGGCCGCGGGCCTGTTGTTCACGGCCTGGAGCCTGGTGGGCGACGTCACGGCCTCGGGCGCGCCGGTGACGACCTGGGTGCCTTACATCCTGCTGGGCGTGGCGCTGCTGATCGCGCTGGGCTTCGAGTTCGTCAACGGCTTCCATGACACGGCCAATGCCGTGGCCACGGTGATCTACACGCACTCGCTGCCGCCCAACTTCGCGGTCGTGTGGTCGGGCTTCTTCAATTTCCTGGGCGTGCTGGTGTCCAGCGGTGCGGTGGCCTTCGGCATCATCGCGCTGCTGCCGGTGGAGCTGATTCTTCAGGTGGGTTCGGGCGCGGGCTTCGCGATGGTGTTCGCGCTCTTGATCGCCGCGATCATCTGGAACCTGGGCACCTGGTGGCTGGGCCTGCCGGCGTCGTCGTCGCACACGCTGATCGGCTCGATCATCGGCGTGGGCGTGGCCAATGCGCTGATGCACGGGCGCGACGGCACGAGCGGGGTCGACTGGGCGCAGGCCACCAAGGTGGGCTATTCGCTGTTGCTGTCGCCGATGGTGGGCTTCGGCTGCGCCGCCCTGCTGCTGCTGGTGCTGCGCGCCTTCGTGAAGAACCGCGCACTGTACGAAGAGCCCAAGGGCAGCACGCCGCCGCCGTGGTGGATTCGCGGCCTGCTCATCCTCACCTGCACTGGCGTGTCGTTCGCGCACGGCTCGAACGACGGCCAGAAGGGCATGGGCCTGATCATGCTGATCCTGGTGGGCACGGTGCCGATGGCCTACGCGCTGAACCGCGCGATGCCCGCGAACGAAACCGTGAAGTTCGTGGCCGTGGCCGAGATGGCGCAGAACGCGCTGAACCGCAAGGCACCCGCCACCCTGCCCGCGCTGGAGCCCGCCGCCGCGCGCGACACGCTCTCCACCTACGTGCGCACCCGCGAGTTCAACGACCGCGTGGTGCCGGCGCTGGCCGTCACGGCCGGCAGCATCGGCCAGCAGGTGCGCCAGCACGGCTCGCTGGCCGCGGTGCCGGCCGAGGCGGTGGCCAACGTGCGCAACGACATGTACCTGGCCTCGGAGGCGATCCGCCACCTCGACAAGAGCGGGGCCGCGGCTTTCGACGACGAGACGAAGCTGCGCGTCAACACGTTCCGCCAGGAGCTGGACAGCGCCACGCGCTTCATTCCGCTGTGGGTCAAGATCGCGGTGGCCATCGCATTGGGCCTGGGCACCATGATCGGCTGGAAGCGCATCGTGGTCACCGTGGGCGAGAAGATCGGCAAGACGCACCTGAGCTACGCGCAGGGCGCCTCGGCCGAGCTGGTGGCGATGTGCACCATCGGCGCGGCCGACATGTACGGCCTGCCTGTGTCGACCACGCACGTGCTGTCGTCGGGCGTGGCCGGCACCATGACGGCCAGCGGCTCGGGCCTGCAGATGTCCACGCTGCGCAACCTCGCGCTGGCCTGGGTGCTGACGCTGCCGGTGGCCATGGCGCTGTCGGGCTCGCTGTACTGGCTGTTCACCCGTCTTTTCTGATCACACACCTTGTCGTCGGTATTCCATGACCTGTCCGCCCAGACCTACGGCGGCGACGAAGCCGGGCTGATCTGCGGCTACCTGTTCGATGCCGCGGCGCCGGAGCCCGCGCGGGCGATCGATTCGGCGCAGGCCGCCGCGTGGCTGGCTGCGCACAACAGCGCGGAGGACGACGGCGGCGCCTACGTGTGGCTGCACTTCAACCTCAGCCACGCGCACGCGGAGCGCTGGTTGACGCGGCACGCGGCGCTGTCGGACACCTTCTACGAGACGCTGCACGAGGGCCTGCCCTCCACGCGCATCGAGCGCGCGGACGACTCGCTGATCGCGGTCATCAACGACGTGCACTTCGAGTTCAGCTTCGAGCCGTCCGACATTTCCACGCTGTGGATCAGCGTCGGCCCGCGCCTGGTGGTCACGGCGCGCACCAAGCCGCTGCGTTCGGTCGACGCGCTGCGCACGGCCGTGAAGGCGGGCGAGGCGCCGCGCTCGAGCACCGAGCTGCTCGAGCACCTGTTGCGCGCGCAGGCCGACGTGCTGGTGAAGATCGTGCGCGGCGTCACCTCGCGCATCGACCGCATCGAGGACGAGCTGCTGGCCGGGCGCCTGGACCACAAGCGCGCGCGCCTGGGCGTGCTGCGCCGGCTGCTGGTGCGGCTGCAGCGGCTGCTGGCGCCCGAGCCGGCCGCGCTGTTCCGCCTGCTGCAGGGCCCGCCGGCCTGGATGGCCGAGCCCGACGTGCAGGAGCTGCGCGGCTCGACCGAGGAGTTCTCGGTGGTGTTGCGCGACATGCAAGCGCTGCAGGAGCGCATCAAGCTGCTGCAGGAAGAAATCGCCGCCAACGTCAACGAGGACAACAACCGCAGCCTGTTCGTGCTGACAGTGGTCACGGTGCTGGCGCTGCCGATCAACATCCTGGCCGGCCTGTTCGGCATGAACGTGGGCGGCATCCCGCTGGCGGAACACAAGCACGGGTTCTGGATCGTGGTGGCGATCGTCGCCACCTTCACCGCCGTGGCCGCCTGGACGGCGTTTCGCAAGAAGCGCTGAGGCGCGGCCGCACTCAATCCGACGGCAGCGGCGCAACGGCCGCGTCCTGCATGCATTGCAGGAAGACGCGCGTGGGCGTGTTCATCGCCTCGCTGCGCAGGCGGAAGGCGCACATGGGGCCGCGCAGCAGCTCGCCCGGCATGGCGATGCGGCGCACGAGCCCGCGCCGCTCGAAGTCTTCGGCGTAGTGGTTGGCGGTGGCCCACAGCAGGCCCGAGCTGCGCACGAGGTGCAGCGCGAGCGGGGCCGAGTCGGCCTGGATGTCGGCCGGATGCGGCCCGCCCGGGCGGCGGTGCACCGACAGCATGCGGTCCAGCTTGGGCCGCAGAGGCGTGCGGTGCGGCGGCAGCACCCAGCGCTCGTTGGCGGCCTCGGCCCAGGTCGGCGCGCGCTTGAGCGCCAGCCGGTGCCGCGGCGCCGCCACGATGCTGCTGAACTCCTCGTACAGCGGCGTGACCTCGACGCGGTTGAGGTCGACCGTCCACTCCGCGTGCGCGAGCATGAGGTCGATGCGCCCGTCCTGCAGCGCGCCGTGCAGGTCCTCGATCTCCAGCGTCTGCACCATCGGGCGCACGTGGGGCAGCATCTGCGAGGCCTGCAGCAGCGCGGCCGCGAGCCGCTGCGCCGAGAACACGGGCAGCACGCCCAGGCGCAACTCGCCGCTCACGCCCACGCGCAGGTCGCGCAGCGACTCCTCGGCCAGCATCAGCTCGCCCAGCACGCGGTCGGCATGCCGGACCATGCTCAGCCCCGCCGCCGTGGGCGAGATGCGCTTGGTGGTGCGCTCGAACAGGCGCACCTGCAGCGTGGCCTCGAGCTGGGCCAGCGTGCGCGACAGCGCGGGCTGGGTGGTGTTGAGCAGCTCGGCCGACTTGCTCAGGCTGAGCGTGCGGCCCAGCTGGCTGAGCAGCCGCAGCTGGCGCAGCGTGAGGTTTCGTTCCAGGAAGGAGGCCATGGCCATTTATATCGGCAACGGTATGAGTACGCTCGGATTTCTCATTTGTCGCCCTCCCCCGGCCTGCCCAGAATCCGCCCACCCCCTGGCACCCCGGAGACCCGCGACGACCGAACCGACGAAGCGATCCCTTTGCGCCGCCCTCATGGCTGCCGCCCTGCTGGCCGGCCTGCTGCCCGCCGGTGCGGCGGCCCAGGCGTACCCGTCCAGGCCCGTGCGCCTGATCGTGCCGTGGGCGCCCGGCACGCCGGCGGACGTGGCGGGCCGCGTGGTGGCCGAGCGCATGGCGGGCGGGCTGGGCCAGACCGTGTTCGTCGAGAACCGGCCGGGCGCGGCCGGCACCGTGGGCCTGGGCGAGGTGCTGCGCCAGCCGGCCGACGGCTACACGGTCTACATGCTGTCGTCGGCCTCGCTGGTGGCGCCGCTGCTGTTCCCCGGCCAGTCGCTGGACCTGCTCAAGAGCCTGGAGCCGGTCGGCATGACGGCCTGGAGCTACAACGTGCTGGTGGCGCCCGCCGCCTCGGCGCTGGGCTCGCCGCGCGAGCTGGAGGCCGCGGCCAAGGCGCGGCCGGGCACGCTGAGCTTCGGCTCCGGCGGCAACGGCACGCCGGCGCACCTGGCCGGCGCGCTGTTCGCCCAGCAGACCGGCAGCCAGCTCACGCACGTGCCGTACAACCAGTTCCCGATGGCGGTGGGCGACCTGCTGGCCGGGCGCCTGGACACCATGTTCCTGACCGCATCAGCCGCATTGCCGCAGATCCAGGCCGGCAAGCTGCGCGCGCTCGCGGTGACCGGTGCGCACCGCCTGCCGGCCCTGCCCGCCGTGCCCACGATGATCGAGCAGGGCTACGCGGGCTTCGAGCTGCGCTCCTTCGACGGCATGACGGTGCGCAGCGGCACGCCGCGCGAGATCGTCGAGCGGCTCAGTGATGCGCTCGCCAAGGCGCTGGCCGCCCCCGAGGTGCGCGAGCGCCTGGCCACGCTGGCGCTTGAGCCGGAGCCGATGACGCCGGCGCGCTTTCGCACCGTGCTGGCGGCCGAGTCGGACAAGTGGCTGCGCCTGGGCCGCAACGCCGGCATCAAGGCCGACTGAGCGGGCGATGCAGGCAGACATCGTGATCGTCGGGGGCGGCTCGGCGGGCTGCGTGCTGGCCGCCCGCCTGAGCGAAGACCCCGCGCTGCAGGTGGTGCTGGTCGAGGCGGGGCGGCCCTCGCGCAACCCGTGGTTGCGCATTCCCATCGGCTACTTCAAGACGGTGGGCCACCCCCGGCACGACTGGCGCTTCGAAACCGACCCCGAGCCGGACATGGCACAGCGCCGCCTGCCCTGGCCGCGCGGGCGGGGGCCGGGCGGCTCCAGCCTCATCAACGGCATGCTGTACCTGCGCGGCCACCGCGCCGACTACGACCAGTGGGCCGCGCTGGGCAACCCGGGCTGGGACTGGGACAGCGTGCGCCCCTACTTCGACCGGTCGCAGCCCGCGGCCGATGGGCCGCTGTGGGTGTCCGCGCTGCCGCGCGATGCGCTGTCGGATGCCTTCATCGCCGCGGCGGCGCACGCCGGCATCGCGCCCACGGCCGACTTCAACGGCGGCGACAACAGCGGCGCCGGCTACTTCCGGATGACCACGCGCAACGGGCAGCGGATGGACACCGGGCGGGCCTTCCTGGCGCCGGCGCGGGGCCGGCCCAACCTGCGCGTGCTGTCGGGCGCGCAGGCGACCCGCGTGTGCTTCGAGGGGCGGCGCGCCGTCGGCGTGGAATATGTGCGCGACGGCAAGGCCGAACGCGTCTCGGCGCGGCACGAGGTGATCCTGAGCGCCGGCGCCATCCAGTCGCCGCAGCTGCTGCAGCTCTCGGGCGTGGGGCCGGCCGGGCTGCTGGGGCGCCTCGGCCTGCCGGTGGTGGCGCCGCTCGAGGGCGTGGGGCGCAACCTGCAGGACCACCTGCAGGTGCGGCCCAGCTACCGCTGCCACGGCATCGAGACGCTCAACGACATCGCCCACAGCCGCTGGCGCAGCGCGCGCGAGTTCATGCGCTACCTGCTGACGCGCGGCGGCGCGCTGAACGGCGGCGTCTACCGCGCCGGCGCCTTCTTTCCGGCGGGCGACGACGCCGCGGGGTGGCCCGATGCGCAGATCCACTTCGGGCTGGTGAGCTTCGAGCGGCCGCACCAGCCGCCGCATCCATTCCCGGGCGTGACGCTGTCGGCCTGCCTGCTGCGCCCGCACAGCCGCGGCGAGATCATGCTGCGCTCGGCCGATCCGCTGGCGGCGCCGTCGATCCAGCCGCGCTACCTGTCGCACGAAGCCGACCGCGCGCTGGCCGTGCGGCTGGTGCGCAAGATGCGCGAGATCGCCGCCGCACCGCCGCTGGCGCGCTACCTGGCGCAGGAGCACGAGCCCGGGCCCGCGCTGGCCAGCGACGCGCAGCTGCTGGACTGGGTGCGCCGCCGCGGCGGCAGCATCTTCCATCCGGTGGGCACCTGCGCCATGGGCCCCGCCGACGATGGCGCTGCGGTGGTGGATGCCCGCCTGCGGGTCCATGGCCTGCAAGGGCTGCGCGTGGTGGACGGCTCGGTGATGCCGCGGCTGGTGTCGGGCAACACGAACGCGCCGATCATCATGATCGCCGAGCGCGCCGCCGACCTCGTCAGGCACGACCTGCGCGCCTGAGCGCCCACGGGACGGCGCGCGCCAAGCCGCTTGGGCGATGAGGTTAATGCTATTTATCTAGTAGCACCGCGAAGCATCCACACGCCGGTGTCGGCGGGCGAGAGCGCCTAGAATCGGCCGGTGTCTTCTACTCTCAATGCCGATCTTCACTGCCACTCCGTGGTCTCCGACGGCACATTGACGCCCGAAGCGCTGGCAGCCCGCGCCGCCGCCAACGGGGTCGAGCTCTGGGCCCTCACCGACCACGACGAGGTCGGCGGCCAGCACCGCGCCGCCGCGGCCGCGCGCGAAAACGGCATGCGCTACCTCACGGGCACCGAGATCTCGGTGACCTTCGCGAACGAAACCGTGCACATCGTCGGCCTGGGTTTCGACCCCGACGACGCCGCCATGTCGCAGGGCCTGTACGACACGCGCGGCGGGCGCGGCAAGCGCGCGCAGGAAATGTCCGAGGGGCTGGCCAAGGTCGGCATCCACGGCGCCTACGAAGGCGCGCTCAAGTTCGTCGGCAACCCCGAACTCATTTCGCGCACGCACTTCGCGCGCTTCCTGGTCGAGCAGGGCCACTGCCGCGACACCCCCGAGGTGTTCCGCAAGTTCCTCACCGAAGGCAAGCCCGGCTACGTGCCGCACCGCTGGGCCTCGCTGAAGGATGCCGTGCACTGGATCACCGCCGCCAAGGGCATGGCCGTGATCGCGCACCCGGGCCGCTACAAGTTCACGGCCAACGAGGAGTACGCGCTGTTCCTCGAATTCAAGGCGCACGGCGGCCAGGCGATCGAGGTCGTCACGGGCAGCCACACGCCGGCCGAGTTCGTCGAGTACGCCGACAAGGCGCTCGAGTTCGATTTCGCCGCCTCGCGCGGCAGCGATTTCCACAGCCCCGACGAGAGCCATTGCGATCTCGGCAAGCTGCCACCGTTGCCCGGCAGCCTCACGCCGGTGTGGGAACTGCTCGGCCACCGCATCCAGCAGTGAGCCAGAGCCCCGGGCCCGGCATCGACAGCGCGGCCACCGCCGCGCTCGCCCAGGCACGCGCCGCAGCGCAAACCCGCCGCCGCACCGAATCCGAACGCATCCTGGCGGGCATCGGGCTGGTCATTCTGGCGGTGGCCTGCTTCGCCACGCTCGACACCGCCACCAAGTATTCGACGCTCGCCGTGCCGATCCTCATGGGCGTGTGGTTCCGCTACGCCTTCCAGGCCGTGGCCACCACGCTGGTGCTCTTGCCGCTGCGCGGCACGGCCCTGCTGCGCACGCAGCACCCGCGCTACCAGGCGCTGCGCGGGGCGCTGCTGCTGGGCTCGAGCCTCTTTGCCTTTTTGAGCCTGCGCTACATGCCGCTGGCCGAGTTCACGTCGATCGTGCTGATCGCGCCGCTGGTGATCACGCTGCTGGCCGCCACCACGCTCAAGGAGCAGGTGTCGCCGCTGCGCTGGACGCTGGTGGCCGGCGGCTTCATCGGCACGCTGGTCATCCTGCGACCGGGCGGCGGCAGCTTCAGCTGGGCCGTGCTGCTGCCGCTGGGGCTGGTGCTGACCAACGCCTGGTTCCAGGTGCTCACGAGCAAGCTCGCGCAGACCGAGAACCCGCTGACCATGCACTTCTACACGGGCTGGGTCGGCACGCTGCTGGCCTCGGTGGCCGTGCCTTTCGCCTGGACCGCCCTGCCCTCGTGGGAATGGTGGGCGCTGCTGTGCCTCATGGGTTTCATGGGCACGGTGGGACACTTCATGCTGATCCTGGCCTACCAGCGCGCGCCCGCCTCCACCCTCACCCCGTACCTGTACGCGCAGATCGCCTTCGCGATGCTGGGCGGCTGGCTCATCTTTTCCCACGTGCCCGACCGCTTCTCGCTGATCGGCATGGCGATGATCGCCGTGTGCGGCGCCGCCGGCGCGTGGCTCACCGTGCGCGAGCGGCGCGTGCCGATCGAGCCTGCGGAATCCTGATCAGGAGCAACCCACACCATGGCCCAGTACTTCGAAGTCCACCCCGAGAACCCCCAGCAGCGCCTGCTGAAGCAGGCCGTGGCGCTGCTCGCGCGCGGCGAGATCGTGGCCGTGCCCACCGACTCCAGCTACGCGCTGGCCTGCCACCTGGACGACAAGGACGCGGTCGACCAACTGCGCCGCATCCGCCAGGTCGACGAGAAGCACCACCTCACGCTGCTGTGCCGCGACCTGAGCGAGCTGGCCAACTACGCGCGCGTCGACAACAAGCAGTACCGCCTGCTCAAGGCCGCCACGCCCGGGCCCTACACCTTCCTGCTCGAAGCCACCAAGGAAGTGCCGCGCCGCGTGAGCCACCCGCAGCGCAAGACCATCGGCCTGCGCGTGCCCGACCACAAGGTGCTGCTGGAACTGCTGGAACTGCACGGCGCGCCGCTGCTGGCCACCACCCTCATCGCCCCCGGCGAGACCGAGGCGCTGAACGACGCGCAGGAAATCCGCGAGCGCTTCGAGAAGCAGATCGGCGCCGTCATCGACGCCGGCGCCTGCCCGTCGCAGCCGACCACCGTGGTCGACCTCACGCCCATGGGCACGGGCGACGACCCGGTCGTGGTGCGCCAGGGCCGGGGTGCACTCGCGGTGCTTGGCCTCTGACAAACGGCTCGGCCGCCTCATTCCTCTCTGACACAATCGCGCAGTGGATATTTCCAATCTGATACAGACCGTTCTGATTTACGCACTGCCGGTGATCTTCGCGATCACCGTGCACGAAGCGGCGCACGGCTACGTGGCCCGCCACTTCGGGGACAACACCGCGGCCATGATGGGCCGCGTGACGCTCAACCCGCTGAAGCACATCGACCCCATCGGGACCATCCTGATGCCGCTGATGCTGTACTTCGCGACCTCGGGCGCCTTCCTGTTCGGTTATGCCAAGCCGGTGCCGGTCAACTTCAACCGCCTGCGCCATCCCAAGCGCGACATGGTGTGGGTCGCGCTCGCGGGCCCGGCCTCGAATTTCATCCAGGCCATCCTGTGGGCCGTGCTGCTCATCGTCATCGTCGCGGCCGGCGTCAATGAAACCTTTTTCATCAAGATGTGCCAGGGCGGCGTGCTGGTCAACCTCGTGATGTGGGCCTTCAACCTGTTCCCGCTGCCCCCGCTCGACGGCGGCCGCGTGCTGGCCGGCCTGCTGCCCAGCGGCCCGGCGCAGAACTTCCTGGCGCGCATCGAGCCCTACGGTTTCTTCATCGTGATGGCGCTGGTGCTTGCCGGCATCGTCAGCAACTACTGGCTGCGCCCGCTGATGGATGCCGGCTACTTCGTGGTCAACCTGCTCATCACGCCGCTCAAGGCAATGCTGCTCTAAGTCTCTCCTTCCGTCACATGGCTTCGTCTTCTCCCGCTCCCCTGCGCGTCCTGACCGGCATCACGCCGTCGGGCACGCCCCACCTCGGCAACTACGTCGGCTCCATTCGCCACTCGGTGCGCCAGAGCGTCGCGGCCGGCGTCGAGAGCTACTTCTTCCTGGCCGACTACCACGCGCTCATCAAGGTGCAGGAGCCGGCGCTCATCCAGCGCTCCACGCTCGAGATCGCCGCCAGCTGGCTGGCCTGCGGCCTCGACCCCGAACGCGTCACTTTCTATCGCCAGTCGGACATCGCCGAGATCACCGAGCTCACCTGGTTCCTGACCTGCGTCACCGGCAAGGGCGTGCTCAACCGCGCCCATGCCTACAAGGCCCAGCTCGACAAGAACATCGCCAAGGGCGAAGAACCCGATGCCGACGTCACGGCGGGCCTGTTCATGTACCCCGTGCTGATGGGCGCCGACATCCTGATGTTCAACGCCCACAAGGTGCCCGTGGGCCGCGACCAGGTGCAGCACATCGAGATGGCGCGCGACATGGCGCAGCGCTTCAACCACCAGTACGGCGAGCACTTCACGCTGCCCGACGCCGAGATCGACGATGCGGTCGCCACCTTGCCCGGCCTCGACGGCCGCAAGATGAGCAAGAGCTACAACAACACGATCCCGCTGTTCGCACCGCGCGCGCAGCTGCAAAAGCAGATCGCCAGCATCGTCACCGACTCGCGCGCGCCCGGCGAGCCCAAGGACACCGAGGGCTCGGCCCTGTTCCAGATCTACCAGGCCTTCGCCAGCGCCGAGGAAACCGAAGCCCTGCGCAAGGCGTACGCCGACGGCATCGCCTGGGGCGACGCCAAGCAGGTGCTGTTCGAGCGCATCGACCGCGAAGTGGCGCCGCTGCGCGCGCGCTACGAGGCGCTCATGAACGACCCGGCCGAGATCGAACGCATCCTGCTGCTGGGCGCCGAGAAGGCGCGCAAGCTGTCGCGCCCCTTCATGACCTCGCTGCGCCATGCGGTCGGCCTGCGCAACCTCGCGGCGGGCCGCGACGGCGCCGGTGCCAAGGCCGCCAAGGTGGCGAAGCCCAGCTTCAAGCAATACCGCGAGAAGGCCGACGGCCTGTTCTATTTCAAGCTGCTCGATGCGCGCGGCGAAACCCTTTTGCAAAGCCGTGGATTCGCGTCGCCGCAGGAAGCCGGCCGTACCATCGCCGACTTGCAGGCGCAACGCGGCGCGGCGCTCACGGCACTGGCCGCGCAGCTCGAACCGGTCGACGCGCAACAGGCTCGCGCCGCCACCGAGGCGCTGGAGGCACTGGCGGAGGCAACGTCCACCACCCAGGGACATTGATCCGGCAACAACCCGCGGGCCATCCGCCGGCGGGCGTGACAAGAGAGAAGACGGTGCGATCACAAAGGAAGAAAACATGAGCATTTATGTCATCGACGACCACCCCCTGATGCGCGACGCGATCGTGATGGTCCTGCGACGCCTGCGCCCCGCCGAGAACATCGTCGAGCTCGAGCGGCTCGACAAGCTCGCCAGTTCGGTCCAGCAGCGTGGCGCGCCCACTCTTTTCTGCCTGGACCTGAAGCTGCCGGACACCAATGGCGTCTCGGGCGTGATCGCGGTCAAGCAGGTCTATCCGAACGTGCCGATCGCCGTGTACTCGGCGGCCCCGGCCGCCGACATGGAAGACGCCTGCATCGAGGCCGGCGCCGACACCTACATCGAAAAGTCGGCCAGCTCCAACGAGCTGGCAGCCGCCCTGCGCGGCCTGCTGATGGCCGGGTCGGAAGACGACACCGAGGAGATGCCGGCCGCCAACAGCGGCAAGCTCTCCAAGCGCCAGACCCAGCTGATCGCCATGCTCGACAAGGGCATGAGCAACCGCGACATCGCGACCGACCTGGAGATCAGCGAACACACGGTGAAGGTGCACCTGTGGCGCCTGTTCCGCCGTCTGGGCGTGAAGAGCCGTACGCAGGCCTTGCACTATGCACGGACGAATGGATTGCTGTCGGGCTGAGCCCGCGAAGCTGCTGGCTTGATCAGGAACCGCGCCTCGTGCGCGGTTTTTTCATGGAGGCGCCCCCTGCAGGCGCCTCCGTTCATCCGCTCAGGAGGGCTTTCGCCGGTACACGAGCTGATGCACGACCTCGACGGTGTAGATCCCCTGCGTGTTCGGCACCACTTGATAGACCGCCGCATTGAGGTCGAGCTCGACGTTCTCGGAAAACTCCGTGTCGAACGTCTTTGAATAGACGGGGACCTTGACGTACGGACTGTCCCGATCGGTGATCAAGGTGACCACGATGCGAACCGAGGTCTGTCCCGTGACCTCCCACCCGCGAGGTGCATTGGTCGGTACCACCGTTCCGGTAATGCGATATCGCGCCTTGGGCCGCTGGATGGCAACGCGCGGATCATCCGGCCAGTAGATCATCCGGGCCCCTTCCAGGCTGTAGCGGAAAGCGAATCCCGCACTCTTGCCGATCGGGGTCTGCGCCAACACCACGGCATTTGCGCCAATGTCATAGGCCGTGCTGACCGACGTGACCGGCGTATCCGCAGGAAACGTTCCGGGGGTCGCCAGAACCAATTCGCCCATGCGATGTGGACTGGCGCCATTGAAGCTTCCACCCGATCCGGACAGATAGCCGCGAAGTTCAAAGCCTGGCATGGGGATGGAGCAACTTCCGACATCGAACCCCGATGGCCAGAAATCCTTGAAGTACGTCTCGAGCCGATAGCCATTGCACCCCACATCGGGGGTGTACCTGCTTCCGTTGTCCGGCGCGGCAAGCGTCTCGATCAACGCGAACTTCAGATGTGGCCCCGCCGCCGGCGCGGTGGGCGTGACCGTCAGGTAGGCCGCCTCGCTGTCCTTCACCCCATCGTTCACCACCAGGCGAACCACGAACTCGCCGGGAACGTCCGGGAGGAAAGAAGGAGTTGCACTGTCGGCGCCAGCGAGCACCGCCTTGCTGTTCAAGGGCTTGGACTGCAGCACCCACACGTAGCGCAGCGAACGCCCTTGCGCCGCCTGGCTCGTGCGGCCATCGAGCTTGAGGACCAGCCCCAGGGTCGTGTCGGCGGGTTTCGCCACGCGGGCTTGCGGCGGTTCATCCCCGACGGGTGCCGGCGTCTCCGGCTCCGAGGGGCCGGCAGGCCCGCCCGTGCCCGTGCCCGAATTTGGCGAAGGCAGGCCGAAGACAGGCCCTCCGCCGCCACCACCTCCACCACCGCATGCGGTCAGCAATGCGAGCGCCGCAACGCCCAACGCATGTTTGAACTGAATCGCCATATCGCCTGATCCTCCCTTGTGTATTGACAGGGAAGATAGCAGAGCCGGCGACGCATTCGCGCGCTCGACGCGGCTTTGCGGCACCTGTGTGATCGAGCGCCGCTCAGCCGCCCGACGCACTCACCCGCGCCTGCGCCACCGCCTCGTCGGCGTCGTGCAGCGCCACGCGGAACACGCTGCCGCTGCCCAGGCGCGAACGCACGCTGACCGGGTGGCCGAGCACGTGCGACAGCCGCGCGACGATGGCCAGGCCGAGGCCGAAGCCGTCGGAGGTGCCGGCGTGGTCGGCGACCTTGTAGAACTCGAGGAACACGTCGCGCAGGTGCTCGGGCGCGATGCCGATGCCGGTGTCCCACACCTCCACGCGCATGCCCTCGCGGGTCTGGCGCGCGGCCAGCAGCACGCCGCCTTCGGTCGTGTACTTGATGGCGTTGGCGAGCAGGTTGCCGATCATGCGGCGCACGCGGATCGGGTCGGTGAGGAACGAGCCCTCGGTCACGTGCACCCGGAAGTCCAGGCCGCGGCTCTCGGCGACGGGGCGGTACTGCAGCTCGAGGTCGTGCAGCAGCTCGGCCACGTCGACGCGCTCGATGTGCAGGCGCACCTGGCCCGCGTCGATACGCGCCAGGTCGAACATGGAGTCGAACAGCGCGTTCACCGCGTGGGTGGCGCGCACGATCTTCGGCGCGAGCTCGAGCACCAGCTCGGGCTCGTTGCGCAGCCAGTCGGCGTACAGCGACAGCGCCAGCACGGGCTGGCGCATGTCGTGCGCGGCGCTGGCCAGGAAGCGGTTCTTCATGGCCACGGCCGACACCGCTGCCTGCCGCTGCTGCGTGAGCGACTTGATCAGGATGTGGTTGTGGAACAGCAGCTCCAGGCTGTTGCGCGCGGTCTCATGGATGTTGCGCCCGGCGCGCAGCAGCAGGAACCAGTGCAGGATCGGCAGCAGCGGCATCAGGTAGCCGTACTGGAACTGCGGGCTCTGCAAGGTCACGGCCACGAGGCGCACCAGCACCGCGCCGAGCATGGTGATGAACAGCGTGTTGACGTAGCGCTTGAGCAGCGGCGGGTGCAGCGCCAGCCCGTTGAGCGGGAAGGTGCCCACGCCGGCCACGATGAGCCAGCTCATGAACTGGTTGACCTGCGGCGTGCGCTCGAAGAACAGCAGCACCGAGCAGCCCCAGACCACCGCGCTGGTGCTCCACACGAAGCCGTAGCGATCGGTGAACTGCTGCTGTGCGACGGCGCTGCGCCCGGCGTAGCGCACGGCGTACACACGTGCGCCCCAGGCCCGGCAGGCGGTGGCGATCAGGCCGGCGGCCAGCCAGGTCAGCAGCTCCCAGCGGGGCACGTGGCCCCAGCTCAGGCCGACCATGGCGGGCATCAATGCCGCCGAGACGAGGTAGGAGCCGCGCGCCGAGCGCATCAGGCTGCGGATGAGTTCCCCGCGCACCCACGACTCGGCTTCGTCGGCCGATGCCGGTGCAGGTGTCACGCTTGCGATCGACGCATTCGCCATGGGTGCATGACCGTGGTGGATTCGGCCAAACCAAAGAAGGATGGAGACAAACGCCCGCGCAGGCGCCGGAAGGTCGCGATCTTAACGGGCCGCCCCCTGCTGTTCGAGCCACCCCGCGCAGAAAATCCGCCCGCGCCTGCCCGTGGCCGGTCCACTGCGGCGCCCCGCATTACCATGACGCCTGCCGCCACACACCGCACCCTATGCTGAACCACATCACCCCTTTCCTCGTCCACTGGGCCATCACCGGCATCTCGCTGTGGGTCGCCAGCCATCTCTTCAAGGGCCTCAAGTTCGAGAGCACCTCGGCGCTGATCGTGTCGGCGCTGCTGCTCGGCCTGGCCAACGCCATCGTCAAGCCGCTGCTGATCGTGCTCACGCTGCCGCTGACGCTGCTGACCTTCGGGCTGTTTCTTCTGGTCATCAACGCGCTGATGATCCTGCTGGTGGCGGCGCTGGTGAAGGGCTTCAAGGTGTCGGGTTTCTGGACTGCGCTGTTCGCGAGCATCTTCATCTCGCTGCTGAGCATCGTCATCGGCTCGTTCGTGACGGGCGGCGATCCGGCCGAGCAGATCCAGATGCCGCAGGGCGGCAACTGGCTCTGAGCGGGCCCCTCCCCCGCGAGACCGCACCTTGCCCCCGCGCCCGCAGGCCGCCGCGCCCCCCGCCCGTCCGGTGACCATGGCCGACGTGGCCGCGCGCGTGGGCGTCTCGAAGATGACGGTCTCGCGCGCACTCAACCGCCGCCCCGGCAGCGGGCGCCTGGCCTCCGAGGCACTGCGCGCGCGCATCCTCGCGGCCTGCGAAGAGATGGGCTACGTCATCGACCAGACCGCGCGCACCTTCTCGAGCAAGCGCTCGGGCTTCGTGGCGGTGCTGATCCCCTCGCTCAACAACTCCAACTTCTCGGACACCGCGCAAGGCATCACCGCCGCGCTCGAGGCGCGCGGGCTGCAGCCGCTGCTGGGCCACACCGACTACCGCCAGGACACCGAGGAGCGGCTGATCCGCTCCATGCTGATGCGCAGGCCCGAGGGCGTGATCCTCACGGGCGGCAGCCACACGCCCGCCGCGCGCGCCATGCTGCAGGCCGCCGGCGTGCCGGTGGTCGAGACCTGGGACCTGCCGGCCGAGCCGCTCGGGCACACGGTGGGTTTTTCCAACGCCGACGCGGCGGCGGCGATGGTGCACCACCTGCACGGGCGCGGCTACCGGCGCATCGCCTTCATCGGCGGCACCTCCGGGCGCGACACGCGCGGCGCCGACCGCCAGCGCGGCTACGCCCGCGCGATCCGCGAGCTCGGGCTGCCCGACGGGCGGGTCATCAGCTTCGGCGAACCGCCGATCTCGATGGTGCAAGGCGGCGAGGCCGTGCGCCAGCTGATGCGCCAATGGCCCGACGTCGACGCGGTGCTCTGCGTGTCCGACCTGTCGGCCTTCGGTGCGCTGATGGAATGCCAGCGCCAGGGCTGGGACGTGCCGGGCCGCATCGCGATCGCGGGCTTCGGCGACTTCGAAGTCGCGCGCGCCTGCCATCCGCGCATCACCACCGTGGCGGTGGACTGCGTGGGTATCGGCAAGGCGGCGGGCGAACTGCTGCTGCGTGTGATGGACGGTGCGCGGGACGGGCACCGGCCGCCGACGGAGACGGTGATGATCCCGTTCCACATCGAGCAGCGCGAAAGCTCCTGAGGCGGTTGCGCGCGATATGCGCCGCGCCCTTCGGAATCAGTGGGACGACCGGTGCGGCTTCGCGGGAAAACCGTGCGCACGCGATGCCCAGGCAATCAGAAGGGCGGGAAGCAACAGCGCCAGCAATGCCCACGGAAAAGCGCCGACGCCCGATGTCTCCAGCAGCACGCCACCGACGATGCCGCCGCCCGCGATGGCGATGTTCCACACCGTCACGAGAATGGATTGCGCCACGTCCGCGCCGGGGCCGGCTGCTTCGGCCGACGCGGTCTGCAGCAAGGCCCCGGAGCCGCCGAAGGTCAGCCCCCACGCGGCCACCGCGACATAGACCACCACCGGTTGCGTGCCGGCGACGCCCAGGGCCAGCGACGCCAGCGCAAAGCCCGCGAGGGCGAGCAGCACCAGCGAGCGCAGCATGCGGTCGATGAGCAGCCCGCTGATCCAGATGCCCGCGAGCGACGCCACGCCGAAGACCAGCAGCACCGCATCGACCCGATCGGACAGGCCGGCCGGCGCCAGGAACGGCATCACGTAGGTGTAGAGAATGCTGTGCGCCAGCACCCACAGCGCAAGCACGGCCAGCACCGGTCGCACGCCGGGCGTGACGAAGATCCGGCGCACCGGCGCGCGCTTTTCGGCCGCCTGCCCCGGGTAGTCGGGCACCTGCAGGAAGACCCAGGCCATCACCGCCAGCGTGAGCAGCGACATGCCGCCGAACGCGGTGCGCCAGCCCAGCGTGGCGCCCATCAACGTCCCCAGCGGGACGCCCAGCGACAACGCCAGCGGTGCCCCCAGCCCGGCCACTGCCAGCGCGCGCCCCTTGAGGTGCTCGGGCACCATGCGCCGCGCATAGCCCGCCAGCATTCCCCAGATCAGACCGCCCGCCATGCCGGCCATGAAGCGCGCAACCAGCGCGACGGCATAGCTCGACGTCAGCGCCGTGAGCGTGTTGAAGGCCAGAACGGCGACCAGCGCCGCGATCAGCAACGGCCGGCGCCGCCAGCCCAACGTGGCCGCCGTCAGCGGAATGGCCGCGACCAGCGAGCCGATGGCATAGAGGGTCACGAACTGGCCCGCGAGCGCTTCCGACACGCCCAGGTCCTGGCTGATGCGCAAGAGCATGCCGGCCGGCATCGTCTCCGTCAGCAGTGCCAGGAAGCCGGTCATCGACAAGGCCAGCAAGGCGGCCACGGGCAGTCGTTCAGCGCGCTGGCCCACGGTGGCGGTTGTGGTGGTCATTCAGTTGTTTTCCATCGTCTGTGCCCGCGTTGGCCGGGTGGCCCGCGTTGGCGTTCACCGCAGTGTGAGCGGGAATGCATCAATGAAAAATGGGCTAAAGTTTCAAATACATATGACTCCCAAGTCATCAATCAAAGTCAGGCCATGGACAACCTGGGTTCGCTGAACGTCTTCGTTCGCGCTGGCGAAACGCGCAGCTTCACGGCCGCGGGGCAGCAGCTGGGCATCTCGGCCTCGGCCGTCAGCAAGGCCATCGTGCGGCTCGAAGAACGGCTGGGCGTGCGGCTGTTCCATCGCTCCACGCGCACCGTCCACCTGACGCCGGAAGGCGCGCTGTTCCTGGAGCGCTGCCGGCGCATCCTCTGCGAGGTGGAATCGGCCGAAGCGGAACTGCTGCAGACACAGAGCGCACCCCGCGGCAAGCTGCGCATCAGCCTGCCGTCGGTGGGCACGCTGTTCATGCCCAAGCTGGCGGCGTTCAAGCGGCTCTACCCCGACATCGAACTGGACATCGACTACGCCGACCGGCTGGTGGACGTCATCGAGGAAGGCTTCGACGCGGTCATCCGCACCGGCGAGCCCAGCGATTCACGGTTGATGGCGCGCCGCATCGGCTCCTGCCGCAAGGTGATCGTCGGTGCGCCGGCCTACTTTCGCCGGGCCGGCGTGCCGCGCGAACCGCAAGACCTGGCAAGCCACGCCTGCCTGCTCTATCGCTTTCCCAGCACCGGCAAGCTGGACGTGTGGCCGTTGGGCCTTGCGGCCGGCGCGCCCGCCATCGACCTGCCGGCCAGCATGGTGACCAACACGCTCGATCCGCAGGTCTGCTTTGCCGAGCAGGGGCTGGGCATTGCCTGCGTGCCGGAGATCGCCGTGCGCCAGCAACTGGAACAGGGCCGCCTGGTCACGGTGCTGGACGACCACAACCACGAACACATGATCTTCCACGTGCTGTGGCCGTCGAGCCGGCAGCTGTCGCCCAAGATCCGTGTGTTCGTGGACTTCATCGCGCAGCACCTGTTTCCGCTTTCGGATGCGCTGGCGCAGCCGCTGTGAACCGCAGTGAAGCGAGCCCCCGTCACATCGACGCGGGAGGCAAGAACCTCGACGAGGACGACCCCGAACGGGGTCTATTTCAAATCCGTTCGCTGACCGATCAAGACACCCGGCATTCGCTCACTGCGAGACGGCCGCGGTATCCGCAAAGTCGATCAGCACCTTCATCGCCTTCTGCCGATCACTCGCCAGCTCGAAGGCCTCGCGCGCCTGCCCCATCGGGAAGGTGTGCGACACCACCGGCGACAGGTCGACGCGGCCTTCGTTGATGAGGCGCACGGCCAGCGCGAACTCGGCGTGGAAGCGGAACGAGCCGCAGATGCTGAGCTCCTTGGCCACCACGAGGTTCTGCGGAATGCGCACGTCGCCGCCCAGGCCCAGCTGCACGACCACGCCGCGCGGGCGCATGGTCTCCAGCCCGTCGCGCAGCGCGCGCTCGTTGCCCGAGCATTCGAGCATCACGTCGAAGCTGCCCTTGCCGGCCGCGTGCGCCGCCACCCAGCCGGTGTCGCTCGCGGCGTTGATGGCGTGGTCCGCCCCCATCGCACGCGCCACGGCCAGCGGCTCGTCGACCACGTCGGTGGCCGTGATCTCGGCCGCGCCGTGCACGCGTGCCGCCGCGATGGCCAGCACGCCGATCGGTCCGCAGCCCGACACCAGCACGCGCTTGCCCAGCAGCGAGCCGGCGCGCGACACCGCATGCAGCCCGACCGAGAAGGGCTCGGCCAGCGCGGCCAGGCGCAGCGGCACGTGCGCGTCCACCTTCACGCATTGCGTGGCCTCGCACAGCAGCATGTCGCGGAACGCGCCCTGCACGTGCGGCGTGCGCATCGCGCTGCCGTAGAAGCGCATCTCCAGGCACTGGTTGGGCAGGCCTTCGAGGCAGAACTTGCAGGCGCCGCAGGGGCGGCTGGGGTTCACCGCCACCTTGTCGCCGATGCGCACGGTCTGCACGCCGGGCGCCACCGCCACCACGGTGCCGGCCACCTCGTGGCCGAGCACCATGGGTTCCTGGATGCGCACGGTGCCGAAGCCGCCGTGGCGAAAGTAGTGCAGGTCGGAGCCGCAGATGCCGCCCATGCCGACCTTCACCAGCACCTGGCCGGGGCCGATCTCGTCCACCTCCTGCGCGTCGAGCCGCAGGTCGTCGGGCGCGTGGATCACGAGGCACATGCAGCGTAGACGCATGGAATTTTTTCCTTTCAGGCCACGGGTGTGACGAGGGGGCGGCCTGCGAAGTGGGCCTCGAGGTTGCGGCGCACCAGCTCGCCCATGGCGCGGCGGGTCTGCTCGGTGCCGCTGCCGTTGTGCGGGTGCAGCACCACGTTGTCGAGCAGCGCAAAGCGCGGGTCGATGCGCGGCTCGTTCAGGAACACGTCGAGCGCGGCGCCGGCGATGGCCTTGCGCTCCAGCGCATCGAGCAGCGCGCCCTCGTCCACGGTGGAGCCGCGCGACACGTTCACCAGCCAGCCCCGCGGCCCCAGCGCCTGCAGCACCTGCGCATCGACGATGCCGCGCGTGGCCTCGCCGCCCGGCAGGATGACGATCAGCACATCGCACCAGTCGGCCATGGCCGCCAGGCTCGCGAAGTGGCGGTGCGGGCTGTCCGGTTGCGGCGTGCGGGTGAAGTAGCCCAGTTCCATCTCGAAGCCCGACAGCCGCTGCGCGATGGTGCGGCCGATGCGCCCGAAGCCGGCGATGCCCACGCGCTGGCCGAAGAAGCGCGTGGCCAGCGGCATCGCGCCCTGGACCCAGGCGCCGCCGCGCACGAACAGGTCGGCCGCGGGCACGCACCGCTGCAGCGCCATCGCCAGGCCCACGGCGAGGTCGGCCACGTCGCCATTGAGCACGTCGGGCGTGTTGCTCACCTGGATGCCGCGCGCGCGGCAGGCGGCGAAGTCGACGGCATCGGTGCCCACGCCGTAGCAGGCGACCAGCTCCAGGTTGGGCAGCGCGGCGATCAGCTCGCCGCTCGCGCCCAGGTCGCCGCGCGTCGCAATGGCGCGGACCTGCGGCCCGTGGGCGGCAAGAAAAGCGGCGCGGTCGGGCGCCTCCCAGAGGCGGTGCAGCGTGTAGGCCGCCTGCATCGGCGCCATGTCCCAGTCGGGATACGCGCCCGTCATGAGCACGTGAGGGGGTGTCGCGTCGGCGGTCAAGCGGGTCTCCTGCAAAGGGATGGAACGGTGGATACCGGTAACTCTATCCACCCGCCCGGCACGGCCGCAAGACCGGATTCGCCCGGTTGACGCGCCAAATAGATACCGGTAACTTATTCACACTGTCACACACCGATCCACCGGGCCCGGCAGGGGCCCGCCTGCAGGAGCTGCGCTGGATGAAACTGTTCGATCTTTCGGGCCGCACCGCCCTCGTCACCGGCGCCAGCAAGGGCATCGGCTACGCGCTGGCCGAAGCACTGGCCACGGCCGGCGCGCGCGTGGTGCTCAACGCGCGCAGCGCCGCCCCGCTGGCGGCGGTATGCGACGCGCTGCGCGCCAAGGGCCTGGCGGCCGAGGCGGCGGCCTTCGACGTGACCGACGCTGCGGCGGTGGAAGCCGGCGTGGCGGCAGTGGAAGCCGACATCGGCGCCATCGACATCCTGGTCAACAACGCCGGCATGCAGCACCGCGGGCCCTTCGCCGAATTCCCGATCGACGCCTGGCACCGGATCACCACCACCAACATCGACAGCGTGTTCCTGGTGGGCCGCTTCGTGGCGCAACGCATGATCGAGCGCCGGCGCGGCAAGATCATCAACGTGTGCTCGGTGCAGAGCGAGCTGGGCCGCCCCGGCATCGCGCCCTACGCCGCCACCAAGGGCGCCGTGAAGATGCTGACCAAGGGCATGGCCATCGACCTGGGCCCATACGGCATCCAGGTCAACGGCCTGGGGCCCGGCTATTTCAAGACCGAGCTGACGCAGGCGCTGGTGGCCGACGAGGCCTTCACCGGCTGGCTCTCAGGCCGCACGCCGGCCGGGCGCTGGGGCGAGGTCGAGGAGCTCGGCGGCGCGGCCATCTTCCTGGCCAGCGACGCCTCGAGCTTCGTCAACGGCCACATCCTGTACGTGGACGGCGGGATCACCGCCAGCCTGTAGCCGGCGCGGTTCAGCGCTGCTGCGCGCCCGCCATGTAGTCCACCGTGAGCTGCGTCAGCGTGCGCACGCCCACCAGCAGGCTGGCCTCGTCGACGAAGAAGCGCGGCGAGTGGTTGGGCTCGGCCTTGTTCGCGTCGCGGCCGGGCGGCGTGGCGCCGATCATCACGAACAGGCCGGGCGCCTTCTGCGCGAAGAACGAGAAGTCTTCGCCGCCCGTGCCCTTGGGGATCACGATCGGCGTGGCGCCGGGCACGCGCTGCAGGCTGGGCAGCATCTTGGCGGTCAGGGCCGGGTCGTTCACGGTGGGGGCGTAGCCGTCGGCCTCAACGCGGACCTCGGCCGTGCCGCCGCCGCTTTGCGCGATGTGCGAGGCGGTCTCGCCCATGCGCTTGATGATGAACTGGCGCATCTCGTCGTCGTAGGTGCGCAGCGTGCCGCTCATCTCCACCGAATCCGGAATGATGTTGTAGCGCGTGCCCGCATTGAAGGTGCCCACGCTCAACACGGATGGCTCCTTGGTCACGTTGACCTGGCGGCTCGCGATGGTCTGGAAGCCCAGCACGATCTGCGAGCCCAGCACGATCGGGTCGACCCCGCTCCAGGGCTGCGAGCCGTGCGTCTGGCGGCCCTTCACGCTGACCTTGAAGGTGTCCGAGCTTGCGGTGATGGGGCCGGGCTTGTAGCCGATCTGCCCGGTGTTCAGTGCCGAGACCAGGTGCAGGCCGAACACCGCGTCGGGCTTGGGCGCGTCGAAGGCGCCTTCGGCCAGCATGCGGCGCGCGCCGCCGATCTCGGCATTGGGCAGTTTTTCTTCGGCCGGCTGGAAGATCAGCTTCACGGTGCCCGGCAGCTGCGCCTTCATCGAGGCCAGCACCTCGGCCACGCCCATGAGGATCGCCACGTGGCCGTCGTGCCCGCAGGCGTGCATCACGTCGACCGTGGCAAAGCCCCACTGGGCACGCGCCTTGGAGGCGAAGGGCACGTCGACCTGTTCCTTCACGGGCAGCGCGTCCATGTCGGCGCGCAACGCCACCACCGGGCCGGGCTTACCGCCGCGCAGCGTGGCGACCACGCCGGTCACGGCCACGCCCTCGCGCACCTCGTAGCCCAGCGCCTTCAGGTGGGCCGCGACCAGCGCGGCGGTGCGCTTTTCCTGGTTGCCCAGCTCGGGGTGCTGGTGGATGTCGCGGCGCCAGTCGATCACCTTCTGCTCGATGGCCTTGGAACGCTCGGCGATCAGCGGGTACAGCGGCACGGCGGCGGCCGGCGCGGGCGATGCGGCAGCAGCCGCAGCAGGCGCCTCCTGCGCCGAAGCGCACAGGGACGAGACGGCAAGGACGATGGGCAGGCACAGGCGCGTGGCCGGACGGAATCGGTGGGACATGGTGAGGTGTTGTGAGAAAAGCAAGAAAGGGAAGGACCCGCCAGGCGGGAGCCCTTCGTCCGCACGGCCCCGTCGGGCCGGCAGCCGATGCGCCCTTGTCTGCCGCCCGACCCCGTGAGCGTAGGAAGGCCACCGATTGGCGTCCAATCGCTTTTGCATCGACTGATAATGATTGCCTATCGATGGCCGCCGACACGCCCACACCCTCTTCCGTGCTGCACGAACGGCTGCTCGCGCGCCTGCGCCTGCGCCACCTGAAGCTCATCGACGCGCTGGCCGCGCACTCGCACCTGCGCCGCGCGGCCGAGGCGATCCACATCAGCCAGCCGGCGGCCACGCAGATGCTGCAAGAGGTCGAGGGCCTGCTCGACACCCCGCTGTTCGAGCGCCACGCGCGCGGCATGCGCATCACCGAGGCCGGGCGCCTGCTGGCGTTGCACGCGCGCATGGTGATCGACGCCATGCAGGTGGCCAGCGACGGCCTCGCGGCGCTGGCCGCGCAGGAGACGCGCGCGCTGCGCATCGGCGCCATCGAGGCGGCCATCGCCAGCGTGCTGCAGCCCGCGCTGAACCTGCTGCATGCGAAGCACCCCAAGCTGCGCCTGTTCATCGAGGAAGGCAACATCGAGCGGCTCACGATCGGCCTGCGCGCGGGCGCCTTCGACGCCGTGCTGCTGCGCCAGCCGGCGCGCGTGCCCGACGCCCACCGCTTCGTGCCGCTGCGCAGCGACGAAGTGGTGGTCATCGCCGGCATCGGCCATCCGGCCGTGCAGCGCAAGCGCCTGCGGCTGCGCGACCTCGCCGATTCGCGCTGGGTGCTGCCGCCCGCGCACTTCGCGGTGCGCCAGGTGATGGAGGCCGCCTGGGCCGCCGAGCGGATCGTGCCGCGCCCGCACGCCATCCAGGTGCTCACGCCGCACCTGGTGCGCGCCCTGCTCTCGCAGCCCGACGTGGTGGTGCCGGTTCCGCGCACCGTGCTCGACCAGCTCGACCGCGCGGCCGTGGCCGAGCTGCCGCTGCGCATGAACGCGCCCATCGCGCCGCTGGGCATCCTCTACCGCACCGACAACGAGGTCGGGCCGCTGCAGCTGCTGGTCGATTTCCTGGTCGCGCAGGCCAGGAAGAAACCGTAGCCGGCGGGTTTTTCATGCG
Organism: Variovorax sp. GW821-FHT09A10; assembly: GCF_059418385.1. NCBI lineage: Bacteria > Pseudomonadati > Pseudomonadota > Betaproteobacteria > Burkholderiales > Comamonadaceae > Variovorax > Variovorax sp. GW821-FHT09A10. The sequence continues at coordinate 823,267 of NZ_JBWKPT010000001.1, forward strand.
GGCAATGCCCCGCTTCACACCCGCTTAACTGTGGGGCCGCACACTCGGCGCCACCCGCCAGTCCCCTCGGGACATGGCACGGTTTCCGCTCTGTAAAGTTCGCCGCCCCCGCGCCGCGGCATTGAACTCGACGGCGCGAGCCCGCTCCATCTTTGGCTTTCGTTACTTCTGCCTGTCCATGCCCGTCCACTTCGCCTCCCGCTCCGCCCCGCTCCTCACGGCCCTGTGCATCGCCGCCGCCCTCGCGGGGTGCTCGCGCACCCATGTGGAGGCCCCCGGCGCGGCCAAGGCGGCCAACGCTCCGGCGAAAGAAGTCGGCATCGTCACGCTCAAGTCCGAGGTGCTGGCCCTGAGCACCGAACTGCCCGGGCGCACCGCGGCCCCGGTGATCGCCGAGATCCGCCCGCAGGTCGGGGGCATCCTCAAGGAGCGGCTCTTCACCGAAGGCTCGCAGGTCAAGGCCGGCCAGGTGCTCTACCAGCTCGACCCGGCCTCGCTGCAGGCCGCCCACGCCAGCGCGCAGGCCAGCGTGCGCAAGGCCGAGTCGGCCCTGGCCACGGCGCGCACCGTGGCCAAGCGCAATGCCGAGCTGGTGAAGATCGACGCCATCAGCCGCCAGGTGTTCGACGAGACCCAGGCCGCCGAGCAGCAGGCCGAGGCCGACCTCGGCGTGGCCCGCGCCGCCGAGCAGTCCGCGCGCATCCAGCTGGGCTACACGCGCATCACCTCGCCCATCACCGGCTGGGCCGAGCTGTCCACCGTCACGCCGGGCGCGCTGGTCACAGCCAACCAGGCGGCGGCCATGACCACCGTGCAGCAGCTCGACCCGATCCATGTGCACGTCACGCAGTCCAGCAGCGAGCTGCTGCGCCTGAAGCGCGAGCTGGCCAGCGGCCGGCTGCAGCGCGCCAGCGAGGCCGAGGCGCGCATCCAGCTGCTGCTGGAAGACGGCAGCCCCTACCCGCACGCCGGACGCCTCACCTTCAGCGGCGTGACGGTCGATGCCGGCACCGGCAGCGTCACGTTGCGCGCCGTGGTGCCCAACCCCGACAAGCTGCTGATGCCCGGCATGTACGTGCGCGCCGTGCTGCAGGAAGGCGTGAACGACGCCGCGCTGCTGGTGCCGCAGCAGGCCGTCACGCGCGCGCCCGACGGCAGCGCCTCCACGCTGGTGATCGACGCCGAGGACAAGGTCCAGAAGCGGCCCATCCGCATCGGCCGCGCCATCGGCACGCGCTGGCAGGTGATCGACGGCCTGGCCGCGGGCGACCGCGTGCTCATGGAAGGCTCGCAGCGCGTGAAGGTGGGCGACAAGGTGCGCACGGTCGACCTCGGCGCGAAGCCGGCCGGCGCCGCAGTTGCGAGCGCCACGCCCGACGCCGCCTCCGCCACCGTCGCGCGCTGAGGCCCCGCCATGGCCCAGTTCTTCATCGACCGCCCCATCTTCGCGTGGGTGCTTTCCATCGTCGTCATGCTCGCCGGCCTGATGGCCATCCGCACGCTGCCGCTGGAGCAGTACCCCGACATCGCGCCGCCGCGCGTGTCCATCAACGCCACCTACACCGGCGCCTCGGCCAAGACGGTCGAAGACTCCGTCACCCAGGTCATCGAGCAGCAGATGAAGGGGCTGGACAACCTGCTGTACATGCAGTCGACCAGCAACTCGTCGGGCGTGGCGCGGCTGTCGCTCACCTTCAACGCGGGCACCAACATCGACGTGGCCCAGATGCAGGTGCAGAACAAGCTGCAACAGGCCATGTCGCGCCTGCCGCAGCAGGTGCAAAGCCGCGGCGTCACCGTCACCAAGGGCGGCAACGACTTCCTGCTGATCGTCTCGATGTTCTCCGGCGACGGCAGCGCCTCGGCGGTGGACGTGGGCGACTACATCAGCAGCAACCTGGTCGACGTCATCAGCCGCGTCGACGGCGTGGGCGAGGTGCAGACGCTGGGCACCGGCTACGCCATGCGCCTGTGGCTGGACCCCGACAAGCTGCGCAAGTACGCGCTCATGCCCTCCGACGTGGGCAGCGCCATCACCGCGCAGAACGCGCAGGTCTCGGCCGGCCAGCTCGGCGCGCTGCCGGCCGGTGCGCAGCAGCAGCTCAATGCCACCATCACCGCGCGCAGCAAGCTGAAGACGGTCGAGGAGTTCGAGAACGTGGTGCTGCGCGCCACGCCCGACGGCGCCGTGGTGCGCCTGCGCGACGTGGCCCGCGTGGAGCTGGGCGCCGAAAACCTCACGGTGCGCTCGGTGCTGGGCGGGCGCCCAGGTGCCGGCATGGGCATCGTGCTGGCCGACGGCGCCAACGCGGTGCAGGTGGCCGAGGCCGTGAAGGCCAAGGTGGCCGAGCTGCAGCCGCTCTTTCCCAACCAGATGCAGACCTTCGTGAGCTACGACACCACGCCCTTCGTGAGCGCGTCGATCGACGAGGTGGTGAAGGCACTGGCCGAGGCCATGGTGCTGGTCGTGCTGGTGATGTACATCTTCCTGCAGAACTTCCGCGCCACGCTGATCCCGGCCATTGCCGTGCCTGTAGTGCTGCTGGGCACCTTCGGCGTGCTCTCCGTGGCGGGCTACTCGATCAACACACTCACCATGTTCGGCATGGTGCTGGCCATCGGCCTCTTGGTGGACGACGCCATCGTGGTGGTGGAGAACGTCGAGCGTGTGATGCACGAAGAGGGCCTCTCGCCCAAGGAGGCCACGCGCAAGTCGATGGCCGAGATCACGCCCGCGCTCGTGGGCATCGCGCTGGTGCTGTCGGCCGTGTTCATCCCCATGGCCTTCTTCGGCGGCTCAACCGGCGTGATCTACCGCCAGTTCTCGATCACCATCGTCTCGGCCATGGCGCTGTCGGTGTTCGTGGCGCTCACGCTCACGCCGGCGCTGTGCGCCACGCTGCTCAAGCCGGTCGCCAAGGGCGGCCACGCAGCCCCGCGCAAGGGCGTGCTGGGCGCGGTCGACCGCTTCTTCGCGGGCTTCAACCGCCGCTTCGACCAGGGCGCCGACCGCTACCAGGGCATCGTCGGCGGCATCGTGCGGCGCGGCAAGCGCAGCCTCGTCGTGTACCTGCTGATCGCGGCCGTGATGGCGCTGCTGTTCATGCGCCTGCCCACCTCCTTCCTGCCCGATGAAGACCAGGCCTTCCTGCAGGTGCAGGTGACGCTGCCGCCGGGCGCGTCGGACGCGCGGCTGCAGCCGGTGGTCACGCAGATGCAGGACTACTTCACCAAGCAGCCCGAGGTGGTGAGCGTGAACGTGATCACCGGGCAGAACGGCGACCAGAGTTCGGCGCGCGCCTTCGTGAAGCTGAAGGACTGGGCCGAGCGCGAAGGCGCCGGCCAGTCGGCCGCCGAACTCGCGCGGCGCGCCAACAAGGAGCTCTCGACCATCCGCGACGCGCGCATCTTCGTGCTGCTGCCGCCGGCGGTGCGCGGGCTCGGCGCCAACGCGGGCTTCAACTTCCACCTGAAGGACATCAATGGGCTGGGCCACGACGCGCTCGTGAAGGCGCGCGACCAGCTCATCGACCTGCTCTCCAAGCGCCCCGAGGTGGCGAACGTGCGCAGCAACAACCTGGACGACACGCCGCAGTTCGCGGTGGACATCGACGACGCGCGCGCCGGCGCGGCCAGCCTGGCCACGTCCGACATCGACAGCACCTTGTCGAGCGCCATGGGCGGCACCTACATCAACGACTTCCTGGACAACGGCCGCGTCAAGCGCGTGTACATGCAGGGCGACACGGCCTTTCGCATGCTGCCCACCGACATCGACCGCTGGAGCGTGCGCAACAACCTGGGCCAGATGGTGCCGTTCCCGGCCTTCTCGAGCTCGCGTTGGACCTACGGCTCGCCGCAGCTGCAGCGCTACAACGGCAGCCCCAGCTACGAGTTCGTCGGCGATGCCGCACCCGGCGTGAGCTCGGGCGACGCCATGGCCGCCGTCGATGAAGTGATGAAGCAGATGCCCGCCGGCATCGGCTACGAATGGACCGGCGCCTCGTTCCAGGAGCGCCTGTCGGGCGCGCAGGCGCCAGTGCTCTACGCCATCTCGATCCTGTTCGTGTTCCTGTGCCTCGCGGCCCTGTACGAGAGCTGGTCGGTGCCGTTCTCGGTGATCCTGGTGGTGCCGCTGGGCATCGTGGGCGCGCTGCTGTTCACCAGCCTGCGCGGCCTGAGCAACGACGTGTACTTCCAGGTCGGCCTGCTCACCACGGTGGGCCTGTCGTCCAAGAACGCGATCCTGATCGTCGAGTTCGCCAAGCAGCTGCAGGAGCAGGGCAAGGGCGTGATCGAGGCCACGCTGGAGGCCGTGCGGCTGCGGCTGCGCCCCATCCTCATGACCTCGCTGGCCTTCGGCTTCGGCGTGCTGCCGCTGGCCATCGGCACCGGCGCAGGTGCGGGCGGCCGCCAGTCGATCGGCACCGCGGTGCTGGGCGGCATGGTGGTCGGCACGGCGCTGGGCATCTTCTTCGTGCCGCTGTTCTTCGCGATGATCCGCGGCTGGCTGGAAGGCCGCCGCAAGCCGGCCGACACGCCGCCGGATGCCTTGCCCGCAGAACAGGGAGCGCAATGATGACGCGCACCACCCTGCCCCGCCTTCCCCTGCCCCGCCTTCCCCTGCGCGCCCTGGCCTGCGCCGCCCTGGCCTCGGCCGTGCTCGCCGGCTGCGTCAACCTCGCGCCCGCGTACGAAACGCCCGCCTCGCCGGTCCCATCGGCCCTGCCCTCGGCCGGCGTCGCCACGGCCACGCCGCTGGACATCGGCTGGCGTGACTTCTTCGTCGACAAGCAGCTGCAGGGCGTGATCGAACTCGCGCTCGCCAACAACCGCGACCTGCGCGTGGCGGCGCTCAACATCGAGCGTGCGCGCGCCCAGTACGGCATCGCGCGGGCCGACCTGTTCCCCACCGTCAACGCCGGCGCCGCCGGCACGCGCTCGCGCACGCCGGGCAGCCTGTCGACCAGCGGCGAATCGCGCATCGCCTCGCAGTACAGCGCCAACCTCGGCATGACGGCCTACGAGCTCGACCTGTTCGGGCGCGTGCGCAACCTCGGCGAATCGGCGCTGCAGGGCTACTTCCAGACCGAGGAAACGCAGCGCAGCACGCAGATCAGCCTCGTGGCCTCCGTCGCCACGGCGTGGCTGCAACTGGCCGCCGACGAGCAGCGCCTGCAGCTGGCGCGCGGCACGCTCGAGAGCCAGCGCAAGTCCTTCGAGCTGGTGCAGCGCAGCCATGCGCTCGGCGCGCAGTCGGGCCTGGCGCTGGCGCAGGCGCAAAGCACCGTCGATGCCGCGCGCGCCGACGCCGCGGCCTTCGACAGCCAGGTCGAGCAGGACCGCAACGCGCTGGCGCTGCTGGTCGGCGCCACGCCGCCGCCCGAGTTGCTGCCGACCGCCGCGACGACCGCCGACGTCGCGCAACTGCTCGCGCCCCCGGCTGGTCTGTCGTCGAGCGTGCTGCAACAGCGCCCCGACGTGCGCGCCGCCGAGCACGCGCTGCGCGCGAGCAACGCCGACATCGGCGCGGCGCGCGCGGCCTTCTTCCCCCGCATCGCGCTCACCGCCTCGGCCGGCACCGCGAGCAGCACGCTCTCGGGCCTGTTCGCGAGCGGCAGCAAGGCCTGGAGCTTCGCGCCGTCGATCAGCGTGCCGATCTTCGACGGCGGCGCCAACCGCGCCAACCTGCAGGTGGCGCAAGCGCAGCAGAAGATCCAGATCGCCACCTACGAGAAGGCCGTACAGACCGCCTTCCGCGAAGTGGCCGACGCCCTGGCCGAACGCCGCACGCTGGCCGAGCGCCTCGACGCGCAGCGCTCGCTGCGCGCCGCCACCGCGCGCAGCTTCGAGCTCTCGCAGTCGCTCTTCAAGAGCGGCGCCGCCAACTACCTCGACGTGCTGGACGCGCAGCGCAGCGACTATGCGGCGCAGCAGACGCTCATCGGTTTGCAGCTCACGGAGCAGACGAACCGGCTGGCGATCTACAAGGCGCTGGGGGGTGGGTGGAGCGAGGCGAGCGCCACGCCTCCCTCCTCGCTCTGACTCTGTCGGAAGGAGCCCTCGAAGCGCACTAGCGTGCCTCGAGGGTCCATGGGACGTAGGGTTCGAGAACGGTACATCCCGAGAGCTTCATCGTGCTCTTCACACTGTTCTCCGCAGTGAGCATCACCACCGTCCCGGCGGAGTAGGACACCCATTCGCAAGCGACCGATGGCAATGCGTCGGAGAAACGCGACGCCGGAATCACCCGTTCATCGAATGCGAAGTCTCCCTTCGGCTTTGGAAGCTGCCCGATCGGAAGCGATCTTTCACTTCCTGTCCCCGTTCTCGCCTTGACGACCGGCTCGAAGTTTTTCGTGGTGACCTCGTTCGCCTCGTACCGCAGGTCGCGAGCGAAGTAGAGCTCGAACCGGCGATTCCTGAATCGCTCGGGCACTGGGTCGACACGCGCTTGCAGCACCTCGTCGACTGCGAAGCACTGCTCGGACAGACATTGATCACCGGCATCCATGAAGAGCCAGACCTTGTCACCCTCTTGAAGGACCAACGCAGGCGATGCGTTCGCGTTCTTCTTCGGCAGGGTCACATGCAGGAACTGTCGCTCCGGGAACGATGGCTTCGGATCCGATTCGTCGGGAAACAAGGCGTCTTTGCCAAGCCAGACCAGGGACGTCCAACCGTAGGCATCGACGAAGTAGCCGATGAAGGTGTCCGGCGCGTTGTGCTTCGCGATCGTCGGCCGGCCAAAACCATGGACGCCGGAGAAATGCGATCGCAACGAAAACCCGAAACGGCCCTCTGTGAGTTTGGCGATCTTCGAAGGATCTTGCCGGGCAAACTTTTTGGCAGACCAGCCCACAGGCCGAACCAGCAAAGAAACGTCGAGGGGGCCGCTGCAGCCCTCGACCGTTGCCTTGCTGGACAGCCGGCATTTTTTCAAGAGATGCAGATCCTCATTGGCATCGAGATTCATCAACTTCATCTCGACCATCCTCTGGGTCTCCACATCGCGCGAGACAGAGGGGATCAGGACCGGCGGGCATCCTGCAAGGCACAAAAGAACGCCAAGGGATGCGATGGCCTTGCAGGCGCTTGCCAACGAGCGGTGGTGATGCGGTTTCAACATCTGGAGATCCTTCCCTCTTTGCTTGGAATCGGCGCAGCAGCTCGTGCCCTGTTTCTACTTAAGCCCCCGCCACCGCATACGGCGTGAACCGGCTTTCGTTCTCGTTCACATCGAGCGGCCGCCCGATGAACGGGAACGCCCGCTGCGGACAGGCCACGCGCTCGCACACCTTGCAGCCCATGCCGATGGGCGTGGGCACGTCGGGGTCCTTCAGGTCCAGGCCCTTGGCGTAGACCAGGCGCGGGGCGTGGCGGATGTCGCAGCCCAGGCCGATCGAGAAGGTCTTGCTCGGCGAGCCGAAGCCGCGCTGGCCGTGCGACACGGTGCGCGCAATCCACAGGTAGGCGCGGCCGTCGGGCATGCGCGCCAGCTGCGGCAGCACGCGCCCGGGCTGCGCGAAGGCCTCGTACACGTTCCACAACGGGCAGGTGCCGCCGGTCTTCGAGAAGTGGAAGTGCGTGGCCGACTGCCGCTTGGAGATGTTGCCGGCCCGGTCCACGCGGATGAAGAAGAAGGGCACGCCCGACGCGCCCGGGCGCTGCATGCTGCTCAGGCGGTGGCAGACGGTTTCGAAGCCCACGCCGAACTGGCGCGCGAGCAGGTCGATGTCGTAGCGCAGCGCCTCGGCCGCCTGCAGGAACGGGCCGTAGGGCAGCAGCACGGCGGCCGCGAAGTAGTTGGCCAGCCCGATGCGCGCGAGCGCGTGGGCCGGGGCGTCGCCGAAATCGGCCTGCACGACCAGCGACTCGATGAGCGCGGCCTGCTCCAGCAGCGCGAGCTGCGTGGCCAGCTGGAAGGCCTGCTGGCCCGGCTCCAGGCCGGCCGACAGGCGCAGCACGCGGCGGGCCGGGTCGTAGCGGCGCTGGCTGTCGAGCGCGCCCTCCCCTTCGTCGCCCGGCACCACGCGCACGCCGTGGGCCGAAAGAAGCCGCTGCTGGAGCCATTCGGCGAGCGGTCCGCCGTTCGCACGGGCCTCGGCGGCGAGCGATTCGGCGGCGGTGTCGAGCGGGTCGAAATGGTTCTGGTGGGCAAAGAAGAAATCGCGCACCACCTCGAAAGGCATGGGCCGGCTGCGCGAGATGTCGCCGCGCCCGTCGCCGAGTTCGGCGGCCATGAGCTCCAGCCGCTCCTGCGCCTCCTGGTGGCGGCGGTGCAAGGCCAGCAGCGCGCGCGCCACGGCCGGCATCTGCGACGCCACCTCGCGCAGCTCGGGCAGCGCGACGGCCTCGCCGCCGGGGTTGTCCGCCAGCGCCTCGCGCATGCGGGCCACCAGCCGCGCCTCTTCGTCTTCGGAGAACTGCTGCACGTCGACGCCGAGCGTCTTGCTGATGCGCAGCAGCACCGCCACGGTGAGCGGGCGCTGGTTCTGCTCGATCTGGTTCAGGTAGCTCGGCGACAGGCCCAGCATCTGGGCCAGCGCCACCTGCGTGAGGCCGCGTTCGGCGCGCAGCGTGCGCAGGCGCACGCCCATGAAGGTCTTGCTCATCGGGTCACCTCGTGGGTCTTTGCGATATTCGCAATATTTGCAAAATCAGCCGTCTTCATTCGCAATCATTCGCCAATTCAGGCCTTCATTATGGGCGTTCGATTGCGTAAATTGCGAAGCATGACAAACCGATCCGCCGCCATCGAGCTGACCGACATCGTGTTCCCCGAGCACACCAACCACTACGGCACGCTGTTCGGCGGCAACGCCCTGCTGCTGATGTCCAAGGCCGCCTTCCTCGCCGCGCGCGCCTTCGCGAAGTCCGACGTGGTGATGGCCAGCCTGGGCGACGCGCAGTTCCTCGCGCCCGTGCCCGTCGGCCATGTGCTGCGCCTGCGGGCCTGGGTGACGCGCGCCGGGCGCAGCTCGCTCACGGTCTGCGTCACCGGCGCGGCCGAGCCGCCCGACGGCGAAGCCCGCCCTTCGCTGAAAGGCCTGTTCGAGATGGTGGCCGTCGATGGCCGCGGCCGTCCCGCGCGCCTGCGCAACACCTACCTGTACCCCGTGCCCACAGACAAGGAACCCGCATGAACGACACCGCCACCCCCACCGGCTTCAAGCCCAAGAAATCCGTCGCCCTCTCGGGCGTGACCGCCGGCAACACCGCCCTGTGCACCGTGGGCCGCACCGGCAACGACCTGCACTACCGCGGCTACGACATCCTGGACATCGCCGAGGTCTGCGAGTTCGAGGAAATCGCGCACCTGCTGGTGCACGGCAAGCTGCCCACGTCTGCCGAGCTGCGCGCCTACAAGGCCAAGCTCAAGGCCATGCGCGGCCTGCCCGCGAGCCTGAAGGAGGCGCTGGAGCAGCTGCCCGCCAGCGCGCACCCGATGGACGTGATGCGCACCGGCGTCTCGTCGCTGGGCTGCCTGCTGCCCGAGAAGGAAGACCACAACCTGCCCGGCGCGCGCGACATCGCCGACCGCCTGATGGCCTCGCTCGGCTCGATGCTGCTGTACTGGTACCACTGGTCCACGCAGGGCCGGCGCATCGAAGTCGAGACCGACGACGACTCCATCGGCGCGCACTTCCTGCACCTGCTGCACGGGCGCAAGCCCAGCGCGCAGTGGGAGCGCGCGATGCACACCTCGCTCAACCTCTATGCCGAGCACGAGTTCAACGCCTCCACCTTCACGGCGCGCGTGGTCGCGGGCACGGGCTCCGATGTGTACTCGGCCATCACCGGCGCCATCGGTGCGCTGCGCGGCCCCAAGCACGGCGGTGCGAACGAGGTGGCCTTCGAAATCCAGAAGCGCTACGACGCACCCGACGAGGCCGAGGCCGACATCCGCCGCCGCGTCGCCGCCAAGGAAGTCGTGATCGGCTTCGGCCACCCGGTCTACACGGTGAGCGACCCACGCAACGTGGTCATCAAGGGCGTGGCGCGCACGCTGTCGCAGGAGGCCGGCTCGACCAAGATGTTCGACATTGCCGAGCGGCTCGAGGCCGTGATGTGGGACGTGAAGCAGATGTTCCCCAACCTCGACTGGTTCAGCGCCGTGAGCTACCACATGATGGGCGTGCCCACCGCCATGTTCACGCCGCTGTTCGTCATTGCGCGCACCTCGGGCTGGGCGGCGCACATCATCGAGCAGCGCATCGACAACAAGATCATCCGGCCGAGCGCCAACTACACGGGCCCCGAAGACCTGAAGTTCGCGCCAATCCAGGATCGGAAGTAAAAACACGAGAAGAAGAAAAGCGCCCGTGCCCGCGCGCGGGTGCCGAGCGACAAGCGCCCCATGAACACCGACTACCGCAAGAACCTTCCCGGCACCGCGCTGGACTACTTCGATGCACGCGAAGCCGTCGAAGCGATCCGCGCCGGCGCCTGGGCCACGATGCCTTACACCGCGCGCGTGCATGCCGAGAACCTCGTGCGCCGCTGCGACCCGGCGATCCTCGCGCAAAGCCTCACGCAGCTCATCGAGCGCCGGCGCGACCATGACTTTCCGTGGTTCCCCGCGCGCGTGGTCTGCCACGACATCCTCGGCCAGACCGCGCTGGTCGACCTGGCCGGCCTGCGCGACGCCATCGCCGAACAGGGCGGCGACCCCTCGCAGGTGAACCCCGTGGTGCCGGTGCAGCTCATCGTCGACCATTCGCTGGCCGTGGAGTGCGGCGGCTTCGACCCCGATGCCTTCGCGAAGAACCGCGCCATCGAGGACCGGCGCAACGAAGACCGCTTTCACTTCATCGAATGGACGAAGCGGGCCTTCCGCAACATGGAGGTGATCCCGCCGGGGAACGGGATCATGCACCAGATCAACCTGGAGCGGATGTCGCCCGTCGTGCACGCGCAGGACGGCGTGGCCTACCCCGACACGCTGGTGGGCACCGACAGCCACACGCCGCACGTCGACGCGCTGGGCGTCGTCGCCGTGGGCGTGGGCGGGCTCGAGGCCGAGAACGTGATGCTCGGCCGCGCCTCGTGGATGCGGCTGCCCGACATCGTCGGCGTGCGGCTCGCGGGCCGGCCGCAGCCGGGCATCACGGCCACCGACGTCGTGCTGGCGCTCACCGAGTTCCTGCGCGCGGCGAAGGTCGTGGGCGCGTACCTGGAGTTCCACGGCGAAGGCGCGGCCAGCCTCACGCTGGGCGACCGCGCGACCATCTCCAACATGGCGCCCGAGTACGGCGCCACCGCCGCGATGTTCGCCATCGACACGCAGACGCTCGACTACCTGCGCCTCACGGGCCGCGCCGACGAGCAGGTGCGCCTGGTCGAGGTCTATGCGAAGCAGGCGGGCCTGTGGGTCGACACGCTGAGCGAAGTCGAATACGAGCGCGTGCTGCAGTTCGACCTCTCGACGGTCGTGCGCAACATGGCCGGCCCGTCGAACCCGCATGCGCGCGTGGCCACCGCCGACCTCGCGGCGCGTGGCATCGCCGCCCCGTGGGACGACGTGCCCGGCCAGATGCCCGACGGCGCCGTGATCATCGCGGCCATCACCAGCTGCACCAACACCAGCAATCCGCGCAACGTGATCGCCGCGGGCCTGCTTGCGCGCAATGCCAACCGCGTGGGGCTCGCGCGCAAGCCGTGGGTCAAGACTTCGCTCGCGCCGGGCTCAAAAGCGGTGACGCTGTACCTGGAAGACGCGGGCCTGATGCGCGAACTCGAACAGCTGGGCTTCGGCGTGGTCGCCTATGCCTGCACCTCGTGCAACGGCATGTCGGGCGCGCTCGACCCGGCCATCCAGCAGGAGATCGTGGAGCGCGACCTGTACGCCACGGCCGTGCTCTCGGGCAACCGCAACTTCGACGGCCGCATCCACCCGTATGCGAAGCAGGCCTTCCTCGCTTCGCCGCCGCTGGTGGTGGCCTACGCGATTGCGGGCACGGTGCGCTTCGACATCGAGAAGGACGTGCTCACCGTCGTCGACGGCAAGGAAATTCGCCTCAAGGACCTCTGGCCGAGCGACGAAGAGATCGACGCCATCGTGAAGGCCAGCGTGAAGCCCGCGCACTTCCGCCAGGTGTACGAGCCGATGTTCGCGATCCAGCCCGACACGGGCGAGCAGGTCGCGCCGCTGTACGACTGGCGCCCCGCCTCCACCTACATTCGCCGCCCGCCGTACTGGGAAGGCGCGCTGGCCGGCGAACGCACGTTGAAGGGCATGCGCCCGCTGGCGATCCTGCCAGACAACATCACGACCGACCACCTCTCGCCGTCGAACGCGATCCTGCTGGACAGCGCGGCCGGCCAGTACCTGCACCGCATGGGCCTGCCCGAGGACGACTTCAACTCCTACGCCACCCACCGCGGCGACCACCTCACGGCGCAGCGCGCCACCTTCGCCAACCCCACGCTGAAGAACGAGATGGTGCGCAAGGCCGACGGCACGGTGCGCGCCGGATCGCTCGCGCGTGTCGAGCCCGAGAGCGAGGTGATGCGCATGTGGGAGGCCATCGAGACCTACATGGGGCGCAAGCAGCCGCTGATCATCGTGGCCGGCGCCGACTACGGCCAGGGCTCGTCGCGCGACTGGGCCGCCAAGGGCGTGCGGCTGGCCGGCGTGGAAGCGATCGCGGCGGAAGGCTTCGAGCGCATCCACCGCACCAACCTCATCGGCATGGGCGTGCTGCCGCTCGAATTCAAGCCCGGCACCAACCGCCTCACGCTGGGCCTGGACGGCACCGAGACTTACGATGTGACCGGTGCGCGCACCCCGCGCGCCGACCTCGTGCTGGTCGTGCACCGCCGCAATGGCGAACGGCTCGACGTGCCCATGACCTGCCGCCTCGACACCGCCGAAGAGGTCTCCATCTACGAAGCCGGCGGGGTGCTGCAGCGTTTTGCGCAGGACTTCCTCGCCGCCACGAAAGCCGACTGACGATGCCGCATCTTCCGCAGATCAAGATCCCCGCCACCTACATGCGCGGCGGCACCAGCAAGGGCGTGTTCTTCCGCCTGCAGGACCTGCCCGAGGCGGCGCAGGTGCCGGGCCCAGCGCGCGACGCGCTGCTGCTGCGCGTGATCGGCAGCCCCGACCCCTACGGCAAGCAGATCGACGGCATGGGCGCCGCGACGTCGAGCACCAGCAAGACCGTCATCCTCTCGAAGAGCGAACGGCCCGGCCACGACGTGGACTACCTGTTCGGCCAGGTGTCGATCGACCGGCCTTTCGTGGACTGGAGCGGCAACTGCGGCAATCTCTCGTCGGCCGTGGGCCCGTTCGCGATCAGCAACGGCCTCATCGACGCGGCACGCGTGCCGCGCGACGGCGTGGCGGTCGTGCGCATCTGGCAGGCCAACATCGGCAAGACCATCGTCGCGCACGTGCCGATGACCGGCGGTGCGGTGCAGGAGACCGGCGACTTCGAACTCGACGGCGTGACCTTCCCCGCGGCCGAGGTGCAGCTCGAGTTCATGGACCCCGCCGCCGAAGAAGACGGCGCGGGCGGCGCGATGTTCCCGACCGGCAACCTCGTCGACGACCTCGAGGTGCCCGGCCTCGGCACGCTGCAGGCCACGATGATCAACGCCGGCATCCCCACCGTCTTCGTGAACGCCGAAGCGCTCGGCTACACCGGCACCGAACTGCAGGACGCGATCAACGGCGACGCCGCCGCGCTCGCCCGCTTCGAGGCCATCCGCGCGCACGGTGCGCTGCGCATGGGCCTGATCCAGTCGCTCGACGAAGCGGCCAGCCGCCAGCACACGCCCAAGGTCGCCTTCGTGGCCAAGCCTGCCGGCTACACCGCATCGAGCGGCAAGGCTGTGGCGGCCGGCGACATCGACCTGCTCGTGCGCGCGCTGTCGATGGGCAAGCTGCACCACGCGATGATGGGCACGGCAGCGGTGGCCATCGGCACGGCCGCGGCCATTCCCGGCACGCTGGTGAACCTCGCGGCCGGCGGCGGCGCGCGCGAGGCCGTGCGCTTCGGCCATCCCTCGGGCACTTTGCGCGTGGGCGCGCAGGCCAGCCAGGTCGATGGCGAATGGCAGGTGACCAAGGCAGTGATGAGCCGCAGCGCCCGCGTACTGATGGAAGGCTGGGTCCGTGTGCCCGGCGACACCCTTTGAGCTTTCAGATCCATTCACAGGAAATTCCGATGTCGACTCGCAAGACCCTCCGATCCCTGGCCGAGGCCCGCCGCGGCGTGCTGGTGCCGGGCGCCTTCAACGCGCTGTCGGCGCGCGTCATCGAAGACCTGGGCTTCGAAGCCATTTACGTGACCGGCGCGGGCGTCACCAACATGTGGTTCGGCCTGCCCGACCAGGGCTTCATGGGCCTGCACGAGATCGCCGACCACACGGCGCGCATCCGCGACGCCGTGAACCTGCCGCTGATCGTCGATGCCGACACCGGCTTCGGCAACGCGCTGAACGTGCGCCACACGGTGCGCATGCTGGAGCGCGCGGGCGCCGACTGCATCCAGTTCGAGGACCAGGTCGCGCCCAAGCGCTGCGGCCATTTCTCGGGCAAGGAGGTGATCTCCACCGAGGAAGCGGTGAACAAGATCAAGGCCGCCGTCGATGCCCGCACCGACCCCGACCTGCTCATCATGGCCCGCACCGACGCGGCCGCCACGCTGGGCTTCGAGGCCGCGATCGAGCGCGCACAGAAGTTCAGCGAGGCCGGCGCCGACATCCTGTTCGTCGAAGCTGTCACCACAGCCGACGAAATTCGCGCACTGCCGCAGCGCCTGCACAAGCCGCAACTCATGAACATGGTGATCGGCGGCAAGACGCCGATCTTCGGCGCCGAGGAGCTCGGCGGCCTGGGCTACGGCATCGTGCTGTATGCCAACGCCGCGCTGCAGGGCGCGCTGGCCGGCATGCAGAAGGCGCTCACGGTGCTGCGCGACACGCGGCGCATGGACGAAGACCCGTCGCTGGTCGCGCCCTTCGCCGAGCGGCAGCGGCTGGTGCGCAAGCCCGAACTCGATGCGCTCGACGCGCGCTACGCCAGCTGAGTTTCTCTACAGAGAATCCTTCAGCTTCGCACGCAGCCGGCTCACCGCCTGCCCGTGCAGCTGGCACACGCGCGACTGACTCACTTCGAGCACCGCGCCGATCTCGCGCAGGTTCAGCTCTTCCTCGTAGTAGAGCTTGAGCAGCAGCTGGTCGCGCTCGGGCAGCGCGCCAATGGCGTCCACCAGCTGGTGGCGAAAGCCGCTTTCGAGCAGGCGCGCCAGCGGGTCGTCGAAGTCGCCGCGCCCCTTGCGCGCCTCCTGCGCATGCAGATCGAGAAAGGGGTTGTCGGGGTCGCCCTTGGCGAAGTCTTCCACGTACAGCAGCTGGCAGCCCTGGATGTCCTGCAGCATCGACTGGTAGGTGTCCAGGTCGACCTTCAGCTCCTTCGCGATCTCGCCTTCGGTGGGCGCGCGGCCCAGCCGGTGGCCCAGCGCCTGGATCGCCTTCTCGATGCCGCGCGCCGACTGGCGCAGCCCGCGCGAACCCCAGTCGCTGGCGCGCAGCTCGTCGAGCATGGCGCCGCGGATGCGCTGGCTGACGAAGGTCTCGAACTGTGCGCCGCGGTGGTCCTGGTAGCGGCTCGACGCATCGAGCAGGCCGAGCATGCCGGCCTGGATCAGGTCGTCCAGCTCCACGCTGGCCGGCAGCCGCGCCATCATCTGCAGCGCGATGCGGCGCACCAGCGGCTGGTGCTGTTCCAGCAGATGCGATTTCTCGATGGTGCCCTGTGCGGTGTACACGGCCGTCCGTCCTCGTGGTCGTGCCTCAGGCCGCGAGCGCCTGCGGGAACACGGCCGGCCGCGCGGGCGTGCGCCAGGTCCAGCGGCCCATCTCGTCGGCGATGGCGCGGAAATCGACCGCCGCCGCACTGGCCGGAAAGGCCTCGACCACGGTCTGGCGCAGCCGCGCCGCATCGGCCAACCAGGGGTCGGTACGCACCCACCCCACGGGCAGCAGCGACAACGCGAGGTAGCGGCTGGCGGCCTGTGCGAGGTTGTGCATGACCTGCTGCGCCGTGCCCGCATCGGCCACGCCGTTGAGCAGGAAGCGCAGCTGCTTCAGTGCATGCGTGCGGTGCAGGCGCTTGATGCCCGCGTAGGCCGAGGTGATGGCCGCCGGGTGCGGCTGCAGCACGAGCAGCAGTTCGTCGGCGCTTTCCGCCAGCGGCGACAGCCGGCCTTCGTCGTCGAAAGCCGCATCGACGAGCACGATGCCGCGCGGCCACAGCGTGCGCGGGTCGACGGTCGCGCCGGGCGATGCGGGCAGCACCTGCACGCCGCACACCGCGCTCGCGGCGGCTTGGTCGATGCGCAGCCGCCGACTCGCCACATCGGCCAGCGTGCCGCGTGGGCCGAGCGCCCACACATCGCACACCGAGCGTCCCTTCGGGTGATGTTCATCCAGCAACAGCACGTCCTTGCCCTGCTGCGCCAGCGCCGCGCCCAGGCTCATCGCAGCCGTGGTCGCGCCCGCGCCGGGGCCCATGCCCGCGACGGCGACGACGCGCACCGGCGCCTGCCCGAGCAGCCGGCGCAGCCCGTCGGCCTGGTCCGTGACGCGTGCGCTCATCGCCTTCAGCCCAGGCGTTCCAGCGCGCGCGGCGCTTGCGCGGGCGCGGCCGATTCGGTGCCCAGCGCATCGAGCAGCAGGAACAGCTTGCCCACGCCCGCGTACAGCGCGCCGCCCGTCAGCGCGCGGCCGGCGCGCGCGGCGCGGCCCGTGAGCTGGCCCAGCAGCAGGCGCGTGCGATCGGCCCATTCGCCCTCGGCCTGCAGCAGGCGCCACACGGTGGTCGTGACCTGACCGGCGACGAGCAGGCGCTTCATCATGTGCGGATCGCCGGGCTCGCCCATGCCGCCCACGAGCTGCACGCCGTCGCGCAGCAGGCGGAAGCACGGCTCGGCGTCGGCGACCCAGCCCTGCCATTGCGCGAGCTGCGGTGCGCCCACTTCGTCGCCCAGGTTGGTGAGCACGCAGGTCTGCGACAGCAGCTTGCGGCTGCGCGCATCGACCACGCGCACGGCCACGCAGCGCAGCATGGGCAGGGTGTCGCGGTCGATGGCAGTGCGCGGCAACACCTCGACCTGCGCTTCGCATTGCAGCGCGGCCTTGCCGCGATAGCGCACGGGCCGTTCGGTCGCATCGTCGAACGCGAAGGCCAGGCGCGCGAGCGTGGTCGCGGTGCCGGTGCGCACGTCCGTCACAGCCGTGCTGCCCGGCGCGCGCGCCAGCCACTGCGTGCCTTCGGCCTGCCACGCCAGCATCTGTTCGATGGCCGGCGGCTTGCCCAGCACATGCACCAATCGTTTGCCGAAATCCTGCTGCTGCAGCCACTGCGCCTGACGCTGGCCCGGTGCGGCCGACTGGCGCGCCGCAGCGGTCGAAAGCCACTGGTTCGGCGCCGCCAGCGGCAACCCGTTGCGGTCCGACAGCAGCAGGCTGCCATGGCACACGTAAGCGTCGCCACTGTCGGTCGCGCGCAGGCCCACCTGCCCGGCCAGCGCGAGGACGTAGGTGTCGCATCCCCCAACCACCTCGCCGCGCGCGAACGCGGGCAGATCGTGCAGCACGGCCCTGGCATCGACGGCCTCGTCACCGGCCTGCCGCCACAGCATGCGCGCGCCATCGAAGCCGATGTGCGCCCCAGCCAGCGCGCCCGCAGTGGTCGCCAGTTCCTGCGCGTCGTGCGCCATCGCACGGATCAGGCTCTGGTAGCGCAAGCGCAGGCGATCGGTCTCGCTCTGCGCCTGCGGCGAAGGCGCGGCCTCGTCGGGCAGGTCGGCTTCGGCCGGCACGAAGAGCGGGCTGTGCTGGCGCGGCTGGAACACGCTGTCCACCAGCTGCACGCGGTCCGCGCGCACCAGGTTCTCGGGCACCTTCTGGCCGCCCGAGATGTAGTGAACCGGCAGGCGGTGGCGGATCACGGTGTCGATCAGCGCACCCGGGTGCGTGGCCTCGTCGACCTTGGTGAAGATGCAGCCCGCCAGCGCATGGCCCTGGCGGTAGGCATGCACCACCTCGTTGAGCGTGTCGCCGTGGCTCGTGGCGTTGAGCAGCAGCAGCCGCTTCACCGGCCGCTGGCTGCTGCCGAGCATGGCGATCTGTTCGGGCACGGCGCGGTCTCGCTGGCTCATGCCGACGGTGTCGATGAGCACCATGTGGCGGTCGCGCAGGTCGTGCAGCACCAGCTGCAGGTCGGCCGCGTCCTTCACGGCATGCACCGGCACGTTGAGGATCTGGCCGTAGATGCGCAGCTGTTCGTAGGCGCCGATGCGGTAGCTGTCGGTGGTGACGAGCGCGAGCTTGTCGGCGCCGAAGCGCATCACGCAGCGCGCCGCCAGCTTGGCGGTGGTGGTGGTCTTGCCGACGCCGGTCGGGCCCATCAAGGCATAGACGCCGCCCTGCGCGAACAGCGCGTCCTCGTCTTCATGCACCGGCACCGCGCGCACGAGCTCGGAGCGCACGAAGGCCATGCCGTCGGCGTAGCTCTGGCCCGTGGGCAACTTCTCGAGCATGGCCTTCGACAGGCGCGCGCTGAAGCCGGCGCCGAGCAGCGTGCGCAGCAGGCGACCGCGCACCGGGTCGCGGCGCTGGCTGTCGCTCCAGACCACGCTGGCGAGCTGTTCTTCGATCATGCCGCGCATCGAATGGAGTTCGCTGAGCACGGTGGGGTCGGCCGGTGCGGCCGTGGCAGGTGCGGCTGCGGGCACTGCGGCCTGCACCGTCTCCTGCACATCGCCCTCGGCCATGGCGACGATTTCGACGCCCTGCGCGGTGGCGCGGTGCGTGAGCACGATGGCCTCGGCGCCGAGCGATTCGCGCACCAGGCGCAGGGCCTCGCGGCCGGTGGCGGCGACGAATTTGCGTGCGGTGGTGCGCACGTCGGTCTGGGGATTCAAACGGCTCGTCCTCCAATGGCGGCGGTGATCTTGATGGTCCGGGCGTCAGGGATCTCGGCGTGCGAGAGCACCTTGAGCTGCGGCAGGCTGCGCCGCAAAAAGCGCGACAGCAGCACACGCAGCGCGTGCTGCACGACCAGCACCGGGGCCAGCCCCATCTGCTCCTGGCGCACCATGGCGGCCTGCGCCTGCTTGAGCAGGTTGTCGGCAATGCCCGGCTCGATGCCGCTGCTGTTGTTCAGGGCCTGCTGCAGCACGCTGTCGAGCGAGCCGTCCAGGCCGATCACCTGCATCTCCTCGTCGCCCGGGAACAGCTGCTGCGTGATGGCGCGGCCCAGCGCCAGGCGCGTGAGCGTGGTGAGCTCGGTCGGGTCTTTCACCGTGGGCGCGTGCTCGGCCATCACGTCCAGGATGGTGCGCATGTCGCGGATCGGCACTTCTTCGTCGAGCAGGTTCTGCAGCACCTTGTGCAGCGTGCTCAGCGACAGCACCTTGGGCACCAGGTCTTCGGTGAGCTTGGGCGCGGTCTTGGCGATCTGGTCGAGCAGCTGCTGCACTTCCTGGCGGCCCAGCAGCTCGGCCGCGTGGGTGTGGATCAGGTGGTTCAGGTGCGTGGCCATCACGGTGCAGGCATCGACCACGGTGTAGCCGTACACCTGCGCCTGCTGGCGCAGGCTGGCGTCGATCCAGGTGGCCTCCAGGCCGAAGGCCGGGTCGCGCGTGGGCGTGCCGGTCAGCGTGCCCGTCACCTGGCCGGGGTTGATCGCCATCCACTGGTTGGGGAAAGCCTCGCCGCGGCCGATCTCCACGTCCTTCAGGCTGATGACGTAGGCGTTGGGCTTGATCTCCAGGTTGTCGCGGATGTGGACCACCGGCACCAGGAAGCCCAGCTCCTGCGCGATCTTCTTGCGGATGCTCTTGATGCGGCCCAGCAGCTCGCCCTGCTGCGACTGGTCCACCAGCGGGATGAGCCGGTAGCCGACCTGCATGCCCAGCGGATCGACCATGGCCACGTCGTCCCAGGTGGCTTCGGCCTGCTCGGCCGCGGCGGGCACGCCTGCCCCTTGCGTTGCGGCGGCGGCTGCCTGCTGCGCGGCGACCTGCGGCTTGCGCTGCACCAGCCGCTTGCCGAGCCACACCAGGCCGCCCGCGATCAGCAGGAAGGCCAGGTTCGGCATGCCGGGGATCATGCCCAGCAGGCCGACGATGCCGGCCGTGAGGAACAGCACCTGCGGGTTGGAAAAGAGCTGGCCCGTGAGCTGGCTGCCCACGTCCTCGTCGGTGGTCACGCGCGAGACGATCACGCCGGCCGCGGTGGAGATCACCAGCGCCGGAATCTGCGCCACCAGGCCGTCGCCGATGGCCAGCAGCGTGTAGGTCTTGCCGGCTGTCGAGAAGTCGAGCCCGTGCTGCAGCATGCCGACCACGAGGCCGCCGATGATGTTGATCACCATGATGAGCAGGCCCGCGATGGCGTCGCCGCGCACGAACTTGCTGGCACCGTCCATCGAGCCGTAGAAGTCGGCCTCCTGCGCCACTTCGGCGCGGCGCTTGCGGGCGATCTCCTCGCCGATCAGGCCGGCGTTGAGGTCGGCGTCGATCGCCATCTGCTTGCCCGGCATCGCGTCGAGCATGAAGCGCGCGCCCACCTCGGCGATGCGGCCCGCGCCCTTGGTGATCACCATGAAGTTGATGAGCACGAGGATGATGAACACCATCACGCCCACCGCGAAGTTGCCGCCCACCAGGAAGTGGCCGAAGGCCTCGATCACCTTGCCGGCCGCGTCGGGCCCGGTGTGGCCGTGCATGAGCACCACGCGCGTGGAGGCCACGTTGAGCGACAGGCGCAGCAGCGTCGAGAACAGCAGCACCGCCGGGAAGGCCGCGAAGTCCAGCGCCTTCATGGTGTACATGCTCACCAGCAGCACCATCACCGACAGCGCGATGTTGAAGGTGAACAGCAGGTCGAGCAGGAAGGGCGGCAGCGGCAGCACCATCATGCTCAGGATGAGGATGATGAGGATCGGGCCCGCCAGGCCCTTGAACTGCGAGCCGGAGAAGATCCGCGCCGGCAGGCGCATCAGGTCGTTCAATCCGTTCATGCGACCGCCGGCGAATACTGCAGGTCGGCCGGCACCGGCAGGTCGGTCGGCGTGCGCGGCGCCTCGCCGCCCTCGCTGTTCCAGCGCTTGAGCTGGTACACCCAGGCCAGCACCTCGGCCACGGCGGTGTACAGCCCTGCGGGAATTTCCTCGCCCAGCTTCGTGTGCCGATACAGCGCGCGCGTGAGCGGCGGCGCCTCCAGGATCGCGACCTTGTGTTCCCTGGCCATCTCGCGGATGCGCGCGGCCACCAGCTCGGTGCCCTTGGCAACCACGCGCGGTGCGCGCATGTCGCTGTCCAGGTACTGCAGCGCGACGGCGAAGTGCGTCGGGTTGGTGAGCACGATGTCGGCCTTGGGCACCTCGGCCATCATGCGGCGGCGTGCCATCTGCTGCTGTTGCCGGCGGATCTGCGCCTTGATGTGCGGGTCGCCTTCGCTTTCCTTGTGCTCCTGGCGCACGTCCTCGCGCGACATGCGCAGCTTGCGGTAGTAGTTCCACAGCTGGAACGGCACGTCGACGAGCGCGACGAGAAAGAGCGTGGCGGCGATCAGCGCGCAGTGCTTGGCCACCAGCACCAGCGCATGCGGCAGCGCCTCGTGCGCGGGCTGCGACATGAGCGCCATCACGGCCTCGATGTCGTCCACGATGACCCACCACGCCACGCCGCCGATGAGCGCCGACTTGGCCAGCGCCTTCACGAGTTCGGCCAGCGCCTGCGCCGAGACCATGCGGCCGATGCCGGCCAGGGGATTGAGCTTGCCGAAGTTGGGTGCAACGGCCTTGCCGGAGAACATCCAGCCGCCGAGCATCAGCGGCGCTGCCACGGCGGCGACGACCATCATGGCGAACAGCGGCCCGATGGCCATGAGTGCATGCAGCACCATGAGCCCGCTCTGCGAGAGCATGTGCGCGGGGTCGAAGGCGCTGGCGCGTTCGAACTGCAGGCCGCGTCGCAGCGCGCCGCTCAGGCTCGCGCCGAGCGACTCGGCCGCCAGCCACAGGCCGGCGCTCGCGGTGGCGAGCATGACGAAGGTGGTGAGCTCGCGCGAACGGGCCACGTTGCCTTCCTCGCGCGCCTTCTCCAGGCGCCGCTCGGAGGCGGGTTCCGTTTTCTCGAGATCGCTTTCCTCAGCCATTCATGCTCCGAACCAGCACTGGCGAAGTACGCCTTGCCCAGAACCAAATTATTGGATCCGGTGGTGCGGAACAATCTGCCGATCAGGGCCGGTATCGCCCTGCAATTCGGCCAATCAAGCAGGCTGCGAGCGGCTCAGAAACCCAGGCTTTCGAGCAGGTCGTCGACCTGCGCCTGGTCGGTCACGGCGTCGGGGTTGCCGGCCTTCACCTGCGGCCCGTTCTGCAGGCTCTGCACGGCCTCGTGGCGCTTCTCGGGCGGCGAGTTGTCGATGAGCACCTGCAGCAGCTGCGTCTCGACGTCGTTGACGACTTCCATCATCTTCTTGATGACCTGGCCGGTGAGGTCCTGGAAGTCCTGCGCCATCAGGATCTCCATGAGCTGCGTGTTGATGGCGCTGGCGCGCTGGGGCACGTCGTTCAGGTAGCCGCGCGTGTCCAGCACGAGCTCGCGCGCCTGGTCGAGTTCGATCGGGTTCTCGAACCACTGGTCCCAGCGCTGCGTCAGGGCCTTGGCGTCGGTGGCCAGGGCTTCCTGCAGCGGCTGCGCCACGTCGATGGCGTTGAGCGCGCGGTGCGCCGCGCGCTCGGTGGTGGCCGCCACGTAGTTGAGGCGGTCGCGCGCATCGGGGATGGCCTGCGCGGCCTTGGCCACCTGCTTGTCCAGGCCCAGCTCGCGCAGGCCTTCGCGCAATTGGCGCGTGAGGTGGCCGATGCGGCCCAGCAGTTCCTCGGTGGTGTTGTTGGTGGCGTCTGCCGCGCCGGCGGTGTCCTGGCTCATGCCTTGGCCAGCTTCTCGAAGATCTTGGTGATCTTCTCTTCCAGCGTCGCCGCGGTGAAGGGCTTCACCACGTAGCCGTTGGCGCCGGCCTGCGCGGCCGCGACGATGTTTTCCTTCTTGGCCTCGGCCGTGACCATCAGCACCGGCAGCGTCTTCAGCTCGGGATCGGCGCGGATGGTCTGCAGCATGGTCAGGCCGTCCATGTTGGGCATGTTCCAGTCGGAGACCACGAAGCCGAAGCTGCCGCCGCGCAGCTTCTCCAGGCCGGCCACGCCGTCCTCGGCCTCGTCGACGTTGAGGAACTCCAGCTCCTTCAACAGGTTGCGCACGATGCGCCGCATGGTCGGGAAGTCATCCACCACCAGGATCTTGATGCTCTTGTCGATCACGATTTTTTCCAGCTCCACAGGTCGTTGTTCAAACTCGTCATACCCGGTTCGCACGTTCACCGAACGTGCGAAGGTGCGCCATCACGCGGCGACTGATCTCGTTCAGCGGCGACACCTCGTCCACCGCGCCCAGCGCCACCGCCTCGCGCGGCATGCCGAAGACCACGCAGCTGGCCTCGTCCTGCGCCAGCGTGTGCGCGCCCGCGCGCCGCATGCGCAGCAGGCCCTCGGCGCCGTCCTTGCCCATGCCGGTGAGGATGATCCCGATGGCGTTCTTGCCCGCGTGCTTGGCCGCCGAATCGAACAGCACGTCGATCGACGGCCGGTGGCGGTTCACGGGCGGCTCCTGGTCCAGGTGCGCCACGTAGTTGGCGCCGCTGCGCGCCAGCGACAGGTGAAAGCCGCCCGGCGCGATGTAGGCATGGCCCGGCAGCACGCGCTCGCCCTGCTCCGCCTCCTTCACGCGGATGCGGCACAGGCCGTCCAGGCGCTGTGCGAAGGAGCGCGTGAAGCCGGCCGGCATGTGCTGCGCGATGAGCACCGCGGGCGCATCGGGCGGCAGCGGCTGCAGCACCTCGCGGATGGCCTCGGTGCCGCCGGTGGAGGCGCCGATGATGAGCAGCTTCTCGGTGCTCAGCAGCGGGCTGCGCAGCAGCGCCTCGGGCGCGGCCTCGTGGGCGGGCCGCGCCGCCGTGGCCGCTGGGCGCGCGGGCAGCAGCCGCGCACTGGCGGCCGTGCGGATCTTGCCGGCGATGAGCTCGGTGTAGTTGAGCAGGCCGTCGCGCACGCCCAGGCGCGGCTTGGTCACGAAGTCGATGGCGCCCAGCTCCAGCGCGCGCAGCGCGATCTCCGAGCCGCGCTCGGTGAGCGAGGACACCATGACCACCGGCATCGGCCGCAGGCGCATGAGCTTCTCGAGAAACTCCAGGCCGTCCATGCGCGGCATCTCCACGTCGAGCGTGAGCACGTCGGGGTTGGTGACCTTGATGAGGTCGCGCGCCACCAGCGGGTCGGCCGCGGTGCCGACCACGGTCATGTCGCTCTGGCTGTTGATGATCTCGCTCATCACGCTGCGGATCAGCGCCGAATCGTCGACGCAGAGCACCTTGATCTTTTTCTTGCTTGGCAGGCTCACCGGCTTCCTTTGGTTCTGTCGATCTCGTGCGGCGCGGCGGGCACCGACAGCCGGCGCAGCAGCTCGCCTTCGTCGCGGCGCACCCGCAGCACCTCGGTCTGTGCGCGCAGGCGGCGCACCACGGCCTTGCCGCTCTCGGGCAGGAAGCACACGCGGCGCGCATGCGGTCCGCGCAGGTCCTGCGCCGCCACTTCGATGCGTTCCGCCTCCAGGTAGCGCAGCACGAAGTCGGCATTGCGGTCGCCGATGTTGAGCGTGGTCATGCCGGCCAGCACAGCGCCGCCGCCGAACACCTTGGCCTGCAGCCGCTCGCGCCGCGCGCCCGCGCGCACCAGCTCGCGCACCAGCACGTCCATGGCGAAGGCGCCGTAGCGCATCGAGCCGCCACCGGGCTCGCCGTCGTCGGGCAGCATGAAGTGGTTCATGCCGGCCACGCCCGCCTGCGCGTCGTGCAGGCAGGCGGCCACGCAGGAGCCGAGCACGGTGCTCAGCACGGTGTGGTCGGTGGTCACGTAGTACTCGGAGGGCAACAGCTTGACGGCCATGCGCCCGACATCGCGGTCGAAGTAGTGGTGGCTCGCCAGGCTCATTTGAGGCCCGGCGTGCGCGACAGCTCGTACACCGTCTGCCCCAGCGGGCGGAAGGCCGGGTTGACGAGCGAGGCGTTCTCGGAATGCCCGGCGAACAGCAGGCCGCCCGGCTTGAGCAGCGGCGCGAAGCGGTCGAGCACCTTCTTCTGCGTCGGCTTGTCGAAATAGATCATCACGTTGCGGCAGAAGATCGCGTCCACCGGCTCCTTCACCGACCAGGCGCTGTCCAGCAGGTTGACGCGCGAGAACTTCACCAGCGTGGCCACCTCGGGGCGCACGCGCACCTTGCCGGCGTTGGTGCCGGTGCCCTTGTTGAAGAAGCGACGCAGCCGCTCGGGCGACAGGCGCCGCACCTGCTCGGTGGTGAAGACGCCGGTGGCGGCCTTGGCCAGCACCGCGGTGTCGATGTCGCTGGCGATGACGCGGGCCGAGCCCGCGCGCTCGCCCAGCGCTTCCATCAGCGTGATGGCGATCGAGTACGGCTCCTCGCCCGTCGAGGCGGCGGCGCACCAGACGGTGACCGGGCCCGGCCGCTTGCGCACATGGTCGGCCAGCGTGGGAAAGTGGTGCGCCTCGCGAAAGAACGAGGTCAGGTTGGTGGTGAGCGCGTTGATGAACAGCTGCCACTCGTCGCCGTCGTGGCGCGCCTCGAGCTGGTCCAGGTACGGCGCGAACGCCGGCAGCTGCAGTTCGCGCAGGCGCCGCGACAGCCGGCTGTACACCATCTGCCGCTTCTGCTCGCCCAGGGCGATGCCGGCGCGGCGATGGATGAGGGTCCGGATTCTGGAAAAGTCGTGGTCGGTAAAGAGGAACTCGGTCGTCACAGCCAGCCTGGAAGCGTGACTTTCAATGGTCACGGAAACCGCCGTTTCCAATCGGCCGATCAGACGCGCAAAAGCCTTGCATTTCCGGGGGTCAGGCAGGCGGCGCGGTCACGGCCGGGCCGGCGTCGAGCGCCCACACCAGCGCCGACAGCTGCGCGGCATTGACCTGCGCGGCGCTCAGGAAGAGCGCCTCCGACAGGCGCGCGGCGCGGCCGTCGTCGGTCTCGCAGCTTTCGGCCAGCGCCACGAAGGGGCCGTAGACGCCGCTGCGCGACAGAATCGCCTGCTGCACGGCTTCGGTGAGCTGCACCTTGCGCAGCACGCCTTCCATCGGCACGCCCAGCAGCTGGTCGAGCAGCGAGAACATGCCGGCGACGAACAGGTTGTCGGCCTCGCCGGGCGGCAGCATGCCCTGCCCCATCAGCTCGACGAAGCGGCCGCGCAGGATGGCCTTCTTCATCATGAAGGGCGAGCTGACCTTGTTGCTGGTGGCCAGCAGCAGTGACAGCCAGCGGTACAGCGGCGAGTAGCCGAGCATGGCGACCGCATGGCGCAGCGAGTGGATCTCGACCGCCAGCCCGACGGAGGGCGAGTTGATGTAGCGCAGCAGCCGGTAGGTGAGCGCCGCGTCGTGCTTGAGCGCGCCCTCGATGGCGCGCACGTCCTCGTTGCGCAGGATCATCTGCATCAGGTGCACGATGAGCTGCGACTCGGGCTGCAGCGCGTCGGCGCTGTCGCGCGCCGGCGGCAGCCGCACGGCGCCGTCGACGAACACCTGCACGCCGCGCGCGGCGCAGGCCTCGAACTCGGCCCAGTTCGCCACGCGCGCGGCAATGGGCGCCGGGCCGGCGGGCGACACGTCCGCCAGCAGGGAGGGCAGCACCTCGCGGTGCGTGACGATGGCGTGCAGCTCGTCGTCGTCCGGCAGCGCGACGCCGCCGCACAGCATGAAGCCGAAGCCCTGCTCGCGCAGGAACAGCAGGATGGAGCGCATGTCGGCGTCCATCAGATCGTCGGCCTTCATGCACAGCACGACGTTGCGCGGCGGCAGCGACTGCAGCTCGCTCTGGAACAGCGCATCGACCGTGACGTCGACGAACACCATCTGCCCGCCCAGCAGCCAGCCGTGGCCGCCCGGGTTCAGGTGCAGGCCCAGCGTGTCCATGAGCGCCTTGACGCCGGCGGCGGCACCCGCGTCGGTGCCCTGCCCCGCCGCGCGCCAGGCCATGCGGTAGCCGACCACGCGGCGCTTGCCGTCCAGCAGCATGGCGTAGGCCACGTGGCCGTCGGCGCCCACGGCAGGCGTGATGGCGGGCGTTGCGTCGGCTGGCGCGCCGTTGCCGTCGACGCCGGGGCGCCGGAAGAAATCGAACCTCATGCGGCCGTCCCTCGCGTCGGGATCAGGAAGCCAGCGCGTCGGTGCGGCGCGCGGCGCCCGCCAGGGCCGCCGCGCTGGCGGCCTGCGCGCGCTGGATGCGCGGCATCGCGCCCACGTCGACGATGAAGGCCACGCTGCCGTCGCCCACGATGGTGGCGGCCGAGATGCCCGGCACCTTGCGGTAGTTGGTCTCCAGGTTCTTCACCACCACCTGGTGCTGGCCGAGCAGTTCGTCGACCAGCAGCGCGAAGCGGCTGTCGTCGGCCTGCACGATCACCAGGATGCCCTGCGTGGGCTGCGTCTGCGCGCCGGCCACGTCGAACACGCGGTGCAGCTCGATGAGCGGCAGGTACTCGCCGCGCACGCGGATCACGTGGCCGTCGGCGGTGATGGAATGCAGGTGCTCGGGCAGCGGCTGGAGCGACTCGATCACGTAGCTCAGCGGCAGGATGTAGGCCTCGCTGCCCACGCGCACCGACATGCCGTTGAGGATGGCCAGCGTGAGCGGCAGCACGATGCGCGTGGACGTGCCCTGCCCGCCGCGCGAATGAATCTCCACATGGCCGCCCATCTCCTGGATGTTGCGCTTGACCACGTCCATGCCCACGCCGCGCCCCGAGATGTCGGTGACCTGCTCGGCGGTGGAGAAGCCGGGCGCGAAGATCAGCTGCCACACCTCTTCGTCGGGCATGGCGTCGTTCACCGGCAGGCCCTGCTGGCGCGCCTTGTCGAGGATGCGCTCGCGGTTCAGGCCCGCGCCGTCGTCGCTCACCTCGATCACGATGTTGCCGCCGTGGTGCTGTGCCGACAGCAGCAGCTGGCCGGTGGCGTCCTTGCCCTTGGCCAGGCGCACCTCGGGGGCCTCGATGCCGTGGTCCAGGCTGTTGCGCACCAGGTGCGTGAGCGGATCGACGATGCGTTCGATGAGCCCCTTGTCGAGCTCGGTCTCCTTGCCGTAGGTGTCCAGGCGCACCTGCTTGCCGAGCTTGGCGCTCACGTCGCGGATCACGCGCGGGAAGCGGCTGAACACGTAGTCCATCGGCATCATGCGGATGGACATCACCGATTCCTGCAGGTCGCGCGCGTTGCGCTCCAGGTGGCCCAGGCCGCTCAGGAAGCGCTCGTAGGCCACGGGGTCGAGCACGGTCGCGGCCTGCGTGAGCATCGACTGCGTGATGACGAGCTCGCCCACGAGGTTGATGAGCTGGTCGACCTTCTCGACGTCGACGCGGATGGAGCTGGATTCCTTGGCGCTGGCGGGCACGGGCGCGGCGGCGGCCGGTGCTGGTGCGGCGGGTGGCTGCACGACCGGCGCTTCAACTGCGACCACGGGTTCGGCAACGTCGGCCACCTCGCGCGTGATGTCGATCTGCGACTCGTCGATGACGAAGCAGCACACGGCCACGATGTCGTCGGGGTCGCAGGTGGTGGCCAGCCGCACGGTCAGCTGGTCGTTGCTGCGCGTGCGCGTCAGCACGGTGCCCAGGTTGGTCAGCTCGCCGGCGAGCAGCTCGCATTCGCTGTCGGACAGGCGCGCGAAGCGCACGACCAGCACGCCGTCGCTGCTGCCGCCTTCCTCGGACGGCGCAGCGGCTTGCACGACAGGCGCCGGTGCGGGCGCGGGTGCCGGCACCGGTGCGGTGGCGGCATTGTTCTCCATCGCCAGCTGCTGCAGCACGCCGCAGATGTGGGCGACCCTCTCGGCGTCCGGCTCCTTGCCGGCCTGGTAGGCGGTGAGTTGTTCTTGCAAGGCGTCCTTCGTTTCCAGAAAGGCATCGATCATCGGAGCGCTCAGGTGCAGCTGCCCGTGGCGGGCCCTGTCCAGCAGCGTTTCGAGCACGTGCGTGGTGTGGGTCAAGGCGGTGAAACCGAACGTGGCCGCGCCGCCCTTGATGGAGTGCGCCGCGCGGAAGATGGCGTTGAGCTGCTCGCCGTCGGGCGCCTCGACGTCGAGGTCGAGCAACAGCTGCTCCATCTCCGCCAGCAGCTCGATGGCTTCGACGAAGAAGGCCTGGGTGAATTGACTGAGGTCCATCTGTGGTGCTCCGGGGCCCGCGCGCTTGCGCGAAGCCACTTCCTTGTTCTTGTTATCCCGCCGTGTGTCCTGCCGCCGTGCGCGCCTGCGCGGCCGGTGGCGGCAGGCCGATGCGCGTGGCGCCGGCGTCGTTGCTGTTCTCGCGCTCGATGCGCTCTTGCGTGCGGTGGTTCAGCAAGATGATGCTGATGCGGCGGTTGATGGGGTTGCGCGGGTCGGCGCGGTCCAGGTGCATGCTGTCGGCCAGGCCGATCACGCGCAGCACCTTGTCCTCGGTCATGCCGCCCGTGACCAGCTCGCGGCGCGAGGCGTTGGCGCGGTCGGCCGAGAGCTCCCAGTTGCCGTACGAACGGTCGTTGGTGTAGACGATGGCGTCGGTGTGGCCCGACAGCGTGAGCTTGTTGGGCAGGCCGTTGAGCACGGGCGCCAGCTCGCGAAGGATGGCGCGCATGTGCGGCACCACGCGGGCGCTGGCCAGCTCGAACATCGGGCGGTTCTCGCTGTCCACGATCTGCAGGCGCAGGCCTTCGGTGGTGATGTCGATGAGAATCTGCGAGCGGAACTGCTGGAACACCGGGCTCTTCTCGATCAGCTCGTCGAGCTTCTTCTTCATCTCGGCCAGGCGGCTGGCGTCGGCCGCGTCTTCGCTGTCGGCCTCGGTGTGGCGCACCTCGCCCTCGGCGTGCATCACGTCGGTGCCGCCGCCGGGGATCATGCTGGTGCTCATGCTGCTCTTGTCGCCGCCCGCCAGCGCCACGCGCAGCGGCATGCGGAAGTGCTCGGCAATGCCTTCGCGCTGCTTGGGGCTGGAGATCGACAGCAGCCACATCACGAGGAAGAAGGCCATCATGGCCGTCATGAAGTCGGCGTAGGCGATCTTCCAGCCGCCGCCCGCATGGCCGCCGCCGTGCCCGCCGCCGTGGGCGCGCTTGATGATGATGCGGGGCTTCGCGTCGCTCATGGCCGTCGGGGAATCAGCGTGCCTTGACTTCGCGCACGTGGTCGTCCAGCTCGGTGAACGAGGGGCGCTCGGTCGAGAACAGCACCTTGCGGCCGAACTCCACGGCCAGCTGCGGCGCGTAGCCGTTCAGGCTGGCCAGCAGCGTGACCTTGGCGCACTGGTAGATCTTCATGCCCTCTTCGACCTTCTGCTCGATCAGCGAGGCCAGCGGCGACACGAAGCCATACGCCAGCAGCACGCCCAGGAAGGTGCCCACCATGGCGTGCGCGATGAGCGCGCCCATCTCCGACGGCGGCAGGTGGGCCGAGCCCAGCGCATGCACCACGCCCATCACGGCCGCGACGATGCCCAGCGCGGGCAGCGCGTCGCCCACGCGCGAGAGGCTGTGGCCGGGCACAGCGGCCTCGTGGCGGATGGTGTCGATCTCGTGGTCCATGAGGGCCTCGATCTCGTGCGCGTCGGTGTTGCCGCTGATGACCAGGCGCAGGTAGTCGCACAGGAACACGGTGATGCCCTCGTGCGCCAGGATGGTCGGGTAGCGGCCGAAGATCTCGCTCTGCTCCGGCGCCTCGACGTCGGACTCGAGCTTCATCATGCCCTCCTTGCGGGCCTTGGCGAGCAGCTCGTACAGCAGCGCCAGCAGGTCCATGTAGAGCTGGCGGTTGTGCTTGGAAGAACGCAGCAGGAGCGGCAACTCCCGGATGGTCGCCTTGATGGTCTTGCCGTTGTTGCCCGCGATGAACGCGCCGAGCGCGGAGCCGCCGATCATGAGCAACTCCACGGGCTGGAACAGCACGCCGAAATGCCCGCCCATGAGGCCGTAGCCGCCGAAGACGGCGCCGATCACCACCAGATATCCCACCAGTACCAGCACGCGCTTCCCCTATGCCCTGAGGCGTCCAAAACAAAAAACCCGCGCCGGGCGCCGGGGCACTTTCACGAGACGGCGCCGCCGATGTCGAGCACCGGGCCGCCGGCAATGAGGCCGCCGCGGCGCACCGGTTCGAGCTTGGGCTTGCGCGCCTTGCCCGCGCGCGAAGGCGGGCGGCACAGCACGCACACGTAGCCGTGCTTGTGGTCGTGGGCGTGCGCCACGAAGTGGCCGCCGCAGCGGCTGCACGGGCTCAGCTGCAGCATGTCGCTGTCGAAGAAACGCACCATGGTCTCGGCGCGCGTGAAGTCGAGCACGACCTCGCTGCCCTGCGATTCGACCTGCTCGGCGTACAGGCGGTAGGCCTTGATGAGCGCGGGCAGCTCGCCCTCGCCGGCCTCGTCGCGCATGAAGCGGTAGATGTTGTAGAACATCGACGAGTGGATGTTGGCCAGCCAGGTCATGTACCAGTCGGTGGAGAACGGCAGCAGGCCCTTGGGCGGCGAGACGCCCTTGAGTTCCTTGTACAGGCGGATCAGGCGCTCGCGGCTGAGCGCGACCACGGCCTCCAGGAACTGCAGGCGCGCACCCAGGCCGATGAGCTCGACCGCGAGCTGCACCTGCCGCACCTCGCCCAGGATGCTCTTGGCAGTCATGCGCTGGCCGAACCGGCTTTGCGCATCTGCGGCTGGGCCTGGGCCTGGCGCGCGCTCATCAGGATCGACATGTGGGCCTGCTGCAGCGCGGGCTCCTTGCCCTCGCCGACCACCGCGAACATCGGCCGGTCGTCCAGGCGGAAGCTGCACAGCAGGAAGTTGGACGCGGCCAGCTTCACGATCTGGCTGAGCGACATGTTCATGAGCAGATCGGCCAGCTCGCGCCCCACGCCGAGACGGAACATGGCTTCCGCCCGGTCCCGCTTCACGAGCTTCTGCGCGAGCAGCATGTAGGCCAGATTGATCTCGCCGATTTCCTTCGAAATCACGCCGCCCGCGTTGACATTGCAATTTTCCACGTCTACTTCCATTTCCGATTCCATGTCGACTCCGCACGTCCATCCAACATGTATACATTATATACACACTTATTTACACTTCGAAGACAAAGTAGACCAAAAAGTAATAGGGTCTTGACGTGGCTGCCAACGGTGAACTTCGAAACTCCCTCTGGAGAAGCGGTTTCAGCCCCGACGCAGGCGCGCGTTCATGGAGCGCAAGCAATTGTTACGAGCGTGCGTATTCCGGCAATTGGCAATCCGTTCGCCAATTGAATTTATAAAGACTATCGAACACCGCCGGACGTTAATCGGCGGCTTTATTCAGGGTCTTTCAATAGGTCAATGACTTTCCATAGAACAACCGCCGATCAAGGCGCCGCAGCCTCGGCGCCGCCTTCCAGCCGGTGAATCCAGGCCATCACTTCCGCGACCGCCTGGTACAGCTGCGGCGGGATCTGGCGGTCGAGGTCGATCTGCATCAGCAGCTTCACGAGGTCGGCCGACGCATGCACGTAAAGCCCGTGCGCGCGCGCCTCGCGCAGGATCGATTCGGCGACCACGCCATAGCCCTTGGCGACGACGACGGGGGCCTTGCGCGTGTCCGCGTGCGAGAGCACGACGGCGCTGTGGCGGTTGCGAAGCTCGTCGGTCATGTCGCCGCCTTCTCCGTGACCTGCAGCTGCTGCAGCTGAAGCCCTACGGCCTCGAAGCGTTGCGCGAGCCGGCCGGCGTCGCCGCGCAGGCGGACCACGGTGGCGTGCTCGCGCGCCTGCAGCTGCGCCTGCACGGTCGGGCCGCTGAGGCTCAGGCGCAGGTCGACTTCGCCCAGGCGCGGCAGCACGAGCGACACGGTGGTCGACCAGCGGCGTGCGCCTTCGTCTTCGATGGGTTCGCCTTCGCGTGCGCTTGGGTTGGCGGGCTCTTCCTCGATGGTCCACGCCATCGGCACCTCGGGCCAGGCGTGGCCGCTCCAGCGGAAGGCGGCGCTGGCCAGCAGGTCGAGCTGCAGGTGCACGACGGTGACGGCTTGCGGGTGGATCACTTCGGCGCTGCGCGGAGTAGGTGTGCTGGCGACGTCGGATGCCGCGCGTGCGTGTTCTGCGATGCGGGGCGCGGGCATTTCCGGCGCGGCATCGGAGAGGCCGTAGGCCGCCTGCACGCGCGCCGCATCCGGTGCGGGCGCGGCGGTGGTCTCGCTGCGTGCGACCCCGCGCGCAGCTTGTGCGATGTCGGCTTCCGGCGCATCGACCCGCGGGGCCTGCGCCTGTGCATTCGGCGCGGGCGGCGTCGCAACGTCAGTCACCGCCAACGCCGTCGCCGCAGCCACCACGCCCTGCCCTGTTGCTGCAGTCGTCATCGCCACCATCACCGGACTCGCCCAGCGCGCCTGCGGCTCCCGCGCCATCTGCGCGAGCGTGCGCGTGCCGGCCGCGAATTCGGCGAGGTGCGATTCGTAGAAGAGCCCGCTGTCCGCCACCGTCTGCGCCAGCGTGCCCGCGAGTGCCACGGTGTTCGTGCCCTGGCGCGCGACGGGCAGCAGCAGCGGCGCCTCGCCCCGCACCGGCCCCGGCGCGGCCTGCAGGTCGGCCAGCACCGCGCCGATCACGCGCGCGGCCAGCGACAGGCGGGTGTCGATGGAAGGCGGCGCGCCGCTGGCAGGAGGCGCAGCCCCATCGCCACCGGACGCGCCCGAGGGCACCAGCCGGTCCAGCGCCGCGCGCGACGGCAGGCGCACGTCGTTCGCGGTCTTCGGCACGGCCACCGCCGCACCGGGCGCGCCCACCGTGGTCTCGGGCCGCAGGCCGAGCAGGTCGAGCGGCGGCGTCAGGCGCGCGGCCCTCAGTGCATCGATCAGTCCGGTGAGTCCCAGCATGGCCACGGTGGTGTCGTCCTGTCGGTTCGCGTCAGTGCGCGAGGCCGTAGGCCTTGCCCAGGTTCTTCTGGTGGTTGAGCGAATCCATGCGGCGGATCAGGTCGTCGAGTTGCGGCTTGATGAGCCCCGACAGCTCGGCCTGCTCGGTGCAGATGCGCTCGAGCAGGCGCAGCACCAGGTCGCGCTGCGCGGGCTCCAGCGACGCCAGCGGCTGGATCGCCTTCAGGCGCTCGACCGACGCCGAGCACCGGGCCTCCAGCTCGGGCAGCTGCCCCCATTCCTTGGCACGGGCCAGCGCCAGCATCGTCGAGATGCACGCGGCCAGCTGCTCGTAGCAATGAACGATCTCGCTGCGCACGGCCATCTGTTCCTGCCCCCAGGTCACGCTCTGCATCATCAGTTGGAAGGCCTGTCGTCGATCTCGCGCCAGGCGGACGCCAGGTGGTCGAGCAGGCGGTCGGCCTCGTCCAGCGCCTGCACGTCGTTGCGCAGGTTGGCCAGCAGCAGGCGCTGCACCACGTAGTCGTACAGCGACGAGAGGTTGCCGACGATCTCGCCGCCGGCCTCGCCGGCCGCCTCGGCGTCGAGGCTGGCCTTCAGGCCGTTGTCGACGATGTTGATCGCCTTCGAAATCGCCTGCCCCTTGGCGCCGATGTCGCCGGCCGTCATGTGCAGGCGCGCCGCGCCGATGGCGGTCTTCGCGCCGTCGAACAGCATGTGGATGAGCTGCAGCGGCGACGCGCTCATGGCGCGCGTCTCCACGCCGACGCGCGCGTAGACGCCGGCACCGGTGCGGGAGTGGTGAGAGCTGTACATGTCGCGTCCTGTCCTCAGCCCTTGTTGGCGTTCATCGCGTCGAACTGCTGCGCGAGGTATTTCAGCGTGCCGTTCATCTTGTTCATCGCCACGTCCAGCTGCACGAACTGCTTGCGATAGCGCTCCACCGTCGCGTCGGCGCGCTCCTTCATCGCGGTGTACTGCGTGTCGAGCTGCTTGAGCGAGCTCGTCACGCCGTCGGTGGCGACCTTGAGCGCGCCCTTGGTGCCGGTGAGGTCGTCGACCAGCGCCGTCAGCTGCTTGCCGTAGCCGGCGGTGCTGCCGGTGCCGCTGGAGAACAGCTTCGCCACGCCCTCCAGGTTGGTGTCGATGGCCTTGTCGAGCTTGTCGTTGTCGATCGCCAGCGTGCCGTCCTTCTGGAACGAGATGCCGATGGCCGTGAGCACCTTCAGGTCGTTCGGGCCGCCCACCTGCGGTGCGACCAGCGCCTGGCGGATGCGCGTCTGCAGGTTGCGCAAGGTCGAGTCGCCCACCAGCGGCGCGGCGGCCTTGGCGTCGGTGTCGAAGGCCGTGAGCGACTTCGCGGTGCTCTGCAGCGCGTTGTAGGCCTTCACGAAATCGGTGATGGCC
Organism: Variovorax sp. GW821-FHT09A10; assembly: GCF_059418385.1. Taxonomy (NCBI): domain Bacteria; kingdom Pseudomonadati; phylum Pseudomonadota; class Betaproteobacteria; order Burkholderiales; family Comamonadaceae; genus Variovorax; species Variovorax sp. GW821-FHT09A10. The sequence continues at coordinate 858,688 of NZ_JBWKPT010000001.1, forward strand.
GTCTTCACCGACGTCGTGTTGGCCTTCATCACCAGGCTGAGCTTGCCGGTCTGCACCAGCGTGAGCGTGGTGCCCTGGATGGCGTCGGTGACCGAGTTGCTCGTGCTGGTGACGGCGATGTTGTTGACGGTGAGCTTGGCGTCCTGCGCCGCCACGGTCTGCTTCAGGTTCTGCGTGCCGGCGGGGTCGTTGCCCAGCAGGTTCTGCAGCGCGGCGTCGCCGTCGACCGAGATGCGCATGGCCGAGGCCTCGCCGGTCTGCGTGGAGGTGAGCACCAGCCGGTTGGGCGTGCCGCTGCCGTCGTTCACGATGGTGGCCGACACGCCCGCGTTGGCCGCGTTGATCGCATCGCGGATGCCGCCCAGCGTGTTGTTGGTCGCATCGATGGTGATCGGCTTGGCCGTGCGCGTGGCGTCCTTGTCGAAGGTGGCGCCGGTGTACTGGCCGGTCGCCGGGTCCAGCGTGCCGCCGGACACCTTGCCGAAGTCGATGGTGATCTTTCCGCTGCCGATCGCGGCGGTGGTGCTGGCCTGGCCCTTCGCGATGACCGACTGCGCCTGCGCGAGCTGCGAGATGTCGATGGCATAGGTGCCGACCGAGCGCGGGTCTGTGCCGCTCGCCGCCATGATGCCGCTCACGCTCGGCGTGCCGGTGATGGCCTGGAACAGCGCCGGGTCGCCCAGCTTCTTGGCGGCCGCCTGGATGCCGGTGAGCGCGCTTTGCAGCGTGCCGTAGGCCGAGAGCTTGCTGTTGTAGCTGGTCTGCTTGGCCTTCAGGGCCACCAGCGGCTGGTTCTCCGCGGTCTGCAGCTGGGTGAGCAATGCGCCCAGGTCAAGGTTGGCGCCAACGCCGATGCTGCTGATCGATGCCATGTCGGGGGTGTCCTGAAATGCGAATGAAATGAAGAGGTCTGGAGCGGGTCGCGATCAGGCTTGCTGGCTCACCAGAAGCCCGGCCTGCCGGTCCATGACCTTGGCGATGCGAACGACCTCTTCGGTCGGAATCTGGCGGATGACTTCGCCGTTGCTGCGGTCGACCACCTTGACGATGAGCTTGTCGGTGTCGCGGTCGCCCTCGAACTGCAGGCTGATCGAGCGGCTCTCGAGCGAGGCGTTGACGGACTTCACCGCCATCTCGATCTGCACCGGCGTCGCCTCTTCGACCTCGGCCTCGGCCTTGCGCAGTGCGGTGGCCTCGGCGGCGGCCGCAGCGGCGCCACCGGTGCGGCCGGCGAGCAGTTGCTGCAGCCAGGGGCTTTCCACGGCGGAGGCGGCGGGTACGGGCTGGGACATGGTCTGCGTTCTTCTTCTGGAGTTCGTTGTCCTGTGCGGCCTCGCCACAAGCGTGGCCGCACAGGACAACGCAGGCGGCTTCGGGTCGCCCCGAAGGCCTGCGAGCAAAAAAGCAAGACACCGGACGCCGCCCTCGTGAGGGGCGCCCGGCGGCCTCAGCGAATCAACGCAGCAGCGACAGCACGCCTTGCGTGGTCTGGTTCGCCTGGGCCAGCACCGAGGTACCGGCTTGCTGCAGGATCTGCGCGCGCGTCATGTTCGACACTTCCACGGCGTAGTCCGAGTCTTCGATGCGCGAACGCGACGACGACAGGTTGGTGATGGTGGTGCCGAGGTTGGCGATCACCGAGTCGAAACGGTTCTGCACCGCGCCCAGCGAGGAGCGCAGCTTGTCGACCTTCGACAGGGCGGCGTCCAGGGCCTTGAGCGGATCGACCGTTGCGGTGGTGTTGCTGACCGTCTTGGTGGTCAGGGCGCCGGTCTTCGTGGCGTCTGCGTAGACGGTGTTGGCCTTGCTGTCGGTCACCACGCCGTTTTCGTGCATCGTGATCGTTTCCGACGTCGCAGCGGTCAATGCGCCGCTGATGTCGACGAATTGCGCGGCAGGCGCGGTCTTGCTCTTCACGTCGCCCGTGGTGATATCCACGGTGTAGGCGTCGGTGGTTCCGGCGCCGTCGATGTCGATCTCGTTGGCGCTTGCAAACGTGTTCACCAGTGCCTTGACCGTCGCAGCAGCCACGGGCTCGTTCTTGACGTTCATCGTGCCGGCGGCGGCCGTGGCGGTGAACACCGTGCCGGTGCCGTTGATCTTGATCGTGTCGCCAGCAGTGCCCATCTTGCCGGTCAGCGACGTGACGGTCGCAGCAACGGCCGTACCGCCGTTGTTGGTGGCCGTCAGGTTGCCGGTCGTGTCGACGAAGAGCGCGGAGCCGTCGGCCGCGGTGATGCCGCCGGAGCTGTCGATCTTGACGTCCGTGGCCTTGCCGCTGAGGGTGACGGTGGCAGACAGGCTCTGGCCTGCCGGCGCCTTCAGCGAGTCCGTCAGCGCGGTGCCGGTGCGGCCCGTTTCAGCCAGCGTGTAGCTCTTGGACGAAGCGCTGTACGTGTAGGTGGCGTTCGCGCCGATCTTGACCGTGCCGCCGTCTTGCATCTTGCCGAGCACGTCGTTGGCCGTGGCAGCCACGGTGTTCTTCGTGTAGGCGGTGTTGCCGTTGGTGGTGAGGCCCTTGGCCCAGCCGGCGACCAGCAGGTCGGCTTCGGTGGCGGCCTTGTTGGTGGCGCCCTTGCCGTTCACGTTGAAGTTGTCCAGACCCAGGGTCTTGGCGCTGATTTCCTGCAGGTCGATGTCGATGGTTTCACCGTCGTTCGCGCCGACTTGCACGGTCAGCTTGCCAGCGTTGGCCGACAGGACCTTCACGCCGTTGAACTGGGTCTGTTCCGACACGCGGTTGATTTCGTCCAGGCGCTGGCCGATTTCCGACTGGATCGAGTCCAGGTCGGTGGCCGAGTTGGTGCCGGTGGCGGCTTGCACCGACAGGTCGCGGATGCGCTGCAGGTTGTTGTTGACTTCGGTCAGCGCGCCTTCGGTGGTCTGGGAGATCGAGATGCCGTCGTTGGCATTGCGCGCGGCTTGCGTCAGGCCCTTGATGTTGGCGGTGAAGCGGTTGGCGATGGCCTGGCCGGCGGCGTCGTCCTTGGCGCTGTTGATGCGCATGCCGGACGACAGGCGCTCGATGGCCGTGTTCAGGGCCGATTGCGACTTGTTGAGGTTGTTCTGCGTGAGAAGAGAAAGGCTGTTCGTATTGATGACTTGCGCCATGTTCGACTCCTGATTGACAAAAGGTTGTGGACTCCGGCCATCGGCCGTAACGCTGGACCCGCTTCCACGGTGAGACTCAAGCCATCGTTGAAGGGGATATCGGCGGGTGTCCGCAAACCTTTAGGGCCGCAACGAAAAAAGTTCTACGTTGCCGCCCCCTGCCTCGTCATGCCTGCATGCTCATGATTTCCTGGTAGGCCGTCACCAGCCGGTTGCGCACCTGCAGCCCGGCCTGGAACGCCACGTTGGCCTTCTGCAGGTCGACCATCACGTCGTTGAGCGCCACGCCGGGCTTGCCCAGCTCGAAGGATTCGGCCTGCGCATAGGCCTGCTGCTGCGCGCCGCTGATGTTGGCGAGCGAGCGCTGCAGCTCGGCCGCGAAGCCGCCCGCGCCGGCCGGCGCAGTCGTCGCGGGCCCCATGCCGCTGGCGAGCGCGGTGGCGCGCATCTGCTGCAGGACGGATTCGATGGCATTGATGGACATGGGGAAAAGTTCACTTCCAGCTGACTTGACACGGAGCGCGCGAGCGCTCCGACCGGCAGGCAGCGTATCAAGGGAAGACCCCCATTCAAACGCGCAACTGAGGGCAAAACCCCCGGCTGTTCGACCGATCGAATTCCCCATCGCCTGCTGACAATCGTTCGCGAAACCACAGGCCGCGCACGACGTCGCCGGCCACCGGCATGACATCCCAACACCGAATTCCCTCTCTCACACCGGCGCCGGCCCTGCGCGGCGCAACGGCCCAGGCGAAGGCGCGCCGATGAGCACGGCCGCGCCCACGGGCGGCCTGGCGGCGGGCGCCAACGGCCTGCCCCCGATGCTGGAGCGCATGCGCGCGCAGCCCCGGCTGCCGCTGATCATTGGCGCCGCGGCGCTGGTGACGGTGGCGGCCGCTTTCTTCCTGTGGAGCCGCGGCCCCGACTACAAGGTGCTCTACACCAACGTGTCGGACCGCGACGGCGGCGCGATCATCGCGTCGCTGCAGCAGATGAACGTGCCCTACAAGTTCGCCGAGGGCGGCGGCGCGATCCTGATCGCGGGCGACAAGGTGGCGGAGACGCGGCTGAAGCTCGCGGCCCAGGGCCTGCCCAAGGCCGGCGGCGTGGGCTTCGAACTGATGGACAACCAGAAGTTCGGCACCAGCCAGTTCGCCGAGCAGGTCAACTACCAGCGCGGGCTCGAAGGCGAGCTGGCGCGCTCCATCGAATCGATCGGCAGCATCGAGGCCGCGCGCGTGCACCTGGCGCTGCCCAAGCCGTCGCTCTTCGTGCGCGACCAGAAGAAGCCCTCGGCCTCGGTGGTGCTCACGCTGATGCGCGGGCGCAGCATCGACGAAGGCCAGGTGAGCGCCATCGTGCACATGGTGTCCGCCAGCGTGCCCGACCTGGACGCCAAGAGCGTCACGGTGGTCGACCAGCGCGGCAACCTGCTGTCGTCGGCGCGCGGCACCAGCCAGGGGCTGGACGTGAGCCAGCTCAAGTACGCGCAGGAGATCGAGCAGGGCTACGTGCGCCGCATCGAAGCCATTCTTCAGCCGCTGGTGGGCGCGAGCAACGTGCGCGCGCAGGTCGCGGCCGAGATCGACTTCTCGGTGGTGGAACACACCGACGAGAAGTACAGGCCCAACCAGGACCCGGCGCAGGCCGCGATCCGCAGCCAGCAGTCCAGTGAATCGGCGCAGCACAACGGCGCGCCGCCCGGTGGCGTGCCGGGTGCGCTGTCGAACCAGCCGCCGGTGAATCCGACGGCGCCGATCACCGCGCCCAAGCCGCCGAACGCGCCCAACGCACCGGGCACGGCGAACGCGCCCGCTGCACCGGCCGGCCCGAGCAACACGCGCAAGGACGTCACGACCAACTACGAACTCGACCGGACCATCCGCCACGTGCAGCAGGCCGCCGGCGGCGTGAAGCGCCTGTCGGTCGCCGTGGTGGTGAACCACCGCGACACGGTCGATGCCGCGGGCAAGACCAGCGCCCGCGCGCTCGCTCCGGCCGAGCTGGAGCAGATCCGCAACCTCGCCAAGGAAGCGATGGGCTTCAGCCAGGAGCGCGGCGACTCGCTCAACGTGGTCAACAGCGCCTTCGCCCGCGATGGCGACAGCGAGGCCGGCCCCACGCCCGACGTGCCGTTCTGGCGCGACCGCGACAACCTCGCGTTCGGCAAGACGCTGGTCCCCTACCTGCTCATCGGCCTGCTCGCGCTGTTCGCCTGGTTCGCCGTGGGGCGCCCGCTGATGCGCCGGCACCTGGCTGCGCTGCCACCCGCACCACCCGCACCACCTGCGACGCCCGTGGCCGCTGACACCGTCGCGCCTTCCGCCGAACCCGAAGAAACACTGCAGCAGCGCGAGTCCACACGCCAGAAGGCCGACATGGACTACGCCCAGCAGACCGCCGACAAGGACCCCAAGCTCGTGGCCGCCCTGATCCAGCACTGGATGCACTCCGATGACTAGCAGTGAAGCAGGCACCCGCAAGAGCGCCATCCTGCTCATGGCGCTGGGCGAAGACCGCGCCGCCGCCGCGCTGCACCTGCTGCCCACCTCCGAGGTGCAGGCGCTGGGCCTGGCCATGTCCAAGCTGAGCGCGGTCTCGCGCGACGAGCTGGCCTCGGTGCTGGCCGAGTTCCGCCAGGAGACCGAGCAACTGTCGGCGCTGCACCTGGGCTCCACCAGCTACATCCGCGCCGTGCTCAAGAAGGCGCTGGGCGACGATCGCGCGAGCAACCTGCTCGAGGACATCCTGCAGCCCGACGAGCCGCACGGCGGCATCGAGCGCCTGAACGAACTCGAGGCCGGCGAGGTGGCCGAACTCATCCGCGACGAGCACCCGCAGATCCTTGCGACGCTGCTGGTGCACCTGGACCGCATGAAGGCCTCGGAGGTGCTCGAGAAGCTGCCCGCGCGCCTGCGCCACGACGTGATCATGCGCGTGGCCACCTTCGGCGGCGTGCAGCCGTCGGCGCTGAACGAGCTGACCGAGGTGCTGACCGAAATGCTCGCGGGCCAGGGCCTGCGCCGCAGCCGCCTGGGCGGCGTGCGCACCGCGGCCGAGATCGTCAACCTGATGAGCACCACGGTGGAAGAAGAAGCCATCGCCCATGTGCGCGAACAGGACGAGGCGCTGGCCCAGCGCATCGTCGACGAGATGTTCGTGTTCGAGAACCTGCTGGGCCTGGAAGACCGCAGCATCCAGCGCCTGCTCAAGGACATCGAGAGCGACTCGCTCATCATCGCGCTCAAGGGCGCGCCGCTGGAGCTGCGCGACAAGTTCCTCAGCAACATGTCGCAGCGCGCGGCCGAGACGCTGCGCGAGGACATGGAGCTGCGCGGTCCCGTGCGCGTGTCGCAGGTCGAGACCGAACAGAAGGCCATCCTGCAGGTCGCCCGCCGTCTGGCGGACGCCGGCGAGATCGTGATCGCAGCGCCTGGCACCGATGACTTCGTCTGACCCCGGCGCCTTCGGAGGATCGCGCGAGCGCCTCGCCGCCATCCACGCGGCCGCGCGCCAGGCCGGCGCCGGCACGCCCGCGCTGTCGGCGTGGGAGCGCTGGGAGATGGGCACGCTCGATGGCAAGGCGCCGTCGGGCACGGCGCTTTCGCGTCACACGGCGCAGCGCCCTTCTCCACCGCCTGCGCCTCCCGCGCCCAAGGTCGACCTCGCCGAGCTGGCCCGCATCCGCAAGGAAGCACGCGCTGCAGGCGAAGCCGAGGGCCGCGCCGCCGGGCTGGCCGAAGGCCGCCAGGTCGGCCACACCGAAGGCCTGGCCACCGGCCTCGCCGCCGCCAGCGCGCATGCCGAACGCCTGCGCGCGCTGGCCCGTTCGCTGCCCGAGGCACTGCGCGGCGCCGAAGTCGAGCTGGCAGAGACCGTGCTCGCGCTCGCGCTCGACGTGGCGCGCCAGGTGGTGCACCGCACCTACCAGGCCGAGCCCGAATGGGTGCTGCCGCTGGTGCGCGACCTGCTGCACGCCGAACCCGCGCTGCGCGGCGAACCGCGCCTGCTGCTGCACCCCGACGACCTGGCGCTGGTGAAGAACAGCCTGGGCAGCGAGATCGAGGCGGCCGGCTGGCAGCTGCGCGCCGACGACAGCCTGGCGCGCGGCGGCTGCCGCGTGCAGTCGGCCACGGGCGAGCTGGACGCCAGCCTGGCCACGCGCTGGGAGCGCGTGGGTGCGGCGCTGCGTGGCGACGCCCCCTGATTCAATGCAGACCGCGCCTACGAACCCTCATCTGAACAGCGTGCGCGCCGTGCTGGAACAGGCGCGCGCCGACGTCGCCCGCAGCACGACCACCACCGCCTCGGGCCGCCTCACGCGCGCCGTCGGCCTCGTGCTCGAGGCCGTGGGCCTGCAGCTGCCCGTGGGCAGCGACTGCCTCATCGAACTGCCGCCCGGCCATCCGCAGCGCCATGCCGAGGCCGAAGTGGTGGGCTTCGCGGGCGACCGCCTCTTCCTCATGTCGCAGACCGAGGTGGCGGGCCTGCTGCCCGGCGCGCGCGTGTTTGCGCGGCCCGGCCTGCGCGAGCCCGGCGCGACCGGCGACGCCCACACCAAGCGCCTGCCCGTCGGCGAAGGCATGCTCGGCCGCGTGGTCGATGCGGCCGGCCGGCCGCTCGACGGGCTGGGCCCGCTCGACGTGGCGCGCCAGGTGCCGCTGGCGGCGCCGCCGATCAACCCGCTGTCGCGCGCGGCCATCGACTCGGTGCTCGACGTGGGCGTGCGCGCCATCAACGCCATGCTCACCGTCGGCCGCGGCCAGCGCATGGGCCTGTTTGCCGGCTCGGGCGTGGGCAAGAGCGTGCTGCTGGGCATGATGGCCCGCTACACCAGCGCCGAAGTGATCGTGGTCGGCCTCATCGGCGAGCGCGGGCGCGAGGTGAAGGACTTCATCGAGAACACGCTGGGCGAGGAAGGCCTGGCCCGCGCCGTGGTGGTGGCCGCGCCGGCCGACAACTCGCCGCTGCTGCGTCTGCAAGGCGCGGCCTACGCCACCTGCCTGGCCGAGTACTTTCGCGACCAGGGCAAGGACGTGCTGCTCATCATGGATTCGCTCACGCGCTATGCGATGGCGCAGCGCGAGATCGCGCTGGCCGTGGGCGAGCCGCCCGCCACCAAGGGCTACCCGCCCTCGGTGTTCGCGCGGCTGCCGGCCTTGGTGGAACGCGCCGGCAACGGCGCGCGCGATGCGCAGGGGCGCGGCGGCTCGATCACCGCCTTCTACACCGTGCTCTCGGAAGGCGACGACCAGCAGGACCCGATCGCCGATTCGGCGCGCGCGATCCTGGACGGCCACGTCGTGCTCTCGCGCACGCTGGCCGAAGCGGGGCACTACCCGGCCATCGACATCGAGGCCTCGATCAGCCGCACGATGACGTCGCTGATTGCGCCCGCGCAGTTCGACACCGTGCGCCGCTTCAAGCAGATGCTGTCGCGCTACCAGCGCAACCGCGACCTGATCAGCGTCGGCGCCTACGCGCCGGGGCACGACCTGCAACTGGACCAGGCGATCGCGATGTACCCGCGCATCGAGGCCTTTTTGCAGCAGTCGATGCACGAGCGCACCGGCTACGAGGAGGCCATCGCCCACATGGACAGCCTGTTCACGAACACACCTTCACCAGGACGCCCATGAGCAGCAGCAAGCTCCCCCTCGGCATGCTCATCGACCTGGCGCAGAGCCAGACCGACGACGCCGCGCGCCGCCTGGGCGCCTTGCAGAGCGCGCACCTGAGCGCGCAGCAGAAGCTCGAGCTGCTGCTGCAGTACCGCCAGGACTACCACGCGCAGCTCGACACACTGATGCGCGGCGGCCTGCCGTCGTCGCAGTGGCGCAACTACCGCAACTTCCTCGGCACGCTCGACCACGCGATCGCGCAGCAACGCGCCATCGCCGAGCGGGCCGGGCACCAGCTCGACCGGGGCCGCACCGACTGGCAGCGCGAGAAGCGCCGCCTCAGCTCCTTCGACACGCTGGCCGATCGCGTGCGCGCGCAGGAGCTGATGGCGCAGGCCAAGCGCGAACAGCGCGACAGCGACGAACGCGCCGCCCGCCAGTTCTTCGACCGCGCCTCGCACCCCACCCATTGAATCTCCTCCAGGAACCGACATGCCTCCCATGATCCCGCCGTCCGTCACGCCTGCCGCCACTTCGCCGGTCGCGCAGGGCGGCGCACGTGGCCGCAGCAACGCCGACGAGGCGCAGGGCCGCGCGTTCGGTGCCGCGCTCGAACGTTCGCGCGCGAGCCAGGCCGAGAAGGCATCGGATGCCGACAGCGTGGTGGCGGACGCCAAGCCGCTGCGCAAGACAGACCTTGCGGAAGAGGTACGGGATGCGCAGCCTGCGGAGCCGGACCTCGCCTTTCTCGCAGCCGCCGTCACGCCGCAACAGGCGTTGGTGCTTGCGGGAGGTGCGACCACACAGGGCAGCGGTGCGCCAGAAACCTCGCTGGCGCCGGTCACGCCTGACGCGCAAGCCGGTCTGCCTGCAGGCACGGTCCGCGTGAGCAGCGAAGCCGCCGCCACGCCCGCGCCCGCCATCGCCACCGAAGACGCTTCCGCTCCCACTGCAACCGCCGCCGCACAAGACGCGACGCCTGAAACCGACAACGCCGCGCCGCCCTCGCTGTACGAGATCGTGCGCGCCGCCGTGGCCGCGCAGCCGATGGCTGTCGATGGCAAGAAGCCGGCTGCTGCACCTGCAGGCCCACCCGTCGGCACCGCCGCACCGGGCCGCGCGGGCGCACCGCGCACCGTGAGCGCCACCACCACCGAACAGCTCGCAGCCGCGGCGCAAGCCCAGCCTGCCGGCGACGCGAAGCCCGCGACAGCGGACACGGCCCCCGTCACCGCGGTGTCGGCCGGCACCTCGGGCGACGACGCGGCGGCGCCGTCCACCGCGCCGTTCGCGCTGCAACAGCCCACCGCCACGGCCACCGAGCGCGCGTCCGAAAGCCCCGCCGCACGCCCCGCCATGCACACGCTCGCCCCCGAAGTCGGCAGCGAGAAATGGGCGCCCGCACTCGGCCAACAGCTCGCGCGCATGAGCCTGACCGGCACGCACACGGCCGAGCTGAACCTCAACCCCGCCGGCCTCGGCCCGCTGAAGGTCACGCTGTCGGTCGGCGAGCACCAGGCGCAGGCCGCGTTCGTGTCGGCGCACGAGAGCGTGCGCAAGGCCGTCGAGGCTGCGCTGCCACAGCTGCGCACCAGCCTGTCGGAGCAGGGCATCACGCTGGGCCAGACCTCGGTGGGCGCGGACACGCGCGCGCCGTTCGGCCAGGACGCCGCGTTCGCGCAGCAACAGCAGCAGCAACACAACCAGCGACAGGGCGCATGGCGACCGCAGGGCACTTCCGCTGCCACCGACATCGCCCGCACGGCAACGGCAGCACCCCGCCCCGTTGCCTCCCCACGCACGGGCCCCGGCGTCGACACCTTCGCCTGAAACCGCCCCACCCGCCTCCCGCAATGAACGGATGTAAAGCGCCTTTGTGCGCTTGTTCGGCCGTTCGCCGGCGGGCGACTTCGCAAAGAATAGATCGGACCCGTCCACCGTTTCACCATGGCTACCTCTTCTCCCGCCGCCACCGCGGCTGCGTCGGTCGCGACCGACCCGCCGGCCTCGCGCCGCACCTCGAAACTGCTGATCGGGCTCGTGGCCGCCCTCGGCCTGGCCGCGGCCGGCGCGGCGGCGTACGTCTTCGTGCTGCCCCGCTTCATCGAGCACGCCGCCACCGAGACGGCCAAGGCGCCGGTGCCCGAGAAGCCCATCTTCCTCATGCTCGAGCCGCTGACCGTCAACCTGCAATCGGAAGGCCGCTCGCGCTTTTTGCAGATCGGCTTGGCGCTGAAGCTGCGCGACGAGCAGGCCAAGGCGCAGATCGTGGAGTTCATGCCCGAGCTGCGCAGCCGCCTGCTGGTGCTGCTGTCGAACCGCCCGCCCGAATCGCTGGTCACCTCGGAAGACAAGGCCCGGCTGGCCACGGAGATCCACAGCGCCCTGAACGCACCGCTGGCCGAGGGCTTGCCCGAGCTGGGCATCGCGAGCGTGTCCTTCAACTCCTTCGTCGTGCAGTGACGACGATGCCCGTTTGCGGACCCGCGATCCATGGCGTATGAACAGGTGCTCTCCCAGGACGAGGTCGATGCCCTGCTGCAGGGCGTCACCGGCGGCGACCTCGACCAGGCCGCCGCGCCCGCGCCGCCGCCCGACGGCCTGCCGGCCTACGACCTCGGTGCGCCCGACCGCGTGGTGCGCAACCGCATGCACACGCTGGAGGTCATCAACGACCGCTTTGCGCGCGGCCTGCGCAGCGCGCTGCTGAACTTCATGCGCCGCAGCCCCGACATCTCGGTCGGGCCGGTGCAGATCCAGCAGTTCGGCGAGTTCGTGCGGCACCTGCCGGTGCCCGCGAACATCAACATGGTCCATATGAAGCCGCTGCGCGGCACCGCCCTCTTCGTGTTCGATCCGAAGCTGGTGTTCCTCGTGGTGGACAACCTGTTCGGCAGCGACGGTCGCTACCACGTGCGCGTGGAAGGCCGCGACTTCACGCGCACCGAGCAGCGCATCATCAAGCGCCTGCTCGACCTGTCGCTGCAGTGCTACGGCGACGCGTGGCAGCCGGTGTTTCCACTGGCCTTCGACTACGTGCGCGCCGAGATGCACGGCAAGCTCGCCAACATCGTGGCGCCCAACGAGGTGGTGATCAACACCACGCTGCAGATCGAGTTCGGCCCCATCGGCGGCTTTTTGCATGTGTGCCTGCCCTACTCGATGATCGAGCCGATCCGCGACCTGCTGTCCAACCCGATCCAGGACGAGGTCGAGGTCGACAAGCGCTGGGTCACGCAGATGTCGCGCCAGATGCAGGCCGCCGACGTCGAGCTCACCGCCGACTTCGTCACCATGCCATCGACGCTGGGCGAGGTGATGAAGCTGCGCGTGGGCGACGTGATTCCCATCGAGCTGCCGGCGACGGTGGTCGCCAAGGTCGGCGGCGTGCCCGTGATGGCCTGCGGCTACGGCACCTCCAACGAGCGCTACGCCCTGCGCGTGCAACACATGATCTCCCACCAAGACAGCGATTCGAAGAACGACCATGACTGACAACACCTCTGCCGCCAGCGACGCGGACGACTGGGCCAGCGCACTGGCCGAGCAGACCGCGGCGAGCGCGCCCGCGCCCGACCCTGCCGTGGCCCCCGCAACGGCGCAGGTCTTCCAGCAGATCCAGGATGCACCGGCTGCATCGTCCGCCACGCCCGTGGACATCGCGCGCGTGCTCGACGTGCCCGTGCAGCTCACCGCCGAGATCGGCCGCACGCGCATCACCATCAAGAACCTGCTGCAGCTGTCGCAGGGCTCGGTGGTGGAGCTCGACGGCCTGGCCGGCCAGCCGCTGGACGTGCTGATCAACGGCTACCTCATTGCGCAGGGCGAGGTGGTGGTGGTGAACGAGAAGTACGGCATCCGCCTGACCGACATCGTCACGCCCTCCGAGCGCATGCAGAAGCTCGCGCGCGCATGAGCCTGGCGCGGGTGTCTTCGCTGTTCGCGCGGGGCACCGCGCTGCTCGCACTGGGCCTGCATGCGGCGCATGCGGCCTTGCCCACCGTGCCCACGCCGGTGCGCGAAGCCGCGCCACCCGTTGCGGTCGGCGGCGCGGGCCTGCTGCAGGCGGGCTTCGGCATGGCGGCGGTCGTCGGCCTGATCTTCCTGTGCGCGTGGCTGGCGCGGCGCTTCGGCCTGCAGCGGCTGGGCGGCGGCCAGGTGGTGAAGGTGGTGTCCACCGCCATGGTCGGCCCGCGCGAGCGCGTGGTCGTGGTGGACGTGGCCGGCCAGTGGTTGGTGCTGGGCGTCACCAGCAGCCAGGTCCGCACGCTGCACACGCTGCCGGCGCAGGCAACGCCTTCCGTTGCAACGCCTACGCCTGCGCAAAATCCGATGGGACTGTTCGCCCAGAAGCTGCGCGATTCGCTCGCGGGCAAGGCGCGCACCGCGCCATGACGCGCCCTGCCCTGCACCGCGGCCTGCGCACCGCCCTGCTGCTGCTCGCCGCCACGCTGCCCGCCGCCGCGTGGACCCAAGGCCTGCCCGGCCTCACCAGCACGCCGGGCCCCGGCGGCAGCCAGACCTGGTCGCTGAGCGTGCAGACGCTGGTGCTGCTGACCTCGCTCACCTTCCTGCCCGCGCTGCTGCTGTCGATGACCAGCTTCACGCGCATCCTCATCGTGCTGGGCCTGCTGCGCACCGCCATCGGCACGCAGACCTCGCCGCCCAACCAGATCCTGGTGGGGCTGTCGCTGTTCCTCACCTTCTTCGTGATGTCGCCGGTGTTCGACAAGGCCTACACCGAGGCCTACGTGCCCTTCTCCGAAAGCAAGCTCAGCGCCGAGAAGGCCTTGGAGCGCGGCATCGCGCCCTTCAAGACCTTCATGCTCAAGCAGACGCGCGAGACCGACCTGGCGCTGTTCGCGCGGCTCGCCAAGGCGCCCGAGATGCAGGGGCCCGAAGACGTGCCGCTGCGCATCCTGCTGCCGGCCTTCGTGATCAGCGAGCTGAAGACCGCGTTCCAGATCGGCTTCACCATCTTCATTCCCTTTCTCATCATCGACCTCGTGGTGGCGAGCGTGCTGATGTCGATGGGCATGATGATGGTGCCGCCCGCGTCCATCGCGCTGCCCTTCAAGCTCATGCTGTTCGTGCTGGCCGACGGCTGGCAGCTGCTGATCGGTGCGCTCTCGCAGAGCTTCTACTTATGACGCCCGAATCCGTCATGACCATGGGCCACCGGGCCATGGAGATCTCGTTGCTGCTGGGTGCGCCACTGCTGCTGGTGGCGCTCGTGATCGGCCTGGTGGTCAGCATCTTCCAGGCGGCCACGCAGATCAACGAGGCCACGCTGTCCTTCATTCCCAAGCTGCTCGCGGTGTTCGCGACGCTGGTCATCGCCGGGCCGTGGATGCTCGACCGCATGCTCGACTACATTCGCGCCCTGTTCGCCAGCATCCCGCAGATGCTGGCGTGACGCCCTCGGTCTTCTCCGTCACCTCGGGCCAGCTCGAGGCCTGGCTGGTGGCCTTCCTCTGGCCCTTCGTTCGCATGCTGGCCATGGTCTCCACCGCGCCGGTGTTCGGCGAACCCTGGGCGACGCGGCAGGTGAAGGTGGGCATCGCCGCCGTGCTCACGCTGGTGATCTCGCCCACGCTCGGACCGCTGCCCGCAGTGCCCGTGGTGTCGGCAGGCGGCCTCTGGATCATCGTGCAGCAGGTGCTGATCGGCGCCGCCATGGGCTTCTCGATGCGGCTGGTGTTCACGGCCGTGCTGGCCGCGGGCGAGTACATCGGCCTGCAGATGGGTTTGTCGTTCGCGTCCTTCTTCGACCCGATGAGCCACGGCAGCACGATGGTGGTGTCGCGGTTGCTGAACATGCTGGCGATGCTGATCTTCATGGCGCTGGACGGCCACCTGCTCATGCTGGAGGCCCTGGCCGCGAGCTTTCACACGCTGCCCATCGCCGACGCGCCGCTGGCGGCCGGCGGCTGGATGTTCCTGGTGCTCGCGGCCGGCGACATCTTCGCGAGCGGCCTGCTGCTGGCGCTGCCGCTGATCACCGCGCTGCTCACACTCAACCTCGCCATGGGCATCCTGAACCGCGCCTCGCCGCAGTTCAGCATCTTCGCGGTGGGCTTTCCGCTGACGCTGCTGGCGGGGCTGGTGATGCTGCAGCTGCTGATGCCGCACCTGGCGGCGTTCCTGGAGCCGCGGTTTGCGGAGTCGCTTTCGAACATGCTGCGGTTCACGCAGGGGCTGCGGCGCTGAGGGGTGAAGGGCTGCTTGCGGCCAGTCGGCTGGTCTGAAGGACCGCAGGGTCACGGGATGACGCGCCGCTCCCACTAAGATGATTCCAGCCGCAACACGGAAGGTCGCGCATGTCACACCCCATTTACCTGTCCAGCTCCTCCCTGCCCCGGATGCCGGAAGGCAGCCGCAACGAATGGCGCAGTTTCTTCGGCCATGGTGCCGAGTTGGAGGCCAACGCGTTCTTCCCGTTGTTCTGGCGGGCACTCTTCAGCCCCAGCGACATCCGGCATGCGCGCTTCATCGACGAATACGACATCGACGACGAAGCCTCGGCCGTCGACCGCGAGGAATGCATCGAGGATTTCGGCGCCGACGCGACCTACCCCTACCTCGTCATTGACAAGGCCGCAGCGGTTGCGCGGCTGACGCAGCGGCGTGAAGCGATCCTCGGCGCCGTCGGA
This sequence comes from Variovorax sp. GW821-FHT09A10, assembly GCF_059418385.1. Taxonomy (NCBI): domain Bacteria; kingdom Pseudomonadati; phylum Pseudomonadota; class Betaproteobacteria; order Burkholderiales; family Comamonadaceae; genus Variovorax; species Variovorax sp. GW821-FHT09A10. Next base: position 874,073 of record NZ_JBWKPT010000001.1, read on the forward strand.
GAACGCTACCGCCCGATCTACGCGTCCTTCGAAGCACTGATTGCACAGCACTTCGGGGACTACCTCCTGCTGCGCACTTCCGGCCTGCCGGATGCGGCCGACGCCGAGCCATGGCTGCGCGCCGATCTTGAGGACATCGACGGTCTCCACAACGGCAAGGCGCTCGAAAGCCTGATGTCGGATCTTGCACGGCACGATGCGGACCCGGTCTGGACCTTGAGCGGCATCGCGTCATCCAGCGATGGCGCCTGGCCCACGCCGGCGTTGCGAGAACACTTCCCCGACCCGCGACAAAGGAAGGCCCGCAGACCGCCGACAACAACCCAGCAGATCGACGAACACGATCGCGCGTTCGCGGAACCCAAGGCGCACGCTGCGAAGAGCTGGCTCGACCCCGCCCTGGAATGGCTGGGCGCCTTCGTGGCCGCGGGTGCGGCCTTGGGCGCCTATTACTTCACCCAATCCACCTGGCTGGCCGTGCTGGCCTTCTTGTGCATCGCAGTGGCATTGGGCTTCGGCATTGCGAGGCTGCGCGCCCCGAGACGCTGACCGCGCACGAGAAACAGCTAGGCGGCTTCGGCGAACTTCGCCGCGCAGTCACGCAGATTCTGATTGCGCTCGTCCAACGCTTCCTGCGTGGCGGGCACCATCAGCGGTGCTCCGACCGTCGCAAATTGCTGGCAGTGCTCGACATAGGGGCGAAGGCGCTCGTGGTACAGCGGGCTCGCCTGCGCCATCCGGCCGCCGCACTCGGTCCACGTGGTGGCCAGCATCTCTGCGGACACCATCGCCAGGGTGGTGCCCAGGCCGGACAGCAGCGCGGCGCAGTGACCGGCATCGCCGATCACGGCCACATTGCCGTTGATCCAACGGGGCATGCGCGTCTGGCTCACGGAATCGAAGTAGAAGCCCTCGGCGTCGGGCGCCGTGAAGGCGGCACGCATCTGCGGCACCTGCCAGGCGTCGACGCGCGACATGAAACGGTCCACCAGGTGGCGCTGCGATTCGATGTCGCGGAAGTCGTAGTCGACCTCCTCGCTCGCAACGATCATCATGCCCTGCGGGCCGTCGCCCGAATCTCTCACCGAAATCTTCAGGCCCGGAACGTTCAGCATGGCCCGTTGCCACGTCCTGTCCTTCGGGAGGTCCACGAGCGCCACGTAGTGCCCGAAGTGCTTCACGTAGTCGTGCTCGGGTCCGAATGCCAGCCTGCGCACGTTCGAATGCAGGCCATCGGCACCCACGACGAGGTCGCAGTGGTGCTGCGTGCCATCGGCCAAGGTCACGTCCACGCCGGCGTCGCTGTCGTTGATGGAGGCAATGGAAGACGAGAAGTGGAACGCGACGTCTGACGGAATCGACCGACGCAGGATCAGGTTCAAGCGATCCCGCGAAATTTCGACGTCGTCATCGGTCTGGTTGCCGAACCAGCGCATGTCGAAGGAGGCCACCTGCGCACCGGTGCCATCCAGGATGGGCGTGGGGTCGCCCGGCACCACGCGTTCCGCGAGGATCTGCGGCAGGATGCCCATGCGCTCGGCAGTTCCGATTGCATCGCCGCGTACATCGATCGGCGCGCCGCCCGCGCGCAATCCGTTCGAGCGCTCGACCACGGTGACCTTGTGGCCGAGGCGGGCAAACCAGTGGGCGGCGGAAAGGCCAGCCATGCTGGCGCCGGAAATCAGGACGTTCATCGAATAGCTCCAGATGTAGTGAGTGGTTGTGCCAGTGGGAATCAGCGCGCCGCCGCGTAGCCTTGCATGCCGCGCGGATTGGCTGCGGCCTTGAACATGAAGCGGCCGGGGCCGATGCGTTCGCGCGCGCAAGCCGACAGCCGCCCCTCGGACCAGGCATCGCCGACGACCACCTCGTGCCCGCGGCGGCGCAACGCGTCGATGCTCTGCGCAGGAAAGCGGCTCTCGACGGTCAGGCGCTGTCTCTCGACCAGGCGCGGCCAGAAGGACGCGGTGAAATGGTTCATGTGCCAGGCCGGCGCGTCGATGGCTTCCTGCATGGTCATGCCCATGCGCAGATGGCGCACGGCGAACGCGGTCTGCCATTGGTCCTGCTGGTCGCCGCCCGGCGTTCCGAAGGCGGCATAGGCCTGGCCCTGCCTGAATGCCAGGGACGGGCTGAGCGTCGTGAGCGGCCGGAAGCCCGGCCGCAGCGCGTTGCGCATGCGCCGGTCGAGCCATGTCATCTGCAGGCGTGTGTTCAACGAGAAGCCCAGCCCCGGCACCACGGGGCTGCTGGACAGCCATCCCCCGCTGGGTGTGGCCGCGACCAGGTTGCCCCATCGGTCGGCCACGTCGATGTGGCAGGTGTCGCCCACGACGATCTCTTCGGTCGGTTGCCAGGCCTGCGCCGGCAGTGCCGCGAAGGTGGGTTCGCCGGCACCGAAGAGAAAGCCGCCTGCGGCCAATGCGCGCGAATGGTCTTCGTGCAGCGACAGCTGCGGGGCCAGGCCACCCGGCCTGCCGGGGCGGATCAGGGACGACGCCCTGTCGTCGATCAGTGGGCGGCGCGCAGCCGCATACGGCATCGAGAGCAACTCCTCCAACGGAACATCGATCGCACGGGGATCGGCATACCAGGCATCGCGATCCGCAAAGGCCAGCTTGGCCGCCTCCACCATGCGGTGCACAAGCTCGTCGCCCATGGGGTCCAGCCCCTCGAGGGCATCGGCCTGCAGGAGGTTGAGCTGCTGCAGCATCACGGGCCCCTGGCTCCACGCGTCGCACTTGGCGATCGCAAAGTCGCCGTAGTCGCAGATGCGAGGCGCTTCATAGGTGGGCCGCCAACGCGCCATGTCCTCCCCACGCAAAAGCCCCTGTTGCCGTTCGCCCGAGGAGTCCATGACTTCCGTTCGGTAGAAGGCGTCGATGCGATCGGCCACAAAGCCCTGGTACCAGCCGCGCAATGCCGAATCGATCTGCTGCTCGCGCTGGGTACTCGCCTGCTCGGCCTCCTCGAGCAGGCGCTGGTAGGTGTCGGCCAGCGCCTTGTTGGTGAACAGTTTCCCCAGCGAGGGCACGTCGCCCCCCGGCAGGTAGATTTGCGCCGACGTCGGCCATTGCGTCTCGAAGAGCGTGCGCACCGCAACGATCGCCTGCACGATGCGGGGCACGAGCGGGTAGCCGTCGCGCGCGTACTGGATGGCCGGCTCCAGCACCGTGCGCAAGGGCATGGTTCCGTGATCGCGCAGCAGCGTCATCCAGGCACCGAACGCGCCAGGGACGCATGCCGGAAGCAAACCGATGCCGGGGACCAGCTGCAGCCCCAGCGACTCAAAGTGCTCGATGGTGGCAGCCGCCGGCGCCACGCCCTGCCCGCACAGCACCTGGGCGCGGTGGCCCGACTCGTTCCAGAACAGGATCGGCACTTCACCGCCCGGGCCATTCAGATGCGGCTCGACGACCTGCAGCACGAAGCCCGCGCAGGCGGCCGCATCGAAGGCATTGCCGCCGCGTTCGAGGATGGACATGGCACTCGCCGTGGCGAGCCAGTGCGTCGACGCGGCAGCGCCGAACGTGCCCTTGAGTTCAGGGCGGGTGGTGAAGCTCATGGTGGTGCGTCAGGCGGGGTCTGTATCGGGTGCAGGCACGGCATGCATGCGAAGGCCGGGGGCCAGGATGCCGGCCACGGCCTGCAGGAGTTCCACCTGCTGCGCCTGCACGGCGGGCTCGCGCAGCACGGCGTTCAGCACGCCGATGCACACGCCGTCGGCGACGATGGGCACGTTCAGCAGCGACCTCCCGCCGAGGTCCAGGATCCGCTGGTGGTCATCGAAGTTCTGCCGGATGGCGTCGACGCCGTCACTGCTCAGGACCTGGGCCCCCCGCAGCACGGTCTCGCCGAAGTGGGTGCCCTCCTTGTCCTTCGTTCCCCCCACGGGATACGCGTGTTCGTCGCTGGAATACACGCGCTGCAGGCGCATGGAGTGGCCAACGCGCGCATTGATGCTGAACAGCACGGGGCGCAGATGCTTGTCCACGATCCTGGCGATCTTTCGGTACCGGGTCGCCGCGTCCGGGGCGTCGCTGAACGCGGTTGTCAGGTCGGCGTACGCGCCATCCGGCAAGGTGCCCCGGGCACTGCCGAGCGCATCGGCAGGAAAATTCAGTTCGATCGTGACCCCGTCCGGGTCGTTGACGAAGATCTGCTCCAGACTGGATTGCGGAATGCTCCGGCGCCGGTACGGAATCGACTGCCGCGTGAGCCGCTGCTCGAACTCCTGCAGGTCGCTGGCGAAAAAGGCAATGTGGTCGACGGCGCCGCTGCCGTGCAGCGTCTCGCCCGGGCTGCGTCCGAAGTGATGGAGCATGGCCGGATCGTCGTTGGCCTGCGCCAGGTGCAGGCAGACCTGCGAGCCAATGGCCAGCCACGCGCCCGGGAAAGGCGCCCACGGCCGGGGTGCATCGCGCATGCCCAGCGCCTCGATGTAGAAGCGCCGCGAGGCCTCGATGTCCTTGGTGAGCACGAGGAAGTGGTTCAGGTCGGTCAAGGGCATGTGGCGTGTCCCCGGGATGCGTCGGACGGGAGAAGAAACTGCGTGAGCGCCGCGGCGAGCTGCGCGGGGGCTTGCATGGCCGTGGCATGCCCCACGCCAGGCAGGACGACGGAACGGCAATCGGGAATCTCGCGCACGATCGAGAGCGCCACCTCCGGCGGGACCACGGCGTCGGCATCGCCCGTGAGCACCAGGGTGGGCGCGGCGATCGCACCGAGGTCGGCATCGAGGCTCGACGCGACGGCTGCGGCGCGTCGCCGGGTGCCGTCATCCGCCGGCCTGACCTTCAAGAAGAAGCCCCGCAGCTCGGGTCGCTCGGCCAGCAAGGGCGCGGTGAAGAACAGGGTCGCGAGTGCCTCGGCGCTCTCGGGCAAGGCCGCGCGCAGTTGCGACAGCCGGGCCACGCCCGCAGGGTTGAGCTCTGCCATCGCGTGAGGAAGCGGCCAGGTGCTTCCCAGCACCAGCCGATCGACCACGTCAGGGTGCAGCAGCGCGAGCGCCTGCGCGACCCGGCCGCCGAACGAGGAGCCGAACACATGGGCGCGCTGGAATCCGAGATGGACGATCAGGCGATGGGCATCGTGCGCCAGCGCTTCCAGGCTGGCGGCGTGTGCGGGTGCCGTGGTCTCTCCGCACTCGCGCTGGTCGTAGGAGATGACCGTGAAGGCTGGACTCAGCAGAGGCACCAGCTCGGCAAACATCTGCCGCGTGGCCTCGGCGCCATGCATCAGCAGGAGTGCCGGCCCCTGCCCTTGCAGCGCGTAGGCCGTACGCACGCCCTCGTGATCGAAGAAGCCTTGCGTGGATCGTTGCAGCGGGTCGGCCATGGAGACAGTCTTTCAGCGAATTCAGTGCAGTGGAGGGGTGCGTGGCGCAGTGCGTCCTTGCAATGAAGTCTAGGCACGAACGCGCACCCGCAGAAGCCTCATTTCTCCTGGATCGATCACATCGTGAGAATCCACGGCGCATGAATAGGGGACCGACCTCCTCGCTCATTCTTCATTCAGAACAACAGTCAGAATTTGATTCTCACCATGTGAGCCGACACGGATGACTTCGGGTGCCCTTCGACCCTAGCATTGCCGCAAGTTCAACGACGTCCTTGCTGGATTCCCGGGTTCATCTGCCTGTCTGCCTCACGACCTGACTGACCTCTGAACGAAACGGACCTGCCCATGATCGATTCCCGCCATGAGCCATCGGATGCGCGCAGCGGCGCGCAAGCCGTCGAGCGAAGCCTGTCGATCCTCCGGCTGCTGGCGCTTCGCCCTGCCGACGGCTTGCGCATCAAGACCATCTCGCAAGCCACCGGACTTCATGTCGCAACGTCGTCGCGCATGGTGCGCGCGATGCAGCAGCTGGGCTTCGTGGAACAGGACCCGGACACGCGGCGCTACAGGCTGGGCTTCGGCGCCGCGCTGCTGGGCGCGGCGACGGCGTCGCGCCTCCAAGTCAGTGCCGAGATCCGCGGGCTGGTCGATGACCTGGCGGACAAGACCGGCGAGTCGATCTACCTGTGCGTGCGCCAGGGCCTGTCGGCCGTGTTCGTGTACCGCGCCTCGGGCTCCTTTCCCATCCGGGCAGTGACCGTCGACGTCGGCACGCATGTGCCTCTCGGCGTGGGCGCCGCGGGCATGGCCATCCTGTCGACGCTGCCCGACGAGGAGCGCGAGCAAGTGCTGCAGCGCGTCGCGCCGCTGGTGCCCGAATACCGGCTGAAGATGAGCGACGTGACGGAGCTGATGGCCCGCGCAGAGGCGCAAGGCTACGCACTGATGGACGGGCGCACGTTCCCCGGCATCCACAGCGTGGGTGTCGCCGTTCCGGCCAACCGGCAGCACGTTCAGGCAGGCCTCAGCCTGTCCGCCATCGCCGAGCGACTGGACCCACAAAGGCAGGCCACGGTCGCCAAGGATTTGCGCGCGGCAGCGAGCCGCATCGCCAAGCTGGAGTTCTTCAAGCACCTGCACGCACCGGCGAGCCAACGCCCGGGCGGCGCCGTGTTCTGGTGATCTGTTTTTTCTTCCCACCCCATCCACTGCAGGAGAGCCTTGTGAAATCGATCCCCCACCGGAAGCTGTCGTCCACGAATCGCCGAGCCATGCTCCAGACGCTGGGTGCGGTGGCCCTGGCAGCGCCCTCGCTCTCCTTTGGGCAGGACCGCCCCGCCGTGACCCGCATCGTCGTGCCGTTCGCACCCGGGAACGCCGTGGATGCCTCCGCACGCCAGCTGGCCGAGGCGCTGCGACGCACCACCGGTCGCAACCACATCGTCGACAACAAGCCCGGCGCCGGCGCGATCATCGGCAGCGCCGAGGTGGCGCGCGCCAGGCCCGACGGGTCCGTTTTGCTCTTCACCACCGGGGGCCACACGACCAATGCGGTGCTCTACGGCAAGTTGCCCTACGACTCGCAAAAAGACTTCACCCCCATCTCGCAGGTGACGAGTTCCCCGGGCTTCGTCATGCTCGTTCGCGCAGACGCGCCGTACCGGACCCTCAACGACCTGATGGCGGCGGCGCGTGCCAAGCCGGGCACCGTCACCTTCGCCTCCTACGGCACCGGCAACACCACGCACCTGGTGGGAGAGCTGTTCGCGCGCGCCGCCAACCTTCAGCTCGTGCATGTGCCGTACAAGGCCTCGCCGATCCCGGACCTGCTGGGCGGCCATGTGGACTTCCTGTTCATCGGCACCTCGAGCGGCCTGCCTTTGATTCATGAGGGAAAGACGCGCGGCCTGGCCATCACGTCGGCTTCCCGCATCTCCTACCTTCCCGAGGTGCCCAGCGTCTCGGAGTTCGGCCTCAAGGGCGTGGACATCCCGGCGTGGTCAGGGCTGTGGGGGCCCAAGGGCATGTCACCGGCACTGGCCACGGCCATCCGGGACGACGTGGCGAAGGCGGTGCAGGAGCCTGCGTTCCAGGCATCGCTGAAGACCTTCGCCAGCACATCGGTCGTGACCACCCCGCAGCAGTTCTCGGACACGGTGTCTGCGGAGATCGCCAACTACAAGCGGCGCCTTGAACCGCTGGGCATCCAGCTCGACTGAGTGCGTTCTTCGGGCAGACCGCGTCGCATCGATACCGGCCCTTCAACCCCCTCGCGCACAGCCGTTGCCGGCATCAGTCGCGGTCTTCGTAATAACGGCGGTGCTGCTCACGCTCCCATTGCCGGCGACGCCACTCACGGCGCTCCGCGCGGCGCTCTTCCCAGCGTTGCGCGCGACGCTCCTCCCAACGCGATCCGGGCTCGTAGTAGACAGGTGCCGGGCTGGAGTAGACCGGCTGGACAGGCTGGTAGTAGGTCGGTGCCGGCCTCGAATAGACAGGCGCCGGCTCGTAATAGACCGGTGCGGGCTCGCTCACGACCACGCCGGGCACGTTGACGCCAATGGACCAGCTGGTGCCCGCGTTGGCCGATGCGGCGGTAAACAAGGCGCCGACAGCAACAAGACCTGCGGCACCCAGCTTGAGAGCGATTCGGGGAAAAGTCATTTCATCTCCTGGAGGGCAAGAAATCGCCCTGATGCATCACCAACGCCCGGCCTTGCGGCGCCGCGTACATCGCCACGGTGAAGAACGTTCCCAAATGTCACAAGTTCAACGGGCACACCAGGCCCTGACGCGGCTGCCCCTCCCCCGTGGCGGGCGCGCCCGGCGCTAAACTGCGGCTCCGTTTTTCAGGAGACCCGCCATGACCCGATTGCTCGTGCGCAGCTTCGGCGTTTCGCTCGATGGCTTTGCCGCCGGCCCGGACCAGAGCCTGGCGCATCCGCTGGGCGTTCGCGGCCCGGAACTCATGGACTGGTTCTTTCCCACGCGCATCTGGCAGCAGATGCAAAAGACGGGCGAGACCAACGGCGAGACCGGCATCGACAACGAGATCGCCGAACAAGGCTTCGCCGAGATGGGCGCCTGGATCCTCGGTCGCAACATGTTCGGCCCGGTACGCGGCCCCTGGCCCGATGACAGCTGGAAAGGCTGGTGGGGTGACGAGCCTCCCTATCACGTGCCGGTCTTCGTGCTGACCCACCATGCCCGCGCACCCCTGACGATGCAGGGCGGCACCACCTTCCACTTCGTCACCGGCGGCATCCACGATGCGCTGGCGCAGGCGAAGGCCGCCGCGGGTGCGCGCGACGTGCGCTTGGGCGGCGGCGTGGCCACCGTGCGCGAGTATCTGAAGGCCGGGCTGATCGACGAACTTCACCTGGCCGTGCGACCGGTGCTGCTGGGACAGGGCGAGGCCCTGTTCGCAGGCCTGGACCTGCCGGCGCTGGGCTACCGCTGCGAACGGCAGATCGCAGGCGAGCGCGCCACGCACATGTTCCTGAGCCGCACCGCAGCCTGACGTCACGCAGGTGCAAGGGGCACCGCCATGGCGCAAGCCGCCACGGCAGGCCGCTTTCTTCCTGCAGCGTGTTCATCGCACCCGCGCTGTCTCGTGTCTATTCCTCCGGCCTGACGTCCATGCCCAGCGCCTCGGCGATGGTCAGCGCCTGCACGGCCGTGATGATTGCCCCCTGAAGCTGTACGTGCTGCGGCTCCAGTGCACTCAGGTCACTGCCACGCAGGTCGCATCGCGAGAGGTTGGCGCTGTGCAGCCAGGCACCCGACAGATCGACGTCGCGAAGCACGCCGCCGTCGCACCGTGCGCCCGTGAGGTCGATCTCTCGCATCCGTGTGCCGGTGAACGACGCCTTGCGCAGGTCGGCACCCGGCAGGCCGGCAAATGACCAGTCGCCGCCGACCGCTTTCATCACCTCGAACATGCAGCCATCGAACATGCTGCCGATGAACTTGCAATCGATGAAGCTGGCGTCGAAGAACTTGCAGGCGACAAACGTGCAATTGACGAAAGCCGCATCCATGTGGACCGACGAATTGAAGCGCGCGCTCCGGAAGGTGCAGTCGGCGAACACCGACCCGGTGTTCCTGGCCTCCGTCATGTCCAGATCGCTGAACAGGACGGCCGTGTAGGTTTGCCGGTCGATGTCCCTCCCGTACCAGCGCTCTCCAGCCAGCGTGGTCTGGGTCGCAGGTGCCGGTGCCCCATATGCACGTTCGGCCATGGATCGATTCTCCGAGGAAGGTGGGGGGTGGTGCGCAGCTGCCAGGCGGATGACCGGCGGCAGCCAGTCGACGCATTCTGCCCGCGTCCATCGCGACGATCGGCTTTCCCCCTCCAGTGGCCAGCACGCAGCCGTTGGCCACCCCACCCTCACAGGTAGTTGAAGAGCGAAATGCTGTTCAACTTGGCAAACGTCATCTGCGTCGCCTGCAGCGACGACTGCCGCTGATAGAACTCGGAAATCGCCGTGTACGGATCGAGGTCCTCGATCGACGACAGGTAGCTTTCTTCCTGCAGCTTGTTCATCGCGCCGGCGCTGTCGAGCGCCTGCAGCTCGACCTGGCGCGAGCCCACCGACGACAGCACGGTGAGCACGTTGTCGTGCGCGTTCGTGACCTTCACGTTGGCGGTGCTCAAGGCGTTGCGCAGCTGCGCCTGGGCCGCCGCGCCACCACCGTTGAGCGGTGCGCGCAGCGCCGTCACCAACTCGCCCAGGGCCGCGAAGATGTCGGTGCCGGCGTTCTGCGCGGTCGACACGTCGAAGCTGTCGCCGTTGGCCGGCGTGCCGCTGATCGCGATTTGCACGCCGCCGAACGAGATCGGGGTGCCGGCGGTGAACAGGCCGCTCGCGGCGACCACGGGCGGCGTGTCCTTGGTCATCACCGTGTAGTCGGTGCCGGTGAAGCGGATGGTGAAGTCCTTGCCGTAGTTCGGTGCGGTGGCGTCGGTGATGCTCACCGCGCCGAACACGCCCGAGCCGGTGTTGGCAGGTGAGCCCGAGGTCACGTAGCCCGCACCGCCCTGCACCGACTGGAAGATGCTGCGGCCGTCGTCCGAGGTCGACATCTGGCGCGCCACGTCGATCTGCATCAGCCGCTCGCCCTGGTCGCCCACGTACTGCACACCGCCGCCGGCGGCCATCACGAAGGGCGGGCTGCCGCTCTTGTAGCCGGCGAACAGGTACTGGCCGCTGCCGTTGTCGCTGTTGGCCACGCCCACGAGCTGCTCCAGGCTGCTCTGGATGGCCGTGGCAAGCGAGCCGCGATCGGCGTCCGACAGGCCGCCGCCGCCGGCCTGCACGACCAGCGTCTTCACGTGCTGCAGGATCGACGTCACCGAGTCGAGTGCGTTCTCTTCGGTCGACAGCGCCAGCGCCGCGCGCTGGCGGCTGGTGGCGAACTGGGCGCCCTCCGCCAGCGTCTGGCTCACGCCGAGCGCGCGCGCCGCGCCCACCGGGTCGTCGCCGGCCGACAGGAACTTGGAGTTGGTCGCCAGCTGCTGCTGGACCTTGAACAGCTTCTGCTGCTGCAGGCCCATCGACTGCAGGCTCTGTTCGTAGAAGGATTGGGTGCTGATGCGCATCGCGGGTCCTGGAATCTGTACAAAAGGGTTCAGCTACGGATGCCGAGGATGGCGTCGAACATCGCCGAGGCGGTCTGGATCACCTTGGCGTTGGCCTGGTACATCTGCTGGAACATCAGCAGGTTGCCGGTTTCCTCGTCCTGCACCACGCCGGAAATCGCGCGCTGGCTGGCCTTGATCTGGCCGATCACGCTGTCCTGCGTGACGGCGGCCACCTTGATCGACATGGCGCGGTTGCCGACGTCGCTCACCAGCTGCGAGTAGGCGCCGTTGAAGGTCGCGGTGCCGTTCGACATGGTGGTCTTGCGCTGCAGCGCGCCCAGCAGCAGCGCATTGCCGCCGTCGGAGACGCCCCCGGTGTTCTTGCCGATGGTGAAGGTATCGCCCTGCGCGGGCGCGCCCGTCATGGCCACGGTGATGCCGTCGAAGCTCATCTTCGCGCCGGCCGTGTAGGGCACGGGCGTGCCGGCCGGGTAGCTGGTGGCGGTGCCGTTGGCCAGCGTGACGGTCACGGCCGAGCCGGCCGGAAAGCCCGACAGCGTGCCGGTGCCCGCGTTGAAGCTCAGCGTGACGTTGCCGGCCAGCGGCGAGCCCGGGTAGGCGGCATCGACGCTGGCCGCGCCCAGCGCGCCGCTGCCCTTGTTGCCCGCGGTGTTGCCGGTGATCACGGGCGAGGCGGCGGCCACCTTGGCCGGGTCGCGCACCAGCACCTCGAGGTCGCGCGCGCCGGTGCGCGTGGGCTGCACCAGGAACGAGTCGCCGGCCTGCGCCGCGCCGCTCGCGGCCGTGAGGCTCACGCCGTCGAAGCTGATCGGGAAGGTGGTGAAGCTGCCCATCGGCGTCTTGTCCGACAGCCGCGTGACCGTGTAGGTGAGCGTGCCCGCCACGTCGGTGACGCTCACGTTGTAGTCGCTCGTGGTGAGCTTGGACGCATCGGTCAGCGTGGCGCCCAGCTCGAGGTTGCCGCTGTTGCCGGCATTGGCGATCGTGCCCGGCACGGCCTGCGAGAAGAAGTTCTGGCCCAGCGCGCCGTTCAGGTCCACGCCGAGCTTGTGCTGTGCGTTCACCGCGTCGGCCACCGACATGGCGAGCCGGCCGACGGCGTTCTGCGTGGGGATCAGCGTGTCCTTGCGGAAGGCCATGAGGCCGCCGAGCACGCCGCCGGTGAAGGCGCTGTCGTCCAGCTCGACGGTGTTGCCGGCAAAGCCCGACAGCGCCACCACCTGGCGCGTGGGGTCGGCCGACGACGTCACCGCCGCCATCTTGGAGGCATGGTCGCCCACCACCAGCGACTGGCCGGTGGCGATGAACACGTTGTACTTGCCGTTGTCCTGCTGCAGCACGCGCACGTCGACCACCTGGCTCAGCTCGCTCACGAGCTGGTCGCGCTGGTCGAGCAGGTCGTTCGGCGCCTGGCCGCCGGCCACCGCGCTCATCTGGCTGATCTGCTGGTTCAGGCTGGCGATCTTGGCGGCGTAGGTGTTGATCTGGCTCACGCTGCCCACGATCTGCTCGTTGACCGAGGTGTTCAGGTCCGCCAGGTACTGGTCGGTCGCGCGGAACTTGCTGGCCAGCGACTGCGCCGCGCTGATCATCTGCTGGCGCGCCGCCGGGTCGGCCGGCGTGTTGGCCACGCCCTGCACGCTGGTGAAGAAGCTCTGCATCAGCGGCGCGATGCCCGAGGTCTTGTCGGCCAGCAGCTGGTCGATGCGGTTGACCTGCACGCCGTTGGTGGCGAGCGCGGCCGACTGCGACTGCGCGGTGGCCAGCTGCACCGTGAGGTAGCGGTCGTAGCTGCGCGACACGGTCGTCACGTTGGCGCCCGAGCCGATGAAGCCCGAGCCGCTGGCAATGCCGCCGGCCGAGGCGATCTGCGCGATCTGGCGGCTGTAGCCGGCCGTGTACACGTTGGCGGTGTTGTGGGCCGTGGTCATCAGCGCGGTGCGGGCGACCGCGAGGCCGCTCAGACCTGTGTAGAACATGCTTCCGGACATAAGGCTTTACCTGTCAAAGGGGTGTGGGGGAGCGGCATCGCACGATGCCTCCCCATGGTTATCGGCAGCGCGCGCCCGAAGTTGAGGGCGCGCGGTGTCATTGCGCCTGGCTCAGAACTCGGACCAGTCGCCCTTGGCGTCGCCGGCCATGGCGAGCTGTGGTGTGCCCGCCGGTTCGCGGCGCGCGGGCAGCGCCTTGGCGCGCGGCTTGGGCGTCGGCTTCGGCGGCTTGGGAATCGGCGTGATGCGCGTGAAGCTGGCGCGGGTCGTTGCGACCGCGTTCGCGTCGAGCTTGAAGACGCTCACGGCCTGCACGAGGCTGCCGGCCTGTTCCTGCAGCGACTGCGCGGCGGCCGACGCCTCTTCGACCAGCGCCGCGTTCTGCTGCGTCACCTGGTCCATCTGCGTGATCGCCTGGTTGATCTGCTCGATGCCCGAGGTCTGCTCCTGGCTCGCGGCGGTGATCTCGCCCATGATGTCCGTCACTCGCTTCACGCTGCCCACGATCTCTTCCATCGTTCGGCCGGCTTCGGCGACCTGCTTGCTGCCTTCTTCGACCTTTTCCACCGAGTCGCCGATCAGGGTCTTGATTTCCTTGGCGGCTGCGGCGGAGCGTTGGGCGAGGCTGCGGACTTCAGAAGCCACGACGGCAAAGCCTCGGCCCTGCTCGCCTGCTCTTGCAGCTTCAACCGCCGCATTCAGCGCCAAGATGTTGGTCTGGAATGCGATGCCGTCGATCACGCCAATGATGTCGACGATCTTCTTGGAAGATGCATTGATCGAGCCCATCGTGTCCACGACCTGCGAGACCACGGCGCCGCCCTTCACTGCCACTTCCGAAGCCGACACCGCCAACTGGTTCGCCTGCCGTGCGTTGTCCGCGTTCTGCTTCACCGTCGAAGTCAATTCCTCCATCGACGCCGCCGTCTGCTCCAGCGAGCTGGCTTGCTCTTCCGTGCGCGACGACAGGTCCTGGTTGCCCGAAGCGATCTGCCCCGAGGCCGTGGCGATCGTCTCCGTGCCCGTTCGCACTTCGCCCACCACCTTCGCCAGGTTGGCGTTCATGTCCTTCAGCGCCTGCATGAGCTGGCCCGTCTCGTCGCGGCTGTCCACGCGGATGTTCGCGCTCAGGTCGCCGGCCGCCACCGTCTCGGCCACGCCCACGGCCTTGGCCAGCGGGCGCACGATGCTGCGCGAGATGAAGAAGGCGAACAGGCCGCCCAGCAGCACCGTGAGCGCCGTCAGCAGCAGACGCAGGTTGAAGCTCTTCGCATTCGCCGCGTCGATGGCGTGGCTCATGTCGTCGATGGCGCGGCGTTCGATGGCCAGCAGCTCGAGCACGCGATTTTCGTAGGCCTTGGCGGCCGGCTGGAACGACAGCTGGTAGGCGCGCACGGTCTCGACCGTGTTGCCGCTGGCCTTGGCGCGGGTCACGTCGTCCTTGGCGGCCTGGTACTTGGCGCGCAACTCGACGATGGACTTGTAGGTCGCCTTTTCTTCGTCGGTGACCAGCAGCGCCTCGACCTTGGCCATGGTCTCGGTGCCCTTCTTCACGCTCTCGGAGATCACGTCGGCGAACAGCATCGGCAGCGCCTCGTCGGTGGTGCGCGCGATCATCGAGGTGCGCGCGATGGCCGAGTAGGTCAGCACGTACCAGTCGGCAATGAGCCGCTCCTTGGCCAGCGGGCTCTGCATCATGATGCGCGTGGCTTCGGCGTTCCTGTGCGCGGAGACCAGCGCCACGGCGCTGGAGATCACCGACAACCCGAGCACGATGCCGAAGGCGAGGGTCAGGCGGGTGCCGATGCGAAGGTTCGAAAAGAATGTCATGGGGTGGTCCTCACACGGTGGCGGCGGCTTCGATGAGGCCCATTTCTTCGCTGGACATCAGCCGGTCGATGTCCACCAGGATCAGCATGCGTTCGTCCAGCGTGCCCAGGCCGATCAGGTAGTCGGTGTCGAGCACCGAGCCCATCTCGGGCGCCGGCTTGATCTGCTCGGCCGTGAGCGTGATCACGTCGGACACGCTGTCCACCACCATGCCCACCACGCGGCCCGAGATGTTCAGCACGATCACCACCGTGAACTGGTCGTAGGTGGGCGCGCCCAGCTCGAACTTGATGCGCATGTCGATGATCGGCACGATGATGCCGCGCAGGTTGACCACGCCCTTGATGTAGTCCGGCGCGTTCGCGATGCGTGTCACGGCGTCGTAGCCGCGCAGCTCCTGCACCTTCTGGATGTCGATGCCGTATTCCTCGTCGCCGAGCTTGAAGGTCACGACCTCCAGGCGGTTGGCCGCGGTGGACGCGGACGGCGCCGCGCCATTCGATCGCGGTGATGTGTCTCTGGTGTTGTTCAACATGTGTTCTTCTCCTCGTTCAATACGCATCCCGGGCGCCGGCACCCTCGCCCGCCCCGGTCCTGAATACCCCTGCGGCCCGGACCAGGCCCTCCGCCTGTTCCTGCAGCGACTGCGCCGTGGCCGACGCTTCCTCGACCAACGCGGCGTTCTGCTGCGTCACCTGGTCCATCTGCGCGATGGCCTGGTTGATCTGCTCGATGCCCGAGGTCTGCTCCTGGCTCGCCGTCGTGATCTCGCCCATGATGTCGGTCACGCGCTTCACGCTGCCGACGATCTCCTGCATGGTCCGGCCGGCCTCGGCCACCTGCTTGCTGCCCGCCTCGACCTTCTCCACCGAGTCGCCGATGAGGGTCTTGATTTCTTTCGCGGCGGCGGCCGAGCGCTGCGCCAGGCTGCGCACTTCCGACGCGACCACCGCAAAGCCCTTGCCCTGCTCGCCCGCACGGGCCGCTTCGACGGCCGCGTTCAGCGCGAGGATGTTGGTCTGGAACGCGATGCCGTCGATCACGCCGATGATGTCGACGATCTTTTTCGACGAGGCGTTGATCGAGCCCATCGTGTCCACGACCTGCGAGACCACGGCGCCGCCCTTGACTGCCACCTCCGAAGCGGAAACGGCCAGCTGGTTCGCCTGCAGGGCGTTGTCGGCGTTCTGTTTCACGGTCGAGGTCAGCTCTTCCATCGACGCGGCCGTCTGCTCCAGCGAGCTGGCCTGCTGCTCGGTGCGCGAGGACAGGTCCTCGTTGCCCGAGGCGATCTGGCTCGACGCCGACATCACGCCCGCGACGTTCGCGCCCACGTCCGCGACGATGGCAAAGAGGTTGGCGCTCATCTGGTTCAGCGCGCGCAGCAGGCCCGCGATCTCATCGCCAGGCCGCACCGTGAAGCGCACGAGGTCGCCGCCGGCGATGGTCCGCGCCACCTCGATGGCTTCATCGAGCGGACGGAACACCGTGCGCCCGAGGAACGCACCGAGGCCCAGCCACGCCAGCGCGGCGCCAAGGCCGCCCGCTGCCACGGCGGTGGGCAGCCAGCTGTGCGCGCCGGACGCTGCCACCAGTCGGGACGCTTCCATCCAGCCCATCACGCCCAGGCCCGCTGACAACGCCGCCGCCGCGACGGTCACGCCGAACACGCGGCGCCGCACCGGAATGCGCCGCAGCCGCGCCAACGGATGGGCCCAGCCGCTGCGCACCACCTCGCCCTGCAACAGTTCGAGGCCCTTGGCCTCGCCCTCGCGCATGCGGCGGTAGAGCGCATCGGCGGCGGCCACGTCGTCGCGCGCGGGACGGCTGCGCACGGACATGTAGCCCTCCACGCGGCCCTGATGGCGGATCGGCGTGACGTTGGCGAGCACCCAATAGAAGTCGCCGTTCTTGCGCCGGTTCTTGATCAGGCCGGTCCAGGGCAGGCCCTGGTCGAGCGTGCGCCACAGGTCGGCGAAGGCCTCGGGCGGCACATCGGGGTGGCGCACGATGTTGTGCGCCTTGCCCAGGAGTTCGGCGGCCGTGAAGCCGCTGGCCGCGACGAAGGCCGGGTTGACGTAGGTGATGCGGCCCTTGAGGTCGGTGCGGGACACCAGGGCCTCTTCCTTCGAGAGTTCGTATTCGATGTCGGTGACGGGCAGGTTGACACGCATGGCCGGTGCGTCGCCTTCAGGCCAGGGCCAGCGCGTTGCCGTGGCTGCTGCTGCCGCCGAGGCGGAACACGCCGACGACCTGCGACAGGCTGCCCGCCTGCTCCTGCAGCGACTGCGCCGCGGCCGAGGCTTCTTCGACCAGCGCCGCGTTCTGCTGCGTCACCTGGTCCATCTGCGTGATCGCCTGGTTGATCTGCTCGATGCCCGAGGTCTGCTCCTGGCTCGCGGCAGTGATCTCGCCCATGATGTCGGTCACGCGCTTGACGCTGCCCACGATTTCTTCCATCGTGCGGCCGGCTTCGGCGACCTGCTTGCTGCCTTCTTCGACCTTTTCCACCGAGTCGCCGATCAGGGTCTTGATTTCCTTGGCTGCTGCGGCGGAGCGCTGTGCGAGGCTGCGAACTTCGGAGGCCACGACTGCGAAGCCGCGACCTTGCTCACCAGCGCGCGCAGCTTCCACAGCAGCGTTCAGCGCCAGGATGTTGGTCTGGAATGCGATGCCGTCGATCACGCCGATGATGTCGACGATCTTTTTCGACGAGGCATTGATCGAGCCCATCGTGTCCACCACCTGCGACACCACGGCGCCGCCCTTCACTGCGACTTCCGAAGCAGAAACCGCCAGCTGGTTCGCCTGCCGCGCGTTGTCCGCGTTCTGCTTCACCGTCGAGGTCAGCTCTTCCATCGACGCCGCCGTCTGCTCCAGCGAACTCGCCTGCTCTTCCGTGCGCGACGACAGGTCCTGGTTGCCCGAGGCGATCTGTCCCGACGCGGTGGCAATGGTCTCCGTGCCCGTGCGCACCTCGCCCACCACCTTCGCCAGGTTGGCGTTCATGTCCTTCAGCGCCTGCATCAGCTGGCCCGCTTCGTCGCGGCTGTCCACGCGGATGTTCGCGCTCAGGTCGCCTGCGGCCACCGTCTCGGCCACTTCGAGTGCATGGCCCAGAGGGCGCACGATGCCCAGCGTGAGGCGCCACGCGAACAGCGCGCCCAGCACCAGCGCGATGGCCGACAGCACGAGCAGCGTGGTGCGGCCTTCGGTGTGGTCGGCCGCGATGCCCTTGGCGGCGGCGTCGATCTTCTCGCGCTGATGGTTGGCCAGGTTTTCGACGGCGCCGGCGTAGACGGCGAGCGCTGCGCTGAACTTGGTGTCGACCAGCACATTGGCTTCGTCGATCTTCTTCTCGTCCTTGAGCTTGTTGAGCATGCCCACGGTCTCGAGCACGACGACGCGCGCCGCGACCACCGCGGCATAGAGCGCCTTTTCTTCCGGCGTCGCGAGCATGGCTTCCAGCTGCTTCTGCGCCGGCGTGATGCGCGCCGAACCCGCCGCCTGGAGCTTGGCGAAATAGGCCGCCACCTCGGGGTCGGTGGTCTTGACCATCGCGTAGTTGGCCACCGTGTTCGACTTGAGCAGGCTGAGCCATTCGGCCGCCAGCCGCTCCTTGACCAGCGCGCCCTGCACCATCTCGTCGGTGGCCTGGCCCACGTTCGTGAGGCGCAGCACGCCCGTGCCCGCAATGAACGCCATCAGCAGCAGCAGCACCGCGAAGCCGAGCCCGAGGCGGGTGCCGATTTTCAGATCCTTCAAACTCATTGCGCTTCTCTTCCTTCAATAACGGGGGACGGTGGCCGCATCGCGCGGCGGGCCACCGGCATGACATGACGGCATGGCGGGGCAACGGCCTGCGCCACCCCGTCTCCCTGTTATCGGCAGCGCGCCGCCAGACTTGAGTCTTTTTTCTGAATATCGGTGCGGATCGGGGCGCGGGCGCATGCGTTCTCTGTCAGGCGTCGGTGGCGTTGACGTGCTGGAACACCCGGTCCAGCCGCTCGGCCACCTTGGCGTCGTGACGGCTCGAATGGGCCCGTGCGTGTGCCGCGAGGCCCGCGAGACCCAGGCCCGTCAGGCCGGCGGCGCCCGCCAGCGCCCACACGGCATGGAGCGCCCAGGCGCAGCCAGTGCCGACATGGAAGCCGAGGAAGAGCGCCACGGCCAGCAGCAGGAGCAATGCGGCGAAGCCCATGCCGACGCGGCGCAGGGCTTTCGGATGAAGGTTCGTAGACACGGGAAGTTCAAGCCGCGACGGCTTCGTCGGCGTCGAGCTTGAAGGTGCTCACGGCCTCCACCAGGGCGCCGGCCTGCTCCTGCAGCGACTGCGCTGCCGCAGAGGCTTCTTCGACCAGCGCCGCGTTCTGCTGCGTCACCTGGTCCATCTGCGTGATCGCCTGGTTGATCTGTTCGATGCCCGAGGTCTGTTCCTGGCTCGCGGCCGTGATCTCGCCCATGATGTCGGTCACGCGCTTGACGCTGCCGACGATCTCTTCCATCGTGCGGCCGGCTTCTGCGACCTGCTTGCTGCCTTCCTCGACCTTTTCCACCGAGTCGCCGATCAGGGTCTTGATTTCCTTGGCGGCGGCTGCGGAGCGTTGGGCCAAGCTGCGAACTTCGGAAGCGACCACTGCAAAGCCTCGACCTTGTTCACCGGCGCGAGCGGCTTCCACCGCCGCATTCAGCGCCAGGATGTTCGTCTGGAACGCGATGCCATCGATCACGCCGATGATGTCCACGATCTTCCTGGACGACGCATTGATCGACCCCATCGTGTCCACGACCTGCGACACGACCGCCCCACCCTTCACTGCGACTTCCGAAGCAGAGACGGCCAGCTGGTTCGCTTGACGTGCGTTGTCCGCGTTCTGCTTGACCGTCGAGGTCAGCTCTTCCATCGACGCCGCCGTCTGCTCCAGCGAACTCGCCTGCTCTTCCGTGCGCGACGACAGATCCTGGTTGCCCGCCGCAATCTGCCGCGACGCCACCGCGATCGAATCGGTCGAGGCCTTGATGCGCGTCACGAGGTCGGTGAGCGTGTCTTCCATCTCGCCCATGCCGCGCAGCAGCCGGCCGAAGTCGCCGCCGCGCTCGGTCTCGAACTCCTGGCTCAGGTCGCCGGAGGCCACGGTCTCGGCGATCAGCAGCGCCTCGGCGACCGGATCGGCGATGCTGCGCGTGAGCATCCATGCGAG
The DNA here is from genome assembly GCF_059418385.1 of Variovorax sp. GW821-FHT09A10. Lineage (NCBI taxonomy): Bacteria > Pseudomonadati > Pseudomonadota > Betaproteobacteria > Burkholderiales > Comamonadaceae > Variovorax > Variovorax sp. GW821-FHT09A10. The sequence continues at coordinate 894,040 of NZ_JBWKPT010000001.1, forward strand.
CACCGCGCCCAGCGCGAGCGCGGCCACGGCCAGCGCGACGATGTAGAGCCGGCCTGCCTGGTACTGCGCGTCGATGGTGGCGGCGCTCTTGTCGATCTCTTGCTGCTGGTGCGTCACCATGGCGCGGATGCTTGCGTCGTAGCCGTCGAGCATCGGCAGCAGCTGCGTGTCGGTGCGCGTCGCGGCCTCGTCCTTGCGGCCTTCGGTCTTCAGCTGGAGGATCTGCTGGCGCAGCACGACGTACTCGCCGCGCCGCTTCTGGATGTCGGCGCTCAGTGCCAGCTCTTCCGGCGTGGTGAGCAGCGCCTCGAGCGCCTTCTGCGTCTCGGAGATGGTGGCGCTGGTGGCGGCGATCTGCTTTTGCAGATGCGCCTGCACCTGCGCGTCGTCGCTCTTGAGCAGCGAGAAGGTGCGCACGCTGTTGGTGGCGGTGCCCAGCTGCCAGGCCGCGGCCAGGCGCTCCTTCGACAAAGTGCGCGAGGCCAGCTCCTTCGTGGCCTCGCCCACGTCTTGCAGCCGCAGCACGCCGATGCCCGCCACGGCCACCAGCAGCGCCAGCACCAGCGCAAAGCCGGCGCCCAGCCGCATTCCGATCGTCCAATTTTTTACCGTCATTCGCTTGTCTCCTCTCGGGGCCTCTCGTGTCGTTGTTCTCGGGTCCGGGCAGTCAGGCTGTGCGAGCGGCTCAGCCGAACTTCTGCATGATGCGAACCAGCTTCTCGCCGTACTTCGGGTCGGTGGCGTAGCCCGCGCGCTGCAGGCCGTGCGCGGCCTGCGCCGGATCGGCGGTGGCCAGCACGTTGGCGTAGCGCGGGTTGCGCGTGATGAAGCGCGCGTAGTCGGTGAAGGCCTCCTCGTAGGAGGCGTAGGCGCGGAACTTCGCGCGCACCTTCTGCGGCTCGCCGTCGATGTATTCGGTGGTGGTGGTCTCCACCGTCGCGCCCTTCCAGCCCTTGTCGGCCTTGATGCCGAAGAGGTTGAAGCTGGGCGTGCCGTCGTCGGCGCGGATCTCGCGCTTGCCCCAGCCGGATTCGAGCGCGGCCTGCGCCAGGATCAGCGGCGCGGGCACGCCGCTGGCGGCGCTGGCCGCCTGCGCCGAAGCGCCCATGCGGTCCACGAACGCATCGACCTGGCCTTGCAGCGAGGCGTTCGCGGCCGGCGCGGGGCCGCTCCTGACTTGATAGACACCGAGGTCGGCCGCGGTCGACACGCGCGCACCGGGCGCCGAGCCGATGGGGATGCCCGCGCGCGGGCCGTACGGCAGGCCGGCGGGCGGCTCCAGCGACATGGGCCGTGTGCCGATGCCATCGTCGGCTTCGGTCGCCGCCGAAGGCAATTGCCGCCGCAGCTGCGCCAGCATCGCCTCGGCCAGCCCCACGCCGCGCCCCGAGAGATTCTGCGTGAGCTGCTGATCGAACATCGACAAATAGACCTTCTGGTCCTGGCTGTCGAGCAGGCCGCTCGAGGGCGTCGCCTCGCGCATGCTCTTGAGCACCATGTTCATGAACAAGGCCTCGAACTGGCGCGAGACCTGTTGCAGGCCCTCTTCGGGCGAGGTGCGCACGGTGCGCCGCAGCGCATCGACGCCCTGCACGTCGAGTGCAAAACGCTGGTCGAGCGCGCCACTGCGGCTGGCCGCGTCGGCGCCGCTCCACGCGGTGTTGGCAGAGATGGTCATGCCGTCGGCCTCAGATGATCTCGAGCTCGGCGCTCAAAGCGCCGGCCGACTTCATGGCCTGCAGGATCGACACCAGGTCCTGCGGGTTGGCGCCCAGGCTGTTCAGCCCCTTGACCACATCGGCCAGCGAGGCGCCGCCGCGCACCATCTGGATCGCGCCGCCGCCCTGGTTGACGGAAATCTGCGAGGTCTGCGCCACCACCGTGCTGCCGCCCGAGAACGCGCCCGGCTGGCTGATCACCGGCTCGGTGTTGATCACCACCGACAGGTTGCCGTGCGCGATGGCGCAGTCTTTCACGCGCACTGCCTGGTTCATCACGACCGAGCCCGTGCGCGCATTCACCACCACCCGCGCGCCCGCCTGCGTGGGCGTGACCTCGAGCTCCTGCAGCTGGGCGAGGAAGCCCACGCGCCGCTGCGGCTCGGGCGCCTGCACGCGGATCACGCGCGCGTCCATGGCTTCGGCGGTGCCGGCGCCGAACTGGCGGTTGATGGCGTCCGTGGCGCGCTGCGCGGTGCCGAAGTCGGAGCGGTTCAGCTCGATGGTGAAGGAGCCCTCCGCGCCCACCGGCGCCTCGACCGTGCGCTCCACCAGCGCGCCGGCGGGAATGCGCCCCGAGCTCAGCTGGTTGACCTGCACCTTGCTGCCGTTGGCCGCAGCGCCCGCGCCGCCCACCACCATGTTGCCCTGCGCCACGGCATACGTCGCGCCGTCCACGCCCTTGAGTGGCGTCATCAACAGCGTGCCGCCGCGCAGGCTCTTGGCATTGCCCATCGACGACACGGTGACGTCGATGTTCTGGCCCGGCCGTGCGAACGACGGCAGCGTGGCCGTCACCATGACGGCCGCCACGTTCTTCAGCTGCATGTTCACGCCCTGCGGGATCGTGATGCCCAGCTGCTGCAGCATGTTGTTCAGGCTCTGCGTGGTGAACGGCGTCTGCATCGTCTGGTCGCCCGTGCCGTCCAGGCCGACCATGAGGCCGTAGCCGATGAGCGGGTTGTCGCGCACGCCCTGGATGCTGGCGAGTTCCTTGAGCCGTTCCGCATGCGCGGGCGCGATGAACAGGAGCGCGCACAGCGCCGCGATGCGCCAGCGATTCAAAGTAGGTGAAGCCTGGAGGTGTGTCATCAGAACGGCATCACGTTGAGGAAGATGCGCTGCATCCAGCCCATGTGCTGGGCTTCATCGATGTAGCCCTTGGCCGAGTACTCGATGCGCGCATCGGCCACCAGCGTCGAAGGCACGGTGTTGTTGCCCGACACGGTGCGCGGGTTCACCACGCCCGAGAAGCGGATGTACTCGGTGCCCTGGTTGATGCCCATCTGCTTCTCGCCGCTCACGAGCAGGTTGCCGTTGGCCATGACGTCGGTCACGGTGACGGTGATCACGCCGTTGAAGGTGTTGTTGGCGTTGGCGCCGCCCTTGGCGTTGAGCGTGTTGGTGCCCGACAGCTTGGTGTCCTGCCCGTCGAGCAGGCCGCCGATGAGCTTGGGAATGGCCGCGAACACGCTGGTCGTGTTGCCCGTGCGGCTGGCATTGGCGCCCGAGTTCTTGGTCGCGTTGACCTTCTCGCTGATGAGGATGGTGAGGATGTCGCCGACGTTGCGCGGGCGGCGGTCTTCGAACAGCGCGTTGGCACCGGGGCCGTCCTGGAAGATCGCACCCGGCGCGCGGCGCGCCTGCACCGCCGCGTACTGGTCGGCGCGCGCCGTCATCGGCTGGTGTACCAGCGGCTCGCGCGGCACCTGCGCGCAGCCGGCGGCCAGCGCGGTGGCGAGCAGCAGCGCCGCCGCCCGGCGAAGAAGACGCACCCCCGCCTGCATCACAACTGGGCCAGGCGCTGCAGCATCTGGTCCGAGGTCTGGACCGCCTTGCTGTTGATCTCGTACGAACGCTGGGTGGCGATCATGTTGACCAGCTCTTCCACCACGTTGACGTTGGAGGCCTCCACATAGCCCTGGCTCAGCGTGCCCGCGCCGTCCACGCCGGGGTTCACCTGGTTGGGTGCGCCCGAGGCGTCGGTCTCGGCATACAGGTTCTCGCCCTTGCTCTGCAGGCCCGTCGGGTTGACGAAGGTCGCGAGCTGCAGCTGGCCGACCTGCACGGTGTTGGTGCCGCCCGCCTGCACCACCGACACGATGCCGTCGCGGCCCACGGTGATGCTGGTGGCGTTGGCCGGGATGGTGATGGCCGGCTGCACCGGGAAGCCGCTGGCCGTGACCAGCTGGCCGTCGCGGTCGGTCTGGAACGAGCCGTCGCGCGTGTACGAGGTGGTGCCGTCGGGCATCAGCACCTGGAAGAAGCCGCTGCCGCTGATGGCCACGTCGGTCGGCTTGTCGGTCTTGGTGAGGTTGCCCTGCGAGTGGATGCGCTCGGTGGCGACCACGTGCACGCCGGTGCCGACCTGCAGGCCCGAAGGCAGGCGCGTCTGGTCGGAGCTCTGGCCGCCGACCTGGCGCAGGTTCTGGTAGACCAGGTCTTCGAACACGGCGCGGCTGCGCTTGAAGCCGGTGGTGCCGACGTTGGCCAGGTTGTTGGAGACCACGTCGAGCTGCGTCTGCTGCGCGTCCAGGCCGGTCTTGGCGATGTAGAGGGAGCGGATCATTGAAAGGAGTTCCTGGAAGAGGGTCAGCCGTAGGCCAGCAGCTTGTTGGCGGTCTGCGCGTTGATGTCGGCGGTCTGCAGCGACTTCATCTGCATCTCGAAGCTGCGCGCGTTGGCGATCATGGCCACCATGGCATCGACCGGCTGCACATTGCTGCCCTCGATGGCGCCGGAGATGAGCGTGACGGCCTCGTCGGCCTCGGCCGGCGGCAGGTCGGCGCGCATGCGGAACAGGCCGTCGTCGCCGCGCACGAGGTCGGTCACGGGCGGGTTGACGAGCTTCAGCCGGCCCACCTCGGCGATGCCGGTGAGCGTGGTCGAGGCCGCGTCGCGCGAACCCACGAGGCCGTTCGACGCAATGCTCACGGCCGAACCCGGCGGCACGGTGAGCGCGCCGTTGTCGCCCACCACGGGGCGCCCGCCCATCGTCGTGAGCTGGCCGTCGGCGCCGATCTGCAGGTTGCCGACGCGCGTGTAGGCCTCGCTGCCGTCGGCCGCCTGCACCACCAGCCAGCCTTCACCGCCCACGGCCACGTCGAGCGCGCGGCCGGTCTGCGTGAGCGGGCCGTGCGTGAAGTCGGCGCCGGGCGTGGTGGCGGCCACGAAGGCGCGCGTGGGCGCTTCCTCGCCGACCACGGGCACGGCGCGGAAGTTCGCGATCTGCGCACGGAAGCCCGGCGTCGAGACGTTCGCCATGTTGTTGGCGACCACGGCCTGCTGCTCCATGGCCTGCTTGGCGCCGCTCATGGCGACATACAGCATTCGATCCACGCAATGCTCCCGGTCAGCGGATGTTCATGAGCGTCTGCATGACCTGGTCCTGCGTCTTCACGGTCTGCGCATTGGCCTGGTAGTTGCGCTGCGCGACGATGAGGTTCACCAGCTCGGAGGTCAGGTCGACGTTGGACGACTCCAGCGCGCCCGAGGCCAGCGAGCCGGCCTTGGTGCCTTCGCCCGGCGTGCCGGTGAGCGCGTTGCCCGAGGCCTGCGTCTCGGCCCACACGTTGTTGCCCTTGGGCTCCAGGCCGTTGGGGTTGGCGAACGACGACAGCACGACCTGGCCCAGCAGGCGCGTCTGCTCGTTGGAGAACTTGCCGGTGATGGTGCCGTCGGGGTTGATCGAGAACGCGGTGAGCTCGCCCGACTTGTAGCCGTCCTGGCCCAGCTTGCTCATGCCGTTGGCGCTGCCGAACTGCGTGGTGCCCGTGAGGTCGACCGAGGCGGTGAGCGGCGAGGCACCGTTGGTGAAGGTGAGCGGCCCGATGTTGAACGCGCCCGAGGCCGGTGCGGTCATGACGCCCTTGGCGTCGAAGCTCACATTGGACAGCGCGGCACCGCCGTTCAGCGGTGCGCCGTCGGAGGTGCCGTACACGTTCCAGGTGTTGGCCGCCGTCTTCACGAAGTACACGGCCACGTCGTGCGGGTTGCCCAGCGAGTCGTAGATGGGGCCGATGGCGTTCGGGTAGTTGTAGGTGGCGGCGTCGGTGGGGTTGAACGGCGTCTTGGTGGGCACCGTGCTGCGCGCGTCGAGGTTGAACTGCGCGTCGATGTTGGCCGTGGGCTTGGGCGGCATCATGCCGCCCTGCACCTGGATCGGGCCCGGCGTGCCGCCGCTGATGCCGCCGCTGGCGTTGGCACCGTAGCCGGTGAGCTGCAGGCCCTGCGCGTTGACGATGTAGCCGTCCTTGTCGCGCGTGAACTGGCCGTTGCGCGAGTAGAAGACCTCGCCGCTGGGGCTGGCCAGGCGAAAGAAGCCGTCGCCGTTGAGGATGGCCACGTCGAGGGGACGCGTGCTCGACTGCGTCACGCCCTGCGTGAAGTTCTGCGTCACGCCCGACACCGAGGCGCCCAGGCCCACGCGCGAGCCGGCGTACACGTCCTGGAAGGTGGCGGCGGCCGACTTGTAGCCCACCGTGCCCGAGTTGGCGATGTTGTTGCCGATGACGTCGAGGTTGGCCGCGGCCACGCCGAGTCCGCTGATGCCTTGGGAGAAACTCATGAGGGGGTCCTTGTTCGGTGCGAGGAAGAAGAGTGCGAAGGGCGCAGCCCGTGCGGGCCACGCCGAAGACGAAGACGAAAGCTCAGAGGAACAGGCGCACGTCGCCCAGCCCGATGCTGGCGCCCGAGGCCAGCTCCAGCGTGACGCCGCCGGCGCCCTGCTTCACGGCGGCCACCTGCGAGAAGGTGAGCGCGGTGGCCTTCACCGTCGTGCCGTTGTTGCTGGCATCGACCGTGAAGCGGTAGGCGCCCGGCGGTACCGCCACGCCCAGGTCGTCCTTGCCGTCCCAGGTGACGGCGTTGACGCCTTCCTTCATGGCGCCCGCGTCGAGCGTGCGGATCACCTTGCCGGTGCTGTCGACGATCTTGAGCTCGACGTCGGCGGCGGTGCCCGGCAGCTGCACGGCGAAGGCCTGCGTGGCGGGGTCCTTGCCGTCTTCGGGCTTCTTGGTGGTGAGCACATCGCCGGGCGACAGCACGTTGTAGCCGATGAGCGAAGTGGCCTGCAGCAGCTGGTTGGCGCCGGTCTGGTTGACCAGGCCCGAGAGCGTGGCGTTGAGCTTCTCGATGCCGCTCACGGTGCTCATCTGCGCGAGCTGCGAAGTGAGCTCGGCGTTCTGCATCGGGTTGAGCGGGTCCTGGTTGTTCAGCTGCGTGACCAGCAGCTTGAGAAAGCGCTGCTCGCTGTCGGCACTGGAGACGTTGTTGTTGCTGTTCGCCGCCGTGGGCGCGTTCAGCCCGCTGATGGACGAGGTGTCGGAGAGGGCCATGGGGTCGGGGTTCTTCCTGCGGGAGGCGTGTGGGCGTGCGTGGGTTACTGGCCGATGGTCAGCGTCTTGACCATCAGCGTCTTGGCGGTGTTGAGCACCTCGACGTTGGCCTGGTAGCTGCGCGAGGCCGAGATCATGTTGGTCATCTCTTCGACCACGTTGACATTGGGCATCGCCACGTAGCCCTCGGCGTTGGCGTGCGGGCTCTTCGGGTCGAACACCAGCTTGGCGGGCGACGGGTCTTCGATGACACCGGCCACCTTGACGCCGCCGATGTCGCGCCGCCCCGATGCCGCCACCTCGAACACCACCTGCTTGGCGCGGTAGGGCTGGCCGTCGGGGCCGGCCACGCTCTCGGCATTGGCGAGGTTGCTCGCGGTCACGTTCATGCGCTGCGATTGCGCGGTCATGGCGGAGCCCGCCACGTCGAAGATGTTCATGGCTGTACCGCCGACAGGAGCGACTTGATCTTGGCGTTGATGAGGGTCAGGTTCGACTCGTAGCGCAGCGCGTTGTCGGCGAAGGCCACGCGCTCGACGTCCATCTCGACCGTGTTGCCGTCGAGGCTGGACTGGTGCGGCACGCGGTACAGCAGGTCGTCGCCGGCCGTGGCCTGCGCCTGGCCCGCGAGGTGGCGCGACGAGGTGGTGGCCATCGACACCGACGAGGCGGCGCGGCCGCGCTCGACGGCCTCGCTCAGGCGCGCGCCGAAGTCGAAGTCGCGCGCCTTGTAGTTCGGCGTGTCGGCATGGGCGATGTTGGCCGCGAGCACCTCCTGGCGCTGGGCCCGGAGATGGAGCGCTTCGCGGTGGAAGCGAAACGCCGCATCCAGCTTGTCGATCATCTTTGTTCCATCTGTTGAGGCGTCGCCAGTGCACGGGGCGCAGCGACCGATGGAAAGCAAGTCTATGCATGCGGCGCGTTGGCAATCGCCCGAACAAAGGGGGGTTTCGCCTGCTGCTCGCACCTTCGCCGGCGGGGTGAATTCATAAGAATCCAGGGGCGCCGGTTGCGGCTTTCCTGCACCGGCGACCTCATTTTTCTGGCCCTCTTCTTTCGCTTTCGATGACCCTCTCGCCGCTTCGCCAACACCTGCTGCGCACTGCCTGCGCGATGGGGCTGTCGTGCGCGGTGTCGACCGGCGCGATCGCAGGCGATGTGGCCGCGAAGGCGGTCGAGACCTACCTCCAGGTGCAGAGTGCCGGCCTGCCGGGCAAGGTGACGGTCAGCCTCGAAGGACGCGGCACCGAGGCCCTGCCCGCGTGCGAAGCGCCCGAGGTGTTCCTGCCACCGGGCGTCACGCCGTGGGGCCGCCTCTCGGTGGGCGTGCGTTGCCATGCCGAACGGCCGTGGACGCGCTTCGTGCAGGCGCGTGTCGCGGTCGAGGGCCGCTACCTGGTGGCGGCGCGCGCCATCGACGCGGGCCGGGCGCTGGGCGCTGGCGACGTGGTCGAGCGCACCGGCGACCTCACGCGGCTGCCGCGCTCGGTGGTCACCAGCACGGCCGAACTGGTCGGCGTGGTGAGCGCCAACCGCGTCGCGCCCGGCGCCCCGATCCGCAAGGAGCTGCTGCGCGGCGTCGCCGTGATCCAGCAGGGCCAGGCCGTGAAGGTGGTGGCGCAGGGGCCGGGCTTTGTCGTCAGCACCGAAGCCAAGGCCCTGAGCGGCGCCGCGGTGGGTGCGGTGGTGCAGGCCAGGACGCTGGACGGCCGGGTGATCCGCGGCGTGGCCGACGAGGAAGGACAGGTCCGGCTGGTGCAGTAGCGGCCGCCGCGTCCGCGCAGGCTTCACTTCATGCACGCCCTTCCTAAAGTTCTTGCACCGGCTGCCGATATACGGGTCAGCCCCTGAGGAATCACCTTGAAAATCGATCCCACCGCCCCTTCGGCCACGCCCCTGCACCGCACGCCCGCACCGGGCTCGCCGGCTCCGTCGACGTCCGCCGAGGCCGTGCAGCGCCCCAAGGAAGCGGCCCCCGTCTCCGCGCTCGTCCATGCGATGCCCGCCGCCGTGGGGGGCAGCGACTTCGACGCCGCGCGCGTGGCCGCGATCCGCGAGGACATCCGCGCCGGCCGCTACGAGATCCGCCCCGAGCGCATCGCCGACGGCCTGCTGGCGAGCGTGCGCGAGCTGCTCGCACCGAAGGGCGAGGCATGAGCACCTTGCTGGCGCACCTGCGCGCGGAAGCGGGCTGCATCGGGGAGTTTCTCGTGGTGCTGGACGAAGAGGCGCAGGCCATGTCGGACAGCGTCTTCGACGCACTGAACGGCATCGCCGGCCGCAAGACCGCGCTGCTGGACCGCATGGCCGAACTCGACCGGCAGCGTGAATCGCTGCAGGCGGCGCTGGGCTTCGGGCCCGGTCGTGCGGGCGCGGATGCCGCCGCTGCAGCAGGCGGTGAACCCACGCACCAGGCCTGGCGCGAACTGCTCGCGCTCGCCGAAGACGCGCGCAACCGCAACCTGCACAACGGCACACTGGTGTACGCGCACCTGGACTTCACGCAGCAGGCGCTGCACTTCCTGCAGGCCCGCGCCCAACCCTTCTACGGCCCCGATGGCGTGCGCAAGACGCAAACCGGCGCCGGCACCCGGCTGGCCGCCGGCTGAGCCGTCTCGTGAACGCATCCGCACGCTTCGCCCCCGCACGCACCGCGATCCCGCTGGTGCTGCTGTGGCTCGCGTGCACCGGCGCCCATGCCTTCGAACTGGCGCCTGCCGTGCGCTCGGACGACGCCATCAACCTGGGGCAGCTGCACCCGGTGCGCACGGCGGTCGGCGAAACGGCGCGCATCGCGTACTCGGGCGCGGCCATGGCCATCGCCATGTCGGCCGCCTACGTGCCGTCGTACCGGCCCGGCGAACAGTCCCTCGGCCTGGCCTTCGGCACCTACCAGGGCTACACGGCCGCGGCGCTGGGCTTCAAGCGCACGTCGGGCGACGGCGACACGGCCTGGGGCATGGGCGTGTCCAGCACGGGCCGGGAGTGGGGCTTCAACGCGGGCATCGGCTGGAAGCTGCCGCGCAGCACCGGCGCCGCCCGCCCCTGAGCCCATGTCATCGCCCCGGGACGCCCTTCACCACCTTCGCATGGATGCCACCGACATGAAGACCCTTCCTTCCACGCCAACATCCCGTCACCAGAAGGTCGCACCCCGAGGAGCCTGCGCGTGATGGCCGCGCAGCAGGGCGCGCGCCGCATCGCGATGGTGGGCTGCGACGAGGCGCAGCAGGCCGGCTGGGGCAACCGCCTGCGCCTGATGGGCTGCGAGCCCGTGTCCTTCGGCGACAGCACGCAGTTCCTGCTGGCCGTCACCCAGGGCCTGCAGTTCGGCCTGCTGCTGGTCGTGCTGAAGGACGAAGGCGCCTGGCCGATCCTCACGGCGATGTGCCGCGCGCTGCGCATTCCCATTTTTCTGGTGGCGCGCGCCTCGCAGCGCAACCTGCTGGTCGATGTGCTGTCGGCCGCGGGCGGCGAGACGCAGGGCGCGAGCATCGACTTCGCGGTGCTGCCCGTCGACGAGTTCGAGCTGGAACTGCGCGTGCGCGAATCGCTGCGGCGCAACCGCACGCTGCTGCAGCCGCAGGCCACGGCCGCGTGCTTCGGCGATTACCAGTTCCTCGGCGAGCGCCGCGTGGTGGTGTGCCACGGCACCGAGGTGCGATTGAAGCCGCGCGAGTTCGAACTGGCGCTGCTGCTGTTCCGCAACGCGGGCCGGCTGCTGGAGCGCGACTGGCTGCTGGCCTCGCTGTGGGTGGATGCGCGCATCGAACGCACGAGCCGCACGCTGGACTGCTGCGTGGCCAGCATCCGGCGCAAGCTCTCGCTGCACAAGGGCGGCGAGTTCGTGCTGGTCTCGGTGTATGGGCGCGGCTACGAGCTGCGGCACATGGCGCCGGCGGCGTCTGAAGTCGATGAAGCGCCGCTGATCGACACCGCGGATTTCCCGGACACCTCGAACGAGCCGGTATGGCTCGGCGAAAGCGCGCGGGCATGAAACTGTGACGACCTCCGGCCTCGAGGAACCACCCCGAAGGGCGGGTGCCGAAGCGACCTCTACCAACGCCAGAAGACCGTCCCCGCCAGTATCCGCGCCTTGGCTGAAGACAGGCTGAAGCCCCGCATAAAACCCTTCTGCTTCCGTACTCAGCCGCCGGTCAGCGAACGTGGGTTCAATGACAGGACACACGGTGAGGGGGGAGATTCATTGCAGGACACCATGAGACTACTCGCAGAGGCATCGCTGATTCTGGCCCTGGCCATCGCCCTCGGCGGGTTGGTGCTCGGGCTGCTGGCCGGTCCGCAGCACCCCGACGACCCGGAATAAGCCGTCGGGAGACCTTGCATGGCCGCGCGGGCTACAGCGCAGCCAGCGGCTTCGCGTCGATGGTCTTCAGCAGGGCCTGCAGCGCCTGGGTGCCCTGGCTGTCGAGTCCGAGCAGCGGCGCGCGCGGCACGCCCGCTTCGAAGCCGCGCAGGCCCAGGCCGGCCTTGATCGTCGTGGGCAGGCCGCCCTGCAGGATGAAGCGCAGGATCGGCAGCTGGGCGTAGAACACACGGCGCGCGCGGTCCAGGTCGCCTGCGGCGCAGATGTCGTAAAGCGCCAGGGGCCACTCGGGGATCAGGTTGGGCGCGGCGGTGCACCAGCCGATGGCGCCGGCCGCAAAGGCTTCGAGCGCCAGCGGGTTGCTGCCGTTGAAGAACGGAATGCGGCCATCGGACAGCTGCATCAGCGTGTGCATACGCTGGATGTCGCCCGAACTCTCCTTGACCATCGTGGCGTTCGCGATGTCCTTGACGATGCGGACGATCAGCTCGGGTTTCATGTCGACGCCGCTGGTGGCCGGGTTGTTGTAGACCATGATCGGCACGCCCACGGCCTCTGAAATCGTGGCGTAGTGGCGAAAGATCTCGTCGTCCGAGAGCTTCCAGTACGACACCGGAAGCACCATCACGGCATCGGCGCCCGCTGCTTCCGCGAACTTCGCCTTGCGCACCGCGTTGCGCGTCGTCAGGTCGGAGATGCCCACGATGACCGGCAGGCGCTTGTTGACCTGCTGGATGGAGGCTTCGGCGACAGCATCCCACTCGGCGTCGTCCAGGTAGGCGCTTTCGCCGGTGCTGCCCAGCGGGGCGATGCCGTGCGAACCGCGTTCGACGAGACGGTCGATGAGGCCGCGCACGGCCGCAAGGTCGACACGGCCCGAGGCCTTGTCGAACGGCGTGACGGGGTAGGAAATGATGCCTTTGAAGGAGGTGCTCATGATGGCTTCGGAATCTTTCGGTGAGGGGATCGAATGCACGCCGTTCAGCGCGAACGGATGCAGTCCGCGTGGCGACCGGTGCGCAAGGTGCGGCGCGCGTAGTACGCGAAGGCCGCCTCGTTGCGCTTGGGACGCAGGATCCAGTCGTGTGCTTCACGGCCCAGGGCCGGATCGATGGGCTGGATGGCCCCTGCAGCGGCTGCCAGCAGCTGCATCCTGGCCGCGCGTTCGAACGCGATCGCCAGCACGCAGGCGGCCTCGACGCTTTCAGCCGCCACCAGCAGGCCGTGGTGCGAGAGCATCAAGGTGCGCTTGCTGCCCAATGCCGTGGAGATGAGCTCGCCCTCCTCGTTGCCGACCGGCACGCCGGGCCACTTCGGAACGAAGGCCACGTCGTCGTACAGCACGCAGTTGTCCATGTGCGAAACCTCCAGCGGCACTTCGAGCATGCTCAGGGCCGCCGCGTGCAGTGCATGCGTGTGGATGATGCAGTTGACGTCCGGCCGCGCACGGTAGACCCACGAGTGGAAGCGGTTGGCGGGGTTGGCCATGCCTGAACCGGACTTGACGTTCAGGTCTTCGTCGACGACCAGCAGGTTGTCTTCCGAAATCTCGTCGAAGCCCAGGCCCAGGCGTTGCGTCAGGTAGGTGCCGTGGACCTCGGTGCGCGTGGTGATCTGGCCCGCCAGGCCGGAGTCGTGGCCGTTCTCGAAGAGGATGCGGCACGTCAGCGCCAGCTTCTGGCGCAGCGTGTACTCCGATGGCAACAGGGTCGTTTCCATCTCGGCATTCGCCTTGTCGATCAAGGCTTCCTTGTTGAGGGAAAAAGTGTCTTCTGACATAGCAATCGCTCCCGTATCAGCGTTGAGAAAAAGTCAGCCCGAGGTTTCGAGCGTGGAAAGGGTGAGGCCCGGTTGCCCAGGGAACAGTGGCGCGTAGCCCGGCAGGCCTTCGATGCGATCGATCCACCGCCGCACCTGCGGGTAGCGCGCAAGATCGACGCCGCCCATCGGCGCCTTGCGGGTGTACGGATACAAGGCGATGTCCGAAATGCTCGGCGCCGTTTCCGTGGAGACCCACTGCCGACCTGTTGCCAGGCGCGCCTCGAGAATCGCCAGCGCGTCGTGGCCTTCCTGCAGCCACGCGCGCGCTTGGGCGTCGGCAGGCGCGAGGTCTTTGCGCAGGGCCAGGTGCAGCCGCAGCTGGGCCAGCGGTCGCATGTGCTGCTCTTGCTCGAAGTGCATCCATGCGAGCGTCTGCGCTTGCTCGTGGAGCGCCTGGGGCCACCACGGCGTGCCCTGCGCCAGATAGAAAAGGATGGCGCCCGACTCGCTCAGCATGCGGCCGTCGTCCAGTTCGAGCACGGGCACCCGCTTCATCGGCGCGTGGGCGAGGAAACTTGCGGACTGCAGGTCGCCGCGGTCGATCGACAGCGTGGTTCGCTGCAGATCGATGCCCACGAAGCTCGCCAGGAGCCGGACCTTCCAGCAGTTGCCGGAGCGCTGTGTGTCGATGATGCGCATGGCGGTCAGTCCACCTTGGTGCCGGCGGCCTTGGTGATGCGCGTCCACTTGTCGGTCTCGCTGCGCACATGCTTCAGGTAGGCCGCTTCACCCGTGGGCAGCGGCTCGACACCGATCTCCGCCAGCTTGGCCTGCAGCTCCGGGCGGGCCAGGGCGCGCGCCAGGGCTTCGGACAACAGCGTGGTCTGTTGCTTGGGCGTGCCCGGTGGCGCGAGCAAGGCGTTCCACGACCCGATCAGGAAAGTGGGCACACCGGCTTCGGCGCTGGTCGGCACCTTCGGCATGGCGCCACTGCGCGCGTCGTCGGCGATGACCAGGGCCTTCAGGCGCCCGGCCTGGACCTGGCTTCGGATGACGGGAATGGCGTCGATCACGATCTGCACCTGCCCGCCCAACGCGGCGTTGATGGCTTCGGCACCGCTCTTGAACGGCACATGGACGATCTCGGTGTGGGTGGCGATCTTGAAAAGCTCCAGCCCCAGATGCGGCGAACTCGCATTGCCCGCGGAGCCGGCGTTGAGCTTGCCGGGGTTGGCCTTGGCATAGGCCACCAGGCCCTTCACATCGTCGACGCGCAGCGCGTCGTTCACGACCAGCACATACGGCGAGTTGCTCACCAGCGAGACGGGCGCGAAGGCGCTCGCGTCATAGGCGAGCTTGCTGTAGATCATCTTGTTGACGACCTGCGTGCCGACCGTGCCCAGCAGCAGCGTGTAGCCGTCGGGCGCGGCCTGGGCGAGTGCCTGCGCCGCGATGTTGCCGCCCGCGCCGGCGCGGTTGTCGATGATCACCGACTGCTTGAGCTCTTCGCCCAGCTTCTGTCCCACCAGCCGCGCCACGACGTCGGTGATGCCGCCGGCACCGAACGGCACGATCAGCTTGATGGGTTTGGCCGGGTAAGCCGCCTGCGCCAAAGCAGGCCGGGGAAGGGCCACGACCGTGGCCGCGCACAGCACCGCGCCGAGCAGGGCCGCGGCAGTGAGAAATGGATTTTTCCAGCGAAAAGACGGGAAATTCGACATGACATACTCCAAAAGAACCCACCGGTGCGGCGACACATCGGTGTCGCGGCTCAGGACTCAAATGTACGATAGGACTCATGTGTCCCGCAAAAAACCATGACGATCAAGTTGAAACTCCTGCGCACCCAGGCGGGAATGACGCTGGAAGAGCTTGCGCAAGCAGCGGAGCTCACGCGCAGTTATGTCTCCAAGGTGGAGCGTGGGTTGGCGAACCCATCGGTGGGTGTTGCACTGAAACTCGCCAAGGCGTTGAAGCTGCCGGTGGACGAGTTGTTCGGCCAGGCATCGACGAGCAGCTCGGTCACGATCACGCGCGCCGCCGACGCCAAGGCGAAGCAAGAAGACGAAGGCGCCCCGCGGCTGGTCGCGGGCACGGCACCCGGTCAGCGCGTGGTCGCGTTCGTGCTGCAGCCCGGTCGTGACAAAGGCGCGAAGCACCTGAAGAGCGACCACGAGGGCGAAGAGCTCATCTATGTTCTGAGCGGCGAGGTCAGCCTCGAACTCGACGACAAGACCGAAGACCTGGTCGCCGGAGACTGCGTGCATTTCAACGCCTCCGTGCCGCACCGGCTGATCTGCACGAGCAAGAAAGCGGCGCAAGTTCTGTTGGTGATTGCGAGCCCCTCCGCCGCCTCGTAAGGCGATGTGCTTACAGCGACGAAGCCTGTCGCGTTGCACGCGATGCGCTTCATGCGCCTGACGATCGAGCGCACACACATCCGTCTGTTTCTTCCAGCCGACAGTCGCTGAAAGACCTGTCGAAAACCAGCCTGTGCTGGCGACAATCCGTCGCCCGCCGCCGGCAGTACACACACGCCACCGCAGCGCGTCGCGTCGCGTCTCATCGCGACAGGGAGGCGCGACCACGCTCGCGCCTCCGGCCTCATGCCCAAGAAGTCAGAACTACAAAGGAGAAGAACCATGACGCACGCGCGCAAGCTCGTGACCCTGATCGCCTGCCTCGTCCTGTCCGCCTGTGGTGGCGGCGGCGGGGACTCCGGCGGCGGCCTTGCCGGGATGGGCATGCCCGGCACGCCGGGCACGTCCACCGGTGCGCCGGACGATGGCACGACCACCCCGCCGGCGAGCCCCATCGACGCCGCACTCGACAGCGGAGACCCGGGCGGCCTGCGGCCCGAGGACCGCGCCACGCTGCTGGAGCGCGCGACGCGCAAGGCCATCGAACTGCGTGCGCGCCCGCAGCAGGTATTGGCCGACATCTACAACACGAAGGGCCAGGTGCCGAACCTCGCGCTCGACATCGGAAAGAACAGCGCCGCGCTGACCCCGGCCAGCCTCACGCAGGCGATTCCATTCATCGTCGCCGACGACGGTTCAGGCATCGCGGCCATCGCCGAACTGGGCGACGGCCGCGCGCTGGCCTACGGTGCCGACGTGCTGGGCTGGATGGCCGGCACGACGAAGGAGCAGCAGCACCTGCCGCTGTTCACGCGCGCCTTCACATGGGTGATGACAGGGCAGGCCGAAGGCACGCTGCCGGCGACGCTCAAGTTCAGCCAGGCGGGCTACAACGCGGGCGCCATCAAGAACTTCGCGACCCGCCTGCAGAAGAAGACACAAGAGATCGCGTGCGACATCGCCTCGCCCACCAACACCTGCTGGCGGGATGCCGACCTGCTCGTCTTCGGCGCCAGCGTGGCCGACAACCCCGCGCTGGGCGAGCTGGTGCGAAGCTACGTGAAGGCCGGCAAGGCCGTGATCTACATGCACAGCAGCTGGTGGACCGCCCCGGGCGGCACGCGGCTGTTGTCCAGCCTGGGCATGGACCTCGCCCCCGACCCGGGCAACTTCTTTGCGTCAGCGTCGGGCTACTCAGTGAGCGCAGGCCGCACCGCCGTCGACGCCCTGGCGCGCGGCGACCAGCTCGGAAGCCTGGTGCACACGCTCGAGTGGCTCGCGAAGGACAAGTACACGCAGGACTTCGCCGTCGACAACCAACCCATCGTCGGGATCGATGCGGCGCGCCGTGACCTGTCGAGCACCGAGCTGGCAGGCCGGCCGCTCTTCAAGACGGAGAACACCGAACTGCAGCGCCTGCTGGTGCTGTGGGCCGATGAATGGCGTCGTGACATCGCCTACGGCAAGATCAACCGCACCAGCGATGCAGCCAACTTCCTGCGCGCCTATGCGTCCGATTCGTGGCAGGCCTTCGGCCGCACCGCGACCACGACGCAACCGGGTGGCCAGGGCGACTACATGCCCGCCGGCGCGCAGAAGCTCGCCACGAGCAGCGACTACGAAACCATCGAGCTCACGCTCCCGCAAGGCAGCGGCAAGACGGCGATCGGCCGGGGCGCCATTCCGGCGAAGGCCGTGGCACTCGAGATCGCCGAGGCACCGGTCGGTGTGAACCTGGGCGTGCAGACCAGCCACATCCGCACCTACGGCAACCCACTGACGGACGCCGGCAACTACCTCCGCCCGCGCCAGGCGCCGTCATGGACCGTGCCGCTGCAGCGCGATGCCGCCAACGACTTCGTCACGCCGTTCGGAGGCCCGCTGTTCCTGAGCTACAGCGGCGCCACGGCCGGGCAGAAGGTCAAGCTGCGCGTCAAGGGCACGGTCAGGTACGCCCACTTCGACTTCAGCCAGGGCACGCCCGCGCAGGCCGAGCTGGACGCCGCCATGGCCGCGCTGCAGCGCCAGGACTACGGCTGGTCCACCTTCAAGTTCCGCGGCGGCGAGCTGCAGCAGACCATCGCCGTGGCGCTCAAGAGCTTCAAGTCGGGCATGCCGGCGGGCACGCTGAGAACGCCGCAAGACCTCGTCACGCGGCGCATCGAAGGCATCCTCATGGACACCAACCACATGTCCAACGGCTACAACGACATGAAGATGCCCAGCACCGTGTCGACCCTGTGCACCAGCTTCGCGTGGGCCTGCGACGACGCCGTGCACAACGCGCCGGGCGTGCAGCACTTCGTGAGCTGGCTGCCGAGGTGCGGCAGTGGTTGCTCGGGCCACCCGATCGATTCCGACAACTGGGCCATGGACATCGGTTGGGGCTGGCCGCACGAGCTGGGCCACAACACCGTGCAGCCCTGGATGCACATCGTGATCGACGACAAAGGCTGCAGCACCGAGTGCGACAACAACACGCTGTCGAGCGCGCACATGCTGCGCCGCTACGCCGTCCTCGGCGAGGACGACAGCGGCACCCGCACCGCCCACGCGGCCCTGTACAAGATGATCCAGGACAACCGGGCGCTCGCGCTCAGCGGTGAGCCGCAGCGCGCGGACATGCAGGCCCGCCTGTGGGGCGGCCCGGAGCAAAGCCCCATGCTCGCCATGTACTTCCAGCTGGCGTTTCTCTACACCCAGGCCCGCCACGGCGAAGCCCAGCCCACGGCCGCCAGCACGATCGAGTTCCTCACGTTGCTGTCGAAGGGCGGGCGCCTGGTCGCCAGGAAGTGGAGCACCAACACGGCGGGCAACTACGGCATGAGCGGCTACGCCAGCAACGACATTTCGAACCACGAACTGCTGTACGTGCTGAGCTCGAAGATCATCGGCCAGGACCTGCGCAACGTCTTCGCCATGTACGGCGTTCCGCTCACGCAGCCCGCGCTGGCTTCGGTGGCGGCGCTGACGCTGCCGATGGCACCGCAACGGTTCTATGCCTTGGGGGCCGGCAAGGCCAACCAGCTGTCGACGGGGCAGTGGCTGTCGGTGCAGGGGCAGACGCCGGCGTATCCGTTCTGAGCGGGCGGGGCATGGTCACGGCGTCCCGTCGTGACCATGCCTTGTCTTCAGCATCACTCGGAAACTGCAGGTCGTTGATTGCCGTCGAGCGACCCGCACGTCCGTGCAGATCGGCATGCACCATGGGTAGCGAGGCGCGTCTTCTTTCTCGATGAGCGTGCAGGGTCCGCGATGCGCCGCGTTCCCGCGCAAGCCTCGCTCCCGGCACGTGTGTGGCGGTTCCCTCCGCGAGCGCCCTTTGCCTCTCCACGTTGCGATCGTCGTCCTGCGCTCCCTGCATCCGCCCAGACATGCGACCGACGGCCCCGTCGCACGCAAGCCAAATCGCCTCAAAAAGCGCATCATCTTCACTGACGAACCCACGGTGCAGACTGTTCGCGAGGCAGAGCATGACTTGGTTCAAGAAGCTTTTCTGGATCGGCGCGGGACTCGCCGTGGGAGGCGGGCTTGCCGTGTTCGTGCTGGACGAATTGAAGACGTCCCGGCTGCAATCGGCCCTGTGGCGCGACCTGGCCGAGGGCGCCCGCTTCAGCGTCGAAGACGGTGCCAGCGACGCCATCCGCTTTCCCCGGACCGGGCCCTACGACGAGCGGCTGGGCTACCACCAGCTGCCGGACTACATCGAGCGCCTGGCGCCGCAGGGCTATGTCGTCACCCGCCAGGCCCGCATGTCGCCGCGGCTGATCGAACTGCAGGACTACGGGCTCTTCGCGCCCTACCGCGAGAAAAACCAGGCCGGCCTGACCGTGCGCGACTGCCGGAACACGGCGCTGCTGCACACCCGCGTGCCCAAGCGCGCCTACGAGCGCTTCGAGGAGGTGCCGCCGCTGCTGGTGAGCGCCCTGCTGTTCGTCGAGGACCGCCACCTGCTGGACGCGCAGCCGCTGCAGCGCAACCCCGCGATCGACCCGGAACGCTTCGCCAAGGCGGCGCTCGAGCAGGCGCTGCGCGCGGTCGGCCTGGGCCAGACGGCGACGGGCGGCAGCACGCTGGCCACCCAGATCGAGAAGTACCGCCATTCGCCGCAGGGCCGCACCGGGTCGGTCGGCGACAAGCTGCGCCAGATGGCGTCGGCCTCGCTGCGCGCCTACCAGGACGGCGACGACACGCATGCGCGGCGCCGCCAGATCGTCGTCGACTACCTCGACACCGTGCCGCTGGCCGCGCGCCCGGGCATGGGCGAGGTGCACGGGCTGGGCGACGGCCTGTGGGCCTGGTACGGGCGCGACTTCGGTGAAATCAACCGCCTGCTCGCCGACCCCGCGGAAGAGGCGGCGGCACCCACGGACGAGGCGCTCCGCCAACAGGCCGAGGCCTTCAAGCAGGCGCTGTCGCTGATGATCGCGCAGCGCCGCCCGTCGCAGCACCTGCTCGGCGACGGCGCCGGCCTGACGCGGCTGACCGACAGCTACCTGCGGCTGATGGCCGAGGCCGGCCTGATCACGCCCACGCTGCGCGACGCGGCGCTGCCGCTGCCCTTGCACCTGCAGCCTGACCTGCCCTCAACGCCCCGGCCCGACTTCGTGCAGCGCAAGGCCGCGACCGCGCTGCGCACCCACATCGCCACGCTGCTCGACGTGCCGCGGGCTTACGACCTGGAGCGGCTCGACCTCGAGGCCGAAACCAGCCTGGACGGCGAAGCACAGGCGCTGGTGGCGCGCGTGCTGGCCGGCCTGCGCACGCCCGCCGCGACGAAGGCCGCGGGGCTGGTGGGCTCCCACATGCTCGACCCGGGCGCCGACCCCAGCCCGCTGATCTACAGCTTCACGCTGTTCGAGCGCAGCGCCGGAACCAACCTGCTGCGCATCCAGGCCGACAACATCGACCAGCCGTTCGACGTGAACCAGGGCGCGCGGCTGGACCTGGGCTCGACCGCCAAGCTGCGCACCCTGGTGAGTTACCTGGAGCTCGTGGCCGAGCTGCACGCGGGCTGGGTCGACCTGAGCCCGGCCCAGCTGTCGGCGCTGGCGCCGAACCCGCGCGACCCGCTGGGCGCGTGGGCGCGGCAGTACCTCCTGCGCGCCAAGGATCGCCGTCTCCTGCCGATGCTGGAGGCGGCCATGGAGCGCAAGTACTCGGCGAACCCGGGCGAGGCCTTCTTTACCGGCGGCGGCCTGCACCAGTTCGAGAACTTCGAGCGCTCACGCAACAGCAGTTCGATGACGGTGCGCGAAGGCTTCAAGCATTCGGTCAACCTGGTGTTCATCCGCCTGATGCGCGACCTGGTGCGCCACCGCATGTTCGGTGGCGCGTCGGAGGCCGAGCGCCTGCTGAAAGACCCTGCCGACCCGGGCCGGCGCGAGCTGCTCGCGCGCTTTGCCGACCGCGAAGGCTCGGCCTTCCTCACCCGCTTCCATCGCAAGTACCAGCACCTGCCGGCCGCGGACGCCGAGGCGCTGCTGCTGCGCGGCCTGAAGCCGTCGGCACCGCGCCTGGCGAGCGTGCTGTTCACGATCGAGCCCGAGGCCGACGACGCACGGCTCGACGCGCTCCTGGTGCAGCGGCTGGGCCGCGGCGCCGGCTCGCCGCGCGCCTTGGGTGCGCTGCGCAGCACCTACGCCGGCCTGTCGCTGGCCGATCGCGGGTATGTCGCGCGCGTGCATCCGCTGGAGCTCTGGCTGGTCGGCTACCTGCGGCGCCACCCCGGCGCCTCGCTGACCGAGGTGCTGGACGCGAGCGTGCGCGAACGCCAGGAGGTCTACGCCTGGCTCTTCAAGACGCGCCACAAGAGCGCGCAGGACAGGCGCCTGCGCGAGCTGATCGAACTCGACGCCTTTGCACAGATCCATCGCTCATGGCAGCGCGTGGGTTACCCCTTCGCATCGCTGACGCCGTCTTACGCCAGCGCAATCGGCGCGTCGGGCGACCGGCCGGCCGCCCTGGCGGAGCTGATGGGCATCCTCGCGAACGACGGCGTGCGGCTGCCCACGCAACGGGTCGGCGCCCTGCACTTCGCGCGCGACACGCCCTACGAGACAAGGCTGGAACCGCGCAATGCAAGCGCGCAGCAGGTGCTGCCCGCCGAGGTGGCCACCACGGTGCGCCGTGCCTTGGTCGAGGTGGTGAACGACGGCACCGCACGGCGGCTGAAGGGCGCGCTGGTGGACGAGAGCGGCCGCGCCCTCGAGATCGGCGGCAAGACCGGCACCGGCGACCATCGCTACGGACACACCGGCCGCGGCGGACGGATGCTCTCGGAGCGCAAGATCAGCCGCTCGGCCACCCTCGTGTTCGTGATCGGCGACCGCTACTTCGGCACCATCCTGGCGTATGTGCGCGAACCCCATGCCGCTCGCTATCGGTTCACGAGTGCGCTGCCGACCCAGCTGCTGAAGTCGCTGGGGCCGCAGTTGCTGCCGGTGCTGCAGCGCAGGGGGTGCGGGGAGCCGCAGCAGGCGCCATGAGGCGCATGGGCGGCCCAAAGACAAAGCCCCTGTAGCAGGGCTGCTACAGGGGCTTGAATCTGGAGGAGAGGGAGGGATTCGAACCCTCGGTACTATCGCTAGTACGCCTGATTTCGAGTCAGGTACATTCGACCACTCTGCCACCTCTCCGGTGCTGTCGAGCCTCAGATTATAGCCAGAAAAATCTGACTTTTGACGCCCTGCGCTTCAACCGCGCAAAACTTCAAGGCCACCGAGGTACGGACGCAACGCCGCCGGCACGTTGATCGAGCCGTCTTCGTTCTGGTGGTTCTCCAGCACGGCGACCAGCGCGCGGCCCACGGCCAGGCCGGAGCCGTTGAGGGTGTGCACCAGCTCGTTCTTGCCCTGGGCGTTCTTGAAACGGGCCTGCAGGCGGCGCGCCTGGAAGGCTTCGCAGTTCGACACCGAGCTGATCTCGCGGTACGTGTTCTGCGCGGGCAGCCACACCTCGAGGTCGAAGGTCTTGGCGGCGGTGAAGCCCATGTCGCCGGTGCACAGCAGCACGACGCGGTACGGCAGCTCCAGCGCCTGCAGCACGGCTTCGGCGTGGCCAGCCATCTGCTCGAGCGCGTCATAGCTCTTCTCGGGGTGCACGATCTGCACCATCTCGACCTTGTCGAACTGGTGCTGGCGGATCATGCCGCGCGTGTCGCGCCCGGCGCTGCCGGCTTCCGAGCGGAAGCACGGCGTGTGGGCCGTGAGCTTGATGGGCAGCTGCGCCTCGGCCACGACCTCGTCGCGCACGAAGTTGGTCAGCGGCACTTCGCTGGTCGGAATGAGGTACAGCGCCGAATGGTCGGGCGCAGCCTCGCCGTCCTGGCCACCCTTCTTCGCGGCGAACAGGTCGCCTTCGAACTTGGGCAGCTGGCCGGTGCCGCTGAGCGTGGCCGCGTTGACCACGTAGGGCACGTAGCACTCGGTGTAGCCGTGCTGTTCGGTCTGCAGGTCGACCATGAACTGGGCCAGCGCGCGGTGCAGGCGGGCGATCGGGCCCTTCATGACGGAGAAGCGCGAGCCCGAGAGCTTGGCGCCCATCTCGAAATCGAGCCCCAGCGGTGCGCCGAGGTCGACGTGGTCCTTGGGCGCGAAGGCCAGCGGCGTGGCGTCGGCGCCGGCGCCGCCCTTCGGGGCCCAGCGGCGCATCTCGACGTTGCCGGCTTCGTCTTCACCCAGCGGCACGCTGGCGTGCGGCAGGTTGGGCACAGCCAGCAGCAGCGCGTGCAGTTCGGGCTGGATTTCTTCGAGGCGCTTGGACTGCGATTCCTGCTCGGCCTTGAGCGCGTTGACCTCGGCCATGAGCGCATCGACCGACTCGCCCTTGGCCTTCAGCGGGCCGATCTGCTTGTTCAGCGTGTTGCGGCGCGCCTGGATTTCCTCGGTGCGGGTCTGCAGCGTCTTGCGCTCGGCCTCGAGCGCGGTGAACGCCGAGACGTCGAGGTAGGGCTGGTTCTTCTTGCGTTTTTCGAGGCCGGCCACAGCGGAGGCCAGGTCTTTGCGGAGCAGGGTGATGTCGAGCATGGGGAGATTTTAGGTGGGCGCCCGGCCCGCGCCCGCCCTCCCCGCTCGCACGTCTGCGGCGACTCAGGCGACCGTGGCCGGATCGACGTTCGCCCCGCAGATGATCAGGCACACCTTCTCGCCTTCGCGCGGCACGTAGGCGCCGGTCTGCAGCGCCGCCAGCGGCAGCGCGGCGGCCGGTTCCACGGCGAGCTTCAGCTCCTTCCACAGCCACTGCTGGGCGGCGCGGATGGCCTCGTCGGACAGCAGCAGCGCGTCGCGCACCTGCTGCTGCGTGATCTCCCAGGCGATGGCGCCGATGCGGCGCGCGCCGAGCGAATCGGCCGCGATGCCGCCGACGTCCACGTCGACCGGCTCGCCGGCCTCGCGGGCGCGGAACAGCGTCGGGGCCTTTTCGGGCTCGAGCGCCACCACGCGGGCGCGCTGCTCGAACCAGCCGGCCAGGCCGCCGATCAGGCCGCCGCCGCCCACGCTCACGAGCACGGCGTCGGGCAGGCCGCCCTGCGCCTCGATCTCGCGGCCGAGCGTGCCGGCGCCGGCCACCACTTCGGGCTGGTCGTAGGCGTGGGTGAGCAAGGCACCGGTTTCCTTCTGGCGCGTGAGGCAGGCGGCCAGCGCGTCGGGGTACAGCTCGCCGACCACGACCACTTCGGCGCCCAGCGCCCGCAGGCGCGCGCGCTTGGCTTCGGGCGACACGCCCGGCAGGAACACCTGGCAGGGCACGCCCAGCGCCTTGGCGGCGGCCGCCGTGGCAATGCCGGCGTTACCGCCCGAGGCCACGATCACGCCCGCGGCGGGGATGTCGTTGGCCAGCAGGCGGTTCATCATGCCGCGGGCCTTGAAGCTGCCGCTGACCTGCATGTGCTCCAGCTTGAGCCAGATTTCGGCGCCGGGCGCGGCCACGCCCAGGGCGGCGGCCGGCAGCTTCCACAGCGGCGTTTCACGCAGGAAATGGCCGGCGCGTTCGCCCAGCCTGCGGGAGGCGCTCTCGATGTCGGGGCGCCAATCAGTGTTTTTCATGATGTTCAGGAGATGTGCCCGGGGGGCGGGATGTCGTCGAGCTTGAGGCCCTTGGGAAGCGGGAACTTGATGGTTTCCTCGATGCCGTCCATCTTGCGCACCGACACGGCGCCAAAGGCGCGCACGCGCTCGATCACCTCGTGCACCAGCACCTCGGGCGCCGAGGCGCCGGCGGTGAGGCCGATGCGCGACTTGCCCTCGAACCATTCGGGCTTGAGTTCGTCGGCCGAATCGACCATGTAGCTCTCGGTGCCCAGGCGCTGCGCCAGCTCGCGCAGGCGGTTGCTGTTGGAGCTGGTGGGGCTGCCGACCACGATCACGAGGTCGACCTGCGGGCTCATGATCTTCACCGCGTCCTGGCGGTTCTGGGTGGCGTAGCAAATATCCTGCTGCTTGGGCTCGCGCACGTTCGGGAAGCGCGCGCGCACGGCGGCAGCGATCTCGGCGGCGTCGTCCACGCTGAGCGTGGTCTGCGTGACCACCGCGAGCTTCTCGGTCTGCAGCGGCGACGCGTTGGCCACGTCGGCCACGTCTTCCACGAGGTGGATGCCGCTCGACAGCTGCCCCATCGTGCCTTCGACCTCGGGGTGGCCCTTGTGGCCGATCATGATGAATTCGTAGCCCTCTTTCGCGAGCTTGGCCACTTCGACGTGCACCTTGGTCACGAGCGGGCAGGTGGCGTCGAAGATCGAGAAGCCGCGGTCGCGCGCCTCCTGCTCCACGGCCTTGCTCACGCCGTGCGCGCTGAACACCAGCGTGGAGCCGTGCGGCACGTCGGAGAGCTCCTCGATGAAGATCGCGCCCTTGGCCTTGAGCTCGTTCACCACGTAGGTGTTGTGCACGATCTCGTGGCGCACGTAGATCGGTGCGCCGAACTTGGCGAGGGCGCGCTCGACGATCTCGATGGCGCGGTCCACGCCGGCGCAGAAACCGCGCGGCTCGGCCAGGAGGACTTCTTCGATGTTCGGGTTCATAGCACGCCGATCAGCTTCACTTCGAAGGTGACCGGTTGCCCCGCGAGCGGGTGGTTGAAGTCGAAGCGCACGCCGGTCTCGTTCGACTCGACGACCGCGCCCGCGTAGCTGCCCGAGCCGTCGGGCGTGGGGAACTGCACCACGTCGCCGACGGCGTACTGCTCGTCGGGATCGCCCATCTGGGCCAGCAGCTTGCGCGCCACCCACTGCTGCATGTCGGGGTTGCGCTCGCCGAAGGCCTCGCCGGCGGGCAGTTCGAAGGTGGCGTGCGCGCCCTCTTCCATGCCCATCAGGCGCTGCTCCATGGCCGGCGAGAGCTCGCCGGTGCCCAGCGACAGCGTGGCGGGCTTGTCGGCGAAGGTGTTGATGATGTCGCCCGCCGGACCGGCCAGCCGGTAGTGCAGGGTCAGGAAGGAGCCGGAAGTCACAACTTGGGACATGGGTGCAGCGAAGGTGAGCAAAGACGAGGGAGGTGTCCCGATAAACTGACCCTCATTTTAAGGATCGGGGCAACATCTGGCCCCGGCCCAGGTTTCTGCAGGGTTTCATGGCATTCAAGGATCTCCCTCTCGACGCCCGGCCGCGCGAAAAGCTCATCGCGCGGGGCGCCGCCGCGCTGGCCGACGCCGAGCTGCTGGCGCTGCTGCTGCGCACCGGCGTGGCCGGCAAGAACGTGCTCCAGCTGGCCCAGCAACTGCTCGAGCGCTTCGGCGGGCTGTCGGGGCTGCTGCACACGGCGCCCGATGACCTCAAGGCGGTCAAGGGCATGGGCGGCAGCGCCAAGCGCTCCGAACTCACGGCGGTGCTCGAACTGGCGCGCCGTGCCATGGGCGAGCGCCTGAAGGAACGCACGGTGTTCGACTCGCCCGAGGCGGTCAAGCAGTACCTGCAGATGCACATCGGCTCGCGCCCGCACGAGGTGTTCGCGGTGCTCTTCCTCGACGTGCAGCACCGCCTGCTCACGCTCGAGGAGCTGTTTCGCGGCACGCTCACGCAGACCAGCGTCTACCCGCGCGAGGTCGTCACCCGCGCCCTGCACCACCAGGCCGCGGCCGTGGTGCTGGCCCACAACCACCCCAGCGGCAGCATCGAGCCCTCGCGCGCCGACGAATCGCTCACGCAGACGCTGCGCGCCGCACTGGCGCTGGTCGACGTGCGCGTGCTCGACCACGTCATCGTGAGCCCGGGCCAGAGCTTCTCGATGGCGGAACGGGGACTGATCTGATGGCTTCATCTTCCCGCCCCCCCGCACTGAAAACCCTCGCCGACCTCAAGCAGGTGCAGCGCGTGCTCGCCGAAACCCGCGAGCGCGAGGCCGCGGAGGCCGCCGCGCGCGCCGCGGCCGAGCGCAAGCGCGCCGCCGAGAAAGACCTGTTCACGCGCGCCATCGGCGCCACCGAACCGCTGCGCCGCAAGGCCGCGGTGCCGCTCGCGCCCGAGCCGCCCGCGCCCATTCCGTTTCAGCACCAGCTCGACGAGCAGCGCGTGCTGCGCGAGTCGCTGTCCGACGAGTTCGACGTGACCACGCTGCTCGACGTCGACGACGCCATGAGCTTTCGCCGCCCCGGCATCGGCACCGACATCACGGCGCGGCTGCGCAAGGGCGACTGGTCGATCCAGGGACAGGTCGACCTGCACGGCCTGCGCAGCGACGAGGCGCGCGAGGCGCTCGGCGGCTTCATCCGCAACGCCCACAAGCAGGGGCTGCGCTGCGTGCGCGTGGTGCACGGCAAGGGCCTGGGCTCGCCCGGCAAGCAGCCAGTGCTCAAGACCAAGACGCAGCGCTGGCTGATCCAGAAGAACGAGGTGATCGCCTTCGTGCAGGCCAAGCCGGCCGAAGGCGGGGCCGGGGCGCTGGTGGTGCTGCTGGCGCCCGTGCGGCGCTGACTGACTCCCTCTCCCCTCGGGGAGAGGGTTGGGGTGAGGGCTGCGGCGCTTGCACTGACGCCGCGCCTTGTCGAGCGCACTTCCCTCACCCTATCCCTCTCCCCGAGGGGAGAGGGGACAAAACGGGGAAATCACTTGCTCAGGTCGACCTTGTAGACCGAGCGGCCCTTGCCGCTGTCATCGTCCGCCTTCAGCAGCGAGATGTTCGCCAGCCCCGCATCCGTCGCAGCGCTCAATTGCCCTTGCCCCGACGTGATCGTCACGTTGCCCGCCGTCGTCACCTTGGTGAAGCGCCAGCTGCGCGCCGCGCCGTCGGCCGCGCGCGTGATCGTCTTCTTCGCCTTGATGTACGCGATCAGCACGTCGCGGTTGGCATCGGGCGAGGCGTAGATCGTCGCGCGCCCGTCCAGCGCCGGGATGAAGCTCGCACCGCTGGTCGCGCGGTAGTTGTTCGTGGCAATGACGAACTCCTTCGCCGGGTCGATGGGCGCGCCCAGGTACATGAGGTTCCTGATGCGGCTGCCCACGGCCTGCGTCACGTCGATCTCGTACTGCATGTCGGGCGTGGTGAACATGTCGAAGTTGTAGCCGGGGAAGGTGCTGATCAGCGGCTGGTCGGTCGCGAGCGCCGGGTCGATCCTGTTGAAGCGCTTGGCCGCGGCCTCGAGCCAGCCCTTGATCTCGGCGCCCGTCACCTTCACCGCGTACACCGTGTTCGGGTACAGGTACAGGTCGGCGGCGCTGAAGATCGCGAGGTTGCCCACGGCCACGTCGGTGTAGTCGCGCCCGCCCTCGAAGCCCGACTTGAAGGGCGCACTCACCGACAGCACCGGCAGGCCGGCGTACTGCGGCAGGCTGGCCTGGATGTAGGTCTTCACGTAGTCGGCCTGGGCCTGGTTCACGATCTGGATCGCGCCCGGGTCGCCCACGTCGGCAAAGAAGGTGTTCATGCGGAAGTCGGTGCTGCCGATGGGCGTCTTCACGTAGTCGATCGCGGCCTGGTGCTGGGTGTCGACCAGCGGCACCACGCTCGGGTCGGCGTCGACGTACACGGCCTTGCCCGCGCCGTCCTTGCCGGTCTGCGTGGAGCGCGCCTCGACCAGCGTCTTGCTCTTGTCCACGCCCCAGGCCTTGCCGTCCCACACAAGCTCGAGCTTCACGAGGCCCAGCGCCTTGCCCCACGAACTGGGCATCACGGCCGGCACGCCGTTGACGGTGCCGGCGGCGTTGTCCACGCCGGGCTGCGTGTAGCCGGGCTTGGCGCCGCGATCGGGGAACAGGCCGTGCTGGTGGCCCATCATCAGCACGTCGATGCCGGGCACCTTCGACAGGTACAGGCCCGGGCTTTCCATCGTCGGCGAGTACGGCGAGGCGTCGAGGCCGCCGTGCTGCAGCGCCACGACGATGTCGGCGCCCTTCTCGCGCAGCTCGGGCACGTAGCGCTTGGCCGCCTCGACCGCGCCTTCGGTGCGCAGCTTGCCTTCGAGAAAGCGCTTGTCCCAGTTCATGATGCCGGGCGTGGTGAAGCCGATCACGCCGACCTTCACCGGCACCGTCACGCTCTTGCCATCCGGCGCGGTGGCCGTGAACTGCTTGGTGACGATGGTGTACGGCGCCACGAGCGGCTTGCCGCTCTTGAGGCTGTGCACGTTGGCCACCACCATCGGGAAGCTCGGGCCCGCGCACTTCTTGCTGCCGTCCACGCCCTCGACATCGAGGCCGCCGCCGAGCACCTGGTTGAGAAAGTCCAGGCCGTAGTTGAACTCGTGGTTGCCCAGCGTGCCAGCGTCGAAGCCGGTGGCGTTCATCACCTTGTAGATCGACAGCGGCTGCGTGCACGGGATGCGGCTGACCAGCGCTTCGTAGTCGGCCAGCGCGGTGCCCTGGATGGTGTCGCCGTTGTCGAACAGCATCGTGTTCGCGAACTCCTTGCGCGCGGCGTTGATGAGCGTGGCGGTGCGCTCGTAGCCGTACGACTTGTCTTCGGCGAGCTTGAAGTAGTCGTAGCTGCGCACGTTGAAGTGCAGGTCGGTCGTTTCGAGCAGCGCGACCGTGGTGCGCGTGCCGGCGGCCACGGGCGCCGGAGCAGGTGCGGGCGCCGGGGGCGGAACGATCGGCGGGAACGTGGTGCCGCCTCCGTTGCCACCGCCACAGGCGGTGAGCACGGCGGCCAGGACGGCGGCACAGGTGGACATGGGGGCGAGGCGCGCCAGCGACGCGGCCACTGCGTTGTTCATCGAGAGGTCTCCCTGCGGATATGAGGAGGGACCAGTCTCCGAAAGCCGGGTGACAGACCGGTGAATCCGGGCCTGTCGTGCAGCGCCGTTGCGACAGCCGTTACGCCAGGTTCAGGCCAGGTGATTCTTTAGTGGTACCGCCGCGTCCGCCACCGCCTCGGGCGCGGGGCTGCGGCCCGCTTCGAGCAGCTTGCGGCTCATCATGTGATCGACCGGCGCGTTCACCGATTCGACGCACACGAGCTGGTCGTCGACGTAGTGGAACAGCGAAAACGCCTCGGGCTTCGGCCCCGCGCGGCGCGCGCTCACCAGGCCCGGCGTGCCTTCGGCCGGCATGAGGCCCGCCATCTGCAAGCGCAGGCCGCCCTGGTCGGACCAGAACCACGCGACCGCGTCGTGATCGCGCGCGGCGCCGGTCAACGTGGCCACGGCCGTGCGCGCCTGGTCGTTCGCGTTCTGCACCGATTCGAGCCGCAGCGCGCGGCCCGCGCGGCGGTCGGGGAAGCGGGTGCAGTCGCCCACCGCGAGCACGTCGGCCGCGCTGGTCTGCATGCGGCCGTCGACCACGATGCCGTCGGCGCACTCGAGGCCCGCGGCCTGCGCGAGCGCGGTCTCGGGCACGGCGCCGATGCCCAGCAGCAGCAGGTCGATCGGCTGCTTCACGCCGTTGACTTCGACCGACACGAGCCGGTCGCCCACGACCTCGAAGGCGCCGGTCTGCGCGCCCAGCACGATGTCGATGCCGGCCGCGCGGTGCGTGGCGAGCACGTGCGCCGACAGCTCGGGCGACACGGCGCGGCCCAGCAGGCGCGGCGCGCATTCGATCACCTGCACGCGCTTGCCCAGCGCCTGCGCGGTGGCCGCCACTTCGAGGCCGATGAAGCCCCCGCCCAGCACGGTGACCTGCTGCGCATCCGCCAGCCGCGTGCGCAGGCGATGCGCCTCGTCGGCGGCGCGCAGGCTCGCCACGTTTTCCAGGCCTTGCGGCAGGCCGGGCATCTGGCGCGCGCGCGTGCCGGTGGCCAGCACCAGGCGCTCCCACGGCAGCACCGCGCCCGAGCGCAGCGTGACGGTGTGCGCCTCGCGGTCGATGGCCACGGCGGCGTCGCCCAGGTGCAGCGTGATGCCCGCTTCGCGGTACCAGTCGGCGGCCTTGTGCGGCTGCGTGGTTTCTTCGGCGCTCTTGAGGAAGGCCTTCGACAGCGGCGGGCGGTGATACGGCTCGCAGGCCTCTTCGCAGACCAGGTGCACGCGCGCGCCCTGCCCGGCTTCCGCCAGGCCCGCGCAGAGCTGGGCCGCGGCGTGGCCGCCGCCGATGATGACGATGGAATTCATGGAGAACAGTCTTTCGGGAATCGTTGTCGGGTCACTCACCGCGGTTGCGCATCCAATCCGCGGTCTTGAAGAAGGAATCGCGCAGGCGTGCGCGCAGGTCTTCAGGCACGCCGGTCTCGCCCATCGCCTGGTCCATGCAGGCCAGCCACTGGTCGCGCTCCTTGATGCCGATGGTGTGACCGCCGATGGCCTGCGGCAGGTGCCGCGCGCGCAGCATGGGGTGGCCGAAGCGGTCGGTGTAGTGGGCGGGCCCGCCGAGCCAGCCGCACAGGAACCAGAACAGGCGCTGGCGCGCGTTGTCCAGGTCGGTGCCGTGCACGGCGCGCAGTTGCGCGTAGGCCGGTTCGAGGTCCATCAGGTCGTAGAAGCGCTCGACCAGCGCCTCCACCTTGGGCTCGCCGCCGATCCACTCGAAGGGCGTGCCGGCGGGCGGTTTGTCTTGAATCTGCATGGGCGGGAGTATCCCCTCGGGTCGCTCTAGAGTTGGATCAGATCGGGAATGCCCACATCGGTGCTCACGTCGGCCGTGTAGTCCACGCCGTCAACGGCGAAGCCGAACAGGCGCAGGAACTCGGTCTTGTAGCCCGCGAAATCGGTCAGCTCATCGAGGTTGGCGTCGGTGACCTGCGGCCAGAGTTCCTGCACGCGGGCCTGCACCTGCGGCGCCAGTTCCTTGTAGTCGGCGCGCAGGCGGCCTTCGTCGTCCAGGTGCGGCGTGGCGCCGTACAGGCTGTCGGCGTACAGGCCGTGCACCTGCTCGATGCAGCCTTCGTGCGTGCCTTCGGCCTTCATCACCTTGAACAGCAGCGACAGGTACAGCGGCATCATCGGGATGGCCGAGCTGGCCTGCGTGACCACCGCCTTCAGCACCGACACGCGCGCGTCGCCGCCCTTCGCGGCCAGCTGCGCGCGGATGTCCAGCACCTTCTCGTCCAGATCCTTCTTGGCGGCGCCGATGGAGCCGTTCCAGTAGATGTCGTGCGTGATCTGCTCGCCCAGGTAGGTGAAGGCCGTGGTCTTGGCGCCGTCGGCCAGCACGCCGGCCTGCTGCAGCGCGTCGATCCACATCTGCCAGTCTTCGCCGCCCATGACGGCGACGGTGTTGTCGATCTCTTCCTGCGTGGCGAGCTCGAGCACCGATTCCTTCACGGTCCCGCTGTCGGTGTCCAGGCCGCGCAGCGTCACGGCCTTGCCGATGGGCTTGAGCACGGAGTTGAAGACCTGGCCCGTCTTGGGGTGCGTGCGGCGCGGCGCGGCCAGGCTGTAGACCACGAGGTCGACCTGGCCGAGGTCGGCGCGGATGGTCTCGATGGCCTGCTGCTTCACCGCGTCGGAAAAGCCGTCGCCGTTGATCGTCTTGGCGTAGCGCCCTTCGGCCGTGGCGGCGCGGTGGAAGGCGGCGGTGTTGTACCAGCCGGGCGAGCCGGGCTTGGTCGCGCTGCCGGCGCGTTCGAAGCACACGCCCAGCGTGTCGGCGCCGCAGCCGAAGGCCGCGGTGATGCGCGCGGCCAGGCCATAGCCGGTGGACGCGCCGATCACCAGCACGCGCTTGGCGCCGCCCGCGATGGAGGGTTTGGCTTTGACGTACGCGATCTGTTGCCGGACATTGGCTTCGCAGCCCACGGGGTGGGTGGTGACGCAGATGAAGCCGCGCACGCGGGGTTGGATGATCATGAAAAGCTCGCTCGGTAAGACATTCGGGGGACGGCGGCGGGGCACGTCGCGGCGTCGCGAATTTAACCCAGCCGGCAACAGGCCGATTCATCAGCCCCATATGCATATGTCGATTGACGATTTAATAATCTTGGGTTTTGTTGATATGGTTCCGGCCTGAATTTCACTCTGGAGAGAGGACGATCCCCACCATGCGCCACACCCTGCTTGCCGCGGCCCTTGCCGCTTCCGCCCTGCTGACCGGCGTTGCCGCCCATGCGGACCAGCTCGCCGACATCAAGAAGAAGGGCGAACTCGTGGTCGGCGTGCTCGGCACCGACGAGCCCGCCACCTTCATCGATCCGAAGACGCGCCAGATCGTCGGCTACGAGGTCGACCTGGTGAACGCCATCGCGAAAAAGATCGGCGTGAAGCCGGTGCTCAAGCAGATCGCCGTGGCCGCGCGCATTCCCGAGCTGCAGCAGGGCCATGTGGACCTGGTGGCCGCCGGCCTCACGCACAACAAGGAGCGCGAGGCGCAGATCGACTTCTCGCTCACCACCTTCGTCACCGGCCAGAAGGCCATCGTGAAGAAGACCAGCGGCATCACCGAGGTGCCGCAGCTCGGCGGCAAGAAGGTGCTGACCATCCGCGGCGGCACGCAGGAACCCAACATCCGCAAGGCCGTGCCCACCGCCGAGGTCGTGACCTTCGACACCAGCCAGCAGGCCTTCCAGGCGCTGCAGCAGGGCAAGGGCGTGGGCTACGTCGACGACGAGGCCGCGCTGCTGCGCAGCTACGCCAAGCTGGGCCCGCAGAAGGCGCAGTACGTGGTGCTCAAGCAGAACCTGAGCACCGAGTCGCTGGCCATCGGCATCAAGAAGGGCGAGAGCGGCCTGAAGACCGTGGTGGACGACACGCTGCGCGAGCTCGAGAAGTCGGGCGAGGCGCAGAAGATCTTCCTGAAGTGGTACGGCCCGAACACGGCGTCGGGCTTCCAGACGCGCGACTTCAAGCTCGAGACCGACAAGATCGACTGAGCTGCCTTTTGACTTTCTCCTTCCCCTTCCGGGGGAAGGCCGGGATGGGGGCTGACAGCCTTCGCACAGGCCGCGGCGCATCGATCGCCGCCGTGCCCCCACTCCCACCCTCCCCCAGCGGGGGAGGGAGAAGATTCCCCTTGCGACGGTGATACTGTCGCCCCCCATGCCCCTGTTCGACTATTCGCTGCTGCTGACCGGCCAGTACCACGACATGCTGGTCGCGGGCCTGTGGCTGTCGCTGCAGCTGCTCGCGGTCTCGCTCTTCTTCGCGCTGCCGCTGGCGCTGGTGGTGGCGCTGCTGCGGCTCTCGCCGCTGGGGCCGCTGCGCTGGCTCGGCTTTGCGTACGTGGAATCGATCCGCAACATCCCGCTGCTGGCCCACATGCTGTTCTGGTATTTCGGCGCGCCCGAGCTGCTGCCCGAAGGCCTGAAGACCTGGCTCTACGAAGGCCACATCGAGGCCTACAGCGCGATCGTGGCGCTGTCGCTGTACACGGCGGCCTTCATGGCCGAGGACATCCGCAGCGGCATCCGCTCGATCCCGGCCGTGCAGTTCGAGGCCGGCCGCGCGCTGGGCTTCAGCTTCCTGGCCACCATGCGCCGCGTGGTGCTGCCGCAGGCGCTGCGCGTGACCGTGCCGCCGCTCATCTCGCAGACGCTGAGCCTGTGGAAGAACACCTCGATCGCCACGGTGATCGGCGTGGCCGAGCTGATGTACCAGGCCGGGCAGGTCGAGAGCGCGACCTTCCGCAGCTTCGAGTCGTTCGCGTTCGCGAGCGCGGCGTACCTGACGGTGTCGCTGGCCATCACCGGGCTCGCCACCTGGTACCACCACCGGTTCCCGGTGCGGACCATCTGAAGGCGGCGCGCTGATGCTCGAAATCATCCACGACTACTGGGTCTACTTCCTCATCGGCCAGTACCCGAACGGCCCGCTCGGCGGGCTGGTGCTCACGCTGCTGCTGGCCTCGTGCGGACTGGTGCTCGCACTGCCGCTGGGCATCGTGCTCGGCCTGGCGCGCGTGAGCCCGTGGCGCTGCGTGCGCTGGCCCGTCACGGCGCTGGTGTTCGTGGTGCGCGGCCTGCCGCTCTTGATGGTGATCTTCTGGGCCTACTTCTTCCTGCCCAGCGTGACAGGCGTGAAGACCGACCAGTTCACCACCATGCTGATCGCGCTCGTGATCTTCGATGCCGCCTACCTCGCCGAGATCGTGCGCGCCGGCATCCAGGGCCTGCCGCGCGGGCAGATAGAAACCGCGCGCGCGCTCGGCCTGAGCTACTTCGGCGCGATGCGCCTCGTGGTGCTGCCACAGGCGCTGCGCAGCATGCTGCCCTCGCTGGTGAACCAGTTCGTCTCGACCATCAAGGAGACCTCGCTGGGCTACATCATCGGACTGGCCGAGGTGTCGTTCATTGCCACGCAGATCAACACGCAGGTGTTCACCAAGCCGGCGCAGATCTACCTGATCCTGGGCCTGACCTACTTCATCCTGTGCTTCGGCCTCTCGCGCTTCGCCTACTGGCTGGAGCGCCGGCTCGCGCGCCGCGGCCTTCCCGCCGCGCCCCTCAAGGTGCCCGCATGATCGAACTCCAACAAGTCAACAAGTGGTACGGCAGTTACCACGCGCTGGTCGACGTGACCGAGACCATCCACAAGGGCGAGGTGGTCGTGGTGTGCGGGCCCTCGGGCTCGGGCAAGTCGACGCTGATCCGCACCTTCAACCGGCTGGAGCCGATCCAGTCGGGCCGCATCACGCTCGACGGGCAGGACATCCACGCGCCGGGCCTGGACGTGAACGCGTTTCGCTCGCGCATCGGTTTCGTGTTCCAGCAGTTCAACCTGTTCCCGCACCTCAGCGTGCTGCAGAACTGCACCATGGCGCCGATGCAGCTGCACGGCCTGTCGCGCAAGGAGGCCGACGCGCGCGCGATGGCGCTGCTGGAGCGCGTGGGCCTGGCCAACAAGGCCAATGCCTGGCCCGGCGAGCTGTCGGGCGGCCAGCAGCAGCGCGTGGCGATCGCACGCGCGCTCGCCATGAAGCCGCCGCTGATGCTGTTCGACGAGCCCACCAGCGCACTCGACCCCGAGATGGTCGGCGAGGTGCTGCTGGTGATGCGCGACCTCACGCGCGACGGCATGACCATGGTGTGCGTCACGCACGAGATGGGCTTCGCGCGCGAGGTGGCCGACCGCGTGCTCTTCATGGACCAGGGCCAGGTGCTCGAACGCGCCACGCCCGACGATTTCTTCAACCGCCCGCAGCACCCGCGTGCGCGGCAGTTTCTGTCCGACATCCGTTCGCCTTTTTCGAGAGACGCATGACCGACTCCTCCCTCCCCCTCATCGACGTCGCCCCGCTCGTGGCCGGCACGCCCGAACGCGACCGCGTGGCAGCGCAGATCGGCGACGCCTGCCGCGCGCACGGCTTCTTCTACGTCACGGGACACGGCGTCGACGCCGCGCTGATCCAGCGGCTCGAAGACCTGAGCCACCGCTTCTTCGACCTGCCCGAGGAAACCAAGATGCGATGGCGCATGGCCCTGGGCGGCCGGGCCTGGCGCGGCTTCTTCCCGCGCGGCGGCGAGCTGACCTCGGGCCGGCCCGACTGGAAGGAAGGCCTGTACCTGGGCACCGAACTTCCCGCCGACCACCCGCTGGTGCTGGCGAAGACGCCGGTGCACGGGCCGAACCTCTTTCCCGACGTGCCAGACTTTCGCGAGACCATCCTCGCGTACATGGACGCCGTCACGCAGCTGGGCCACCGGCTCATGGAAGGCATCGCGCTGAGCCTCGGCCTGCCCGCGAGCT
The DNA here is from genome assembly GCF_059418385.1 of Variovorax sp. GW821-FHT09A10. Taxonomy (NCBI): domain Bacteria; kingdom Pseudomonadati; phylum Pseudomonadota; class Betaproteobacteria; order Burkholderiales; family Comamonadaceae; genus Variovorax; species Variovorax sp. GW821-FHT09A10. The sequence continues at coordinate 930,527 of NZ_JBWKPT010000001.1, forward strand.
ATTTCGCAGAGCGCTACACGGGCGACCCGCTGATCCTGTTCCGCCTCTTCAACTACCCGACGCAGGCCGTGCCCGAGGGCTTGGACGTGCAATGGGGCGTGGGCGAGCACACCGACTACGGTCTGCTCACGATCCTGCACCAGGACACCGTGGGCGGCCTCGCGGTGCACACGCCGGGCGGCTGGATCGACGCACCGCCGGTGCCCGGCGCCTTCGTCTGCAACATCGGCGACATGCTCGACCGCATGACCGGCGGGCTCTACAAGTCGACGCCGCACCGCGTGAAGCGCAACACCTCGGGCCGCGACCGGCTGTCGTTCCCGCTGTTCTTCGACCCGAACTTCGAGGCCCGCGTGCAGCGCATCGAGGGCTTGGCTGGCGCCGACGCGCTCGACGACAGCGCCGAGCGCTGGGACCGCGCCAACGTGCACGCCTTCAGCGGGCGCTACGGCGACTACCTGCTGGCCAAGGTGTCGAAGGTGTTCCCGCAGCTGCGGGACGAAGTGCTCTGAACTGAACTGAACACGGGCCCTGACCTCGTCAGGGAAACCAGCGCGGCACGTGCGGCACCGCATCGTGCAGCGAATCGAGCACATGAAAGGCCTGCGCGACGATCGCCTCGGGCGGGTGCTTGAGGTCGGGCACCACCACCACGCGCATCCCGGCGGCCAGCGCGGCCTTGGCGCCGTTCTCGCTGTCCTCGAAGGCGACGCAGTCCGCAGGGTCCACGCCCAAGCGCTCGGCCGCGAGGCGGTACAGCGCCGGATCGGGCTTGGCGCGCGCCACCTCGTCGCCGCCCGCGAAGGCCTCGAAGTGATGGAGCACGTCGAGGCTGCCCAGGCAGGCCGCGATCTGGCCGCGCGTGGACGACGAGGCGACCGCGCAGCGCGTGCCGCGCCCGCGCAAGGCGGCGAGCAACTCGGCCGCACCGGGCTTGATGGGAAAGAGCGGCCGGGCGTCGCCGTCGGCACGTTCCAGCTGCAGCGCGGCGGTCACCTGCGTCGCCGCGTGCTGGTAGGCGGCGGGGCCGCCGAGCAGCGCGGCAAGGATCTGCTTCGATTCGCTCATGGCCAGCCCCACGCATTGCAGGTACTGGGCGTGCGAAAGCTCGACATCGAGCGTGCGGGCCGCGGCGATCCAGGCGGCCATGATGGGGCGCTCCGAATCGATCAGCAGCCCATCCATGTCAAAAATGGCGGCGGTGAACATCGAGGCGAATCCTAAGCGAGCGACGCAGCGGCCATGAAAAAAGGGGCCATCGGCCCCTTCGTTCGAGAAACGCTGCCGGTCAGTCCCGCGCCAGCGCCCGGTTCAGCCCCAGCGCCGCCAGCGTGCCGAGCGCGCCGGACAGCAGGTAGATGCTCACGAAGGCCAGGCCGAAGTGCGCCGACAGGCCCAGGGCGACCAGCGGGGCAAAGGCCGCGCCGATGAGCCAGGCCAGGTCGGCCGTGAGAGCCGCGCCCACGTAGCGGTACTTGGGCGCGAAATTGGAGGTCACGGCGCCGGCCGCCTGGCCGTACGACAGGCCCAGGAGCGCAAAGCCCAGCACGATGAAGATGTCCTGGCCGATGCGTCCGCCGTCGAGCAGCGTGGGCGCGAAGCCGCTGAACACGGCGATCATGGCGGCCAGGCCGCCGAGCGTGAAGCGACGGCCGATGCGGTCGGCGATCAGGCCCGAGGCCACGATGCCGATGGCGCCGAACACCGCGCCGACCATCTGCACGATCAGGAACTCGGTGATCGACTGGTCGGAGTACAGCGAAATCCACGACAGCGGGAACACCGTGATCAGGTGGAACAGCGCGTAGCTGGCCAGCGCGGCGAACGCGCCGATCAGCAGGTTGGCGCCCTGCGAGCGGGTCAGCTCGACCACGCTGGTGGGCTGCAGCTCGCGCTCTTCGAGCAGGCGCGCGTACTCGTCGGTGGCCACCAGGCGCAGGCGCGCGAACAGCGCCACCACGTTGATGGCGAAGGCCACGTAGAAGGTGTAGCGCCAGCCCCAGTCGAGGAAGTCGGCCAGCGGCAGGCTGGAATACAGGTACGCGAACAGCGCGCTGGCCAGGAAGAAGCCCAGCGGTGCGCCCAGCTGGCCCAGCATGGCGTACCAGCCGCGCTTGTTGGGCGGTGCGTTCAGCGCCAGCAGCGACGGCAGGCCGTCCCACGAGCCGCCCAGCGCCAGGCCCTGGGCAAAGCGGAAGATCGACAGCAGCACGATGGCCGTGAAGCCGATGCTCGCGTAGCCCGGCAGGAAGGCGATGCCGGCGGTGGAGGTGCCCAGCAGGAACAGCGCAATCGTCAGCTTGGTCTCGCGCCCGAAGCGCCGCTGGATCGCCATCGAGATCACGGTGCCGAAGGGGCGCGCGATGAAGGCGAACGAGAAGATCACGAAGGCCCAGAGCACGCCTTCCAGGCGCTGCTCGAAGGGGAAGAACACCGCCGGGAACACCAGCACCGAGGCGATGCCGTAGACGAAGAAGTCGAAATACTCGGAGGCGCGACCGATGACCACGCCGACCGCGATCTCGCCCGGGGCGATGTGCGAATGGTCGGCGTCTGCGGCGCGGGCGCCGCCTTCGGTCGGGTGCGACACAGGCTGGGCGCCTGGTGGACTGATGCTGGACGTCGTCATCTTGCTAGCTGGCTGGCTGTAATTCGGGTGTCATGCCGGGGCACGACACAGGGGAAATTCTGGACACCCTGTAGCGTCTCACCGAATTGCGTTTACCGCCATAGGACAAAACGTCCAATAGGCGGAATCCCTTGGGCGGCGTAGATTGCAGGGTCATTTTTGCGCGGCCTTCGCACTTTCCTCTCCCGGCATGCACATCCTCAAGACCCTTCGCCGAGCACTTCTGCTGCTTTCCGCCATTTTCCTGGCGGGCTGCAACACGGTGCTGTTGAACCCCTCCGGCGACATCGCCAACCAGCAGGGACGCCTGATCGTCGTCTCCACGGTGCTGATGCTGATCATCATCATCCCGGTGATCGCCCTGACCATCTTCTTTGCCTGGCGCTATCGCCAGTCGAACAAGGAGGCCACCTACAGCCCCGACTGGGACCACTCCACGCAGCTCGAGCTGGCGATCTGGGCCGCGCCGCTCTTGATCATCATCGCGCTGGGCGCGATCACCTGGATCAGCACCCACACGCTGGACCCGTACCGCCCGCTGAGCCGCCTGGACGCGCAGCGCCCGATTCCCGCCGAAACCAAGCCGCTGGTGGTCGAGGTGGTGGCGCTGGACTGGAAGTGGCTCTTCATCTACCCCGAGCAGGGCATCGCCACGGTGAACGAGCTGGCCGCCCCGGTGGACCGCCCGATCAGCTTCAAGATCACGGCCTCGTCGGTCATGAACTCCTTCTTCATCCCCGCGCTGGCCGGCCAGATCTATGCCATGCCGGGCATGGAGACCAAGCTGCACGCGGTGATCAACAAGCCGGGCGAGTTCGACGGCTTCTCGGCCAACTACAGCGGCGCGGGCTTCTCGGACATGCGCTTCAAGTTCCACGGCCTGAGCCATGACGGCTTCGACCAGTGGGTGGCCAAGGTCAAGACCGGCAAAGAGGGTGAACTGACCCGCGAGCAGTACAAGAAGCTCGAAGTGCCGAGCGAGCGCGAGCCCGTGCGCCACTACGCCGCGGTCGACCCGGCCCTGTACGACGCCATCCTGAACCTGTGCGTCGACCGCAACAAGATGTGCATGAAGGAAATGATGGCCATCGACGCCGACGGCGGCCTGGGCAAGCCCGGCGCCTTCAACGTCGCCACCAAGCAGGCCTGGCAGGCCGACTCCCTCGACACGCCCAAGCGCAAGTACGTCACCGCGATGTGCACCACCGAAGACTAAGATGTTGCAGAACCTAGACCTGACGAAGCTCGTCTTCGGCCGCCTCTCCTGGGAGGCGATTCCCCTTCACGAGCCGATCCTGCTCGTGACCTTCGCAGCCGTGATCCTGGGCGGCCTGGCGCTGCTGGGCGCCGTGACCTACTTCAAGCTGTGGGGCACCTTGTGGAATGACTGGATCACCAGCATCGACCACAAGAAGATCGGCATCATGTACATCATCCTGGGCCTGGTGATGCTGCTGCGCGGCTTCGCCGACGCACTGATGATGCGGGCCCAGCAGGCCGTCGCCTTCGGCGACAACGCGGGCTTTTTGCCGCCGCACCACTACGACCAGATCTTCACCGCCCACGGCGTGATCATGATCTTCTTCGTGGCGATGCCGCTGGTCACGGGCCTCATGAACTTCGTGGTGCCGCTGCAGATCGGTGCGCGCGACGTGGCCTTCCCGTTCCTGAACAACTTCAGCTTCTGGATGACCACCTTCGGCGCCGGCCTCGTGATGGCCTCGCTGTTCGTGGGCGAGTTCGCCAAGACCGGCTGGCTGGCGTACCCGCCGCTGTCGGGCATCCTGTTCAGTCCTGACGTGGGGGTCGATTACTACATCTGGTCCTTGCAGATCGCGGGGGTGGGTACATTGCTCTCGGGCGTGAACCTGCTGGCCACCATCGTGAAGATGCGCGCGCCCGGCATGACCATGATGAAGATGCCCGTCTTCACCTGGACCGCCCTGTGCACCAACGTGCTGATCGTGGCCGCCTTCCCGGTGCTCACGGCCGTGCTGGCCCTGCTGTCGCTCGACCGTTACGTCGGCACCAACTTCTTCACGAACGACATGGGCGGCAACGCCATGATGTACGTGAACCTGATCTGGATCTGGGGCCACCCCGAGGTGTACATCCTGATCCTGCCGGCCTTCGGCATCTTCTCGGAAGTGGTCTCCACCTTCTCGGGCAAGCGCCTGTTCGGCTACGCCTCGATGGTGTACGCCACGGTCGTGATCACGATCCTGTCGTACCTCGTGTGGCTGCACCACTTCTTCACCATGGGCTCCGGCGCCAGCGTGAACTCGTTCTTCGGCATCACGACGATGATCATCTCGATCCCCACGGGCGCGAAGATCTTCAACTGGCTCTTCACCATGTACCGCGGCCGCATCCGTTTCGAGCTGCCCATGATGTGGACCATCGGCTTCATGATCACCTTCGTGATCGGCGGCATGACCGGCGTGCTGCTGGCCGTGCCCCCGGCCGACTTCGTGCTGCACAACAGCCTGTTCCTGATCGCCCACTTCCACAACGTGATCATCGGCGGCGTGCTGTTCGGCATGCTGGCAGGCATCACCTACTGGTTCCCGAAGGCCTTCGGCTACAAGCTGGACCCGTTCTGGGGCAAGTGCTCGTTCTGGTTCTGGATCGTCGGCTTCTGGATGGCCTTCATGCCGCTGTACATCCTGGGCCTGATGGGCGTCACCCGCCGCATGAGCCACTTCCAGGACATGTCGCTGCAGATCTGGTTCCAGGTCGCTGCCGTCGGCGCCGTGCTGATCGCCCTGGGCATCGCCTCGTTCCTGATCCAGCTGGTGGTGAGCTTCATCCGCCGCGAGTCGCTGCGCGACACCACGGGCGACCCGTGGAACGGCCGCACGCTGGAGTGGTCGACCTCGTCGCCGCCGCCGGCCTACAACTTCGCGTTCACGCCGCGCGTGCATGACAACGACGCCTGGACCGACATGAAGGCCCGCGGCTACCAGCGTCCGCTGGACGGCTTCAGCCCCGTGCACATGCCCAAGAACACGGCCGCCGGCTTCATCATCGCGGCGCTGAGCGCGGTGTGCGGCTTCGCCCTGATCTGGCAGATGTGGCTCGTGGCCGGCATCGGCTTCGTGGCCATGCTGGCCGCGATCATCGCCCACACCTTCAACTACAAGCGCGACTACTACATCCCCGCGGAAGAAGTCGTTCGCACCGAAGAAGCACGCACGCGCCTGCTGGCCACCGCCCATGTCTGATACCACCGCCCTCCCCTCCCGGAACGCGAACGCACCGGCGTTCGACCTGTTCCACGTCCGCAACGAGGACCACCACCCCGAGAACGGCACGCTGCTGGGCTTCTGGCTCTACCTGATGAGCGACTGCCTCATCTTCGCCTGCCTGTTCGCGGTATACGGCGTGCTGGGCCGCAACTATGCGGCCGGCCCCTCGGGCGCCGACCTGTTCGACCTGCCGCTGGTGGCGATGAACACCTCGCTGCTGCTGCTGTCGTCGATCACCTACGGCTTCGCGATGCTCGAGATGCAGCGCAAGCGCATGGGCGGCGTGCTGCTGTGGCTGGGCATCACGGGCCTCCTGGGCCTGGGCTTCATCGGCCTGGAGCTGTACGAGTTCGCGCACCTGCTGCACGAAGGCGCCGGCCCGCAGCGCAGCGCCTTCCTGTCGTCGTTCTTCGCGCTGGTGGGCACCCACGGCCTGCACGTGAGCTTCGGCATCATCTGGCTGGTCGTGCTGATGGTCCAGCTGCCCAAGCACGGCTTCACCGCCGCCAACCGCCGCCGCCTGATGTGCCTGTCGATGTTCTGGCACTTCCTGGACGTCGTGTGGATCGGCGTCTTCACTTTCGTCTACCTCATGGGATCGATGGCATGAGCGCCCCCGCACACACCGCCACCGCCACCGCCGCACACGGCCACGGCGCACACGACAGCCACGGTCACGGCGACCACCACGACGACGGCCCCGTCAGCCACAGCACCTTCAAGGGCTACATGACCGGCTTCGTGCTGGCCGTGATCCTGACCGCGATCCCGTTCTGGCTCGTGATGGGCAAGGTGATCGCCAACCCGAGCACCACCGCCCTCGTCATCCTCGGCTTCGCCGTGGTGCAGATCGTGGTCCACATGGTGTACTTCCTGCACATGGACGCCAAGTCCGAAGGCGGCTGGAACATGCTGGCGCTGATCTTCACGCTGGTGCTCGTGGTCATCACGCTGGCCGGCTCGCTGTGGGTCATGTATCACATGAACACCAACATGATGCCGGCCATGGTCCACGACATGAAGAACATGCCCTGATGGCCCCGGCCGCCCGCCCGCGCTCCGTTGTCACGCGTGCGGCGCTGGCGGTCTGCGCCCTCCTCGCCTTTGCCGGCTTTCTTGCACTCGGCACCTGGCAGGTCGAGCGCAGGGCCTGGAAGCTCGATCTCATCGCCCGCGTCGACCAGCGCGTGCACGCCCCGGCCGCCGACGCGCCGGCGCGATCCGAATGGCCCACGGTCAACGCGGCCAACGACGAATACCGGCACGTGCGCCTTCGCGGCACGTTCCTCCATGACAAGGAAGCGTTGGTACAGGCCAGCACCCGGCTCGGTGCCGGCTTCTGGGTGCTGACCCCGCTGCGCACCGCCGACGGCAGCGTCGTGCTCGTCAACCGCGGCTTCGTGCCGCCTGAAGCGCGTGAACGCGCGGCGCGCACCGCCCCCGAGCCCCAGGGCGACACCACCGTGGCCGGCCTGCTGCGCCTGACCGAGCCCAAGGGCGGCTTCCTGCGCACGAACGACCCCGCGGCCGACCGCTGGTTCTCGCGCGACGTGCAGGCCATTGCCGCCGCGCGCGGCTTGGCCGACGTGGCGCCGTACTTCGTCGATGCCGAGGCCGGGCCCGCGCCCGCACAGGCCGCGCCCACGTGGCCGGCGGGCGGCCTGACGGTCATCGCCTTCCCCAACAGCCACCTCGTCTACGCCCTCACCTGGTACGGGCTGGCGCTGATGGTGCTCGGCGCCTATGGGTTCGTGTGGCGCGACGACCGGCGCCGACGGGCATCGCAAGACGGCAGCGGCGAAAATGCACCGCATGCCGACGCCGCACGCCCCGACCCCGCCGATGCCCGCCGCGACTGACAAGCTCGTCGCGGTGGCCGGCGAGCTGCACGCCCCGCGCGCGGGCGTCGCGAGCCTGGACAACGCCATCGGCCACCAGAACATGCAGCAGCTGATCCAGCTGCGCTGGTTCGCCGTGGTCGGGCAGGTGGCCACCATCCTCGTGGTGCACTACGGCTTCGGCATCCGCCTGCCGCTGAACCACATGCTGCAGGTGCTCACCTGCCTCGCGCTGTTCAACATGGTGAGCCTGCTGCGCCTGCGCATCCATGGCCGCGTGACCAACGAAGAGCTGTTCGTCGCGCTGCTGGTCGACGTGGCCACGCTCACGGCCCAGCTGTACCTCAGCGGCGGCGCCACCAACCCCTTCGTCTTCCTGTACCTGCTGCAGGTGATCCTGGGCGCGGTGCTGCTCAAGGCCTGGTCGACCTGGACCATCGTGGTCATCACCGGCCTGTGCTTCGCGGGCCTGGCGCTGTTCTCGCGCCCGCTGCCCTTGCCGCTGGACCACGACCGCGGCCTGTGGAGCCCCTACGTGCAGGGCATGCTGGTGTGCTTCGCGCTCAATGCGGCGCTGCTGGTGGTCTTCATCACCCGCATCAGCCGCAACCTGCGCGTGCGCGACGCGCGGCTGGCCGACCTGCGCCAGCGCGCCTCCGAAGAAGAACACATTGTGCGCATGGGCCTGCTGGCCTCGGGCGCGGCGCACGAGCTGGGCACGCCGCTGGCCACGCTGGCCGTGATCCTCGGCGACTGGCGCCGGCTGCCGCACTTCAGCTCCGACCCCGAGCTGCTGCAGGAAGTGGCCGAGATGGAAGTGCAGATCCAGCGCTGCAAGAGCATCGTGAGCGGCATCCTGCTGTCGGCCGGCGAAACGCGCGGCGAATCGTCCGAAGAGACCACCGTGCGCACCTTCCTGGACGACCTCGTCGAAGAATGGCGCACCACGCGCCCGGTCGAGGAGTTCGACTACGAGAACCTGTTCGGGCAGGACCTGCCCATGGTGTCCGACTCGGCCATCAAGCAGATGGTGTGCAACGTGCTCGACAACGCGCTCGAGGCCTCGCCGCACTGGCTGCGCCTGGAAGCCACGCACGACGCCGACGCGCTCACCATCACCGTCACCGACGCGGGCCCCGGCTTCATGCCGGCCATCCTCGCGGAGTTCGGCAAGCCCTACCAGTCGAGCAAGGGCCGCCCCGGCGGCGGGCTGGGCCTGTTCCTGGTCGTGAACGTGGCGCGCACCCTGGGCGGACGCGTCGCCGTGCGCAACCGCCCCGAGGGCGGCGCCATCGTGACCATCACGCTGCCGCTGGCGGCCATCGTGCTCGAAGAGGACGAGGAAGCAGCAACCACCCTCGCGGACAACGCCGCGCCCCCAGCCCCGAGCAGCCCATGACCCACACACCCGACACCGCCGAGGTCCGCCAGCTGCTGATCGTCGAGGACGACGAGGCCTTCGCGCGCACGCTCGCGCGCTCGTTCGAGCGGCGCGGCTACGTCGTGCTGCATGCGCGCAACCTCGAGGAAGTGGAAGCGCTGCTCGAGGAAGGCGACGGCCCCTCGCCCGGCTACGCGGTGGTCGACCTGAAGCTCAACGGCGAGGCCTCGGGCCTGGCGTGCGTGCAGATGCTGCACCGGCACGACGCCGAGATGCTGATCGTGGTGCTCACCGGCTTCGCAAGCATCGCCACCGCCGTCGAGGCCATCAAGCTCGGCGCCTGCCACTACCTGGCCAAGCCCTCGAACACCGACGACATCGAGGCCGCCTTCGGCCGCGCCGCCGGCACCACCGAGGTCGAACTGACCAACCGCTCGACCTCGATCAAGACGCTGGAGTGGGAGCGCATCCACGAAATGCTGGCCGAGACCGGCTTCAACATCTCGGAAACCGCGCGCCGGCTCGGCATGCATCGGCGCACATTGGCACGCAAACTCGGCAAACAGCAGGTCAAGTAACATGATCTGCCGGTTTCGCGGTTTTTTTGCGGAACCAACACCGATCCCGGAGGCTCTGTTCCTGATGACGAATAGCCCGCCGCTGCAGCTGCAGCCCGCCCGTTCCACCGATCTGCAGAAAAAGCAGGCGTCCGCCGCGCGCGACCAGACCGCGATGGAAGAGCTCTTCAACGCCCTGAGCCACGGCCTGGGCCTGCTGCTGGCGATCGCCTCGCTGCCGATCCTGGTCTACAGCGCCGCCCAGAAGGGCCAGGCCGCGGCCGTGGTGGGCGCCTCGCTCTTCGCGGGCACGGCCATCGTGCTGTACCTGATCTCCACGCTGTACCACGCGCTGCCCATCGGCCGCGCCAAGGCCTGGTTCAACCGGCTCGACCACGCGGCCATCTACCTGTTCATTGCGGGCAGCTACATGCCCTTCCTGTTCGGCGTGCTGCGCGGCCCCTGGGGCTGGACGCTGTTCGGCGCCATCACCGCCGCGGCTGTCCTGGGCGTGGGCGCCAAGCTGTTCAACCGCCTGCAGCACCCGCTGTGGTCCACTGGCCTGTACGTGGCGATGGGCTGGATGGCGCTGATGGCGGCGGTGCCGCTGTACGAGCGCATGTCATCGGCGGGGCTGGCCTGGCTCGTGGCCGGCGGGCTGTTCTACACGGCCGGGGCCGTGGTGTTCCTGTTCGACAACAAGGTGCGCTACGCGCATTCGGTGTGGCACCTGTTCGTGCTCGGGGGCAGCACCTGCCATTTCTTCGCCGTGCTCTGGCACGCGCACGGCTGAGCGATCTTCCTCAATAGTGGGGTGGGAGTTCGTCGCGCAGGTTGCGTGCGCCCCCATCCTGCCCTGCGTTCTGGCTTTGCAGCCGCAGCTGCGCGACCTGCAGGATCAGGCTGTCGATCTGCTGCTGTTGCCGGTAGATCGTCATGTTCAGCTGCTCGAGCAGGTCTTCGGCATAGCTCGACTTGATCTCGAGGTCGTTCAGGCGCTCTGTCACGTCGTTCGGTGAATGTTCCATGCCGCTATTGGACAGGAAGATCCACCGACTTTCCGTGCGACGACACCCTGCCCGACGCCTGCGCATGCGTCCTGGCCTCAAGGCGCCTTGTACGACTTGGTGCTGTACAGCTCGACCGGCAGCTTCTGCAACAGCGACAGGCCCGAGCCCACATCCTTGGGCTTGGACTCGATGTAGTTGAAGAACACATCGGCATCGAGCACGCCGATGTCCAGGCGCCGCGCCGCGGGCACGGCGGCCAGCGTCTTGTAGCCGTCGCCGCCGCTGGCGTTGAAGCTCAGCACGAACAGCTTGTAGGTCTTGTCCAGGTCGAGCGGGCCCCACACGCCGGTGCCGGGCGCGCGCACCTCGATGTTGCTGGCGCGCTGGCCGTTGGCCTGCGTGGCGTCGACGTCGAAGCGCAGGCCGCCGGTGTAGGGGTACGGGCCGGTGGAGCCGCCCGGGCCGTACACGGCCTGCAGGCCGTCTTCGAGCATGCCCTTGACCTCGCGGCCAGTGACGTCGAGGCGGAACAGCATGTTGCCGAAGGGCAGCACCTGGATCACGCTCGCCGCGGTGACGTTGCCCGGCACCAGCGGAATGCGCGCGCCACCGCCGCTTTGCAGCGAGATGTCGGCGCCGCCGTACTTGCTGTGGCCGATCTCCAGGTAGGCCTGCGCCGCCATCTGCTGGATGTCGCCGCCGCGCAGGCTCACGCTGCCCAGCGCGTTGCACGAGACGCTGGAGCGCGAGTAGTCGACGGTGCCCGTGCCGCCGGGCACGCGGCGCGAGCACAGCTCTTCGGTCACGGTGGCCACCAGCGTGGTGTTGAACACCGCCACCTTGTCCTTGAAGGGCTGCAGCACGGCGGTGGCCGTGGGGTCGGGCGTGGTCACGCGCAGGAAGCCGCTGGCCGCCACGTCGGCCAGGAGGGCGCTGCGCTGGTTGGCATCGACGGCCTTGCCGCCGACGCGGAAGTCGTCGCCGATCAACACGTGCGGCGTGCCGCTGCAGGCCGTGACGTCGCCCTTCTCATCGAAGCTCACCTTCAGCTCGCCGACCACCTGGCTGTACTCCCAGGCGTGGACCAGGCAGACCTTCTTGCCGTCCTTGTCGGTCAGGGCCGTGGGGTAGGCGCCGGCCGGCGAGCCCACGCCGTAGCGGGTGAGCGCGTCGGGGCCGATGAGCGTGTGCGAATCACCGCCCACCACGACATCGACGCCGCTCAGGCGCGACGCGACCTGCTTGTCGTATTCGTAGCCGATATGGCTCATGACGACGATCTTGTTCACGCCCTGGGCGCGCAACAGGTCGATCTCGCGCTGGGCGGCGACGGTTTCGTCCTCGAAGGTGGTGTCGGGGTCGGGGCTGGACGAGGCCTTGGTCTTGCCCGCGATGGTCAGGCCGACCAGGCCGATCTTCTCGCCGCCGCGCTCGAGCACCGTGGAGCGCTTCACGTAGCCGGGCGCCTTCGACGGATGCAGCGCTGATTGGGCGCCGAAGTTCACGTTGGCGCTGAGCACCGGCGTCTGGCAGTTGCCCTTGCGCAGCAGGTCGAGAAAGCCCTTCAGGCCGGTGTCACCCTTGTCGAACTCGTGGTTGCCCAGCGTGAAGGCGTCGAAGCACACGGTGTTCATCAGCGCCGCATCGGCCTCGCCGTCGGCGCCCGCGCGGTTGAAGTACAGGGTGCCGGTGAGCGCGTCGCCGGCATGCAGCTTCAGCACGTTCGGCGACTGCGCGGCCAGCGCCTGGATCGCCGCGGTGACGCGCGGAAAGCCCGCCGCATTGACCGTGACCGCCACCGGCGCGCCGCCGCCTGCGTTGAGCTGCAGCGTCTTGTCCTTGGCTTCGAGGTTGGAGTGGTGGTCGTCGATGTGCAGGATCGTGAGGTCGATCGCCTTGCCCTGCGGCGCGGGGGCAGGCGCAGGTGCCGGCGGCGGCGCCACGGTGATCGGCGGGAACGCGACACCGCCGCCCCCACCGCCACCGCATGCGGCCATCACGCACGCTGCAATCACCGTGGCAGCTGCTCCCACGACCCGTCGACTGTTGTTCATCACCATCTCGCACTCCGCTCCTGTTGATCGAGCGGGGATGCTGGCAACGGCGCATGACGTGTCCATGAAAGCACCTCATCGGGTGCGGGGTGAGGCGACTCAGGCGTTCTGGCCCAGCGTTTCAGCGTGGCCTCGCGCGGACGCATCGCCGCGCAGGAACGCAAACACCACCACCGCCGTCAACACCGTCACCCCGGCCAGCACGCACAGCAGCGTCCCGAACGCGGCGCCATACGCATGCAGCAGCGCGGCGCGGTCCATGCCCGGCAGCAAGGCCAGCGCCTGCGCCAGGTCGCCCGTCGCCACGCGCTGCGCCGCCTGCGACACCGCCACGGGCGAAGGCGACGATGACGCCTTCAGCTGCAACGCCACCAGCGCCGTGAGCCCCGCCCCCACCAGCGCCAGCGCAATGCCCTCCCCCGCGACCCGCACGGTGTTGAAGATGCCCGACGCCATGCCCGCCCGCTCGCGCGGCACCACGCTCACGGCCAGGCCGTCCATCAGCCCCCAAGGCAGGCCGATGCCCGCGCCGATCAGCAGCAGCGGGCCCACAAGGCCGTGCAAAGGCGTGCCCGGTGCGCAGCGGCTGTGCCACACAAGCCCCGCGGCGCACACGAGCAGCCCCACCGCCGAGATCACGCCCGCCGAGAAGCGGTGCGCGAGCCATGCGGCGAGCGTCGGCACCACCAGGATCGGCCCCGACAGCGCGAACATGAAGCCGCCCGCCTCCAGCGCGCTGCGCCCTTCGAGCCCGATGAAGCGGATCGGCAGCAGCACCAGCAGCACGACAAAGCCGTAGGCCGGCGCCGCGGCCAGCAGTTGCACGCCGACGAAGCGCGGAAAGCGGAACAGCGACAGGTCGAGCATCGGATGCGCCACGCGCCGCTCGATGGCGATGAAGGCCGCGCCCATGACCAGCGCGCCGGCCAGCGCCACGAGCACCCACGGGCTGCCCCAGCCGCTGTCGGGCGCCTGCAGCACGCCCAGCGTGAGCAGGCTCAGCGCGGCCGTGAAGCTGAGCGTGCCCGGCACGTCCAGCCCCCTCGCCTGCGGGTTGCGCGACTCGCGCATGCGCGGCGCGGCCAGGCCCAGCGCGACGAGGCTCACGGCGCCGGGGCTCAGCATCACGGCGTGCCAGCCGACGGTGTCGGCCAGCCAGCCCGAGAGGATCGATCCGCACGACAGCCCCACGCCGAACGAGGTACCGATGAGGCTGAACGCCCGCAGCCGCGCGGGCCCGTCGAACACCTGCGCCAGCGCCGCCGTGCCCGCCGCGAAGGCCGCCGCCGAGCCCAGCCCCTGCACGGCGCGCGCGAGGTCGAAGGCGACGATGCCCGGCGCCAGCGTCAGCAGCGCGCTGCTCAGCGCCACCACCGCCAGGCCCAGCAGGAAGACGCGCTTGCGCCCGTACGCATCGGCCAGCGCACCAGCCGCCATCAGCGTGGCACCGAAGCTCAGCATGAAGGCGTTGGTCACCCAGTTGAGTTGCACCGGCGTGCCGCCCAGCGCGTCGCGGATCGCGGGCAGCACCACGGCCGGGCCGGTGAAGCTCAGCGGCATGCCGAGCGCGGCCAGGCAGACGGCGGCGAGCAGCCAGGCCTTGTGGGAATCGGGGGAAGACATCGGGAGGGCTTTCACGCGGGAGAAGGAAAAGGGAAATGCGTGAAGCGAAGATAAAAAGGATTCAATGAAACGAAAATGGGCCCTCAGCTCCTCACACTGCCAACCCAAGGTTGCCAGTCAAGCCCATGGACAGCTTCAGCGGACTCGAATCCTTCGTGCGGGCGGCCGACCTGCAGAGCTTTGCGCGCGCGGGCCGCGACCTGGGCATCTCGGCCTCGGCCGTGGGCAAGAACGTGGCGCGGCTCGAGGCGCAGGTGGGCGTGCGGCTGTTCCACCGCACCACGCGGCAGGTGCGGCTGACGGCCGAGGGCACGATGTTCCACGAGCGCTGCCGCCGCATCCTCGACGAGCTCGGCGATGCGCGCGCCATGCTGCAGGACGCCGTCGCCACGCCGCGCGGCCGCCTGCGCGTGAGCCTGCCGACCATCGGCTACCGCTTTCTGCTGCCGATCCTTCCCGCATTCAAGGCGCGCTTTCCCGAGATCGAACTCGACCTCGACTTCAACGACCGGCTGGTCGACGTGGTGGCCGAAGGTGTCGACGTGGCCATCCGCAGTGGCGAGCTGGTCGATTCGCAGCTCGTGGCGCGCCGCCTCGGCCCGTTCAGCTTCGTGCTCGCGGCCTCGCCGGCCTACCTGACACGGCACGGCGTGCCGCAGGTGCCGGCCGACCTCGCCCGCCACAGCTGCCTGCGCTACAAGTTCGTGACCGGCGGAAGGATCGAGGACTGGGACCTGCCCGGCCTGCCGCCCCAGCTGCCGCCGGGCCTGGTCTGCAACAACATGGAAGCCATGCTGGGCGCCGCCGTCGCAGGCCTGGGCATTGCGTACATGCCCGACTTCCTGGCGCGCGACGCGCTGCGCCGCGGCGACCTGCAGCGCGTGCTGGCCGCGCACGTCGTGCGGCAGGGACAGTTCTCGGCGCTGTGGCCGTCGAGCCGGCAGTTGTCGCCGAAGGTGCGGGCGTTTGTGGACTTCGCGAGTGAACACATGTTCACTGCGACCGCCGACGAGGAAGAGAAAGACAACCGCCCGCCGCGCCGCTGAACGGCGGGCGGGGGCGGATGCGTCAGGCCGCGACCGCGAGGGCGGGCGCTTCGACCGGCTGCGGGGCTGGCGCAGCCGCCACGGGGGCCGGCTGCGGTTGCACCGGCGCAGCCGTGCGGCCCCACAGCGCCGTCAGCGCGTCCAGCGGGAACAGCGTGCGCGCATCTTCCGGCGTTGCCGCGCGCACCGTGGTGCCCGCCACGTCGTCTATGTGGGCCGCGCGCACGGCGTCGGGCCGGTGCGCCGGCACCATGAACGGCGAGTGCGTGGTGTAGAGGATCTGGTGGCCGAAGTCGTTCTCCAGGTGCGCGAGCAGGTCGGCCTGCGAGCGCGCGTGCAGGTGCAGCCCGGGCTCGTCGAGCAGCAGCACGACGTCACCGGCGGCCACGCCCCGGGTGCCGGCGAAGAACGCGATGTAGAACGAGAAGAACCACTGGAAGCCGCGGCTGCGCTCGTCGAGGTTCACTTCGACCTCGTAGGCGCCGTTCGGGTCCGACACCAGCGTCTCCAGGTGCTGCCCATCGAGA
Source organism: Variovorax sp. GW821-FHT09A10 (assembly GCF_059418385.1). Lineage (NCBI taxonomy): Bacteria > Pseudomonadati > Pseudomonadota > Betaproteobacteria > Burkholderiales > Comamonadaceae > Variovorax > Variovorax sp. GW821-FHT09A10. The sequence goes on from NZ_JBWKPT010000001.1 coordinate 946,440, forward strand.
TTGAAACGGATCTTGAGCGGGCGGTCCTTCCACAGCCGGCGGATCTCGGCGGTCACGACGGCACCCGCCCGGTTCACCAACTGATTGCGCGTCGCCAGGTCGTTCTTCGCCAGCAGGTCCTGCAGCTGCTGCGGGTCGAGCCCCGCCACCTGGCACAGCTTCTCGAAATTGCGCTCGCCCGCCGTGCGCTCGCCCCAGCCCTTGCGCGTGAGGTATTCGGCGATGTTCTGGCGGCCGGGCAGCGAGGCGTAGTCCTCGACGTAGATGAAGCGCGGCAGTTTCTCCAGCACCCAGGCGCGGGCGCGGGCCAGCGCGGGCTGGTCGTTGTCGATCGTGCGTGCCAGCTCCTCGAGCTCGGTCAGCATCTGCGCCTGCTTGTCGGCGATCTCGGCGCCGGCGGTGGCCAGTGCCTGGCGCAGCGCCTGCAGCGCCAGCAACGCGCCGGCCGACCACTTGACGAAGTCGGGGCTCGGGATCATGGCGGCGTCGAAGGCGTCGGCCTCCTGTTCGAGCGACGCCTTCAACTCGTCGGCGACCTTCTCGGCCGCAGCCTTCACGGCGGGCACGATCTTGCGCACCTTGGCCTTGATGTCGCTCACGTCGATCGACAGCGGGCCCAGACCCTCGAAGCCGGTCGTGCGCGTGGCGCCGTAGCCGCGGCCGGCCGTGACCTGGCGCACGCCGGCCGCGCGCGGCAGGATGGCGGCGAGCGCCAGCTGTTCGGAGGCATCGAGGTCCCAGCGCGTGTGCACGACGGGGGTGTCGTCGGTGCATTCGTCCAGGCGGCGGTGCCGGGGGAAGTCCTTGATGGGGCTGAGTGCCGTGAGCCCGTCGGTCGGGTTCAGGCTGTGCAACGCGCGCAGCAGGTTCGACTTGCCGCTGTCATTTCGGCCGAGGATCGCTGTGATCTGGGAGGAATCGATGGAGCCGCTGTCGTGGATCGAGCGATAGTTGGTGATCTGGAATGACGCCAAGCGCATGCAGGAATTTCTCTTCTGAATTGAATACGGGGCCGGGGAATGTATTGCATCCCCGGCCCCGTCCTGCCGATCGCGAAAGAAAAAAACTGTACGGGCCTGCGCGGCCCTACTCGGCCGCGCGGCGCAGCGTGTCGACCACCGGCCGGCGCAGCACATCGCGCAGGCCCCACCACCCCGCCGCCAGCGCGAGCACCGCACCGGCCAGCGCGCCCGCCACCGGCACGAGCGGCGACGCGGTCCAGGTGAACTCGAACACGTAGCGCGCCAGCCCCCAGCCGATCACCGAGGCCACGATGCTCGCCAGGAAGCCCGCCAGCAGGCCGACGCCGACCAGCTCGGCGCGCTGCACCTGCCGCAGCAGGCTGGCGCGTGCGCCCACGGCGCGCATCACGGCGAACTCGCGCGCACGCTCTTCGCGCGTGGCGGTGACGGCGGCGAACAGCACCACCAGCCCGGCCGCCAGCGTGAAGCCGAACAAGAATTCGACCGCGCGCACCACCTGGTCGAGCACGCGCTGCACCTGGTTGATGGTGGCGCTCATGTCGACGTTGGTCACGTTGGGAAAGCTGCGCACCAGCGCGTTGTCGAAGCCGCGCGTCTCGGGCGCGCGGAAGGCGCCCATGTAGGTCACGGGCACGTCGGCCAGCGAGGCCACGGTGTACATCACGAAGAAGTTGGCGTGCAGCGAGCCCCAGTCGACCTTGCGCAGCGAGGTGATGCGCGCGTCGTTCTGCATGCCGCCGATGTCGAAGCGCAGGGTGTCGCCCAGCTTCAGGCCCAGCGTCTGGGCCAGGCCTTCTTCCACGCTCACCTCGTTCTTCGCCTCGGGCGTCCAGGCGCCGGCGGTGACGCTGTTGTGCGCGGGCGCCTCGGTGCTGTTGCTCAGGTTGAACTCGCGGTCCACCAGGCGCTTGGCGCGGTCCTCGGTGTAGTCGTCGGGCGTCACGGGCTTGTCGTTGATCGCCACCAGCCGGCCGCGGATCATCGGGTACCAGTCGAACTTGGCGACGCCCGCGTCGCGCAGCGTCTTCTGGAACGCGTCGCTCTGCTCGGGCATCACGTTGATGACGAAGCGGTTGGGCGCGTCGGGCGGCGTGGCCTTGCGCCAGCTCGCCACGAGGTCGGTGCGCAACAGCACGAGCAGCACCAGCGCCAGCAGGCCCACGGCGAGCGCGCTGACCTGCACCACGGCGTAGGCCGGCCGCGCCGAGATCTGCCGCGTGGCCAACACCAGCCAGCGCGGCGCGGTGGTCTCGTTGACGCTGCGGCGCAGCACCTTCACGGCCAACCAACTCAGCAGCGCGAACACGGCCACGGCACCGGCAAAGCCGCCGACTGCGATCAGGCCCAGCTTGATGTCGCTGCTGGCCGCCATCAGCAGCGCCGCAAAGCCTGCCACGCCGATGCCGAGCACGGCGAGCGACGCGGGCTTGAGCCCGCCCACGTCGCGACGGATCACGCGCAGCGGCGGCACGCGCGCCAGTTGCAGCACCGGCGGCAGGCCGAAGGCGAACAGCAGCGTGAGCCCCATGCCCAGGCCAAAGGCCACGGGCCACAGCGTGGCGGCGGGCAAGGCGGTCTCGACCAGCCCGGCCAGCAGCAGCACGAACACATAGTGCACGGCAAAGCCGATGGCCACGCCGATCGCGCTGGCCACGGTGCCGATCACGGCGAACTCGAAGGCGTAGGCCGCGGCGATGGTGCGCTGGCTCTGGCCCAGCACGCGCAGCATGGCGCAGTCGTCCAGGTGGCTGGCCGCAAAGCCGCGCGCGGCCAGCGCCACGGCCACGGCCGACAGCAGCGCCGCGAGCAGCGCAACGAGGCTCAGGAATTTCTCGGCGCGGTCCAGCGTCTGGCGCATCTCGGGCCGGCCGCCCTCGAAGGAGTCGAGCCGCACGCCGCGCAATTCGCCCTTCTTGATGGTGGCGTCGGCCCATTCGGTGAAACGCTTCACGGCGGCATCGTCGCCCGCCACGGCGTAGCGGTAGCCCACGCGGCTGGCCGGCTGCACGAGGCCGGTGCGCGCCACGTCGGCCTGGTTGAGCATCACGCGCGGCGAAAAACTCATGAAGCCCGCGCCCCGGTCGGGCTCGAGCGTGATCACGCGGCCCACGCGCAGGCCGGTGTCGCCCAGCAGCAGCGTGTCGCCGACCTTCAGGCCCAGCGAGTCGAGCAGCGAGGCATCGACCCAGACCTCGCCCGACGCCGGCACGTCGCGCGTCACCGCGCCCGCACCCTCGGCCGTGGTGGCCGTCTGCAGGTTGCCGCGCAACGGGTAGCCCGGCGTCACGGCCTTCAGGGCCACGAGCTTGCTGGCGCCGCCCTGGGCGTCCTCGGCCCGCGCCATGGTGGGAAAGCCGAAGGTGCCGGTGCCCGCAAGGCCCAGCGACTTCGCCTGTGCAATGAAAGTTTCGGGCGTCGGGTTGTCGCTCACGACCACCGCGTCGCCACCCAGCAGCTGGCGCGCGTCGCGCTGCAGCCCGCCCTGCAATCGGTCGGCGAAGAAGCCGACCGCCGTGAGCGCGGCCACGGCCAGCACCACTGCCACGATCAAGAGGCGCAGCTCGCCGGCGCGCAGGTCGCGCCAGAGCGTGCGCCAGCCAAGGCGAAGGGAAGCGTTCATGGCGCGAACGATAGCCGACGCCTACCGGCACCGGCGGACTCAAGGGTTATTGCCGCACCGGCCCCTTGTCTTGCTCCTTCCCCTCCCGGGGGAAGGTTGGGATGGGGGCACGCGGCGCTCGCACGACGGTTGTGCCTGATCGAACGCCGCTGGCCCCCACCCCTGCCCTCCCCCAGCGGGGGAGGGGGAAATACCGAGGGCTACGGCAACACGGCGAGGCCCGGCGCGCCAGCTTCCACGCGACCGATGACCGCCGCCTGCCCGAAGCCTTCGTTGCGGAAGATCTCCAGCACCGCCTCGGCCGCCTCGGGCGCGCAGCTCACGAGCAGGCCGCCCGAGGTCTGCGGGTCGGTCATGAGCGCCTGCGCGGTGGCCGGCAGGCCTTCGTGCAACTGCACGTCGGCGCCGTAGCCCGCCCAGTTGCGGCCCGACGCGCCGGTGACCAACCCGCCGCCGGCCATGGCGATCACGTTGTCGAGCAGCGGCACGCGCGACCACTCGACCACCGCCGCGAGCCCCGCGCCGCGCGCGAGTTCGAGCGCGTGGCCGGCCAGGCCGAAGCCGGTGACGTCGGTCAGCGCATGCACGCCGTCGAGCGCCGACAGCGCGATGCCGGGCGTGTTGAGCTTGGTCGTGTTCTCGATCAGCTGGCGGTAGCCGGCCTCGGACAGCTGCTGCTTCTTGAGCGCCGCCGACAGCACGCCCACGCCCAGCGGCTTGCCCAGCACCAGCACGTCGCCCGCCTGCGCGTCGGCATTGCGCCGCACGCGCTTGGGGTGCACCAGCCCCATCGCGACCAGCCCGTAGATGGGCTCAACCGAGTCGATGGTGTGGCCGCCCGCAATGGGAATGCCGGCCGCGCGGCACACGTCCTGCCCGCCGCGCACGATCTCGGCGATGACCTCCACCGGCAGCTGGTTGATCGGCATGGCGACCAGCGCCAGCGCCATGATCGGGCTCCCGCCCATCGCGTAGACGTCGCTGATCGCGTTGGTCGCGGCGATGCGGCCGAACTCGTAGGGGTCGTCCACGATGGGCATGAAGAAATCGGTGGTGGCGATCAGCGCCTGCTCGTCGTTGAGCCGGTAGACTGCCGCGTCGTCGGCGGTCTCGATGCCGACCATGAGCTCGGGCGGAATCAGCCCGCCCGCATGGTTCTTGAGGATCTGCGACAGCACGCCCGGCGCGATCTTGCAGCCGCAGCCGCCCCCATGCGAGAAGCTGGTGAGCCGCAGCGGCGCCAACGGATTCAGGAGCTTGGAAGGTGCGGCTTCGATCATGGCGGCAGGTCGGTCGAATGGAACAAGCCGCGATTATCGAAGCCCGCACCGCCGTCTGCCCGAGTGCCCCGACACACCCTTTTCTTTTTCCACTGAACGCGTCATCACACCATGCAAACGAAACAAACCGTGTCCCGGCTCGCGCTCGCGCTGGCCCTGTCCCTCACCGCCGTGGGCGCCTTCGCCCAGGGCGTGCTGCGCGTGTCGGCCATTCCCGACGAGGCGCCCACCGAGCTGCAGCGCAAGTTCACGCCGCTGGGCGATTACCTGAAGAAGGAAACCGGCATGGACGTGCAGTTCACGCCCGTGACCGACTACGCCGCCGTGGTCGAGGGCCTTGCCACGAACAAGATCGACCTGGCGTGGCTGGGCGGCTTCACCTTCGTGCAGGCGCGCATCCGCACCAACGGCGGCGCGGTGCCGATCGTGCAGCGCGCGGAAGACGAGGTGTTCACCAGCAAGTTCATCGTGCCGATCGACAGCCCCGCCAAGACCCTGGCCGACCTGAAGGGCAAGACCTTTGCCTTCGGCGCGCCCTCGTCCACCTCGGGCAGCCTGATGCCGCGCTACTTCCTGCTGCAGGCCGGCATCAACCCCGAGAAGGACTTCAAGACCGTCGCGTTCTCGGGCGCGCACGACGCCACCGTGGCCTTCGTGGCCGCCTCGCGCGCCGAAGCGGGCGTGCTCAACGCCTCGGTGTGGGACAAGCTGGTCGAGGCCAAGAACCCCAACGCCGCCAAGGTGCGCGTGCTGGCCACCACGCCGACCTACTACGACTACAACTGGACCGTGCGCCCCGGCCTGGACGCCGCCGTGACGAAGAAGCTGACCGACGCCTTCCTGAAGCTGGACCCGGCCAACCCCGCGCACAAGGAGATCATGGCGCTGCAGCGCGCGAGCAAGTTCATTCCCACCAAGTCGTCGAACTACGACGGCATCGAGACGGCGGGCAAGTCGGCCGGCCTCATCAAGTGAGCGGAATGCGCGGATGAGTTTTTCGCTCGACAGCGCGGGCGTGGTGCACCCCAACGGCCAGCGCGCGCTGGCCGGCGTGACGCTGGCCGCGCGCGACGGCGAGCGCATCGCCGTCATCGGGCCCTCGGGCGCGGGCAAGACCACGCTGCTGCGCGTGCTCGGTGCGGCGCTGCGGCCCGGTGAAGGCCAGGTGCAGGCGCTGGGCCAGCACCCGTGGCAGTTGTCGGCGCGTGCGCTCAAGCAGTTGCGCGCGCGCATCGGCGCCGTGCACCAGGCGCCGCCGATCGCGCCGCGCCTGCGCGTGGTCACGGCCGTGCTCGCGGGCCGGCTCGGCCAGTGGTCGACGGCGCGCGCGCTGGGTTCGCTGTTCTATCCATCCGACATCGCGGGCGCGCACGCGGCGCTGGCCCGGCTCGCGCTCGAAGACCGGCTGTTCGACCGCTGCGACCGCCTCTCGGGCGGCCAGCTGCAGCGCGTGGGCATCGCCCGCGTGCTGTACCAGCGCCCCGCACTGCTGCTGGCCGACGAGCCGGTGTCGGCGCTCGACCCCACGCTGGCGCACGCGGCCGTGGGCCAGTTGGTGGCGCAGAGCGAATCGACCGGTGCCACGCTGGTGGCGTCGCTGCACGCGGTCGACCTGGCGCTGCGCTGGTTCCCGCGCATCGTGGGCATGCGCGACGGGCAGGTGGCCTTCGACCTGCCGGCCGCCGAGGCGACGCCGGCGCTGCTCGAGGCGCTCTATGCGAGCGAAGGCGGTGTGGCGACGCAAGGGCCGGTCGCCCTCACGGCCGGCGCGGTCGAGCCGGCCTTCCATCGGCCGGACTGCCCGTGACGGCGACACTCGCCCGCCCCGCCCTGCGCGATCCGCACGCGGGCCGCCGCCTGGCCGGCTGGCTCGCGGCACTGGTTATTGCGTGGCCGGTGCTCGCGCTCTCCGAATTCAAGCCCTGGGCGCTGTTCGGCAGCGGCAACCTCGCCGTCATCGGCGGCTTTCTTGCGGGCTTCTTTCCGCCCGACAGCTCGCCGGCCTTTCTCGCGCTGCTTGCCAAGGCCACGCTCGAGACGCTGGCCATGGCCACGGCCGGCACGGCCATGGCGCTGCTGATCGGCGCGCCGCTGGGCTTCGTGACCACGCGTGCGCTGTCCATCTCGCGCATCGGGCCCGGCCCCGGCCGCATGCAGGCCGGCATCGTCCGCCAAGCAGCGCGCTGGCTGCTGATGGTGCTGCGCGCCATTCCCGAGATCGTGTGGGCGCTGCTGTTCGTGCGCGCGCTCGGGCTCGGCCCCGCGGCCGGCGTGCTGGCGCTGGCCATCACCTACGGCGGCATGCTGGGCAAGGTCTACGCCGAGATCCTCGAATCGACCGACACGCGCCCCGCGCGCGCCCTGCTCGAAAGCGGCAGCGGCCGGCTCGCGGCGCTGTGCTACGGCCTGCTGCCGCACACGGCGCAGGAGCTGGCCTCGTACACCGTGTACCGCTGGGAATGTGCGGTGCGCGCCTCGGTGGTGATGGGCTTCGTGGGCGCGGGCGGCCTCGGGCAGCTGATGGACCAGTCGATGAAGATGCTCAACGGCGGCGAGGCCAGCAGCATCCTGCTGGTGTTTCTCGCGCTCGTGCTGCTGGCCGACATGCTCAGCAACGCGCTGCGAAAGCTCCTCGCATGACGACGCTGCCGCCACGCCCTCCCCTGTGCCTGCGCTGCTGGCTCGCCGTGGCGCTGATCGCCGCGGCCGTGGTCGCGAGCTTCGTCTACCTGGGCATCGACTACGGCGCGCTGGGCTCGGCCGAATCGCTCAGGCTCATGGGCAAGTTCATCGCCGAGTTCTTCCCGCCCGACGTGTCGCCCGAGTTCCTGGCCAAGGTCGGCCACGGCGCGTTGCAGACGCTGGCGGTGTCGGCGCTGGGCACCGTGCTGGCCGCCGTGGCGGGCGCCGTGCTCGCGCTGCCGGCGTCGGGCCGCATCGGCGGGCCGCTGCGCCACGGCGCGCGCTTCGTGCTCAACTTCCTGCGCAGCGTGCCCGAACTGGTGTGGGCCGCGCTGATGGTGCTGGCCGCCGGCATCGGGCCGTTCGCGGGCGCGCTGGCGCTGTCGCTGCACACGACCGGCGTGCTCGGCCGCTTGTTCGCCGAAGCGCTGGAGAACGCGCCGCGCGAGCCCGAGCAGGCGCTGGCGCTCTCGGGCGCGGGCCCGGTCACCGCCTTCAGCTACGCCAGCCTGCCGATCGTGCTGCCGCAGTGGGTGGCCTACACGCTCTACCGCTGGGAAATGAACATCCGCATGGCGGCCGTGCTGGGCTTCGTGGGCGGCGGCGGGCTGGGCCAGCTGCTGTACTTCCACCTGTCGATCTTCCAGCAGCAGCAGGCGATGACGGTGCTGATCGCGATGTTCGTGCTGGTCACCTTTGTCGACTTGGCGAGTGCTCGCTTGCGAAAAGGCCTAGGTCCCGCCTACGCCTGAGTGGCCGACAATCGGGGCATGAGGTCCCTTCAGCCATGAGTCATCGCCAGCCCGTCCGGGTGGCGGACCGCCACGCCTTCGATTCGATCATCGACGCCCGCTCGCCCGCCGAGTTCGCGCTCGACCACATCCCCGGCGCCATCAACTGCCCCGTGCTCAACGACGAAGAGCGCCACATCGTCGGCACGGTCTACGTGCAGACCGGCGCCTTCGAGGCGCGCCGCATCGGCGGGGCCATGGTGGCGGCCAACATCGCGACGCACCTGCGCGACACGCTGGCCGACCGGCCCGAGAAGTGGAAGCCGCTGGTCTACTGCTGGCGCGGCGGCATGCGCAGCGGCTCGATGGTCACCTGGCTGCGGCTCGTGGGCTGGGACGCGCAGCAGCTCGCGGGCGGCTACAAGAGCTTTCGCCGCCACGTGATCTCGCAGCTCGATGCGCTGACGCCGCAGCTCGACCTGCGCGTGGTCTGCGGCGCCACCGGCAGCGCCAAGACGCGCGTGCTGCACGCGCTGGCCGAACGCGGCGCGCAGGTGCTCGACCTGGAAGCCTTCGCCAACCACAAGGGCTCGCTGCTCGGCGCGCTGCCGGGCGTGGCGCAGCCGTCGCAAAAGCAGTTCGAGACGCGCATCGCGACCGTGCTCGAAGCCATCGACCTCTCGCGCCCGCTGTATGTCGAGGGCGAGAGCGTGCGCATCGGACGGCTGTCGCTGCCGCTGTCGCTGGTGGCGCAGATGCGCGCCGCGCCGTGCATCGAGGTGGAAGCCACGCCCGAGGCGCGGCTGGCCTACCTGCTGCGCGACTACGCCTACCTGGGCGACGACCGCGCGGCGCTCGCCGAGAAGATGGGCGTGCTCAAGGAACTGCAGGGCAAGGAAACGGTGACGCGCTGGCAGCAGTGGGCCCACGAGGCCGACCTGCCGCACCTGTTCGCCGAGCTGATGTCGTTGCACTACGACCCGCACTACCAGAAGTCGCAGGAAACGCACTTTCGCGCGTGGGCCAAGCGCCAGCGCGTGGGAGCAACCGACCTCTCGGATCAGGGCATCGAGGCCGTGGCCGACGCGGTGCTGGCGCTCGGCGCACCGAGCCCGTTGGCGTAAAGCACGCCGCGCGGCGCGCGGCACAGCCCCCAGAAACGCAGGCCGCTGAGCTCGGCCATGCGCACGCCCATCGCGGTCGGCGCCGAGATGGTCGCCATCGCCGCGATGCCCAGGCGCGCGCACTTGCGCACCAGCTCGTGGCTGCCGCGGCTGGACATCAGCACGAAGCCTGGCTCCTGCAGCCGATTCGCACGCGCCAGCGCGCCGAGCAGCTTGTCGAGCGCGTTGTGACGGCCGACGTCTTCCATGAGGTCGGTGAGTTCGCCGTCGACCGTGGCCCAGGCCGCCGCGTGGATCGCGCCGGCTTCGGCATTGAGCACCTGGCGCGGCGGCATGGCGGCGAAGGCGCGCAACACGGTGGCCAGGTCGATGCGTTCGATCCAGTCGCGCGGCGGCACGCGCTGCGGCGACAGGTCAAGCCCCGCGAAGCTTTCGACGCCGCACACGCCGCAGCCGGTGCGGCCCGCGAGGCTGCGGCGGCGGTCCTTCAGGCGTTCGAAGCTGCGCGTGGACACTTCGAGCTGCACCTCGATGCCCGGCATGCCTTCGGGCAGGCCCGCATCGAGGGCTTCGACCGTTCGCACGTCGATGCCGCGGCAATCGGCGGCGCTGTCGAGGATGCCTTCGCTGAGTGCAAAGCCCAGCGCGAAGGCCTCGAGGTCTTGCGGCGTGGCCATCATCACCGCGTGCGAGACGCCGTTGAACACCAGCGCCACCGGCACCTCGGCGGCCAGCGTGTCGTCGCGCACCACGCCCTCGGGCGCGAGGCCGCGCTCGCCGAAGACATGCACGGCATGCCGTGCGAGGGGTGGCAGGGAGTCAGGTTCGGGGGTGTCTGTCATGGCCGCGGCCATTGTCCGCTCAGCCGGGTTTTTCGTCAGCCGGCAGGCGCTCGACCACCGCGCGCCCGGCGTCGGTGAGGTGCGCGACCCAGCGATCGTCCAGCTGCACCACGCGCACCCAGCCCGGTCCGCGCACGCCGCCCAGTGCGGCATCGCCCATCAGCGTGAGCTGGCGCATGACCACGCTCGCGCCCTGCCCCAGCCGCTTGCCCAGGCGCGGCAGCGACATGCCGCCCTCGCCCGGTGCTTCGGCGAGCGCGCGCAGGATCGCGATGGAGAAAGCGTCGGCGTCGAACCCGGAATCGCTCATGCCGCCACGGCGTCAGCCTGCGCCGCGACCGGCGCCACATGCAGCGACAGCACCACGGGGATCGACTTGGAGGTCGGCGTGCCCGCGTTCTCGGCCACCGACGACAGCGGCACCAACGGATTCGTCTCGGGGTAGTAGGCCGCGAGGTTGCCGCGCGGGATGTCGTACGCGACCAGCTTGAAGCGGTCGGCGCGGCGCTCCTGGCCGTCGCTCCACACGGTCTGGATGTCGACCCAGTCGCCGTCCTTCATGCCGAGCTGGCGGATGTCGTCGGCGTGGATGAACACCACGCGGCGCTGGCCGAACACGCCGCGGTAGCGGTCGTCCATGCCGTAGATGGTGGTGTTGTACTGGTCGTGCGAGCGCGTGGTGAGCAGCGTGAACACCAGCGTATCGCGCTGCGACGCAAAGCGCGCGCGGGCCCGGTGCGCGTGCGTGTCCAGCGGCACGGCGTGCGTGAAGAACACGGCCTTCTTCGACGCGGTGGCCCACACGCGCTCGCTCGCCGTGTTGCGCAGGCGGAAGCCGCCGGGGTGCGCCACGCGCGCGTTGAAGTCCTTGAAGTCGTCGAACACGGCTTCGATCTTGTCGCGGATGCGGGCGTAGTCTTCGACGAGCCAGAGCCACGGCGTCCTGCTGCGCGCGCCGATGGTGGCTGCAGCAAGGCGCGCGACGATGGCCGGCTCGGACAGCAGGTGCTCCGACGCCGGCGGGTTGATGCCCATCGAGATGTGGACCATGCTCATCGAGTCCTCGACCGTCACGCCCTGCGGGCCGTTCGCCTGCATGTCGATCTCGGTGCGGCCCAGGCACGGCAGGATGAGCGCCTCGCGCCCGTGGATGATGTGACTGCGGTTGAGCTTGGTCGTCACGTGCACCGTGAGGTCGCACTGCTGCAGCGCCTTCCAGGTCTGGTAGGTGTCGGGCGTGGCGGCCGCGAAGTTGCCGCCCAGCGCGAAGAACACCTTGCCCTTGCCGTCGAGCATGAGCTGGATCGCCTCGACCGTGTCCACGCCGTTCTCGCGCGGCGGCTCGAAGCCGAACACCTGCTGCAGCCGGTCGAGCAGCGCGGCCGGCGGCTTTTCCCAGATGCCCATGGTGCGGTCGCCCTGCACGTTGCTGTGGCCGCGCACCGGGCAGGCGCCCGCGCCTTCGCGGCCCATGTGGCCGCACAGCATGAGCCAGTTGCCGATCATCTGGATCGTGGCCACCGAATGCTGGTGCTGCGTGATGCCCATGCCCCAGCAGGCGATGACCCGCTTGGCGCCCAGGTACACGTCGGCCGCCGCGCGCATCTGCGCTTCGCTCAGACCCGACTCCTGCACCAGCAGCGGCCACGATTCGGCGCGCAGGTCGTCGGCCAGCGCCTCGAAACCCAGGGTGTGCTCGGCGATGAATGCGTGGTCGAGCACCGAAGGCTCGCCGCGCGCCACCGCCGCGTCTTCGCGCTCGATGACGTGCTTCATCATCCCCTTCACCGCCGCGAAGTCGCCGCCCACGCGCAGCTGGAAGTAGTGCGTGCTGATCGGCGTGGAGCCCAGCGTGGCCATCTCGAGCTTGTCCTGCGGGTCGGCAAAGCGCTCCAGGCCGCGCTCGCGCAGCGGATTGAAGCTCACGATGCGCGCGCCGCGCTTGGACGCCGCGCGCAGTTCGCCGAGCATGCGCGGGTGGTTGGTGCCCGGGTTCTGGCCGAAGATGAAGATCGCGTCGGCCTTCTCGAAGTCTTCCAGCGTGACCGTGCCCTTGCCCACGCCCAGCTGCGGGCGCATGCCGCTGCCGCTGGGCTCGTGGCACATGTTCGAGCAGTCGGGAAAATTGTTGGTGCCGTACTCGCGCACGAACAGCTGGTACAGGAAGGCCGCCTCGTTGCTCGCGCGGCCCGAGGTGTAGAAGATGGCCTGGTTCGGATCGGGCAGCGCGTTCAGGTGCTTCGCAATGCGCGCGAAGGCGTCGTCCCAGTCGATGGGCACGTACTTGTCGCTCGCCGCGTCGTAGGCCATGGGGTGCGTGAGGCGGCCCTGGTCCTCGAGCCAGAAATCGCTCTGCTGGGCCAGCTCGGCCACGGTGTGCTTGGCAAACAGCTCCGGGCCCGCGCGCCGCGCGGTGGCCTCGGCCGCCACGGCCTTCACGCCGTTCTCGCAGAACTCGAAGGTCGAGGCATGGTTGCGGTCGGGCCAGGCGCAACCGGGGCAGTCGAAACCGTCGGGCTGGTTGGCCGAGAGCAGCGTCTTCGCGCCCTTGACCGGAATGTCCTGCCGCAACAGCGCATTCGTCACGCTGCGCAACGCGCCCCAGCCACCGGCGGGGCCCTTGTAAAACTCGATCTTCTGCTCGCTCATGGCGGCAGTGTTGGCCTGTGGGGGCGTGGCGTCAAATTGAATCGCGACATGCGGCGATTCAAAATGGAAATGATGGGCTCAGCGATGCGTCGGCTTCTGTCGCTTCGCCGCCAGCTCGAGCTTCGCCGTGAGGCGTCGCATCAGCTCGTTCGCGTCGACGTACCCACCGCTGCGACGAGCTTCAGCCAAGGATGCCAGGCCTCGCGCCAGAAATGCAGGTTTCGAACGCGCTGAAGAGACGTTGACTGATTTCATCGCCCGACTGTAGCGTCGAGGCCGTGCACAGCCATCAGCCGCGCGCACCGCCCATCAGCAAACCCCGCAGCTTGCTGCGCAGCGGCGTCTCCTCAACCTCCTGCACACCGGCAATCTCCCGCAGCGCAAAGTCGCGGCTGTCGGCGTTGTGCAGGTCGATCTCGCGCACCACCTGCCCGTCCTTGTAGACAAAGGCCACGTCGGCCAGCGCGAGCACGTCCTCGATGTCGTGCGTGATCATCAGGACCGGAATTCCCCATTGCTTGCGCACCTGCGCCAGCTCGTTGCGCAGTTCGGCGCGCAGCATGGGGTTGAGCGCGGCGAAGGGTTCGTCGAGCAGCAGCACCTGCGGCTCGCAGGCCAGCGCACGTGCCAGGGCCACGCGCTGCTGCTGGCCGCCCGAGAGTTTCTGTGGCCGGCTGTCGGCCAGCGCGGCGAGGCCGAAGCTGGCCAGCAGCGCCTGCACGCGCTCGGCGTCGCGGGCCGGCAGCGTGCGGCGGTGCCACGCGGTGAGCCCGAAGGCCACGTTCTCGCGCACCGTGAGGTGCGGGAACAGCGCGTAGTTCTGGAACAGGTAGCCGATGCGGCGCGCCGGCGCGGGCACGTCGATGCGCTGGGCCGCGTCGTACAGCGTGCGGCCATCGAGCCGCACATGGCCCGCCGACGGATGCAGCAGGCCGGCGATGGCCTGCAGGGTGAGCGACTTGCCGGCCCCCGAGGGGCCATAGAGCGCGGCGAAGGGAACGTCGGTCTGGAAGCGCACGGCAAGGTCGAAGCGCCGGGCCCCGTCCTTCACCGTGAGCTGCAGATCGACATCGATCATGGCTTGCCGAAACCGTAGCGCGCGAGCACTTCCTGGGCCGCAGGCGTCGACAGGAAGGCGATGAAGTCGCCGGCCAGCGCCTTCTGCTTGCTCTCGGCCACCACGGCGATGGGGTAGGTCACGGGCGTGTGGCCGGTGGGCGTGAAGGCGACCTTGACCTTGTCGCCGGCCACGGCCGCGTCGGTGCGGTAGACGAAACCGGCCTCGACCTCGCCGCGGCTCACGTAGTCGAGCACCTGGCGCACGCTGTCGGCCTGCACGAACTTGGGTTCGAGCACGGTCCACAGGTTGGCGTTGTCGAGCACCTGCTTGGTGTAGCGGCCGACCGGCACGGTGGCGGTCTTGCCGACGGCGATCTTCTTCACGCTGGCGGCGCTGAGGTCCTGCAGCGACTTCAGGCCGACGGCGCCCTGCGCGGGCTCGACCAGCACGAGGCTGTTGGTGACGAAGTCCTTGCGGGTGGCGGTGTCGATGAGCTTCTGGTCGTTGCCGCGGTTCATCGTCTCCTGGTCGGCGCTGGCGAACACGTCGACCGGCGCGCCCTGCCCGATCTGCTGCAGCAGCACGCCCGAGGCGGCGAAGTTGAAGCGCACGGTGCTGCCCGCCTTGGCGGCTTCGAACTTGGGACCGATTTCCTTGAACGCGTCGGTCAGGCTCGCGGCGGCGGACACGGTGATCTGCTGCGCGGCGGCGGCAAGCGGCAGGGCCAGGGCGAGCACGAGGGACAGAAGGCGGAACGGACGCATGGGCACAGTCTCCTAGAAAGTGGAAATCAACGAAGCGAGAAAAAGCGGTTCGACACGACCAGCACGGCAATCGACAGCACCGACGTGACGACGACCAGCAGCAGCGCCAGGTCGTCGTGGCCGGCCTGCACGGCGTCGTAGATGGCCATCGACAGGGTCTGGGTCTGCTTGGGAATGGAGCCGGCCACCATCAGCGAGGCGCCGAACTCGCCCATGGCGCGTGCGAACGCGAGCAGCGTGCCGGCCAGGATGCCGGGCCAGGCCAGCGGCAGCGTGACGCGCAAGAACACAGAGAACGGCGACTGGCGCAAGGTGCTGGCTGCGGCTTCAAGCGAGCGGTCGACGTTCGAGAACGCGGCGCTGGCCGACTTGAGCACCAGCGGCAGCGCGACCACGGCCGAGGCCACCACGGCGCCGTGCCAGCTGAAGATGATGGTGTAGTCGAAGTGCTCGCGCAGCCAGGCGCCGAGCGGGCTGCGGCGCCCTGCCGCCACCAGGATGGCGTAACCGATCACCGTGGGCGGCAGCACCAGCGGCAGCATGAACACGGCCTCGAGCACGCCCGAGCCGGTGAACTGCTTGCGCGCGAACACCCAGCCCAGCGCCACGCCCGCGACCAGCGCCAGCAAGGTCGCGACCGCCGCGACCTGCAGCGACAGGACCAGCGGCGACCAGTCGGTGGTTGTGATGAGCGAAGAAGTGGTCGTCGTGTTCATTGAGATACGGCGTAATTGTTACATGAGCGGCCTTCTGGTTCCCACGGGGATGCACGGATGCGCCGGTCTTCATATACTGGCGAATACAGCGTTGGAGACTTTGTCCATCCGCCCCATGCGCCTTTCCCCTCATGACACCGTTGTCCGCTCGACCTCCGGCAGGCCCGAGCTTCGCCATGTGACGCAGGTGCACGAATGGCGCATCGAGCGCACGCTGGACGCCGGCGGCTTCGTGCTGTCGATCATCGCGCCGGGCGGCGAGAGCCAGTCGTTCCTGGTGGCACCGGGCGACGCGCAGGACATCGGCGAGGTGCTGCGCCGCAGCGCCGCGTGGACCGACCGGCGCGAGCAATGACAACGATGTGGCGCCACATGACGGGTGCGGAACGCATCCTCGAAGTCCTGCTGACGCGGCGCTCGGTCTCGCCGCGGCGGCTGCAATCGCCCGGCCCGAACCCCGACGAGCTCGACGCCATCCTCCAGGCCGGCCTGCGCGCGCCCGACCACGGCGGGCTGCATCCGTGGCGCGTGATCGAGTTCCGCCCGCAGAACCGCGAGGCGCTGGCCTGGTGTTTCGAGCAGGAGAAGCTGCGCCGCGATCCGCTCGCCAGCCCGACCGACCTGCGGCGCGCCCGCGAGCACGCCACGCGCCCGCCACTGTTGCTGGGCTTCGTGGTGTCGCCGCGCGAGCGCAGCAAGATCCCCGCGCGCGAGCAGTGGCTGGGCGCCGGCGCGGCGCTGGGCAACCTGCTGGCCGCCGCGCACCAACTGGGCTACGGCGCCATCGTGCTCAGCGGCGAACGCTGCTTCGACGAGACGCTGGTGCGCCAGGTCGGCGTGCAGCCGGGCGAGTACCTGGCGGGCTTCATCAGCATGGGCACGATCCGCGAGGCACCGCCGCAGGCGCGCGAGACGCTGTCGCAGGACGTGTGGTCGTGCTGGCAGGGCGACCTGCTGCCGGGCGCGGCCGGCGATGCGTCAGCCGACGGCGATCAGTCCATCCGGCCGTCGGAGCGCGTGCGCGGCAGCTGATCGAGCCGCGCGCCGAACCAGCCCACGCGCTCGGTCTCGCGCACGTCGAAGCGTGGCACGTAGGGCTTGATGTCGAGCACGGGCGTGCCGTCGATCATGTCGTTGCCGCTGAAATGCAGCGTCGTGCCCTCCACCGCCGTGAGCCGCACGATCGACAGGCCCAGCCGGTTGGGCCGCGCGGGCGCGCGCGTGGCGAACACGCCATGCGTGGCGTCGTCCAGGAACGGCACCACCTCGAGCCGCTCATGCGCGCAGCGGTGCAGGTGCGTGACGAGGATCAGGTAGTCGAAGCCTTCGATGTCGCGCAGCCCCGGTGCGAATTCGGCGAACACCTCCAGGCGCCCCACTTCGTCGGGCGCGCCGGCCGTCTGGATGGGCATGCCCGAGGTCTCGGTGAAGCGGCTGCGCACGATGCCGACCGGGCGGCAGACGACGGGGTCGATGTCGGCGGCGTTCATGGGGCCAGCAGGCGCGTGAGCGCGCGAACGTCGGCGGCCGTCGCCAGGCGTGCGGCGTTCTCGATGGCGCGGTAGCGCTTCACGATGTCTTCGCCCACCGGCGTGAGCGCCGTGCCGCCGCCGCGCGAGCCGCCGGCGGCGGTGTTCACTGCGGGTGAGGCCAGCGTCTGGTTCATCTCGTCGATCAGCATCCACGCGCGGCGGTACGACATGCCGAGCAGGCGGGCCGCCGCCGAGATCGAGCCGGTCTCGGCCACGGCTTCGAGCACGGCGATCTTGCCGGGGCCGATGGCGATGGTGTCGTCCCGATAGATGCGCAGGCGGAACTGGGCTTTGGATTTCATGATGGCGCGAAGGGTAAACCATCCAGGTGCCGTCGGCACCCGTGGGCCGGGGCTACGCGGCGTCGAGCGCGCCGCTGTGCTGGCGCGCCTGCGCCTGCCATTCGGGCGTCTGCAGGAAGGCCAGCGCCGCATCGAGCGCCCGCGCGGGCCGCACGCCCTCCTGCGTCATGAAGCCGATGGGCGTACGCACCTCGGGCGCCACCAGCGGCAGCGCCTCCAGTTCGCGGTGGCTGCGCACGGCCGCCACCATGGCGCCGGGCAGCACGCTGCTGACGGTGCCCGCGCTCACGGCCAGCGCGAGCGTGAGCACCGAGTTGGTCTCGATGGCCGGCGCCACCGCCGCCACGCCCGCCTCGCGCAGGGCCTGGTCGATGATGGCGCGGTTGTGCATGTCGGGCGTGAGCAGGCACAGCGGCAGCTTGCCGGCCTCGGCCCAGGCGATGGGGCGGCCGATGCGCAGCCGGTCGGCCGAAGGCTTCTTCGCGCGCCGCAGCAAAAAGTAATGCTCGATGCTCTGCGGCCAGGCCTTGAGCTTGACGCCCGGCAGGTGCATGCGCTCGGTGTAGCCCAGGGCGAGGTCGACCGAGAGGTTCTCCAGGCCCGTCTCCAGCTCCTGCGAGCTCATCGAAAGCACGGCCGGCACGATGCCCGGATGGCGCTGCTGCAGCATCGCGGCAAAGCGCGACAGCATCGGGATCGCGGTGGGCACGGCGGCCATGCGCAAGCGCCCGCGCGGGTCGCCGGCCTCGCTGCGCAGCTCCTGCAGCAGCACCTCGTTGTCGCGCAGCATGCGCTGCGCCGTGGCCAGCACGCGCTCGCCTTCGTGCGTGAGGCCCACGTACACGCGGGAGCGCTTGACGATGACGACGCCGAACTCGCCTTCCAGCGCGCGCAGCGCGTTGGACAGGGCCGGCTGCGTGATGTGGCAGGCCTGCGCGGCGCGGCCGAAATGCTTGTGCTCGCTGAGTGCGACGAGGTAGCGCATCGAGGCGAGCAGGTTCATTGCGTGCGTCCTTTTTCTTCTTGGGGGCTCTCGTTCGGGGCGCCTGCCCAGGCCCTCGCCCTGCCCCCGCCTGTGCCTCAGGTGTTCTTGCTGATCGAGATCGTCGGGAACTTCGCCGAGAAGTCCTTCGCCTTCTCCGCGATCCCCACCGCCACGCTGCGCGCCACGGCCTTGTAGAGCCCGGCCACCTCGCCGTCGGGGTCGGACACCACCGTGGGCGCGCCGCTGTCCGCCTGCAGGCGGATGTTGATGTCCAGCGGCAGCGCGCCCAGGTAGGCCATCTGGTACTCGGCCGCCATCTTCTTGCCGCCGTCGGCGCCGAAGATGTGCTCGGCATGGCCGCAGTTGGAGCAGATGTGCACCGCCATGTTCTCCACGATGCCCAGGATCGGCACGCCGACCTTCTCGAACATCTGGATGCCCTTGCGCGCGTCGAGCAGCGCGATGTCTTGCGGCGTGGTGACGATCACCGCGCCGGTCATCGGCACGCGCTGGCTCAGCGTGAGCTGGATGTCGCCGGTGCCCGGCGGCATGTCGACGATCAGGTAGTCGAGGTCTTTCCAGTTGGTCTGGCGCAGCAGCTGCTCGAGCGCCTGCGTGGCCATGGGGCCGCGCCAGATCATGGCCTGGTCGGCGTCGACCAGGAAGCCGATCGACATCACCTGCACGCCGTGACGCTCCTTGGGCTCCATGTTCTTGCCGTCGATGCTCTCGGGGCGTCCGTCCAGGCCCATCATCATGGGCTGGCTCGGGCCGTAGATGTCGGCGTCGAGCAGGCCCACGCTGGCGCCCTCGGCGGCCAGCGCCAGCGCCAGGTTGGCGGCCGTGGTGCTCTTGCCCACGCCGCCCTTGCCCGAGGCCACGGCCACGATGTTGCGCACGTTGGGCATCAGTTGCACCCCGCGCTGCACCGCATGGCTGATGACCTTGGTGACGATGTTGACCGACACGTTCTCCACGCCCGGCACGGCCTTGGCCGCGGCCACCAGCGACTTGCGGATGGCCGCGTGCTGGCTCTTGGCGGGGTAGCCCAGTTCGAGGTCGAACGAGACATCGCCCTCGGTGATCTGCAGGTTTTTGAGCGAGCGGGTCGCTGCGAATTCTTTGCCGGTGTTAGGGTCCGTGACGCTCTTGAGTGCGTCCATGAGCCCGTCGGGGGTGAGTGCCATTGATCAAACTCCTGAATGGCGGGTAGTCTATTCCGCCCGCCAAGCCCGTACCGGGACGCGCTCATTTCCCGTCCGAAAAACGCCGAAGAAGAAAAGACACCGACGCAATGCCCGAGACAAGCCCCGCCACCGGCCTGCTGCTGACAGGCGGCGGCGCCCGCGCCGCCTACCAGGTCGGCGTGCTCGAAGCCATCGCCGAGATCCGGCGCGACGCCGTGGCGGCCGGTGCGGCCATCGGCGGCGGCAACCCGTTCCAGATCATCACCGGCACTTCGGCCGGCGCCATCAACGCCGCGGCGCTGGCCTGCGGCGCCGACGACTTCGACCGCGTGGTCGCGCACATCGCGCAGGTGTGGGGCGAGTTCCGCGCCGAGCAGATCTACCGCGCCGACTCGCTCTCGGTGCTCGGCAGCGGCGCGCGCTGGCGCATGCTGCTCGGCCTGGGGCGCTTTGCGGCCAACTGGATGCGCATCAAGCCGAAGTCGCTGCTGGACAACACGCCGCTGGCCGGCCTGCTGCAACGCCTGGTGCCGCTGGACCGCCTGCCGCAACTCATGCAGCAGGGCCATGTGCAGGCCCTGGCGGTCACGGCCTCGAGCTACAGCTCGGGCGAGCACGTGACCTTCTTCGAGGCGGCCGTACCGATGGAGCCCTGGGTGCGCTCGCAGCGCCTGTCGGTGCGCGACCGCATCACGCACGCGCACCTGATGGCCTCGTCGGCCATTCCCTTCGTGTTCCCGGCCACCGCGCTGCCGATGCCGCCGGGCCACACCGAGTACTTCGGCGACGGCTCGATGCGCCAGTCGGCGCCCATCGCGGCGGCGATCCACCTGGGTGCGCAGCGCATCGTGGTGATCGGCGCGGGCCGCATGCACGAGCCGCGCGACGAGGCCGCGCCCAACACCCACAGCGGCTACCCGACCATGGCGCAGATCGCCGGCCATGCGCTGTCGAGCATCTTTCTCGATGCGCTGGCGGTCGACATCGAGCGCCTGCGCCGCATCAACCACACGCTGGGCCTCATTCCCGAAGAGGCGCGCGCCGCGAGTGCGCTGCGCCCGCTCGACCTGCTGGTGATCTCGCCGTCGGAGCGCATCGACATGATCGCGGCGCGCCACGTCGACGCGCTGCCGGGCGCCGTGCGGCACCTGCTGGGCGGCTCGAAGGTCGCGGCCGACGTGAAGGGCGGCGCGCTCGCGAGCTACCTGCTGTTCGAGTCGGCCTACACGCGCGAGCTCATGGCGCTCGGGCGCGCGGATGCGATGCGCCAGCGCGACGAGGTGCTGCGGTTCTTCGGGTGGGTGCCGGCCTGACGGCGCAGGGTGCCCGCACCCTGCCGCCCGCCTACTTGAAGATCAGCGCCATCGCATCGTCGAACGCCGGCAGGTCGGTCGCGAGGTGGCTCTTCGAGTAGGTCTTCTCCACGAGCGTCAGGCCCGGGTACGCGCGCTTGAGCAGCTTGTCGTACAGGTCGCCCACCGGCACGTAGTTGCAGCTGGTGGTGTCGCCGCAACGCGCAAGAAACAGCGTCGCGTTGAGCGTCTTGCCGTTGCGGGCGTCGTACATCCGCTGCTCCAGCACATCGATGTCGGCTTTCTGGAAACCGAAGGCGCCGTCGAAGGACAGGAAGTGCGAGAACGCGAGCGTGCTGCCCGCCCCTTCGAGGAAGAGCGCCATGCCCGTCATGCTGCCGCCCAGCGACAGGCCCGTGAGGATGCGCTTGCCCGTGTCCACCCGGTACTTCGATTCGATGAACGGGAGCAGCTCGGTCGTGAGGAACTCGTGGTACGCGAGCGCGCCCGGCAGGTTGAAATCGGTGCCCCTTCGCCCGGTACCGCCGATGCCGATCAGGATGGCTTCCACGCGCCGGCGCTCGAGAATCTCCTTCAGGTTCTGGAAGCGCAACCCCGGCGGGTTGTAGGCGGCATCGGCGTCCAGCGCGTAGATGATGGGCAGCGGCGCGGCGCTGCTGTCGTACGAGGGTGGCAGGTACACCTGCAGTTCGTAGGTGGCGCCGGTCTTCGACGACTGGATGGTGGCCGAGGTCGTTCGACCCGCCGCGGGTGCTGTCGTGGGAGGCGGTGCCACAGCCCCCGGTGCGATCGGCAAGACAGCGCCTCCACCGCCGCCCCCGCCTCCTCCCCCACCGCAACCCGACAGTGCCACCAGCACCGCGCAGCAGCCGAGTGCGGCCAGCCGGGCGCGAAGAATCCCTCTGAGTTCCATGAAACGCCTTGTTTTTTATGACGATGCGGCTTGCATCGCGCCGGATCATCGGAGGCGCGCAGGTCAGTGGTCAATGCCGTCGATACCGATGAGGACGATAGTTCGCACCCCTCAGTGCGCCTCGTCCAGCAGGCCCAGCACCACGTCCAGCAGCACGTTCGCGCCCTGCGCCAGGTCGGCGCTCGCCGTGTGCTCCTTCGGGTTGTGGCTGATGCCGCGCACGCTCGGCACGAAGACCATCGCGGCGGGCGCGATGCGCGCCATCATCTGCGCGTCGTGGCCCGCGCCCGAGGTCATGCGACGGTGGCTCAGGCCGCGGGCGTGCGCGCTGGCCTCGACGAGGCGCACCAGCCGTTCATCGAACTGCACCGGTTCGAAGCGCGCCAGCGTGCGGGCTTCGATGCTCACGCCCTCGGTCGCTTCGAGCTGCCGCAGGTACTCGGCCAATTCGGCCTCGGCGTCCTTCAGCGTCGCCTCATCGGTGTTGCGCAGGTCGACCGTGAGCGTGGCGCGCGCCGCGATCACGTTGATGAGATTCGGGTGCAGGTCGATCGCACCGACGGTCGCAACCTGGCTGCCGCCGTAGCGGCGTGCCAGCTCGCGCACGAACACCGCGATGGCGGCGGCGCAGTAGCCGGCGTCGTGGCGCAGGTGCATGGGCGTGGTGCCCGCGTGGTTCGACTGGCCGGTGACGACGATCTCCTGCCACGAGATGCCCTGCAGGTCGGCCACCGCGCCGATGGTGACGCCTTCGGCCTCCAGCACCGGGCCCTGTTCGATGTGCAGTTCGACGAACGCATGCGGCACCAGCGCGCCGCAGGCCATGTCGCCCGCGTAGCCGATGCGCGCGAGTTCGTCGCCCAGCCGCGCGCCGTCGGTGGCGACGGTGTCGAGCGCCGCCTCGAGTGCCAGGCCGCCCGCGTGCACCAGCGAGCCCATCATGTCGGGCATGAAGCGCACGCCCTCCTCGTTGGTGAACGCGGCGACCACGAAGGGGCGCAGCGTCTGGCGCTGGCGTTCGTTGAGCCAGCGCACCACCTCCAGGCCGGCCAGCACGCCGTAGTTGCCGTCGTAGCGCCCGCCCGTGGCGACGGTGTCGATGTGGGAGCCGGTCATCACGGGCTTCGCATCGGGCAGCTGGCCGGGGCGGATGCCGAAGATGTTGCCGATGCGGTCGATGCGCACGGTGAGGCCCAGGTCGCGCATCCACTGCACGAGCCGGTCGCGGCCCGCGCGGTCGGCGTCGGTGAGCGCGATCCGGCAGACGCCGCCTTGCGCGGTCGCGCCGATGGTGGCGTGGTCGTCGATGCGCGCCATCAGCGCGGCTTCGGCCATGCCTTCGCGTTGCAGCCATTGCGCCTGCGCCGCCACGACTTCTTCGCCTGTTCGGCCGGTCAGCGCGCGGTACACGCCGGGCGCGGTCGCGCCTTCGGTGCTGAACAGCAGTACGCGCGAAGTGGCGTCGAGGCCGGCGGCGCGCGCCAGTTCGGGATCGGCTGCGAGCACCTGCAGCGCGGCGAGGCCGGCCGCGCCCGATTCGCCGACCAGCACGGGCACGTCGCCCGCCTCGCCGGTGGCGAAGGTGCGCATGGCGTGCTCGGCGTCGGCATCGGTGACGGTCATGAAGAGATCGACCGAGGGTTGCAGGAAGCGCCACGCGAGCGGCGAGGTCTCGCCGCAGGCCAGTCCCGCCATCACCGAATCGACGCTGCCGGTGGCGCGGTCGGGCCGGCCGCTGCGCGCGCTCTGCAGCAGGCAGTCGGCCTGCTCGGGTTCGACGACGATCAGCGTCGGCCGCGCGGCGCCGTAGCGCTCCCAGAAATGGCTGGCCACGCCGGCCGCGAGCCCGCCGACGCCGCCCTGCACGATGACATGGGTGAAGGGGCTCGGCGCGCCGGGCGCGGTGTTCTCGAGCAGCTCGTCGACCAGGATGCCGTAGCCCTGCATCACGTCGCGCGGAATTTCTTCGTAGCCTTCGTAGGAGGTGTCGGAGACCACCTCCCAGCCGTTCACCCGGGCCAGGCGTGCGGCCTCTTCAACCGAGGCGTCGTAGTTGCCGGCGATGCGCACAATCTCGGCGCCGAGCGCGGCGATGGGCGCCTCGCGCTCTTCGCTGACCTGCGCGTGCAGCACGATCACGCAGCGGCAGCCCATGCTTTGCGCAGCGGCGGCCAGTGCGCGGCCGTGGTTGCCGTCGGTCGCGCTGATGACGACGAAGTCGCGCAGCGCCTCGGCGTGCCGGCCCGCGAACAGGTCGGCGGGCGTCCAGCCCCGCTCGGGCCAGCGGCGCAGCACCAGGCGCAGCAAGGCCACGGGCGCGCCGAGCACCTTGAAGCTGCCGAGCGCGGAGCGGCGCGATTCGTCCTTCACGACCACCTGCGCGATGCCCAGTTGCGCCGCGAGCCGGGGCAGCGGCCACGCCGGCGTCGGCTGCGGCGCGAGCCGGTCCCAGGTGGACAGCCACTGGCGGCTCTCGCGGCCGCGTGCGATGTTCATGACGGCCTGCAGGGCCGCGTCGTAGCCGCGCCGTTGCGCGTGGGGATTGGCGAAGAGCATGGGAAGAAAACCGGAAAAGAAGAATGGATCAGGCGGCGGTGCGCACGGGAAGCCGCTGGCGCACGATTTCCGCGAAGTAGCGCACGCCCGTCGTCAGCACCGCGTCGTTGAAGTCGTAGCGGCCGTTGTGCAGCGGCGTGCCGCCGGGCTCGCCCTCGGCGCCATTGCCCAGGAAGACGAAGGCGCCCGGCACGGCGCGCAGGAAGGCGCCGAAGTCTTCCGAGATCATCATCGGCGCGACGTTCGCATCGACCTTTTCGGCGCCCACCACGGCCGTCGCGGCGGCCACCGCGGTCGGCACGCATTCGGCCCAGTTCACGGTGGGCGCGAACTCGTGCGTGTAGCTGAACGTGCATTCCGCGCCGTGCATGCGGCAGATGCCCTCGCTGATCTCGCGCATGCGCGCCTCGAGCATGCGCTGCACGGCGGGGTCGTAGCTGCGCGTGTCGCCCTTGATGACCACGTTCGACGGAATCGCGTTGCGGATGCCGTCGGTGATGAACTCGGTGCACGACACCACGGCCTGCGCGCCCGGGTCGAGCGTGCGCGACACGATGGTCTGCAGCGCCAGCACGATCTGCGCGCCGATCACGATCGGGTCGATGCCCATGTGCGGCCGCGCGGCATGCGTGCCCCGGCCGTGGATGTGGATGACGAAGTTGTCCTCGCTCGCCATCAGGCCGCCCACGCGCGTGGCGAAGGTGCCAGCGGGCAGGCCGGGCATGTTGTGCAGGCCGTAGATCTCGTCGACCGGAAAGCGTTCGAACAGGCCGTCGTCCATCATGGCGCGGGCGCCACGGCCGTGTTCTTCGGCGGGCTGGAAGATGAAGCGCACGGTGCCGTCGAAATCGCGCCGCTCGCGCAGCAGCTGCGCGGCGCCGAGCACCATCGCCATGTGGCCGTCGTGGCCGCAGGCGTGCATGCGCCCGGGCGTGACGGAGGCATACGGCCGCTCGGTCGCCAGCTCGGTGATGGCCAGCGCGTCCATCTCGGCGCGCAGGCCGATCACGCCCGTCCCGCTGCCGACCGTGAGGCTGGCGACCAGCCCGGTGCCGCCGATGCCGGTGTGCACCTCGAGCCCCAGCGCCCGCAGCGCGCTGGCAATGAAGGCCGAGGTCTTCGCCTCCTCGAAGCCGGTTTCGGGCATCGCGTGCAGCTGGTGCCGCCAGCCGGCCAGCTGGTCGCGCAGGGGTGCGTCAGGAAACTTCATGGCGAGATGCTATTGACAACGCAGCGGGACAGGTGCGCAAAATGAGCCGCTGCCACGCAACGTTTTTGCGCGAACACCGCTCTCCATGACACCCCTCGACGCCCTCGACCTGCGCCTGCTCGAACTGATCCAGGCCGACAGCCGCCTCTCGCAGGGCGAACTGGGCGAACGCATCCACCTGTCGACGGCGGCGGTGAACCGCCGGCTCAAGCGCCTGCGCGACGAGGGCGTGATCCAGCGCCACGGCGCCGTGCTGTCGCCCGCCGCGCTCGGGCACCCGCTCACCATCGTGGTCGAGGTCGAGGCCGAGAGCGAGCAGATCGAACGGCTCGACGCCATGAAGCAAAGCTTTCGCGACTGCCCGCAGGTGCAGCAGTGCTACTACGTGACGGGCGAGTGGGACTTCATCCTCGTGTGCGTGGTGCGCGACATGGCGCAATACACCGCGCTCACCCGCCAGCTGTTTTTCCAGAGCAACAACGTCAAGCGCTTTCGCACGCTGGTGACGATGGACCCGGTGAAGGTGAGCCTGGATGTGCCGGTGTCGGCGAAGGCCTGAGCGCGGGTCAGGAACCCAGGCCGAACAGCGCCAGCAGTCCCGCGACGAGCCAGCCAGCCTTCTTGGCGGCGTCGGCACTTTCCTTCGAGATGGGCCACAGCTTGGCGCGGCGCCAAGCCCGGAAGTTGTTGGCCACCGCCAGGCCCACGCCGACCAGCAGCAGTGGCGGCATGTTCCATGCGGCAGTGCCGATGCCCGACAGCACGATGATCAGCAAGCCCGCCGTCCAGATGCCGTTCGATGTGCTGGCCAGCACATGCGAGAGCTTGCCGCAGAGCCCGCACGCCGCCGGCGAGCCGCGGCTCGAAAGGCGCTTGGCCATGGCGGCGATGCCCGGCTGGCGGCAATGGGGACAGGCGTAGGTCATGCGGCTCCCGCAAACAACGTGGGAGCCGACGATAGCCGATGGGCTCAGCGCGCTGACAGCATCGACCGCAGCATCAACAGCACCGCGCCGACGATCGGCGCCAGCGCCAGCAGTCGACCGGGTTCGAAGGCCAGCCCGGCGACCGCGCCGAGCAGGCAGCCGGCCTTGACCCACATCGGCACCGCGCCCCAGCCACGCCCATGGGTCACGGCGAGGGCGACCAGCGCGACCCAGCCGATCACGCCGCCAAGAACAGACAGCGTCCAGCTCAGCAGGTAGAACGCCGAGTCGGCGTCGCGGAACGCGAGCGCGGTGCCCAGGCCGCGCCAGGTGTGCCACCAGCCGTCGAACAGCAGGAAACCGGTGGCCGAGGCGGCCCACCAGAAAAAGGCGTAGAGGCTGGCCACGCCGGCCAGGGCCGCCAGCCCGCCCAGCAGGCGCCGGGTGATGCCGTCAAAGGGCGCGGGGTCGCGCCAGGCGGCTGTTTGTCCGTGGTTCATGGTCGGAGCTCCATTGGTTCGCAATGGGTCCGACGGTAGGCGGCGAATGTGCGGGCTGGATGAAGCCTTTGTGAAGCGGGAGGATCAGGCCTCGGGTGCGTCCGGTGTGTCAGGGGAAATGCCCAGCTCCGAGCACACGCGCCCCAGCAGCGCCTTCAGCGATGCCACCTCGGCCTCCAGTCGCGCCACGTTGGCCTTGAGCGCCGCAACCTCGCCGAGCGAGTCGCCGGGCGTGGCAAAGGCGCCGTCGCCCGATGCGCCCGGCCCCGCCACCTCTTCCGCCGGCGGCCCGCTCAGCAGGTGCGCCCAGCGGCTTTCGCGCGCGCCCGGCAGGCGCGCCAGCTTCACCACCAGCGCGCCGGCCGGCCGTTCGGCGAGTTCATTGAGGAAGCCTTCGACCGACGAGATGTCGGCGAAGTTGTGCATGCGGTCGCAGGCGATGCGCAGCTCGCCGGCCGTTTGCGGGCCGCGCAGCATCAGCACGGTGAGCAGGATCACCGACTGCGACGGAATGCGCAGCACGCGGTCGATGTTGTGTTCGTAGCGGAAGGCGCGCCCGCCACTGGTCTCGGCCACGAGGCTGTAGCCCTTCAGGCTGTCGATGGCAGCCTGGACCTGCGACTCGCTGAGTTCGAGCACCGGGTTGCGGCTGGTCTTCTGGTTGCAGCCCGACACCAGCGAGTTGAGCGTGAGCGGGTAGCTGTCGGGCACGGTGCGCTGCTTTTCGGCGAGCACGCCGAGCACACGGGTTTCAAGGAGGGACAGGACGGGCAGCGGTGTGGACATGGCTCTGGGGGAAAGGGCAGAAGTGAAAAGGCAGCCGGGCCTCAGGGCACCACCACGGCCAGCATCGGCCCGAGGTCGCGCACGAAGTCGTTGCGCTGCAGTGTCTTCGAATAGATCGCCGACACGGTGCCGTCGAGGTACAGCGCGTCGCGGCAATGCAGCACATCGCGCAAGTACAGCGCGAAGTCGTAGAAATTCACCGGCGTCTCGGCAAGGACGAAGACCGCGGTGGTGCCCGACACGCACACGCCGTTGCGGGTCTTGCGCGAATCCGAATTCGGAATGAGCGCCGGGTGCACCGCGCCGTGGCGCAGCAGCAGCGGGCCCGACTGGGTCGCCAGCTGCACGCCGCCTTTCGCCGCGATCGCCGGGTACTCCGACGCCTCGACGATGCGCGGCCCCTGGGCCGTCACCAGGAACACGCCGTTGGGCTTGCGAAAGAAATTGCCGACACCGTCGGCCAGATTCAACGGTGCTTCCTCGCGGCCTTCGCGCACCAGCAGCCCGACGGGTGCGAAGTCGGCGTGGTACATGCCGGCGTTCGTCGCGAACAGCAGCTGCTGGTTGCGCGCCTTCAGCCAGGTCTCGAGCCGGTCGAAGCGCTTGAAGGCGGCGCCGGTGTCGTCGTTCAGGAACAGCGCGAGCTTGTCGGTGCGCAGGTCGACCTTGACGACGGTGTAGCGCGGCGGCGCGTCCACGGCGCCGGCGGCGGACCACGCCAGGCCGGCGAGCAGGAAGACCAGCGCAGGCAGCAGCAGTTTTTTCATGCGACCTGCACTGTCTGCTTTTCTCAGCCGCCGTTGATGCGCGCGACCAGCGCCTTCGTGAAGGCCGCCGTGCCGGCGCTGCCGCCGAGGTCGCCGGTGCGCACGTTGTCCAGGTTGAGCGTCTGGTCGATGGCGGTGCGCAGGCGCGTGGCCAGCTCGGGCCGCTTGACGTGGTCGAGCATGAGCGCGGCGGCCAGCAGCAGGGCGGTCGGGTTGGCGATGCCCTTGCCGGCGATGTCGGGCGCCGAGCCGTGCACGGCCTCGAAGATCGCGGCGTCGGTGCCGATGTTGGCGCCGGGCGCCATGCCCAGGCCGCCGACCAGGCCGGCCACGAGGTCCGAGAGGATGTCGCCGAACAGGTTGGTGGTCACCAGCATGTCGAACTGCCAGGGGTTGAGCACCAGCTTCATCGCGCAGGCGTCGATGATCACGGTGTCGAGCTCGAACTGGCCCTTGTACTTCTCTTCGTACAGGTCCAGGCCGGTCTCCAGGAAGAGGCCGGTGAGCGCCTTCATGATGTTGGCCTTGTGCACCAGCGTGACCTTCTTGCGGCCGGTGGCCACGGCGGTGTCGAACGCGTATTCGAGCAGGCGGCGGCTGCCCTTGCGGGTGTTGACGCCGGTGGCCATGGCCACGGCGTGCGGGTCGCCGTCGATGGGCACGTAGTGCTCGTGCCCGATGTACAGGCCCTCGAGGTTCTCGCGCACCACGGTCAGGTCGATGTTGTCGTAGCGCCCGCCCGGGATGATGGTGCGTGCGGGACGCAGGTTGGCGTACAGCTGGAACTCCTCACGCAGGCGCACGTTCGACGAGCGGTAGCCGCCGCCCGAGGGGGTTTCGAGCGGGCCCTTGAGCGCCAGGCGGGTGCTGCGGATGCTGTCCAGCGTGGCCTTGGGCAGCGGGTCGCCCGAGGCCTTGACGCCGCCCAGGCCGGCGATCTGGGTGTCCCACACGAAAGGCGCCTTCAGCGCATCGAGCGCCGCCAGGGTCGCGTCGACGATCTCGGGGCCGATGCCGTCGCCGGGGATGAGGGTTGCGGGAATCGAGGTGGTCATCGGCGGCGGCTCACTTTCAGTAAAGAGGCTGCGAGCATACGTCGCACGGGCGACACCCCCGTGGGCTCAGGGGTCACTCCGGGTACCCCGCCGGCGGGGTGAGCAGCCCCATGGCGGCGGCTGCGGGACGGGCCGCCTAAAATGCCCGGTTCCCGGACGCGGCCCCTGGCCGCCTCCACGGGCCCCGCGCCCCTTCCGTCCGTCACTCCCGAAAGCGCCCTCCCCGATGTCCGCCCCGCGCAAGCTCTTCGTCACCACCGCCCTGCCGTATGCCAACGGCAAGTTCCACATCGGCCACATGATGGAATACATCCAGGCCGACATCTGGGTGCGGAACCAGCGAATGAATGGCGCCGACGTCAACTTCGTGTGCGCCGACGACGCGCACGGCGCGGCCATCACCATCGCGGCCGACAAGGCCGGCGTGACGCCGCAGGCCTTCGTGGCCGAGATCGCCGCGGGTCGCAAGCCCTACCTCGATGGCTACCACATCGCCTTCGACAACTGGCACTCGACCGACGCGCCCGAGAACCACCAGCTGGCGCAGGACATCTACCGCGACCTGCGCGCCAACGGCCTCATCGAGACCAAGAGCGTCGAGCAGTTCTACGACCCGGCCAAGGGCATGTTCCTGGCCGACCGCTTCATCAAGGGCGAGTGCCCCAACTGCCACTCGAAGGACCAGTACGGCGACAACTGCGAGGTGTGCGGCGCCGTGTACGCGCCCACCGAGCTGATCAACCCGTACTCGGCGCTGTCGGGCGCCAAGCCCGAGCTGCGCAGCTCGGAGCACTTCTTCTTCAAGCTGTCGGACCCGCGCTGCGAGGCCTACCTGAAGGAATGGACCGCCGCCCCCGGCCACGTGCAGCCCGAGGTGCAGAACAAGATCCGCGAGTGGCTCTACAAGGACGACGAAGGCAAGGGCGGCCTGGGCGACTGGGACATCAGCCGCGACGCACCCTACTTCGGCATCGAGATCCCCGATGCGCCGGGCAAGTACTTCTACGTGTGGCTCGACGCGCCCGTGGGCTACCTGGCCTCGCTGAAGAACCTGCTGGACAAGCGCTGCATCGAGCTGGGCGGCGACGGCATCTCGTACACCGAGTACATGGCCGACCCCGAGCTGGAGCAGGTGCACTTCATCGGCAAGGACATCATCACCTTCCACACGCTGTTCTGGCCCGCGATGCTGCATTTCAGCGGCCGCAAGGCGCCCAACGCCGTGTACGTGCACGGCCACCTGACGGTGAGCGGCGAGAAGATGAGCAAGAGCCGCGGCACCGGCATCGATCCGCTCAAGTACCTGTCGATCGGCCTGGACCCCGAATGGCTGCGCTACTACATCGCCGCCAAGCTCAACGGCCGCAACGAGGACATCGACTTCAACCCCGACGACTTCGTGGCGCGCGTGAACAGCGACCTCGTGGGCAAGTACATCAACATCGCCAGCCGCGCGGCCGGCTTCATCGGCAAGCGCTTCGGCGGCCAGCTCGGTGCGGTGTCGGCCGACGGCGAAACGCTGCTGTCCACGCTGCGCGCTGCGGCGACGCAGGTGCAGTCGCTGTACGACGGCCGCGACTACGCCCGCGCGCTGCGCGAGGTGATGGCGCTGGCCGACAAGGTGAACGAGTACGTCGACCAGAACAAGCCCTGGGAACTGGCCAAGAAGGAAGGTGCCGAGGCGCGCCTGCACGACGTGTGCACTGTGTGCATCGAGGCCTTCCGCCTGCTCACGCTGTACCTGAAGCCCGTGCTGCCGGCGCTGGCCGTGAACGTCGAGGCCTTCCTGAAGATCGCGCCGCTGACCTGGGCCGACGCGGCGCAGGCCCTGCCGGCCGGCCACGCCATCGGCGACTACAAGCACCTGATGCAGCGCGCCGACCCCAAGCAGGTCGACAAGCTGTTCGACGTGCCCGAAGCGGCAGCCGCCGCGCCTGTCGCCACCGAAGCGCAAGAACTCCCCGGCGGCGAAGCCATCGCGCCGACCATCACCATCGACGACTTCGCGAAGATCGACCTGCGCATCGCGAAGATCGTGGCCTGCGAGAAGGTCGAGGGCTCGACCAAGCTGCTGCGCCTGACGCTCGACGCGGGCGAAGGCAAGACCCGCAACGTGTTCAGCGGCATCGCCTCGGCCTACCAGCCCGAGCAGCTCGTGGGCAAGCTCACCGTGCTGGTCGCCAACCTCGCACCGCGCAAGATGAAGTTCGGCGTCAGCGAAGGCATGGTGCTGGCCGCGAGCCACGGCGACGAAAAGGCCCACCCGGGCATCCACGTGCTCGAGCCCTGGGCCGGCGCGACGCCGGGCATGCGCGTGCGCTGATCCGAAGACGCAAAGAAGAACTAGCCGAACTTGTTGTTCAACACGAGGTCGGCAAACACCTTGCCGCCCACCGAGATGTGGTCGCGCATCGCCTCCGCGGCGTTGTCCGCGTGGCCTTTCAGAATCCACTCGACCACCCGTTCGTGCTCCCGCTGTGAAGCGGCGAGCCGGCCGGGCTTCTCGAACATCCGCCCACGGTAGGCCGAGATGCGCAGCCGCACGGTCTGCGCCTGCTCCACGATGAAGGGGTTGCCGCTGGCGCGGTAGATCACGTCGTGCAGCGCGGCGTTGGCCTGCTGGTAGGCCTCGGCGTCGTCCGCCTGCGCCTGCGCGGCGGTGCCGGCCAGGGCGCGCAGCAGCTCCTCGCGCAGCGCCGGGCCGATGCGCAGCGCGGCCAGCCGCGCCAGCACGCCTTCGAGCTCGCCGAGCGCTTCCATCATCGCCACCAGTTCGTTCGCCCGCAGCTGGCGCACGTAGATGCCGGTGCGCGGAACGATGTCGACCAGCCCGCGCGCACTGAGCAGCAGCAGCGCCTCGCGCACCGGCGTGCGCGAGGTGTTGAAGCTCAGGGCCAGGGCCTTTTCGTCGATGGCCATGCCGGGCGACAGCACGCCGCCCAGGATGTCTTGTTCGAGCCGGGCGCGGATGCGGTCCTGCAGGCTGTGGGTGTCGAGGGTTTTCGCGGGTTGCATGGCGATCTGGATATTAGCTAACCTTACAGATATATCAATTCATCTGTTTGGTACATCAATGTCTCCCACCCTCGCGATCGACGGCCATGTGGCCTACCTGACGCTGCACCGTCCCCAGGCCGCCAACAAGCTCACGCCGGACGATCTTCCTGTGCTGATCCAGCATGTGGACACAGTGAACCGCACGCCCGAGGTGCTGGTGCTGGTCCTGCGCGCCGAGGGCAAGTACTTCTGCAGCGGATTTGATATATCAGAAGTGGCCACCCAGAGCCAGACCGAGGGCCGCAGCTTCGGCGAGATGGTCGATGTGTTCGAAAACTGCCGCGCCGTCACCATCGCGGCGGTGCACGGCGGCGTCTACGGCGGCGCGACCGATCTCGTGCTGGCCTGCGACTTCCGCGTGGGCGCCCGCAGCGCCGAGATGTTCATGCCGGCCGCCCGGCTCGGCCTGCACTACTACCAGAGCGGCATGGAGCGCTACGTCTCGCGGCTCGGGCTGGACACGGCCAAGCGGCTGTTCCTCACCGCCGAGAAGCTCGACGGCGCCGCCATGCGCGACTGCGGCTTTCTCACGCAGCTGGTCGACGACGCCGCCGCGCTCGACGCCGAGGTGCAGCGCCTGCGCACCGTGCTCGCCGGCATGGCGCCGCTGGCGCTGCTGGGCATGAAGAAGCACCTGAACCAGATCGCGCGCGGCACCGCCGACACCACCGAGATCTCGCGCGAGGTGCAGCGCACCGTCGCCTCCGAAGACCTCGCCGAGGGCGGCCGGGCCTGGCGCGAGAAGCGCACGCCGGTGTTCCAGGGCCGCTGAGCGCGCCCGCCCCTTCCCCGCACAAGACCCAGGAGACAAACCCATGAAGCAAGAACTGCGAGCCCTCTCGTTCGCCGCCGCCGCGCTGCTGGCCTCGGCCGGCGCACTGGCCGACACCTACCCCTCGCGCCCGATCACGCTGCTGGTGGGCTTCCCCGCCGGCGGCGGCGCCGACACGGTGGCGCGCATCGTCGGCGACAAGCTGGGCAAGCTGCTCGGCCAGCCCATCGTCATCGACAACAAGCCAGGCGCCGGCACCACCATCGCGTCCGACCAGGTCGCGCGCGCCGCACCCGACGGCTACACGCTGCTGCTGGGCA
Source organism: Variovorax sp. GW821-FHT09A10 (assembly GCF_059418385.1). NCBI lineage: Bacteria > Pseudomonadati > Pseudomonadota > Betaproteobacteria > Burkholderiales > Comamonadaceae > Variovorax > Variovorax sp. GW821-FHT09A10. Next base: position 980,072 of record NZ_JBWKPT010000001.1, read on the forward strand.
GCGCCAACCTCTACGGCAGCGACAAGCTGCTCTACAAGAGCGTGAAGTACGACGGCGCCAAAAGCTTCGTGCCGATCTCGCGCTGGAGCTCCGCGCCGATGCTGCTGGCGGTGAACAAGGACGTGAGCGCGAAGACCGTGCAGGCGCTGATCGCCGAGGCGCGGCAGAACCCCGGCAAGCTGGCGTACTCGTCGTCGGGCGCGGGCGTGGTGACGCACCTGGCGGGCCTGTCGTTCGAGAAGGCGGCCGGCGTGCAGATGCTGCACGTACCGTACAAGGGCGGCGCACCGTCGATCCAGGCCGTGGCCGCGGGCGACGTGCAGCTCACCTTCGGCACGCCGCCCTCGGTGCTGCCGATGGCGCAGGGCCAGAAGCTGCGCGTGCTGGCCGTCACCTCGGGCCAGCGCTCGCCGCTCTTTCCCGACGTGCCCAGCGTGGCCGAGGCCGGCGTGAAGGGCTACGACTACACCTTCTGGTTCGGCCTCTTCGGCCCGGCCGGCCTGCCGCCGGAGGTGGCGCAGAAGCTGTTCGACGCCAGCGTGGCGGCGCTGAACGACCCCGAGGTCAAGGCGCGGATGGAGAAGTCGGGCAACGAGTCGGCGCCGTCGAAGTCGCTGGCCGAGTTCCGCGCCTGGGCCCTGGCCGAAGGCGCGAAATCGAAGGAACTCACCGAGCGCTCGGGCGCGAGCGTCGAATGAGCCCGCACGCCCCCAAGGCAGGCCCGCTGCAGGGCTTCACCGTCATCGACCTCACGCGCGTGCTCGCGGGCCCTTACTGCACGCTGCTGCTCGCCGACCTGGGCGCGCGCGTCATCAAGGTGGAACAACCCGGACTGGGCGACGACGCGCGGCAGATCGGCCCCTTCGTCGAAGGCGACTCGGCCTACTTCATGTCGGTCAACCGCAACAAGGAGTCGATCGCGCTCGACCTGAAGGCGCCGGCCGACCGTGCGGTCTTCGAGCAGCTGCTGGCCACGGCCGACGTGCTGGTCGAGAACTTCCGGCCCGGCACGATGGAAAAGCTGGGCTACGACTGGCCGACGCTGCACGCGCGCTTTCCGAAACTCGTGTTCACTTCGGTCTCGGGCTTCGGCCAGACCGGGCCGTACAGCAGGCGCCCCGCCTACGACATGGTGGTGCAGGCGATGGGCGGCATCATGAGCCTCACCGGCCATCCCGGCGCGCCGCCGACGCGCGTGGGCGTGTCGATCGGCGACCTCGGCGCCGGCCTGTACGCGGCCGTCGGCACGCAGGCCGCGCTGCTGCAGCGCGGGCGCACCGGGCTGGGGGACCGGGTCGACGTGGCCATGCTCGACTGCCAAGTTGCGCTGCTCGAGAACGCGATCTCGCGCATGGAGGCCGAGGGCCGCGCGCCGGGGCCGATCGGCTCGCGGCACCCGTCGATCACGCCCTTCGACGTGTTCCGCGCGGCCGACGGCTGGTTCGTGATCGCGGCGGGCAACGACGCGCTGTTCCAGCGCCTGTGCACTGCCCTCGAGCTGCCCGCGCTCGCCGGGGACGCGCGCTTTGCCACCAACCCGGCGCGCTGCCAGCACCACGAGGCGCTCAAGCAGGTGCTCGAAGAGCGCCTGTCGACCGCGCCCTGCGCGCACTGGCAGGCGCTGCTGATGCAGCACAACATCCCCACCGGCGACTACAACGACGTGGCCGCGGTGGTGAACGACCCGCAGGTGCAGGCGCGCGAGATGCTGGTGCAGGTGCGCACGCAGGGCGGCCAGCCGCTCACGGTGGCGGGCAACCCGGTGCACGTCGGCGGGCTGCGCACGCAGGTGCGGCGGCAACCGCCACGGCTGGACCAGGACCGCGAGGCGATCCTGGCGTCGCTCGCCCGGTCCAGCGCGGCGGGTGCAGAATCCGCCCATGCAACGCAGTGACCGCCTCCGCCCCCTCGTCCTTTCCGCGCTCGGCCTCGCTGGTGCGCTGCTGCTGAGCGGCTGCGCGGTGGTCAGCGTCGCGAGCACCGCCGTGAGCGTGGGCGCCGGCGCGGTCGGCCTCGCAGCCGATGCCGCCATCGGCACCGCGCGCATCACCGGCAAGGTGGTGGGCGCAGCGGCCGACGCGGTGATTCCCGACAGCAAGGACTGACAGCCGCTCAGCGCGGCAGGCCCAGCGCCGCGAGGTGCGCGGGCGTGTGCTGCGCTTTTTCCTTGCGCACGAAAGCCGAGCGCAACGCCGCGTGCGGCTCGGCGGGATCGAAGAAGTTGCGCCGCATGTGCGCCAGCTCCTCGTCGCGGTAGGCCTGCAGCGGCTTGGCCGCTTCATCGCGCGCACGCGCCGCCTGCTTGTCCGCTAGGCGCGCAGCCAGGTCCGGCGATGCCGCCAGTTGCGCGGCCAGCCGGCCGACCTCGTCACCCAGCTCTTCCGGCGCGGCCTGCAGCACGCGCTGCGCCAGGCCCAGCGCCACCGCGCGCTTGGCGCTCACGGGCAGCGCCGACTGCGTGAGCCGCGCGGCCTCGTCGGCGCCCACGCGGCGCGGCAGGCTGTAGGTCCAGTACTCCGAGCCGTGCAGGCCCATGAGCTTGTAGTGCGGGTTGAGCACCACGCCGTCGCGGCACCACACCTCGTCGGCCGCGAGCGCGAGCATCACGCCGCCGGCCGCGGCATTGCCGCCCAGCGCGGCCACCGTGAGGCGGTCGGTGGTCATGAGCACGGCCTCGACCAGGTCGTTCATCGCGTGGATGTTGGCCCACGATTCCTCGGCCGGATCGGCCGCCGCCTCGATCACGTTCAGGTGGATGCCGTTGGAGAAGAAGTCGCGCAGCCCGCCGAGCACCAGCACCGAGGTCGGGCGGGTGCAGGCGAAGCGGTAGGCAGTGAGCAGACGCCGGCATTGCGCGGTGCTCATGGCCCCGCCCGCGAACGAGAAGTTCAGCACGCCGACCGGCCCATGCTCGCGGTAGCGGATGTCGGCCCACGTGCGGCGGCCAGCGGGCAGCTCGAGCGGCGCGGGCACCTCGGGCAAGCCGGCGGGCAGCCGCGCGCCCAGTGCCTCGACCGCTGGCAGCTTGTAGCTCGGCAGGCCGGACCCCGGTTCGCGCCAGGGCCGCAGCTGGGTGAGCCAGACCGCGCCGTCGACGGTGGCGCGGCAGACGGCGCCAGCGCGGGTGGCGATCAGTTCGCCGGGCGTGCCGCGCAGTTCGTCCTCGGCATGGCCGCCGTGCAGGTACCACGGCGCCCCCAGCAGCTCGTCGAGCACGCCGGGTTGCGAATCGGCCGCGCGCAGCAGCCGCAGCACCGATTCGGTGGTCTGCGTGGCCCAGTCGATGCGGCGCTCGGCCTGCTTCATGAAGGGCCGCCAGCCGGCGGCGAGGTCGGCCGCCTTCTGCCGCTTCGGCTTGTACGTGCCCGAGGCGAAGCGCTCGACGGCCAGCAGCACGGCGTCGACGGCGGCATCGGCCACCTCGCCGCGGTACAGGTCGCTCTTGCCGGCCTGCGGCGGCACCTTCAGCGGCGACCAGGCCCAGACGTCGCCCGCGTCCATCTCGGCCACGGCCTCGAGCACGGTGACGCCCCAGCTGTCGACGCCGCCCTGCAGCGTCCGGTCGAGCGAGGACGGGCCGCGGTCGCCGGGCGAGCCCGGGTGCACGATGAGGCAGGTGTGGGCGCGCCAGACGTCCTCGGGAATCGCCGTGGTCAGCATCGGCGCGATGACGAGCGCGGGCGCGTGCCGGCGCACGGCTTCACGCAGCGCCTCGTCATCGCCAAGCGCCAGCACGATGCCCGCGGTGTGGCCCCGGTCCTGGAGCTCGGCCAGCACGCGCTGCGTGAGGCTGTTGAACGCGCTCGCGACGAGCAGGATGTGCATGGGCGACCTCATTGATGTTTGTTTCTAAACGTCAAAAATGTATCTTTCAGCCTCGCCGCCGATAAGCTGACTGAAAGTACTCACCGCCGGGACATCGCGGGGCCGCTGCGACGGCCGGGCCACAATGACCGCACATGTCGTCGCCGCTGAACCTCACCCGCTTTCGCCCCCGCCTGCTGGACACGATGGCCGGCTACGACCGGGGGCGGTTCCTGGGAGACCTCGGCGCGGGCGCCACGGTGGGCATCGTGGCGCTGCCGCTGGCCATGGCCTTTGCCATCGCCTCGGGACTCAAGCCCGAGGCGGGCATCTGGACGGCGATCATCGCGGGCTTCCTGATCTCGCTGCTGGGCGGCTCGGCCGTGCAGATCGGCGGCCCGGCGGGCGCGTTCATCGTGATCGTCTACGGCATCGTCGAGCGCTACGGCGTGGCCAACCTGCTCATCGCCACCGCCTGCGCGGGCGTGCTGCTGTTCATGGCAGGGCTGTTCGGCCTCGGGCGGCTGGTGCGCTTCGTGCCGCTGTCGATCGTGGTGGGCTTCACCAACGGCATCGCGGTGCTGATCCTGCTGTCGCAGCTCAAGGATTTGCTCGGCCTCACGGTGGAGCGCATGCCGGCCGACGTGTTCTCGCAGCTGCATGCGATGGCGCTGCGGCTGGACACCTTCAACCCGCACGCCTTCGCGCTCGGGCTGGCCTGCGTGCTCGGGCTGCTGGCGTGGTCGCGGCTGTTTCGCGGCGACTCGGCGCTGGCGCGCGCGGTGCAGCGCGTGGGCGGGCGCTGGGTGCAGACGCGCCCGGTGCAGATCGTCGGGCGCATCCCGGGGCCGATCGTCGCGCTGGTGTCGCTCACGCTGGTGTCGTGGGGCTTCGCGCTGCCGGTGGAGACCATCGGCACGCGCTTCGGCGGCATTCCCGAGGGCGTGCCGGCCTTCGCGCTGCCCGATTTCTCGTGGGAAACCGTCAAGCAGCTGGTGACGCCGACGCTGACCATCGCGCTGCTCGGCGCCATCGAGTCGCTGCTGTGCGCGCGCGTGGCCGACCAGGTCAGCGGCCAGCCGCGCCACGACCCGAACCAGGAGCTGATGGCGCAGGGCATCGCCAACCTGGTCACGCCCTTCTTCGGCGGCATGCCGGCCACGGGCACCATCGCGCGCACCGTGACCAACATCCGCTCCGGCGGCAGCTCGCCCATCGCGGGCATCGTGCATGCGGTCACGCTGCTGGTCGTGGTGCTGCTGGCTGCGCCGCTGGCGCGCCATGTGCCGCTCGCGGTGCTGGCGGGCATCCTGGTGTTCGTGGGGCTGAACATGGGCGAATGGCGCGAGTTCACGCCCGGCCAGCTGCGCCACTTCAGCCGCCACTACCGCCTGCTGATGCTCGGCACCTTCTTCCTCACGGTGGTGTTCGACCTGACGGTGGCGGTGCAGGTGGGCATCGTGCTGGCGTGTGCGCTCTTCATCCGGCGCATGAGCGGGCTGTTCAGCGTCGAACTGGTGACGCTGCAGCCGCCGGTGCTCACCTACCGGCTGTACGGCGCCATGTTCTTCGGCGCGGCGGCCAAGCTCGACGAAGCAGTGAACGCCGCGGAGCGCGCACCGCGCGGCATGACGCTGGTGCTGGACGCCACGCACCTGATCTACATCGACGCCACCGGCGTCGATGCGCTGCGGCAACTGCACCGGGCGGTGCTGGCGCGCGACGGGCTGCTGCGCATCGAGTCGCTGCAGCCGCAGCCGCTCGAGGTGCTGGAGCGCTCGGGCTTCGCCGAGGAGCTGACCTCGGGCCGGCCTGCAGCGACCCCCTAGGCGGGGCTCGTCAGGCCTGCGCGGCCTCGCCGCACACCAGCCGCGCCATCTGCACCTTGCTCGTGACGCCGAGCTTGGCGTACACCTGCCGCAGGTGGTGACGCACCGTCGCCGGGGAACTGTCGAGCCTGCGGGCCACCATCTTGTAGCTGTGGCCCTCGCCGAACAGGCGGGCCACCTCGGCCTCGCGCCGGCTCAGCACCGCCAGGGCCGAGACGCCGGGCGCCGGCGTCTCCCGCAGCCGCAGCGCCTGCGCCGAAACCAGGTGAGGCATCAGCAACTCCAGCAGCGCGTGCTCGCGCGCGCCGAAGCTCGCGGCTTCGCGGCCGTACAGCGACAGGTGTGTCCACCACGGCGAATCGGGCGCATGCAGCATCACGCTGAGCACCCGGTCAAGGCGATGGTCCGAAGCGAAGGCGCGCAGCGAGCCCACCGGCGGCAGCTCGTGCGACGCCATCGCCATGCCATGGCCCGGTCGTGCCATCACCGCGGCCACCATCGGATCGAGGTGGCGCACACGGCACCAGTCGGCCACGAAATCCGGCGCCAGCCCGCGGGTGTGGCCGTCTCGCGGCTCGAGCCGTCCGGCGGCGAACACCGAGCGGCCGAACCAGGCGGCGTCGAACGCAATGTGGCCGGCCAGCCAGTCCAGCAGCCCGCCGGCGGCCGATGCCTCGGGCGCGGCGGCCCGCGGATACAGGTCGAGCAGCAGCGCGCCGAGCTGTGCGGCCGGAATGCACGACCCCGAAGAAGAACTGCTGTGCGCCATGCGGCGCGATCTTAGGGGCCGCCCGCTCGCGGGGGGTTGCGGAGATTCCCGCATCGTTCATCTGAACGACTGCCGCTGCCGGACACCCCACCCTACGCTGCACGGCGTTCCCACCTCACACACGAACAGGACCCCGTTGCCATGAACCTCGCCGACTACAGCCGCCTCGACGCCACCGGGCTGGCCGAATGCATCCGCCGCAAGGACATCAGCGCCGCCGAAGCGCAGCAGTGCGCGCGCCAGGCGGCGACCGCGCTCAACCCGCGCATCAACGCCATGGCCGAGCTTTTCGACGCCCCGCTGTCGCACGACGCGCAGGGTCCGCTGGGCGGCGTGCCCTTCCTCATCAAGGACCTGGTGCTGCAGGCCGAGGGCGTGCGCTGCCAGGCCGGCAGCCGGCTGTTCGGCGACGGGCTGCCGGCTGCCGCAGACAGCGCGTTGATGGCGCGCTTTCGCCGCGCCGGCCTGGCCACGCTGGGGCGCACCTGGACCCCGGAACTCGGCTTCAACGCCACCACCGAGAGCGCCCTCGGCGGCGCGACGCGCAACCCGTGGAACCTGGCGCACAGCGCGGGCGGCTCCAGCGGGGGCTCGGCCGCGGCGGTGGCCGCCGGCATCGTGCCCATGGCGCACGCCAACGACGGCGGCGGTTCGATCCGCGTGCCCGCCGCCGCCTGTGGCCTGATCGGGCTGAAGTCCAGCCGCGGCCGCATCAGCGCCGGCCCGGGCTACGGCCAGCCGCTGATGGGCCTGGGCATGGAGGGCGTGGTCTGCCGCACCGTGCGCGACGCCGCCGCCGCGCTCGACCTCATGCACGGCCCCGAGCTGGGCGATCCGTTCCTGGTGGCCGCGCCCGCGCAGCCCTACGCACAGGCCATCCGGTCGGCGCCGCGCCGGCTGCGCATCGCGGTGAGCACGCAGTTCCCGGGCACGCAGCCGGCGGCGCAACCCTGCGTCGACGCGGTGGAGGCGACGGCGCGCACGCTCGCCGGTCTCGGGCATGTCGTGGAATGGGCGACGCCGTCGTATGCGCACGAGGCCTTCTTCTCGGCCACGCGCACCTTCTGGTCCTCGTTGCTGGCGGCCGGCGTGGCGGGCGCGGCGCAGGCGCTGCAGATGCCGCTGGAGAAGGCGCTGGGCCAGGTGCAGGCCTGCACCCGCGCCACCGCCGAGCACGGGCTGCGCCTGAGCGCGCTCGACCTGGAACTGGCGCTCGCGCAGATGAATGCGGTCTCGCGCGAGGTGGCGCCCTTCTTCGCGCAGCACGACATCCTGCTCACGCCGACGATGCGCACCCCGCCCGTGGCGCTGGGCTACCTCGACCAGGACGACCCCGCGCGCGATGCACAGGGTTTCTTCGACCACCTGTTCGACTACGCGACCTTCACGCCGCTGGCCAACCTCACCGGCCAGCCGGCGATCTCGCTGCCCCTGGGGATGGCCGGCGACCTGCCGATCGGCGTGCAATGCATGGCGCCCATGGGCGACGAGGCCACGCTGCTGCAGCTCGCCGCGCAGCTCGAGCAGGCCATGCCCTGGGCCGCGCGGCGCCCGGCGCTGCACGCAGCGGCGCTGTAGGCACCGCGCTCAGGGCGCCTCGGTGCCCCGGTCGGGCGACGACCCGCTGCGCACCACGCGCTGGTCGTCGTTCAGCGTGGCGGTGAAGACCATCGACGAATTCGGTGGCTGCACCCAGCGCCATTCCCATTCGGTCTCGCGCTTGAGCGCATAGGGCGTGACCTTGGCCGGCTTGCCCAGCAGCTTGCGCAGGTCTTCCATCATCATGCCGGGCTGCACCTTGGCGAAGTTCTCGGGCGTGAGCACCTGGCGCAGCGCGCTCATCTTGCCGTCGGCGCCGATGGTGATCATGTAGTTCTTCTGGCCCTGCGGCTGGCGGTTGAACTCCAGCACGCGGCCGTTGGGCACGTCCCAGATGTTCTCGGGTTCGCCGAAACGCGCGCGCACGTCGGCCTCGGTCGAGACGCCCTCTTCGAGCTCGCTGATGCGCTGCGGATCGCAGCCCGCGAGCCCGATCAGCGCCGCCAGCAGTCCTGCCACGAGGCCGATCCGGCCCTTCTGAAATCGTTGCATGCCGTCCCCGGTAAAATTCGAGCGATAAAGGTCCAGTCTATGTCCATCTTCCGCCGCCCCCACTACACCTCCGAGATCACGAACTTCATCGAGGAGATGAAGCAAAAGAAGCCGACGCTGGAATCCGAACAGCGCGCTGGCCGCGCCCTGCTCTGGGACAAGCACCTCGACCGCAGCCTGCTCGAGGAGTACAGCGAAGCGCGCGTGCCCATGCAGCCGTACGTCTACCAGACCCAACCCAAGTGAATGGTGCCCACCCGGCATCCCGCCGCCCAGCCTGCGCGCACAGCTATTAAGTTGATAGCAACCGCCTCATGAGCGCAGACGAGGACAACGGCACGATCGTGGCCAGCATGCCCGAGGTCGTCGACCAGGTCGCCCTGGCCCGGCTCTACGGCGAGCCGCTGTTCGCGATGCCGAAGGACCTGTACATCCCGCCCGAGGCGCTGCAGGTTTTCCTGGAGGCCTTCGAGGGCCCGCTGGACCTGTTGCTGTACCTGATCCGCAAGCAGAACTTCAACATCCTCGACATCCCGATGGCGGGCCTGACGCGGCAGTACCTGAGCTACGTCGACGAAATTCGCCAGACCAACCTCGAACTCGCGGCCGAGTACCTGCTGATGGCCGCGATGCTGATCGAGATCAAGTCGCGCATGCTGCTGCCGCCCAAGAAGGTGGCCGACGGCGAAGAGGCCGAAGACCCGCGCGCCGAGCTGGTTCGTCGGCTCATGGAGTACGAGCAGACCAAGCTGCAGGCCGCCGCCATCAGCGCGCTGCCGACCTACGGGCGCGACTTCTGGAAGGCCCAGGTCTACATCGAGCAGTCGATCAAGCCGCGCTTTCCCGACGTCGACGTGGTCGAGCTGCGCGACGCCTGGGCCGACATCATGAAGCGCGCCAAGCTCGTGCAGCACCACAAGATCTCGCGCGAAGAGCTCAACGTGCGCGAGCACATGAGCATCGTGCTGCGCCACCTGCAGGGCCAGCGCTTCGTCGAGTTCGAGAAGCTCTTCGACGTCTCGCGCGGCGTGCCGGTGCTGATCGTCACCTTCATCGCGATGCTCGAGCTCGCGAAGGAGACGCTGATCGACATCACGCAGGCCGAGGCCTTCGCCCCCATCTACGTCAGATTGGCCTACTCGCCCGCCTGACCCAACCGGTTCCCACGCCTGTGACTTCCGCCGTACGCGACTTCGACGTCCTCATCGTCGGCAGCGGCCTTGCCGGCCTCTCCGCCGCGCTGCACCTGGCCCCCACGCACCGCGTGGCCGTGCTCACCAAGCGCGCGCTGAACGACGGCTCCAGCGCCTGGGCGCAGGGCGGCATCGCGGCCGTGCTGGCGGCGGGCGACAGCTTCGACGCCCACGTGGAAGACACGCTGGTGGCCGGCGCCGGCCTGTGCGACCCCGAGGCCACGCGCTTCGTGGTCGAGGGCGCGCCGCAGGCCATCGGCTGGCTGCGCGAGCTGGGCGTGCCCTTTTCGGAAGAAGGCGGCGACCTGCACCTGACGCGCGAAGGCGGCCACAGCCAGCGTCGCATCGTGCACGTGACCGACGCCACCGGCGCGGCCGTGCAGCAGGTGCTGATCGAGCGCGTGCGCCGCACGCCCAACATCACGCTGTTCGAGCACCACACGCTGGTCGACCTGGTCACCGGCACCAAGCTCGGGCTGGCCGATCCGTCGTGCCAGGGCCTGTACGCGCTGGACGACGAGACCGACGAGGTGCTGGCCTTCCGCGCGCCGCACACCATCCTGGCCACGGGCGGCGCGGGCAAGGTGTACCTGTACACCACCAACCCCGACACCGCCACCGGCGACGGCATTGCCGCCGCGTGGCGCGCGGGCTGCCGGGTGTCGAACCTGGAGTTCATCCAGTTCCATCCGACCTGCCTGTACCACCCGCACGCCAAGTCGTTCCTGATCAGCGAGGCGGTGCGCGGCGAAGGCGGCCTGCTCAAGTTGCCCGACGGCACGCGCTTCATGCCAAAACATGACGAACGCGCCGAACTCGCACCGCGCGACGTGGTGGCCCGCGCCATCGACTTCGAGATGAAGAAGCACGGCCTGGACTGCGTGTACCTCGACATCTCGCACCAGCCGCCCGCGTTCCTGAAGGAACACTTCCCCAACATCCTGGCGCGCTGCCTGGAGCTGGGCATCGACATCACGCGCGAGCCGATTCCCGTGGTGCCCGCCGCGCACTACACCTGCGGCGGCGTGCTCAGCGACCTGGCCGGCCGCACCGACATCCCGGGCCTGTACGCCATCGGCGAAACCGCCTGCACCGGCCTGCACGGCGCCAACCGGCTGGCCAGCAACTCGCTGGTCGAATGCATGGTGTTCGCGCGTGCCGCGGCCGACGCCATTGCGCAGGCGCCGTCGCGCGAACGCGCCGCGCTGCCCGCCTGGGACGAAAGCCGCGTCACCGACGCCGACGAAGCCGTGGTCATCTCCCACAACTGGGACGAGCTGCGCCGCTTCATGTGGGACTACGTCGGCATCGTGCGCACCAACAAGCGCCTGGAGCGTGCGAGCCATCGCATCGCGCTGCTGCAGGCCGAGATCCAGGAGTTCTACGCGAACTTCCACGTCACGCGCGACCTGCTCGAGCTGCGCAACCTGGTGCAGGTGGCCGAGCTGATCGTGCGTTCCGCGCAGGCCCGCCACGAGAGCCGTGGCCTGCATTTCAGTCGCGATTACCCTTCGCTGGCCGAGCCCACCGCACCCACCGTGCTGGTGCCGCCCGCCGACTGAGCCCACCCTTCGTCACCTTTCGATCACCCTCAGGATGCCCGGCCACCGACGCCCGCAGGGAGAAAGCCAACCATGTCGAACACCCCTACCCCACCCACCTCTTCGTCCGAAGCCCCGGCCGCCACGCCCTACGGCACGCTGCCGCCCGCCTCGCCCCTGGCGCAGCGCAAGCCCGTGAGCCTGCCGCGGCTGGCCGACATGCATGCGCGCGGCGAAAAGATCGCCATGCTCACCGCCTACGACGCGACCTTCGCGGCCATGGCCGACGCGGCCGGCATCGACTGCCTGCTGGTCGGTGACTCGCTGGGCATGGTCTGCCAGGGCCTGAACAGCACCGTGGGCGTGAGCCTGGAGGCCATGCGCTATCACACCGACAGCGTCTCGCGCGGCCTGCGCCGCGTGCAGGGCACGACCTGGCTCATCGCCGACCTGCCCTTCGGCAGTTATCAAGAATCGCGCGAGCAGGCTCTTCGTAGCGCCACGGTGCTGATGCAGGCCGGCGCGCACATGGTCAAGCTCGAAGGCGGCGGCTGGACCACCGAAACTGTGCGCTTCCTGGTCGAGCGCGGCATTCCCGTGTGCGCCCACCTGGGCCTGACGCCGCAGACCGTGCACGCGCTCGGCGGCTACCGCGTGCAGGGCAAGGGCGACACCGCCGGCGCGCTGCTCAAGCAGCAGGCCCATGCGCTGCAGGACGCGGGCGCGGCCATGCTGGTGCTCGAGATGGTGCCGGCCGCGCTGGCCGCCGAACTCACCACGGAGCTGAAGCACTGCGCCACCATCGGCATCGGCGCCGGCAAGGCCACCGCCGGCCAGGTGCTCGTGCTGCACGACATGCTGGGCATCAACCTCGGGAAGATGCCGAAGTTCGTGCGCAACTTCATGGCCGATGCGCCGGGCGTGCTGCCCGCGCTGCAGGCCTACGTGCAGGCCGTGAAGAACGGCAGCTTCCCCGACGACCGCCTCCACGCCTGGTAAGCACAGAAGGACACCGACCATGTACATCGCCAAGACCATCGACGAACTGCGCCAGCACCTGTCTTCCAGCCAGCGCCCCGCCTTCGTGCCCACCATGGGCAACCTGCACGAGGGCCACCTCGCGCTCGTGCGCCAGGCCAAGCCGCTGGGCGACGCCACGGTGGCGAGCATCTTCGTGAACCGCCTGCAGTTCCTGCCGCACGAAGACTTCGACACCTACCCGCGCACCTGGGACAGCGACTGCGAGAAGCTGCACGCCGCCGGCTGCGACGTGCTGTTCGCGCCCGACGAGAAGGCGCTCTACCCCGAGCCCCAGACCTGCAAGGTGCACCCCGACCCGGCGCTGGCCGACCTGCTCGAAGGGCATTTCCGCCCCGGCTTCTTCATCGGCGTGTGCACGGTGGTGATGAAGCTGTTCCAGTGCGTGCAGCCGCGCGTGGCCGTGTTCGGCAAGAAGGACTACCAGCAGCTCATGATGATCCGCCACATGGTGCGGCAGTTCGCGCTGCCGATCGAGATCGTGGGCGGCGAGACCTTCCGCGCCGACGACGGCCTGGCGCTCTCCTCGCGCAACGGCTACCTGAGCGCCACCGAGCGCGCCGAGGCCGTGCAGCTGTCGAAGGCGCTGCGAGACATGGCCGAGGCCGTGCGCGCCGGCGAGCGCGACGTGGCCGCCCTCGAGGCGCGCGCCATGCAGTCGCTCGCGCAGCGCGGCTGGCAGCCCGACTACGTGGTGCTGCGCCGCCGCGCCGACCTGCAGGCGCCGCAACCCGGCGATGCGCTCGTGGCCCTGGCCGCCGCGCGGCTGGGCAGCACGCGGCTCATCGACAACCTCGAAATCGACACGCCGCTCGCGACATGACCTACAGCGTCAAGGAAATCTTCTACACGCTGCAGGGCGAAGGCGGCCAGGCCGGCATGCCGGCCGTGTTCTGCCGCTTCGCCGGCTGCAACCTCTGGACCGGCCGCGAGGAAGACCGCGACACGGCCGTCTGCCGTTTCTGCGACACCGACTTCGTCGGCACCGACGGCACGCTGGGCGGCAAGTTCAAGAACGCCGACCTGCTCGCCGACACCATCGCCGCGCAATGGCCCGCCGGCGACACCGCGCACCGGCTGGTCGTGCTCACCGGCGGCGAGCCGCTGCTGCAGGTCGATGCGGCGCTGGTCGACGCGCTGCACGCGCGGCACTTCCGCATCGCGGTCGAGAGCAACGGCACGGTCGTCGCGCCCGCTGGCATCGACTGGCTGTGCATCAGCCCCAAGGCCGGCGCGCCGTGGGTGCAGCAGCGCGGCCAGGAGCTGAAGCTGGTGTGGCCGCAGGCCGGCATCGACCTCGATGCGATGGCGCGCACGGGCGAGTTCACGCACCGCTTTCTGCAGCCGATGGACGGGCCCGACCGGCTCGCCAACACCGAGCTGTGCATCGCCGAATGCATGAAGCAGCCGGTGTGGCGCCTGAGCGTGCAGACCCACAAGATCACCGGCATCCGCTGACGCGCGCCCCCTTTTTAGTTTCGAGTTTCTTTTTTTGACGATGCGCTTCACCATCAGCCAACGCTTCTTCTTCGACGCCGCCCACACGCTCAAACGCGAGATCGAGGTCGAAGGCAGCCGCCGCATTCACGGCCACACCTACCACGCGGAGGTGTGGCTGGCAGGCGAGCGCGACCCGGTGACGGGCATGGTGATCGACCTGGGCCTGCTGCGCCGCCGGCTCAAGGACGTGCGCGAGCAGCTCGACCACCACCTGCTGGACGACGTGCCGGGGCTGCATCCGCCGACGCTGGAGAACCTGTGCGTGTTCATCGCCGACGCGCTGCCCGACCTGCGGCCGTCGCTGGCGCGCGTGCGCGTGTGGCGCGAGGCGCTGGGCGATTCCTGCACGGTGGATTTCTAGGTTTTTCTCCCTCCCCCGCTGGGGGAGGGCCGGGGTGGGGGCACGCGGCGTATCCATCGGACGCTCTGCCTGCCCCCATCCCAACCTTCCCCCAGCGGGGGAAGGAGCAAGACAGGATCAGGCGGCGCCGATGCCGGCCACCAGGCTGCCCGGCGCCTGGCCGTTCTTCAGCCCGGCGGTGAACGCCAGCATGCGGTCGATCGGCACGCGCGCGCGCACGCCCAGTGCCGGATCGACGTGGATCTCACCCGCGCCGGTCTCCAGTGCATTCGCCAGTTCGACCAGCCCGTTCATCGCCATCCACGGGCAGTGCGCGCAGCTCTTGCAGGTGCCGCCGTTGCCCGCCGTGGGCGCTTCGATGAAGGTCTTGCCGGGGTTCAGCGTGCGCAGCTTGTGCAGCATGCCGGTGTCGGTCGCGACGATGAACTCGGTCGCGTCGAAGCGCTGCGCCGCGTTCAGGATGGCCGAGGTGGAACCCACCGCATGCGCCAGCGCGATCACGTCCGAGGGCGACTCGGGGTGCACCAGCACCTTGGCCTTCGGGTGTTCCTTCATGAGCAGCTCGAGTTCGAGCGCCTTGAATTCGTCGTGCACGATGCACGCGCCGTTCCAGCTGACCATGTCGGCGCCGGTCTGGCGGCGGATGTAGTCGCCCAGGTGGCGGTCGGGGCCCCAGAGGATCTTCTGGCCGGCCGCGTGCAGCGCGTTCACCACGTCGAGCGCACAGCTGGAGGTGACGAGCCAGTCGGCGCGCGCCTTCACGGCCGCACTGGTGTTGGCGTAGACCACCACGGTGCGGTCGGGATGCTGGTCGCAGAAGGCACTGAATTCATCGACCGGGCAGCCCAGGTCGAGCGAGCAGTTGGCGTCCAGGTCGGGCATCAGCACGCGCTTTTCGGGCGAGAGGATCTTCGAGGTCTCGCCCATGAAGCGCACGCCCGACACCACCAGCGTGGTGGCGGCGTGGTCGCGGCCGAAGCGCGCCATCTCGAGCGAATCGCTCACGATGCCGCCGGTTTCCTCGGCCAGGTCCTGCAGGTCGGGGTGCACGTAGAAGTGCGACACCATCACCGCGTTGCGTTCGCGCAGCAGGCGGCGGATGCGGTCCTTCAGCGCAACGCGCTCGTCGGGCGAAGGCTCGGGGGGCACGCGGGCCCAGGCGTGGCGCGTGTCGCAGACCGCGCCTTGCGCGGGCTGTTCGTAGTCGACATCGATGACGGAAGCGGTCGTCATGGCGGTTCAGTGGGTCAGGAAGCGCATCGAGTAGTCGATGGCCTTCACGTCCTTGGTCAACGCGCCGATCGAGATCCGGTCGACACCGGTCTCGGCCAGGGCGCGCAGGCCGTCGAGCGTGACGCCGCCCGAGATCTCGAGCACGGCCTTGCGGCCCTCGCCCACGGCGTCGTTCAGGCGCACGGCCTCGCGCAGCGTGGGCAGGTCCATGTTGTCGAGCAGCACCATGCGGGCGCCGGCGTCCAGCGCTTCCTGCAGCTGGGCCAGGGTCTCGACCTCGACCTCGACAAAGGCGGCCTGCGCGGCCACGGGCGCCACCGCGCGCAGGGCGGCGGCCACGCCACCGGCCGCGGCGATGTGGTTTTCCTTGATGAGCACCGCGTCGTACAGGCCGATGCGGTGGTTCAGCCCGCCTCCCGTGCGCACCGCGTACTTCTGCGCCAGGCGCAGGCCCGGCAGGGTCTTGCGGGTGTCGACGATGCGGGCACGGGTGCCCTTCACGGCGTCGGCGTACAGCGCGGTCTTGGTGGCGACGGCGCTCAGCAGCTGCAGGAAGTTGAGCGCGGTGCGCTCGGCGGTCAGCAGCGCGCGGGCGCCACCTTCGATTTCGAGCACGGGCTGGTCGGCGGCGCAGCGCTGGCCCTCGCCGCACAGCCAGGTGATGCGCGCCTGCGGATCGAGCCGCCGCACGGTGGCCTCGACCCAAGGCGCGCCGCACACCACGGCGGTTTCGCGCGCAAGCACGCGGGCATGGGCGGTGCGGGAGGCGTCGACCAGCGAGGCGGTCAGGTCGCCGTCGGCGACGTCTTCCTGCAGGGCGCGGGCGACGTCGGACTCGGCCAGCGCGGCGACGGCCGACGCCGAGAAATCAAAGCGAGGGCTCATGTCTCTGGAATCTCTAATCTTCTTCAGGAGGAATGGCGCGAGGCCGGGCCGGTGGGCGGCTGCACCGACTCGGGCACCGGATCGCGCCCGGTCAGCGCCGCGACGGCGTCGCGCGGGCTCACCTGGCCGTCGAGCAGCGCGACCACGCCTTCGGCGATGGGCATCTCGATGCCCAGGCCGCGCGCGCGCTGCACCACGGTGCGGGCGCAGTACACGCCCTCGGCCACGTGGCCCAGCGAATCGACGGCCTGCGCGAGCGTGCGGCCCTGGGCGAGCAGCAGCCCGACCTTGCGGTTGCGCGACAGGTCGCCGGTGGCGGTCAGCACGAGGTCGCCCAGGCCCGACAGGCCCATGAAGGTGTCGGCGCGGGCGCCGAGCGCCAGGCCGAAGCGGGTCATTTCGGCCAGGCCGCGGGTGATCAGCGCCGCGCGGGCGTTGAGCCCGAGCGCGAGGCCGTCGCACAGTCCTGTGGCGATGGCGAGCACGTTTTTCACGGCACCGCCGACTTCGACGCCGACGATGTCGTCGTTGGCGTACACGCGCAGGGCCGGGCCGTGGAAGGCGTCGACCAGCGCATCGCGCACGCCGGCGTGCGGGCTGGCGGCCACCAGCGCGGTCGGGCGCCCTTCGGCGACCTCCTGCGCAAAGCTGGGGCCGCTGAGCACGCCCGCCTTCAGTTCGGGAGCCACCTGGGCCCAGATCTCGTGGGCGAGCAGGCCGTAGGCGGTGGGAGAGGCATCGAGCGCGGGCTCGACGCCCTTGCACAGCCACGCCACCTGGGCGCTGGTGCCGCGCAGGGCGATCAGCTGTTCGCGCAGGGCGGCCATGGGCGTGGCCACGATGACGAGGTCGGCCCCGGCCTGCGCCTGGGCGATGTCGCCCGCGCGCACGGCCAGCGAGGCCGGCAGGGCCAGCCCGGGAAGGTAGCGGGTGTTTTCACGCGCGGCCGACATGGCGTCGGCCTGGGCGGCGTCGCGCGCCCACAGCGTGACCTCGTGGCGGGCCGCCGCGTTGACTGCGACGGCCGTGCCCCAGGCACCGGCGCCATGAACGCAGATCTTCATCGTGCGCTGGCGGCGTCGTGCGGCCGGTTTACTGGGCCAGGGTGGGGGCAGCCTGGCCGGCGGCCTGGGCTTGCTGCTGCTCGTACATGGCCTGGAAGTTGATTTCGGCCAGGTGCACGGGCGGGAAGCCGCCGCGCTGGATCACGTCGGCCACGTTGCCGCGCAGGTACGGGTAGACGATCTGCGGGCAGGCGATGCCCAGGATCGGGCCCATCTGGTCTTCCGGCAGGTTGCGGATCTCGAAGATGCCGGCTTGCTTGGCTTCGACCAGGAACACGGTGCGGTCGTCGATCTTCGTCTGCAC
Organism: Variovorax sp. GW821-FHT09A10; assembly: GCF_059418385.1. Classification (NCBI taxonomy): domain Bacteria; kingdom Pseudomonadati; phylum Pseudomonadota; class Betaproteobacteria; order Burkholderiales; family Comamonadaceae; genus Variovorax; species Variovorax sp. GW821-FHT09A10. The sequence continues at coordinate 997,684 of NZ_JBWKPT010000001.1, forward strand.
GGTGGCCGACACGGTGATCTCGAAGATGCCGTCGGCCACGGGCTGGGCGTCCACGCCGAGCTGGATGTCGACGGTGGGCTGCGTCTGCTCCAGCAGGATCGCGGGCGAGTTGGGTTGTTCGAGCGACAGGTCCTTGAGGTAGACGCGCTGGATCTGGAACACGGGATCTTGGGCTTGCTGGTCGGCCATGGCTGAACTTTCGAGGATCAAAACAATGCCCGCCGGGGAGAGGGTCCCGCAGCGGGCTGCAGATGAGGGAACAAACGATTATCGCCCGACGGCCCGCGCACTTTCGTGACGCCCGGCCGCGAAAGGCTTCAGGCGCCTTGCAGCAGCGGAACGAGGCCGCCGCGGCTATCGAGCGCCATCAGGTCGTCGCAGCCGCCCACGTGGGTGTCGCCGATGAAGATCTGCGGCACCGTGCGGCGCTGGGTGATCTCCATCATGGTGGTGCGGGCTTGCGGGTCGGTGTCGATGCGGATCTCTTCGATCTGCTCGACGCCCTTGGCCTTGAGGATCTGCTTTGCACGCGTGCAGTACGGGCAGACGGCGGTGGTGTACATCTTGACGGCTTGCATGCGCTCTACCTTGGGAACAATCAGGCTTTTTCAACCGGCAGGTTGGCCTCTTTCCAGGCCTTGAGCCCGCCGGCGACGGCTTGGGCCTGCTCGTAGCCGAGCTTCTTGGCCGTGGCCACGGCGCGCTGGGCGCGGGCGCCGGTGGCGCACACCAGCAGCAGCGGCACGTTCTTGTTCTTGACCGTGCTGGCCAGCTTCTCGTCCAGCAGGTTCAGGGGCACGTTCTTGGCGCCGATCATGTGGCCGGTCGCGAATTCTTCGGGTTCGCGCACGTCGACCAGCACGGCGCGTTCGCGGTTGATGAGCTGCACGGCGCCCTGGGCCGTGAGCGTGCCGCCGCCCGCACCCCGGATCATCGGCCAGGCCAGCATGCCGCCCGAGGTGAGCGCCATCAGGATCAGCATCCAGTTCGCGGTGACGAATTCGATCAATTTCACGGGGGTTCCTTGGATGGCAAACCCGGGATTTTAGAATGCTGGTTTTCCCACGCGCTTCCAAAGGCCTCCGACATGCACAAACTGGTACTGATCCGCCACGGCGAATCGACCTGGAACCTCGAAAACCGCTTCACCGGCTGGACCGACGTCGACCTGACCGAAACCGGCGTCGAGCAGGCCAAGCAGGCCGGCCGGCTGCTCAAGGCCGAGGGCTATGACTTCGACGTGGCCTACACCAGCGTGCTCAAGCGCGCCACCCGCACCCTCTGGCACACGCTCGACGAACTCGACCGCACCTGGCTGCCCGTGGTGCACTCCTGGCGCCTCAACGAACGCCATTACGGCGGCCTGCAGGGCCTGAACAAGGCCGAAACGGCCAAGAAGTACGGCGACGAGCAGGTGCTGGTCTGGCGCCGCAGCTACAGCACCCCGCCGCCGCCGCTGGAAGCCGACGACCCGCGCAGCGAGCGCTCCGACGTACGCTACGCCAAGCTGTCGCCCGAGCAGATCCCGCTGACCGAATGCCTGAAGGACACGGTCGCGCGCGTGCTGCCGTTCTGGAACGAGTCGATGGCCCCGGCCATCCGCACCGGCCGCCGCCTGGTCGTGGCCGCGCACGGCAACTCGATCCGCGCGCTGGTGAAGTACCTGGACGGCATCTCGGACGACGCCATCGTCGGCCTGAACATCCCGAACGGCATTCCGCTGGTCTACGAGCTCGACGACGACCTCAAGCCCCTGCGCCACTACTACCTGGGCGATGCCGCCGCCGCCGAAAAGGCCGCCGCCGCGGTGGCCTCGCAAGGCAAGGGTTGAAGAAGTAAGCAAAGGAACAAAATCCGTCCTGTCGGCCCCTCCGTGGAACCCCGGCAGGCAATTTGCTTCCAAGCTGTGTATATTGGTTCGACAGCCGTCGACATACAGGACATTTCACTCATGATGGGCCAGAAACTGAAGATCACCGGCTGGGTCGCCGCCGGCGCCGTTGCTGGCGTCCTGACCACCGTCTCGCTGCAGACGGTCGCGCGGGGTTCGCTCGCGCCGCTCCCGCTCGAGGAGTTGCAGCAGCTCGCGGCCGTCTTCGGGATGGTCAAGAGCGACTATGTCGAACCGGTCGACGAGAAGAAACTCATCTCGGACGCCATCTCGGGCATGGTCGCCGGGCTCGATCCGCACTCGCAGTACTTCGACAAGAAGTCCTTCAAGGAATTCCGCGAGGGCACCACGGGCCGCTTCGTCGGCGTGGGCATCGAGATCTCGCAGGAAGACGGCCTCATCAAGGTCGTCTCCCCCATCGAGGGCTCACCGGCCTTCCGCGCCGGCCTCAAGCCGAACGACCTGATCACCAAGATCGACGACACCGCCGTGCGCGGCCTGTCGCTCAATGAAGCCGTCAAGCGCATGCGCGGCGAGGCCAACACCAAGGTGCTGCTGACCATCTTCCGCAAGGACGAGAGCCGCACCTTCCCGGTCACGATCACGCGCGAGGAAATCCGTACCCAGTCGGTGCGCGGCAAGATGATCGAGCCGGGCTACGGCTGGATCCGCCTGTCGCAGTTCCAGGAGCGCACGGTCGACGACTTCGTCAAGAAGATCGAGGAGCTCTACAAGGAAGACCCGAACCTCAAGGGCCTGGTGCTCGACCTGCGCAACGACCCGGGCGGCCTGCTCGACGCGGCCGTGGCGGTGTCGGCGGCCTTCCTGCCCGAGAACGTCACGGTGGTCACCACCGACGGCCAGCTGGCCGAAAGCAAGTCGATCTACAAGGCAGCGCCCGAGTACTACCAGCGCCGTTCGGGCAGCGACCCGCTGCGCAACCTGCCGGCCGCACTCAAGAACGTGCCGCTGGTGGTGCTGGTGAACGAAGGCTCGGCCTCGGCCAGCGAGATCGTGGCGGGCGCGCTGCAAGACCACAAGCGCGCCACCATCATGGGCAGCCAGACCTTCGGCAAGGGCTCGGTGCAGACCGTGCGCCCGCTCGGCCCCGACACCGGCTTGAAGATCACCACGGCGCGCTACTACACGCCCAGCGGCACCTCGATCCAGGCCAAGGGCATCGTGCCCAACGTGCTGGTCGACGAAAGCGCCGAGGGCAGCCCCTTCGCCGCCCTGCGCATGCGCGAGGCCGACCTCGAGAAGCACCTGGCCAGCGGCCAAGGCCCCGAGGTCAAGGACCCCGAACGTGAAAAGGCCCGCGACGAAGCCCGCAAGCGCCTCGAAGAAGAAGCCAAGAAGCCGCCGCAGGACCGCAAGGTGCCCGAGTTCGGCACCGACAAGGACTTCCCGCTGGTGCAGGCGCTCAACCGCCTGAAGGGCCAGCCGGTGCTCGTCAGCAAGACGCAGGTCATCGTCGACAACAAGGACGAGAAGAAGGAAAACTGATCCCGGCGAGCGGGCCGCACACGCCGTGCGGTTCGCGCCACCGGCCTTTTCCCCTCCCCCGCACAGGCCCAGGCAGGCGCGCATGGACGACCACGACCTGCTGCGCTATTCGCGGCACATCCTTCTCGAAGAATTCGGCATCGACGGCCAGACGCGCGTCAGCGCCGGCCGGGTGCTCGTCATCGGCGCCGGCGGGCTGGGCTCGCCGGTGGCGCTGTACCTCGCGGCAGCAGGGGTCGGCCACATCGTGCTGGTCGACGACGACGAGGTCGATCTCACCAATCTCCAGCGGCAGGTCGCCCACACGCATGCGCGGGTGGGCCAGCCGAAGGTCGCATCCGCCGCGCAGGCCATGCGCGACATCAACCCCGGCATCGCCATCGAAACCCACGCCGTGCGCGCCGACGAGGCACTGCTGTCACGGCTGGTGGCCGGGGTCGACGTGGTGGTCGATTGCTGCGACAACTTCGCCACCCGGCAGGCCGTGAACCGCGCCTGCGTGGCGCACGCCAAACCGCTGGTGGCGGGCGCGGCGATCCGTTTCGACGGCCAGCTGAGCGTCTACGACACCCGCGACGCGGCCTGCCCCTGCTACGCCTGCCTGTTCCCGCCCGAAGCCAGCTTCGAGGAAACGCGCTGCGCGGTGCTCGGCGTGTTCGGCCCGGTCGTTGGCACCATCGGCACGCTGCAGGCCAGCGAGGCGCTCAAGCTGCTGGCCTGCATCGGCCCGTCGCTGGCGGGCAAGCTGCTGATGTTCGACGGGCGCAGCACCGGCTTCGACACGCTGCGCGTCTCGCGCGACCCGCACTGCAGCGTCTGCGCGCAGCGGCCCCAGGCCAGCGCCTGAGCGCCCGCCTGCCCTCTTCTTTCTTTCGTTAGGGCTGGCGAGCCCCCTTGGCCCGCGCGGCACCGCGCGACGCCGCCCCGGCCGTGGGCCGGTTCGCCAGCGCCAGCACGCCCGTGCAGTCGGCGTTCTCGCCGGGACCGGTCTCGATGGTCGCGGCCAGCGCCAGCAGCGGGTTGATGGCGCCCAGCGCCAGCGCCGCCAAGCCACGGCCGGCCAGCGGCCCGATCTCGACGCCGCCCTTGGGTGCGCCGAAGGTGCCGCTCACGACCAACGGCGTGCGCAGCGACAGGAAGCTCGCGCTCTTGGGCTCGGGGCGGATCACGAAGTCCAGCGACTCGGTCGCGAGGTTGGCCTGCCCGGTGGCGGTGAAAACGGCGTTGGTGGTGTCCAGCACCAGCGTGCGCCCGCTCATCACGCCCTTGTTCACGTCGAAGGCCAGCGCCGCGCAGCGCAGCTCCACATCGCGGTCGCCGCGCAGCAGGAACTTGAGGATGTCGCCGCCCACCAGCGTCGCGAACACCGGCATCAGGTTGCCGAACTGGCCGCGCCCCGACAGCACCGCCATGTCGCCCGACGCACCGCCCAGCCAGCCGGCCACCGAATTGCCGGCGCCCGACAGGTTGATGCGCCCGTCGAGCTGGCCGACGCTGTTGCCCGAGTTTTCCAGCTTGGGAATCAGCCGCGCGAGCTTCAGGCCACGCACGTCGAGTGACATGCGAATGTCGGTCGGCGTCTTCCCGGCATCGATGCGCACCGCGCCCACCAGCTTGCCGCTGGCCACGCCGAGGTCGAGCGGGTCGAGCGACAGCACGCCGTCGGTCAGCTTGATCTTGACGCTGCCACGGTCCAGCGGCACCTCGCGCACGTTGCGGATGCGCTCGGCGGTGTAGCCCACGTCGGCGTTCATGGCGTGCAGCCGCGCGAAGTCGAAGGGCGTGGTCGGCAGCACCTTGCCGCCGGGCGGACGCTTGGGCTGGGCCGAGGCGACCGGCGCCACGCCTTCCACCGCGTTGGCGGAACGCGCCGTGGGCGGCAGGCCGATCAGCGGGCCGAGGTCGTCCATGTCCATGACGCGCGAGCGCAGCGTGCCCGACAGGCGCGGCACCTTGCCGGCCTGGTCGAACGCCATGTCGCCGCCGATGTCCGACAGGCCCAGCCGGCCGTTGAGCCCCGCCGCCGCCCAGAGCTTGCCGCGCTTGCTCAGGCTGCCGCTCAGCGCATAGGGCGGGGTCTGCGGCAGCACGACGCCGGTCAGCGGGTACAGCGCGCTCAACGTCTGGCCCTTGACCTGGAACGTGGCGTCGATGCCGTCAAAGCCCGCGAGCTGGGCCACGGTGCCGCTGGCCTTGAGCTTCGTCTGGCCGGCGGCGGCGTTGATCTCGAGCGGGAACGGCGGTGCGCCCGCGGCGTTGATCTGCAGCACGTCGCCCGTGCGACCGTCGGCCGTGAGCGGCTGGCCCTTGTAGCGGCCCTTGATGCGGTAGTGCAGCGGCAGCTCGCCGCGGGTGCTGTCGTAGTCCAGGTCGGCGTGCACGTCGACGCCCAGGTGCGTGGCCAGGAAGTCGACGGCGCCCTTGTCGACCTGGATCAGGCCGATGGTGGGCACGGTGCCGGTGTCCGAGGTGTCCTTGCCGAAGGCCCAGGTGCGGCGCCCGTCGGACTCCATCTGCAGCCCCACCGTGGGCCCGGACAGCGCCAGGCGCGGGATGATCACCTGCTTGTCGATGAGCGGCCAGAGCCGGATCTCGAAGCTCGCGCGCTCGGCCTTCACCAGGTAGGGGTCGCGCGCCCAGTCGGGGTTGGCGAATTCGATGCCATCGAAGGTCACGGTGGCGGCTTTCCAGCCGAGGTCGACATCGAGCCGGCGGGTGATCTCGAACTTGCGCCCGGTCTTCTCGCTCAAGAAACGGTTGAGCGGCTCGCGCAGCGTGTCCCACGGAAAGAAGGCGACGAGGAGCGCGAACGCGGTCAGCAGCACGGCGACCAGCAGCACGAGGACCGCCAGCAGCTTCTGCCAGCGCGGCCGGGTGCGAAGGGATTGGGTTGCCATGCCCGATTCTTACCCGGATGACGGCCCCCGCCGGGTCGGCGGCGGGCCGCAGACCCCGTGCGGCATGGCCTACGGCGGCAACGGCGCGATCGTGCGTCGGAACCCGCCTACAACACGCGGCCCTCGAACCCTGCATGATCGGACGCGGGGAGGCCTCAATGTGTGCATGGGCAGACGCTCCCCTTCGCGGGACGCTTCAGGACACGAGCACCTGCCCACCTCGGAGGAAGCGGCTCGGCATGGATTCCAGATTGCAGACCTACGTCGTCGAAGACAACCCCACGATCCGTGAAAACCTCATCGGCACTCTGGAGGAGCTCGCCTGCGCGACGGTCGTCGGCTTTGCCGAGACCGAGCAGCATGCGCGCGAATGGCTGCACAGCCATGCCGACGAATGGCACCTGGCCATCGTCGATCTCTTTCTCAAGCAAGGCAGTGGCCTGGGCATCCTGCAGGCCTGCCAGTCGCGCAAGCCCGGCCAGAAGGTGGTGGTGCTCAGCAACTATGCGACGCCCGACATCCGGCGCCGCTGCGCCGAGTTCGGGGTCGACGCGGTGTTCGACAAGTCGAACGAGATCGATGCGCTGGTCGACTTCTGCCTGGCGCAGGCCGGAGGCATGCATGCCGCGCCCGATGCGAACTGAACGCAGGCCAGCGCGGGGACGCGCCCCAGCCGCTGGCCGCCCTGCGGGAGCACGCTCAATCGATGAGCTTGTTCTTCAGCGCGTAGTAGGTCAGGTCGCTGTTGGACGACAGGTTCATCTTCTCCATCAGCCGCGTGCGGTAGGTGCTCACCGTCTTCACCGACAGCGACAGCGTCTTGGCGATGTCGCCGGCGGTCTCGCCCTTGGCCAGCTTCAGGAACACCTGAAACTCGCGCTCCGAGAGCTGCTCGTGCGGCGCGGCGTCATCCTTGCGGTCGAGCTGGCGGGCCAGCAGCTCGGCCACGGCGGGCGTGATGTAGCGCCGACCCAGCGAAATGGTGCGGATGGCGTTCACGATCTCGATGGGATCGCATTCCTTGTTGAGGTAGCCGCTGGCGCCCTGACGGATCAGGTTCATCGCGTAGTGCTCCTCGGGGTAGCCGCTGAGGATCAGGATGCCCACGTCCGGCGCCTTGGCGCGGATCATGGCGAGGGCATCGATACCGCTTTGTCCCGGCATGGAGAGATCCATCACCAGCACGTCCAGCTCGGTGGTGCGGACCAGCTCGATGGCTTCACGCCCGCTCGCTGCCTCGCCCGCCACGCGCAGGTCCACGTGCTCGGAGAAGAACTGCCGGAGGCCCGATCGCACGATGGCGTGGTCGTCCACAATTCCAATTTTGATCATCTGTTACTTTCGTCGTTGTGCTGCGGACTTGGAAGCCGCAGCATGCCGGTCCCTGATTGTTATCAATTATTCACGAAGTTGCATTGAATGCGACCTTAAAGGTGACATGCACTGGTTAGCCCCTCCCAAAATGGCCGTCAGCCTGCTGCTCGCAGCGCTGGCTGCATTGGCCCTCGTGGGCATCAACGAGGCAGGGTACAGGCAATCGAGCCGGGCCCTGGCGGACATCGACGAGGCGCAGCAGATCCGCGGCACGCTCAACCAGATCCTGCAGAACATGCTGGACGCCGAAACCGGCCAGCGCGGCTTCCTGCTCACGGGCGAAGCCGCCTACCGCCAGCCCTACGACGTCGCGGTCAAGCAGGTGGACGGCCACCTCGCGACCCTGCGCCAACTGTATGCCGAACGCCCGGCCGAGCGAACCCAGCTGACCGAGCTGTCGAAACACGTGCTGCGCAAGGTGGCCGAGATGGACATGAGCGTGCGCCTGCGCCACGAAGGCAACGAGGACGCCTGGAAGTTCGTCATGACCACCGACGTCGGGCGCGAGGAGATGGAGGCCATCCGCGCCACCGCCAGCGAGCTGGTGAAAGCCAGCAACCAGACACTGCACGCCAGCCAGCTGCAGGTGATGAAGTCGCTGCAGCTGGCGCGCATCGGCACCGGCATCGTGGCGCTGGCCGCGCTGATCGCCTTCTTCCTGTACCTGCGCCAGACGCACGCGCTGCGCTCCGTGGGCGAACGCCAGCAGGAGGTGCTGCAGCGCGAGCGCAATGCGCTCGAAGACGAGGTGCGCGAGCGCACCGCCTCGCTGGCCGAGCTCGCCACCCACCTGCAGGACGTGCGCGAGACCGAGCGCGGCTACCTCGCACGCGAACTGCACGACGAGCTGGGCTCGCTGCTCACCGCCGCCAAGCTCGACGTGGCGCGGCTGAAGTCGCGGCTGGCCGACGCGCCCGACGCGATCCAGCGGCTGCAGCATCTGACCGAGCTGCTCAACAGCGGCATCGCACTGAAGCGCCGCATCATCGAGGACCTGCGGCCTTCGTCGCTCTCCAACCTCGGGCTGGTCGCCTCGCTGGAAATTCTGGGGCGCGAGTTCGGGGAACGCTCGGGGCTGGCGATCGAGATGGCGCTGGAGCCCGTGACCATGGACGAGTCGCGCCAGCTCACGATCTACCGCATGGTGCAGGAGAGCCTGACCAACATCGGCAAGTACGCCGAGGCCACCGAAGCCACCATCGTGCTGAAGAACTACGCCAACCACGTGATCGTGGAAGTGACCGACAACGGCAAGGGCTTCGACGCACAGCGCATGCGCCCGTCGACGCACGGCCTGGCGGGCATGCGCCACCGGGTCGAGGCGGCGCGCGGCAAGCTCACCATCACCTCCACGCCCGGGCAGGGCACGCGGCTCACCGCGATGCTGCCGGTGGTGAAGCCGGCGAGCCCCGACACCACCGCGCCACGCGCGGCCTCGGCCTGAGGGGCCGCGGCATTTCTTCACGCCACGGCCTGCGGCGACTCGGTCGCCTCCTACGCTCCCCCGCCCCGGTCGCTGACAGGGCCGATGCGGCCCTGCCCTTAAGGTGGGTCCTGTGCCATCCGGCACCGGGCCGCGTCTTCAGCGATGCGTCCGGATGCACGGTTTCAAACCACAAAGAGGGAAGCCTCGAAGGAGTTCCGCATGCTGCACTACGCCGTGGTATTTCTGGTCATCGCACTCATCGCCGCCGTGTTCGGCTTCGGCGGCATCGCTGCCAGCGCGGTGGGGATCGCCAAGGTCCTTTTCATCATCTTTGCCGTGCTCGCCATCGCCAGCTTCCTGGCCGGCTTGCTACGACGCAAGTAGCGTAGTTACGATCCACAGGCTCCCGCATTTCATCTTCCCGGAAAGGACTCTCCCATGAACACGACCAAGACCCCTTCGCAACTCGCCGACGACGTGCGCCAGACCGCTCAGGAAGCGGCAGAAACCACCCGCGCCTACGCTCAGAACGCGGTGAATGCGGCGGGCGAAAAGGTCCGCGAACTGCGCCGCGACGCCGAACCGGGTGTCGAGCAGTTGGCCGCACGCGTGCAGCAGGCCGTGCAGCGCGGCCTCGACGCCGCCTCGACCACCGGCGCCCGCGCACACCGCCGCATCGAACAGGCCGCCGACGTGACGGGCCGCTACATCTCCGACCAGCCCGTGCGCTCGGTGCTGCTGGCCGCTGCTGCCGGCGCCGCCATCACGGCACTGATCGTGCTGGCCAGCCGCCGCAGCCGCGACGACTACTGATCCGCTGAACCGCCACTGACCCACCGACCCGCCCGACCACCCTCGCACATGCTTCATCCGATCTTCTCGACGGTGCTCGGGCACCCGGAGCTCATTGCCGATCACATCGCCAACTACGCGGCCCTTGCCCGGCAGGAGAGTGCCGTGGCGGGGCGCGGCCTCGTCGCCCGACTGGTCGCGGGCGTCCTGGCCGTGGCCACCGCCGTGTTGGCGCTCGGGCTGATCGGCGTGGCCGTGCTGCTCGGTGTGCTGCACGGCAGCTTCCATTGGGTGCTGGTGGCCGTGCCCGCGGTGGCGGTGGTGATTGCGGCGATCTGCACCTGGATCGCCACCCGCCCGAGTCCGAACTACGGCTTCGACGATCTGCGCGCCCAGCTGGCCGCGGACCTCGACGCGCTGCATGCCGCCGGAGCCCGCCATGAGCAGCCCTGATCCCCGCCGCCCTTCCGCATCGCCGCTGACGCCGCAGCAGCGGCTGGCCATTTCGCGCCGCGCGCTCGTGCGGCAACTGAACGGCGGCGAGCCCGACGCACCGGCGCCCCACCGTGCCTTTGCCGCCGGCGAGGCCGACGACGATCTCGAATACGCACACACCGACGCGGGTGATGCGCCACCCGCGTCGCCGGGGCGCCGTCACAACGTCTGGAGCGCCATGGCGCGCGGCGTGGTGCAACGCTGGTGGCGCCGTCATCCCGCGCACGCGGCCGGCCAGCTGGCCCGCCCCCTGCTCGAGCACTACGCCCGCACGGAGCCCGTCAAGCTCATGGCCGCCGCCGCAGCCACGGGCTCGCTGCTGGTGCTCGTGCGGCCCTGGCGGCTGATCTCGGCCACGGCCGTGATCGCGGCGGTTCTCAAGACCTCCGACGTGGCCGACCTGGTCAACACGCTGATGCAGAAGCCCGCGCGACCGCCGCGCCAGGACCCGCCCTGACATCCCCCTGCGCATGCTGCACGCAGACAAGAAAAAGCCCGGTCGAACCGGGCTTTTTGCTTGGCGCAGCGGAAGGGCCGATCAGCCCTTCACTTCAAGCTGGTTGTCCACCGACTTCACGCCCTGCACGGCCTTGGCGATCTCCTCGGCGCGCGACTTGGCGGCGGCCGTCGGGGCCGGGCCCTTGAGGCTCACGGCGCCGCCCTTGGTGTCGACGTCGATCTTGATTGCGCTCAGGTCCGGGTCCTTGGCCAGGCCGGCCGAGACCGAGGCGGTGATCGCAGCGTCGTCGACCGTGGCGGTCACGGCGGCGGTGGCTTCCTTGGTCGCTTCCTTCACATCGGCCGCGGCGCCGGCCATGCCGGTCTTCGCATCGGCTGCGGCCTGTTCGGTCTTGGCCTTGGCATCGGAGGCCGCCTGCTCGGTCTTGGCGACCGCGCTGTCGAGCTTCTCGCCGGCCGTCTGGTTGCCCGGCTTGTCGCAAGCGGCCAGGGTCAGGGCGGCGCCGGCTGCGAGCACGGCGAGCCAGGTGCGCGAGGCGGCAAAGGAAGCGAGGGAACGGTTCGATGTTGTCATGCGGAAATCCTCCTGCGGTCGGAATGAATGCATGGACCGGCTTGGTCCACGTCAAGCAATCTAGCGCCCGCCGCCCGCCTGCGGGTGTCGCCGCAGGCCCGAAGCGCTGTAGGACAAGCAAGCGACGGCGAGCCGCTCAGGCGCTGACGATCCAGCCTTCGAGCGGGTCCATGCCCCCCGGCAATCCATAGCCAGGCCCGGGGCTGTCGGCACGCTGCCGGGCCCACGCGGCCTGCAGCAGGCACAGCACCGCATCGAGTTCGTCGCCCTTGGCATCGGCGCGCAACCCGTCACGCTGCGCGGCTGTGAGTTCAAGCCGCAGGCCGAGCCGTGTCTGCCCGGCCTCCAGCGCGGCCAGCAGGTCGGCGCGCGCGGCCTCGCGTTCGGGCGACTGCCGCGCGAGGTCGTCGCTCTTGTAGCTGCGCCGGCCGATGAGTTCGCGCGCCAGCAGGCCCGGGTAGGCCTCCAGCGCGATGCGGTCCCTGTGCGTGCCCGTGTGCAGGCCCGGCAACGTGGCACCCGCTGCGAGCAGGCGCGGCACGCCGGCGTGCAGCATGTAGGCGACGGGCGGGTTCACCCACTTCATCGACGGGCTCGAGCCGGCCGGCGCATCGGTCGCACGGTGCGCGAACTTGCCGCCGACCGGGCGCGCCGCGCAGAAGGCGGCGAAGGTGTCGCGGATCTCGGCGCGGCTCAGGGCGGCGTAGTGGGCGATCAGCGCATCCCACGCGGTCGGCCACTGCAAGTGCTCGATCAATTCGCGCGGCAGGCCGAAGGGAAAGTCGAAGCCGCCGACCCAGGCGGGCGTGCTGCTGTCGAGCCATTGGCCCCAGGCGTCGAGCGTGGCGAAGCGGTGCAGGCCGGTCAGCGTGACGGCGTCCGGGCCTGCGCTCTCGCCGACGGCCACGACGATGGGTTTGCGGGCGGTCGGTGCGCTCGAGAAATCGCAGCCGAAGAGCATCGCCCGCCTTCGGTCAACCCAATGCGAGCGCGATCACGCCGGCCGCGATGAACAGCGCGCCCAGCAATCGCAGCATGCGATCGCCTTCGCGCAGCAGGTGCCCTCCGATCAGCGCGGCGAACAGCATCGACACCTCGCGCGCCGGCGCGACGTGCGAAATGGGCGCCTGCTGCACCGCGTACAGCACGAGCACGTACGAGACAGGGCTGATCGCCGCCACCAGCAGCGCGTACTTCCACTGCTCACGCCACATGCGTACGGTGGTCGCGCGGTCCTGCAGCGCAGCGGGCAGCAGCAGCATGAGGCGCACGAAGTTGCTCATGTAGTCGAGCAGGATCGGCGACATCGCCAGAAACTTGACGGCGTAGCTGTCGGTGACCGTGTAGGCCGCGATAAAGGCGCCGGTCAGCACGCCGTAGCGCATGCCCTTTTGCACGCGTTCGCGCTGCACCGGGTCATGCTTCTTGTGAAAGAGGCGCGGGCCGCCTGCTACCAGGAACACGCCGAGCACCACGCCGAAGATGCCGGCCACACCGACGAGGCTGATCTTCTCGCCCAGGAACAGGATCGCGATCAGCGACGAGAGCAGCGGCCCCGAGCCGCGCGCCAGCGGGTAGACCACCGTGAGGTCCGACTTGCGGTAGCCGCGCAGCAGCACGACGTAATAGAAGACGTGCAGCACGCCGCTCAGCACGATGAAGGCCCACTCCTTCGTGCCCCAGGTCGGCACGACGCTCCAGCCGAGCGTGATGCCCACGGGCGCCCACACCACGGCCATGAACACGCCGCTCTGGAACGCGAAGCGCGAATCGCCGTTCGCCTTCTTGGCGGCGATGTTCCAGCTGGCGTGGATGACGCCAGCCAGCAGGATCAGTGCGAAAGCGGAAAGGGGCACCCCGGTCGAACCGGGATCAGTGGCGGCCGACGATGGCTGCCGTGGCCATCAGTTCTTCGAGCAGCGCGAGCGAGACCTTGCCCGAGACCTTGTACGGATCGAGTTCGGGCTTCTCGGAGTACTTGAGCAGCGTCGAGGCGTTGAGCTTCGACAGGTTGACCTGCCCCATCGTCCAGCCGCCGAAGCGGCGCTCGGAGATTTCCTCGTAGTGCAGCAGCACCACGTCCTTGTGGCGCGCATCGCGCTGGATGTGGCCGTAGAGGTCGCTGATGGCCTCGCGCCCACCCTCGATCGCCTGCAGGAAGGTGCCGGCGCCATAGCAGAGGATGCCGGTGATGCCGCAGGCCGGATTGTGCGTGCGCGATTTCGCGAGGATCGCCTCGATGGCCTCGGGGCTGGTATCGACGGCGCGGCTGGCGTAGAGAAGTCGGACCAGCATGGCTCAGCTCTTTCTGGGCAGGAGGGAAAGGAATTCGCGACGCAGGCTCGGATCCTTGAGGAACACGCCGCGCATGACGGAGTTGATCATCTTGCTGTCCATTTCCTTCACGCCGCGCCAGGCCATGCAGAAATGCTCGGCTTCCATGACCAGCGCCAGGCCGTCGGGCTGCGTCTTTTCCTGGATCAGGTCGGCCAGCTGCACCACGGCTTCTTCCTGGATCTGCGGACGGCCCATGACCCATTCGGCCAGGCGCGCGTACTTCGACAGGCCGATCACGTTGGTGTGCTCGTTGGGCATCACGCCGATCCAGAGCTTGCCGATGATCGGGCAGAAGTGGTGCGAGCAGGCGCTGCGCACGGTGATCGGGCCGACGATCATCAGCTCGTTCAGGTGCTCGGCGTTGGGAAACTCGGTGAGCGGCGGCGGCGGCACGTAGCGGCCACGGAACACCTCGTTGAGGTACATCTTGGCCACGCGGCGCGCGGTGTTGTCGGTGTTGTGGTCGTTCTCGACGTCGATGACCAGGCTCTCGAGCACGGCCTTCATCTTGACCTCGACCTCGTCGAGCAGGGACTCCAACTCGCCGGGCTGGATGAACTCGGCGATGTTGTCGTTGGCGTTGAAACGCTTGCGCGCTGCATTCAGTCGCTCGCGGATCTTGACGGAGACGGGGGTGCCCTCGTCATCGTCTTTTCGATCGGGAAGCGGTTCGACGTCGGTTTTCCTCAGCATCCGCAGATGGTATCAGTGAACGCTTTTTCAGCACCGCCAGAGGGGAAACACCGCGGAACCGGCTTTGCCGGGCCGCTGGTGTTGCCCCCGGCAGGGGGTTGGAGAAGCGACACGCAGTGCGCGAAGCCTGGGGGCGAGCTCAGGCCAGCGCGAAGTCGGCTACCAGCGGAAGATGGTCGGACATGCGGGCCCAGATGGGACCGCGCGGCACCGCACAGGCCAATGGTTCGAGCTGGCGGCCGTAGACGAAATCGAGCTGCGCCACCGGCAGCCGCGACGGGTACGTGAGCGTGCGCGGGCCGCGCAGGTCGCTGGTGTCGCGCAGGCCCATGGCGTTCATGGCGTAGCGCATGCGCGCACCCCAGTCGTTGAAGTCGCCAGCCACCACCACGGCCTCGTCGGCCGGCACCTCGCGCTCGATGAACTCGCGCAGCCGCGCCACCTGCCGCACGCGGCTGCCCTTGATGAGCCCCAGGTGCACCACGATGGCGTGGATCGGGCGGCCCTCCACCTCGATCACCGCGTGCAGCAGGCCGCGCTGCTCGAAGCGATGGTCGGAGATGTCCTGGTGGCTGGTGCGGATCACCGGCCAGCGCGTGAGCAGCGCATTGCCGTGCTCGCCGTGGCGCGTGACGGCGTTGGTCTCGTAGACCGCCGTGTAGCCCTCGGGCGCCAGAAAGTCGGCCTGCGGCAGCTCGGGCCAGCGCGGAAAGCGGGCAGCGGCCTGGCGGTTCATCTTGCGCACTTCCTGCAGGCAGACGATGTCGGCATCGAGCTGCTCGATGGCGTGGCCCAGGTTGTGAATCTCGAGCCGCCGCGCTGGCCCGATCCCCTGCACACCCTTGTGGATGTTGTAGGTCGCGACCCGGAGGTTGTGCGTTGCTGCTGCTGCGGCTGCCGGTGGGTTCATCGGGCAAATTCTGGCAGCAACAGAATGGCTTCGGCGTTCGACGGGGAAAAGCACGCATCAGCCGCCTCCCGGTACGGCAGCCATTGCCAATCGGTGTGCTCGCGCGCGGCGAGCACGGGCGTCAGGCGCTCGGGCACGCACAGGCCGAACAGGTGCTCGGTGTTGTGGGTGACGCCGGGTTCGTAGCGCGCGCGCCAGCCGGGGTAGATCTCGTAGATGTTGCGCAGCTGCCAGTCGACCAGTTGCGACGCCAGCGGCGTGCCCTCGCCGCACTGGATGCCGGTTTCCTCGGCCACCTCGCGCGCCGCGGTGAGCGCGAGCGGCTCGTCGAGGGCGTCCTTGCTGCCGGTGACCGATTGCCAGAATTCATGGGCGTCGGCGCGACGGATCAGCAGCACGTCGAGGGCCGGCGTGTGGATCACGACCAGCACAGATTCGGGGATCTTGAAAGGCTTCACAGCGGTGTTCAGACGCCACTGATGACCGCGTCGAGCGCAGCCACCAGGTCATTCGAAGCGATGCGCACATTGCCTTTCGCGGTTCCCAGGTCCTTCACCCGGAAAGGCGCAGTCATCTGAGGCAATGCAAAAAAGGTTTCGCCGTCCCATTGGACGGGCGGACACAGCCGGCGCGGCGCCTTGGCCGGCAGGTACTTCTGGGTGGTCAGCGGCATGATCAATCGCGTCGGCAACACGCCGAGCAGGTCGCTTTGCATGTCGACGCACCACGGAAATGCAGCGCGCTGGGCCTTGTCGGGATTGGCGTAGATGTCGAATTGCGCCACAGGTGCCTACCAGGGGCGAAAGTTTTCGCCGAAGACACCGTGCGTCTCGACCAGCTCGTTCTGCGCAGCAATCCAGTCCTTGTATTCCTCGTTGAACTCGCGCTTGCGCTGCGCCATCGACTTCTGCTTCTCCAGCGCCTCGAGTTCCGCAAAACGCGCCGCAGAAACAAGAACGACCGCCACGCGGTCGTTTTTCATCACATGCACCGGTTCGCGCTCGGCCTGGCTGAGGTAGTAGCCGAATCGGTTCTTGGCTTCGGTGGCAGTGATCTGCATGGCTGGCTCCGGGGAGTGATTAGCCATTTTAGCCAATCACCCTGTCCGTGCCAACCGGCCTCAGGCTGCCGCTTGCGGCGTGTTGCGCAGCTTGATGTGCAGTTCGCGCAGCTGCTTCTCGTCGACCGGGCTCGGCGCCTGCGTCAGCAGGTCTTGTGCGCGCTGGGTCTTGGGGAAGGCGATCACGTCGCGGATCGACTCGGCGCCGGTCATGAGCATGACCAGGCGGTCCAGGCCGATGGCGATGCCACCGTGCGGCGGGGCGCCGTACTGCAGCGCGTCCAGCAGGAAGCCGAACTTGAGCTGCGCGTCTTCGGCGCTGATCTTCAGCGCGCGGAACACCTTGCTCTGCACTTCCTCGCGGTGGATACGCACCGAGCCGCCGCCCATCTCGATGCCGTTGAGCACCATGTCGTAGGCCTTGGCGATGCACTTCTCGGGCGCGGTGTCCATGAGGTCTTCATGGCCGTCCTTCGGTGCGGTGAACGGGTGGTGCACGGCGCTCCAGCGCTGGCCTTCCTCGTCGAACTCGAACATCGGGAAGTCGACCACCCACAGCGGGGCCCAGCGGTCCTCGAAGAGGCCGGCCTTCTTGCCGAAGGCGCTGTGGCCGATCTTCACGCGCAGCGCGCCGATGGCGTCGTTGACGACCTTTTCCTTGTCGGCGCCGAAGAACAGGATGTCGCCGTTGCGCGCACCCGTGCGGGCGATGATCTCGGCCAGCGTGGCGTCGTCGAGGTTCTTGACGATCGGGCTTTGCAGGCCTTCGCGGCCGGCGGCGGCGTCGTTGACCTTGATGTAGGCCAGGCCCTTGGCGCCGTAGATCTTCACGAATTCCTGGTACGCATCGATCTCGCCGCGCGACAGGCCGCCCTCGGCACCGCCGCCAGGCACGCGCAGTGCGACGACGCGGCCGCCGGTCATGGTGGCGGCGTTCGAGAACACCTTGAACTCGACGCGCTTCATCAGCTCGGTGAGTTCGGTGAATTCGAGCTTCACGCGCAGGTCGGGCTTGTCCGATCCGTACTTGAACATCGCGTCGGCGTAGCTCATGGTCGGGAACACCGGCAGGTCGATGTCCGCGGCGTTGCGGAACATGGTGCGGACCATGCCTTCGAACATCTCGCGGATTTCCTCTTCGGCGAGGAACGAGGTCTCGATGTCGATCTGCGTGAATTCAGGCTGGCGGTCGGCGCGCAGGTCTTCGTCGCGGAAGCACTTCACGATCTGGTAGTAGCGGTCGTAGCCGGCCACCATCAAGAGCTGCTTGAACAGCTGGGGCGACTGCGGCAGCGCGAAGAAGCTGCCGTCGTGCACGCGGCTGGGCACGAGGTAGTCGCGCGCGCCTTCGGGTGTGGACTTGCCGAGCATCGGGGTTTCGATGTCGATGAAGCCGTTGGCGTCGAGGAACTTGCGCGTTTCCATCGTCACCTTGTAGCGCAGCATCATGTTGCGCTGCATGGCCGGGCGGCGCAGGTCGAGCACGCGGTGCGTGAGGCGGGTGGTTTCCGACAGGTTGTCGTCGTCCAGCAGGAACGGGGGCGTGACCGACGGGTTCAGCACCTTCAGTTCGTGGCACAGCACTTCGATCTTGCCGCTCTTGAGGCTGTCGTTGGTCGTGCCTTCGGGGCGCGCACGCACCAAGCCGGTGATCTGCACGCAGAACTCGTTGCGCAGGTTCTCGGCCACCGCGAAGGTCGAGGCGCGGTCGGGGTCGCACACCACCTGCACGTAGCCTTCGCGGTCGCGCACGTCGATGAAGATCACGCCGCCGTGGTCGCGGCGACGGTTGACCCACCCGCACAGGGTGACGGTCTGGCCCAACAGGGCTTCGGTCACAAGACCGCAATAGTGAGTACGCATGGCCATAGGAAGGACTTCCGGCGCCGTCGTGGCGCGTTCGTTTTTTATGAGTTGGATGGCTTCACCGTCACCGCGGCGGGGCTGCCTGGAACGACCACCCCCATCGAGACGATGTACTTGAGCGCTTCGTCCACGCTCATCTGAAGTTCGATGCAGTCGCTGCGCTTGAGCATCACGAAGTAGCCGCCCGTGGGATTGGGCGTGGTCGGCACGTAGACGCTGAGGAACTCGCCCTCGCCCAGGTGCTCGGCGACTTCATTGCCGGGCGCGCCGGTGACGAAGGCGATGGTCCACACGTTTTCGCGCGGCCACTGGATCAGCACCGCGGTGCGAAAGGCATTGCCGTTCTCGGAGAACAGCGTGTCCGACACCTGCTTGACGCTCGAATAGATCGAGCGCACCACCGGGATGCGGCGCACCACGGCGTCGCCCCAGCCGAGCAGGCGCTTGCCGACGAAGTTGCTGGCCGTGGCGCCCACCACCAGCAGGATCGCCAGCGTGAGCAGCACGCCCAGGCCGCGCACCTTGTGGTCGCTGAGCCAGGTTTGCCACTGCTCGGGGAGCAGCCACAGCGTCTGGTCGAGCGTGCCGATGATCCAGTTCAGCACGCCGAGCGTGATGACCAGCGGCACGATCACCAGCAAGCCGGACAGCAGCCATTTGCGCAGGGCGGACATGGGAGAGGGTTCCGTCAGTCGCCGCTCTTGGCGGCAGCCGGTGCAGCGGGGGCCGGCGCGGGCGCCGGTGCGGGGCTGGAGGCGGAGGACGAAGAAGACGCGTCGGCCGACTTGGCACCGTCGCCGGAAGCAGCGGGCGCCGTGGCGGGCTCGGACTTCTTGCCGCCGCCCTCGCGGAAGTCGGTCACGTACCAGCCCGAGCCCTTGAGCTGGAAGCCGGCGGCGGTGACCTGCTTTTCAAATGCGCTCGCACCGCATTCCGGGCACACCGAGAGCGGCGTGTCCGACATCTTCTGCAGAACGTCCTTGGCAAAGCCGCAGGAACTGCACTTGTAGGCGTAAATGGGCATGGAAAATCGGGTGGGAATGGGGGGCGTAGCAACTCGCAGCGAGCCGCTCGCAAAGCCCTCGATTATAGGGGCGCCCCCGCCCACAAGGGCCGCGGGGCTGCGGCCCTGCCCGCCGTCAGGCCGGCTCGGTCGCCAGGAGGCGGTGCGGCGTGTGAGTGTTCGCTATCCATTGCGGCAGCAGCGAGCCGACGACCATGCCCGCGAACGAGGACAGCACGCCCGCCAGCTGGGCCGGGAATGCAGTGCCCCAGGGCGTCGCCATGAACAGCAGCCAGACGCCGATGCCGCCCACGATCGAGGCGATGGCGCCCTGGGTGGTGGCGCGGCGCCAGTACAGGCCGCACACCAGCGGCACGAAGGCCCCCACCAGCGGCACCTGGTAGGCGCCAGACACCAGTTCGTAGATCGGCGTGCCCTGCATGCGGATCGCGTAGGCCAGCACGGCGGCGCTGAACAGCAGCACCGTGATGCGCATGGTCATCAGGTTCTCGCGGTCGGTGCCGGCGGGACGGAACTGGCGCCAGATGTTCTCGGTGAAGGTGACGCTGGGCGCCAGCAAGGTGGCCGAGGCGGTCGACTTGATGGCCGACAGCAGCGCGCCGAAGAACAGCACCTGCATCACGAACGGCATCTTCTGCAGCACCAGCGTGGGCAGCACCTTCTGCGGATCTTCCTTCAGCAGCACGGCCACCTCCTCCGGCATGATCAGCAGCGCGCTGGCCACGAGGAACATCGGCACGAAGGCGAACAGGATGTAGGCCACGCCGCCGATCACCGGGCCGCGCGTCGCGGCCTTGACGCTGTTGGCCGACATCACGCGCTGGAACACGTCCTGCTGCGGAATGGAGCCCAGCATCATCGTGATGGCCGCGGCAAAGAAGAACACCATGTCGTGCCAGTTGGGTTCGGGCCAGAACTTGAAGAGGTCCTTGCTGACCGCGAAGGCGATCACCTTGTCGGCGCCGCCGGCCATGTCGCCCGCGAACATCGCGATGACCGCCAGGCCGACGACCAGGATGATCATCTGGATGAAGTCGGTGACGGCCACCGACCACATGCCGCCGAACAGCGTGTAGGCCAGGATCGAGACCACGCCGATCACCATGCCCACCGGGATGCTGATGGCGCCGGCCGACAGCACGTTGAACACCAGCCCCAGCGCCGTGACCTGCGCCGACACCCAGCCCAGGTAGCTCAGCATGATGATCAGCGAGCAGGCCACTTCCACGCTGCGGCCGTAGCGCTCGCGGTAGTAGTCGCTGATGGTCAAGAGCGTCATGCGGTACAGCTTGCCCGCGAAGAACAGGCCCACCAGGATCAGGCAGGTGCCCGCTCCGAACGGGTCTTCGACCACGCCGCTCAGGCCGCCCTCGATGAACTTGGCCGGGATGCCGAGCACCGTCTCGGACCCGAACCAGGTCGCGAAGGTGGTCGTGATGATCATGAACAGCGGCAGGTGCCGCCCCGCGATCGCGAAGTCGGTGGTGTTCTTCACCCGCTTGGCCGCATACAGGCCGATGGCGATGGTGACCAGCAGATAGACGATGACCAGCGTCAACAACACGGCGAAACTCCTCCAGCCTCTAGAACAAACGCACGCGCAGCAGCAGTTGCATGGCGAGCAAACCCAGGACGAATCCGACGCCGCCGTAAAGAATGGCCTGCAGCAGCCGGTTGGTGCGCTTCTGCGCAGCCAGCAGCTCCTGCAATTCGCGGCGGTGATCGGGCGGCCGATTTTCCAGGAAATCGTGCAGCAGACGCGGCAATTGCGGCAGCAATTTCGCGTAGCGCGGCGCCTCGGCCCGCAGTTGCTGGAACAGCTTCTTCGGCCCGATCTGGTCGAGCATCCACTTCTCGAGGAAAGGCTTGGCCGTGGCCCAGAGGTCGAGTTCGGGGTCGATGCTGCGGCCCAGGCCCTCGATGTTCAGCAAGGTCTTCTGCAGCAGCACCAGCTGCGGCTGGATCTCGACGTGGAAGCGGCGCGAGGTCTGGAACAGGCGCATCAGCACCATGCCCAGCGAGATCTCCTTCAGCGGCCGGTCGAAGTAGGGCTCGCACACGGTGCGGATCGCGGCCTCGAGCTCGTCGATGCGCGTGCCCTGCGGCACCCAGCCGCTTTCAAGGTGCAGCTCGGCCACGCGCTTGTAGTCGCGCCGGAAGAAGGCTGCGAAGTTCTGCGCGAGGTACTCCTTGTCGGACTCGGTGAGCGTGCCGATGATGCCGAAATCGAGCGAGATGTAGCGACCGAAGGTCTCGGGCGCCAGGCTCACCTGGATGTTGCCCGGATGCATGTCGGCGTGGAAGAAACCGTCGCGGAACACCTGCGTGAAGAAGATCGTCACGCCGTCGCGCGCAAGCTTGGGAATGTCGACGCCGGCCGCGCGCAGCTTGTCGAGCTGGGCAATGGGCACGCCGTTCATACGCTCCATCACCATCACCTCGGGGTGGCAGAAGTCCCAGAACATCTCGGGGATCAGCACCAGGTCGAGCGAGGCCATGTTGCGGCGCAGCTGCGCGGCGTTGGCCGCCTCGCGCACGAGGTCGAGCTCGTCGTGCAGGTACTTGTCGAACTCGCCGACCACCTCGCGCGGCTTCAGGCGCTTGCCGTCGGCCGAGAGGCCTTCGATCCAGCCGGCCATCATGGCCATGAGCGCGAGGTCTTTCTCGATCACGCCGCGCATGTTCGGGCGCAGCACCTTCACCGCCACGTCGCGGATCTCGCCCTGGTTGGTGCGGATGGTCGCGAAGTGCACCTGGGCGATCGACGCGCTGGCAATGGGTGTTTCGTCGAACTGCACGAACACGTCGCTCACCGGACGGCGGAAGGCGCGCTCGATGGTCGCAATGGCCACTGCAGAAGGGAACGGCGGCACGCGGTCCTGCAGGAAGGCCAGCTCGTCGGCGATGTCGGGCGGCAGCAGGTCGCGGCGCGTGGACAGCACCTGGCCGAACTTCACGAAGATGGGGCCCAGCCGCTCCAGTGCTTCGCGCAGGCGCTGGCCGCGCGGCGCGTCGAGGTTGCGTCCAACGGAGACGATGCGTGCCACCACACGCAGCCAGGGCTTCTGGAAGCTCGTGAGCACGAGCTCGTCCAGGCCATAGCGCAGTGCGACCCAGACGATGAACAGGCCGCGATAGAAGCGACTCATTCGGCGTGGCCCGCCGCACCGCCGGCGCGGGCCGAGCGGTCGCCGACGAACTGGCGCAGCGCGCCCACCACACGCCGCACGCCGTTGCCCAGCGTGTGCGCGGGCACGTCGCCGATCACGCGGGCCAGGTCGTCTTCGACGTCCCAGCGCACGTGGTCGACCAGCCAGTTGACCTCGGCTGCGAGCTGCACGTCGCCGACGATCTGCACGGAAGGCTTGTCGCCGCGCAGCGTGGCGCGGGCGATGTCGAAGGGAGAGTCATCGATCACGGTGAGCGTGAGTTCGGGCGTGGAGCCGGCAGGTGCCAGATCGAGCAGGCCGGCCGGCGTGGCCACCAGTTCCATCGTCACGAAGCGCCACTGGAAGCGCACCACCCTGCCCTGCTGGCGCAGCAGCCGCTGCTGCGCTTCGGGCTCCTGCTGCAGCACGTGGTTCAGGAACAGGACCGCGCGGTGCTGGATCTCGTGGACAGCCCAGGCCGGCGGTTGCAGGCGTTCGCCGATGCGGTTGAACAGGTCGCCGAGCAAAGAAAAAGGGGACGATGGTGTAGCCATGGTCCCCATTATCCCGTCAGTGCTGCGCCCCGTAACCCGTGAACTGCATCGTCTCCTTTCATAAACACCGCGGAACCGGCTTTGCCGGGCCGCAGGTGTTGCCCCCGGTAGGGGGTTGGAGAAGCGACACGCAGTGCGCGAAGCCTGGGGGCGAGCCTTTTACTTCACTGCAGCGCTTGCACGCCTGCGACGAGCCAGCCGGCGCTGCCGGTCTTGGTCATGTTCCAGACTTCACGGAACGGGGCCGGGCCCGCCGACGCGTCTTCACGGATCATGCCGGAGAACTCCACGCTCGCCATGTAGGCGTCGGGCAGCTCTTCGATGCCCAGCAGCTTGGCGTCGAGCATCACGACTTCGGTCTTGTTGAGCGCACCGCCCGTGTGGCTGGCGCGGTCGGCCAGCTGCGTGCGGATCTCTTCGACCATGCTGTCGGTCATCATGGAACGCAGCATCGACACGTCGGCACGGTCCCAGGCGTCTTGCAGGGTCACGAAGTTGCGCTTGGCGGCGGTGAGGAAGCCGTCGGCATCGAAGCCCGCAGGGATGCCCCAGGACTGCGAACCGGCGAGCGCCGAACCGATCATGCTGCCGCCGGCTGCGGCACCCGCGGCCGACAGGCTGCTGCCGTGCGATGCCGGTGCGGCATCGAACGCGGTGGCGTTGCGCTCCCACGGCCGTGCCGAGGCGTCGTTGCCGACGTTGGCCGGGCTGTACTGTGCCGGTGCGCGTGCATCGGCGGGGCTGCCGGCGCCCTGGAAGGCGAAAGCGCCCTGGCGGTTGGCATTGCCCGACGACGCGGCCGAGCGCGCCTTGAAGATGCGCCACACCGCGAGCGCAGCAAAGGCCAGCAGCGCGATCAGCAGGATGTTGGCGAAGCCGGCGCCGAGGCCGAGCGAATTCGCGAGCCATGCCAGGCCCAGGCCGGCGGCGAGGCCGCCGAGCATTGCGCCCCACGGACGCTTCGGTGCAGCGGCGGCGGGCGTTGCGGGCTTGGGCGCCGCATTGGTCGCGTTCTGCTGCGCGGGGGCCGCGGGCTGCGTGGCCTGGCGCTGCGTCACGTTGGACGACTGGCGACCGACGGACTTGCCGCCGCCCATGCGTGCGGCTTCCGCCTGAACGCTCCCCAGCACCAGCGCTGCTGCCAAAAACAAAGAACCCAAACTCTTCATGCCGTCTCCTCTTGAGCGAAAAATTCGCGTCGTCATCGTGATCAACACTTGATTCCAACATGGAGGGCTGCAATTCCCCCCGTCATGTTGTGATAGTCCACATGTCCGAAACCGCCCTCTTTCATGAGGGTCTTGAGCTCCTCTTGCGAGGGATGCATCCGGATCGATTCGGCCAGGTAGCGGTAGCTCGCGTCGTCGCCGGCCACGAGCTTGCCCAGGCGCGGCAGCACGTTGAACGAATACCAGTCGTAGGCCTTCGTGAGCGGCTTGGCGACCTTCGAGAACTCGAGCACCAGCAGCTTGCCGCGCGGCTTGAGCACGCGGTTCATCTCCTTGAGCGCGACGTCCTTGTGCGTCATGTTGCGCAGGCCGAAGGCCACGGTGACCACGTCGAAGTGGTTGTCGGGAAAGGGGAGCTTCTCGGCGTCGCAGACCGTGGTGGGCAGCACCACGCCGGCGTCGAGCAGGCGGTTGCGGCCGGTGCGCAGCATGGCTTCGTTGATGTCGGTGTGGACCACCTGGCCCGTGGCGCCGACCTTCTTCGAGAAGGCGAGCGCGAGGTCGCCGGTGCCGCCCGCGATGTCGAGCACGCGCGAGCCTTCGCCCACGTTCGCGACCATCACGGTGTAGGCCTTCCAGGCCCGGTGCAGGCCGGCCGACATCAGGTCGTTCATGATGTCGTAGCGCGAGGCCACCGAGTCGAAGACGCCGCGAACGCGTTGCGCCTTCTCGCTTTCGTCGACTTTCTCGAAGCCGAAGTGGGTTGTACTCATGCGGTGGATGTTAGGCCGGAAGGCATTCCTTCAAGGCGACGACCCCGCAGGCACGGCGGACATTTGTTGCTTTTTCCTCCAACGGAGGGCCGCCGCAACGCGCGTCTTTGCTATCTGTAAGGCTATCTTTTCAATAGCAACAGGGTATGTTTACCCTCGGTTCCAGCGACGCTCAGTGACTGCTGCAGGCGTGGCCACCCTTGTCGGCCATCGGCGCATCGCGGTCCACGCCGGCCGCGGCCAGGCGCCGCTCGTAGTCGGCCCACAGCTCGGCCTGCCGGGCGCCCAGGTCATAGAGCAGGCTCCAGGTGTAGATGCCGGAGTTGTGGCCGTCGCTGAAGGCCGGCTGCACGGCGTAGTTGCCGACCGGCTCGAGCCCGACCAGGTCGACATCGCGCTTGCCGGTCTGCAGCACCTCCTGCCCCGGGCCGTGGCCCTGCACCTCGGCCGACGGCGAGTAGATGCGCATCAGCTCGAAGGGGATGCGGAAGGTCGCGCCGTCCGAGAAGCCGACTTCGAGCACGCGCGACTGGCCATGCACGGTGATCGATTGGGGCGTCGGCGCGCCGGCTTGCAAACCTGCCATAGGGAATCCGTTCGGAAGAAGAGAAAAAGGGTGGGACTCGCGCAGTATGCCGCGCGCTCCGCGCCAGCGTGCCGGCGGCCTGCGCTTAGCATTGCGGCATGCCGTCACGCACACGCTTCCACCCGCTCCTGTCGCGTCCGAACCGGGCCGCCCTCGTCCTCTGCGCCGCGCTTGCGGGCACGGCCCTCGCCCCACCCGCCCATGCCTTCTGGGGCCTGATCGGCAAGGCGGCAGGCAAGGCCGCGACCGCCGGCAAGGCGGCCGGCGTGGCGGGCAAGGGCGCGGCGGTCGGCGCCGGTGCAGTGGCGGCCGAAGGCGCGACGGGCGTGGCCGCCAAGGGTGCGATGGCGCTGGGCGACGATGCGGCGCATGCCGCGCAGGTCGGCTCGCGGGGCTTCGGCGGCGCGCACGAACTGAGCGCCGTGAACGCCGCGCTGCCGCCCGAGGTCGCGGCCTACCTCGCCAAGCCGGCGAAGGAGCTCACGCCCAAGGACACGTCGTTCATGATGGACAGCTACCGGCAGATGGTCGAGCGCGCCGGCAAGAGCGGTGACTTCACCGCCGTCGAGCGCATGCCGACCTCGGCGGGCACCGCACGCACGCTGCCTGCGGAGCCCGTCAAGGCCGCAGCAACACCGCAACCGACGTCCGCTGCAGCCACGGCGTCGCCCGGCACCTCGGGTGCGCTGCCCTTCCACGCGGTGCGCCTGCTGGCCCACGCCGCGCATGCGGGCAATAAGAGCGCGCAGGCCGAGCTCGATCGCGTGTGCAGGGACGGCAGCGTGGCTTCGAAGCGCTTCTCGAAGGAAACGCGCGCCACGCCGGAATTCAAGCAGGCCTGCGCCGACCGCAAGACGGTCGCCGCGGCCAGCTGAGAAAAAACGAAGGCCTCAGGCCAGCGACGCGAGCCGGCGGACCATGTCGGCCTCCGCCTGCGGCAGCAGCGCCTGCACGGCGGCCAGCCGCTCGGCCGGCGCGGTCCGCTGCACGGCGGCCCAGACCGAACCCGGGAAATGGCTGTCCCAGTCGAAGCGCGCGATCACATGCCAGTGCAGGTGCGCCACCATGTTGCCGAGCGCGGCGATGTTGAGCTTGGTGGGCGCCAGCGCATCACGCAGGCATTGCTCCACGCGCACCACGGCTTCCATGCACAGCACGCGGTCGGCCGCGTCGAGGTCGGAGAACTCCGCCGCATGGTCGCGCCACACCACGCGGTAGAAAGCCGGAAAGCCTTCTTCCTGCGCATGGATGACACGCAGCTTCGCGCCTTCGAACACGATGCGCCCGCCGGGCGCGTCGCACAGCGGGCAACCCGCCACTGCCGTCATACGAGCACCCGCTCGATGCCGCCCTGGTTGGCGGCCGCCACGTAGTTCGGCATCCAGTCGTCGCCGAGCAGCTTGTTGGCCATCTCGACCACGATGTAGTCGGCTTCGAGCAGACCGTTGTTCAGGTCGTTGCCGTAGCGCGAGAGGCCTTGCAGGCAGCTCGGGCAGCTGGTGAGGATCTTCACGTTGTCGGTCGCGCCGACATTGCCGCTCTCGCGCAGCGCGGCCTCGCCCTTCTTCAGCTCTTCTTCCTTGCGGAAGCGGATCTGTGTCGAGATGTCGGGCCGTGACACGCCCAGCGTGCCCGACTCGCCGCAGCAGCGGTCGTTCTTGAGCACGTTGTCGCCGACCAGCGCCTTCACGGTCTTCATCGGGTCCTGCTGCTTCATCGGCGAATGGCAGGGGTCGTGGTACAGGTAGCCGCCACCGCCCGCATCGGCCAGGGTGATGCCCTTTTCGAGCAGGTACTCGTGGATGTCGATGATCCGGCAGCCCGGGAAGATCTTGTCGAACTGGTAGCCCTGCAGCTGGTCGTAGCAGGTGCCGCAGCTCACCACCACCGTCTTGATGTCGAGGTAGTTGAGCGTGTTGGCGACGCGGTGGAAGAGCACGCGGTTGTCCGTGATCATCTTCTCGGCCTTGTCGAACTGGCCGCTGCCGCGTTGCGGATAGCCGCAGCACAGGTAGCCCGGTGGCAGCACGGTCTGCACGCCCGCGTGCCAGAGCATGGCCTGCGTGGCCAGGCCGACCTGCGAGAACAGCCGCTCCGACCCGCAGCCCGGGAAGTAGAAGACCGCCTCGGTTTCCGACGTGGTCGTCTTCGGGTCGCGGATGATCGGCACGTAGTCGGCATCCTCGATGTCGAGCAGCGCGCGCGCCGTCTTCTTCGGCAGGTTGCCCGGCATCTTCTTGTTGATGAAGTGGATCACCTGCTCCTTGATCGGTGCAGGCCCCAGCGTGGCCGGCGGCGCGCCGGTCTGCTTCTTCGCGAGGCCGCGCAGCAGGTCGTTGGCCATGCGCTGCGCCTTGAAGCCGATGCCCACCATGCCCGCGCGCACCGCCTTGATGGTCTGCGGGTTGGTCGCGTTCAGGAAGAACATCGCGGCCGCGTTGCCGGGGCGGAAGCTCTTCTGGCCCATCTTGCGCAGCAGGTTGCGCATGTTCATCGACACGTCGCCGAAGTCGATCTTCACGGGGCACGGCGTGAGGCACTTGTGGCACACGGTGCAGTGGTCGGCCACGTCCTCGAACTCTTCCCAGTGCTTGATGCTGATGCCGCGCCGCGTCTGCTCTTCGTAGAGGAAGGCCTCCACCAGCAGCGAGGTCGCGAGGATCTTGTTGCGCGGGCTGTACAGCAGGTTGGCGCGTGGCACGTGCGTGGCGCACACCGGCTTGCACTTGCCGCAGCGCAGGCAGTCCTTCACGCTGTCGGCAATGGCGCCGATGTCGCTCTGCTGCATGATCAATGACTCGTGCCCCATGAGGCCGAAGCTCGGCGTGTAGGCATTGGTCAGGTCGGCGTGCAGCGTCTGCGCCTGCCCTGCGGGTGCGCGCAGCAGCTTGCCCTTGTTGAAACGGCCTTCGGGGTCGACCCGGGCCTTGTATTCGGTGAACGGACGCAGCTCTTCGTCGCTCAGGAATTCGAGCTTGGTGATGCCGATGCCGTGCTCGCCCGAGATCACGCCGTCCAGGCTGCGTGCCAGCGCCATGATGCGCACCACCGCGGCGTGCGCGGTCTGCAGCATCTCGTAGTTGTCGCTGTTCACGGGCAGGTTGGTGTGCACGTTGCCGTCGCCCGCGTGCATGTGCAGCGCGACCCACACACGGCCCTTGAGCACCTGCTTGTGGATAGCGGTGCACTCGGCCAGGATCGGCCCGAACTCGGCGCCCGAGAAGATCTCCTGCAGCGGCTGGCGCAGCTGGGTCTTCCAGCTGGCGCGCAAGGTGTGGTCCTGCAGTTGCGGGAACAGCGTGTCGACGTTCTGCAGCCAGCCGGCCCACAGCGCGCGCACCTCGTGCACCAGCGCCACGGCCTGCGCCACGCGGTCTTCCAGCAGCTCGGCCGCCGGAATCTCGTGCGCGTCGTCGGTCTTGCCCAGCGGCAGGTTGCCGCGCGTGAGGAAGGCCTCGAGCGCGTCGGTGAGCGCCAGCTTGTTCTGCAGCGACAGCTCGATGTTGATGCGCTCGATGCCGTCGCTGTACTCGGCCATGCGCGGCAGCGGGATCACCACGTCTTCGTTGATCTTGAAGGCGTTGGTGTGCTTGCTGATGGCGGCCGTGCGCTTGCGGTCGAGCCAGAATTTCTTGCGCGCCTCGGGGCTGATGGCAATGAAGCCTTCGCCGCTGCGCGAGTTGGCGATGCGCACCACTTCCGAGGTGACGCGCGCCACCGCGTCGGCGTCGTCGCCGGCGATGTCGCCGAACAGCACCATCTTCGGCAGGCCGCCGTGCTTCTTCGACTTGGTGGCGTAGCCCACGGCCTTGAGGTAGCGATCGTCCAGGTGCTCGAGGCCGGCCAGCAGCACGCCCGAGCGCTTCTGCTCGGCGAACATGAAGTCCTTGATCTCGACGATGCTGGGCACCGCATCTTTCGCGTTGCCGAAGAATTCGAGGCACACGGTGCGCGTGTGCGCCGGCATCTTGTGCACCACCCAGCGGCAGCTCGTGATGAGGCCGTCACAGCCCTCTTTCTGGATGCCCGGCAGGCCCGAGAGGAACTTGTCGGTCACGTCCTTGCCCAGGCCTTCCTTGCGGAAGGTCTTGCCCGGAATGTCGAGGCGCTCGGTGCGCAGCTTGGTCTTGCCGTCGGCGGCGAAGTACTGCAGCTCGAACAGGGCGCTCTCGGCGTCGTGGATCTTGCCCAGGTTGTGGCCGATGCGGGTCACTTCGAGCCATTCGGCCTGCGGCGTGACCATGCGCCACGAGGCGAGGTTGTCCAGGGCCGTGCCCCAGAGCACGGCCTTCTTGCCGCCGGCGTTCATGGCGACGTTGCCGCCGACGCACGAGGCCTCGGCGGAGGTCGGGTCGACCGCGAACACGAAGCCCGCGCGCTCGGCCGCGTCGGCCACGCGCTGCGTGACCACGCCGGCCTCGGTCCAGATGGTGGGCACGGGGTGGTCGAGGCCGGGCATCGACACGTGCTCGACCTCGGTCATGGCCTCGAGCTTCTCGGTGTTGATGACCACGCTCTTCCAGGTCAGCGGAATGGCGCCGCCGGTGTAGCCGGTGCCGCCCCCGCGCGGAATGATGGTCAGGCCCAGCTCGATGCAGCCCTTGACCAGCAAGGCCATCTCGGCCTCGGTGTCGGGGCACAGCACGACGAACGGATACTCGACGCGCCAGTCGGTGGCGTCGGTCACGTGCGACACGCGCGAGAGGCCGTCGAACTTGATGTTGTCCTTGGCCGTGAGCCGGCGCAGCACGCGCGTGGCCTTGCGGCGCAGGGCGGCGACTTCGCGGAAGGTGTCGTCGAAGGCGGCCACGGCCTGGCTGACGAGGCCGGTGAGCTCGCCCACGAGCTGATCGCGCGGCAGGTCGCTGTCAGGGGTGCGGCGCTTCTGCACTTCGCCCAGGCGGTGGCGCAGGGCGTCGACCAACTGGCCGCGGCGGCGCGGGTTGTCGAGCAGGTCGTCGACAAGGTAGGGGTTGCGCTGCACCACCCAGATGTCGCCCAGCACCTCGTAGAGCATGCGCGCCGATCGGCCGGTGCGGCGCTCGGCGCGCAGGGTCTGGAGCAGGTCCCAGCCGCGTTCGCCCAGGAGGCGAATCACGATCTCCCGGTCGGAGAAGCTGGTGTAGTTGTAAGGGATCTCGCGCAGTCGTACAGGCTCTGCGGCCTGTGACAACAGCGTATTCAACGCGGTCGGAGCATTCATCGGGTGGGGCCCTTGGCCAGGCGCTGCGCGCCCATGTAGCCGGGGGGTGGATTTTAGGGCAGGCCTTGGGGTCTTTGCCCTTCCCGTTCCGCTATTCCCTATGGCAGGCCCGATGCCTGCCGTGGAGCCCGCCGGCCCTCACCCCCGCCCTCTCCCGAGGGAGAGGGGGAAAGACAAGGGGCTTAGAACAGCACGCGGCTGCGAATCGTCCCGTTCACCTTGGCCAGTTTCTCCAGCGCCAGGTCCGAAGAAGCGGCGTCGATGTCCATCACGACGTAGCCGACCTTCTCGTTCGTCTGCAGGAACTGCGAGGAGATGTTGATGTTGTTGTCCGAGAAGATCTTGTTGATCTCGGACAGCACGCCCGGCACGTTGCGGTGGATGTGCAGCAGGCGGTGCTTGCCCGGGTGCGCCGGCAGCGCCACCTCGGGGAAGTTGACCGACGAGGTCGAGGTGCCGTTGTCGCTGTACTTGACCAGCTTCTCGGCCACTTCGAGCCCGATGTTGGCCTGCGCCTCCATGGTCGAGCCGCCGATGTGCGGTGTCAGGATCACGTTGTCCAGCCCGCGCAGCGGCGACTGGAACTCGTCCTTGTTGCTGCGCGGCTCCACCGGGAACACGTCGATCGCGGCGCCCAGCAGCTTCTTGTCTTTCAGCGCCTCGGCCAGCGCTTCGATCTCGACCACAGTGCCGCGCGAGGCGTTGATCAGGATCGACCCTGGCTTCATGGCGGCGATCTCGGCCGCACCGATCATCCACTGGGTGGCCTGGGTCTCGGGCACGTGCAGGGTCACGATGTCGCTCTGGCCCAGCAACTGGTGCAGTTCGCGCACCTGGCGGGCGTTGCCCAGCGGCAGCTTGGTGACCACGTCGAAGAAGGCCACATGCATGCCCAGCGCCTCGGCCAGCACAGACAGCTGTGCGCCGATGGAGCCGTAGCCCACGATGCCCAGCGTCTTGCCTCGGATTTCAAAGGCGTTGTCGGCCGACTTGAGCCAGCCGCCACGGTGCGCCACGGCGCTCTTCTCGGGCACGCCGCGCAGCAGAAGGATGGCTTCGGCCAGCACCAGCTCGGCCACCGATCGGGTGTTGGAGTACGGGGCGTTGAACACGGCCACGCCGTGTTCGCGGGCGGCTTCGAGGTCGACCTGGTTGGTGCCGATGCAGAAGCACCCGGCCGCCACCAGCTTGTGCGCGGCTGCGAACACGTCGGCCGTCAGCTGGGTGCGCGAGCGGATGCCCACGAAGTGCACGTCGGCGATCTTGGCCTTGAGTTCGGCGTCGGGCAATGCACCCGGCAGCGACTCGATGTTGGTATAGCCGGCGGCGCGCAGCACCTCCACGGCCGAGGGGTGGATGCCTTCGAGCAAAAGGAACTTGATCCTGCTTTTGTCGAGGGAGGTTTTGCTGCTCATGACGTACTCGAGGAGGCCCCGGCCATGGCGACAAGCTAGGCCAAAAAAGGGGAGGACGATGCTAGCATGGTGCAGCGCAGCATGAGCCCCGCAACCCGCGCCGGGCTTGGCGCCAAAGGGGTTTCCCCGATTGGAATAGCCCCCGGGTCCGTGCCCCAATGTGACGCGGCTGTGTCACGCACATGCCCTAGCATTCGCGCTTTCCATTTTTCCCTTCAGGAGTCTTCATGCGATTCAAGACGCTCGCGTTGGCATCGGCGCTGGCCGCCACGCTGTTCAATGCAGCCCAGGCCCAGACCGAGATCCAGTGGTGGCATTCCATGACCGCCGTCAACAACGAGTGGGTCAACGACCTGGCCAAGCAGTTCAACGAGAGCCAGAAGGACTACAAGGTCGTCCCGACCTTCAAGGGCACGTACGACGAATCCATGACGGCCTCCATCGCGGCCTTCCGCGCCGGCAATGCACCGCACATCCTGCAGGTGTTCGAAGTGGGCACCGCCACCATGATGGCCAGCAAGGGCGCCGTCATTCCGGTCGGCCAGGTCATGAAGGACGCGGGCGAGAAGTTCGACCCGGCCGCCTACATCCCCGCCGTGGCCGGTTACTACACCGCCCCCAACGGCCAGATGCTGAGCTTCCCGTTCAACAGCTCGACCACCATCTTCTATTTCAACAAGGACGCCTTCAAGGCGGCCGGCCTGCCCACCGACAAGGCACCCGCCACCTGGCCCGAAGTGGTCGCGGCAGCCGCCAAGCTCAAGGCCAGCGGCCACAAGTGCCCGTTCACCACGGCCTGGCAGAACTGGACGCAGGTCGAGAGCTTCTCGGCCTGGCACAACGTGGAGTTCGCCAGCAAGGCCAACGGCCTGCAGGGCCTGGACGCGCGCCTGAAGGTGAACTCGCCGCTGCACCAGCGCCACATCGAGAACCTGGCCAGCATGTCCAAGCAGGGCCTGTTCATCTACAAGGGCCGCGGCAACGTGCCTGAAGCCTCGTTCGTGTCGGGCGAGTGCGCCATGATCAACACCTCGTCGGGCTTCTACGGCAACGTGGCCAAGAACGCCAAGTTCGCCTACGGCCTGGCACCCCTGCCCTACTACCCGGACGTGCCGGGCGCACCGCAGAACACCGTGATCGGTGGCGCCAGCCTGTGGGTCATGTCGGGCAAGAAGGCCGCCGAGTACAAGGGCGTGGCCAAGTTCTTCAGCTTCATCTCGACGCCTGAAGTGCAGTCCGCCAGCCACAAGCGCACCGGCTACCTGCCGGTGACCACCGCCTCGTACAAGCTCACCGAAGAGTCGGGCTTCTACAAGCAGAACCCCGGCACCGACGTGGCCGTGACGCAGATGATCCGCAAGGTCACCGACAAGAGCCGCGGCATCCGCCTGGGCAACTACGTGCAGATCCGCGCCATCGAGGACGAAGAGCTCGAACAGGTCTGGGGCGGCAAGAAGACGGCCAAGGAAGCCCTCGACGCCATCGTGACCCGCGGCAACGAACAGCTCGAACGCTTCCAAAAGGCGAACAAAAGCTAACGATTGAAGTTCCGGGCTCCGTGTCCGGCTAATATCGCCCGCCCCCGCACGCCCTTCTTCCAGGGCGCGCCGGGCGGGATTTTTTATGTAGGGGCTTCATGGAAAAACGCGTTTTCTTTCGCTCGGGCTGGTTGCCCTGGCTGCTGCTGACACCGCAGATGGCGGTGATCCTCGTGTTTTTCTTCTGGCCGGCCGGCCAGGCGCTGTTGCAGTCGCTGCAGCAGCAGGACGCGTTCGGCACGTCGGTCGAGTTCGTCGGGTTCGACAACTTCCGCCAGCTCTTCGACGACCCGGCCTATGGCGAGTCGTTCAAGACCACCGCGCTGTTCTCGGTGCTGGTGGCCGGCATCGGCATCAGCCTGTCGCTGATGCTGGCCGTGTTCGCCGACCGCATCACCCGCGGCGGCATGTTCTACAAGACCATGCTGATCCTGCCGTACGCCGTGGCGCCCGCCGTGGCCGCCGTGCTGTGGGTCTTCATGTTCTCGCCCTCGCTGGGCGTGGTGGCCTATGCCCTGGGCAAGATCGGCATCAACTGGAACCACCTGCTCGACTCGGGCCACGCCATGACGCTGATCGTGATGGCCTCGGTGTGGAAGCAGATCTCGTACAACTTCCTGTTCTTCCTGGCCGGGCTGCAGTCCATTCCGAAGTCGCTGATCGAGGCCGCGGCCATCGACGGCGCGCGCCCGTGGCGCCGCTTCTGGACCGTGCAGTTCCCGCTGCTGTCGCCCACCACCTTCTTCCTGCTGGTGATCAACGTGGTCTACGCCTTCTTCGACACCTTCGCGATCGTCGATGCGGCGACGCAGGGCGGCCCGGGCAAGGACACGACCATCCTGGTCTACAAGGTCTACCACGACGGCTTCAAGGGCCTGGACCTGGGCGGCTCGGCCGCGCAGTCGGTGGTGCTGATGGTGATCGTGGTGGCGCTGACCGTCATCCAGTTCCGCTACGTCGAGAAGAAGGTGCAGTACTGATGAAGCAACAAGAACAACAAATCGAACTGGGCGGAGCGCAGCATGGTTGAGAAACGCGGCACGCAGGGCATCCTGGCCCACGTCATCATGATCCTGGGCGTGTTCATCGTCGCCTTCCCGCTCTACCTGGCCTTCGTGGCCTCCACGCACACGGCCCAGGAGATCGTGCAGGCGCCGATGCCCCTGACACCCGGCTCGAACATCGTCGACAGCTACAAGGGCGCCCTGTTCGGGCGCGAGAGCAGCGCGGGCTCCAACGCCCCGGTGGCGCACATGATGTGGGTGAGCTTCGTGACGGCCATGGTCATCGCCATCGGCAAGATCACCATCTCGCTGCTGTCGGCCTTCGCCATCGTGTACTTCCGCTTCCCGTTCAAGAAGATCTGCTTCTGGGCCATCTTCGTGACGCTGATGCTGCCGGTGGAGGTGCGCATCCTGCCCACCTACAAGGTGCTGTCCGACCTGAACATGCTGAACACCTACGCGGGCCTGACGGTGCCGCTGATCGCGTCGGCCACGGCGACCTTCCTGTTCCGCCAGTTCTTCCTCACCGTACCCGACGAGCTCACCGAAGCGTCGCGCATGGACGGCGCGAGCCCCATGCGCTTCTTCTTCGACGTGCTGCTGCCGCTGTCCAAGACCTCGATCGCGGCGCTGTTCGTGATCCAGTTCATCTACGGCTGGAACCAGTACCTCTGGCCGCTGCTCGCGACCACGAGCGAAGACATGTACCCCGTGGTGGTCGGCATCAAGCGGATGATTGCCGGCGGCGACGGACAGAACGAATGGAACGTCGTGATGGCCACCGCCATCCTGGCGATGCTGCCGCCCGCGCTGGTGGTGATCCTGATGCAGAAATGGTTCGTCAAGGGCCTTGTTGATACCGAGAAATAGGCTCGCCCCCAGGCTTCGCGCACTTCGTGTCGCTTCGCCAACCCCCTACCGGGGGCACCACCAGCGGCCCGGCAAAGCCGGTTCCGCGGTGGTTCTGGAAATAACAGTGCCTCGAGATAGAGGTCGAAATCGAGAAGAACATGGCTGCACTTTCCCTACGCAACGTCATCAAGCGCTACGGCCACGGGCCGAAAGCCAACCAGGTCATCCACGGCGTGAGCGCCGAGATCGCCGACCATGAATTCATCGTCATCGTCGGCCCCTCGGGCTGCGGCAAATCGACGCTGCTGCGCATGGTGGCCGGCCTCGAGGAAATCTCGGCCGGCGAGATCGCCATCGGCGGCAAGGTGGTGAACCAGCTCGAACCCTCCGAGCGCGACATCGCCATGGTGTTCCAGAACTACGCGCTGTACCCGCACATGAGCGTGTTCGCGAACATGGCCTACGGCCTGAAGATCGCCAAGGTGCCGACCGCCGAGATCAAGGTGCGCGTCGACAAGGCGGCCAAGATCCTCGAGCTGGGCCACCTGCTCGAACGCAAGCCGCGCGAGCTCTCGGGCGGCCAGCGCCAGCGCGTGGCCATGGGCCGCGCCATCGTGCGCCAGCCGCGCGTGTTCCTGTTCGACGAACCGCTGTCGAACCTCGACGCCAAGCTGCGCGCGCAGACCCGCCTCGAGATCCAGAAGCTGCACCGCGAGCTTGGCATCACCTCGCTGTTCGTCACGCACGACCAGGTCGAGGCCATGACGCTGGCGCAACGCATCATCGTGATGAACGGCGGCGTGATGGACCAGTTCGCGACGCCCGAAGAGGTGTACTCCAAGCCCGCGACCACCTTCGTGGCGAGCTTCATCGGCTCGCCGCCGATGAACCTGCTCAAGCACGCACCGGGCGTGCGCCCGGGCCAGATCCTGGGCATCCGCCCCGAGCACATGAAGCTCGACGAAAGCGGCTGGACGGTGCAGGTCGAGCAGGTCGAACTGCTGGGCGCCGAGCGCCTGGTGTACGGCCGCATCGGCGAGGAGCAGATCATCATGCGCACCGACGAAGGCGACCACCCGCCGGTGGCCGGCGACACGGTGAAGATCGCGGCGCGCGAAGACAAGCTCCATTGGTTCGACGCCGGCTCCGGCAAGCGCGCCGACTGAGCAATGGCCGAACGCAGCCCCTGGCCCTACCCGCGCTGGGTCGCGCACCGCGGCGCGGGCAAGCTGGCGCCCGAGAACACGCTCGCGGCCTTCCGCTTCGGCGCCTCGCACGGCTACCGCATGTTCGAATGCGATGCCAAGCTCAGCGCCGACGGCGTGGTCTTCCTGATGCACGACGCCACGCTGGAGCGCACCACCAACGGCCACGGCATCGGCGGCCAGCAGGCGTGGAGTGCGCTGTCGCAGCTCGACGCCGGCGGCTGGCATTCGCGCGCCTTCGCAGGCGAGCCGCTGCCCACGCTGGAGAACCTGGCGCGCTTCTGCCGCGCCAACGAGCTGCTGCTGAACATCGAGATCAAGCCCACGCCCGGCACCGAGCGCGAGACCGGCGAGGTGGTGGCGCGCGAAGCCGCGCGCCTCTGGCAGGGTGCGGCCGTGCCGCCGCTGCTCACCTCGTTCCAGGTCGATGCGCTCAAGGGCGCACAGGCCGTGGCGCCCGAACTGCCGCGCGGCCTGCTGCTCGACACGCTCTGGAACGGCTGGCTCGACACCGCGCTGGGCCTGGGTTGCCAGGCCATCGTCTGCAACCACGCGCTGTGGGACGCCACCACCGTGGCGCAGGTGCATGGCGCGGGCCTGCGCTCGCTGAGCTACACGGTGAACGACGAATGGGCCGCGCAGCGGCTCATCGACCTGGGCACCGACGGCATCATCACCGACCGGGTGGACCTGTTCAGTCCCGCGGGCTGACGCTGCATTTCTTACCCGTTCTTACGTCATGGCGGCTTCTATGATGCGGCCATGAATCGGACCTCTCGCCTGACGGGCCTGCGCCTTCCCGCCCTCCTGGCTCTGTGGGCCCTGCTGACGTGCGGCAGCGCCCTCGCGCAGCCGGACGCCAGCATGAACGCCGGCAGCGGCAACCCCAACAACAGCGCCAACACCGCGACAGCCGCCGCCGCGCCGCCCACCATCGCGGAGCTGCGCGCGCAGTTCGCCCGGATCGCCCCTTCGGGCAAAGCCAACGCCACGGTCGTTCCGGGCGCCGAAGACGACGCACGCAAGCAGCTCGCGCAGATCAACGAGATCGGCGTGCAGGCCGACAAGTTCGTCGCCGCCCGCACCGGCGAGCTGGCCGACCTGAACGCGCGGCTCGGCGAACTCGGCAACCCGCCTGCCGCCGGCGCCACCGAAGACCCCAACATCACGCGCCAGCGCGCGCAGCTGACCAAGGAGCGCAATGCGCTCGATGCGGACATCCGCCTGGCCAAGCTGCTGGCGATCGACGTGCGCCAGCGCGGCACCGACGTGGTGTCGCAGCGGCGCCAGCAGTTCGAAGCCGAACTCACCAGCCGCGCCGCCTCGCCGCTCGGCAGCGAGTTCTGGGACGACCTGCGCGACGCCTGGCCCGACGATTTCGAACGGCTGCAGGCGATCGGGGCGGCGCTCGGCGACGGCTTCGATCAGGCGCTGCAGCCCGAAAGCCGCACACCGGTGATCGCCTCGTTCATCGGCGCGCTGCTGCTCGCCTGGCTCGGCGTCTGGGCCGCCGAGCGCGGGCTGGCGCACCTGGCCACGCGCGTGCTGCCGGCCGGGCGGCTGCGCCGCTCGCTGCTGGTGATCGCCATCGTCGCCACGCACGTGCTGCTGGTCGCCGTGGCCGCGCACGGCGTCGTCGAAGTGCTCAAGGCGCACGCCACGTGGGACGCGCAGGCGCGCAAGGCGCTGCAGTCGGCGGCGCAGACGCTGACCTTCATGGCGTTCATCATCGGCCTGGGGCGCGGGCTGCTGGCCACGGGGCGGCCGTCGTGGCGCCTGCCGGCCATTCCCGACCTCACGGCGCAGCGCCTGTCGGCATTGCCGTGGCTGGTGGCGCTGGTGGCCGCGCTGGCGTGGACGCCCGCCGAACTCAACGCACTCATCGACGCCAGCTTTGCCGCCGTGGTCACCACGCATGTGGCGACGGCGCTGCTGCTCACCGCGCTGGTCGGCACCGTCGTGTACCGCCTGAAGGCACTGCGCGCCGACGCACCCGACGCCGGCCTGCCCGAACGGCCGATGTGGGTCGGGGTGCTGGTGGCGCTGATCGTGGTGCTGGTCATCACCATCTGGGTGCTGGTGGCTTTCGGCTACGTGGCGCTGGCGAGCTTCCTGGCCTCGCAGCTCACCTGGAGCGGCATCGTCGCGGCGGCCTTCTATGTGCTGTTCAAGTTCGCCGACGACCTGTTCATGGCCGTGGTGTCCTCGCGCAGCGCCTCCGGCCAGCGGCTGCAGAAGAGCTTCGGCCTGGCGCCGCAGACGCTGGACCAGGCGGCCACGGTGCTCTCGGGCCTGAGCCGCGTAGCGCTGTTCTTCTACATGCTGGTCGCGCTGGCCGCGCCGCTGGGCACGGGCCCGGGCGAGGTGTTCCAGCGCGGCGGCAAGCTCGGCACCGGCGTGAAGGTGGGCGAGTTCCAGCTGGTGCCGGGCGCGATCCTCAGCGCCGTGGCCGTGGCGGTGGTCGGCTTCATCGTGCTGCGGGTGTTCAAGCGCTGGCTGTCGCGCAGCTACCTGCCGAGCACGCAGTTCGAGCCGGGCATGCAGAGCTCGATCACCACGCTGCTGGGCTACGTGGGCGGCATCCTGGTGGTGGCGTTCTCGCTGTCGGCGCTGGGCATCGGCATCGAGCGCATCGCGTGGGTGGCCAGTGCGCTGTCGGTGGGCATCGGCTTCGGCCTGCAGGCCATCGTGCAGAACTTCATCTCGGGGCTGATCCTGCTGGCCGAGCAGCCGGTGAAGGTCGGCGACTGGGTGGTGCTGGGCACCACCGAGGGCGACGTGCGGCGCATCAACGTGCGCGCCACGGAAATCCAGCTGGGCGACCGCTCGACGCTGATCGTGCCGAACTCGGAGTTCATCACCAAGACCGTGCGCAACATGACGCTGGCCAACGCCGAGGGCCGCGTGCTGATCCGCCTGCCGATGCCGCTGACCACCGACGCGCAGCGCGTGCGCGAGCTGATCCTCGAGGCCTGCCGCGCACACGAGGGCGTGCTGGAAACGCCGGCGCCCTCGCTCACGCTCGAAGGCATCGAGAACGGGCTGCTGATCTTCCAGGCCATCGCCTACGTGCCGAGCCCCCGGCTGGCGGGCGGCGTGCGCAGCGACCTGCTGTTCACGATCCTCGACGCGCTCAAGCAGGCCGACCTGCCGCTGGCCACGCCCACGACACTCGTGATGGCGGCGCCCGCGCCGGTGCTGCCCGCCGAACCGTCGCCTGCGCCGGCCACGCCGGCCTCTCCTTTGCCGGGCACCACCAGCACCTGAAGCACCCGCTGCCCTATTCGAGCGGCAGCGCTCCCGTGCACTTGATCTCGTTCAGGCACACGCTGGAGCGCACCGCCGACACGCCCGGCATGTGCATCAGCGTGTGCATCAGGAACTGCGACAGCGCCTCCAGATCGCGCGCGACCACCTTGAGCACGTAGTCGAAGTCGCCGGTCACCGAGTAGCACTCCAGGATCTGGCGCATGTCGGCGATCAGGTCCTGGAACTTGGGCAGCTCGTCGACATGGCCGCGCGCCATCGTGACGTGGATGAAGGCGATCACGCCCAGCCCGATGTGGCGCGCGTTGAGCCGCGCGGCGTAGCCGCTGATCAGCCCCAGTTCCTCGAGCCGCCGGTGGCGCCGCAGGCACTGCGCGGGCGACAGCTGGGCCACCTCGGCCAGGTCCAGGTTGGACGCGCGGCCGTGCGCCTGGAGGTGGTCCAGAATCCGCCGATCGGTCCGGTCGAGTTCGATGATCTGCAATTTCGTCTCCCCATACGCATCAATGATGCAATTATGTTTCCTAAAGCGGGGAAAGCCCGAGGCATTCATGCACCTTAATTGTGCAAAGTACGATCTAGACTTCGACGCGCCCGGACGGCGTTGCGCCACGCCGGGCCGCTGAATTGCGCGCCCTGGTGCTTTGCCGGTGCCTTGCCGGCGGCTTCGAACGCACCCACACCCCTTTCCCCACCCGGAGACCCTTACGTGAAAAACGCTTTGCTTCGCACCCCCTTCAGCGCCGTGGCCCTGGCCCTCGGCGTGCTCGCCGCCGCACCGGCCCTGGCCGCCGACAAGTCGGTCGCCGTGACCGCCATCGTCGAGCACCCGGCGCTGGACGCCGTGCGCGACGGCGTGAAGGAAGAGCTGAAGGCCGCCGGCTACGAAGCAGGCAAGAACCTCAAGTTCACCTACCAGAGCGCCCAGGGCAACGTGGGCACCGCCGCCCAGATCGCCCGCAAGTACGTGGGCGATGCGCCCGACGTGATCG
This sequence comes from Variovorax sp. GW821-FHT09A10, assembly GCF_059418385.1. Taxonomy (NCBI): domain Bacteria; kingdom Pseudomonadati; phylum Pseudomonadota; class Betaproteobacteria; order Burkholderiales; family Comamonadaceae; genus Variovorax; species Variovorax sp. GW821-FHT09A10. Next base: position 1,038,695 of record NZ_JBWKPT010000001.1, read on the forward strand.
TCGCCATCGCCACGCCGTCGGCGCAGGCGACCGTAGCCGCCACCAAGACGATTCCCGTCGTGTACTCGGCCATCACCGACCCGGTGGCCGCCAAGCTGGTGAAGAACTGGGAGCCCTCGGGCACCAACGTGACCGGCGTGTCCGACCTGTCGCCGCTCGAGAAGCACATCGACCTGATCAAGAAGGTCGTGCCGAACGCCAAGCGCATCGGCGTGATCTACAGCCCGGGCGAAGCCAACTCGGTGGCCATCGTCGAGTCGCTCAAGAAGGCCGCCTCGGCCGCCGGCATGACGGTGGTCGAAGCCGCCGCCGCGCGCACGGTCGACGTGCCCACCGCCGCCCAGAGCCTGGTCGGCAAGGCCGACGTGATCTACACGCCCACCGACAACAACGTGGTCTCGGCCTTCGAAGGCATCGTGAAGGTGGCCCAGCAGGCCAAGCTGCCCGTGGTGGCCGCCGACACCGCCACCGTCGAGCGCGGCGCCGTGGCCGCACTGGGCCTGAACTACACCGACATCGGCCGCCAGACCGGCAAGATCGTGGTGCGCATCCTCAAGGGCGAGAAGCCCGGCGCCATCGCCTCGCAGACCAGCACCAACTTCGAGCTGGTGGTGAACCCCGGCGCGGCCAAGCTGCAGGGCGTGACCCTGTCGGACGCGCTGCTGAAGTCGGCGAAGGTCGTCAGCACCAAGTAAACGCCGCCCCGGCGGGCCTTTTGCTCCCGGCGCAGGCCGGGCGCCGGGGCCCGCCGACTGCGCTCCCGCCGGAAGCCCCCATGTCCCTCATTGCTTCGCTGGGCGCCATCGAGATCGGTCTGATTTTCGGACTGGTCGCGCTGGGCGTCTTCATGTCGTTTCGCATCATCAACTTTCCCGACCTCACGGTGGACGGCAGCTTTCCGCTGGGCGCCGCCGTGGCCGCGACGCTGATCGTCGCGGGCTGGAACCCCGCCGCCGCCACGGCCGTGGCCTGCGTGGCCGGCGCCGCCTCGGGCTGGCTCACGGCCTGGCTCAACGTCAAGCTGAAGATCATGCAGCTGCTCGCGAGCATCCTGGTGATGATCGCGCTGTACTCCATCAACCTGCGCGTGATGGGCAAGCCCAACGTGGCGCTCATCACCGAACCCACCGTGTTCAGCATGGTCAGCTTCGGCGGCATGCCCGAGCAGTGGGCCAAGCCGCTGTTGCTGCTGATCATCGTGATCGCCGCGAAGATCGTGGTCGACCTGTTCTTTGCCTCCGAAGCGGGCCTCGCGATGCGCGCCACCGGCGGCAACGCGCGCATGGCGCGGGCCCAGGGCATCTCGACCGACTTCCAGACCATGGCGGGCCTGGCGCTCTCCAACGCGCTGGTGGCGCTGGCCGGCGCGCTGTTCGCGCAGAGCCAGGGCACGGCCGACATCTCGATGGGCGTGGGCACGATCGTGATCGGCCTGGCCGCCGTGATCATCGGCGAGACCCTGCTGCCCGCGCGCAGCATGGTCATCACCACGCTGGCCTGCGTGCTGGGCGCGCTGCTGTACCGCTTCTTCATCGCGATGGCGCTGAACACCGACTTCATGGGCCTGCAGGCGCAGGACCTGAACCTGGTCACCGCCGTGCTCGTGGCGTTCGCGCTGCTGGTGCCCGCCTACAAGCGCAAGCTGGGCGGACTCTTCAAGGGGAAGAACTGATGCTGCGCGCCCAACAACTCGAAATCACCTTCAACCCGGGCACGCCGATCGAAAACCGCGTGCTGCGCGGCCTGAGCCTGGACATTCCCACCGGCCAGTTCGTCACCGTGATCGGCTCGAACGGCGCGGGCAAGTCGACCTTCCTCAACGCGATCAGCGGCGACCTGATGGTCGACAAGGGCCGCCTGGAGATCGACGGCAAGGACGTGACCCGCCTGAACGCCTGGCAGCGCTCGGGCATGGTGGCGCGCGTGTTCCAGGACCCGATGGCCGGCACCTGCGAGGCGCTGACCATCGAGGAGAACATGGCGTTGGCGTGGAAGCGCGGCGAGCGACGTGGCTTCGGCTTCTCGCTCAACCGCAACCTGCGTGAGCTGTTCCGCGAGAAGCTGTCGATCCTGAAGCTGGGCCTGGAAAACCGCCTGGCCGACCGCATCGGCCTGCTCTCGGGTGGCCAGCGCCAGGCCGTGAGCCTGCTGATGGCCTCGCTGCGGCCCTCGCGCATCCTGCTGCTGGACGAGCACACCGCTGCGCTCGACCCGAAGACTGCGGCCTTCGTGCTGGAGCTGACGGCCAAGATCGTCGAAGGCAGCCAGCTCACCGCGATGATGGTCACGCACAGCATGCGCCAGGCGCTGGACTACGGTTCGCGCACCGTGATGCTGCACGAAGGCCAGGTGATCCTCGACGTGGCCGGCGACCAGCGCGCGGGCCTGGACGTGCCAGACCTGCTGCGCATGTTCGAGCAGACGCGCGGCGAGAAGCTGGACGACGACAAGCTGCTGCTGGCCTGATGGACGCGACGCTTTCCCCTCCCCTCGTGCGCGACATGCGTGCGGACGACCTCGACGCGGTGCTGGCGATCCAGCTGGCCTGCTACGGCGCGGGGTTCGTGGAGGACGGCGTGCTCATCGCGCGGCGGCTGGCGGCCTCGCCGCACACCGGCTGGGTGGCCGAGCACGGCGGTGCCGTGCGGGCCTACCTGGCGGCCTACCCCTCGCAGCGCGGCAAGCTCACGCCGTTGCACGGCGACTTCGAGGTGGCGCCCGACGCCGACGCGCTGTACCTGCACGACCTGGCCGTGCACCCCGAGGCCTCGGGGCTGGGCCTGGGGCCGCGCCTCGTGCGCCACGCCTGGGCCCACGCGCTGCGCGCGGGCTGGCGGCATTCGACGCTGGTGTCGGTGCAGGCTTCGGTGGGGTTTTGGGAGCGCCAGGGCTATGCGGCCACGGTGCCGGCCGACGACCTGCAGCAAGCCCGGCTGGCGACCTACCCCGGGCAGTCGGTCTACATGGCCCGCCGGCTGGACTGAACAGGTCGGCTCAGCGGCCCCAGCCGCGCATCGCGAGCCACTGCACGGTGCCGCAGACCACCGCCAGCGCGGCATAGGTGGCCATCGAGCCGTCGCGGCCCGTGACGATCAGCCCGGCCAGCGAGGTCAGCAGGCCGGCCCCGAAGGTGATCGCCCATTGCTTCCACCAGTGCGGGATGCCGGTGCGCGGGCCGCCGAGAAAGCGCCCGACCGCCACCAGCACCAAGGCAATGAAAGCCGCAGGTGCCGCAAAATTAAGCAGGTGGTTGAAGAGGTCCAGCAGGTCCATGAGGGGCTGTGAGTGAGCGCAAGGCCATGTGGCGGCGCATATGGCTGTCATAGGGAAAGCCATTTGCCCCTCGGCAAACCTCGCCCGGCTGCTGATTTTATAATCATGGACATGTCAGTCTGGGCTCTCGGCTTGAACCACACGACCGCGCCGCTCGATCTGCGCGGTCGTTTCGCGTTCGCGCTCGACCAGATCGCCCCGACGCTGCACAGCCTGCGCAGCTCTTTCGCCGGCAACAGCAGCCACCCGCAGGTCGAGGCCGCGATCATCTCGACCTGCAACCGCACCGAGATTTATTGCGCCTCCGAGCACATCGCGCTCGACCACACCTTCGGCTGGCTGGCCCAGAGCGGCGGCGTGGCCCCCGCCCTGCTGCGCTCGCACGCCTACACCCTGCACGACGACGAAGCCGCGCGCCATGCCTTCCGCGTGGCCAGCGGGCTCGACTCCATGGTGCTCGGCGAGGCCCAGATCCTCGGCCAGATGAAAGACGCCGTGCGCGCGGCCGAAACCGCCGGCGCGCTCGGCAGCACGCTCAACCAGCTGTTCCAGCGCTCGTTCGCGGTCGCCAAGGAAGTGCGCACCGCCACCGAGATCGGCGCCCATTCGATCAGCATGGCCGCCGCCGCCGTGCGCCTGGCCGGCCAGCTGTTCGAAGACCTGCGCAAGACCCGCGTGCTGTTCGTCGGCGCGGGCGAAATGATCGACCTCGCGGCCACGCACTTCGCGGCCAAGGAGCCCAAGGCCATCGCCATCGCCAACCGCACGCTGGAGCGCGGCGAAAAGCTGGCCTCGCGCTTCGGCGGCGAAGCCATGCGCCTGGCCGACCTGCCGGCGCGGCTGGCCGAGTTCGACATCGTCATCAGCTGCACCGCGAGCACGCTGCCGATCATCGGCCTGGGCGCCGTGGAGCGCGCGCTCAAGGCGCGCAAGCACCGCCCGATGTTCATGGTCGACCTGGCCGTGCCGCGCGATATCGAACCCGAGGTGAAGGCCCTCGAAGACATCTACCTGTACACCGTGGACGACCTCGCCCAGGTCGTGCAGCAGGGCCAAGCCAACCGCCAGGCCGCCGTGGCGCAGGCCGAAGTCATCATCGACGCCGGTGTGCAGAGCTTCATGCACTGGCTGGGCCAGCGCGGCACCGTGCCGCTGATCCAGCAGCTCAACGCGCAGGCCGACGAATGGCGCGCCACCGAGATGGCCCGTGCGCGCAAGCTGCTCGCCAAGGGCGAATCGATTGACGCGGTGCTCGAAGCCATGTCGCGCGGCCTCACGCAGAAGATGATGCACGGCGCCATGGCCGAGCTTCACGCGGGCGATGCCGCCTCGCGCGAACAGACGGCGCAGACGCTCTCGCGCCTGTTCTTGCGCAAAGAGCGTTAGCGACGACGCGCGTCGATGGCCCCGCTCGTCGCGCGGGCCGCGGTCTCCATGCGCCCTGCCGCTGCACTGCGGCGTTCCCCTCCCCATTTTTCGAGCCCCTTCCGTCGTGAAATCCTTTCTGCGCCACCAACTCGAACGCTACGTCCAACGCCTGGGCGAGCTCGACTTCCTGCTCTCGCGCGAAGACATCATGAGCGACATGGCGCAGTACCGCACCATCTCGCGCGAGCACGCCGAGGTCACGCAGATCGCCGGCCGCTATGAGCGCTTCAAGCAGCGCGAAGCCGACATCGCGGGCGCGAAGGAAATGCTCGACGACCCCGACATGGCCGAGATGGCCAGGGAAGAAATCGCCGGTGCCGAGGCCGAGCTGGAGCAGCTCGAAGACGAGCTGCAGCGCCTGCTGCTGCCCAAGGACCCGGACGACGCGCGCAACGCCTTCATGGAAATCCGCGCCGGCACGGGTGGCGACGAGTCGGCGCTGTTCGCGGGCGACCTGCTGCGCATGTACACGCGCTACTGCGAGCGCGCCGGCTGGCGCTGCGAGGTGGTGAGCGAAAGCGAGAGCGAGCTCGGCGGCTACAAGGAAGTGGTGATCCGCATCGTGGGCGACGACGTCTTCGGCCACCTGCGCTTCGAGTCGGGCGGCCACCGCGTGCAGCGCGTGCCGGCCACCGAGACGCAAGGGCGCATCCACACCAGCGCCTGCACCGTCGCCGTGCTGGCCGAGCCCGACGAGACCGTGGCGGTGCAGATCAACCCGGCCGACCTGCGCATCGACACCTACCGCGCCAGCGGCGCCGGCGGCCAGCACATCAACAAGACCGACTCGGCCGTGCGCATCACGCACATCCCGACCGGCATCGTGGCCGAGTGCCAGGACGACCGCAGCCAGCACCGCAACAAGGCCAAAGCGCTGCAGGTGCTGTCGGCGCGCATCCAGGAAAAGGAGCGCAGCGAGCGCGCCGCCAAGGACGCCGCCATGCGCAAGGGCCTGATCGGCAGCGGCGACCGCTCGGACCGCATCCGCACCTACAACTTCCCGCAGGGCCGGCTCACCGACCACCGCATCAACCTCACGCTCTACAAGCTGCTCGCCATCATGGAAGGCGACCTGGGCGACGTGCTCGAGGCGCTGCGCGCCGCGCGCGAGGCCGAGCAGCTGGCCGAGCTGGAATTGAGCCTGCCGGCGTGATGACCGAAGCCTCCGCACCCTCCACCGTGGCGCAGGCACTGGCCGCGGCCATGGCCCTGGGCATCGACCGCCTCGACGCCCAGCTGCTGCTGCTGCACGCGCTGGGCCGTCCCGTGAACGACCGCGCCTGGCTGCTCGCGCACGACACCGACCCGTTTCCCGGCGAGGCCTGGCCCGCGTTCGCGCGCCAGTTGTCACGCCGCACGGCGGGCGAGCCGGTCGCCTACCTGCTGGGCGAGAAGGAATTCCACGGCCTGCAGCTGCAAGTCGATGCCCGCGTGCTGGTGCCGCGCCCCGACACCGAGACGCTGGTCGAATGGGCCCTGGCCTGCCTCGATGGTCGCCCCGCCCCGCGCGTGCTCGACCTCGGCACGGGCAGCGGCGCGATCGCGCTGGCGCTGCAGCACGCGCGCCCCGACGCGCAGGTCGACGCGGTCGATGCCAGCGCCGACGCCCTCGCGGTGGCCTGCGCCAACGCACAGCGCCTGGGCCTGCCGGTGCGCTTCACCGAATCGAGCTGGCTCGACGGCGCTGCCGACGGCTACGCGGTCATCGCCAGCAACCCGCCGTACATCGCCGCCGGCGACCCGCACCTGCCCGCGTTGCGCCACGAGCCCACCCGCGCGCTGGTCGCGGGCGCCGACGGCCTGGACGACATCCGCCAGATCGTGCGCGACGCCCCGGCCCACCTGACCGACGGCGGCTGGCTGCTGCTGGAGCACGGCCACGACCAGGCCGAGGCCGTGCGCCAACTGCTGGCCGCCCGCGGCTTCGCCGAAGTGCAAAGCCGTGACGACCTCGCCGGCATCGCGCGCTGCTCCGGCGGCATCTGGCGCACGGTGAAATAATCCCCCAGCCCACTTTTCTTCAGGAGTCCCCATGTCCGACGCTCAACAACGCATCGACGACCTCGTCAAATCCAACGAACTCGTGCTCTTCATGAAGGGCAACGCCAGCTTCCCGATGTGCGGCTTCTCGGGCCGCGCCATCCAGATCCTCAAGGCCGTGGGTGTCGACACCAAGGCGCTCAAGACCGTCAACGTGCTCGAAGACGACGGCATCCGCCAGGGCATCAAGGAATACAGCAACTGGCCCACCATCCCCCAGCTCTACGTGAAGGGCGAATTCGTGGGCGGCTCGGACATCATGATGGAGATGTACGAGTCGGGCGAGCTGCAGCAGGTGATCGGCGGCGGCGCGTCCGCCTGAGCCTTCCGCGCCCTGTTTGACGGGCGCCGCGCCCCGCGCGCGCCCGAACCCGGTGCCAGTCATGGCACCATGGCGGTCTACAACGTGCCGCCATGACTCTCACCCAAAGCCTGCTCATCATCGCGCTGCTGATCGCGATGAGCGCCTTCTTCTCCCTCGCCGAAATCTGCCTGGCCGCCTCGCGCCGCCTGCGTCTGCGCCAGATGGCCGACGAGGGCGACCCGCGCGCGGAAAAGGTGCTGCGCGTGCAGGAGCAGCCGGGCCACTACTTCACCGTGGTGCAGATCGGCCTGAATGCGGTGGCGATCCTCGGCGGCGTGGTCGGCGAAGGTTCGCTGAGCCCATATTTCGCCCGCTTCTTCGAGAACTGGCTGAACGTGGAACTCGCGGCCAACATCGCCTTCCTGTGCTCGTTCGTGATCGTGATCGCGGTGTTCCTGGTGTTCGCCGATCTGTTCCCCAAGCGCCTGGGCATGAGCGCGCCCGAGCGGCTTGCCGTGCGCATCGTCGGGCCGATGCTGTTGCTGATCACCGCCTTCAAGCCGCTGGTGTGGTTCTTCACGCGCGCAACCGACCTCTTGTTCAAGGTGCTGGGCATGCCGATGGCGCGCGACGACAAGATCACCTCGGCCGACATCCTCGCCATGACGGAAGCCGGCGCACAGGCCGGCGTGCTGGCGGCGCGCGAGCAGCAAGTGATCGCCAACGTGTTCGAGCTGGAAACGCGCCTCGTCAGCAGCGTGATGACCGCACGCGAGAGCATCGCCTGGTTCCTGCACGACGACCCCGAGTCAGTGCTGCGTGCGCGCATCGTGGCCGAGCCGTTCTCGGCCTACCCGGTGTGCGACGGCGACATCGACCACGTGCTGGGTTACGTGGACGCCAAGGACATGTTCCAGCGCGTGCTCAGCGGCCAGCCGCTGGCCTTCGACCAGGGCCTGACGCTGCACAAGGCGCTGGTGATTCCCGACCGGCTCTCGCTCACCGAGGTGCTCGAGCAGTTCCAGCAGGCGCGCGAAGACTTCGCGATCATCGTCAACGAGTACAGCCTGGTGGTGGGCGTGATCACGCTCAACGACGTGATGAGCACGGTGATGGGCGACCTGGTGTCGACCTCGACGCCCGAAGAAGAACAGATCGTGAAGCGCGACGAGAACTCGTGGCTGATCGACGGCATCACACCGATCCAGGACGTGCAACGCGCGCTGCACATCGACGAACTGCCGCATGCCGAGGAATACGAGACGCTGGCCGGCTTCCTGATGGTGATGCTGCGTCGCGTGCCCAAGCGCACGGACAGCGTGACCTGGGGCGGCTACACCTTCGAGGTGATGGACGTCGACAGCTACCGCATCGACCAGGTGATGGTCACCAGGGGCTCGGCCACCGCGAAGGCCGTGGTCGCCGACTGAGCGACAGTGTTCAGGCGGCCGAGCGGTCGCGCTCGCGGTCCTTGTCGGCGTACGCCCAAAGCCGCTGGTTCGCGAACACGGCGTCCGGGTACGGCGCCCGGCCCCGGCTGCCGTTGTAGCGGCCCAGCGTCATGAACAGGTCGCCCTTCTCGCGGTCGAGGTAGTGGCGCAGGATCACGCAGCCGAAGCGCAGGTTGGTCTGCATGTGGAACAGCTTGGCGGAGTCGCTGTCGCCGATCACGCGGGTCCAGAACGGCATCACCTGCATGTAGCCGCGCGCGCCCGCACTGGAGACCGCGAACTTGCGGAAGTTGCTCTCGACCTGGATCAGGCCCAGCACCAGGCTCACGTCGAGCCCCGAGCGCTTGGCCTCGTACCAGACGGTCTGCAGGAACTCGATGCGCGTGGACGCATCGGCCACCTTCTTGCGCAGGCGTTCGCTCATCTCGCCGAGCCACCGCAGGTACGCGAGGCGGGCCTCGGTGTCGGCAAACTGCGGCACCGGCGGCGCCTTGTTGTGGATGGCCGAACTCAGCGCGGTGCGCACCGAGTCGATCAGCGGCTCTTCGATCTGCGCACCGGCCCAGGCCGTTTGCGGCAGCGACAGAACCGTCAGGGCGCCTGCCGCAGCGCTGCCCACACCTAACAGGCAGCTGCGTCGCGAAAGGCCCCCCGCCACGCTCATGCCGCGAGCTTGCCGGCGATGAAGTCGGCAATGCCGGCCGCGGGCACCTTGGTGGCGGCGGTGTCGCGCCGGCCCTGGTACTCGAGCTGGCCTTCCTTGAGGCCGCGGTCGGAGATGACCACGCGGTGCGGCACGCCGATCAGTTCCCAGTCGGCGAACATCGCGCCCGGGCGCTCGCCGCGGTCGTCGAGCAGCACGTCGACACCCTTGGCCAGCAGCTCTTCGTAGAGCGCTTCGGCCGCGACCTTGACCTCGGGGCTGCGGTCCATGCCGATCGGGCAGACCACCACGGTGAACGGTGCCAGCGCGTCGGGCCAGATGATGCCGCGCTCGTCGTGGTTCTGTTCGATGGCGGCGGCCGGCAGGCGCGTGATGCCGATGCCGTAGCAACCCATCTCGAGGAACTGCGGCTTGCCGCCTTCGTCGAGGTAGGTGGCGTTCATGTCCTTGCTGTACTTGGTGCCCAGCACGAAGACGTGGCCCACTTCGATGCCGCGCTCGATGGCCAGCACGCCCTTGCCGTCGGGCGAGGCGTCGCCGGCGACCACGTTGCGCAGGTCGGCGACCAGGTCGGGCTCGGGCAGGTCACGGCCCCAGTTGACGCCGGTCATGTGGAAGTCGATCTCGTTGGCGCCAGTGATCCAGTCGGCCAGCACGGCGGCCTCGCGGTCGGCGACGAGCTTGACGGGCTTCTTGAGGTTCAGCGGGCCGAGGTAGCCCGGCTTGCATCCGAAGTGCTCGTCGATCTCGGCGGTGGTGGCGAAGCGGAAGCCCTTGTCCAGGCCGGGCAGCTTGCTGACCTTGATCTCGTTCATGTCGTGGTCGCCGCGCAGCAGCAGCAGCCAGATTTGCGCGCCCTTGATGTTGCCGGCATCGTCGAGGATGTCGGTGGCCAGCACCAGCGACTTGACCGTGGTGGCCAACGGCACGCCGAGCAGCTCGGCCACGTCGGCGCAGGTGCTCTTGCCGGGCGTGGGCGTCTTCTCGAGCGCGTTGGCGGCGGCGGGACGCGGGCCGGCCGGGGCCAGCGCCTCGGCCTTTTCCATGTTGGCGGCGTAATTGCTGTCGGGGCAGTAGACGATGGCGTCTTCGCCGGTGGCGGCGATCACCTGGAACTCTTCGCTCAGGTCGCCGCCGATGGCGCCGCTGTCGGCCGCCACGGCGCGGTAGCGCAGGCCGAAACGGTCGAAGATGTTGCGGTAGGCCTGAGCCATCACCTGGTAGCTGGCCTTGGCCGCGTCGAGGTCGCGGTCGAAGCTGTAGGCGTCCTTCATGATGAACTCGCGCCCGCGCATCAGGCCGAAGCGCGGACGGCGCTCGTCGCGGAACTTGGTCTGGATCTGGTAGAAATTCTTCGGCAGCTGCTTGTAGCTGCGGATTTCCTGGCGCGCGATGTCGGTCACCACTTCTTCGCTGGTCGGCTGGATCACGAAGTCGCGGTCGTGGCGGTCCTTGATGCGCAAGAGCTCAGGGCCCATCTTCTCGAAGCGGCCGGTCTCCTGCCAGAACTCGGCCGGCTGCACCACGGGCATCGTGAGCTCGACGGCGCCGGCGCGGTTCATTTCCTCGCGCACGATCGCCTCGACCTTGCGGATCACGCGCAGGCCCATGGGCATGTACGTGTAGATGCCCGTGCCGAGCTTCTTGATCATGCCGGCGCGCATCATGAGCCGATGGCTCGCGACCTCGGCGTCAGCGGGCGCTTCCTTCAGGGTGGAGACAAAAAATCGGGAAGCTTTCATCGGGATCGCGCAGGTGGGTTCGAAGTGAGGAGGGAGACAGGCACCCCGGAGAGACCCTGAGAGCCCGGAACCGGTCGCTTGCCGAGGGCAACCCGGCATGCATAATCGACTCAGTTCAAAAATTGGGGTTTGATTATGCTCGACCGGGACGGCTTCAGGCCCAACGTCGGCATCATCCTGCTCAACCAGAGAAACCAGGTTTTCTGGGGCAAGCGCATACGCACGCATTCCTGGCAGTTTCCGCAAGGCGGCATCGACCGTGGCGAAAGTCCCGAGCAAGCCATGTTCCGGGAACTGCACGAGGAAGTCGGGCTCCACCCGGAGCATGTGCGCATCGTGGCCCGTACCCGCGACTGGTTGCGCTACGAGGTGCCGGATCGGTTCATCCGCCGTGACGCACGGGGCCACTACAAAGGCCAGAAGCAGATCTGGTATCTGCTGCAACTTGTCGGCCACGATTGGGATCTCAACCTGCGTGCCACCGACCATCCCGAATTCGACGCTTGGCGCTGGCATGACTACTGGGTCCCGCTCGACGTGGTCGTCGAGTTCAAGCGCGGCGTCTACGAGATGGCGCTTACCGAGCTTGCTCGCTACCTGCCCCGGCAGGATTTCCGCAACCGCTTCCTGCGCAGCAATGTGCGCGCCCGAGAATTCGAGCGCCACACGCTGGACCATGGAGCACCTGCGGGCCTCGACCTGCCGCCCGGCGGCAGCTTCGATCCGCATCCCGACCTTCCTTCTGCGAGCGATGAACCTCCTCCCAAGAACAGCGCGTCTTCTTCTTTCCCGACGCCACGCTGAGCGTGCGCTCGTCATCGCCTGCGTCAGCCTGCTGGCCGCCTGCGCCTCCCGCGGCTACGACACCGACAACCCCGACTGGGCCCAGACTGGCATGCCACCGGCGCCCAAGAGCACCGAGCAGGACAAGGAGTGGGAAGAAACCGCGGTGCCGCCACCGCCGACCTTCAGCGAAAGCCGTCTGCTACCGATCGCGATGCCGCCCTACATGACACTGAAGTTTGGCGTCGACCCGAACACCATCGCCATCACGAAGGACGGCATCGTGCGCTACGTGGTGGTGGCACAGAACCGGGCCGGCGGCGCCGTCAATGCGTTCTATGAAGGCGTGCGCTGCTCGACAGCAGAGATGAAGAGCTATGCCCGCTTCAACAACGGTGCCTGGCAGGAAACGAAGTCGCCCGAATGGAAGCGCGTGAGGGACATGAACTCCAGCTACGTGCCGGCGCTGGCGACCCAGGGCCTGTGCCGCGGCAACGCGCCGCGCAGCTCGGTCACAGAGATGGTGCAGAACATCCGCAATCCGCTGCGCGAACTGCCCTGAGGCGGTGGCGGGGCACGGCGCCCCGCCCTGAAGATCAACCCGGCATCAGCACCATGTTGTCGCGGTGCACCATCTCCGGCTCGGCCGCGTAGCCCAGCAGCCGCTCGAACTCGGCCGAAGGCTTGCGGCACAGCAGCCGGGCCTCCACGCTCGAATAATTGGCCAATCCACGGGCCAGCTCGACGCCGTCGACGTCGCGCACCGCGATCACGTCGCCGCGCGAGAACTCACCCGACACGCCCGTCATGCCGATCGGCAACAGGCTCTTGCCTTCGCCGCGCACCTTCGCAGCCGCGCCGGCGTCGACGATGACGGCACCACGCAGTTGCAGGTGATCGGCCATCCAGCGCTTGCGCGCCTGGTGCTTGGCGGTCTGCGCCACCAGCAGCGTGCCGATGGATTCGCCACGCGTGAGCCGCAACAGCGCATCGGCTTCGCGACCCCAGGCGATGACCGTGGAAGCACCGGAACCCGCCGCGCGCTTGGCCGCGAGGATCTTGGTGATCATGCCGCCCCGCCCGATGCTCGAGCCGGCGCCGCCGGCCATGGCTTCGAGCGCCGGGTCGCCGGCAGCGGCTTCGTGCACGAACTTGGCGTCGGGGTCCTTGCGTGGGTCGGCCGTGTACAGGCCCTTCTGGTCGGTCAGGATGATCAGGGCGTCGGCCTCGACCAGGTTGGCGACCAGCGCGCCCAGCGTGTCGTTGTCGCCGAACTTGATCTCGTCGTTGACGACGGTGTCGTTCTCGTTGATCACCGGCACCACGCCCAGGCGCAGCAAGGTGACGAGGGTCGAGCGTGCGTTGAGGTAGCGTTCGCGGTCCGCGAGGTCGGCGTGCGTCAGCAGCACCTGCGCGCTGCCGATCTGGTTCTCACGCAGCTTGGTCTCGTACATCTGGGCCAGGCCCATCTGCCCGACGGCGGCTGCCGCCTGCAGTTCGTGGATCTCGTGCGGCCGGGTCTTCCAGCCCAGGCGCTTCATGCCTTCAGCGATGGCGCCGCTCGACACCATCACCACTTCGCGCCCGTCGCGCACCAGCTGCGCCAGTTGCCGGCACCACTCGCCGATGGCTGCTTCGTCGAGGCCGCGCCCCTCGTTGGTCACGAGGCTGGAGCCCACCTTGACGACGATACGGCGGGCATCCCGCAAGGCAGTGGAACCGGAATTCGAGGTCATGAAGGAAGAAGGCGTGTTTCAGGGATGCAGCCTGCGCTGCTTGCTATCCATTTTGCAGCACCGAAGGCGCCGCAACGCCCTCAGTTTTCTTCGGGCGGCAGCGGAACGAAGCGCGGATCAACCACGACGGTTTCGTGCTCGGCCACCTGCTGCGCCTTGACCTGCTGGTACACGGCCTTGATCAGGTGCTCGCAGCCCTCGCGCGTGAGCGCCGAAATCTCGAAGACCGGGCCCTTGAAACGCAGCCGCTTGACGAAGTCCTTGACCAGTGCCGCGCGCTCGTCGCCAGGCACCATGTCGAGCTTGTTCAGCACCAGCCAGCGCGGCTTGTCGTAGAGCGCGGCATCGTACTTCTTCAGTTCGCCCACGATGGCCTTGGCCTGGGCGACCGGGTCAACGGCATCGTCGAACGGTGCCATATCGACCACATGCAGCAGCAGGCGCGTGCGCTGCAGGTGCCGCAGGAACAGGTGACCGAGGCCGGCGCCTTCGGATGCGCCTTCGATCAGCCCGGGCAGGTCGGCGACCACGAAGCTTTGCTCCGGGCCGACGCGCACCACACCCAGGTTGGGGTGCAGCGTGGTGAAGGGGTAGTCCGCGATACGGGGACGGGCATTCGAGATGGCGCTGATCAGGGTCGACTTGCCCGCGTTGGGCATGCCCAGCAGGCCCACATCGGCCAGCACCTTGAGCTCGAGCTTGAGGCTCTTCTTCTCACCGGGCCAGCCGGGCGTCTTCTGGCGCGGCGCACGGTTGATCGCGCTCTTGAAGCGCATGTTGCCGAAACCGCCGTCACCGCCCTTGGCGATGGTGACGACCTCACCTTCCGTCAGCATCTCGTACAGAACCTCGCCGGTTTCGGCGTCGGTGATGATCGTGCCGACCGGCATCCGGAGCACGATGTCATCGCCCGCGGCGCCGAACATGTCGGAGCCCATGCCGTGCTCGCCGCGCTTGGCTTCGTGCCGGCGCGAGTAGCGGAAGTCGACCAAGGTGTTGAGGTTCGAGTCGGCCACCGCGAACACGTGGCCGCCACGGCCGCCGTCGCCGCCGTTGGGGCCGCCGAACTCCTTGTACTTCTCATGACGGAACGACACGCAGCCGTTGCCGCCATCGCCCGCGGCGATGTCGATGAAGGCTTCGTCGACGAACTTCATGGGATGTCCAGTTTACAAATGAAGAAGCCCCGGCAATGCGGGGCCTCGGAAAGATCGAAGTGACTGCGGGGCTTAGGCCGCGGGCGTCACGTTGACCATGTGCTTGTTCAGCGCACCCTTGTGACCGAACGACACGTGGCCGTCGACCAGGGCGAAGAGCGTGTGGTCCTTGCCCACGCCGACGTTCACGCCGGGGTGGAACTGGGTGCCGCGCTGGCGCACGATGATCGAGCCTGCGCTGATCAGTTCGCCGCCGAAGGCCTTCACGCCGAGCATCTTGGGCTTGGAATCGCGCCCGTTTCGCGTGGAGCCGCCGCCTTTTTTCTGTGCCATGGAATGTGCTCCTTAGCCGGCGATCGCGCCGATTTGCAGTTCGGTGAACTGCTGGCGATGGCCTTGACGTTTCTGATAGTGCTTGCGACGGCGCATCTTGAAGATGCCGACCTTGTCGTGCTTGCCGTGCGACAGTACTGTGACTGTCACCGTTGCGCCGGACACCAGGGGCGTACCAACCTTGATTTCAGCGCCGTTTCCGACAGCCAGAACCTGGTCGATCACGATTTCCTGGCCTACGTCCGCAGCAATCTGTTCTACTTTAATTTTTTCGCCGGAAGCAACGCGATATTGCTTGCCGCCGGTTTTTATGACCGCGTACATGTAAACCTCTTAGAAATGAGTCCCCGCAGCGAATTCCGCAGAGCCCAAGATTATAGCGCGGTTTGCGATCGCTCACCACCCCGACTCTGAGACACGCCTGGGATTCGTGCACGGCTCCCTATAATTCCGGCGTTCCGGCCCCCAGGGCCGCCCTCATCTTCGCAGCGCCCCGCGCCTTCGCTTTGCCAGTTCCCGCCGCCGACACCTCCCCCACCGCCACCGTGCTGGACCTGATTGCCGGCGACATGGTCGAAGTCGACCGTGTGATCGCCCAGCGCCTCAACACCGGCGTCCCGCTGGTCAGCCAGGTTTCGCAATACATCATCTCGGCGGGCGGCAAGCGGCTGCGGCCGGCGCTGCTGCTGCTCATGGCAGGCGCACTCGGCTACACCGGCGACCAACGCTTCAATCTGGCGGCCGTGGTGGAGTTCATCCACACCGCCACCCTGCTGCACGACGACGTGGTCGACGAATCGACCCTGCGCCGGGGCCGCGCCACCGCCAACGAATCCTTCGGCAACCCCGCCAGCGTGCTGGTGGGCGACTTCCTGTACTCGCGCGCCTTCCAGATGATGTTGGATGCAAACAACATGCGCATCATGCAGATCTTGGCCGAAGCGACCAACGTGATTGCGGAAGGTGAAGTGCTGCAACTGATGAACATGCACGACGCCTCGCTGGACGAAGCGGCGTATCTGCGCGTGATCCGCTCCAAGACCGCCAAACTCTTCGAGGCGAGCACCCGGCTGGCAGCCGTGCTGGCCGGCACCACGCCCGAAGTCGAAGAGGCCTGCGCCACTTACGGGCAAGCACTGGGCACCGCCTTCCAGGTGATCGACGACGTGCTCGACTACGCGGGCGACGCCCAGGAAACCGGAAAGAACGTCGGCGACGACCTGCGCGAAGGCAAGACGACCTTGCCGCTGATCTTCGCCATGCAGCGCGGCACGCCCGAACAGAGCGCGCTGGTGCGCGCCGCCATCGAGGCCGGCGACACTGCCCAGCTGGGAAAAATCGTCGAGATCGTTCGCGAAACGGGCGCGCTGGAAGCCTCGCGTGCAGCGGCCGCGGCAGAGGCCGAACGCGCAATTCATGCATTGCGCGACCTTCCGTCGAATTTGCACGCTTCAGGTTTGCTACAATTAGCGGCTCAGTTGCTTGAGCGACGTGCCTGAACACCTCACCAGAGTTGACCTCTAGGACGATTTCATTTTTGCAACCAATCGGGGTGTAGCTTAGCCTGGTAGAGCGCTACGTTCGGGACGTAGAGGCCGGAGGTTCGAATCCTCTCACCCCGACCAGTTTTTCTCGACTGGTCCAGTTAATGTCAGCTCCTGTTGCTGTGTAACGATTTACAGCACAGGCGTGTTCAGCGATGATCGTGAAGCACTTTTTCACATCTTTTGCATTCGCTGAATGGCCGCTGCCGAAATTCCCGTTAAAGAAACTACGCAGATCGCCCTTCCCGGCTTGGCGCGCGCCTTGGTGTCCGCCGGCAAGCTTGCAGCGAAATCAGCCGAAGATATCTACCAGAAGTCACTGAGCGGGCGCACGAGCTTCATCGCCGAATTGACCGGCACCGGTGCCGTCTCGGCCGCAGACCTCGCCCACACCCTGTCAAGCGCTTTCGGCGCCCCACTGCTCGACCTCGATGCCATCGATCACCAGCGCCTGCCCAAGGACCTGCTCGATCCGAAGCTCTGCCATGCGTACCGCATCGTCGTTCTCAGCAAGCGCAACAACCGCCTGATCGTCGCAACGGCCGACCCATCGGACCAACAGGCTGCTGAAAAAATCAAGTTCGCCTCGCAGATGGGCGTGGACTGGGTCATTGCGGAGTACGACAAGCTCTCTCGCATGATCGAGGCCGCTGCGGTCAGCGCGGCGGAGTCCATCAACAGCATCGTCGGCGCCGAATTCGAGTTCGACGATGTCACGGCCGACACCTCGGGTGACGCCAACGAACAGGCCATCGCCGAGGTCGAAGACGCACCTGTGGTGCGCTTCCTGCACAAGATGCTGCTCGACGCCGTGAGCATGCGGGCCTCGGACATCCACTTCGAGCCCTACGAACACCACTACCGGGTGCGCTTCCGGGTCGACGGCGAACTGCGCGAAATCGCCTCCCCGCCCACGGTCATCAAGGACAAGCTGGCCTCGCGCATCAAGGTCATTTCCCGGCTCGACATCTCGGAAAAACGCGTGCCGCAAGACGGCCGCATGAAGCTCAAGATCGGTCCCGACCGCGTGATCGACTTCCGCGTGAGCACGCTGCCCACGCTGTTCGGCGAGAAGATCGTCGTGCGTATCCTGGACCCGAGCAGCGCGCGCATGGGCATCGATGCCCTGGGCTACGACGCCGACGAAAAGGAACGACTGCTCCACGCCATCGGTCGCCCCTATGGCATGGTGCTGGTGACCGGCCCCACGGGTTCGGGCAAGACCGTGTCGCTGTACACCTGCCTGAACCTGCTCAACCAGCCGGGCGTCAACATCGCGACGGCGGAAGATCCGTCGGAAATCAACCTGCCTGGCGTCAACCAGGTCAACGTCAACGAGAAGGCCGGCCTCACCTTCGCGGCGGCGCTGCGTGCCTTCCTGCGGCAGGATCCCGACATCATCATGGTCGGCGAAATCCGCGACCTCGAAACCGCCGACATCTCGATCAAGGCCGCGCAGACCGGTCACCTGGTGCTGTCGACGCTGCACACCAACGACGCCCCAACCACCCTCACGCGCATGCGCAACATGGGCATCGCACCGTTCAACATCGCGTCGAGCGTGATCCTGATCACCGCGCAACGCCTCGCGCGCCGGCTGTGCATGCTGTGCCGCGCGCCGATCGATATCCCGCGTGAAGCCCTGCTCGAAGCCGGCTTCAATGAGGAAGACATCAACGGCACCTGGAAGCCCTACCGCCCGGTCGGATGCGCCGCCTGCAGCGGCGGCTACAAGGGCCGGGTCGGCATCTACCAGGTGATGCCGATTTCGGAAGCCATCCAGGAAATCATCCTGCGCGATGGCAGCGCACTGGACATCGCGAACCAATCCGAAGCCGAAGGCGTGCGCTCGCTGCGCCAGTCCGGCCTTCGCAAAGTCATGCAGGGCCTCACTTCGCTCGAAGAAGTCGTGGCCTGCACCAACCTATAACGAACACACTGAACCGGAGATCGAATGGCAACAGTGGCACCCTCCCGCTCGCAGGTCACACACAAGGAATTCGTCTTCGAATGGGAAGGCAAGGACCGCAACGGCAAGCTGGTGCGCGGCGAGCTTCGCGCCGCCGGGGAGAACCAGGTGCAGGCGGCACTGCGTCGCCAGGGCGTGCTGGCGTCCAAGATCAAGAAGCGCCGCATGCGCTCGGGCAAGGCGATCAAGCCCAAGGACATCGCCATCTTCACGCGCCAGCTCGCGACCATGATGAAGGCCGGCGTGCCGTTGCTGCAGTCCTTCGACATCGTGGGTCGCGGCAACGCGAACGCGAGTGTCGCCAAGCTGCTGAACGACATCCGCAGTGATGTCGAGACCGGCACCTCGCTGTCGGCCGCGTTCCGCAAGTTTCCGAAGTATTTCGACAACCTCTACTGCAACCTGGTGGAAGCCGGTGAGGCGGCCGGTATTCTGGAAGACCTGCTCGACCGTCTGGCCACCTACATGGAAAAGACCGAGGCGATCAAGTCGAAGATCAAGTCGGCACTGATGTACCCGACCTCGGTGGTCGTCGTGGCCTTCATCGTGGTGGCGATCATCATGATCTTCGTGATCCCCGCGTTCAAGGAGGTGTTCACCTCGTTCGGTGCCGACCTGCCCGCGCCGACGCTGATCGTGATGGGAATCAGCGAGTTCTTCGTTTCCTACTGGTGGCTGATCTTCAGCGTGCTCGGCGGCGGCATCTACTTCTTCCTGCAAGCTTGGAAGCGCAACGAGCGCGTCCAGAAGGTCATGGACCGCCTGCTGCTGCGCCTGCCCATCTTCGGCGCGCTGATCGAAAAATCTTGCGTGGCCCGCTGGACCCGAACGCTCGCCACCATGTTCGCAGCCGGCGTGCCGCTGGTGGAAGCCCTCGACTCCGTGGGCGGCGCCTCGGGCAACTCCGTGTACGGCGATGCCACGGCCAAGATCCAGCAGGAAGTCTCGACCGGCACCAGCCTCACGACGGCCATGACCAACGTCAACCTGTTCCCCTCGATGGTGATCCAGATGACCGCCATCGGTGAGGAGTCGGGCTCGATCGACCACATGCTCGGCAAGGCCGCGGACTTCTACGAGTCCGAAGTCGACGACATGGTCGCCGGACTCTCCAGCCTGATGGAACCCATCATCATCGTGTTCCTGGGCGTCATCATCGGTGGCATCGTGGTGTCGATGTACCTGCCCATCTTCAAGCTCGGCCAGGTCGTCTGATGCTGGTGTCGCAAGGGTTCGACACCGCGCTGGCCGGTGTGCTGGGGCTATTGGTCGGCAGCTTCCTGAATGTGGTGATCTACCGCACCCCGGTCATGATGTACCGGGGCTGGCTGAGCGATGCGGTCGCCAACCTCATGTCGTCGAAGGACATGCCATCGCTCTGGTCGCTGGTCTTCGGCCCGAAGGCGAAGCCGCCCGCGGGCCTCGAAGCGGCGGCGGACAAGGCGGCCGAAGCCCTCGAGAAGCTGCCGCCTTTCGACCTGTCGCGCCCTGCGTCTCGGTGCGGTGCCTGCGGTCACAAGATTCGCTGGTATCAGAACATCCCCGTGCTGAGCTACCTGCTGCTGCGTGGCCGATGCGCCAGTTGCAAGACCTCGATCAGCCCCCGCTACCCTCTCGTTGAGCTCATCACAGGCGCGCTGTTCGCCCTGTGCGCATATCGCTTCGGCCTCACCCCCACCGGCGCACTGTGGGCGGCCTTCGGTGCCGTGTTGATCTGCCAGTTTCTCATCGACTTCGACACCCAGTTCCTGCCCGATGCGCTGAACTACCCGCTGCTCTGGCTCGGTCTGGTCGGCGCCGCCATGGGCTGGACCGGCGTTGCCCTGAGTGCCGCCGTCTGGGGCGCCGTGTTCGGCTACCTGAGCCTGTGGCTTGTGTACCATGGCTATCGCTTGGCCACAGGCAAGGAAGGCATGGGACATGGGGACTTCAAACTGCTCGCCGCATTGGGCGCCTGGCTCGGCGCCGACTACCTCATCGCGATCATCCTCGTCTCCTCGGTGGTGGGCGCCGTGATCGGCCTCACGCTGCGCTTTGCCGGCAAGCTGGCCCACAAGGACATTCCCATCGCCTTCGGCCCCTTCCTGGCCGGTGCCGGCCTGATCTGCCTCGTGGCCGGTCCCGCCGTCGTGAAGCAGTGGATCCCCTTCGCATTCCCCTTCGGGGCCCTGGCGCTCTAGGAACAGCAGCGGCATGGCGGTGAAGCGCATCGGCCTGACCGGCGGCATCGGCAGCGGCAAGAGCACGGTCGCAGCGCTGCTGGTGGCTGAAGGGGCGGTGCTGGTCGACACCGACGCCATCGCACGCAGCATCGCGCAGGCCGGCGGCATTGCGATGCCCGCTCTCGAGGCCGCGTTCGGCCCTTCCGTCATCGCCTCCGATGGCAGCCTAGATCGGGCCGCCATGCGCCAGTTGGTATTCACCGATGCAGGCGCCAAGACCCGCCTCGAAGCCATCCTGCACCCGCTGATCGGCACCGAGACCCAGCGCCAGGCCGCCGCGGCCGGCAACGATGCCGTCGTCGTGTTCGACGTGCCCTTGCTGGTTGAATCCGGCCGCTGGCGCGCCCTTGTGGACCGCGTGCTGGTGGTCGATGCCTGCGAAGACACACAGCTGCAGCGTGTGGTCGCACGCTCGGGATGGACGCCCGAGGCCGTGCGCGCCGTGATCGCCCAACAGGCCCCGCGCAAGGCACGCCGGGCCGCCGCTGACGCCGTGATTTACAACGAGTCACTGACGCTCGCGGAACTGGGCACCGAGGTGCGGGGTCTCTGGAAGCTGTGGGCCGCGGCCACCACGCGATAATCGGAGACCAGCCGCCCCGGCGGCTCTATAACGATTACGACAAAAAGGCGCTCGCCACTGCAGTGCCCTCCCCGAGATGCTTTTCAACTCGTATCCCTTCATTTTTGTCTATTTCCCGCTGGTCCTGATCGGGTTCTTCCTGATCGGCAAGCGCAACACCCGCGCCGCCGCCGGCTTCCTCGGACTGGCCTCGCTGTTCTTCTACGGCTGGTGGAGCATGCAGGCCCTGCCGCTGCTGCTGGGCTCCATCTGCGTCAACTACTGGTTCGGCCTGCAGCTGACACCCGCGCCGGGCCGCAACGACCGCAAGCGCAAGACGCTGCTGATCACCGCGCTGGTGATCAACCTGGGCGTGCTGGCCGTCTTCAAGTACGCCAATTTCTTCCTGGAAAACGTCGACGCCGGGCTGGTCGCGGCGGGTCTCACGCCGATCGACCTGGTGCACATCGTGCTGCCGATCGGCATCTCGTTCTATACCTTCACGCAGATCGCCTTCCTGGTCGACTGCTGGCAGGGCAAGGTGCACGAGCGCAGCTTCATCCACTACATGCTGTTCGTCACCTACTTCCCGCACCTGATCGCGGGCCCGGTGCTGCACCACGCGCAGATGATGCCGCAGTTCGCGAACCCCGCGACCTACCGGATGGACCCGAACAAGGTCGCCATCGGCCTCACGATCTTCGTCTTCGGCCTCGCCAAGAAACTGCTGATCGCCGACCCCATGGGGCAGTACGCCGACCTGATGTTCAACGGCGTTCACAAGGGCATCGAGCCCACGCTGTACACCGCGTGGTTCGGCGCGCTGGCCTACACGCTGCAGATCTATTTCGACTTCTCGGGCTACTCGGACATGGCCGTGGGCCTCTCGATGTGCCTGGGCGTGCAGCTGCCGCTCAACTTCCGCTCACCCTACAAGTCGACCAACATCATCGAGTTCTGGCGCCGCTGGCACATCTCGCTGTCGACCTTCCTGCGCGACTACCTTTATGTGCCGCTGGGCGGCAACCGCAAGGGCCCGGCGCGGCGCTACCTGAACCTGTTCCTCACGATGCTGCTGGGCGGCCTGTGGCACGGCGCGGCCTGGACCTTCGTGGTCTGGGGCGCGATGCACGGCGCGTTCCTGATGGTCAACCACCTCTGGAACGCCAAGGTCCGTCGCAACGCCACCCCGGGGCGCATCGCGCGCGTGCTGGGCTGGCTGCTGACCTTCCTGTGCGTGGTGGTGGCCTGGATCGTCTTCCGCGCCGACGGCATGAACACAGCCATGTCGATCTACAAGGGCATGCTCGGCCTGCACGGCGCGCCGGCCTCGGCGTTCAGCGAATTCGGCAAGGTGCCGTTCCGCAAGCCGGAGTTCTTCCAGCTCATGCTGGTGGCGATCGTCATCTGCCTGACGCTGCCGCCGACCATCACCCTGGAACGCTGGATCCCTCATCCGAAGTCGATGGCCGGCCGTCCGGTGATGGCCCGCCTGTCGACCGTGGTGCTCGCCATCGGTACCTTCGCACTGTTCGCGTGGTGCGTTTCGAAGCTGGGCGGCTACAGCCCCTTCCTCTATTTCCAATTCTGATTCGACATGACGACGACCACGACGCCCGCGAAAGTCTGGCTGCGGTTCTTCCTCTTCGGCTACTTCGTCCTGATGGCCCTGTGGATCATTTCGCTCACCAGCCCGGTGCCCTACGGCGACCTCACGCGCATCGGACGCCTGTCCGAACGCGAGTTCGGCTGGCGTGACCCACCACCCAAGGTCGACCCGGTCTACCTTGCCAGCACGCCCATCGAACAGGCGGACGTGATGGTCGTGGGCGACAGCTTCTCCATGACGCACCGCTGGCAGTCCGTGCTCGCCAAGGCCGGCTACCGGGTCTCGACCTCCTACTGGGGCCAGTACGGCGAATCGCTGTGCGGCGACTTCAGCCAGTGGGTCCACGACTCCGGCTTCAAGGGCAAGCTGGTCATCATCGAAAGCGTGGAGCGCCTGCTGGACATGCGCATGCGCTACAGCGAGCGCTGCAAGGACGGCAAGACCATCTTCCCCTACAGCGCCAAGGCCGAGCCCCTCATCGAGCCCGACGAGACCGTGCCGGCCTTCGCGCCCAACTGGGAAGTCCAGTACATGACCGGCGTCGTGACCTACTACCACACATGGAAGGCCAAGAACTCGCCGGTAGACACCTATTTCGATCGTGACACCTGGGTAAGGAAAGTCCCCGACGGTTGCAAATTCTTCTCGCATCGCCAGTGCGACCGGATGCCCTTCTTCCAGGAAGACGAAGACAATGGCCCGTTGACCCTCGACACGCTGGCGCGAATGAAGAACTTCACCGCTGCGCACAGCACCATCCCGCTCCTGTGGATGGTGGTGCCCAACAAGACCACGGTCTACCTCAAGCCCGATTTCTCGAAGGACTTCGAAAGCGGTTTGCGCGATGCGAAGCTCGGCCCCGACCTTTACGCCTTCACCCGCGAAAAGCACACGCAGATCCGCGACTTCTACTTCTCGAACGACACGCACATGTCCATGCACGGACAGCTCGCGCTAGGCGAGCGCATGCTGGCCGCCGTGCGCGAAGTGATGCCCACACCCCCTTCCAAATCGCCCTGAAGTTATGATTCCGCGACAGGAAACCGACAAATACGCGTGATCCTCTACGAGTACCCCTTCAACGAGCGCATCCGCACGTACCTGAGGCTGGAGCATCTGTTCCGTCGTCTCGGGGAACTGGTGCCCTCGGAATCGCCGCTTTCGCACCACTACGCCCTGGTCACGATTTTCGAGATCATGGACGTGGCGGCACGCGCCGACCTCAAGGCCGACGTGCTGCGCGACCTCGACAAGCACAAGAACGTCTTCAACAGCTACCGGGGCAATCCGGCCATTGCCGAGACGGTGCTGAACCAGGTCGTCGACCAGCTCGAGCGCAACTTCAGCGCGCTCAACGGCGTCGCTGGCAAGGCGGGCCAAGCGCTCACCGAGAACGAGTGGCTCATGAGCATCCGCAGCCGCGCCGGCATTCCCGGCGGCACCTGCGAGTTCGACCTGCCCGCCTACTACGCCTGGCAGCACCGCACGCCGGCCAGCCGCCGCGCCGACCTGGAACGCTGGTCGAACACGCTGTCGCCGCTGGCCTCGTCGATCTACCTGCTGCTCAAGCTGCTGCGCGACGCCGACGTGCCCTACAAGGTGATCGCCACCCACGGGCAGTTCCAGCAGAACCTGCCGCAGGGACGCAGCTTCCAGCTGCTGCGGCTGCGCATCGATCCCAAGCTGGGCCTGGTCCCGGAAATCAGTGGCAACCGCCTCATGGTCTCGGTGCGGCTTATGCGGCACGAAGCCGACGACCGCCTGCACCCGAGCACGGGGGACACCCCCTTCGAACTGACGCTTTGCGCGTGAGGCCCGGCGTGAGCACGAAGAAAGAAGACGAGCGCATCGTCCGCTGCCCGAGCTGCGGCGGCGACAGCATCTACGCCGAACGCAACCCGTTCCGGCCGTTCTGCAGTGCACGCTGCAAGGGCATCGACTTCGGTGCCTGGGCCAGCGAAGAGTTCAGGATGCCGGCGGAGGCGCCGCCTGACGAAGAGCCCTTCGGCGATCCCAAACTGACGCAATAGGTTGTTGTCCAGCGGCGCCGCAGCCCCAGGGCTGCGAGGTCGCCGTCAGTTGGCCGTCGCGGGCTGCACGCCCTCTTCCAGGAACACCTTGTCCAGGTAGGTCGCAAACTGCCGCGTGAACGCAGGCCGCAGGTGGCCGTGGTCCTTGTAGGCGGGCGCACCATCGGGCATCGTCCGCGGGCACTGACCGTCCTTGCACAGCGCGCCCAGCACGTCGATCGCCTCCGCGCCGCTGGCGGCCGCGATCTGCAGGAGCCGCTGGTTGAGCTTCACCTGATCGGCCAGCACGGGCGCGGTCGGCGAATTGCCCACCACCGACAGCGTGCGCAGGCGGCTGCCCTCGATCATGCGGCGGGGTTCGAAATCATCGCCCAGCGCGTTGTCCAGCAGCAGGTAGACCTTTTTCTTTTGCTTGACCAGCTCGGTCACCCACGCCTGCAGCGCCACCAGCGAGGGCTCGATGCCGGCGCGGTCGCCGCGGGTCAGGGAGAGCGACGCGCCGTTCTGGCGCAGCACGTAGTCCAGCGGGAACTCGCCCGTGAAGTAGCAGTTCCAGCAGCTCCCGATCACCACGGTGTCGATCTGCGGGTCGCGCGCCATCGCCATCCACTGGTCACGGGCCGGGCCACAGCCGGGGTTCTGCTCGGCAAAGACGTTCGGAATGGCCGGGCACGCGCCATAGGTGAAGAAATAGGTCGTCGCCATGCGCTCGGGCGCGATGCGTGCCAGCTCTGCGGCGCGCGGGCCGTACTCGATGACGTGGCTGTCGCCGATCAGCAGCACCTTGCGAGCACCGTTGCCGATGCGGTTCACCGCGTAGGGTCCGAAGTTTTCCGAAGAAAAGCCGGCGTAGTAATCGCCGTCCACCGTCGCGTCGGTCACCTTCTGCAGCAGTTCGCTGTTGTGGCGTGCCGGCAGGCCGTTCAACACGGCCAGGCCCGCCACCGCAACGAAGGCGCCCGTTCCCACGAGGCTGCGCAGCATGCCCACGCCCACGCGAGCCCGGGTGAACCGCTCGATGAAGCGATAGGTCAGCCAGGCCAGCAGCACGCTCGCGACCACCATCGTCACACGCGTGGCCACCGACAACTCGGCGCCCTTGATGATCCGCTCGAACACCAGCAGCGGCCAGTGCCAGAGGTACAGCGGATAGCTGATCAGGCCGATCCACACCATCACGCGGTTGGAAAGGAAATACTTGTTCAGCACGCCCGTCGGGCCGGCCGCGATGCAGCTCACCGCGCCCAGGGTCGGCAGCAGCGCCCACCAGCCCGGGAAGGCCTTGTCGCTGCGGATCATCACGAGGCCGAGCACGATCAGGCCCACGCCCAGGACCGACTGCACATGGCTGCGCCAGATGTTCGGCACCGAAGGCTTCAGCCGCATGCAGGCCAGGATGCCACCCACCATCAGTTCCCAGAAGCGCGAGGCCGGCGAATAGAAGGCCGCCGTGCGGAACGGGTGGATCGTCGTCACGTTGATGAGGAACGACACCACCGCCAGCACCCACAACACCCGCACGATCGGCCAGCGCCGGCGCCAGGCCAGCCCGAGCAGCAGCGGCCAGAAAATGTAGAACTGCTCCTCGATGCCCAGCGACCACAGGTGCAGCAGCGGCTTGGTCTCGGCGGCCGTGTCGAAGTAGCCGGCCTCGCTCCAGAAGACGAAGTTGGCCACGAAGGCCACGCCGCCCAGCGCCTGCTTGCCCAGCTCGACGAACTCCTTGTTCAGCAGCACGAACCAGCCGAAGGCGAGCACCGCCGCGAGCACCAGCATCAGCGCCGGGAAGATCCGGCGGATGCGTCGCGCATAGAAATCGCGGTAGCTGAAATCGCCGGCCGCGTGGCTCTGCATGATGATCGTCGTGATCAGGAAACCCGAGATCACGAAGAAGATGTCGACGCCGATGAAGCCGCCAGGCAGCAGCTTCGGAAACGCGTGAAAGATGACGACCGAGGCCACGGCCACGGCGCGCAGGCCGTCAATGTCGGCACGGTACTTGGGATGCATGTCTCTTACTTCTCGACCACGGTCTCGCCGTGCAACGTCAGGCGAGGGTCGACACCGCCTCGGCGGCCGACGCGGGCAGCCCGCGCTCCTCGACCAACCACTGCAGCACCGGCAGCGCGCCCGGCAGCACCGGCGCCACCTCCAGCGGCAGCTGCTGCCAGGCCATGGCCTGGCTTTCGCGCATTTCGAATTCGCCGGTCCAGTCCGTCACCTTGCACCAGTGCAGGCGCACCAGCGCGTGCGGGTAGTCGTGCTCGGTGACCTTCCAGACCTCGGCACCGCCGATGGTGATGCCCAGCTCTTCCTGCAGTTCGCGGCGCAGGGCCTCTTCGACCGTTTCACCGGCCTCGATCTTGCCGCCCGGGAACTCCCAGTAGCCCGCATAGGCCTTGCCTTCGGGCCGCGTGGTGAGCAACAACGCATCGTCGGCCAGCCGGATCAGCACGCCGACGGCCACTTCGGTGTGCTTGCGCGTCACCTCGCTCACGCGCCGGCCCGTCCTGCGTAGTCGCGCGCGAACTGGTAGGCCACGCGACCGCTGCGCGAGCCGCGCTCGAGCGCCCACACGAGCGCCTCGGGCCGCGCCGCCGCGATGGCCGCGTCGTCGACGCCGAACGACGAGAGCCACTGGCCCACGATCGTCAGGTATTCGTTCTGGCTGAAGGGGTAGAAGCTCACCCAGAGGCCGAAGCGCTCCGACAGCGAGATCTTCTCTTCGATCACCTCGCCCGGATGCACCTCGCCGTCGTCCGTGTGCTTGTACGTGAGGTTGTCCTTCATGTACTCGGGCAGCAGGTGGCGCCGGTTGCTGGTCGCGTAGATCAGCACGTTGGGCGTCGAGGCGGCAATCGATCCGTCCAGGATCGACTTGAGCGCCTTGTAGCCCGGCTCGCCCTCGTCGAAGCTCAGGTCGTCGCTGAAGACGATGAACTTCTCGGGGCGCTGCGACACCACCTCGACGATGTCGGGCAGGTCGGTGAGTTCGGCCTTGTCGACCTCGATCAGGCGCAGGCCCTGCGGCGCGTAGGCCTGCAGGCAGGCGCGGATCAGCGACGACTTGCCCGTGCCGCGTGCGCCGGTCAGCAGCACGTTGTTGGCCGGCTTGCCTTCGACGAACTGGCGCGTGTTGCGCTCGATCTTTTCCTTCTGGACGTCGATTTCCTTGAGCGAATCGAGCGCCATCGTGGCCACGTGCTTCACGGGCTCCAACACGCCATGGCCGGAGTTGCGACGGCGGTAGCGCCAGGCGATGGACGCATTCCAGTCGGGAGGGGCCGACAGCGGCTGCGGCAGGATCGATTCGATGCGGCCGATGAGCTGTTCGGCGCGCTCGATGAGCTTCTGGAACTGCTCGTTCATGACCGGTAGTCGGCGTTGATGGTCACGTACTCGTGGCTGAAGTCGCAGGTCCACACGGTGTCGCTGGCGGTGCCGCGGCCCAGGCCGATGCGCACGGTGATTTCGCTCTGCTTCATCACGCGCTGGCCGTCTTCCTCGCGGTACGACGGGTTGCGCCCGCCCTTCACCGCCACATGCACGTCGTCCAGGAACAGGTCGATGCCGGTCTGGTCGAGGTCGGCAATGCCGGCGTAACCGACGGCCGCCAGGATGCGGCCCAGGTTCGGGTCGCTGGCGAAGAAGGCGGTCTTGACCAGCGGCGAATGCGCCACGGCATAAGCCACCTGGCGGCACTCGGCCCCGTCCTTGCCGCCATCGACGTGGATGGTGATGAACTTGGTCGCGCCTTCGCCGTCGCGCACGATGGCTTGCGCCAGCAGGCGGGCCACGTCGCGCATTGCGGCCACGAGCGCCTGGCCGTCGGCCGAGTCGAGCGAGGTGATGGTCGTGTGCGCGGCCTTCTGCGTGGCGATGACCACGAACGAGTCGTTGGTCGAGGTGTCGCCGTCGATGGTCACGCGGTTGAACGAGGCGTCGGCCAGCTGCGTGGCCAGCGGCTGGATCAGCGCCGGGTCGATCTTCGCGTCGGTCGCCATGAAGCCAAGCATGGTCGCCATGTTCGGGCGGATCATGCCGGCGCCCTTGCTGATGCCGGTGATCGTGACCGTAGCGCCGCCGATCTGCACCCGGCGGCTGAACGCCTTGGGGATCGTGTCGGTGGTCATGATGCCTTCGGCGGCACGGGCCCAGTTGTTTTCCGACGCGTCGGCCAGCGCGGCCGGCAGGCCGGCTTCGATGCGGTCCACGGGCAGCGGCTCCATGATCACGCCGGTCGAGAACGGCAGGATCTGCTCGGGTGCCAGCTCCAGGTGACGTGCCAGCGCGATGCAGGTGGAACGCGTGCGCATCAGGCCGTCTTCGCCGGTGCCGGCGTTGGCGTTGCCGGTGTTGATCACCATCGCGCGAATGCCGTAGCTGGCCTTCAGGTGGTCGCGGCAGACCTGCACGGGCGCGGCGCAGAAACGGTTCTGCGTGAACACGCCGCCGACCGCCGAACCTTCGTCGATCAGCACGACGGTCAGGTCCTTGCGGTTGGCCTTACGCACGCCGGCTTCGGCCACGCCGATGCGGACGCCGGGCACCGCGAACAAGGCGGCGGGATCGGGAGCGGACAGGTTCACGGGCATGGGATTTCTCTCAATGAAAGGTGCGGGACTTCAGCTCAGCTCAGCTTGCCGTGGCACGCCTTGTACTTCTTGCCGCTGCCGCAGGGGCAGGGGTCGTTGCGGCCGACGCGCGCAAAGGCGGCGGCTTCGGCGCTCAGGGCGCCCGTGCCGACGGCCGCCAGGCGACGCTGGTTCTCTTCGTCGACGCGCACCTCGACCTCGCCGGTCTCGGTGGGCGCGGTGTAGGTGATGTTCGAGACGTTCTCGCCGCGGCTTTCCATTTCCTCGGCCGCCTGCTCGAGCTGTTCGCCCGACTGCACGCGCACCGTCATGAGCTGGCGGGTGACTTCGTTCTTGACCGAGTCGAGCAGCTGGCCGAAGAGCTCGAAGGCCTCGCGCTTGTATTCCTGCTTGGGCTGCTTTTGCGCATAGCCGCGCAGGTGGATGCCCTGGCGCAGGTAGTCGAGCGAGGCCAGGTGTTCGCGCCAGTGGGTGTCGATGCTCTGCAGCAGCACCATGCGCTCGAACTGGGTGAAGTTCTCCTGGCCGATCAGCGTGACCTTGGCGTCGAAGCTCTCGTTGGCGTAGGCCACGATCTTCTCGACCACTTCCTCGTCGGAGATGGCATCGGCGGCCTCGACCTGCTGCTTGAGCGGCATGTCGATGCCCCACTCGCTGAACAGGCTCTTCTCGAGGCTGTCGAGGTCCCATTGCTCTTCGACCGATTCGCGCGGCACGTACTGGCGCGCGAGGTCGGTGAAGCAGCCTTCGCGCAGCGCGGCGATCTGCGCCGTGAGGTCGGCCGCGTCGAGGATGTCGTTGCGCTGCTGGTAGATCACCTTGCGCTGGTCGTTCGACACGTCGTCGTACTCGAGCAGCTGCTTGCGGATGTCGAAGTTGCGCGCCTCGACCTTGCGCTGCGCGCTCTCGATGCTGCGCGTGACGATGCCGGCCTCGATGGCTTCGCCGTCGGGCATCTTCAGGCGGTCCATGATCGCCTTCACGCGGTCGCCCGCGAAGATGCGCATCAGCGGATCGTCCAGGCTCAGGTAGAAGCGCGAGGAACCCGGGTCGCCCTGGCGGCCCGAACGGCCGCGCAGCTGGTTGTCGATGCGGCGCGACTCGTGGCGCTCGGTGGCGATGATGCGCAGGCCGCCCAGCGACTTCACGAACTCGTGGTCCTTGGTCCACTCGGCGCGCACATGGGCGATGTCGGCCTGCTTGGTGGCTTCGTCGCGGCCTTCGTCGTTCTCGATCGCCTCGATCATCTTCTCGATGTTGCCGCCCAGCACGATGTCGGTGCCGCGGCCGGCCATGTTGGTCGCGATGGTGATCATCTTCGTGCGACCGGCCTGCGCGACGATGTCGGCTTCGCGGGCGTGCTGCTTGGCGTTGAGCACCTGGTGCGGCAGGCCTGCCTTCTCAAGCAGGGCGTCGATGATTTCCGAGTTCTCGATGGACGAGGTGCCCACCAGCACCGGCTGGCCGCGCTCGTAGCACTCGCGGATGTCCTGGATGGCCGCTTCGTACTTCTCGCGCGTCGTCTTGTAGACGCGGTCGAGCTGGTCGTCGCGCTTGCTGATGCGGTTCGGCGGAATGATCGTGGTCTCGAGACCGTAGATTTCCTGGAACTCGTAGGCCTCGGTGTCGGCCGTGCCGGTCATGCCGGCCAGCTTGCCGTACAGGCGGAAGTAGTTCTGGAAGGTGATCGAGGCCAGCGTCTGGTTCTCGGCCTGGATCTCGACGCCTTCCTTGGCTTCCACGGCCTGGTGCAGACCATCGCTCCAGCGGCGACCGCTCATGAGGCGGCCGGTGAATTCGTCGACGATGACCACTTCGCCCTGCTGCACCACGTAGTGCTGGTCGCGGTGGTACAGGTGGCGGGCACGCAGCGCAGCATTCAGGTGATGCATCAGCGTGATGTTGGCCGGGTCGTACAGCGATGCGCCCTCGGGAATCAGCTTGAGCTCGCCCAGGATGCGCTCGGCGTTCTCGTGGCCGTCTTCGGTCAGGAACACCTGGTGGGTCTTTTCGTCGACCGTGAAGTCGCCAGGCACCGTGACGCCCTCGCCCGTGCGCGGATCGGCTTCGCCTTCCTGCTTCTTGAGCAGCGGCACCACCTTGTTGATCGCCAGGTACAGGTCGGTGTGGTCTTCGGCCTGGCCGCTGATGATCAGCGGCGTGCGGGCCTCGTCGATCAGGATGGAGTCCACCTCGTCGACGATCGCGAAGTTCAGGCCACGCTGCACCCGGTCGCCGGGCTCGTAGACCATGTTGTCGCGCAGGTAGTCGAAGCCGTACTCGTTGTTCGTACCGTACGTGATGTCGCTGCCGTAGGCGGCCTGCTTTTCCTCGCGCGGCATCTGCGGCAGGTTGATGCCGACCGACAGGCCCAGGAAGTTGTACAGGCGGCCCATCCAGGTCGCGTCGCGGTTGGCCAGGTAGTCGTTCACCGTGACCACGTGCACGCCCTTGCCGGACAGCGCATTCAGGTACACGGGCAGCGTGGCGGTCAGCGTCTTGCCTTCGCCGGTGCGCATTTCGGAGATCTTGCCGTTGTGCAGCGCCATGCCGCCGAGCAGTTGGACGTCGAAGTGGCGCATCTTCATGACGCGCTTGGAGCCTTCGCGCACGGTGGCGAAGGCTTCGGGCAACAGGTCGTCGAGCGACTCGCCCTTGGCGATGCGGTCCTTGAATTCCTGCGTCTTGGCGCGCAGCGCGTCGTCGCTGAGCTTTTCGAATTCGGGTTCGAGCGCATTGATGCGCGTCACCGTCTTGCGATACTGCTTGAGGAGCCGGTCGTTGCGACTGCCGAAGATCTGGGTCAGGAAGTTGGTTGCCATGGGCGTGGAGAGGGGCGGGCACCTGACACGACAGGCACTGCGACCGGATTCCCTAAGATATGGTGAAAGCAGTTGGGCGCACCTTCTTCGAATGCAAGCTTGGCAAGTCTCGAAGTCGGATGGCCCCGTTCCGGAACAAACGCCGACGCACGCGTCGGCAAACCGGGCATTTTAGCTGTCTTGTTTCTAACCCCTGGATTACCCATGTATCGCCGACTTCCCCCCGCCATTTCACTGCACGAAGCTGCGGCAGGCGCCCCCACCCTGGGGAGCCTGATGGCGCGCGCGCGGGACACGGCCGAGCGGCTGAAGGCGATCGAAGGGTTGATTCCGCCGGCCATGCGCGCGGCCATCCAGCCGGGGCCAGCCGAGGGCGACGTGTGGTGCCTGCTGGTCAAGGGCAGTGCCGCAGCCGCCAAGCTGCGCCAGCTGTCGCCGATGCTGGTCACGCGGCTGAAGAACCGGGGCTGGGACGTCGCGACGATCCGCATCAAGGTGTACACGGG
Organism: Variovorax sp. GW821-FHT09A10; assembly: GCF_059418385.1. NCBI lineage: Bacteria > Pseudomonadati > Pseudomonadota > Betaproteobacteria > Burkholderiales > Comamonadaceae > Variovorax > Variovorax sp. GW821-FHT09A10. The sequence goes on from NZ_JBWKPT010000001.1 coordinate 1,071,465, forward strand.
GCGCTGAGCCCCGTAGCCGCACGGCACGCGCCGCTCAGGCAACAGCGCGATCGGGCCAGCTCGGATCGCTCGACGCGTCGGAGGTCAGCACCAGCACGACGTGCGCATCGGCCGCAATGGTCTCGGCCTCGCGCAGTTGCCGCACCGCCCCCAGGCCCGCTGCTGCCGCCAGCTCGGCGCTCACGCCGGCCGCAGTAAGCAGCCGCCGCGCCGCGCGAGCTTCGTCGTCGCCCACCACCACGGCACCGCCGCCGCTGGCCGTGGCGGCCTGCCATTGCAGATAGGTGACCGTCGCGCCCGCGCTCGACAGCTGCGCCGTGCGACCGGGGTAGCTGCCGTTGAGCGCCCCGCCCTCAAGCACGCGCGACAGCCGCGGGAAAGGCTCGACCAGCCACATCCGCGGCAGGCGCGCGATGCGCCCCGCCGCCAGCAGGTCACGAAAGCCCGCGTAGATGCCCCAGGCCATGTCGCCGCGCCCGGTCGGCACCACGACGTGGTCGGGCAGGCCGCCGTCCTGCAGGCACTCTTCGGCGATGGCCTTGTAGCCCTCCACGCCCAACGGCGCGCTGCCGAGCGCCGGCAGGCGGTAGTTGGAGAGCGCGAAATAGCCCGGGTACTGCGAGCGCTCGCGCACGAAGCCCCAGCGGCCGGTGTTGTCGGCGAACACGTAACGCCGCGCGCCCAACGCGTCGAGCTGCCGGGCATAGGTGGCGGGCATCGCCTCGTAAGTGGCCACTTCGCAACCGAGCCCCGCGGCCCACGCGTAATGCGCCGCCGAGACCGCCGTGTTGCCCGACGAAGCGAGCACCAGCGTGTGGGCGCCGGCGTCCAGCGCCTGGGCCACGCCCATCGCGGTCAGCCGGTCCTTGGGCGAGCCGGTCGGGTTGCGCGATTCGTCCTTGATGCTCAGGCGCGCCACGCCGAACTGCTGCGCGAGATCGGGCATGTCGTGCTGCGGCGTGTTCCCCTCGCCGAGCGAAAAGCCCTGCACGTAGGGCATCGGCACCACGTCCGGGCCCCCGGGCCGGTAGCTGGCGCGCAGCCCGACGTGAAAGCCGGCCTGCCGGCAGGCCGGGCAGCCGTCGTTGGCGAGCGTGACCGGGTACAGCGTGTCGCAGCGCAGGCACTGCAGCCCCTGCAGGCGCGGGTTGCGCTGCGGCGTGAACGAGCGGCCGAGCACCCCGGCCGGCCGGCCCGGCAGGAAGGTCTGCGCGGGGTTCTCCGGCGGCGCGGTGAACTTGAAGTCCAGAACGGGCGATGGGGTCACGGATCGTTGACTCGTTAATAAATGTGACCGAATCTTATTCAAAATCAACGAAATCCACGATACGGGAGTTCATCCCATTGCAGTGGATTTCAGATTTCCTTCACTTATTTCCACGTGAATTCGTGGTTCAGCCCGATCACCACGCCGCGCACGCCCTGCGGCCCGGTGCGTGAGGTGCTGATGTCGACGCTGATCAGCGGCGTCAGGCTGAAGCGGCCGCCCACGCGCGAGGTCCACAGGCCCCCTGCCCGGTTGCGCTCGGCGATCAGCGACACGGCGTCGTTCAGCGCCCACTCCACCGCCAGGCCGCCGCGCGGCGTGCGTGCGCCGGTGCCCAGCGCCCAGTCGGCGCCCAGGTTGGCGTGGAATTGCAGGCTGTCGGTGGGCCGCCAGGTGAGCGGCACGACCAGCTGGCCGCCCCAGCGACCGCCACGCCGCAGGTCGGCCACCGCGCCCATCGACACGGCGGCGCTGAAAGGCGCGTCGGCGGCGGTGCCGGCAAAGGTCCATTTGAGCTGCGGGCCGCCCGTGACCGAATGAACGCCCTGCGCCGAGAGCCGGTCGAAGTTCAGCCCCAGCTCGACCGGCCCGACCCGGCAGGCCGGCCCGACATGGAAACCCGTCGTGACAGGCTCGGCGCCGCTGCGGCCCCACCAGGTTTCGTACTGGCACTGGCCGGGATCGAGCGTGCCGGCATCGTCGACATCGAAGTGGCCGGCGGCCTGCGCGCCGAGGCCCGGCAACGCCGCGACGGCGGCAACGAGCAGGCGTGCGGTGCGTTTGTTGTTGTTCTTCATCTCGTGCTTCCCTCAGAGAGCCCTGCCTCATTCTAGGAAGCCGGAAAGTCCACGCCATGACGCGGCGCGGCCCTCGCACCCTTCACGACCTCAGAACTCGAACTGCGGCTGCAGCTCGCGGATGCGCTTGATCGCCACGCCGGCTGCTGCCGTGCGCGTCTCCACGCCCAGCTTCACGTACACGCGCTCCAGGTGCTTCTTGGCGGTGGCCGGGCTGCTGCCGAGGATTTCGCCGATGTCCTTGTTGGTCTTGCCCTTGACCACCCAGTACAGCACCTCGGCCTCGCGCGCCGTGAGCTTCAGGCTCAGGCTCATGGCCTCGATCACGGCGGTGTCGGACACCTCGCGCATGACGATCATCCATTCGTCGCCGGCGTCGTCCTCGCCGGTCTGGCGGTGCAGCCGCAGGCTCAGGCTGCGCGCGCCCTGCGCGATCACCAGCGCGGGCGGCTCGATGCCGCGTGCGCGGGCGTCGGGCGCGTGCTGGCGCAGCCAGCCAAGCACGGCCGGCGGCGTCTCGGGCGCCTGCGTCTCGCAGTAGCGCGCCAGCAGCTCGCGCGCCAGCGCCGTCTGCCAGATCAGCCGCCCCTCGGGCAGCCGCACGGTGATGCTCGCGTAGCCGAAGGCGTCGAGCGCATTGCGCGCCTGCCCGGCCTGGTGCGCCTCCTGCCGCGCGCGGCGGGCGCCCTGCAGGTGCACGTTCATGCGCGCCAGCACTTCCTTCGGCTTGATCGGCTTGGTGACGTAGTCGACCCCGCCCGCCTCGAGCGCGGCCACGAGGTGCTCGGTTTCGGTGAGGCCCGTCATGAACACGATGGGGATGTGCGCGGTGGCCGCATCGGCCTTGAGCCGGCGCGCCACCTCGAAGCCGTCGATGCCCGGCATCATCGCGTCGAGCAGCACGATGTCGGGCCGTGCCTGCGCGGCGCGCTGCAGCGCCTGCTCGCCGTTCGTGGCGATGAGCACGGTGTAGCCCGATTCGTCGAGCGCGTCGTGCAGCACGGCGAGGTTGTCGGGCACGTCGTCGACGATCAGCACCAGGTCGCCGTGGGAGCCCTGCTGCTCTCGCAGCGTCCGGGCGAGCGGCGAAGCGGGCAGGGTCGGTGGAGACAACAGGGTCATGCGGCGCCCTCGGCGGCTTCGGCCAGCGCGCGGCCCATGGCCTCGAACTGGAACTGGCGGGCCAGCGCGCGCTGGGCCTCGGTCCACGCGGCGCACTCGGGCTGCGCGGCGTCGATGTCGTCGAGCTGGTTCATGATGCCCCGGAAGTAGCCCAGGCTCACCGCCTCGTCGAGCGCGCGCAAGCGCGCCAGCGACGGCGGCTGCATCGCGCGCGGCGCGGCCGCGGCGGGCGCGGGCCGGTCGGCGGTGTCGGTCCACTGCAGGGCCAGCCGACGCTCCAGCCAGTCGAGCAGTTCGGTGTGGCGCACAGGCTTGACGAAGAAATCTTCGGGCGCAATGCCCACGTCGTTGTCCAGCCCCTTGTCGAAAGCGTTGGCCGAGACGATGGCCACCGACGCCTCGGCCAGCCCCAGCTTGCGCGCGCGGCGGATGGTCTCCCAGCCGTCGATGCCGGGCATCGCGAGGTCGACGAACATGGCGTCGGGCCGGTAGCCGGCGGCGATGAGGTCCAGCGCATCGTGCCCGCTGGCCGCACTGCGCAGTTCGAAGCCCAGCGGCGCGAGCACATGGCCCAGCAGCTCGCGGTCGGCCTCCTCGTTGTCGACCACCAGCAGGCGCCGGCGCGCGCCCTCGTAGCCGCGCCGCGCGCGCGGCGCCGGTGCAACGCGCGCACTGCCCGCGACCGCCTCGTGCACCCGCGGCAGGAACAGCCGCACGCAGAACAGCGAGCCCTCGCCCGGCGTGCTGCGCACCTTCATCTCGCCGCCCATCAGGTCGGTCAGCATCTTCGCGATGGTCAGGCCCAGGCCCGCGCCCGGCGCCGACGACACCGCCGCGTGGCCGCGCGCGAAGGGCTCGAAGATGCGCTCGATGTCGGCCGCCGTCATGCCCGGCCCGGTGTCCTCGATCTCGATGGCGGCGAACTCGCGCGCGTACGAAATGCGCAAGGTCACCTGCCCCGCCGCCGTGAACTTGATCGCATTGCCCAGCAGGTTGATGAGGATCTGGCTCACGCGCTTTTCGTCGGCGCGCACCACGTCGGGCAGCGTGCCTGCCGCCTCGAAACGGAAGCGCAGGCCCTTCTCGGCCGCTTGCAGCTCGAACATGTCGGCCAGCTCGCGCATCGCATCGGCAAAGCGCATCGGCCGCGCATCGAGCGTGAGCTTGCCGGCCTCGATGTGGGCGATGGCCAGCGTGCCCTCGATGAGCGACAGCAGGTGCTCGCCGCCGCGCTTGATCACGGCCACCGCCTGCTGGCGGTGCGGCGGCACCGAGTGGTCTTCGCCCATGAGCTGCGCGTAGCCCAGGATGCTGTTGAGCGGCGTGCGCAGCTCGTGGCTGATGGCGCTGATGTAGCGGCTCTTGGCCTGGTTCGCGAGGTCCGCCGCGCGCCGCGCCTGGTCGGCCGCGAGCTTGGCGTGCTCGGCGATCTCGCGGGCCTCTTCGGCGCTCTGCTTGGCGTCCTGCAGTGCGCGGTCGGTCTCGCGGTGCAGGGCAATCTCGCGCACCAGCAGGTGGGTCTGGCGGTTCGACTCTTCCTGCGCCACCTTGCGGCTCTGGTGCGCCAGCACCAGCCACCACGCGACGATGCCCGCGATGACCAAGAGCGCCATGTAGGCCTTGAGAAAACCCGAGCGCAGCGACGCCTGCTGCACCGCGACCAGCGCCCCGCCCACGTCGGCCTGCGCCGCCAGCGCGAGTGCGCCTTCGCTCAGGGCCCGCAGCTCCTGCTGGTAGAGCACGCCGAACACCACCGCCAGCAGCGGCACGATGACCAGCATCAGCAGCAGGAAGTGCCCGAGCCCCGTGTCCAGGTAGCGCCAGCTGCGGCGCGGCAGCAGCCAGCGCAACACCGCGGACCACTGCGCCGACAGGCTCGCGTGCGGCTTGCACAGGTCGCCGCAGCGCGCGTCGAGCGTGCAGCACAGCGAGCAGATCGCGCCCTGGTAGGCCGGGCAGTGCGCCATGTCGGGGCCTTCGTACTCGCGCTCGCAGATCACGCAGTGCTGCACCTTCAATCGCTGGTAGCTGCCACCCTCGTCCGGCGAGGGTTCGACCCGCGCCCAGCGCACCTTGCGCCCGCCCGCGGCCGGCGTGAACAGCACCGAGCCGCCCGCGTCGGAGGTGCGCGCCAGGTAGTACTTGCCGCCCGTGGCCCACGCCAGCAGCGGCGACGCGACCAGCGCCGTGCCCAGCGCAATCAACGCAGAGAAGGCCTGCGCCAGCGGCCCGAACACGCCCAGGTGCGCGGTGATCGACAGCACCGACGCCAGCGCCATCGCGCCCACGCCCACCGGGTTGATGTCCCACAGGTGCGCGCGCTTGAACTCGATGCCCGGCGGCGACAGCCCCAGCGGCTTGTTGACGACCAGGTCGGCCACCACGGCCATCATCCAGGCGATGGCGATGTTGGCGAAGAGCCCCAGCACATCGCCCAGCGCCTCGAACACGTTCATCTCCATCAGCATGAAGGCGATGAGCGCGTTGAACACCACCCACACCACGCGCCCCGGATGGCTATGCGCCACGCGCGAGAAGAAATTGCTCCAGGCCAGCGAACCGGCATAGGCGTTCGTCACGTTGATCTTCAGCTGCGAGACCACCACGAACAGCGCCGTCGCCGCCACCGCCCAGCCGTAGTTCGGAAACACGTACTCGTAGGCCGCCAGGTACATCTGGTTCGGATCGACCGCGCGCTCCACCGGCACCATGTGCGTGATCGCCAGGTAGGCCAGCGCCGCGCCGCCCAGCATCTTGACCACGCCCAGCACCACCCAGCCCGGCCCGCCAGCCAGCACCCCGGCCCACCAGCGGCGCGCCGTGCCCGCGGTGCGCGCCGGCATGAAGCGCAGGTAGTCGGCCTGCTCGCCCATCTGCGTGATGAGCGCGATGCCGACCGTCAGCGCGGCACCGAACAGGTGCAGGTTGAATCCTTGTGCGCCCGACTTCGCCCCTCCGTAGTGCGTGATGCCCGCGAACGCACCAGGATCGCGCACCAGCACGAAGACAAAGGGCACCACCAGCATCAGCAGCCACAGCGGCTGCGTCCACAGCTGCAGCCGGCTGATCACCGACACCCCGTGCGTGACCAGCGGAATCACCACCAGCGCACACACCAGGTAGCCCCACACCGGCGGAATGCCCAGCGCCAGCTCGAGCGCATAGGCCATCACGGCCGCCTCGAGCGCGAAGAAGATGAAGGTGAAGCTCGCGTAGATCAGCGAGGTGAGCGTGGAGCCGATGTAGCCGAAGCCCGCGCCGCGGGTGAGCAGGTCCATGTCGACGCCGTAGCGCGCCGCGTACACGCTGATCGGCAGTCCGGCCAGGAAGATGATGAGCGCCGTGACCAGGATCGCCCAGAAGGCATTGGCAAAGCCGTACTGCACCAGCAGCGTGGCGCCGACCGCCTCCAGCACCAGGAACGAGGCCGCCCCGAACGCCGTGTTGGCCACCCGCCATTCGGACCATTTGCGAAAGCGCTGCGGCGTGTAGCGCAGCGCGTAGTCCTCGAGCGTTTCGCTCGCGACCCAGCTGTTGTAGTCGCGCCGCACCTTGACGATGCGCTGGGGGGCGTCGTCGGTCAGGAGAGGTGGGTCGGCGGGATTCACACCGTTTCGGTGCAGCTTCCGTGCCACCGGGTACGGCATTTGGCGAACAGGGCACGACTGTTGCAAAGCCACAGCCTTGCCCATAATCACCGACCGCCACCCGACCCCACTCCCGCCATGGAACTGACCCCGCGCGAAAAAGACAAGCTGCTGATCTTCACGGCGGCGCTGCTGGCCGAGCGCCGCAAGGCGCGCGGGCTCAAGCTCAACTACCCGGAAGCCGTCGCGCTGATCACCGCCGCCGTGATGGAAGGCGCCCGCGACGGCAAGAGCGTCGCCGAGCTGATGAGCGAGGGCCGCAGCGTGCTCACCCGCGCCGACGTGATGGACGGCATCGCCGAGATGATTCCCGACATCCAGGTCGAGGCCAGTTTTCCCGACGGCACCAAGCTCGTGACCGTCCACCAGCCGATCGTCTGAACCTCCGCCACAAGAAGAAAGACCCTTTCATGCGCTTCGCAAAGACTTCCGCCCTGCTCGTCACCCTCCTGCTGCCGCTGGCCGCCAGCGCCCACACGGGCGTCGACGGCGGCGTGCACCACGGTTTCGTCACCGGCTTCATGCACCCACTCACCGGCGCCGACCACCTCGCGGCGATGGTCGCGGTCGGCCTGTGGAGCGCGCTGGTCGCGCGCCGCGCCTGGCCCGACCTGCTGTGGGCGCCGCTGGCCTTCGCGGGCATGCTGCTCGCGGGCGCGCTGGCCGGGCTGGCCGGTGTGCAGCTGCCGGCCGTCGAACCGATGATCGCGGCCTCACTGCTGGTGCTGGGCCTGCTGGTCGCCACGCGCGTGCACCTGCCGGCCGGCGTCGCCATGGCCGTCGTGGGCCTGTTCGCCGTCTTCCACGGCGTGGCGCACGGCCACGAACTCGCGGGCGAGCACGGCGCGGCCCTCACGCTGGCCGGCATGGTCAGCGCCACGCTGCTGCTGCACGCGGCCGGCATCGCGCTGGGCTGGGCGCTGCGCCATGCCAACGCCTGGCTGCCGCGCGTGGCCGGTGCCGCCGTCGTCGCCCTGGGCGCCACGCTGCTGGCCCAGGCGGTCTGAGGCGGCCATGACGCCCGGCGAACTCCTCACCGACGACGGCGAGCACACGCTCAACCCCGGCCGCCGCGCCCTCACGCTGGTGGTGCGCAACACGGCCGACCGGCCGATCCAGGTCGGCTCGCACTATCACTTTGCCGAGACCAACGGCGCCCTCGACTTCGACCGCGCCGCCGCGCGCGGCATGCGGCTGAACATCGCCTCGGGCGCCGCGGTGCGCTTCGAGCCGGGCCAGCAACGCACCGTCGAGCTGGTCGACTTCTCGGGCGATCGCATCGTCTACGGCTTTCGCGGCCTGGTTCAAGGAAAGCTCTAAAACATGGCCACCATCGGGCGACGCGCCTACGCAGAAATCTTCGGCCCCACCGTGGGCGACCGGGTCCGCCTTGCGGACACCGACCTGCTGATCGAAGTGGAGGCCGACTACACGCTGCGCGCCGGCGGCTACGGCGAAGAGGTGAAGTTCGGCGGCGGCAAGACGATCCGCGACGGCATGGCGCAGTCGCAGCGCACGCGCGCGCAGGGCGCCGTCGACACGGTGATGACCAACGCCCTCATCCTCGACCACTGGGGCATCGTGAAGGCCGACATCGGCCTGAAGGACGGCCGCATCGCCGCCATCGGCAAGGCCGGCAACCCCGACGTGCAGCCGGGCGTGGACATCGTCATCGGCCCGGGCACCGAGATCATCAGCTGCGAGGGCACCATCGTCACTGCGGGCGGCATCGACAGCCACATCCACTTCATCTGCCCGCAGCAGATCGAGGAAGCGCTGGCCTCGGGCGTGACGACCATGCTCGGCGGCGGCACCGGCCCGGCCACCGGCACCTTCGCGACCACCGCCACGCCCGGCCCCTGGCACATCGAGCGCATGCTGCAGGCGGCCGACGCCTTCCCGATGAACCTGGGCTTCCTCGGCAAGGGCAATGCCAGCCTGCCCGACGCGCTGCACGAGCAGATCGAGGCCGGCGTCATGGGCCTGAAGCTGCATGAAGACTGGGGCACCACGCCGTCGGCCATCAGCAACTGCCTGGACGTGGCCGACGCCACCGACACGCAGGTGGCGATCCACAGCGACACGCTGAACGAATCGGGCTTCGTCGAGAACACCATCGCCGCCGTGGGCGGGCGCGCCATCTGCGCCTTCCACACCGAGGGCGCGGGCGGCGGCCATGCGCCCGACATCCTGCGCGTGGTGGGCGAGTCGAATTTCCTGCCCTCGTCGACCAACCCGACGATGCCTTACACCGTGAACACGCTCGACGAGCACGTCGACATGCTCATGGTGTGCCACCACCTCGATGCCGGCATCGCCGAGGACCTGGCCTTTGCCGAGTCGCGCATCCGCAAGGAAACCATCGCCGCCGAAGACGTGCTGCACGACCTGGGCGCGATCAGCATGTTCAGCTCCGACAGCCAGGCCATGGGCCGCGTCGGCGAGGTGGTGATCCGCACCTGGCAGACCGCGCACAAGATGAAGCAGCAGCGCGGCACGCTGCCCGAGGACAGCGAGCGCAACGACAACTTCCGCGCGCGGCGCTACGTCGCCAAGTACACGATCAACCCGGCCCTCGCGCACGGCATCGCGCACGAGGTGGGCTCCATCGAAGTCGGCAAGTGGGCCGACCTCGTGGTCTGGAAGCCGGCCTTCTTCGGCGTGAAGCCCTTCACCATCATCAAGGGCGGCACCATCGCGATGGCCGCGATGGGCGACCCCAGCGCGTCGATTCCCACGCCGCAGCCGGTGCACTTCCGGCCGATGTTCGGTGCCTACGGCGGCTCGCTCGCCAAGAGCTCGCTGACCTTCGTCTCGCAGGCCGGGCTGGCCGCGGGCATCAAGGAACGCTACGGCCTGAGCAAGCACCTCAGCGCAGTGAAGAACATCCGCAACGTGCGCAAGCAGGACCTGATCCACAACGGCTACACGCCGAAGATGGAGATCGACGCGCAGACCTATGCCGTGCGCGCCGATGGCCAGCTGCTGACCTGCGAGCCGGCCAAGGTGCTGCCGATGGCGCAGCGCTACTTCCTGTTCTGAACGAAGCCGCGCTGGGGCTGCTGCGGTGACTTACACCGCCGGGTGCCGACGGTGCCAGTCGGTCGCCCGCTGGAACGCCCAGCCCGCGCGCACCAGCAGGTCTTCGCCGAAGTGCGGCGCCACGAACTGGAAGGCCACCGGCACGCCCGCCTCGGTGGCGCCGCCCGGCAAGGTGAGCGTGGGGCTGCCCGTGAGGTCGAACGGGCAGGTGTAGCGCAGCATGCCTGCCAGCAGCTCCGGGTCCACGCCGAGCTGGCCGGCACGCTCGAGCGTCGGCGCCGCGAAGGGAATGGCCGGGATCAGCAGCAGGTCGACCTCTTCGAAGAACGTGCGCACGCGGCCGGTGAAATCGGCGCGGCGCAGCAGCAGCTTCTGGTAGTCGGTGGCGCTTTGCGACAGGCCCAGGTCGATCAGCCCCGAGAGGCCCGGGCCGTACTCCGCACGCCGCGACGGGTACGTGGCCTCGTGCGCCACGGCGGTCTCGACCGCGCACAGCGGCGACCAGTCGAGCACGGCCTGCGTCGTGTCGGGAAACACCACCTCGCGCACCGAAGCGCCCAGCGATTCGACCGTGCGGATCGCAGCCGCGAGCGTGGCGCGCGTGGGGGCGTCCACGCGGTCCAGCGTCCACGCGGGGTCGATGCCCACGCGCAGGCCGGCCAGGCCGCGCGTCATCGTCGCCAGGTAGTCGGGCACCGGCAGTGTGCTCGCCGTGGGGTCGCGCGGGTCGGCGCCGGCGATGGCCGCCAGCATCGCGCCCGCGTCGGCGGCGCTGCGCGTCATCGGGCCGATGTGGTCGAGCGAGGCGGCGAGTTCGAAGGCGCCGTGGCGACTCACCCGTCCCCATGTCGGCTTCAGGCCGGTGATGCCGTTGGCCGCCGACGGAAAGCGGATCGATCCGCCCGTGTCGGTGCCCAGCGCGCCGAAGCACAGCCCCGCCGCCGTGGCCACGCCCGAGCCGCTGGACGACACGCCGGGCCACAGCGTGGCGTCCCACGGGTTGACCGGCGACGCGATCTGCGGATGGTGGTCGGCAAAGGCGCCTTCGGTCTGCTGCAGCTTGCCCAGGATCACCGCGCCGGCCTCGCGCAGGCGGTGCACCACGGTCGCGTCTTCCGTCGGGCGGAACGCTTTGTGGATCGTCATGCCGTGCGCGCTCGGCACGCCCTCGGTCCACAGAAGATCCTTCACGGCCAGCGGCACGCCGTGCAGCGGTCCGCGCGCGCGGCCGGCGGCGATTTCGGTGTCGGCGCGGCGCGCTTCGTCGAGCGCCTGCGCGTCCATGCGCGTCGCGTAGCTGCGCAAGCGGCCGTCGACGGCCTCGATGCGCGCGAGCATGGCGCGCGTGACCTCTTCCGACGAGCGCTCGCGCGACTGGATCTGCCGGCCGACTTCCAGCAGTTCGAGATGATGCAATTCCTTGTCCGCCATGACTGACTCCCGCATGTGTAGGGTTGAGAAAGAAGGTCTGAATCCAAGTGGCGAAGCTGCCACCCCGGGCGAACCTTATCGGCGCACGGCGGCCCGCGCTGGTCTCTTTCGGACATGCACTTGTGCTGGGGCGGACACCCCGCACGCGGCGCTCAGCGCGGCTTCAGCAGCGTGTGCGGCGCGCAGCCGTAGGCCTTGCGGAAGACCCGGCTGAAATGCGACAGGTCGGAAAACCCGTGCTGGAACGCGACGTCGGTCACGCTGTGCGCGCGCCCGCCCACCAGCGCCTCGCGGCTGGCCGCCAGGCGCGCCTGCCAGACCGCCCCCATCGCCGTCTCGCCCTGGCGCGCGAACGCCCGCGCCACGGTGCGTGCCGAGACATGGTGCGCCTGCGCCAGCGCCTCGAGCGACAGCGCCGGGTCGTCCAGGTGGCGTTCAATGTAGGCCGTCATGCGCGCATGCAGGCCGCGCTCGGCGCCGGCGTCGCCAGTCATGTCCTGCTGCAGCTCGAGCGTCACGGCCAGCAGGTCGATGAGCGCGCCGCCGAAGCGTTCGGCCGCGGCGGATTGGGGCTGCGCAAAGGCCGGGTTCGCCGTCTCCCGCAGCATCGCGTGCAGCGGCGCCGCGCCGGGGCGGTCCGCGGCGATGGTGCGGGCGGTGAAGTCCTCGGCCTTCGCGAAACGCCGCAGCAGCAGCCGGCGCGGCATGCGCGCCAGGTAGACCGAGCGCGCGTCCAGCGTGCATTCGAACGGCCGGCCGGCGTCGTAGAGCAGCATGTCGCCGCTGCGCAACCGCCCCTGCCGCCCGCCTTGCACCAAGGTGCCCTCGCCCTCCTGCACGAACGCCAGCCACAGGTCGTCCAGCGGATGCCGGCGCAGGTGGGGCGCGTCGCGCGACCAGTGATGCACCGGCGCCGACATGCGGTTGACGCTGACCGCGCCGACGTCGCGCACATCGAGCCGCCCTTCGAACGGCTCGGCCGTCATCGCACGGCTGGCCGCGGGAATGCAGTGGCGGCACACGACGTCGTGCCAGTAGTCGAAACGCAGCGGGGTCGCGACATCGGTCGTCAGGTAGGCCAGGCTGTTCATGACGCGGATGCTGGGGCGGATGGGGCGCGCAGGCAAGCCCCCGAGCCCACAAGGCCCGATATTTGCTAACCAAGGAAAGCCCGTTCTCGGCACGTTGGCCTCGCCGACGGGCTTGGGACACCACGCCGAACAGGGGCTGCAAGAGGCGCTACATTCATCGGCCTCATTCGACCCCGCAACCCGCCATGCTCACCGCCAACAAACTCATGCCCCAGGGCCGCGGTCTCGCGCCCGTGCTGCTCAAGCGTGCCGCCACCATCGAACTCGACTGGGACGTGCGCCAGAAAAGCCGTTTCGACGCCACCGACTCGCAGGGCCGGCAGATCGGCATCTTCCTGCCGCGCGGCACCGCGGTGCGCGGCGGCGACGTGCTGGTGGCGGAAGACGGCTCGCTGGTGCGCGTGATCGCGGCGCCGCAGCCGGTGCTGCGCATCACGCACTGCACCGCCCACGGCACGCCCTTCGACCTGACGCGCGCGGCCTACCACCTGGGCAACCGGCATGTGCCGATCGAGCTCAAGCCCGACCACCTGAAGATCGAACCCGACCACGTGCTGGCCGACATGCTGCGTTCGATGCACCTGATCGTCGTCGCCGTCGAGGAAGCCTTCGAGCCCGAAGGCGGCGCGTACGGCGCGCAAGGGCATTCGCATGGCGGCCACAGTCATGACCACGACCATGGCCACGACCACGGACATTCCCACGGCAAGAGCGGCCCCAAGCCCCTCGTGCTCGCCCCCGAACTGCTCGACGACGATCACGGCCACAGCCACTCGCATTGAAATGACCCACCGCCCTTCCCGTGCGCAGGACACTGGGTGCTTCCCGCAGCGAAGTCAAGGAGGAGGGCGAAGCCCGGGGGACATTCGCGGAGGGAAGTGCCCGGTGGCCTGCGCACGCGCCCTGAACAGCGGCGCGCGCCCATAAACAAATGCCGACCCCGCACAGCCTCCTCCAGCTCATCTGGCTGGCCTCCCCCGCCCTGCCGGTCGGCGGCTTCTCGTATTCCGAGGGCGTCGAGGCCGCGGTCGAATGGGCCGGCATCCATTCAGAAGCCAGCGCCACCGAGTGGCTCTCCGACCAGCTGCACCTGAGCTTCGCGCGCGGCGACCTCGCCCTGGCCGCCCAGGCGATCACCGCCTGGCGCGCGAACGACGCGCAACGCATCCGCACCCTCAACGACTGGGTGCTGCACACCCGCGAATCCGCCGAGTTCTTCCTGCAGACCGAGCAGATGGGCCGCTCCTTCGTCGAGTGGCTCAAGCTGCACCACGCCGACACGGCCGAGGTCTTCGCCGGCCTGCCCGCGACCTACCCCGTGGCCTTCGCGTTCGCCGCCAGCCGCACCGAAGCCTCGGTGCAGGACGGCTGCCTGGCCTTCGCCTTCGGCTGGGCCGAGAACATGGTCGCCGCCGCCGTCAAGGCCGTGCCGCTGGGTCAGAGCGCGGGCCAGCGCATCCTCGCGCGGCTCGCGAATGAAATCCCTGCGGCCGTCGACCGTGCGATGGCCCTGGGCGACGACGAGCGCCAGGCCTTCGCGCCCCTGCTGGCGGTGTTGTCGGCCCGCCATGAAACACAATATTCCCGCCTCTTCCGAAGCTGACCGAACCGGACCTTTTCGCCCATGACCTCCGCCCTGCACCACATCCCGAACCGCACCAAGAAGCTCCCGCCGCTGCGCGTGGGCATCGGCGGCCCCGTCGGCTCGGGCAAGACCACCCTGCTCGAAATGCTCTGCAAGGCGATGCGCGACAAGTACGACCTCGTCGCCATCACCAACGACATCTACACCAAGGAAGACCAGCGCCTGCTCACTGTGGCCGGCGCGCTGCCGGCCGAGCGCATCATGGGCGTGGAAACCGGCGGCTGCCCGCACACCGCGATCCGCGAAGACGCGTCGATCAATCTCGAAGCCATCGACCGCATGCTCGAAGACTTTCCCGACGCCGACATCGTGTTCGTCGAATCGGGCGGCGACAACCTCGCGGCCACCTTCAGCCCCGAGTTGTCGGACCTCACCATCTACGTGATCGACGTGGCGGCCGGCGAAAAGATCCCGCGCAAGGGCGGCCCCGGCATCACCAAGAGCGACCTGTTCGTCATCAACAAGACCGACCTCGCACCCTACGTGGGCGCGAACCTCGACGTGATGGAACAGGACACCCAGCGCATGCGCCGCCAGCGCCCCTACGTGATGACCAACCTCAAGACGCTCACGGGCGTCGCCGAGGTGGTCGCCTTCATCGAAACCCGCGGCATGCTCACCGCCGCCTGATTCTTCAACCAGGGCGGCGGTGGGCGCTCAGTGCGCCACGGCCTCCGGCATCTGCCCGAACTTCCCGCTGCCGAAGTCCTTCATCGCCTGCACGATCTCGTCGCGCGTGTTCATCACGAACGGGCCGTGGCCGACGATGGGCTCGTCGATCGGCTCGCCGCTCAGCAGCAGCACCACCGCGTCGTTGTTGGCGTCCAGCGTGAGCGCGTCGCCCGCGCGGTCGAGCAGCACCATCTGCGCGTCGCGCACGACCGTCTCGCCGTTCACCTGCACCGTGCCGCGCAGCACCACCACCGCAGCCGTGTGGCCTTCGGGCACCGGCAGCGTCACCTGCGCACCCTGGTTCAGGCGCAGGTCCCACACGTCGATGGGCGTGAAGGTGCGGGCCGGCCCCTTGTGGCCGAGGTAGTCGCCCGCGATCACGCGCACGCTGCCCGCGCCTTCCGGCAGCGGCACCGACGGAATCTGCGCATCGACGATGGCCTGGTAGCCGGGTGTGGCCATCTTGTCCCGGGCGGGCAGGTTGACCCACAGCTGCACCATCTCGAGCTCGCCGCCGTCGCGCGTGAACGCTTCGGAATGGAACTCCTCGTGCAGGATGCCCGCGCCGGCGGTCATCCATTGCACGTCGCCGGGGCCGATGGTGCCGCCCTGCCCGGTCGAGTCGCGGTGCGACACCTCGCCCTTGTAGACGATGGTCACGGTCTCGAAGCCGCGGTGCGGGTGCTGGCCCACGCCGCGCGGCTGTGCGGTCGGCGTGAACTGAGCCGGGCCGGCGTAGTCGAGCAGCAAGAAGGGGCTGGCGTGGCGGCCCAGCGTGTCGTAGCTGAACAGCGAGCGCACGGGAAAACCGTCGCCCACCCAGTGCGGGCGCGGTGCGCTGTAGGTGCCGAGGATCTTCTTCATGGTCTGTGTTCCTTTCCATCTGGCGGCTCGCCCGGAACGGGAAAGCCATGGATCAAGGATGGGGCCGCAACGATGCTTTGAGTAGATGCCAGAATTCGCCCTCATCGTTCCATCTGGCGAACGATCAACGGCACGGAGGGCCCCAAAAAAGCCATGCGCGACCTGAACGATCTCTACTACTACGCCCAGGTGGTCGACCACGGCGGTTTTGCCCCGGCCGGCCGCGCGCTCAGCGTGCCCAAGTCGAGCCTGAGCCGGCGCATCGCGCTGCTCGAGGAGCGGCTGGGCGTGCGCCTGATCCAGCGCTCCACGCGCCGCTTCAGCGTCACCGACATCGGCCGCCAGTACTACGAGCATTGCGTGGCCATGCTGGTCGAGGCCGACGCCGCGCAGGAGGCCATCGACCGCCTGCAGGCCCAGCCGCAGGGGCTGGTGCGGCTGTCGTGCCCGCCGGCGCTCGTGTACTACCAGGTGGCCGAGATGATCGCCCGCTTCATGACCGAATGCCCGCGCGTGACGGTGCAGCTGGAGAGCACCAACCGCCGTGTCGACGTGATCCGCGAAGGCTTCGACCTCGCGCTGCGCGTGCGCTTTCCGCCCCTCGAAGACACCGACCTCGTGATGAAGGTGCTGGGCCACAGCACGCAGCGGCTGGTGGCCCACCCGCGCCTGCTCGAAGGCCTGACGGCGCCGGCCAGCCCCGCCGACATCGGCCTGCTGCCCAGCCTGGACCTCGGCCCGGCCCAGCCGCACCACACCTGGTCGCTCGAAGGCCCCGACGGCGCGAGCGCCGAGGTGCGCCACCAGCCCCGCCTGGTGACCGACGACATGGCCGCGCTGCGCCATGCCGCCCTGCAGGGCGTGGGCGTGGCCAAGATGCCGACGATGATGGTGCGCGACGACCTGCAGGCCGGCCGCCTCGTCGACGCGCTGCCGCAATGGGCGCCGCGCAGCGGCATCGTGCATGCGGTGTTCCCCTCGCGCCGCGGCCTGCTGCCGTCGGTGCGCAAGCTGGTGGACTTCCTGGCGGTGGAGTACGAGGCGCTCGAAGCCCTTGAACTTTCGGGCGTACCGGCCGCGTCGGGGCCGACGCGCACCTCAGTCGACTGATCCGGCGGCCACCGCCGGCGCGTACAGCGGCAGGCGCAGCGTCAACCCGAGCACGCCGCCGTCGTCCGGCGCCGAATAGATGCGCCCGCCGTGGCGCCCCGCGATGCGCTCGCAGATGCGCGCACTGGCCAGCGAGGCGGCGTCGAGCGCATCGAAGAAGCGCGCCAGCGGGGGCCGTTCGCTGTCAGCGTCGAGGTCGCGCCAGTGAACGACGGCCTGCGTGCCTTCGATGCGCGCGCGCACCTGCAGCGTCGCGTCCGCCGCCATCACGCGCGCGGCATGCGCGGCCACCTTGGCCAGCAACTCGCGCAGCTCCGATGGAATGCCGAAGACCGGCACCGCTTCCGCGGGCAGGTCCACATCGAGGTGCAGCGATGTTGCATCGCCAGATTCAGTGCCGAGCAAAGGCCGCAGATCCTGCACGCGGCTGTCCGCCAGGTGCTGGTGCAGCTCGGTGCGGGCCTGCTGCGCAAGGCCACGGGCGTGCACGGCCGCGCGGGCGTTGGCGACGAACAGCGCGCCCATCAGCGCGAGCACGCCGGTCAGGCCGAGGCCGATGAGCGTGGCAATGACCAGGCCGAGTGAACTGCCGTACACGGTCGCCAGTCCTCAGCGCGTTTCAGGAAAGGCCGGCCGCGCGCAGCCGCTCGGAGCCTCGCAGCGTGGCGGGGGCCCCTCGCGAAACCCCGGCGGTGGCCCGGGCGGAAAAAGAGGCGGCGGCAGCACGATGCAGCCCGACAGGCCAAGGGCTGCCAGCACGCCTGCGAGGTGATGAATTCGGATCATGTGAATCGATGCATGACTGGTTCGACGGCAGGGCCCGTTCGCGTGCACCGGCAGCGCCGCCACACGCGAACGGAGGCCGGTCAGAACGCGTGGCGGATGCCGAAGTCGTAGCCCGTCGACGAACGCGGCAGGCCCGAGTAGCCCACGCCCGTGCTGCCGTAGCCCGTGGTGCTGGCGGCCGTGAGGCTGCCCGTGTAGTTCGCGTCGTTGCGGTTGCTCACGCGCGCCACGGTGGCGTACAGCGCCGTGCGCTTGGACAGGTTGTGCACGTAGCCGATCGCGAGCTTGTTCGCACGCGGATCGTCGCCCGTGACGCCGACCGCGCCTTCGTTGTAGCGCACCGTCGAGTACGACGCGCGGATCAGGCCCGCGCCCACCGGCATGCTCGCGCCGATCAGGTAGCCGTTGTAGCTGTCGCGGCGGTTGCCCAGCGCCGCAAGGTCGAACTTGTTTTTCACGTTCGACAACTCGCCGAACAGCTTGACCGGACCGAAGTCGTACGACGCGCCGAGGTTGATGGTCTGCACCTTGCGCGTGAGCGTGGTGGTGTCGACCGCCACGTTCTGGCCCACCGCCAGCGCGATGTCCAGCGGCCCGTTCGCATAGCCGAAACGCCCGCCGACGTAGCGGCCCGCACTGCTGCTGGTGGCAGCGGTGGTGTCGGTCGCGCTCGTCTTCGTGTTCTCGTTCAGGCTGTACTGCAGCTGACCGTAGAAGCCGCCCAGGTTCGGCGGCAGGAAGTAGCCAACCATATTGCTGGCGCGCACGTAGTTCGTGTTGCCCAGCGCGGTGCTGCCGCTCACCGTGTTGATCACGCTCGAGCCCGAGCCGTTGGTGCCGAACGGGTCGAACACCGTGTCGTTCCAGAACGTGGCCGTGTAGTCGCGGCCCAGCCGCACTTCGCCGAAGCCGCCCGACAGGCTGACGGTGGAACGGCGGTTGAAGTTGGCGATGCCGGTGGCGCCGTCGTCGTTGCTGATCGGCGCCTCGAGCCAGAAGCTGGCGGCGAGCCCGCCGCCCAGGTCTTCCGTGCCGCGAAAGCCGATGCGGCTGGAGTTGTAGCCCGAGTTGGCCAGGCTCCATTGGCTCTGCTTGCTGGTGGTGCCCGTGACGGGGTTGCGCGAGGTGGCGCTCTGGTAGCTCACGCCGGCATCGACGACGCCGAACAGGGTGACCGACGATTGGGCAGAAGCCAGGCCGGTGACGGCCAGCGCGGCGAGTGCCGTGAGGGATTTCTTCATTCAGGTTTCTCCGGGGTTTTCAGCTGCTCTTCATCGAGCCGCTGACCGGATGGTCCTGTTCAAAATTGGAGGAATCTGGTGGACACCAGCCCTCCCCTCGCGGGTGTTGTTTTGCGTTCACGCGCCGGCCGGTGCGTGAACGCCTTGCGCCGAAAAGGCTACTCGGCCGTGCGAAGCGCAGGCGCCGGGGCTGGCGCCGCGCGCCGTGCGTAGCGCTGCGCCAGCACCGCGCACACCATCAGCTGCATCTGGTGGAACAGCATCAGCGGCAGCACGATCGCGCCGACGGCGTGCGAGGCGAACAGCACCTTGGCCATCGGAATCCCGCTCGCCAGGCTCTTCTTGGAGCCGCAGAAGACGATGGTGATCTCGTCTTCGATGTTGAAGCCGAAGCGCCGCGCCATGAACGTCGTGAGGCCCAGCGCCAGCGCCAGCAGCACGCCGCACACCAGCAGCAGGCCCAGCAGCGCGCTCACGGGAATCTGCTTCCAGAGCCCTTCGATCACGGCTGCGCTGAACGCCGTGTAGACCACCAGCAGGATCGAGCCCTGGTCCACAAACTTCAGCACCGCGGCGCGCTTCTGGATCCACTTGCCGATCAGCGGGCGCGACAGGTGACCGATGACGAACGGCACCAGCAGTTGCAGCAGGATGCGCCCGATCGCGTCGAGCGACGAAGACGACGCCACCGCGCCGCCTTCAGGCAGCACCACCAGGCTCACCAGCACCGGCGTGATGAACACGCCCAGCAGCGTCGAGGCCGACGCGCTGCAGATGGCGGCCGGCATGTTGCCGCGCGCCATGGCCGTGAAGGCGATGGCCGACTGCACCGTGGCCGGCAGCACGCACAGGAACAGCACGCCCGTGTACAGCTGCGGCGTCACCAGCGGCCCCAGCACAGGCCGCAGCGCGAGCCCCAGCACCGGGAACAGGATGAAGGTGCAGGCGAACACCAGCAGGTGCAGCCGCCAATGCGTGATGCCCGCGAGGATCGCCTCGCGCGACAGCTTGGCGCCGTGCAGGAAGAACAGCAGCCCGATCGCGACCGTGGTCAGGCCCTCGAAGAAATGCGCCACACGGCCGCTCGCGGGCAGCAGGCTGGCCAGGGTGACGACCGCGACGAGCGTGAGCGTGAAGTTGTCGGGGAGAAAGCGTGAACGTGCCATGGCCTGCATTGGACCTTCCGCCCATTCAAAAGAGAAATGGATTTATCGGATGGATATATGATTTGAGCGCATGAACGTCACGCTGCGCCAACTCCGCGTCTTCCGCTCGGTGGCCGAGGGCCGCAACTTCAGCCGCGCCGGCGACCAGGTGGGCCTGAGCCAGCCGGCGGTGAGCCGGTCGATCTCGGAGCTCGAAGCCCAGCTCGGCCTCAAGCTGCTGGACCGCACCACGCGCGAAGTGGTGCTGACCGAAGCCGGCCACTCGTTCGCGGCCCGGCTCGACCGCGTGCTCGACGAACTCGACCAGACCCTGCAGGACGTGGCCGGCCTGGCCAGCGCGCGCGGCGGCAAGGTGCGCGTGGCCAGCAGCCCCACGCTCTCGGCCAACCTCATGCCCGACTGCATCGCGGCCTGCGCGGTGCAGGCGCCGGGCATCCAGTTCTTGCTGCTCGACCGCATCCAGCAGGACGTGCTGGACAGCGTGCGCAGCGGCGAGGTCGACTTCGGCGTGGTGATCGAGCCCTCCGAGGCCGACGACCTGCACTGCGAGTCGATCCTCAACGACCCCTTCATGGTGGTCACGCTGCCCGGCCACCGGCTGACGGAAAAGAAAGCCTCGGTGAACTGGTCGGCGCTCGACGGCCAGCCGCTGGTGCTGCTCGACCACGCCTCGGGCAGCCGGCGCCTCATCGACCAGGCGCTGGAGCGGCACGGCGCGCGCTGCGACGTGAAGCAGCAGCTGGGCCATGCGACCACCGTGTTCCGCATGGTCGAGGCCGGCATCGGCATCAGCGTGATGCCGGGCCTGTCGCTGCCGCCCGAGGGGCTGGCGCGGCTGGTGGTGCGCCCGCTGGTGCCCAACGTGCAGCGCGCGATCATGCTGATCCGGCGCCGCAACCGCGAGCTGTCGCCGCTCGCGCAGCGGGTCTGGCGCATGGTGCGCGAGACGGCCGCGCTCAGTGAGGCGCCCGCGGCCCCGCCGACGAAGGCGCGCTGAAGAAGCGCTCCTGGCGCTGGCGCACGCAGAAGTCGATCAGCTCCTCGACCTCGGTGGCCTTGTCGAACACCGCGTCGGCGCCGAGCTGCGCGCACTTGCGGCGCGTCTCGGGCGTGGCGTGGTTGCTCAGCACCACCATCTTCTGCCTCGGGTCGCGGTTGCGGCAGGCCTCGAGCACGCTGAAGCCGGTGCCGTCGCCCAGAAACAGATCGACGATGGCCAGGTCCCACAGCGCCGGGTTGCGCGTGAGCCAGCGCGTGCCCTCGGCCTCCGATTCGGCCTGGCCGACCGGATCGATGCGCGCCATCTCGCGCAGCGTGCCCGCCAGGCTGGCGCGCTGGGCGGGGTTGTCTTCGACGATGAAGGCGCGGACGGTGGTCATGGCGGGCTCTGCGGGAGGGACAAGTGCAGGCTACAAATTGCGCCCGCCACAAGTCGAAGGTGTGACACCCCACCGCGCGTAGGACATCACCCGCCGGCCGCCGTCGGACTCAGAGCGTGAGGATCGTGCAGCCCGTGGTCTTGCGCGCCTCGAGGTCGCGGTGCGCCTGCTGCACGTCGGCCAGGGCGTAGCGCTGGTCGATCGGGATCTTCACCGCGCCGCTTTGCACCACCGCGAACAGGTCGTCGGCCATGGCCTGCGTGCGCTCGCGCGTGGCGATGTGCGTGAACAGCGTCGGGCGCGTCACGTAGAGCGAACCCTTCGAGGCCAGCAGGCCGAGGTTGACCGGCGGCACCGGGCCCGAGCCGTTGCCGAAGATCGCCAGCAGGCCGAAGGGGCGCAGGCTGTCGATGGAGCCTTCGAAGGTGTCCTTGCCGACCGAGTCGTACACCACCTTCACGCCCTGGCCGCCGGTGATCTCCTTCACGCGTGCCGCGAAGTTCTCGGTGCTGTAGTTGATGGCGTGCGCCGCGCCGTGCGCCAGCGCGAGCTGGCACTTGGCGTCGCTGCCGGCCGTGCCGATGAGCTGCAGGCCGAGCGCCTTGGCCCACTGGCAGGCGATGAGGCCGACACCGCCGGCCGCCGCATGGAACAGCACAAAGTCGCCGGGTTGCAAGCCTTCGGCGGGCAGCGTCTTCTTCAGCAGGTACTGCGCGGTGAGGCCCTTGAGCATCATGGCCGCGCCGGTCTCGAAGGAGATGTCGTCGGGCAGCTTGCACACGCACTTGGCCGGCATCACGCGCAGCTCGCAATACGCGCCGGGCGGCTGGCTCGCGTAGGCGGCGCGGTCGCCCACCTTCAGGTGCGTCACGCCCTCGCCCACCGCCTCGACGATGCCCGAGGCTTCCATGCCCAGCTGCAGCGGCATCTGGAACGGGTACAGGCCGGTGCGCTGGTAGGTGTCGATGAAGTTCAGGCCCACGGCCTTGTGGCGGATGCGGATCTCGCCGGGGCCGGGCTCGCCCACCTCGACCTCGACGACCTTCAGTTCCTCGGGACCGCCGTGGCGGTCGATACGGACGGCTTTGCTCAACATCGTTGCTGTCTCCACGCAGGGGAAAAAAGAATGGGACGGGCATCGTGCCACGTTTGACCATTTCTCGACGGGCCACGGACACTGCGCGGGCCCGGTAGAGTCGGCGGCCATGTCTTCCGCATCGCACCACCGCCTCACGCCCCTCACCGCCCTGCTCCTCACCGTGCCGCCGCTGCTGTGGGCCGGCAACGCGGTGGTCGGCCGGCTGGTGCGTGCGCTGGTGTCGCCGCTGACGCTGAACTTCGTGCGCTGGGTGATCGCGTTCGTGCTGCTGCTGCCGCTGGCGGCCTGGGTGCTGCGCCGCGACAGCCCGCTGTGGGCGCACTGGCGGCGCTACGCACTGCTGGGCCTGCTGGGCATCGGCCTGTACAACGCCTTCCAGTACCTGGCGCTGCAGACCTCCACGCCGATCAACGTCACGCTGGTGGGCTCCAGCCTGCCGCTGTGGATGCTGGCCGTGGGCACGCTGTGCTTCGGCGCGCGCGTCAGCCGGCGCGCGCTGGGCGGCGCGCTGCTGTCGATGCTGGGCGTGCTGCTGGTGCTGAGCCGCGGCGAGTGGCAGCAGCTGCTGGCGCTGCGGCTGGTGCCGGGCGACCTGTACATGATCGCGGGCACCATCGCCTGGGCCTTCTACAGCTGGCTGCTGGCACGCACGCACGAGCCCGTCAATGTGCGCAGCGACTGGGCCGCCTTCCTCATGGCGCAGCTGGTGTTCGGCGTGGCTTGGTCAGGTGCGCTGGCCGCCGGCGAATGGACGTTCACACCTGCCCACATTGACCTGGGCTGGCCGCTCATTGCGGCGATGCTGTTCATCGGCATCGGCCCGGCCGTGCTGGCCTACCGCTGCTGGGGCACCGGCGTGCAGCGCGCGGGGCCGCAGGCGGCGAGCATCTTCATGAACCTCACGCCGCTGTTCGCGGCCGTGCTGTCGGCGGCCTTCCTCGGCGAGGCGCCGTACTGGTACCACGGCGCCGCCTTCGTGCTGATCGTGGGCGGGATCGTGGTGTCGTCGCGGCGCTGAACACGCGCCGCTGCTTCGGTCAGTAAGTGCCGGGGTACGCGCCGCCGTCTGCCAGCACGTTCTGGCCGGTCATGTAGCCGGCCTGCATGCTGCACAGGAAGGCGCAGATCGCGCCGAACTCCGCCGGGTTGCCGAAGCGTTTGGCCGGAATGTTCTTCTTGCGCGCTTCCCACACGGTGTCGAAATCCTGGCCCGACTTCTGCGCCGCGCCGGCCATCGTGCCCTTGAGGCGGTCGGTCTCGAAGGAGCCCGGCAGCAGGTTGTTGATGGTCACGCCCTGCGCCGCCACCGACGTGCGCGCCACGCCGGCCACGAAGCCCGTGAGGCCGCTGCGCGCGCCGTTCGACAGGCCCAGGATGTCGATCGGCGACTTCACCGAGCTCGACGTGATGTTGACGATGCGGCCGAAGCCGCGCTTGGCCATGCCGTCCACCGTGGCCTTGATGAGCTCGATGGGCGTGAGCATGTTGGCGTCCACCGCCTTGATCCACGCCTCGCGGTCCCAGTTGCGGAAGTCGCCGGGGGGCGGACCGCCAGCGTTGGTGACGACGATGTCGAAGTCGTGGCCCAGCGCGAACACGGCCGCGCGGCCGGCTTCGGTCGTGATGTCGGCCGCCACGTGCTTGACGAACGGACCCGACGGCCCGGCCGCTGCCACCAGCTGCTTGGCTGCTGCGTCGAGCGCCTCGGCGCCGCGCGCCACGATCACCACGTTGACGCCCTCGCGCACCAGCGCCTCGGCGCAGCCGTAGCCCAACCCCTTGCTCGCGCCGCACACGAGTGCGGTCCTGCCTGCAATGCCCAGATCCATGTGTTTGCTCCCGTCGATCGATCGATCGATGTTGCAAGGACGGCTAACGCCCCTTGCGTGTGAAAACGAAGATGCCCGCGATGACGAGCACCGTGCCGGCCGCGATCCACGCGGTGAACGGCTCACCCAGTATGACCACCCCCATGAGGATGGTCGACAGGGGCCCGATCATGCCGGTTTGCGCCGCAATGGCGGGGCCGATGCGCTCGATGGCCATCATCACCATGAGGACAGGCACCGCCGTGCACAGCGTGGCGTTGAGCACCGACAGCCAGATCACCTCGGGCGCGACCGCCATCGCCGCGCTCATCGGCCGCGTGAGCACGAACTGCAGGATGCACAGCACGCAGGCCACGGTGGTCGCCAGCCCCACGAGCCGCAGCGACCCGAGCCGCTTGACGAACTCGCCGCTGTACACGAGGTAGCCCGCATAGCTCACCGCGCTCAGGAACACGAGGAACGCGCCCCACGCGGCCGCGCCGCCGCCCTTGCCGTCGCCGCCGGTCCACAGCTCGTGGCCGAACACCAGCAGCACGCCGGCGTAGCTCACGACCATGCCGAACACCTGCGGGCGCGTCGGGCGGCGCCGGTACAGCAGCCAGCCGAAGAACAGCACCAGCGTGGGGTTGAGGTAAAGAATCAGCCGCTCGAAGCTGGCCGAGATGTAGGCCAGCCCCGCAAAGTCGAGAAAGCTCGCGAGGTAGTAGCCCGAGAAGCCGAGCCCGAGGATGCCGAGCCAGTCGCGCGTCGTGAGCGCCGGCTTGCCGCGCCCGGCCCACCACGCCATCAGCGCGAACAGCGGCAGCGCGAAGAGCATGCGCAGCATGATGAGCGTGATGGCGTCGACGCCGTAGCGGTACGCCAGCTTGACGATGATGGCCTTGCCGCTGAACGCGATGGCGCCCAGCGTGGCCAGGACGAGACCGGTGGCGTAGCCCTTGCGGGCGGCCTCGTGTCCGTGCGGGGGAATGCCGACCGATGCGGCTGTCTTGTTCATCCCCCGATCATCCCTTGATCCTCAGTAGCCTGCAGCGAGGCCGTCGCGGCGCGGATCGCTCGCGGCCACGTAGCCTTCCACCGAAGGCTCGCCCGCGCGCCAGATGAACTGGCCGGCGCCGAAGTCCTGGTAGGAGTCGTTGATCACCTCGAGGTGGTGGCCCAGGTCGCGCAGGCCTTGCAGCGTGTTGGCATTCATCGCGGCCTCGACGTTGATCTCGAGCCCCGCGTTGAAGCGCCAGCGCGGTGCATCGCACGCGGCCTGCGGGTTCTGGCCGTAGTCGAGCATGCGCACCAGCGTCTGCATGTGGCCCTGCGGCTGCATGTTGCCGCCCATCACGCCGAAGCTCATCACCGGCTGGCCGTCCTTGGTGAGGAAGGCCGGGATGATGGTGTGGAACGGGCGCTTGCCCGGTGCCACCACGTTCGGGCTCTCGGCCTTGAGGCTGAAGCCGTGGCCGCGGTTCTGCAGGCTGATGCCGAACTCGGGCTCCACGCAACCCGAGCCGAAGCCCATGTAGTTGCTCTGGATGAAGCTCACCATCATGCCGCTCTCGTCCGCGGCCGTGAGGTAGATGGTGCCGCCCTTGACGGGGTTGCCGGCCTTGAAGTCCTGCGCCTTGTTCACGTCGATGAGGCGGGCGCGCGAGGCGAGGTAGGCGTCGTCGAGCATCTGCTCGGTCGTCACTTCCATGGTCTTGCGCTCCGACACGTAGCGGTACACGTCGGCGAAGGCCAGCTTCATGGCTTCGATCTGCAGGTGCTGCGACTGCACGGAGTCGACCGGCAGCGAGGCGATGTCGAACTTCTCGAGGATGCCCAGCGCGATCAGCGCGGCGATGCCCTGGCCGTTCGGCGGGATCTCGTGCAGCGTGTGGCCGCGGTAGTCGCGCGAGATGGGCTTGACCCACTCGGGCTGGTAGGCCGCCATGTCGGCCACGGTGAGCGCGCCGCCCTGCTCCTTCGAGAACTTGGCGATGGCCTCGGCGATCTCGCCGCTGTAGTAGGCCTCGCCCTTGGTGCGGGCGATGGCCTTGAGCGCGCGGGCCGCCGCGGTGAAGCGGAACAGCTCGCCGACCTCGGGCGCGCGGCCCCAGGGCAGGAAGGCCTGCGCGAAGCCGGGTTGCGACTGCAGGATCGGCGTGGCCGCCGCCCACTTACCCTGCACCACCGGCGGCACGAGGTAGCCGCGCTCTGCGATGTCGATGGCGGGCGCCATCAGGTCGGCGAACGGCAGCTTGCCGAAGCGCTCGCTCATCGCGACCCAGCCGCGCACCGCGCCCGGCACCGTCACCGAATCGATGCCGCGCATCGGCGGCGTGGCGGCGTCGGCGCCGTATTTGGCCTTGAAGTAGTCGGGCGTCCAGGCCTTCGGCGCAGGGCCCGAAGCGTTCAGGCCGTGCAGTTCCTTGCCGTCCCACAGGATGCAGAAAGCGTCGCTGCCCAGGCCGTTGCTCACGGGCTCGACCAGCGTCATCACGGCGGCCGTGGCAATGGCCGCATCGACCGCGTTGCCGCCCTGCTGAAGAATCCGCAGGCCGGCTTGTGCAGCCAGCGGGTGCGACGTGGCGACCACGTTGCGCGCAAAGACCGGGAGGCGGGTCGAGAGGTAGGGATTGTTGAAGTCGAAGTTCATGTCGGCGTGCTCTCGTTAGTCGTTCGTGATCTTGCGATCGACGACGATCTTTTTCCATTTGGCGGCGTCGATGGCCACCATCTTTGCGAACTGCTCGGGCGTGCCCGCGTTCGCCGGCTCGATGCCCAGGCGCGCGAGCTTGTCCTTCAGCTCCGGATCGGCCAGCGCCTCGTTGGCGGCCTTGTTCACGCGCGCCACGATGTCGGCCGGCAGGCCCTTCGGGCCGTAGAAGCCGAACCAGGTGGTCGACTCGAAGCCGGGCAGCGTGTCGGCGATGGGCGGCAGCTCGGGCGCGAGCGGGCTGCGCTTGAGCGAGGTCACGCCCAGCGCGCGCAGCCGGCCGTCGCGCACGTGCGGCATGCCGGTGGGCAGCGAGTCGAACAGCACGTCGACCTTGCCGCTGATGAGATCGGGCACCGCCAGCGCCGTGCCGCGGTAGGGGATGTGCGTGACGAACACGCCGGCCTGCGCCTTGAACAGCTCCGCCGTGAGCTGCACGATGGTGCCGTTGCCGCTCGATGCGTAGTTGAGCTTGCCGGGGTTCTTCTTGGCGTTGTCGATCCATTCGCGCACCGTCTTGGCGGGCGTGTTGATCGGCACCAGCATGATGCTCGGCGCATCGCCCACGTGGGCGATGGGCGTGAAGTCGCGCACCGTGTCGTAGGGCAGCTTCGGCGTGATGGCCGGGCCGATGGCGTGCGTGCTCGTGGTCGCGAGCAGCAGCGTGTAGCCGTCGGGCGGCGCCTTGGCGGCCTGGTCGGAACCGATCGCACCGCCCGCGCCGGGCTTGTTGTCGACCACCAGCGTGGCGCCGAGCTTCTCGCCCATCTTCTGGCCCAGCGTGCGGGCAAACAGGTCGGTGGCACCGGCCGCCGGGAACGGCACGATCAGGCGGATGGGCCGGTTCGGGTAGTTCTGGGCCAGTGCGGGCACCGCGGCCAGCACCAGCGCAGCCGCGGCAAGCGCGGCGCGGGTGGTTCGTTTCATGGAATTCATTGTGTCCGAGGTGGTGTGTCGGGAGCGCGCCTTGTCCGACGTGGCCGCAGGATTGGACACGCTGGGCATTGAAAAGGGAAATGGATTTATCGGATAGATATATGAATCTGGCGCATCAATGTGGCCACGGCCATCACGCGGCGCGAGGCCCCGCGCCCGACCATCAGAAATAGCGATGGGGTCGCATCAGCAAACGGTATTTCCTCCCGGGCGCCCTGCCGTCCGATAGTCGCGCCAGTCCACTCGACACAGAAGTGGCGCACAGGAGACCTCCCCTTGAACCTTCCTTCCTTCGAGGGCGCCGATGCCGGCGCCCTCTGCTTCAGCTCGCGCGTTCTTCGCGTGAAGCGGCACCCGCTCGGCCTGGCCCTGCTGGCGCTGGCCGGCGCGGCCTCGGCGCAGTCCTCGGTGACGCTGTTCGGCGTCATGGATGCGGGCGTCAGCCATTTCGAGACCGTCAGCGAGTACCGCCCGGCGTTCGATCCGAGGCGCCCTGCCGCCGCCGTGCTCGCCGCGGCCGTGCCGCGGGTGACGCAAAGCCAGACCACGCTGTCGCGCGGCGGCTACCGCGGCAGCAGCCTGGGCTTTCGGGGCACGGAAGACCTGGGTGGTGGCCTGGCGGCGAGCTTCTGGCTGGAGTCGAACATCGCCAACGACGACGGCAAGACGGGCCTGGCCTCGTTCGCCAAGCGTTCGACGCTGAGCCTGTCGGGCGGCTTCGGCGAGCTGCGGCTGGGCCGCGACTACACGCCGATCTTCCGCAACGACTCGCTGGCCGACCCCTTCGCCGTGCAGGGCGCGGGCCTGTCGGTGATCGCGCGCGTCAACAGCGCCTCGTCCACGCTCCTGGGCGGCGCACCGGCCGGCGTGGCGGCCGGCGACAACTACGCGCGCGCCAGCAACAGCATCGGCTACTTCCTGCCGCCGGACCTCGGCGGCTTCCACGGGCAGCTCCAGTACGCCCTGCCCGAGAACACCCGCTACAGCCCGGACGTGACGCCGACGAACGCGCGCGGGCGCTACCTGGGCGGGCGCTTCGGCTACGCCAAGGGACCGCTCAACGTGGCGCTGGCGTTCGGTGAAGACAACAAGGACCGCCTGCCCTCGGGTTCGGCAGCCAAGCCGCCCGTCGACGCCGGCGGCGAGGACCGGCTGAAGACCGTCAGCCTCAGTGCCACCTACGACTTCGGCCCCGTCAAGCTGCTGGGCGAGTTGTCGCAACTGCGGCACCGGCGCGCGCAGGCACAGCCGTGGATGCAGGATCGCACCGACAAGTACAACGGCTACCTGGTGGGCGCCACGGTGCCCGTGGGCCCGGGACTCGTCCGCGCCTCGTTCGGTCGCGTCAGCTACAAGGCCGGCGCCACCGGCCTGCCGGGAGACACCGCGCAAGGCGCCAGCGCCAGCCAATGGGCGCTGGGCTACGTGCACCACCTGTCCCGCCGCACGGCGCTGTACGCCACGTTCGCGCGCGTTCGCATCCGGGACGGCCAGAACGACAAGGCGATCGGCGCCGTGACGAGCGCCAGCGACGCGCCCTATCCGGGCTACCTGGCCGCCAGCGGCTGGCGCCCGCGCAGCGCCACGGGCTACGACTTCGGCATCCGCCACATCTTCTGATCTTCCTCTTCATGCGCCCCTGCACTCATTCCATGCCGACCCACGCACACACCTTCGCCCTTCGTTCACTGGCCGCCGCCGCCCTCCTCGCCCTCAGCCTCGGCGCAGGCGCGCAGGCCCAGCCCGCCGCATCACCGCAGGCGTCGGCGATCCCGCCGCTCGTCGATGCGATGTACCCCCGGCTCGACGCCCTCTACAAGGACCTGCACGCCCACCCCGAGCTCGCTTTCAAGGAAACGCGCACCGCCGCCCTGCTCGCCGCCGAGATGCGCGCCATCGGCTTCGAGGTGACCGAGAAGGTCGGCGGCACCGGCGTCGTGGCGCTGTACCGCAACGGCCCCGGGCCGGTCGTGATGGTGCGCACCGACATGGACGGCCTGCCGATGGAAGAGAAGACCGGCCTGCCCTACGCCAGCCAGGCCCGCACCGACTGGGGCGGGCGCGACAGCTTCGTGGCCCACAGCTGCGGCCACGACATCCACATGGCCAGCTGGCTCGGCACCGCGCGCACGCTGGTCGCGCTCAAGGACCAATGGAAAGGCACGCTGATGTTCATCGGCCAGCCCGCCGAAGAAACCGTCTCGGGCGCCAAGGCGATGCTCGCGGACGGCCTGTTCACGCGCTTTCCCAAGCCCGACGCCGCGTTCGCGCTGCACACGGCGCCCACGCCGCACGGCGCCATCGGCTACGGCATCGGCATCAGCAGTTCCAACTCCGACGCGCTGGAAATCGTCTTCAAGGGCCGCGGCGGCCACGGCTCGCGGCCGCACACCACCATCGACCCGATCGTGATCGCCGCGCGCTTCGTGACCGACGTGCAGGCCGTGGTGAGCCGCGAGAAAGACCCGGCCGAATTCGGTGTCGTGACCATCGGCGCCATCCAGGGCGGCACCGCCGGCAACATCATTCCCGACACGGTCACGCTGCGCGGCACCATCCGCTCGTACAAGCCGCAGGTGCGCGAGCAGCTGCTGGCCGGCGTGCGCCGCATGGCCATGGCGGCTGCGGCAACGAGCGGGGCGCCCGAACCCGTGGTCAAGCTGGTGCCGGGCGGAGAAGCGCTGGTCAACGACGAAGCGGTCGTGACCCGCGCGGCCGCCGCGCTCAAGCAAGCGCTGGGCGCAGCGCAGGTCATCGCCTCCACGGTGCCGTCGACGGGCAGCGAAGACTTCTCGGCCTTCATCAACGCCGGCGTGCCGTCGATGTACTTCACGATCGGCGTGCTCGATGCGCGGGACATCGCGGCCTCCGCCCAACCCGGCGGCAAGCCGCTGGCCCGCAACCATTCGCCCTTCTTCGCGCCGGTGCCCGAGCCGTCGATCAAGACCGGCGTGCACGCGATGACCGTCGCGGTGCTCAGCGCGCTGGGCCGATAGGGACGACGGCGTCCCCCAAAGAAAAACGGCGCCCGAGGGCGCCGTTTGTGCGTTCAGAGAAAGCCCGTCGATCAGTCTTCGACGAAGGCCTCTTCGCGCTTGGACTTCACGGCCGGCAACAGCACGATGATGAGCAGCAGGGCCGCCGCCGCCAGCAGGCTGGCCGAGATCGGACGCGTGACGAACACGCTCCAGTCGCCACGCGACAGCAGCAGCGAACGGCGCAGGTTCTCTTCCATCATCGGGCCCAGGATGAAGCCCAGCAGCAGCGGCGCAGGCTCGCAACCCAGCTTGAAGAAGGTGTAGCCCACCAGACCGAAGATGCCCACCATCCAGATATCGAAGGTGTTGTTGTTGGTCGAGTACACGCCGATCGCGCAGAACAGAACGATCGCCGGGAACAGGAACTTGTAGGGCACCGACAGCAGCTTGATCCACATGCCGATCAGCGGCAGGTTCAGGATGATCAGCATCGCATTGCCCAGCCACATCGAGGCAATGAGGCCCCAGAACAGCTCGGGGTTGCTGGTCATCACCTGCGGGCCCGGCTGGATGTTGTGGATGGTCATCGCGCCCACCATCAGCGCCATCACGGCGTTGGGCGGAATGCCCAGCGTCAAGAGCGGAATGAAGGAGGTCTGCGCGCCGGCGTTGTTGGCCGACTCGGGAGCTGCCACGCCGCGGATGTTGCCCTTGCCGAAGGGCACTTCGCCCGGCTTCAGCTTGGTCTTCTTCTCGATCGTGTAGGCCGCGAAAGCCGCCAGCAGTGCACCGCCGCCGGGCAGGATGCCCAGGGCCGAACCCAGCGCCGTGCCGCGCAGCACGGCAGGCACCATGCGCTTGAAGTCTTCCTTGGTCGGGAACAGGCCCGAGACCTTGGCGGTGAACACTTCGCGCTCGTCGTCCGGGCGCGAGAGGTTGGCAATGATTTCGCCGTAGCCGAACACGCCCATGGCGATGGCCACGAAGCCGATGCCGTCGGTGAGCTCAGGAATGTCGAAGCTGTAGCGTGCGACACCCGAGTTCACGTCGGTACCGACCAGGCCCATCAGCAGGCCCAGCACGATCATCGCGATCGCCTTGAGCAGCGAACCCGAGGCCAGCACCACGGCGCCGATCAGGCCCAGGATCATCAGCGAGAAGTACTCGGCCGGGCCGAACTTGAAGGCCAGCTCGGTCAGCGGCGGTGCGAAGGCGGCAAGAATGAGCGTGCCGACGCAGCCTGCGAAGAACGAGCCCAGGCCGGCCGCAGCGAGCGCCGGACCTGCACGGCCCTTGCGCGCCATCTGGTAGCCGTCGATCACGGTCACCACCGACGACGATTCGCCCGGCAGGTTCACCAGAATCGCGGTGGTCGAGCCACCGTATTGCGCGCCGTAGTAGATACCGGCCAGCATGATCAGCGCCGACACAGGCGGCAGCGCGTACGTGGCGGGCAGCAGCATCGCGATGGTCGCGACCGGGCCGATGCCCGGGAGCACGCCGATCAGCGTGCCCAGAATGCAGCCGACCAGGCAGTACAGCAGGTTCGTGAAGGTAAAGGCAACGCCAAAACCCATCGAGAGGTGTTCAAACAGTTCCATGGTGTGAGCAGCTTTCTTCTCAACCGGTGATGAAGGTCGGCCAGACCTGGATCTGCAGCTTGAGCGCCCAGATGAATGCGACGTAGCTGCCGATGGCCAGGATGGTGGCCAGGATCAGCACGGTCGGCAGCTTGAACTCGTGGCCCGCGAGGCTGGCGATGATCACGAGCGCGTAGATCGCGATGATCATGCCCATGGCCGGCACGCCGATGCTCGGCAGGCCGCCGAGCAGCACGCCGAAGGCGAGGTTGGCGCCCAGGATGAACACCACTTGCTTCCAGGCCCACTTGCCGATCTTTTCGCCGTCGGTCGTTTCAACGGAGAGCCCGCTGAACATGATGCCCAGGCCGATCAGCGCCATCAGGATGCCCAGCATCAGCGGGAAGTAACCCGGACCCATGCGGGCGCCGCTGCCCACGCTGTAGGTGGTGGCGCCCCATGCGAACGCCACGCCCACGACGGTGAACATCAGTCCCGAGAAAAAGTCTTTCTGACTTTTGATTTTCACGAACAGTCTCCTCGAACAATTTCGATGCGGGATTGTCGAGTCAGCCTCCGGTCAGGCTGATGTGGATTCCACTAACCGGGGGACTAGGGATAACCCGAAATGCCTCATGCCTCGTAGGACCCGAGGCCGCTGCTCCTATTCCAGCGGAGGCGTGGCGCTGAGCACTTCCTCGATGGTCGTCACGCCTTCGGCCACGCGCAGTGCGCCGGCCAATCGCAAGGGTCGCATGCCGTCGATCACGGCCTGGCGTCGCAGGCCCGTGAGGTTGGGTTCCTTGGTGACCTGGTCCTTGAACGGCTCGGTCACGCTCAGCAGTTCGTACAAACCCATGCGACCCATGTAGCCGGTCATGCGGCAGTCGACGCACCCCACCGGCTTGTAGGCACGCACCGGGCCGGTGATCTGCCACGGCTTGACGATGGCCTCGAGGCTCTCGCGCGTGACCGCGTCGTCGGGCTGCTTGCAATGCGGGCACAGCGTGCGCACCAAACGCTGCGCGAGCACGCCCAGCATCACGGCGGTGATGAGGTACGAGGGCACGCCCAGTTCCATCATCCGCGTGATGGCGCTCGGCGCATCGTTGGTGTGCAGCGTGCTGAACACGAGGTGGCCGGTGAGCGCGGCCTGCACCGCCATCTCGGCGGTGGCGAGGTCGCGGATTTCGCCGACCATGATGATGTCCGGGTCCTGCCGCATCAGCGCGCGCAGGCCCTCGGTGAAACCGAAGTCCAGCTGCGGCTGCACCTGCGTCTGGTTGAACGAGGGCTCGATCATTTCGATCGGGTCTTCGACCGTGCTCACGTTGACCTCTTCGGTCGCCACGCGCTTGAGCGTGGAGTACAGCGTGGTGGTCTTGCCCGAGCCCGTGGGCCCGGTCACCAGGATGATGCCGTTGGGCCGCGTGACGAGCTGCTCCCAGCGCTGCGCGTCGTGCTGCGCGAAGCCCAGCGCGTCGAGGTCTTTCACTGCGGTGTCGGGGTCGAAGATCCGCATCACCATCTTCTCGCCGAAGGCGGTCGGCAAGGTGGACAGGCGCATTTCGACTTCGTCGCCGCGCATGTTGCGGGTCTTGATGCGGCCGTCGAGCGGGCGGCGTTTTTCGACCACGTCCATGCGGCCCAGCAACTTGATGCGCGCGACCATCGCGTTCATCACGCCCATGGGCATCTGGTAGGCCGGGTGCAGGATGCCGTCGATGCGGAAACGGATCACGCCCTGCTCGCGGCGCGGCTCCAGGTGGATGTCGCTGGCGCGCTGGTCGAAGGCGTACTGCCACAGCCAGTCGACCACCTGCACCACGCTCTGGTCGTTCGCGTCGAGCTGCTTGGTGCTCTTGCCCAGTTCGACCAGCTGCTCGAAGCTCGCACCGCCGGTGTTGCCGCCGGCCTTCTGCGCGGCGCGCACCGACTTGGCGAGCGCAAAGAACTCGGCCGTGTAGCGCTGGATGTCGGCCGGGTTGGCCACCACGCGGCGCACGGTGCGCTTCGACTGGCGCTCGACCTCGGCGATCCAGTCGGTGAGGAAGGGCTCGGCCGTGGCCACCACCACCTCGTTCGGCAGCACCTGCACCGGCAGCACCTTGTGGCGCTCGGCGTAGCCGGCGCTCATGGTGTCGGCCACCTTGCCCACATCGACCTTGAGCGGATCGATGCGCAGATAAGCCAGGCCGGCGCGGCCGGCCAGCCACTGCGTGAGCGCCTCGAGGTCGAGCGGCTTGCCGTCGGCCTCGCGCGTCATGGCCACGTTGGCCAGGCGCACCAGCGGCGCCTGCCGGCTCTCGGCCTGGGCGCAGCGCGCGATGGTGCGCTTGGCCTCCATCGGCGAGATCACGCCGTCGGTGGCGAGCCATTCGATCAGGCGACGCAGGTCGAGCGGACCTTCGTGGCGGACAGCAGCAGCGGCGGCGGCAGGTACAGCGCTCATGAACCGGGAATCAGGTGGTGAGGGAAAGCGTCATCGGCTTGAAGACCCGCAGCCATTTCGGCGCGGGCAGGCCCCAGCGAGTCTGGATGGTTTGGGCGCGCTCGGCAAGCACCTCGCGCTTCGGGCGCGACGCTGTGCGCTGGGCCAGCACCACCGTGTTGCCTTCGCGCGTCGGCTTGAAGGCCCAGACCGCGTCGGCACCGAAGGCGGCGGCGATTTTCTCGAGGCTGCGTTCGTAGCTCGACGAGCGGCCGAAGAGGTTGACCGTCATGCAGCCGTCTTCGGTGAGCAGCGCGCGGCAGTCGGCGTAGAAGTCTTCGCTGTCGAGCACCGGCGCGGCGGCCTCGTGGTCGTACAGGTCGACCTGCAGCGCGTCGACCGTGCCCTGCCATTCGGGCTTGCGGATTTCCTCGGCCGCGTCGGCGATCACCACGCGCAGCTTCAGGTCGTCGGCCGGCAGCTTGAACCAGCCGCGGCAGGCCGACACCACCTGCGGGTTCAGCTCGACCGCGGTGGTGCGCATGCGCAGCGTCTTGCGGCTGAACTTGGTGAGCGTGGCCGCGCCCAGGCCCAGCTGCATGGCGTGGCGGTTGCCCACGCCCTTGCTGTCGACGAACAGCAGCCAGGCCATCATGCGCTGCACGTACTCGAGTTCGATCTCGAAGGGGGCGTCGAGCTTCATCGAGCCCTGGACCCATTCGGTGCCCAGGTGCAGGTAGCGGATGTCGCCCCAGTCGGAAAAATTGACTTCGGGGAGGACGAGGGTTTTCTTGTTTGCGGAGGAAGCCATCAGAGAAGGTGGTGGGCAACGAAGACCTCGCGCCAGGCCGCGAGCTTGCGCTCGAAGGACCACGACGCGTTGGCGGGGCTGGTGGATGGCAGCGAATACACCGGCACCCCGAGGGTGCGCGTGTGGCGTGCATGCTTGAAGCTCTCGCCGCCGTTGTGCGCGATGGCCGCGAGCTTCGGCAGGCGCAAGCCGGCGATGTCGTTCGCCACCGGCGCGCGGATGGCCGAATCGAGGCTGCCCTCGCGCTCGCAGGATGCGTACACGTCCCACACGCCCAGGCCGCGGTCGAGCAGCCAGCGGCAGCGCTGCGCGTAGCTGTCTATGCCCGACGGCAAGGGGACTTCGGGCCAGACGGCTTGCAAGATCTTCCAGAACTGGTTTTGGGGGTGTGCATAGTACTGCTGCCGCTCGAGCGACCTGACCCCGGGGAAGCTGCCGAGGACGAGCACGGCGGTCTGTGGCGAGACGATGGGCGGCAGGCCGGTGAGCAGGGCGGCGGCGGTGGCGGCATCGGGTGCGGCGGAAGGCTTCATGGGCGGTATCGTGCCACCGCCGCCGCCTGCCCGGCGCCGCTCAGCGCACGAAGTACAGGCCGCTGAACTGCGGCACACAGCGCTCGGGAAAGCCCGGCAGGTACAGCGAGCGCTCGAGCACCGGCCATTGGTCGCGCAGGACGTAGCCGCGCGCCTCGATCTCTTCGACGTACTGCCTGCGGTTGTAGACGTGCACCGGCGAGAAGCAGCCGGCTCCGATGTTCTGCGCCGTGACGTAGTCCTGGCCGTCATGCAGCGGGAGCTTGTTCAGCAGGAGATGGCGCGGCCGCACCGCGCAGTGCCGAAGCAATTCGCCGGGACGCGCGTTCTCGAAATACTGCAGGGAACCGGCGGCGATCCAGATGTCGTCGCCACCGCCCATGGCATGTTCCAGGTCGCCTGTGAAGCTCAGGCCATCGGCCTCGGCCCCGGGACGCTCGGCCATGTCCCGACCGATCGATGCGATGGCCGGCACTTCGACGACGCGCCAGGACAAGCCGCGCGGCATCTCGACATAGCGGCGGTAGGCGTAGAAGTGCACGCCCACCGAGCCGCCGATGTCGAGCACGCGGGTAGCTCCTTCTCTGAACGCGCGGTCGAGCCACCACATCACGGGGTAGTCGTAGGGGAACACCTTCTTCGTGCGCACGTCCACGTACTCGGCCGCGAGCGCCGCGTGGTCGAACGCCGGGCTGGCCGGCAGCCAGTCGCGCGCCTGAGCGAAGGAATCGAACACGCCGAAGTAGCTGCCGAACCCGGCTTCGGAAAGAAACTGCTGGCGTCGCCAGCGCAGCAGCGCCGGGCGGGTGACCGGCCCTTCGAGGATTTGCCGTACGACTTGCGAGGCGCTGGCGTGAGTCACGTCCTTTTCCATCATTCCGCCGGAAAGCAGAGCCTGTCCAGCGTAGTGTCGTCACCTGACTACGAGCACACCATCCCCTTGCTGCGGGCAGCCATGAAAGAACCCGCCGAAGCGGGTTCTTTCGAGAGGGCCGGAACAGGTCCGGCATCGGGATGGGTGACTTACTTCTTGGCGGCTTCGTTCTCGGCCGTGCCCGGCACCTTCTCGCCGATCGCCTTGCCGGCGCTGCGCATGCCGTCGGCCGTCTTGTGGCCGGCGTTCTCGACCGCGTCACCGGTTTTCACGGCCACGTTCTTGGTGGCGGCGGTGGCCTTCTTGGTCGTGTGCTTGGTGGCCTTCCAGGCCTTCTTGGTGCCGCGCTCGGTGGCGTTGACTGCCTTCTTGGTGCCGCTCTTGGTGGCATCCCAGGCCTTCTCGGCGCCGTTTTCGGTCGCGTTCACGGCCTTCTTGGTCGTGCTCTTGGTGGCGTCCCAGGCCTTTTCGGTGCCGCGTGCGGTGGCATCGACGGCGTCCTTGCCGGCTTCCTTCACCTTCTCGGTGGTCGTGGGCTCGGCCGCGGTGGTCTGCGCGATGGCCGACACGCCGATGGAAGCCAGCGCCAAAGCGAGCGCGACGGGCAGGGTGCGAACAAAAGATGTGGTCATGAAAGACTCCTTTTTTGAGTGAAGTGCGGAGTGACGACAGTGCCACTGGACAACCAACGCCACTTCGAACTTCAAGGATGACAGCAAAACCGGCCCGATGACCTGCGCTGGCGCAAGTCGGGAACTTGACCTACGCGGCAGGCGGACGCCCCTCCGACACGTTCAGCAGACTTTGGAGCTTCGGCAGGGCCGCCACCGCATTGCGCGTGGTGTTTTCAGCCAGCGACGCGATGTCGATGCCCCGCAGCTGCGCCACCACTTCGGCGATGCGCGGCAGCTCGCCCGGCTCGTTGCGGCCCTGCGCTTCGCCAGCATCGCGCTGCGCCTGCGTGCGATAGAGCCAGTGCGGCTGGATGTCGGGTGCGTCGGTTTCCATCACCAGCGCGTCCATCGGCAAGGTGGCCGCGAGGCGGCGCAGCTGCAGCGCGCGCTCGAAGGTCACGGCGCCGCCGAAGCCCAGCTTCAGGCCGATCTCGATGCAGGCCTGCGCCTGCTGTTCGCTGCCGTTGAACGCATGCGCGATGCCGTGCCACGGCCGCCCGCCCGCGGTCTGGCGCAGGTGCTTGAGCACCTTGTCGACCGAGCGCCGCACATGGATGAGCACGGGCAGTCCGTGCTTGCGCGCCAGTTGCAACTGAGTGTGAAAGAAGCGTTCCTGTTTGTCGGCGTCCAGGCCTTCGACGAAGTAGTCGAGCCCGATCTCGCCGACCGCCACCAGGCGCGGGTCGTCGCGCCGCGCATGCAGCTCGGCGTCGAGCGTCTGCAGGTCGGCATCGCTCGCCTGCCCCGTGCACAGCGGGTGGATGCCCAGCGCGTAGGCGTCGCCCCGCGCGTGCGCCAGTTCGCGCACGGTCGCGAAGTTGAAGGCCGCCACCGCCGGAATGACGCACAGCACCACGCCCTGCGCCGCCGCGCGGGCGCGGATGACGGGCATCTCCGCCCCGAATTCGGGCGCATCGAGGTGACAGTGGGTATCGACAAACGCAGCCATCGCGCGATGATGCCCGAAGGGATGCACAGGCGCGGAAAGCGTGCTACTGTGAACTCCTTCTCGCGTCTTATTAGCCGGAGGTTCTCCGATGCGCAGGCCCGCTTTCTACAGCCGCTCGCCCCGCACGCTGCCGCCGGCCGCAGAACCGGCGGCCGGGTCGCCGGCGGATGCCGCGGCTGTGGCCGGGGCCGACGCCGTGCCAGCCCCACCACCGCGCGCACGCTGGCAGCCCGGACGCCGCGCCTTCGCAC
Organism: Variovorax sp. GW821-FHT09A10; assembly: GCF_059418385.1. NCBI lineage: Bacteria > Pseudomonadati > Pseudomonadota > Betaproteobacteria > Burkholderiales > Comamonadaceae > Variovorax > Variovorax sp. GW821-FHT09A10. The sequence continues at coordinate 1,110,362 of NZ_JBWKPT010000001.1, forward strand.
TGCTCACCGTCACCTGCATTGCCATCGCCGCCGGCGGCGCCTTCTGGGCACCGCGCCACGGCGCCAAGGCACTCACGCAGAAAGACATCGACGCCGCCGTGCTGCGCACGCTGCAGACCAACACCCTGCCCTCACCGGCTGCCAAGGCCGCCGACATCGTGCGGCCCTCGGTGGTGCGCGTGGTCGGCTACGGCCCCGAGAAGGCCACGCCCGAAGCCAGGACCCAGAAGCGCGGTCGCAACATGGCCAAGGGCAAGCCGCCCGAAGCGCCCGCCGACGACGGCACGCCGGGCGAGGTCGAACGCGGCGTGGGCACGGGCGTGGTGATCGTCGACAAGGGCGTGATCCTCACCAACCTGCACGTGGTCGCCGGCGCCGAGAAGATCAAGGTCACCTTCGCCGACGGCCTGGAGGCCATCGCCGTCATCACCGGCGTGCAGCCCGAGAACGACCTCGCGGTGCTGCAGGCGCAGAAGATCCCCGACGACCTGATCCCCGCCGTGATGCGCTCCACCGCCGACCTGCGCCCCGGCGACCAGGTGGCCGCGGTGGGCTTTCCGTTCGGCATCGGACCCTCGGTGTCGGCCGGCGTGGTGTCGGGCCTGAAGCGCTCCTTTCGCTCGCCCGAGGGCAAGCAGGAGCTGGGTAACCTGATCCAGTTCGACGCCGCCGCCAACCCCGGCAATTCGGGCGGGCCGCTCATCAACATGGACGGCGAGGTGCTCGGCATCGTCACCGCCATCCTCAACCCGACGCAACAGCGCACCTTCATCGGCATCGCCTTCGCGGTGCCGATCGAGAACGCCGCCTCGGCAGCAGGCTCGCCGCCTTTCTGATTTCTTCGAAAGAAAGCCCTTCGCATGAGCACAGAAAACCCGACCTCGTCGACCTTTGCAACCGCCCCCGCCACCGCCGAGCTGATGGAGCAGATCCTCTACGAGGTGAAGCGCGTGGTCGTGGGGCAGGACCGCTTTCTCGAGCGCGTGATGGTCGCGATGCTCGCGGGCGGGCACCTGCTGGTCGAAGGCGTGCCGGGGCTGGCCAAGACGCTCACCATCAAGACGCTGGCCGACACGGTGCGCGGCCAGTTCAAGCGCATCCAGTTCACGCCCGACCTGGTGCCGGCCGACCTCGTGGGCACGCGCATCTACAACCAGAAGACGGGCGAATTCAGCACCTCGCTGGGCCCGGTGTTCGCCAACCTGCTGCTGGCCGACGAAATCAACCGCGCGCCGGCCAAGGTGCAAAGCGCGCTGCTCGAGGTGATGCAGGAGCGCCAGGTCACCATCGCCGGCGAGACGCACAAGGTGCCGCGCCCCTTTCTCGTGATGGCCACGCAGAACCCGATCGAGACCGAAGGCACCTACCCGTTGCCCGAGGCCCAGGTCGACCGTTTCATGATGAAGGTGATGGTCGACTACCCGAGCGACGAGGAAGAGTTCGTGATCGTGCAGCGCGTGATCGGCCCGCCCGTCTCGGCCACGCCGGTCGCCACCACCGAACAGCTGGCCGAGCTGCAGGCCGAGGCGCGGCGCGTGTACGTCGACCCTTCGCTGATCCAGTACGCCGTGAAGCTGGTGTCGGCCACGCGCACGCCCGAGAAGCACGGCCTGAAGGACCTGCGCCGCTTCATCACCTTCGGCGCCAGCCCGCGCGCGAGCATCAGCCTCACCGAAGGCGCGCGCGCCCTGGCGCTGCTGCGCGGTCGCAGCTACGCGCTGCCTGAAGACATGAGCGCGCTGGTGCCCGACGTGCTGCGCCACCGCGTGACGCTGTCCTACGAAGGCCTGTCCGAAGGGCTCACGCCCGACGGGCTGATCGAGAAGATCATGAAGGCCGTTCCCGCACCTCCCAAGCCCCTGGAACATGAAAAGCTGGTGGCGTAAGGCCCCCGAGGCCGCGAACGACGACCGGCTCGCGATCGAAGCCGGCGGGGCCGAACGCGCGCTGCGCCGGCTCGAGTGGACCGTGATCCGCCGCCTCGACGGCCTGCTGCAGGGCGACTACCGCACGCTGATGCGCGGCACCGGCCTGGACCTGGCCGACCTGCGCGAGTACCAGCACCACGACGACGTGCGCCACATCGACTGGAACGTCACCGCGCGGCTGCAGACGCCGCACGTGCGCGTGTTCACCGAAGACCGCGAGATGGCCGCGTGGTTCGTGCTCGACCTGAGCCGCTCGGTCGATTTCGGCTCGGGCCTGAAGGCCAAGCGCGAGATCTCGGCCGGCTTCGTCGGCGTGCTCGCGCGGCTGCTCACGCGGCACGGCAACCGGGTCGGCGCGCTGGTCTACGGCCGCGACCTCGAGGCCGTGATTCCGCCGCGCACCGGCCGCCGCCATGTGCTGCACCTGCTGCACGCGATGGAAAAGCGCGCCCACCAGGCCGAGGCCGCGCCCGCGCAGAAAGGCATGACGCGCCTGGCCGACCTGCTGACCTCGGCCGCCGCGCTCATGCCGCGCCGCTCCACGGTGTTCGTGGTGTCCGACTTTCTCAGCGAGCCCGGCTGGGAGCGCCCACTGGGCCAGCTGGTGCAGCGGCACGAAGTGATTGCCGTGCGCCTGTTCGATCCGCTCGAGCTCGAGCTGCCCGACCTCGGCCTGGTGCCGCTGCGCGACGCCGAGACCGGCGAGCAGCTGTGGGTCGACACCCATGACGCGGGGTTCCGCAAACGCTTCGCGCGGCTGGCCGCCGAGCGCGAGACCACCCTGCGCGAGTCGCTGGCCCGGGCCGGCGTCGACGCCCTCGAACTCTCGACCAACGACGATCTGGTCGAAGCCATCGTGCGATTCGCGGACCTGCGCAAGCGCCGGGTCCGCGGTGTTGCAGCGGGTGGCGGGAAGGCGGTGGTGGCGGCATGACATTCCTCTGGCCTCAATTCCTCTGGCTGCTGGCGGCCTTGCCGCTGCTGGTGCTCCTGTATGTCTGGCTGATCCGCCGCAAGAAGAAGATGGCGGTGCGCTACGCCAGCCTGTCGATCGTGCGCGAGGCCATGGGCCCGGGCCAGAGCCTGCGGCGCCACATTCCGCCGCTGCTGTTCCTGGTGGCCATGGCCGCCATGCTCGTGGCGGCGGCGCGGCCGATGGCGGTGGTGGTGCTGCCCTCGAACCAGCAGACCATCATCCTGGCGATGGACGTGTCGGGCAGCATGCGCGCGGCCGACGTGCTGCCCAACCGGCTGGTGGCGGCGCAGGAAGCGGCCAAGAGTTTCATCAAGGACCTGCCGCGCCACGTGAAGGTCGGCATCGTCGCCTTCGCGGGCAGCGCGCAGGTGGCGCAGTTGCCCACCACCAGCCACGACGACCTTGTCACGGCCATCGACAGCTTCCAGCTGCAGCGCGCCACGGCCACGGGCAACGCCATCGTGGTGTCGCTGGCCACGCTGTTCCCCGACGCGGGCATCGACATCTCGCAGTTCAGCGCACCCAGCCGCCAGCGCGGCATCCCGATCGACCAGAACGAGAAGCAGCTCAAGGAGTTCACGCCCGTGGCGCCCGGCTCGTTCACCTCGGCCGCGATCATCATGCTGACCGACGGCCAGCGCACCACCGGCGTCGACCCGCTGGACGCCGCCAAGGCCGCGGCCGACCGCGGCGTGCGCATCTACACGGTGGGCGTGGGCACGGTCGACGGCGAGACCATCGGCTTCGAAGGCTGGTCGATGCGCGTGAGGCTCGACGAAGAAACCCTCAAGGCCATCGCCAACAAGACCAGCGCCGAGTACTTCTATGCCGGCACCGCGAGCGACCTGAAGAAGGTCTACGAAACGCTGAGCTCCAGGCTCACGGTCGAGAAGAAGGAAACCGAGATCTCCGCGCTGTTCGCGCTGGGCGCGGCGGTGCTCACGCTGCTGTCGGCGGGGCTGTCGCTGCTCTGGTTCAACCGGATTCTTTAGCGCGCGAAGCGCGAGGCTTGGGCGCGGCCTCGAGGCCGGCGAGCACCTCGCGCAGGATTTCTTCCGACAGCGCCTCGTCGTCCACCGCGCGGGCCATCACCACGCCGCCGTACATCGATGCCAGCGTGCGGATCGCATCGCCCCGTGCGTTCTTTTTCGAGCGCCATGGAAAGCGGCGGGTGAAGCGGTCGATGACGAGTTTCAGGTACGCCGTCAACGACGCATTCACGCCTTCGCCGTTGCCCGCCTGGCCGGCGAACGCCGCCATCAGGCAGCCCTCGGCACGCGCGTCGCGGTGCTCGTGGCTCAGGTAGGCCTGCACGTAGGCGCGCATGCCTTCGGGCGTTTCTCCGGCCGCGTCGAGGTCGGCGAGCGCGGACACCGCGGAGTGCGTGATGCACTCGGCCATCAGCGCCTCCTTCGAATCGAAGTGGTTGTAGAAGGGCCCGTGCGTGAGGCCGGTGGCTTTCATGACCTCGCTCACGCTCACGCCGAAGCCGCGCTCCTTGAACAGGCGCGACGCTTCCTCGAGGATCTTCTGGTGCTTTTCGGCGGTTTCTGCTGCGGGGTATCGCATGTGACCTCTTTCTGCTGCGGGGTACTTCGATCCCCCGTTTGACGCTATTCATGATAGTCGTCATGCTTCGACACCTCAAACATGATGGTCATCATGCTTGAAGTGCAAACGGCTTTTCCGACCCACCCTCTACCCTTTGAACGGATTCGAAATGAGCGATCAAGCAACCCCCGGCACCGCCGTTGTCACCGGCGCCTCGGCCGGCCTCGGCAAGATCTATGCGGACCGCCTGGCCCGCCGCGGCCACGACCTGCTGCTGGTGGCTCGGCGCGCCGAGCTGCTGGAAGCAGTCGCGGCCGACCTGCGCGCCCGGTACGGCGTGAAGGTGCAGACGCTGGCCGCCGACCTGGCCAGCGTCGGCGACCTCGAACGCGTGGCCCAGGCCGTGGCCGCCGACCCGTCGGTCACGCTGCTGGTCAACAACGCCGGGATTTCCACGCTCGCGCCCGTCGTGCAGACCACGCCCGCGCAGCTACAGAGCATGCTGGACGTGAACATCAACGCGCTCGCGCACCTGAGCCGCGCCGCGTTGACCGCCTTCAAATCGCGCAACCGCGGCACGCTGGTGAACGTGGGCTCGGTGCTGGGCTTTCACACGCTGCCGATCAGCAGCATCTACAGCGGCACCAAGGCCTTCGTGGTCGCGTTCACGCGCGGACTGCAGGACGAAGTGGCGGGCACCGGCGTGAAGGTGCAGCTGGTGCTGCCGGCGGCCACGGCCACCGACATCTGGGAGCTGTCGGGCGTGCCGATGTCGACGCTGGCCGAAGGCACGATCATGGCCGCCGAAGACTGCGTGGATGCCGCACTGGCCGGGCTCGACCTGGGAGAGCCGATCACCCTGCCCTCGGTGAACGAGGCCAAGCTGCTCGCGGCGTTCACCGAGGCGGGCGCCACCCTGTTCAGCGCGTCGCAGACCGGCAAGCCGGCCACGCGCTACCTGGCAGCAGCCTGATCGGCCCCGGCGGGGGTCGCGGCGGGGTCCGGCAGCTTCACCGCCCCCACGCCGCCCAGGAACAGGTCGGCCACGATCGGCGCGATGGCCGCGTGGTCGAGCCGGCCGCCGGGCTTCATCCAGGTGAACATCCAGTTGATCATGCCGAACAGCAGCATGGTCAGCGGCTTGGCGAGCTCGTCGCTCGGCGCGCCGGGGTGCAGCGCCGACACGGCGCGCGCAAAGCCGGCGACCACGGCGCGCTCCTGGTCGAGCACGCGCTCGCGGTCTTCGTCCTCGAGAAAGCGCACGTCGTCGGTCAGCACGCGGTGCGCGTCCTGCGCGCCGGCGTACTCCTCGACGATGCGGTAGATGAAGCGGCGCAGGCGCTCTTCGTCGGTGGACGGCTGGGCCTCTTCCTCGGCCACCAGCGCCGCCAGCTTCGAGACGTGCGTCTCGGCGATGCTGATGAGCAGGCTGCTCTTGTCCTTGTAGTAGTGATAGAGCGTGGCCTTCGACAGGTTGCAGGCCTCGGCGACTTGGTTCATCGAGGTCGCGGGATAGCCGCGGCGGGCGAACAGCTGGGCGGCCTGCGCGAGGATCAGTTCACGCTGGTCGTCGTAGGTGGCGGATCTTCCACGCGGCATCGGGTCTTCTTCCTGGGTTGTCTGTCGGTTGCTGGGTTGCAGCAGTCGCGATCTTGCATGAAGCCGCAGGGCTATCCGCGGCGGGTGGCGATCAGGGATTTCACGTCGGTGGCGGGCAGGCGGGGCCGGTCCTTTTCCACCTCGGCGAGCGGCACCACCTCGTGCAGGCTGGCCAGGCTGCGCACCGTCAGCGCCTGGTAGGTCTGCGTGCCTTCGAGCTTCCAGGCGATCTCTTCGTCGCTGAGTTCGCGCCGCACCTTGGCCGGGATGCCCGCCGCGAGCGAACGCGCGGGCACCTTCATGCCGGCGGGCACGAAGGCGCAGGCCGCGACGATGGCTTTCTCGCCCACCTCGGCCTCGTCCATCACCACCGCGTTCATGCCCACCAGCGCATCGCGCCGCACGATGCAGCTGTGCAGGATCGCGCCGTGGCCGATGTGGCCGTTGACCTCCACCACCGTGTCGTTGTCGGGAAAGCCGTGGATGCAGCAGTGGTCCTGAACGTTGGAGCCTTCCTGCAAGACGATGCGGCCGAAGTCGCCGCGCAGGCTGGCGCAGGGGCCGACATAACAGTGGGGGCCGACGATCACGTCGCCGATCAGCACGGCCGTGGGATGCACGTAGGCGCTCGGGTCGACGACAGGAATCACGCCGTCGATGGAATAGCTGGGCATTCGGTCTCCTTGTTTTTTCGTGGGCTGCTCGGCCACGCCGGATTCATTCACACCTTCCTAGGGTTTGCCCTGAATGCACCCCGCTTGTGCCGGAATCGAGGTCGATCCTAAAATCAACCGAACGGTCGGTCAATAGTGTTTGACCTCCCGATCCGGCCCCACACAGGATGAAAGAGACACGCATGACTGAGCCTTTGGTACTCATCAGCGACAGCGGCGCCGTCCGCACGCTGAGCCTGAACCGCCCCGCGGCGCTCAACAGCTTCACGACCGGGCTGCACGCCGAACTGCTGGCCGCGCTCGAAGCCGCGGCCGCCGACAGCAGCGTGCGCTGCGTGGTGCTCACCGGTGCCGGTCGCGCCTTCTGCGCGGGGCAGGACCTGGCCGACCCGTCGGTCGCGCCCGACCCCACGCCGGGCGCCGCGCCCAAGGACCTGGGCCACGTCATCTCTGCTTATTACGGCCCGCTGGTCGCACGCCTGCGCTCGATGCCGGTGCCGGTGGTTGCCGCCGTCAACGGCGTGGCGGCCGGCGCGGGCGCCAACCTCGCGCTGTGCTGCGACCTCGTCGTGGCCGGCCGCTCGGCCAGCTTCATCCAGGCCTTCACCAAGATCGGCCTCGTGCCCGACACCGGCGGCACCTGGCTGCTGCCGCGTCTCGTGGGCCCGGCGCGCGCGCTGGGCATCGCGATGCTGGGCGACAAGTTGCCCGCCGAGGAAGCCGCCCGCATCGGCCTGATCTGGCAGTGCGTGGACGACGCGGCCCTGGCCGACACCGCCGCCGCGCTGGCGGCGCGCCTGGCCGGCATGCCCACGCGCGCGCTGGTCGCCACCCGCGAGGCGATGGCCGCCGCGCAGAACCTCGACCTGGGCGCGGCACTTGCCGAAGAAGCGCGCATCCAACGCGAGATGGGCAATGCCGACGACTACCGCGAAGGTGTCGAGGCTTTCCGCGCCAAGCGCGCCCCGGTGTTCAAGGACCGCTGAGATGACCGACGCTTCCCGCACCCCGCAACAGACCGCCGAGTTCGTGCGCGACGGCATGTTCGCGAACGACAACGCCAGCAAGGGCCTGGGCATGCGCATCGTGGAGGTCGGCCCCGGCCAGGCCACGCTCGAGATGCGCGTGCGCCCCGACATGCTCAACGGCCACGCCATCTGCCACGGCGGCTTCATGGCCACGCTGGCCGACTCCACCTTCGCCTTCGCCTGCAACTCGTACAACGAGCTGACCGTGGCCTCGGGCTTCGCCATCGACTTCCTCGCGCCGGCGCGCGAGGGCGACGTGCTCACCGCGCGCTGCTTCGAAGTCTCCAAGGCCGGCCGCACCGGCGTGTACGACACCGAAATCACCAACCAGCGCGGCGAGCGCATCGCGATGTTCCGCGGTCGCTCCTACACCGCCAAGGGCCGGCCGGCCGTCCCGGCCGCTTGAGGAGACACCCCACCATGACCGTGAAACGCCCCGCCCCCGGCGACCTCGACCCGATCGAAACCGCCAGCCGCGACGAGATCGCCGCCCTGCAACTCACGCGCCTGCGCGCCACGCTGCGCAACGCTTATGACAACGTGCCGCACTACCGCCAGGCCTTCGATGCCAAGGGCGTGCACCCCGACGACCTGAAGTCGCTGTCCGACCTGTCGAAATTCCCGTTCACGGTGAAGACCGACCTGCGCGACAACTACCCCTTCGGCATGTTCGCCGTGCCGCGCACGCAGGTGGCACGCATCCACGCGTCGTCGGGCACCACCGGCAAGCCGACCGTGGTGGGCTACACCAAGAACGACATCGACACCTGGGCCGACCTGGTCGCACGCTCGATCCGCGCGGCGGGCGGACGGCCCGGCGACATGATCCACGTGGCCTACGGCTACGGCCTCTTCACCGGCGGCCTGGGCGCGCACTACGGCGCCGAGCGCGCGGGCTGCACCGTCATCCCGATGTCGGGCGGCCAGACCGAGAAGCAGGTGCAGCTGATCCAGGACTTCAAGCCCGACATCATCATGGTCACGCCCAGCTACATGCAGGTGATCATCGAGCAGTTCGAGCGCCAGGGCCTCGACGCGAAAGACAGCTCTCTCAAGGTCGGCATCTTCGGCGCCGAGCCGTGGACCGAAGCCATGCGCCGCGACATCGAGACCCGCGCCGGCATCGATGCCGTCGACATCTACGGCCTCTCCGAAGTGATGGGCCCGGGCGTGGCCAGCGAATGCGTCGAGAGCAAGGACGGCCCGGTGATCTGGGAAGACCACTTCTACCCCGAGATCATCGACCCCGAAACCGGTGAGCTGAAGGCCGACGGCGAAGAAGGCGAACTGGTCTTCACCTCGCTGAGCAAGGAGGCCATGCCCATCGTGCGCTACCGCACGCGCGACCTCACGCGCCTGTTGCCGCCCACCTCGCGATCGTTCCGCCGCATGGGCAAGATCGTCGGGCGCAGCGACGACATGATGATCATCCGCGGCGTGAACGTCTTCCCCACGCAGGTGGAAGAGATCGTGCTCGCGCACAGCGCCCTCACCGGCCTGTACCAGGTGCGTGTGAGCCGCGAAGGCCTGCTCGACCAGGTCGAGGTGCACTGCGAACTCACGCCGCACGAAGCCGCCGCGGCCGACCGCAACGCCATCTCCGAGTGGGTGCAGCACCGCGTGAAGACGCTCATCGGCATCTCCACCCGCGTGGTCGTGCACGGCCCCGACGAAATGGAACGCACGCAGACCGGCAAGGCCCGGCGCGTCGTCGACACGCGCCCGCGCTGAACCGCCCGCGCCCCCACACACCGCACCGAAAGGACACGCACATGTACACCCAGGCCATGGACACGATGGGCAAGGACGCAGGCGACGGCAAGCAGAAGGCCGTGCGCTCCGCCGACGAGATGCGTCTCGAGGAACGCTTCGACGCGCGCATCGACGCCGGCGACTTCATCGAGGCGAAAGACTGGATGCCCGAGCACTACCGCAAGACGCTGGTGCGCCAGATCAGCCAGCACGCGCACTCCGAAATCGTCGGCATGCTGCCCGAGGGCAACTGGATCAGCCGCGCGCCCACGCTCAAGCGCAAGGCCATCCTGCTGGCCAAGGTGCAGGACGAAGGCGGTCACGGCTTGTACCTGTACGCCGCCGCCGAAACGCTGGGCACGTCGCGCGACCAGATGTTCGACGCGCTGCACACGGGCAAGGCCAAGTACAGCTCGATCTTCAACTACCCCACGCTCAGCTGGGCCGACATGGGCACCATCGGCTGGCTGGTCGACGGCGCGGCCATCATGAACCAGGTGCCGATCTGCCGCTGCTCGTACGCGCCGTACGCGCGCGCCATGATCCGCATCTGCCGCGAAGAGAGCTTTCACCAGCGCCAGGGTTACGAGTCGCTGCTGACCATGATGACCCACGGCACCGACGCGCAAAAGGCCATGGTGCAGGACGCGGTCAACCGCTGGTGGTGGCCCTCGATCATGATGTTCGGCCCGCCGGACGACCAGTCGCCCAACTCGGCGCAGTCGATGCGCTGGGGCATCAAGCGCTTCAGCAACGACGAGCTGCGCCAGAAGTTCATCGACGCCACCGTCGAACAGGCCGCGATCCTCGGCGTGACCCTGCCCGACCCCGACCTCAAGTGGAACGAAGAACGCCAGGCGCACGACTTCGGCGTCATCGACTGGAGCGAATTCTGGCGCGTGATCGCCGGCGACGGCCCCTGCAATCGCGAACGCCTGCAGGCCCGCGTCGACGCCTGGGACGACGGCGCCTGGGTGCGCGAAGCCGCCCTCGCCCACGCCAACAAACAACCGATGAAGGAAGCAGCATGAGCACCGAAGTGAAGCAAGAGTGGCCCCTGTGGGAAGTGTTCGTGCGCAGCAAGGCCGGCCTGGACCACAAGCACTGCGGCAGCCTGCACGCGGTCGATCCGAAGATGGCGATCCAGATGGCGCGCGACGTCTACACGCGCCGCCAGGAAGGCAGCAGCATCTGGGTGGTGCGCTCCGACCAGATCGTGGCCAGCGACCCCGGCGACAAGGACATGTTCTTCGACCCCGCCGAAGACAAGGTGTACCGCCACCCCACCTTCTACGCGCTGCCCAAGTCCGTGGACCACATGTGAGCCAGGAACGGCACGCCATGCAAGCCTCGATCGAACTGAATCGCACGCCCGCCGTGCACTACCTGCTGCGCATCGGTGACACCTGCCTGGTGCTCGCGCAGCGCCTGGGCGAATGGTGCGGCCACGCACCGGTGCTCGAAGAAGACATCGCGATGGCCAACATCGCGCTCGACCTCGTCGGCCAGGCCCGCGCGGTGCTCACGCACGCCGGCCAGCTCGAAGGCGCCGGCCGCGCGCACGACGAAGACCAGCTCACCTACCTGCGCGACGAGCGCGACTACTTCAACCTCACGCTGGTCGAGCTGCCACGCGGCGACTTCGCCTTTGCCGTGCTGCGCAACACCATGGTCGCCACGCTGCTCAAGCTGCTGTGGCAACGCCTGGCCGCATCGAGCGACGCCGAGGTGGCCGCCATCGCCGGCAAGGCGCTGAAGGAAGCGCGCTACCACCAGCAGCACTCGGCCGACTGGGTCGTGCGCCTGGGCGACGGCACCGACGAATCGCGCCGCCGCACCGAGAAGGCGCTCAAGCAGCTGTGGCTCTACGTGCCCGAGCTGTTCGACAGCGACGACGTCGATGCACAGGCCAGCGCCAGCGGCCTCGGCCCGGCCTGGAGCGAACTGCGCGAACCGTGGCTGGCCGAGATGCAGCAGGTGCTCGACGCCGCCGGCCTCGCCATGCCGAAGGAGGCCGCGTTCCGCAGCACCGGCAAGCACGGCGTGCACAGCGAGCACATGGGCTACATCCTGGCCGAGATGCAGCACCTGCAGCGCAGCTTCCCCGGAGGCGTGTGGTGATGAACGCCGTGGCGTCGCGCGTCGATGCGGCGTGGGCCGTGCTGCACACCGTGCCCGACCCCGAGGTGCCGGCCGTGTCGGTCTGCGACCTGGGCATCGTGCGCGAGGTGATCGAGCACGACGACGGCCTGGAGATCGTGCTCACGCCGACCTACTCCGGCTGCCCCGCGACCGAAGCCATCGAGCACGACGTGCTGGCCGCCATCGAGAACGCCGGCCTGGGCCGTGCGCGCGCCACGCTGCGCCGCGCGCCCGCTTGGACCAGCGACTGGATCAGCGACGAAGGCCGCGACAAGCTCAAGGCCTACGGCATCGCGCCGCCCGCGCACCTCACGCCCGAGCAGGCCTCCAACACCGCCGTACCGATCAAGCTGTTCGGCCGCATGGCCGGCGAGCGCATCGCCTGCCCCCGCTGCGCCAGCGAGCGCACCGAGCGCCTGTCGGCTTTCGGCTCCACGGCGTGCAAGGCCCTGTACCGCTGCATGGCCTGCCGCGAACCCTTCGAACATTTCAAGCCTATCTGAGGCACGCCCACGATGAGCACCCTCTTCCACCCCCTGCGCGTGAAGGCCATCGAGCCCGACACGCACGAGGCCGTCATCGTCTCGTTCGAGGTGCCGGCCGACCTGCAGCAAGTCTTCGGCTTCACGCAGGGCCAGTACCTCACGCTGCGCCATGACATCGACGGCCAGGACCTGCGCCGTTCCTATTCGATCTGCGCCGGCATCGACGACGGCGAGCTGCGCGTCGGCGTGCGCAAGGTGCGCGGCGGCGTGTTCTCCAACTGGATCAACGCCCACCTGCAACCCGGCGACAGCCTGCAGGTGATGGCGCCGCAAGGCCGCTTCTTCGTGCCCATCGAGCCCGAAACCGCGCGCCACCACGTCGGCATCGCCGGCGGCAGCGGCATCACGCCGATCCTGTCGATCATGAAGACCGTGCTGGCGCGCGAGCCGAAGAGCCGCTTCACGCTGATCTACGGCAACCGCCAGCTGCAGTCCACGATGTTCAAGGAAGAGATCGAGGACCTGAAGAACCGCTACATGACGCGGCTCGTGCTGCAGCACGTGTTCTCCGACGAGCACACCGATTCGCCGCTGGGCTTCGGCGTGATGAACCGCGAGAAGATCGGCGAGTTCCTGGCCTCGGTGGTGCCCGCCGCGCAGATCGACCACGTGTACGTGTGCGGCCCGTTCCAGATGAACGACGAGGCCGAGGCCGCGCTGCTCGCCGCGGGCGTGCCCGAAGACCGCATCCACATCGAGCGCTTCGGCGTCGCGCTGCCCTCGGCCACTTCGGCCAACCAGGTCGGCGCGGTGGTGCACGAGGCGCAGCCGGGCGACGCCAAGCAGGCGCGCGTGACCATCGTGCGCGACGGCCTGCAGCGCGAGATCACCTACACCGAGGGCCAGCCCAGCATCCTCGATGCGGCGTCGGCGGCCGGGCTCGAGGTGCCGTTCTCGTGCACCTCGGGCGTGTGCGGCACCTGCCGCGCGAAGTGCGTGGACGGGGAAGTCCGCATGGAAAGAAACTTCGCCCTCGACAAGAATGAGGTGGCCGCGGGATTCGTGCTGACCTGCCAGGCCCACCCCCTGACCGAACGCGTCACGCTGTCCTTCGACGAGCGTTGAACGCACGGCTTTTCCCTCGGCCTTTCCCCTTTCAACCCGGAGACAAACCAACCATGAAATTCTTCAAGCCCCTGCTGATCGCCGCCCTGTGCGCCACGGCCCTCTCGGCCTGGGCCGACGTCAACGTCGGCGTGACCATCTCGGCCACCGGGCCGGCGGCGTCGCTCGGCATTCCCGAGAAGAACACCATCGCGCTGATGCCCAAGACGATCGGCGGGCAGAAGATCAACTACATCGTGCTGGACGATGCCTCCGACACCACGGCCGCCGTGAACAACACGCGCAAGCTGATCGCCGAGAACAAGGTCGACGTGATCCTGGGCTCGACCACCACGCCGGCCTCGCTCGCGATGATCGACGTGGCCAGCGAGGCGCAGACGCCGATGATCTCGGTGGCCGCCTCGGCCCGCATCATCGAGCCGATGGACGCCAAGAAGAAGTGGGTGTTCAAGACGCCGCAAAACGACATCATGATGTCGCTGGCCATCGCCGAGCACATGGCCGCCAACGGCGTGAAGACGGTCGGATTCATCGGCTTCTCCGACGCGTACGGCGAAGGCTGGTCGCAGGAGTTCGCCAAAGCCGCCGACCTGAAGAAGATCAAGATCGTGGCCAACGAACGCTATGCGCGCTCCGACACCTCGGTCACCGGCCAGGCGCTGAAGCTCATGTCGGCCAAGCCCGACGCGGTGCTGGTCGCCGGCTCCGGCACGCCGGCCGCGCTGCCGCAGAAGACGCTCAAGGAGCGCGGCTACACCGGCAAGATGTACCAGACGCACGGCGTGGCCAACGCCGACTTCCTGCGCGTGGGCGGCAAGGACGTGGACGGCACCTTCCTGCCGGCCGGCCCGGTGCTCGTGGCCGACCAGCTGCCCGCCAGCAACCCGGTGAAGAAGTCTGCGCTCGCCTACGTCGCCGCCTATGAAGCCGCCTACGGCAAGGGCACGGTCTCGACCTTCGGCGCGCACGCCTGGGACGCGGGCCTGTTGATGAGCTCGGCCGTGCCGGTCGCGCTGAAGAAGGCCCAGCCGGGCACGCCCGAGTTCCGCGCCGCCCTGCGCGACGCGCTCGAGCAGACCAAGGACGTGTCGGGCGCGCACGGCGTGTTCAACATGACGGCGGCCGATCACCTGGGTCTGGACCAGCGTGCCCGCGTGATGGTCAAGATCGAAAACGGCGCCTGGAAATTCCAGCCCTGAAGCACTGAACTCGCCCCCAGGCTTCGCGCACTTCGTGTCGCTTCTCCAACCCCCTACCGGGGGCAACACCTGAGGCCCGGCAAAGCCGGTTCCTCGGTGTTCCTGATCTGAATCACGGGCGACGCCCGAAGGTTGTTTTATGGACTTGCAGATTGCCCTGTTGCTGGGGCAGGACGGCATCGTGAACGGCGCGGTCTACGGACTGATGGCGCTCGCGCTGGTGCTGGTGTTTTCGGTCACGCGCGTGATCTTCATTCCGCAGGGCGAGTTCGTCGCCTTCGGTGCGCTCTCGATGGCGGCGCTGCAGGGCGGGCGTACGCCGGCCACGCTGTGGCTGCTGGTGGCGCTGGGCGTCATGGCGCTCGTCGTGGAGGTGTGGCGCTGGAAGCGCGGCGCGACCATCGACTGGCGCTCGGCCTTCACCTGGTGCGTCGCCTTCCCGGCGATCGCCGCGGTGCTGGTGCTGGGCCTCAAGCCCACGTCGATGACGATGCAGGCGGTGACCACGCTGGTGCTGATCGCGCCGCTGGGCCCGCTGCTGTACCGCCTGGCGTACCGCCCGCTGGCCGACGCCACGGTGTTGATGCTGCTGATCGTCTCGGTCGCGCTGCACGGCGTGCTGGTCGGCCTGGGCCTGTTCTTCTTCGGTGCCGAAGGTTCGCGCACCACGCCGTTCTCGGACGTGCGCTTCGACATCGGCGGCATCCCCGTGAGCGGCCAGTCGCTCGTGGTGGTGGGCGTCACGCTGCTCTTGGTGATCGCCATGTTCTGGTTCTTCGGCCGCTCCATGGTCGGCAAGGCGCTGCGCGCCACCGCCATCAACCGCGTGGGCGCGCGGCTCTCGGGCATTCCCACCGAGCTGTCGGGCGACCTGAGCTTTGCGCTCGCCGCGCTCATCGGCGCGGTGTCGGGCCTGCTGATCGCACCGATCACCACGGTCTACTACGACACCGGTTTTCTCATCGGCCTGAAGGGCTTCGTGGCCGCCATCGTGGGCGGGCTCGCGAGCTATCCGCTGGCGCTCGCGGGCGCGCTGCTGGTCGGCCTGCTGGAGGCCTTTTCTTCGTTCTGGGCCAGCGCCTACAAGGAAGTGCTGGTGTTCACGTTGATCATTCCGGTGCTGTGGTGGCGTTCGCTGCGCAGCCACCATGTGGAGGACGAGGAATGAGCGCGTCGCCCACCACTTCTTCTGCCACGACGGCACACGCGGGCCGTCCGCTGGTCACGCCGCGCACCCTCACGCTGGTGTGCATCGTGGCGCTCGCGCTGGCCTGGGGCTGGCTGCCCGACTTCACGGTCGCGGTGCTCAGCAACATCGGCCTGTACGCATTGGTCGCCGCTGGGCTGGTCATGCTGACCGGCGTGGGCGGCATGACCTCCTTCGGCCAGGCCGCGTTCGTCGGCATGGGCGCCTATGCCACCGCGTGGATCTGCACCTCGCCCACGGCCGCGGGCTGGCTGGGCGGCCTCGCCGGTTCGGCGCTGGTGCCGTGGCTCGGCCTGCTGCTCGGGCTGGTGCTGACCTTCGCGCTGGCCTGGGCGCTCGGCGCGGTCACGCTCAAGCTGTCGGGCCACTACCTGCCGCTGTGCACCATCGCCTGGGGCCTGAGCCTGTACTTCCTGCTCGGCAACATGGAGTTCCTGGGCGGCCAGACCGGCATCACGGGCGTGCCGCCGCTGGTGATCGCGGGCATCTCGCTGGCCTCGCCGCGTGCGCTCGGCGTGGTGATCTGGGCCGTGCTGCTGCTGGCGCTGTGGGCGCTGCACAACCTGCTCGACTCGCGCGAAGGCCGCGCCATCCGCGCGCTCAAGGGCGGCCGGCTCATGGCCGAGTCGATGGGCGTGGACACGGCGCGCCACCGCATCAAGCTGTTCGTGCTGGCCGCGCTGCTGGCGGCCGTGTCGGGCTGGCTCTACGCGCACATGCAGCGCTTCGTGAACCCCACGCCCTTCAACCTGAACATCGGCATCGAGATGCTGTTCATGGCGGTGGTCGGTGGCGCGGGCCACCTGTGGGGCGCGGTGCTCGGTGCCACGCTGATCACGCTGCTGAAGGAGAAGCTGCAGGACATCCTTCCCGCGCTGCTGGGCACCAGCGGCAACTTCGAGGTGGTGGTGTTCGGCCTGCTGATGCTGTTCGTGCTGCAGCGCTTTGCCGATGGCCTGTGGCCCACGCTGGCGCGGCTCGTGAGCCGCTGGGTGCGGCCGGTGGCCAAGGCACCTGCAGCCAACGCAGCCGCACCCGCGGCGCAGCTCGCGCAGCGCGTGCTGCCGGCGGCGGGCACGATGCTGTTGCAGGCCGACGCGGTCAGCAAGCGCTTCGGCGGCCTCATCGCCAACAACGACATCTCGATGACGCTGAAGGCCGGCGAGATCCACGCGCTGATCGGACCGAACGGCGCGGGCAAGAGCACCTTCTTCAACATGATCTCGGGCGTGGACGACCCCAGCTCGGGCCAAGTGCGGCTCGAAGGCGATGCCATGTCGGGTCGCCCCTCGCGCGCCTTCGCGGCGCGCGGCCTGGGTCGCACCTTCCAGCACGTGCGCCTGCTGGGCCAGCGCAGCGTGGTCGAGAACGTGGCGCTCGGTGCGCACCTGCGTGCGAAACGCGGCTGGCTCGCGGCGATGCTGCGGCTGGACCGCGCCGAAGAAGCCGCGCTGATGGCCGAGGCCCGCAAGCAGATCGAGCGCTGCGGCCTGGGCGCGCACGCCGACACGCCGGCCGCGTCGCTGTCGCTGGGGCAGCAGCGCGTGGTCGAGATCGCGCGCGCGCTCGCCGGCCAGCCCTCGGTGCTGCTGCTGGACGAACCCGCCGCCGGCCTGCGCCACCTGGAAAAGCGCGCGCTCTCGGAGCTGCTGGGCCAGCTGCGCGCCGAAGGCCTGGGCATCCTCGTGGTGGAACACGACATGGAGTTCGTGATGAACCTCGCCGATCGCATCACCGTGCTCGAGTTCGGCACCGTGATCGCCACCGGCACGCCGGCCGAAGTGCAGGCCAACCCGCGCGTGCTCGAGGCCTACCTGGGCGGCGCCGACGACGAACTGCTGGAAGACGCCCGATGAGCCACCCCATTCTTCAACTGGAAGACTTCTGCGTCGCCTACCGCACCGTCGAGGCGGTGCACAGCGTGCGCCTGCACGTGAACGAAGGCGAGATCGTCACCGTGATCGGTCCCAACGGCGCCGGCAAGACCACGCTGCTGTGCGCGGCCATGGGCCTGCTCCAGTCGAGCGGCAAGCTGTCGCTCGACGGCGAGCGCATCGCGCGCCCCGGCGTCGAGACCATGGTGGCGCGCGGCGTGGCGCTGGTGCCCGAGCGGCGCGAGCTCTTCGGCGAAATGTCGGTCGAAGACAACCTGCTGCTCGGCGGCTTCTACCAGTGGCGCAAGGGCCAGCGCGACCAGCGTGCGCGCATGGACGAGATCTTCGAGATCTTTCCGCGCCTGAAGGAACGCCGTCCGCAGATGGCCTCCACGCTCTCGGGCGGCGAGCGCCAGATGCTGGCCATCGGCCGCGCGCTCATGGCGCGCCCGCGCCTGCTGATGCTCGACGAGCCTTCGCTCGGCCTGGCCCCGCTGGTGGTGCGCGAGGTGCTGCGCGTGGTGTCGCAGCTGCGCAAGCACGGCGTCTCGGTGCTGCTGGTGGAACAGAACGCCCGCGCCGCGCTGCAGGTGGCCGACCGCGCCTATGTGCTCGAGATGGGCGCGGTGGCGCTCGAAGGCAATGCCGGCGATCTGCTGCACGACCAAAGAATCATCGATACCTACCTGGGCATCGGGAACAAGAAATGACCCTGTTTTTCTCCCTCCCCTTCCGGGGGAGGGTCGGGGTGGGGGCACGCGGCGTTTGATGGCGCACTGCGCCGAACGAAAGCCGCTGGCCCCCATCCCAACCTTCCCCCAGCGGGGGAAGGAGCAACACCTCGAAAGGACATCCGCATGACCACCCTTCAAAGCTACATCGCCGGCCGCTGGATCGGCCAGCAAGCCGCGCAATCGCTGCGCAGCGCCGTCAACGGCCAGGCCGTGGCGAGCACGCACGCCGAGGCCATCGACTTCGCCGAAGCACTGGCGCACGCGCGCCGCGTCGGCATCCCCGCGCTCATGAAGCTCGACTTCCAGCAGCGCGCCGAACGCCTGAAGGCGCTGGCCAAGTACCTGGCCGCGAACAAGGAAGCGCTGTATGCCGTGTCGGCCCACACGGGCGCCACGCGCGCCGACGGCTGGATCGACATCGAAGGCGGCGCCGGCACGCTGAGCGCCTACGCCAGCATCGGCACCAACGAGCTGCCCTCGGGCAACCTCGTGCACGAAGGCCCGGCCTTCCCGCTCGGCAAGAAGGGCGGCTTCGCGGGCACGCACATCCTGGTGCCGCGCGGCGGCGTGGCGGTGCACATCAACGCCTTCAACTTCCCGGTGTGGGGCCTGCTCGAGAAGTTCGCGCCCAGCTTCCTGGCGGGCATGCCCTGCATCGGCAAGCCGGCCACGGCCACCAGCTACCTCACCGAGGCGCTGATGAAGCTCATCGTGCAGTCGGGCATCCTGCCCGAAGGCAGCCTGCAGTTGGTGATCGGCAGCACGGGCGACCTGCTCGACCGCCTCGAAGGCCCCGACGTCGTCACCTTCACCGGCTCGGCCGACACCGCCGCCAAGCTGCGCGTGAACGCGAACCTGGTGCGCCAGTCGATCCCGTTCAATGCCGAGGCCGACTCGCTGAACTGCGCGATCCTCGCGCCCGACGTGACGCCCGACGACGAGGAGTTCGATCTCTTCGTGAAGGAAGTGGCGCGCGAGATGACCATCAAGGCCGGCCAGAAGTGCACCGCCATCCGCCGCGCGATCGTGCCGCGCCAGCACCTCGATGCGGTGGCCGAGAAGCTGCGCGCCCGCCTGGCCAAGACCGTCATCGGCGATCCGTCGCGCGAAGACGTGCGCATGGGCGCCCTCGCCTCGCGCGACCAGCAGGCCGACGTGGCCGAGCGCGTCGCCACGCTGCTGCAGGGCGCGGAGCTGGTGTACGGCGCGCGCGACGGCTTCTCGCCGGTGGGCGACGGCGTGAGCGAAGGCGCGTTCTTCGCGCCCACGCTGCTCCTGAGCCGCAAGCCGCTCGAACACGACGCGGCGCACGACGTCGAGGCCTTCGGCCCCGTCAGCACGCTCATGCCCTACGACGGCATCGACGAAGCGCTGGCACTGGCCGCGCGCGGCAAGGGCAGCCTCGTGGGCACGCTGGTCACGCGCGACCCGGCCATTGCGGCCAAGGCCATTCCGGTGGCTGCCGCGTGGCACGGCCGCCTGCTGGTGCTCGACCGCGAGGCCGCCGCCGAATCGACCGGCCACGGCTCGCCGCTGCCGGTGCTGAAGCACGGCGGCCCGGGCCGCGCGGGCGGCGGCGAAGAGCTCGGCGGCCTGCGTGCCGTGAAGCACTACCTGCAGCGTGCCGCGCTGCAGGGCTCGCCCACCATGCTCGCGGCCGTGACCGGCGAGCACGTGCGCGGCGCCGCGCTGCGCGAGAGCGAGGTGCACCCCTTCCGCCGCTACTTCGAGGAACTGCGCATCGGCGACTCGCTGCTCACGCACCGCCGCACCGTGGGCGAAGCCGACATCGTCGCCTTCGGCGGCATCTCGGGCGACTACTTCTACATGCACTTCGACGAAGAGGCGGCCAAGGCCTCGCCCTTCGGCAAGCGCATCGCGCACGGCTATTTCGTGCTGTCGGCGGCCGCGGGCCTGTTCGTGTCGCCCTCGCCCGGCCCGGTGCTGGCCAACTACGGCCTGGACACGCTGCGCTTCGTCAAGCCCGTGGGCATCGGCGACACCATCCAGGCGCGCCTGACCTGCAAGCGCAAGATCGACCGCAACAAGAAGGACGCGAGCGGCCAGGGCCAGGGCGTGGTGGCCTGGGACGTGGAGGTGACCAACCAGCTCGGCGAACTGGTCGCGAGCTACGATATCCTGACGCTCGTCTCCAAGAAACCAGCAACCCCTTGATGTTCGATCTCACAGGAAAAGTCGCACTCGTCACCGGCGGCAACGGCGGCATCGGCCTCGGCATGGCGCAGGGCCTCGCCAAGGCCGGCGCCCGCGTCATCGTCGCGGCGCGCAATGCACAGAAGTCGGCCGCCGCGGTCGAATCGCTGAAGGCATTGGGCAGCGACAGCTTCGCGCTCGCACTCGACGTGACCGACGAAGCCTCGGTGCAGCAGGCCTTCGACGAGGTCGCCGCGCGCTGCGGCCGGCTCGACATCCTCATCAACAACGCCGGCACCACGGTGCGCAAGCCAGTCGACCAGCTCGCGCTGGCCGAGTGGCACCAGGTGATGGACACCAACCTCACCAGCGCCTTCCTGTGCAGCCGCGCCGCACACCCGCACCTCAAGGCCGCGGGCGGCGGCAAGATCATCAACATCGGCTCGATGATGTCGATCTTCGGCGCGCCCTACGCCCCGGCCTACGCCGCGAGCAAGGCCGGCATCGTGCAGCTCACCAAGTCGACCGCGCTCTCGTGGGCGGCCGACCAGATCCAGGTCAACGCGATCCTTCCGGGCTGGTTCGAGACCGAGCTGACCGACGGTGCACGCAACCAGATCCCGGGCCTGTACGAGCGCGTGAAGGCGCGCGCCGCGGCCGGCCGCTGGGGCCAGCCCTCGGACATCGCAGGCACCGCCGTGTTCCTGGCGAGCGCCGCCTCCGACTACGTGACCGGCACCGCCATCCCGGTCGACGGCGGGTTTTCGATCTCCGGCTGAGCCACACGAACCGCGCGGGGCCGTGTAAATTCGGCCGCCATGCTCCTCTGGTTCCAGCTCTTTCTTTTCGTCGCCGGCACGGTCGCGCTGCTGTACGTGTCGCGCGGCCCGCTCAGCCAGCCCGGCTCGCACGGCTTCTTCCGCTTCTTCGCGTGGGAATGCATGCTGGTGCTGATCGTGCTGAACCTGCCGGTGTGGCATGTCGATCCGCTCTCGTTCACGCAGCTGCTCTCGTGCGTGCTGCTGGCGCTGTCGATCTGGCTGCCGATCCACGCGGTGCGATTGCTCAAGGCACACGGCAAGCCGAGCGAAGCGCGCAGCGACGACCCGGCCCTGTACGGCTTTGAAAAGACCTCGGCGCTGGTGACCACCGGCGCCTTCCGCTACATCCGCCACCCGATGTACACGGCGCTGATGCTGCTGGCCTGGGGCGCGTTCCTCAAGCAGTTCACCTGGCTCACGCTGGCGCTGGTGCTCGCGGCCACGCTGTTCCTGTTCCTCACGGCGCTGCGCGACGAAAAGGAATGCCTCGCGCACTTCGGCGACGCCTACCGCGACTACATGCGCGGCACGCGGCGCTTCATCCCGTTCCTGCTGTGAGCGCGGCGCCGGCCCGGTAGCGCCGGCCTGCCCCGTGCCTTCCGCGCACCCCCGCTACCTTGCGGGACGCTGACCTGCACGATCAGGTTCTGTTCATGCGAGGCTCCTAGCATTCGCGCATGCTGCTCGCACGCATCCGCCGTCTCGCTCATGCCCATCGCCGGGCGTGGTGGTTCGCGGCCCTGTTGCTGAGCGTGCTGCAGCCCTTCATCGCCGTGCATTTCAACTGCGACGGGATCGAGGACGAACCGATGCTGCGGCTGCGCGGCGTCGGCGAGACGACGCAGTTCGAAGCCGACGACCGCGCGGACCACCCGTTCGACCGCGAGACCACGGTGTTCGCCCAGGGTCCTGCGGGCATTCATCTTCCTGACACATTGAACCTGGGGCTGGACACGCTGCTGGCCCTGCTGCTGGCGCTGCTGCCGCTGGCCGTGGTGCTGATGCGACGGGCGGAGCCGGCCGGCCGCAGAACACCCGAGCCCGTGCCGTGGCATGCCGGGGCGCCACCACCGTCCGCCCCCTGGCGGCGCCTGCCTCCCCCCGCCGCCCCGCCCTTCGCGACCTGAGAAACGGCGCCTCGCGCGCCGAGCGGCTGTGCTGCGCCCTGCGCGCGGCCAGCGCCCCCTCGTCTTTGTCGAAAGGTCCGACCATGTCCGCTTTCTCTTCGTGCGCGCATCGCCCTGCGTCCACCGTTGGCCGTATGCCGAGCGAGGTGCCGCCTTGCACGCGCTGAACCTCGCCCTGCTGCAATGGCTCGCCGCCGGCGCGCAACCCACGCCGTGGGTGCTGATGTGCGCCCGCACACTGGCGCTGGGCGGCAGCTGGCTGTGCGCCGCCGTGGCGCTTGCCGCGCTGTGGCGCCGGCCCGACGACCGCGCCTACCTGGTCGCGGTCGCGCTGCTGGCCGGGCTGGCCTCGATGCTGTCGCACGCCATCGCGCTGCGGCTGAACGTGCCGCGTCCCTTCGCGCAGGGGCTGGTGCCGGCCTACATCACGCACGCGGTCAACGGCTCGCTGCCGAGCACGCATGCCAGCGTGATGTTCACGGTCGCGCTGGCCTTCCTGGCGCGCACCGGCCTGCGCGCGATCGGCGTGCCGCTGTTCCTGCTGGCCGCCGCGACCGGCTGGGGCCGCGTCTACACCGGGGTTCATTTCCCGTTCGACATCGCGGCCGGCCTGCTGCTGGCCGCCACCCTCGTCGCTGCGCTGGGCACCGCGCAGTGGCTGGCCCACCGCGCGGCCGTGCGCGCCGCCACCCGTGCGACAGCTTCCGCCTGGAGACCCTCATGACCGCCAGCTCGACCCTGCACCCGGACACCGATGCCACGGCCACGGCCGCCCCCTCGCCGCGGAGCGTCGACCCCGACACGCCGCCGCCCGGCGCGCGCAGCCTCTCGTGCGTGATCCCCTGCTTCAACGAGGGCGCCAACCTGCGCCACCTGCTGCCGCTGCTCGAAGACGTGCTGTGGGCCACGCGGATGCACTGGGAGATCATCGTGGTCGACGACGGCAGCACCGACGACACCGCCGCCGTGGCCGAGGCCTGGTGCGACCTGTCGGGCTTTCGCTGCATTTCGCTGTCGCGCAACTTCGGCAAGGAGGCCGCGCTCACCGCGGGCCTGATGGCGGCCGGCGGCGATGCGGTGGTGCTGCTCGACGGCGACCTGCAGCACGCGCCCGAACTCATCCACGACATGCTCGCGCAGTGGCGCGCCGGCGCCGAGGTGGTCTACGCGGTGCGCGAGGCGCGCCATGACGAGAGCCGCTTCAAGCAGCTCGGCAGCCGGCTGTTCTACCGGCTCATGAACGACTCGGACCGCTTCTCGGTGCCCAAGGACGCGGGCGACTTCCGCCTGATGGACCGCAAGGTGGTCGACGCGCTGAAGAGCCTGCCCGAGCGCAGCCGCTTCATGAAGGGCCTGTACGCGTGGGTCGGGTTCCGCGCCGTGGCGCTGCCCTACACGCCGGCCCCGCGCGCGCAGGGCGCCAGCAGCTTCAATGCGCGTCGGCTCGTGAGCCTGGCGATCGACGGGCTCACCGCCTTCACCACCTGGCCGCTGCGCATGGTGAGCGTGGTCGGCCTGCTGTTCGCGGTGCCGGCGCTGTCGTACGGCATCTTCGTGGCCATCGACCACCTCTTGTTCGGAAACGACGTCTCCGGCTGGACCACCATCGTCGTGAGCCTGATGTTCTTCATCGGCATCCAGATGATCTCGACCGGCATCGTCGGCGAGTACATCGCGCGCATCTACGAGGAGGCCAAGGGCCGGCCGCTGTACGTGGTGCGCCAGGAGCGCGGAACCGGCCTCGGGGCCGGGCAGCCATGACACCGCGCACGACCACGACCACGCCCGCCTGGTGGACCGCGCCGCAGCCGCTGTGGCTCATCGCGGGCATCTTCGCCTGGCTGCTCATCACGGCCTGGGCCCGGCCGCTGATGGCGCCCGACGAAGGCCGCTACGTCGGCATCGCGCTGGGCATGCTGCACTCCGGCGACTGGCTCGTGCCGCGGCTGGACGGCCTGCCCTTCTTCCACAAACCGCCGCTGTTCTACTGGATCGGCGCCGCCGCGATGGCGGTGGCCGGGCCGGTGGAATGGGCCGCGCGGTTGCCGTCCGTGCTGGGCGCGGGCATCGCGGCGTCGGCGCTGTTCCTGTTCCTGCGCCGCTGGTCGACGGTGCGGTTGGCGCTGCTGTCCACCGTGGTGCTGGTCACCACGCCCTTCTTCTTCCTGGGCGCGCAGTTCGCCAACCTGGACATGCTGGTGGCCGGCTGCATCTCGGGCACCGTGCTGTTCGGCGCCGGCGCCGTGCTGGCGCGCGAGCGCGAGGAACCGTGGCGCGGCCTGCTGGCGGGCGCCTACCTGCTGGCGGCGGCGGGGCTGCTGGCCAAGGGGCTCATCGGCCTGCTGCTGCCCGCGCTGGTGCTGCTGGCCTGGTGCGCGGTGACGCGCAAGGCGGTGGTGCTGCGCCTGGCCGTGTGGCTGCCGGGCTGGGCGATCCTGCTCGCGGTGGCCGGCCCGTGGTTCGTCGCGATGCAGATGAAGTACCCCGAGTTCTTCGACTACTTCGTGATCACCCAGCACTTCCGGCGCTTCGCCTCCTCGGGCTTCAACAACGAGCACGGCATGTGGTTCTACCTGCCGGTGCTGGCGGCCCTCACGCTGCCGTGGTTCGCCTGGGCCCTGGTGCCGCGCGGGCGCGACGCGGCGGCGCCGCGCACGCGTTTCTCCGACATCGACTGGCTCATGTGGATCTGGCTCGTGGTCATCGTCGGCTTCTTCTCGCTGCCGCGCTCCAAGCTGGTCGGCTACGTGCTGCCGGCGCTGCCGCCGCTGGCCTGCCTGATCGCACAGCGCGTGCTCGCGGGCCGCGTGCCCGACACGCTGCTGCCCAAGGTCCGCGCGACGGCCCTGGCGTCGGCCCTCGTGTGCATCGCCTGCGTGGCCGGCCTGGCGCTCTACGCACGGCCGCCGGGCACGATGCTGCGGCTGCCCGAGGGCCAGGCCGTGGCGGCCGGCGACCAGGTGCTGATGCTCGACAGCTACCTCTACGAGATCCCGTTCTACTGGAAGCTGCGCACGCCGGTGCGGATCGCGGACGACTGGAAAGCCGCCGCCACCGACACGCGCGACAACTGGCGCAAGGAGATCGCGGACGCGGCCCGCTTCGACCCCGCGCGTGCCGCCGACCTGCTGGTCGACCGCACGCAGCTGGCCGCCGCGCTGTGCACGCCGCGCACCACCTGGCTGGTGGGCCCGAGCAACGCGCAGCTTGCCCACCCGTGGCTCGCGCGGGCCCGGCTGGTCGCCTTCACCCCGGCCGTCGCGGCCTGGCGCTTCCCGGGCAGCGCCACGGGCGACGCGCAGTGCCTGGGCCTCCCGCCGGCGGCCCCGGCCAGCGCCAATGACTGACATGCGCACCCCCACCGCCCCGTCCCGCAGCCTGTGCATCTGCGCCGACGACTTCGGCCTGAGCGCCGGCGTGAACGCGGCCGTCATCGACCTGGCGGAGCGAGGCATCGTCTCGGCCACCAGCTGCATGGTGCGCCGCCGCGCCTGGCTGGCCGGCGCACGGGCACTGCTGCGCATCGACGCCGGCGCCTTCGACGCCGGCCTGCACCTGGACCTCACGCGGCCCGAGGTCTCCGGCGGCCCCGAGCCGGCCCTGACCGGGCTGGTGGCACGCACCTGGACGCGCACGGCCTTCGCCCCGGGGCTGCGCGCCGACATCCGCGACCAGTTCACCCGCTTCGAGGACGCCATGCACCGCGCGCCCGCCTTCGTCGACGGGCACCGCCACGTGCACCAGCTGCCGATGGTGCGCGAGCTGCTGGTGGAAGAGATCGTGCGGCGCTACGGCGCGTCGCCGCCGTGGCTGCGCCACACGGCGCCGGGCCCGGGCCGGGGCACCGAGCGGCTGAAGGCCGGCCTCATCCATGCGCTGGGCGCCGCGGGCCTGTCGGCGCTGGCCCGCCGCCACGGCATTCCCACGAGCCGCCGCCTGCTCGGCGTGTACGACTTCGAGGGCGACATGGAAGACCACCGGCAGCGCCTCACCGCATGGATCGCGGCGAGCGAGACGGGCGACGTGCTCATGTGCCACCCCTCCGCCGGCCTGACGCCGGGCGACCCGATCGGCCCCGCGCGGCTGCGCGAGTACGCGGTGCTGCGCGACCTGGTGTTTCCGGTGCGGGATGCCGACGGTGCCGGCGAGGTGGTGCTGGCGCCGCTGTCGCACTGGCTCGGCGCGCTCCCGGTCGAGGTGCCGCACCCGGCCGCGGCTTGAACAGCTACGGCTTGTCGGGTGTCGTCCCGGTGCCTTCGCCTCGCGCGCCCCACCAGGCGGCAAGGACCAGCCCGCCCTTGCGCACCAGCAGCACCGCCATGACCACGAGCACGGCCCGCGAGGCCACGTAGCCCGCGATGCCTAGCAGCGTGCCCGGCAGCGGCTTGGCCGCCCAGAAGATGACCCAGGTCGCCAGGCCGGCCATCGCCAGCCCGCCGAGGATCAGCATCACGCCACCCACCATCCACGTGAGGATCGCGAGCCGCGCGGCCAGGCCGGTCAGGCGGTCGGCCCCGGGCCAGTCGCGCCAGGTCCACAGCGCCGCCAGGCCCAGCGAGCCCATCATGGCCGCCAGCAGGCCCATGAGGCTGTAGCCGACGACGGTGATGACTGGGTTCAGGTCCGGCATGCAGGCTACGGTGTCACGCGCGGCAGCGCCTTCGCATCGACCGCCTCACCATCGACGATGAAGTGCCCGCCCGCCACGTGGTGCAGCGTGCGCAGTTCGTCGTGGCCTTCGAAATGCCAGCGGCCTTCGGAGAACACGCGCGCGTCGGCCTGCGCCGCGATCACCTCGCCCAGGAACAGGTCGTAGCGCTGCTGGATCGGCGGCTCGGGCAGCAGCCGGCATTCGAGCCAGGCCGCGCAGCCCTCGAGCAGCGGCACGCCGGTGGCCTCGCCCGCGAAGGTCGAGAGGCCATAGGCGGCGAACTTGTCGCTGCCGTCGCGCTCGGCGATCTCGCGGCCCGAGCTGTTGCCCAGCGCCTCGGTCAGGTCGAGTTGCGCACGCGTGGGCACCTGCAGTGCGAAGGTGCCCGCGCCTTCGAGCAGCACGCGCGTCCAGGTGCTCTTGTCGAGCACGACCGCCACCTTGGGCGGATCGAAGTCCAGCGGCATGGCCCAGGCCGCGGCCATGATGTTGCGCCGGCCGTCGTGCGCGGCGCTCACGAGGACGGTCGGGCCGTGGTTCAGCAGGCGGTAGGCCTTGGCCAGCGGAACCGGCCGGCGGTGAGAGGCGTTCATGCGCGTGGAATGAAGGTGACGACGACGGGGCGCCAGCCTAACAAATCGGCCGGCCCGCGTCGCGTCGTCGTGTTCAGGCCTCGGCTTCCGGCGGCGGCAGCCGGCGCACCGCCACGGTCCGGATGCGCTGTGCATCGACCTCGGTCACCACGAACTCGTACCCGTCGTGCACCCACGTCGCCTTCGCGGGCGGCAGACCACCGAAGCGCACCAGCAGGAAGCCCGCCACCGAGGTGTAGCTGTCGTCGTCGCTCACGAGGCCATGGGTCTGCAGCGCCTGTTCGAGCAGGTGCAGGTCCGCGCTGCCCGACACGGTCCACGCATCGGATGCGGTCTGCAGGATCTCCAGGGTCTCGTCCTCGTCGGGGAACTCGCCGGCGATCGCCTCCAGCACGTCGATGGGCGTGACCACGCCGGTCAGCGTGCCATGCTCGTCGTTGACCAGCGCGAGCTGCCCGCGCGCGCCGCGCAGCGTGTCGATGAGCTTGATCACGGTGGTCGATTCGGGCACGTAGATCGGCGTGCGCAGGCCGCCGCGCTCGTCGATCTTTCCGTCGCGCAGCAGGTGGCCCAGCAGGTCCTTCGCGCGGGCCACGCCCACCACGTCGTCCAGCGAGCCGCGGCACACGGGAAAGATGCCGTGCGGCGTGTCGAGCAGCTGCTCGCGCACCGCGTCGGGTTCGTCGTTCAGGTCGACCCACGAGATGTCGGTGCGCGGCGTCATCACCGAGCGCACGTTGCGCTCAGCCAGCGACAGCACGCCGCTGACCATGTTGCGCTCCGCCACGGCGAAGGCCGGCTGCACCGCCAGCGCCGCGTCGGGCGCGCCGCCCGCCGGCACCGGTTCACCGGGCGCCCGGCCGCCGAGCAGCCGGAGGATGGATTCGGCCGTGCGGTCGCGCAGCGGCCGGCGCGCCTCGTGCCGCAGCGCGTTGCGCTTGGCCCACTGGTTCAGCGCCTCGATCATCACGGAGAAGCCGATGGCGCCGTACAGGTAGCCCTTCGGAATATGGAAGCCCAGGCCCTCGGCCACCAGGCTCAGGCCGATCATCAGCAGGAAGCTCAGGCACAGCACCACCACCGTCGGGTGCGCGTTGACGAAACGCGTGAGCGGCTTCGACGCCCACAGCATGATGCCGATGGAAATGACGACGGCCGCCATCATCACCGGCAGGTGCTCCACCATGCCCACGGCGGTGATCACCGCGTCGAGCGAGAACACGGCGTCGAGCACCACGATCTGCGTGACCACCAGCGCGAAGCCCGCATACACGGTCGAGCCGCCGGCCGTGTGCGTCACGCCTTCCAGCCGCTCGTGCAGTTCGGAAGTGGCCTTGAACAGCAGGAACAGGCCGCCCAGCAGCAGGATCAGGTCGCGGCCCGAGAAGCCCTGGCCGAACACGCTGAACAGCGGCGTGGTCAGCGTGACCAGCCACGAGACGATCGACAGCAGCGCCAGCCGCATGAAGAGCGCCAGGCCCAGGCCGATCCGCCGCGCGCGGTCGCGCTGGTGCGGCGGCAGCTTCTCCGCGAGGATCGCGATGAAGATCAGGTTGTCGATGCCCAGCACGATCTCCAGGACGACCAGCGTCAGAAGGCCGATCCAGGCGGTCGGGTCGGTGAGGAGTTCAATCATGGAAAGCGCGCGGGCAACGGGTGCGGCCCGGCATGGCGCGGGCCATGTCGGGCGACGGTGAAAAGACGGGGAGGACGTGCGCTGCGAGTATGTTGATCGCAACGCAGCGGTGCAGGCGAAAGCTGGCGCAGGCCAGCGACCTACTGGGAGGCTCTGAAGAGGATGTCACCCCTGCAGTCTATCGAACCCTTTCTTGACGCCCCGCTGCCAAGGGGCTTTCAGCCCCTGCGGCTCAGCGGTAGGCGTCGCACAGCGCGAGGTACTCGTCGCCCGAAATCTCCAGCGCGGTCGCGCGGCGCAGCACGCGCGCCTTCGGCTTGGGCAGGTCGGTCCTGATCTGGATCTGCTTGCCGATGGGAATGCCCATGTAGTCCTGGTTGACCCAGATGTTCTCGACGATGTTGGGCCACGGCAGCAGCAGGCCGTTCTCGAAGGTCAGGCCCTGGTGGCCGATGACGAAGGCCGGCGTGCCGATGTTGGCCAGCGTGCGGATGCACTTGACCGCCAGCCACGCGGCCAGCAGGCCGAAGCCCGCCGCGATGAGGATGCCGATGTTCTTGTCCTGCGCGCGAATGCACAGCACGGCGAGCACGACCGCGACCACCACCCAGAGCGTGGCACCGGCGATCAGCCGCGTGCGGGAGTAGAAGACGGGGCGGTCCTGGCGGGTTTTTTCCTGTTGGCGGGCGGAGCTG
Organism: Variovorax sp. GW821-FHT09A10; assembly: GCF_059418385.1. Classification (NCBI taxonomy): domain Bacteria; kingdom Pseudomonadati; phylum Pseudomonadota; class Betaproteobacteria; order Burkholderiales; family Comamonadaceae; genus Variovorax; species Variovorax sp. GW821-FHT09A10. The sequence goes on from NZ_JBWKPT010000001.1 coordinate 1,140,313, forward strand.
TAGATTTCCATTTTTTGAGTCGCTGTACTTTGGAGATTGAAGAGAAAAAGAAGAAGGGTCAGGCCGACGGCAGGCGTTGCATGAGGCACACCATCAGCACCGGTTCGTTGTCGATCTTCGAGCGATCGATCTTGCGGGTCTTGCCGTTGGCGACGATGAGCAGGTGCTCGTCGACATCCATCGCTTCGGCGTCCGACTGCGTGCGGATCGTGTCGATGCTCGACCACGCGATGAGCTGGCCCTTGTGCACCAGCCCTTCGGCATTGAGCGCCAGCGCACCGAAGGGCACGGTGTCGCCCGCATGCAGGCGCCGCTCCACGTCGTGCCGCAGCACCTCGCCCACGGCCTCTTCGACTTCTGCGACGAGTGCGTACGGGTCGTCCCACAAGTCGAGCCGCAGGCGCAGCGTGCGGCCGTCGCGCGTGGTGAGCAGCAGGTGGTTGCGGTTGTGGCGATGGCGCAGCCGCGTCACGTCGGCAAAAGCGATGGTCTGCGTGCCCAGCTGCAGGCCGTGCGCGGTCAGCGTCAGCACCGGTGGGGTGCGCAGCCACGCGAAGAAGTCGCTGCCCTTCCAGCCGATCAGGTAGATCGCGGCCGGGATCGCCAGCACCAGCACGAAGAAGGCGCCCTTGTAGCGCACGAAGTCCGGCGTGATGAGGTACGGAAGGATGTAGATCCTGGCCGGCACCAGCACCATGGCGCAGAAGACATAGATCGCGGCCAGGCCGGCCAGCACACAGTAGAACGCGTAGCGCGGAAAGATGCGGTCGTGACGAAGGGGCATGTGAATCGAATACCCAATGCGTCGACAACGGGCGGGGTGGCGTGGAGCTGAATTGCGCGCACGACCATACCAGCGGGAAGCGTCGCTCTCGAGGCTGCGCGGGCCTTATGGCATCTTTTTTTTGAACAAGCAACGCCTGCCGCGAAGCCCGTTAACCGAGAAGATTTAAGTTTGATGCCCGCTTCGACACAACCGCTGCTTAAGCATTCATGGCAACTTTGCAAGCAGCGCACGGTGCGCCGCCAGTGCGCGCCCGCGCATCGGGGCCTGCGCATCGCGGCCCGTGAGCGGACCGAAGCGCGTGTCTTTCGACACGGCCGCCACCGCATCGCGCAGGCAGCGGTGCGCCGGGTCCACCTCGTCGCGCGGATGCCAGGCCTGCAGCACCTGCTCGGGCGGCACGGCCACCGGCAGCTTGAACATCGCCAGGCCGAGGCTCGCGGCCACGGTGCGCGCCAGCGGCTCGGGCACGCAGGCCACCAGCGACGAACGCGCGGCGGCCATCAGCGCACCATAGGCGCTGGGCACGGTCAATGCGATCTGCCGCGCACAACCTTGTGCCGCGAGCAGGCTGTCGAGGGGCTCGACGGACCTGGCGCGCCGCGTGACCGCCACATGCTGCTGGGCCGCCAGGCGCTTGGGCGTGACGCGCGCCTTGAGCAGTTCATGCCCCGCCCCGACCACGCCGACGATGCGTTGCGCGTACAGCAACTCGCTGCGCACCTCCGGCCCCTTGTCAGGCAGCGTGCCCACATCGAGGTCGATGCGCCCTTCACGCAAGGCCATCGCATCGCTGTCGCTTTCCGGCACGAAGCGCAGGCGCGCCAACGGCATGTCGCGCCGCAGCGCGGCCAGCAAGGTGGCGCCGTAGACGATGCCCATGCCTTCGGGCGCGCGCACCGTGAACTCGCGCGTCACACGCGCCAGCGGCACACCGCCGTCGGGCTGCATCAGCAGGCGCGCGTCGGCGATCAGGCGGCGCACCGGATCGCGCAACGCCACCGCACGCGGCGTCGGCACCAGCTTGCGGCCGGCCCGCACGAGGATCGGATCGCCCAGCGCCTCGCGGATGCGCGCGAGCGTGTGGCTCATGGCCGGCGCGCTCAGGTGCATGCGCTCGGCGGCCGCGCTCACGCTGCCGGTGCTCAACAGGGCGTCGAGTGCGGCCAGCAGGTTCAGGTCCATGGAATTCATTTCGTGCAGGTCATTGCTTTGAACAATGCACTGTACAGACGCCTCGCGCGGGTTGAAACTTCGCGCCCTTGCACCACCGGAGCCCCCGCCTTGAATCCTTCCTCGCAAGCCAGCCGCACCGCCCTCGCCACCGCGCTCATGCGCGCCATCCATGCGCGCAGCGCGCCCGCGCCGCTGCTGGACGACCCGTGGGGCGAGCGCCTGGTGCCCGACAGCGTGCGCGCCGCCTTCCTCGAACGCGCGCTGGCACGGCGCGACGCCACCTCGACGGGCTCGCCCGACACAGCGCTCGACGACGCGATGCGCGCCAACGCCGCCTACCCCGACGTGATCCTGCGTTCGCGCTACACGGAAGACGCACTGAAGGACGCGGTCGCGCGCGGCGTCGATCAGTACGTGCTGATCGGCGCCGGCTTCGACAGCTTCGTGTGCCGCATCCCCGAGTGGGCGCAGGGCCTGGCCATCTACGAGGTCGACCACCCGGCCACGCAGCAGCTGAAACGCCAGCGCCTGCAAGCCTGCGGCGTGCCGCCGTCCCCCTCGGTGCATTTCGTCGCGGCGGACCTGTCGGTCGAAGACCTCGCCGCGGCCCTGGCGTGCACGCCGTTCGATGCGACGCGGCCCGCCTTCTTCGCATGGTTGGGCGTCACCGTGTACCTCACGCGGGAGGCCAACCTGGCGGCGCTGCGCGCCATCGCCGGCTGCGCACCGGAAGGCAGCGAGCTGGTCTTCACCTACATCGACGAGGCGGCGCTGCGTCCCGATGCGGCGGGCAACGCCGCGTTCCAGCGGCTGCGCAGCGAGGTGTCGTCGGTCGGCGAAGACTTCCTGTCGGGCTTCGATCCGGCGACGCTGGGCGCGCTGCTGCGGGACACGGGCTTTGCGCTGCAGGAGGACCTCGACGGCCACCAGGCGCTGGCGCGCTACGACCCCGCGGGCCGCAACGGCCTGCACCCCGCCGGCGCCGCGCACGTCGCGCGCGCCGTCAGGTTCCGGTCCGCCTGACGCTGGTAGCGTGCGGCCGACTTGCGGTACGGCGCGCGGGTAGCGATGATCGCCCGCGCCCGCCGCCGCAAGCCTCCCTCGTCACCACGGAGCGTCCCCGCATGACCGCCAAGCCGAACCTCATCCCCGTGTCCCTCGATGCACTGCGCCCGACCCAGATCACGGTCGGCGGCGCCGAAGTGGCCACCAAGCGCGCGCAGTGGAAGCAGCTCAAGCGCAAGGAGCGCGAGCACACGCTGGCCGCGCACTGGTTTCCCGCCGTGCGCGGGCCGGGCGGGCACTACTACATCGTCGATCACCATCACCTGGGCCGCGCGCTGCACGAGGAGTCGGTGGGCACGGTCTGGGTGATGCAGCTGGACGACCTCAGCGAAGTCCGGGGCGAGCAGTTCTGGCGCCTCATGGAATTCCACCGCTGGGCGCACCCCTTCGACGAGAAGGGCAAGCGGCGCGCGTTCAGCGCCATCCCCTCCAGCGTGGCGAAGCTGCGCGACGACCCGTACCGCGCCCTGGCCGGCTTCGTGCGCAAGGCCGGCGGCTACGCGAAGGACGCGGCGCCCTATGCGGAGTTCCTGTGGGCCGACCATTTCCGCCCGCTGGTGCCGGCAAAGAAGCTGCAGCCCTCGGCCACCGAGCCGCTGCCGCAGGCCACCATCGACAAGGCCGTGGCGCTGGCGCGCACCGCCGACGCGCGCTACCTGCCGGGCTGGACCGGCGTGACCAACGCCACACCCGCGAAGTGAACGACAGCGCCGCCCGCCGCCCCGGCCTCGCCGACGTTGTGGCGGGCGTGTCCATCGCGGGCCTGTTGCTGCCCGAGGCCGTGGCCTATGCGGGCATCGCGGGCCTGCCGCCGCAGGCCGGCGTGATCGCGCTGTTCGCCGGCCTTCTGGTCTACGGCCTCTTCGGCAGCAGCCGCTTCGCGATCGTCTCGGCCACCTCGTCGTCGGCGGCGGTGCTCTTCGCGGCCACCACGTCGATGCCGGGCATCGACCCGGCCACGCGGCTGGCGCTGGGCGCGGGCATCGTGCTGCTGGCCGGGGTCTTCTTCGTGATCGCGGGCATCGCCAGGCTCGGCGCGGTGTCGAGCCTGATCGCCAAGCCGGTGCTGCGCGGCTTCGCGCTCGGGCTGGCGCTGACCATCGTGGTCAAGCAGTTGCCGAAGGTGCTGGCGGTGCAGCCGGCGCACAGCGATTTCTTCCGCCTCGTCGCGGGCCTGGCGGCCGAGTGGCGGCACTGGAACCTGGCCGGTGCGGCGATGGCGCTGGCGGCGCTGGTGCTGCTGCGCGGCCTGGCGCGCTGGCGCGCGGTGCCGGCGGCCCTGCTGGTGATCGTGGGCGGCATCGCGCTGGACGTGAGCGGGCTGTGCCAGGCCTGGGGCGTGGCGGCGGTGGGGCCGATCTCGCTGGACTTCTCGCACCCGGGCGTGCCCTCGCTGGGGCGCACGCAATGGCTGGGGATGGGCGAGCTGGCCTTCGCGATGGCGCTGATCCTCTATGCCGAGTCCTACGGCTCGATCCGCACCTTCGCGATGCGCCACGGCGACAACGTGTCGGCCAACCGCGACCTGCTGGCGCTGGGCGGCGCCAACCTGCTGTCGGCGCTGTTCCAGGGCATGCCCGTGGGCGCGGGGTACTCGGCGACCTCGGCCAACGAATCGGCCGGCGCGCGCAGCCGCGCGGCGGGCCTGGTGGCGGGGCTGGTGGTGCTCGTGGCGGTGCTCACGCTGCTGCCGTGGATCGCGCACACGCCCGAGCCGTTGCTGGCGGCCATCGTGATCAATGCCGTGAGCCATTCGCTGAACCCCTCGTCGCTGCGGCCGTACTTCCACTGGCGGCGCGACCGGCTGGTGGCGCTGGTGGCGGTCGCGGCCGTGCTGCTGCTGGGCGTGCTCGACGGGCTGCTGGCCGCCATCGGCGTGAGCCTGCTGCTGTTGCTGCGCGGCTTCTCGCGCACCACCGTGAGCTGGCTCGGCCGGCTGGGCCAGAGCCACGACTACGTCGACACCGGCCGCCACCCCGAGGCCGTGGTGCCGCCGGGCGTGCTGATCGCGCGACCCGAGGTGCCGCTGTTCTTCGGCAACGCGGATGCGGTGTTCGCATCGATCCGCGCGCGCATCGACGCCACGCCGGGTCTGCAGCGCATGGTGCTGAGCCTGGAGGAATCGCCCGACCTCGACGCCACCAGCATGGAGGCGCTGTGCGACTTCGCGGCCTATGTGCGCGTGCGCGGCGCGCGCCTGTCGCTGGCGCGCGTGAAGGACGGCGTGCGCGACCTGCTGGCCAAGGTCGATTCGCCCGACCTGCACGCCGAGGTGTATGCGCCGTGGAGCGTGGACGATGCGGTGCAGGCCGGCGCGTTGCGACAGCCGCGCGAGCCGGCTAGCGCGACAGCGTCGCCTGGCGCCTGAACTCGCTCGGGCTGCCGCCCGTGTGCGCGCGGAACACGCGGCTGAAGTGCGAGAGGTTGCCGAAGCCCGCGCCCAGCGCGATGTCGGTGATGGAGCGCGCGGCGTTCGCGGGGTCGATCAGGTCGCGGATGCTGGCCGCCAGCCGCTGGTGCTGGATGTAGCCGGTGAGCGTGTCGTCGTCGCCCGCGAAGGCCTGGTGCAGCAGGCGCTTGCTGCAACGCAGGGCCAGCGCCATGCCGTCGATCGACAGCGCCGGGTCGCGCAGGTTCTGCGCCACGTGGCGGTGGATGCGGTCTTTGAGCGCCTCGCGCTGGGTCTGGGCGGTGCTGCGGCCCGCCAGCTCCATGAGCGACAGGCGCACCAGCTGGATCAGCAGCTCGCCCGCGCCGCGCGCGGCAGCCTCGCTCATGTGGGGCAGCTCCAGGTAGGTGTTGCGCATGGTCTCCAGCGCCACGCGCGAAATGCCGCTGTCGCCGCCAATGCGCCGCGCCACGAGGTCGCCCAGTGGCAACGCGGGCGAGGCGATCTGGTCCTTCGGCAGCATCACGATGAGGTGGTCGCTGCGCTCGGGGTTGGCCACGGTGTAGTCGAGCGTGGTGTCGTACAGCGTCCAGCCGCCCGCGCGCACCGCCGCCGCGCGCCCGCGCTGCGTGACCTCGGCCGAGCCCTGCCAGGGCGCGACGATCTTCAGGTAGGGCGCATCGCTCAGGCGCGCCATCTGCGGCGTGCGCAACACGCGGTGGCGGTTCGCCTCCAGCCGCGTGAGGATCACGTCGCCCGCGTGCGAGGACGCGAGGTGGCCGTCGAAATCGCTGTCGCCGTACAGGTCGGAGCCGAGGCCGCCGAAGTGGCGCCACACCCACTCGCACCACAGCGGCCCGCGTTCCTTCGGCGGGATGGCGTCGGTGGACAGGAGCAGGGACGCGGTCATGGGGCGAAAGCAGTGAAGACGAAAGATTGCAACACGGCAGCAGGATGCCGCGCATTGTGGAGTGCCCGCAAAGCCCTCGCCTTTGCGGGTTAACCACTAGGCGCCTGCACGCTGCGTCAAGTGCTTTGTGCGCGGCGGGCACAGCGGCAAAGGGCGTGCGTTTCTACGATCCCGGTCAGCGGGCGCATACCGACGCCCGGAAGGAGACCTCCATGCTTCACCCCACCCGCCGCCACTGGATCCAGGGCACGGCCACCGCGCTGGGCGCGGCCGCCGTCGCGCCGCAGCTGTTCGCGCAAAGCGCCCCCGTTCGCATCGGCTACGCCATCGCCCGCACCGGCCCCTGGGCCGCGGGCGCGCAGGTGAGCCAGGAACCCAACTACCTGCTGTGGGCCGAGCAGGTCAACGCCGCGGGCGGCCTGTCGGTGAAAGGCGCCAAGCGGCCCATCGAGCTCATCGGCTACGACGACCGCAGCGAGACCGAGACCTGCGTGCGCACGTTTGAAAAGCTCATGGGCAGCGACAAGGTCGACCTCGTGCTGCCGCCCTGGGGCTCAGGCGCCAACTTCGCGGTCGCGCCGCTGGCCAACCGATTCGGCTATCCGCTGCTCGCGCCCACCGCCCTGTCGCGCAAGCTCATCGACATGCGCCTGCCCTTCTTCTTCTCGCTGCTGCAGCAGCCCGACAAGATGATGGGCGCGCTGGTCGACATGCTGGTGGCGCAGAACGTGAAGACCATCACCATCGTCTACATGGACGACCTGTTCGGGCTGGAGAACTTCGCGGCGCTGAACAACGCGCTGAAGAAGACGCAGATCCAGGTGCTGGACCGCAAGAGCTACCCGCTGGGCGTGAAAGACCTCGCGCCCGTGCTGCGCACCATGAAGGACCTGAACCCCGACGCCTTCATCGGCATCACCTACCCGCCGGACACCATCCTCGCGAGCCGGCAGGCGCGCGAGGTGGGCTTCAACCCGAAGTACTTCTACGCCTCGGTGGGCACGGCCTTCCAGCTCTACAAGAACGTGATGGCCGCCAACACCGAGGGCGTGATCGGCATGGGCTCGTGGAACGGCAAGACCAGCCCCGAGGCCAAGGCCTACTTCGACGCGCACACCAAGAAGTTCGGCAAGGAACCCGACCGCTGGGCCAGCGGCCATGCGTGGGCCGGCCTGCAGATCCTGCAGCAGGCGGTGGAGAAGGTGGGCCTCGATCGCAAGGCGCTGCGCGAGCAGATCGCGAAGAACGAGTTCAAGACCATCCTCGGGCCAATCCGCTTCGAGGGCAGCGAGAACGCGTCGATTCCCGGCACCGTCTCGCAGTGGCAGGGTGGCGACTTCGAAGTGGTGTGGCCGAAAGACCGCGCCACCGCGCAACTGATGCCGAAGCCGGCCTGGAAATAACAGCGTGTCGTTCTCTGGATGGGCCGAGCTCCTGGCCGGCGGATTGATCACGGGCGGCATCTACGCGCTGGTGGCCATCGGACTGAACCTGCAGTACGGGCTGATGCGCATCATGAACATCTCGCACGGAGAGTTCCTGATGCTCGGCGCCTTTCTCACGTGGTGGGCGCACACGGCGCTGGGCATCTCGCCGCTGGTGTTCATGCCGGTGGCCTTCGTGCTGCTGATGGCGCTGGGCATGGCGGTGCACTGGCTGTGCTTTCGCCAGGTGGCGGCGCGCGCGCCGAACGTCGACGTGTTCGAGGCGCGCAGCCTGATGGTCGGCTTCGGCCTGATGTTCTTCGTGCAGAACACCGCCCTGCTCGTGTGGGGTGGCGACCTGCGCGGCTACGACTACCTGGCCGAACCGGTGCAGCTGGGCGAAATGCGCTTCACCGCCAACAAGCTCGTGTTGTTCGGCGTGGCGCTGGCGCTGAGCCTCGTGCTCATCGCGCTGCTCAAGCTCACGCTGCTGGGCAAGGCGGTGCGCGCGCTGATGCAGTCGCCCACCGGCGCGCAGCTCGTGGGCATCAACACCAGGCGGCTGCATCCGCTGATGTTCGGCATCGGCCTGGGCCTGTCGGGCGTGGCCGGCGCGCTGCTGTCGATGACCTACGAGATCTCGCCCTCGATGGGCGAGCCCTACACCGTGACGGCGCTGGTCGTCATCACCCTCGGCGGCTTCGGCAGCATCGCGGGCAGCCTCGTCGGCGGCCTGCTGCTGGGCGTGGTCGAAGCGCTGGGCATGTACTACACGAGCCCCTCGCTCAAGATGCTGCTGTCGTACGCCGTGTTCATCGGCGTGCTGATCTGGCGGCCCAACGGACTGTTCTCCAGAAGATGAATTCCCTCTTTCAAAACAAACCGTGGTGGGTGCTTGGCATCGGCCTCGCGCTGGCGGCCGCCGTGCCGTGGGTCGCGAGCGAGTTCGTCGCATCCGTCGCGCTCGGCTGCCTGATGTACATCGCGCTGGCCACCAGCTGGTCGCTGTTCTGCGGTGCCACGCGCTACCTGTCGCTCGCCACTTCGGCCTTCTTCGGCCTGGGTGCGTACGCGAGCGCCACACTGCTCGAGGTGCTGCCCTGGCCATTGGTGATCCTGAGCGGCGCGGCCATCGCGAGCGCGGTGGCGGTGCTGATGGGCGCGGCCGTGCTGCACCTGCGCGGCACCTACTTCGCGGTGCTGACCTTCGGCATGACCGAGCTGATCCGCCATGCCGTCACCTTCGTCGAGAAGCAGGTCTCGGGCACCGTGGGGCGCGTGCTCACGGTGGTGCCGTCGAACGAGACGGTGTACCTCACGGTGCTGGCGATTGCGGGCGCGGCCATTGCCACCGCGCTGCTCGTGAAGCGCAGCCGCTTCGGCCTGGCGCTGGCCGGCATCGGCGCCGACGAGCAGCGCGCGCAGACGCTGGGCGTGGACACGCGCCGCGTGAAGATCGCCGGCTTTGCGCTCACCGCCGCCTTCGCCGGCGCGGTGGGCGCCGCGATGGCCGTGCGCTGGACCTACATCGAGCCGGCCGCCGTGTTCAGCCCCTTCATCGGCTTCCAGACCGTGCTGATCGCGATGATCGGCGGGGCCGCCAGCATCGGCGGACCGGTGGCCGCGGCCATCGTGTTCAGCCTGCTGTCGGAGACGCTGCGGCTGCAGCTGCCCTACGGCTACATGATGGTGCTGGGGCTGCTGCTCATCCTGTGCGTGATGTACCTGCCCAACGGCCTCGCGTCGCTGTGGCAGCGCAAGGCGGCGGCATTGCGGAGGCATGCACCATGAAGGCCACGCCGCTTCTCGAAGCCCGCGACCTCACGGTGCGCTTCGGCGGGCTCACCGCCGTCGATGCCGTGAGCGCCACGCTGCATGCGGGCGAGCTGGTCGGCATCATCGGCCCCAATGGCGCGGGCAAGACGACCTTCTTCAACGCGATCTCGGGCGTGGTCATGCCCACGTCGGGCCGGCTGCTGGTGGAAGGCGATGTCGACCTCACGCGGCGCGGCCCGCACCTGTACGCCGCCCACGGCATCGCGCGCACCTTCCAGACGCCGCGCGTGATGGCCGACATGACGCTCGAGGACAACGTGCGCTTCGGCATGCAGTTCGCGGGGCGGCGCCGCGCGCCCATCGCGGGCCTGGGCAGCACCGGCGAGATCCTCGACATGCTGGGCCTGGGCGGCCTCGCGACGCAGGTCGCGGCCGACGTCACGCCCTCGCAGCAGCGGCTGCTCGAGATCGGCATGGCGCTGGGCACGCGACCGCGCGTGCTGCTGCTCGACGAAGTGGCGGCCGGCCTCACCGAGGCGGAGGTCGATGCCATGGCACGGCGCATCCGCCGCCTGCGCGACGACCACGGCCTCGCCGTCGTGTGGATCGAACATGCCGTGACCACGCTGCTGAAGTACGTCGAACGTGTGCTGGTGCTGCACCAGGGCCGCAAGATCGCCGACGGCACGCCGGCCGAAGTCGTGCGCAATGCCGAGGTGGTCGAGGCCTACCTGGGCGACGAGATGGAGGCCACGGCATGAGCACCACCCAGATGACCGTGCGCGGTCTTGCGGCCGGCTACCACGGCTTCCAGGTCATCCAGGGCCTGGACCTCGACGTGACGCCCGGCGTCACCGTCGTGCTCGGGCCCAACGGCGCGGGCAAGACCACGCTGCTCAAGGCGCTCGCGGGGCTGCTGCCGCGCACGGGCGATGCGGTGCTCGACGGTGCGGCGCTGCCGTCCGCCGATGCCACCGCCTGCGTGCGGCGCGGCCTGGCGCTGGTGGCCGAGGGCCGCCAGCTGTTCCCGCAGATGACCGTCACCGAGAACCTCGAACTCGGCGGCTGGCTCATCCCCGCGCGGCTGCGCGCCGAGCGACTCGCACGCGCCTTCGACGACTTTCCGCGTTTGAAGGAACGCGCCACGCAGCTCGCCGGCACCATGAGCGGCGGCGAGCAGCAGATGGTCGCGGTGGCGCGCGCCCTCATGAGTGGGCCGCGCCTGCTGATGCTCGACGAGCCCTCGCTCGGCCTCGCGCCGCGCATGGTCGACGAGCTGCTCGCCATCGTGCGCCGCATCGCCGACCAGGGCGTGACCGTGCTCATGGTCGAGCAGAACGTGCGCAAGGCCTTGCAGGCCACCGACCGCGGCTACGTGCTCGAACGCGGGCGCGTCGTCGCCTCGGGCGAAGCGCAGGCGCTGCTGCATTCCGACGCCGTGCGCCAGGCCTACCTGGGCGTGGCCTGAACACCCCTCTTCCTTTTTCTTTCTTGCAAAGGACACCCACCCATGACCGACATCTCCATGCTCATCGACGGCGAACGCCGCGCGGCCACCGGCGGCGCCACCTTCGAGCGCCGCAACCCGCTGGACGGCGGCATCGCCACGCGCGCCCCTGCAGCCACGCCCGCCGACGCGATCGCCGCTGTCGACGCCGCGCAGCGCGCCTTCGTCACCTGGTCTCAGACCGGCCCCAACGAACGCCGCGCCCTGCTGCTCAAGGCCGCGCACGCGCTCGAAGCGCGCGCCGACGCCTTCGTGCAGGCCATGGCGCGCGAGACCGGCGCCTCGGCGCTGTGGGCCGGCTTCAACGTGCACCTGGCGGCCGGCATCCTCACCGAAGCCGCGTCGCTCACCACGCAGATCGCGGGCGAGGTCATTCCGTCCGACGTGCCCGGCAGCCTTGCCATGGGCGTGCGGCAGGCCGCCGGCGTGGTGCTGGGCATCGCGCCCTGGAACGCCCCCGTGATCCTGGCCACGCGCGCCATCGCCACGCCGCTGGCCTGCGGCAACACCGTCGTGCTCAAGGGCTCCGAGCTGTGCCCCGAGACGCATGCGCTCATCATCGAAGCACTGGCCGAGGCCGGCCTGCCCAAGGGCACCGTCAACTTCGTCACCAACGCGCCGGCCGACGCGGGCGCCGTGGTCGAGGCCATGGTCGCGCACCCGGCGGTGCGGCGCGTCAACTTCACGGGTTCCACGCGCGTGGGCCGCCTCATCGCGCAGACCTGCGCCACGTACCTGAAACCCGCCGTGCTCGAACTCGGCGGCAAGGCACCCTTCGTGGTGCTCGACGACGCCGACATCGACGCGGCCGTGAACGGCGCGATCTTCGGCGCCTTCGCCAACTCGGGCCAGATCTGCATGTCGACCGAACGCCTCGTGGTCGACAACGCGGTGGCCGACGAGTTCGTCTCGAAGTTCGCCGCCCGCGCACAGGCGCTGCCGCTCGGCGACCCGCGCGAAGGCCCCGTCGTGCTGGGCTCGGTCGTCGACATGAGCACCGTGACGCGCTGCAACGCGCTGATCGACGATGCGCTCGCCAAGGGCGCCGTGCTCGTGTGCGGCGGCAAGGCGCAGAACACGCTGATGCCCGCCACCGTGCTCGACCACGTCACGCCCGCGATGGCCATCTACCGCGAGGAATCGTTTGGCCCGGTGAAGGCGGTCGTGCGGGTGAACGGCGTGGAAGAAGCGGTGGCGGTGGCCAACGACAACGAGTTCGGTTTGTCGTCCGCCGTGTTCGGCCGCGACGTGGCACGCGCGTGGAACGTCGCGCAGCGCATCGAGGCGGGGATCTGCCATGTCAACGGGCCGACGGTGCACGACGAGGCGCAGATGCCGTTCGGCGGTGTCAAGTCGTCAGGGTATGGGCGGTTTGGGGGGCGCGCCGGCGTCGAAGCGTTCACGGAGCTGCGGTGGATTACGGTGCAGACGACGCCTCGGCACTATCCGTTCTGACAAGGGCAACAGCGTCTTTCAGAACCGAGAGAGTGCCCCGCCGGAAGACTCAGATGTCTTTCTTTCCATCCAACCGCTTGCCCCACCACGGTCGATTGAATTGGCTGAAGGTGGTCGCATAGCGGAACTCCTGGCGCTCCGGCGGTGGCGTGTGATTGGGCGGCGGAAGCACCACGATCGCGCGCGCCGATCCAGCGTCTTGCGTGCTCACGTACATCACGGGGTGGTTGCGCCGATGGGCCGCATAGCTGGCCATCAACAAGGAGAAACTGACGGTGTTGGCGCCCAGGTCTCCCAGCAGCGACACCATGTCCACGTTCTGTTCGACATCGTCGAAGTCATCGATATCGATCTTCAGGTCATGAAGGGCACGGGTGAGCAGAACCAGTCGTGCCGTCGCGTCCTTGGTGCCGCGTCCCGCGTCGCGCACCCAGGTCCCGATCTGCTTGGGTGCGATGCCTGCATTGGCAGCGGCTTGCTCGATCGCCGCGCGATAGGCCACGGATGTCTTGGTGTCGCCCTTGGCTTCAGGCTTCATGTCGTCGATCGACACTTGAGCGGGTGCATACCAGTTAACCAACGGCGTGCGACCCGTAGCGAAACCCGGATTGGCCAGCATCAGGAGGACCGCGGCTTCGTTGGGTTGCTCGTCCTTCGGCGCATTCGGCGCGTCGGCCGAAGCCATCCACATGCCCTTGCCAGGGACTTGGCGGATGTAGTCAAGAGAAGCCAGGAGGCCCGGCCAGCCATCGACACTTGGGACCAGGGCAAGGTCGGGCTGAGACTCTCCGCCAAAGTATCCGTAGCCTGAGGTCCAGAAGTCGTTGACTTGCGCCGGCGTTGCGTAGCGCGGCTCAAAGCTCGAGACGATCTTCAGCCCGTTCATCTTGATCCCGTTCCAGAGGAAAAAGTGAAAACCGTCGTAGGTCGTTCGGTTGTAGCTGCTGACGGGAAGAGTGAACGCAGCGCAGGTTTCCCTGGTCAGGATATAGACGAAATGCGAGCGCTTTGTCGTGCCGCCGGTTCCGTCGACCGGGGCCCATACCTTCTTCGGGGGCACGCCCCGCGGTCCCGGATCAAGGAAGCCTGGCAGATTGAATGCCAGTGGATAGCCGCGTTGCGTCAGCGGCGAGATCAGGTTGGCACCGATTAATTGCGCCACGGGCTGAACGGCAACGGAGGCAGGAGGAAGCACGGATGCAGCGGCGACCGCCTCGCCCCCGTTCTTGCGCCATCCCAGGGCGGAAAGTAGTCCCATCACGGCTCCCTTGGTCAGAAGTGTTCGACGTTGCTGCATGGAATGCCCTCAATACAGGAAGCCCAACGGAGGGCCTTCGCGTTCATCCTTGATTCCATCGGCGTAGGTTCGCATGTGCTCGATGTCGTAGTACTCATGAAGTGTTTTTTTGGATTTTTTCTTGTCTGGTTCAGTCGGGACTTCGTACTTTCCTTCTGCGTAATACGAAAAGAAATTGTTGGGCTCCTGCTCCACCTTGTCCGGAATGAACCGCCAATGCGCAGTCTTCCGGAACCTCACCCAATCCTCCGGGCTCAACCAACAGTTCCCCACCGCCACGTCATACGCAAGCACACACCGCGCATGCTCGGCATTGGTGAGGATGGTCGAATGGTCCGTTGCGTTGGGGTTCTCGTTGATCATCCTCTGACGGTCTTTGTGTTCGTCTTCGTCTGTCTTGATATCGCCTTGCGCGCGGTGCATGCGAACGCGTGCATTGTGTTCATAGATCAGCTCACCCTGGCTTTGTGCATCGCCCTTGCCCTGCCCGCCATACAGCGTTCCAGTTTCGGGGTTCGCAGCATTCAGGGCATCGCGCGAACCGTCCTTGCCTTGGTCGAAGTCTCCGACGGTTCCATAGCGAACGCTTTGCGGCATGACGGGCTTGCGCAAGTAAGGCGCAGAGACCGGCACGGCATAGCCCTTGTCCGGCATGGCGCTGGCACTGATGCCGCCCATGGCGCGGGTGATCACATAGAACAGCGGTGACGCCAGCCACGACACCACCCGGCTCGGCAAAGTCTGCGAGGGATTGAAGTCCAGTGAGTACTTCACATGCTCGGGCTCCGGCACCCAGAACTTCTTGGGGTCGTGGTTGTCCTCGTGATACCGGTAGGTGCGCCCCCAGGCCTTGTCGCCGACCTGCAGCGGCTTGCCATCGCGCCGGGCCTGGGCCCACACCCGCTGGAACATGGTGCCCGCCGGGCTCGGCTCCTTCGCACCTTCGGGCATGACTGTCGCGTCGACCTTCTTGAGGGTCGCAAGATCGAGGCCCTTCCAGCCGATGCCCTGAACCGGACTTGCCGAAATGACCTGGTCGTGCGGGTTGCAATAAAGAAAAATCTTTCCTCTGTTGTCCCGGTCCTTGGATGGGTCTTCCGGTGGGTCGACCCAGAAGGCGCCCAACTCCCACAGCGGCTTTCCGCTTCCCTTGTCCTTCAGGCCGAGCCAGGCATTGATCTCTTCGCGCTTCTGTTCCGCCGCGGCCCGGGCCTCGACCAACGCGATGAAATTCTTCAGGGTCGCGACGCGCGCCTCGGGCGTCACGGCGCCCTTCTTCCCAGCGTGGCTGCGTTGGCTCCGGTTGACGACCTTGTCCATGAAGTTGATCCCGGTCGAATAGGGCGGGTTGCACATGACATAGGTGTCGGCAATGGCCTTGCCACCCGATTCCTTGTCGTTGCTCCCCAGGAATGCAGCGCCCAGTGACACCATGTTGCCCTGGCTGTGGCAGACCACGGTGATCGGGCAGTCGGGTTGTGCCTTGCGAATGGCCTTGATGAGTTCCTTCAACCGGTGCGCCGCATGTGCGAAGTAGGCACGCGGCGGCGACGCGTAGATCTCGCGCCCTTCGACAGGCAGCATGTTGGTGTAGATCCACCAGAACGCGCGGTCGTTCAGCCCCAGCCCCCACATGTCGGCCAAGGTGGCCGTGCCGTTCTGAAACGGGCCACCGCCCCAGGCGTCGAACTCGTCGAGAAAGATGCGCTCCTGCCAATACTCGGCGTTGTCCTGTTCGTTGGTGCCGTCTTTCGCCGCAGCCTTGAAGCCCCAGCGAAAACGGATCACCGGCGAACGTGACTCGCTGCTTTCGTCGATGTACGACTTCGTGCTGAGACTCTGGTCCAGCCTGCCATCGGGTTGAACCTCGGGCTTGTAACGCACGGCCGCCAGCGTCGAGCCGGCAGCCGCGCCCTCGACCCAACCCAGGCGCTCCATCAGGCCCTGGCACAACCCCGCCTCGGTCTGCTCATACCACTCGCCCGTGGAATTCACGCCGTGCACGAGGATGATCACACCCGGAATCGGTGACTTGGCCAGCAACTCCTGTCGCGGATCGAAGCTCTTTCCGGTCGACACGCGATCGTCGTTGGCGAGCACGTAGTTCTCTGCACTGACCGGCGCGCCCTGCGCAGGCACTGCATTTGTCGATTCGTCTGTCATGCGTGTCGTGTCCGGAGGAATTCGATCTTCATCGTCTCGAAGCCATCGAAATCGGTGATCGCGGTTTCGCCCTTGTCGTTGGAAACCCCTTCAATGACCTGGCCGTTGGCACGGGTGATGCGGTACCTTTGCTTCGGTATGGGATGACCATCGATCTCGCGCACGAGAACAAAGGAGCGATGGCTGCCGCCCGACTTCGGAAAAGCTGGCAGGTCGGCCCCCAGGCTCGTCGGCCCAGCCAACTTCCGCTGCACCGAGTGATAAGTGATCTTCCCCGGGCACTCGAACGTGATGTCCCCATCCTGCAGCGTGATCGACGCACCCTGCGCGGTCGCGATGCGGATCTTCTTCTTGGCCGCGAACTCCACCGTCTGGTCGGTGCTGGCGATCTTCAGCGCGTCCTTGGCCTGCACGCGCAGTTCGTCGTGCTGCGCCTGGAAGTCCAGGTCGTCGTTGCCTGCGATGACCGACAGGCCTGTGTCTGCATCGGCCTTCTGCGCACCGGCCAGCACCCCGATGGCCTGTCCGCTGTGCACGCGCAGCACGTCGGCCAGCGCCAGGTTGATGTCGCCGCCGCTGGCCAGCGTGGCGGTCTCGCCGCTGACGACCTGCAGCTGCTGGCCCGCCACCATCGCCAGCCCGCCGCGCGCGGCCAGTGCGATCACGGCGTCGCTGGTGTGCGGCACCTTGCCTTCGCCCGTGGCGATGGCCTTGTCTGCCGCATCTGCGTAGGCAGTGTCGAGCGCATCGGCCGTCACCATGCCGCTGGCGGTGCGCTCCATCGCGGCGTAGGGGGCGCGTTCCTTGTCGAGCTGGGATTCGTTGGCCTTGTTCGCGCCGATGTGCCCGGCCAGTTGCACGGTCTCGTGGGTCCTGGCCGCATCGCTCAGGGCCTGGCCCAGCTGCTGCACCTGCTTGAGCAGCGCCATGCCGGCGGCGAAGTCGCCCACGGGCTCCAGCTTCTGGCCGCCTGCGCCGTGGTACGTGCTCAGCAGCACGCCCTTGCCCCCTCGCAGGGCCGCATAGCCGTCGGTGCGCAGCTCCAGGCCCTGGCCTCGGAAGCTGCCCCGGAAGTTGTCGGCCTGGTGGATCAGGTGGCCCAGGTTCAGCTGGCTGTGGGCGGTGCTCGCATGCAGCTGCACGCGCAGCTGCTGGTTCGAATCGTCGAAGACCAGCTGGCTGGAGCCCTCGCCGCCGAACTCCTTGGTCTTGAAGCCGCTCAGGGCCGCTGCATTGCGGTGGCCCTTGTCGTCGGCGCTGGCGCCGTGCCAGGGCGGGGCGTGGCCGGCCGCGAGGTTGGCCTGGGCGCTGGGCGAGGCGTTGCTGGCTTGGGCGAAGACGTCTTCATTGGTTTCACCGGCTCGCGATGCACCGCCGGGCGTGGGGGCGATGCCGCCGTCGCCGCGGCCGTTGTACAGCGCACCGACGATGACGGGCTGGTCCACATCGAGGTCGACGAACTTGACCAGCACTTCCTGCCCGATGCGCGGCAGCCACTGCCAGCCCATGCCGGGGCCCGCCTGGCGCTGGGCCACGCGGATCCAGCGGGTGCTGCGGTTGTCCTGGGCGTTGTCGCCGTTGCTGCTGTTGCCGTTCTCGCTCGATCCGTTCTGCCAGTGGAAGCGCACGCGCACGTCGCCGCGGTCGTTGCAGTACAGCTCGTCGGCGCCGTTGGGCGAGGTCTCGCCCGAGGGCCCGACCACGATGGCGCTGTGCACGCCGCTGGCCGTGGGCCTGGCGTGCAGGCGGGCACCGTCGGCCGCGGCCAGGGCCGGGCGCCAGGGGCGCGGGGCGTGCACGCCCGAGAAGCTGTTGGCGTAGCCCTGGGCCTGGGCGCTGGCCAGGCTCTGGGGCTGCGGATAGATGCTGTTGTCGTTGTTCGTGCCTGTTGCTGCAGACACCAGCCCGAACACATCGGCCTCGGCCGTCACGGGGGCGCACGGCTGATCGAACACCAGGTGTTCCGTCAGCTCACCCAGCTGCGACGCAATCGATGCGGCCGTGTCCTTGGGCAGGTTGTTGATGCCCACGTGTTCGACGGTGTCCAGCAGCAGCGCAGGCCTGGCTTGCAGTCCGAGCGCAGGCGCGTCGTCGATCTCGAGGCGCGTGCCCGCGCGCAAGGTGCGCATGGTGCTGTGGCCCAGCATCAGGTCGGCGCGGCATTCGGCCGCTTCCATCATCAATGCGGCGTAGCGCTCGACGGTGCGGTTGGTGTCCCAGCCGCGGCTGCGGTCGTTCAGGCCCAGCACGTCGTCGTACTCCAGGCGCGGCGCGTTCTTGCCGCCCACCGGAAAGCGCGCCGGGGCGCTGCCTGTGAGCTGGCGCTTGCCGTCGACGTTCCATGCGCTCAGGTGCACCTGGGCCACCGACTGGCGCATGCGCCGCACCAGCGCCTGCACGGCGTCGCTGCGCTCCTGGGAGCTCTTGCGGTGAAAGCGCACGGGCGAGCCTGCATCAGCGGGCTGGGTGTCGTTCGACGAGAAGATGACGAGCTTGTGGCCGGTCGGGGCCTGGGCGTCTTCCTCGATGCGCCAGGCCAGGCCTTCTTCGGCCAGCAGGCGCGAGAAGAAGTCGTAGTCGCTCTCGCGGTACTGGGTGCAGTAGGTGCGAACAGGTGCGTCGGCCAGGAAGCTGTTCACTTCGGAAGAGAAGGCCCAGCTGCCCGCATCCGCATACGGCGCCAGCACGCGTTCGATGATGTCTGCCACGCTGCGCTGCTGGAAGACCTGGCTGCGCCCTTGCTGGGTGGCCAGCCAGAGCCAGGGCACGAGCGTGAGGCGGTAGCGAGCCAGACCGCCATCGGAGCCCAACGACTCGACTGCGCGAATCAATCCCGTGCGCTTTGCGAGCGAGCCATTGGCCAGCACCGTAACCAGCGTCAGCGGCTGGTCGATCAGCGAACTCAGAGCCAGGTCCGCGCGCAAGCTCAGGCACACGACGCGCAGCTCGAACAGCTGCGACACCGCCTCGCGCTGCACCCAGCCCTCCACGCGCAAGGCGTCGATGCTCTCGCGCGCGGCCGACGAAGAAGATGAAGCGGCACCGGGCGCTTCGAGGCGATACAGCCGAGCCGTCTGGCTCAGCTCGGCCCACAGGGCGCTGCGGTCAGCGGAAGGTGACGACGAACGCATGCGCAAGGGCACGCTGCCGTGGTTGGACATGAAACTCCCCGAACTTATTTTTCTTCCCCGCGTTGCGCGGGGTGGCATGCGTCCGATTGTCGGAGTCCCGGTGGCCTGCGCGTAAGTACCTGAAAGTAGCACCCGGCGATGCAGGACGGCGCCTCAGTCCGGCAAATGCACGCCGCTGTCCCGGCGCCCTTCTTCCTCTGCCGCCACCAGTCGCAACCCGGCGCGCACGCGCGCCAGCGTCTCGTTCTCGCGCTGCGGCGCATACACGGCGTGCGCCGAATGCGAGAACTCGGGCGCGCCCTGCACCAGCCGCAGCCGGCCGTCGGCCAGGAAGGGCCGCGCGACGCCGATGCGGAAGTAGCCCGCGCCGCCCACGGCGAGCAGGTAGGTGAGCGCCAGCGGCCCGAGCGAGATCGACACCGGCGCATGGGCCAGCTCCGGAAACGCGGCCTCGTGGTTGGCCGCGAAGGCCGGGCCCCAGTCGACCGACACGTAGCGCGTGCGGTCGAGCCGGCCTTCGGGGTCGGTGGTGACCATCACCAGCCGCTCCTCGGCCAGCAGCTCGGCGACGAGGCCGGGGCGCTGCGGCGGGTTGTAGAGCACGGCCAGGTCGAGCGCACCGCCCTGCACGCCGTCGAGCAGGCGCTGCGCGCTGTCGACCTCGGCGCGCAGCGCGATCTCGGGGCAGACGCGGTGCATCCAGATCAGCCAGTCGGCCAGCAGCGGATGCCACAGGCTGGGCTCGCTGCCCACGCTCACGCCTTCTTCGATCCCCGGCGGCAGCGCGACATGCTGGCGCGCGCGCTCCCACACCTGCACCAGCGTGGTCGCGTGCGCCACGAAGCGCTCGCCCGACGCGGTGAGCCGCGCGCCGGCCTTGTTGCGCACGAACAGGCGCCGCCCGAGCTGGTCTTCGAGCAGGCGGATGCGTGCGCTGACGGCGGTCTGCGTCAGGTGCAGCCGCTCGGCCGCGGCCACGAAGCTGCCGGTGGCCGCGACTTCGAGAAAGGTGCGGGCGAGGCCGATGTCCATCGGATTCATATTAGTTTTTTTGCACTCATTTGCAATGAACATTCATTGGCTTGGGGAGAAGCATCGGTTCACCATGAGCGCACGACTTCAGGAGCCCCGCCCCATGCGTCCCCTGCCGCCCATGCCCCACGCCGCCCCGCCCGACGATGCCGCCCAGCCCTTCGCTGACACGCCCGCCGCGCTGCGCGCGCAGGGGTTGCGCTTTCCCGAGCGGGTGGAGGTGTCCTCGCCGGTCTGCTACGCCGACGCGCTGGACGCGGCCTACCGCGAAGCCGGCGACCGCGACGCACTGCTGGCCGCGCTGAACGAACTGCTCGAAGCCGAGCGCGCCGGCGCGCGCATCACGCTGCGCAGCGCCGCCGAGACCGACGACCCCGCGCTGCAGCGCCTGGTGACCGACATCCACCGCGACGAGGTGCGCTGGTGCGGCGTGCTGATCGACGCGATCCAGTCGCTGGCCGCCACGCCCAGCACGCGCACCGGCGCCTTCTACGAGCGCGCGATGGCGGTGCCGGAACTGGACGCGCGCCTGGCGCTGCTCAACCGCGGCCAGGGCTGGGTGGTGCGCAAGCTGCAGGCGCTGCTGCCGCGCATCGGCGACGCGCACATCCACGGCGAGCTGACGGCCATGCTGGTGTCGCACCAGCAGAACATCGCACGCGTGAGCGCGCAACAGGCGCCGCACGGGCCGCAGGAAGGCGCCTGAGAAAGTTGCAACACGGCGCGGGGATGCGCCATCCAATGGGCAGAAGGAACTCACCGCATGCCGCCCACCGCCCTGCCCCTCGTTGCCGATGCCGACGCGAACGCGTCCGATGCCGAACTGGCCGCACGCGCCGCGCAGGGCGACACGCAGGCCTTCACGCGCATCATGCGGCGCCACAATCAGCTGCTGTTTCGCACCGCGCGCAGCATCCTGCACAGCGACGCCGACACCGAAGACGCGCTGCAGGACGCCTACCTGCGCGCCTGGCGCGCCATCGGCGGCTTCCGCGACGAAGCAAAGCTCTCGACCTGGCTGGTGCGCATCGTCATCAACGAGGCGCTGGGCCGCCTGCGCCGCCGCGGCGCGCAGGTGATTCCGCTCGACGGCGGCATGGCTGCAGGGGACGACGACGATGCCCCCGACACGCAGCTCGCCGACGACCCCGACCGCCAACCGGAGCGCCTCGCCATGCGGGAAGACCTTCGCCGACTCATGGAGCGCCGCATCGACCGGCTGCCCGACGCCTACCGCACCGTGTTCGTGCTGCGCGCGGTGCAGGAACTCAGCGTCGGCGAAACCGCCGAGGCGCTGCGGCTGCCCGAGGCCACGGTGCGGCTGCGCTTCTTCCGCGCCCGCAGCCTGCTGCGCGAAAGCCTGTCGCGCGACCTCGACCTGGCGACGGGCGACGCCTTCGCGTTCGACGGCGCGCGCTGCGACCGCATCGTGGCGCGCGTGCTGGCGGCACTGCCCTGATGGCTTCCCACAACCACCACCCCCGAGGAGACCCCACCATGTCCTTTTTCCTGATGCCCACCCCGGCCGCCGCGCGGCGCGCCTTTCTCGGCCACTCCGGCCTGATGCTGTCGGGCGCCGCCGTGGCACTGCTGGCGGGGCGCGACGCGCTCGCCGCGAAGAGCGGCGGCGCCACCGGCAACGACGTGCAGATCCTCAACACCGCGCTCGGCGCCGAGCTCGAGGCCATCGCGGCCTACCAGCTCGGCGCGGAAAGCACGCTGCTCGAGAAGCCCGTGCTCGACCTCGCCGTGACCTTCCAGGGCCACCACAAGGAACATGCGGACGTGCTGGCCAAGACCATCGCGAAGCTCGGCGGCAAGGCCGTCGCGGCCAAGGCGCGCTACGACTTCCCGGTGGAACAGCTCAAGTCGCAGGCCGATGTGCTGCGCTTCGCGGCGAAGCTCGAGCAAGGCGCCGTGAGCGCCTACCTGGGCGCGGTGCCGTTGTTCGGCCACCGCGAGCTGTCGAAGGCCGCGGCCAGCATCCTCGGCGACGAGGCGATGCACTGGGCCGTGCTGCGCCAGGCACTCGGCGAGGCGCCGGTGCCTTCGGCGTTCGTGTCGTGAGCCGTGCGGCGCGCGGGCTCGCTGCGAGCCTGCTGGCCGCATGGGCCTGTGCGGCTGCCGCAACGCCCGACGCGGTGCGCGGCGAACAGGTCTACGCGCGCTGCCAGGCCTGCCACGCGCTGGCCACCGACCGGGTCGGGCCGCGCCACTGCGGCCTGTTCGGCCGGCTCGCCGGCAGCGTGCCGGGCTTCGCGTACTCGGAGGCGATGAAGAAGTCGCGCATCGTGTGGAACGACAAGACGCTCGACCGCTTCCTCAGCGCTCCGCTCGCGATGGTGCCGGGCAGCAGCATGACCTACGACGGCGTGCCCGACCCGCGGGAGCGCGCCGACCTGCTCGCCTACCTGCGGCAGGCGAACGACACGCCGGCCTGCGCGGCGCTGGCGCGCCCTACGCCGCGCTGATTGCAGGCGTGAAAGCGTCGGCAATCTCGCGCGTCACGCGCAGGAAGGCCTCCATCTCGCCCACCGTGTGGCAGTGCAGCGGCGACACGCGCACGGTGCCTTCGAGCCCGAAGGATTCGAGCATCCGCTTCGAGTAGATGCTGCTGGCCACGCGCTCGTACACCGTGACGCCGCGCTGGCCGTACTCCACCACGGCCTGCGTGCAGTCGAGCCCGTCGAAGCCGATGCCCAGGATCAGGTCGCGCTGCGTCAAGTCTTCGTGGTCGAGGAACACCTGCACGCCATCGAGCGCGCGCAGGCCCGGCGTCTGCGCGGTGCCGTCGAGCAGCGTCGCCAGCAGCGCGCGCTCGTGCAGCTCGATGCGCTCGATGCCCGCCACGAAGCGCGCCCGGCGGTCGGTCGCATCGGTGAAGTGGCCGCCGAGCCAGCCCACGTAGTCGACGATTTCGGTGAGCACCGCGAACTGCCACGGCGCCGAGCTGCCCAGCTCCCAGTGGCCGGGCTTCTTGCCGGCCAGCTTGTGGTGCGGCAATGCAGCCGCGCGCTCCGACATCCACGAGAAGCCCGAGCCGCGGCAGCCGAAGAACTTGTACGGCGCAAGGTTGATGCCGTCCACCGGCGTCTGCTGCAGGTCGATGACACCGTGCGGCGCGTGCTGCACGGCATCGACGAGGATGTACAGGTCGGGCTTGATCTCGCGCGCGCGCCGCACGATGGCCGCCATGTCGAGCTTGGCGCCCGAGATGTTCGACGCATGGATCACGTTGAGCACACAGGTGTTCTCGTCGACCAGCCCCACGATGGCGTCCACGTCGACACCGCCGGTGACGGGGTTGCTCCTGGCCACGCGCAGCTCGCGCCCGAGGCGCTCCGCATACAGGCGCATGGCGTCGAAGGCCGAGGGGTGCTCGAGCGCGGTCGTGACCATGTTCGTGCCCGGCACGTTCTCGGCCACCGCGCGCACCATGTCGAACATCGCGCCCGAGGCGGTGAGCGAGGGGTACACGCTGCCGCCGGTGGCGTTGAGGATGGTGCGCAGGTCGTCGGCACCACGCGCCTGCATGGCCTGCAGCTCGACGGCGGTGGCGTGGATGCGCTCGGCGTTGTCGGGAATGGCGTCGACCTGCGCGAAGCGCTCGACCGCCGCCTTGAGCCGGAACGAGCCGCCGGCGTTGTCGAAGTACAGGCGCTCGCGGCCGTGGTGGTCGCGTTCGATGCCCAGGAAGCGCTCGCGCACCTGGCGCATCAGCGCATCGGAAAGGAGCTCGCCTCGGGGCAGGTCCGCACGTGTGGCTGCCATGGTGTCAGACGCCCTTGTTGTTGGGGTTCTTGTAGATCTCGCGCACCGCGTCCGTCATCGGGAAGTTCAGGTTCGCGTTGCGCGGCGGGATCGGCGAGAGGAACCACTTGGTGTACAGCTGCTCGATGGCGCCCGACTTCATGAGGCCGTTGACGGTCTCGTCGACCAGCGCCTTGAACTCGGGGTCGTCCTTGCGCAGCATGATGCCGTAGGGCTCCTGGCGCAGCGACTCCTTGAGGATCTTGTAGTCGCCCGGGTTGGTGGAACTGGCGATCATGCCGGCCAGCTGCACGTCGTCGAGCACGTAGGCATCGGCGCGGCCGGTGGACAGCAGAAGGAAGCCGTCGGAGGTGTCCTTGCCCGCGATCTCGTTCACCTCGATGGTGCCGCTCTTGCGCGCGCCGCGCAGCAGCTGGATCGAGGTGCTGCCCGAGACGGTGGCCACGTTCTTGCCGTTGAGGTCGGGCAGCGCGTTGATGCCCGAGCTCTTCTTCACGGCGGCCGTGATGTTGGTGACGAAGTGGCTGGGCGCGAAGTCGACCTGCGCCTGGCGCTGCGTGGTGTTGGTGGTGGTCGCGCAGTCCAGGTCCACGGTGCCGTTCTGCAGCAGCGGGATGCGGTTGGTCGAGTTGAGCATGGTGTAGCGCACCTCGATCTTCGGCAGGCCCAGCTTGGCCTTCACGGCGTCGACGATCTTCAGGCAGATGTCGTTGGTGAAGCCGATGGGCGCGCTGTCGGCGCTGAGCTTGTACGAGAACGGGATCTGGCTGTCGCGCGCGCCGATCTGGATCGTGCCGCTGTCCTTGATCTTGCGCAGCGTGCCGGCGTCCTGTGCGCTGGCGGCGCCGCAGGCAAAAACAAGGGCGAGTGCCGAAGCAAGAGGCAGTTTGAAGTCCATGGTGTGTTCCTTGGGTTGCAATGACGGTGGCCTGGCGCGCATCTTCTGCGTCCCGATGAATTTCTAAAAGCGATTTTTTGTGATCGAATCGCATGAAGAAAAGCGTTCTTTCTTTCAGGAGCCGCCCGCCGTGATGACCTTCAAGCAACTCGAAGCCCTGTACTGGATCGCCCGGCTGGGCGGCTTCGCGCAGGCGGCCAACCAGCTGCACACCTCGCAGTCGGCCATCTCCAAGCGCGTGCACGAGCTGGAGCAGCTGTTCGACACCGAGCTGTTCGACCGCAGCCAGCGCACGGCGCGCCTCACCGAGAAGGGCGAGGAGATGTTCGTGCTCGCCAGGAAGCTGCTCGACCAGCGCGACGCCGCCGTCGAGCAGTTCGGCAAGCCCGGCGTGGTGGAGCGGCGCATCCGCCTGGGCGTGACCGAGCTCACCGCGATGACGTGGCTGCCGCGCCTGGTCGGCCTGATCCAGCAGCACTACCCCAAGGTGATCCTCGAGCCCGACGTGGACGACAGCCTGCAGCTGCGCGACAAGCTGCTGGCCGACGAGCTCGACGTGGTCATCGTGCCCCACACCTTCGCCGACTCGCGCATGCAGAGCAAGGTCATCGGCCGGGTGAAGAGCGCGTGGATGTGCAAGCCCGGCGTGGTGCAGGCCGGTGGCACCGTGCGCCTGCACGACCTGGCGCGCCACCGCATGCTGGTGCAGGGCAACAACTCGGGCACCGGCCGCGCCTACGACGCATGGATGAAGGACCAGGGCGTGCAGCCCGCCAACGCGATCGTGGTGAGCAACCTCGTGGCGCTCACGGGCCTCACCGTGTCGGGCCTGGGCGTGAGCTACCTGCCGCGCGAATGCCTCGCGCCGCTGGTCGACGCCGGCATGCTCGAGGTGCTCGACGTGACGCCCGCGCTGCCCGTGGTGCGCTACGTCGCCATGCACAAGGGCGAGCACCGCAGCGCGCTCACGTCGTCGATCGTGATGCTGGCGCAGGCGTGCTGCGACTTCACGCGGATGTTCCAGGCACAGCCGGAAGACGAAGCCGCGGCAGGCGCACGCTGAGATCGCAGGCGCCTTCTGCGCGCCCTTTCTTGCGCGCCGAATGTGGTGTTCGTGACGCGAAACCCACATGCTTTCGAGGGGGTGCGACGCGCTCGAAATTGACGGCAAGATGAGCGCCATCGTGCGGCATTCCGCACGGCCTGCTGGAGATAAGACATAACGCTTCCATTTCCGGCCGGCCTTGCAAATGAATACCCGCGCGTAAGACACGCCCCAGGTTTCGCATCCTTCTTTCGTCTTACCGCCGTCGCACGGCGTCCTTCAGAAAGTGCCCATGACCATCACCGTGACACGCCAGGATCCGCGCTACAACACCCTGAAGAAAGGCTTCAACCTGCGATGGCCTTCCGTTGATTCGGATGCGGCATCGCGCATCGAGCTGGTGGAGAACGCAGACGATGCCGCCGCCGCGCTGCAGCGCATCGTCGATGCGGGCCGGCGGCCCACGGTGCGCAGCGGCGGGCATTGCTATGAAGACTTCGTCTCCAACAACCCCGGCGGTGCGATCCTCGACCTGAGCCTGCTCACGCAGGCCAGTGCCGAGCGCAAGGGCGACGGCCGCTACCGCGTCGCGCCCGGCACGCAGAACTGGAACGGCTACCTCGAGCTGTACAAGCAGCACAACGTCACGCTGCCCGGCGGCTCCTGCTATTCGGTGGGCGCGGGCGGGCACATCTGCGGCGGCGGCTATGGGCTGCTGTCGCGCCTGCAGGGCCTCACGGTCGACTGGCTTTCGGCGGTGGACATCCTCACGGTCGATGCGCGCGGCAAGGTCGTGCCGCGCACCGTGGATGCCGCCCGCGAGCCCGACCTGTTCCGCGCCTGTCGCGGCGCGGGCGGCGGCAACTTCGGCGCGATCACCAGCTATGTGTTCGACACCCTGCCGACCGCGCCGCGCGAGGTGGCGCTCGCGGTGGTCGCGTTCGACTGGGCCAGCATGACGCCCGCGCGCTTCGCCCAGCTGCTCGCCATCTACGGCGACTACTGGGCCACGCGCGGCACCTCGCCCGACACCTGGGGCATGTTCTCGCTGCTCAAGCTCACGCACCGCTCGTCGGGCCAGATCGTGATGCTCACGCAGTTCTGCAACCCCGACGGCACCTGCAACGACCTCACGGTGCTCCACGACTTTCTCGACCGGTTTCGCGCCTGCACGCCCGTGCCGCTGAAGGGCCGCACGCCCGGCGTGGGCCCGGCGCCGCGGCAAGACACGGGGCAGCTGCTGTGTTCCAAGCCGCACACCGTGACGCGCTACGACTGGCTCACGGCCACGCAGTACCTCAACGGCTCGGGCGAGAACCAGCGCGGCAAGTACAAGTCGGCCTACATGAAGCGCAACTTCACCGCGCGCGAGGCGCAGCGCATCTACACGCACCTCACGCGCACGATGCCCGGCATCGACCTGAGCCAGTCGCTGGTGCAGGTCGACTCCTATGGCGGCGCGATCAACAAGCCCGAGCGCATCGAGGACACCGCCGTGCCGCAGCGCGCATCGATCATGAAGCTGCAGTACCAGACCTACTGGCGCAGCGCGGCGGACGATGCGGGCCACCTGCGCTGGATCGGCGATTTCTACCGCGACGTGTACGGCACGCCCGACGTGCCCGAGCGCTTTGCCGGCACGCCCTACCCCGGCGAGCGCTACGAGGGCTGCTACATCAACTACCCGGACAACGACATGCTGGCGCACCCGTTCTGGCCGCAGCTCTATTACGGGGACCAGGGGCTCTACGCCTTCCTTCGGAAAGTGAAGCGGCGTTACGACCCGAACAACATCTTTCACCATGCCATGTCGGTGCGGCCCTGAACCCTTGCACGAGAGGAAAGAACCCATGACACACAGTCCCAGCCAGCCCGGTCGGAACCGCCGCGCCGTCATGCAGTGGATCGGTGGTGCCTCCGCGCTCGGCGCATTGACACCACTGGCCCCCGCCAGTGCGCAGACGCCCGAGACTGCAAGCAGCGCAGTCGCCAGCACCCTGCCCGCACCCCGTTTCGCCTACGTCGGCACCTACACCAGCGACGCGCCGGGCGGCACCGCCGGCGGCCCGGCGTCGAAGGGCATCTACGTGCTCGCGATCCGGGACGGCAGCTGGACGCCGGTGCAGGCCGTCGCGAGCGCGAACCCCTCGTTCCTCGCGGTGCACCCGAGCCGTCGCTTCCTCTACGCGATCAACGAGATCGACGCCTACCTGGGCCTGCCCACCGGCACGGCCGAGGCCTATGCGATCGATGCGAACGACGGGCGCCTGACGCTGCTCAACCGCCAGCCGCTCTCGCTCTCGGGCGTGGTCCCCGCGCACCTGGCCGTGTCGCCCGACGGCCGTGCGCTGGCCGTGGCGCTGTACGGCGGCGGCGCCTACAACGTGCTGCCCATCGAGGCGGACGGCAGGCTGGGCAAGGTCTCGGGCATCGAGAAGGAAACCGGGTCAGGCCTCGACGCCGAGCGGCAGGAGTCGCCGCATCCGCACATGGTTCTGTTCGACGGCACGGGCCAGCGCCTGCTCGCCACCGACCTGGGCACCGACCGCATCAACGCGTTCACGCTCGCCGACGGCCAGCTGTCCCTGCTCGGCCGCACGGCCGTCGCGCCCGGCAGCGGCCCGCGCCACCTCGCGCTGCATCCATCGCAGCGCTTCCTGTACGTGGTGAACGAACTCGACGCCACGGTTGCCGGCTTCGGCTACGACGCGGCGAGCGGCAAGGTCGGGGAACAGCGCCAGCGCGTCTCGACCGTGCCCGAGGGCTACGCCGGCCAGAAGAACGCGGCGGCGCTGGTGATGCACCCCTCGGGGCAGTTTCTCTACGCAAGCAACCGCCGGCTGAAGTCGGACCACCCGATGGCCGACAGCATCGCCGCGTTCCGCATCGACCCGAGCAACGGCGCGCTGACACCGTTGCAGCACTGGAGCGAGGGCCTGCGCTTTCCGCGTGCGCTGGCGATGGCGCCGGGCGGCAGCCACCTCTACGCGCTCAGCCAGAAGGGCGACACCCTCTTGCGCTTGCGCATCGACCCGGCCAGCGGCAGGCTGGACCAGCCGGTGCAGGTGGCGCAGGTGCCCGCGCCCGTCTGCCTGGTGTTTGCCTGATCCCTAGCGTCCGCGCGTGAGCATCCGCCCCGCGCGCGCCAGCACCTTCGCTTCGCCCTCGCCACCGCGGTAGGCCAGCACGCCGTTCACGAACACGCGCTCGACGCCGACGCTCACGCCATGCGGCTTGTCGTAGGTCGCGGTGTCGGTGATGGTCTCGGGGTCGAACACCACCACGTCGGCCATGGTGCCGACGCGCAGCAGGCCGCGATCGGCGATGCGCAGGTTCCGCGCCGTCATGCCCGTCATCTTGTGCACCGCCTGCTCCAGCGTGAAGAGCTTGCGCTGGCGCCAGTAGCGTGCGAACACGCGCGGGAACGCGCCCCACAGGCGCGGGTGCGGATGGCGGTCGTGCGGCAGGCCGTCGCTGCCGATCATGGTGAGCGGGTGCGCAATGACGCGCTCCACGTCTTCTTCCTGCATCTGGAAGTAGCAGGCGCCGCCGGGCTTCAGCCGCAGGCAGGCTTCCTGCTCGGTGGTGCCCCACTCGCGCGCGATGTCGGAGAGCAGGCGGCCGGTCATTTCGGGGTGCGGGTCGGACCAGGTCAGCAGCACG
Organism: Variovorax sp. GW821-FHT09A10; assembly: GCF_059418385.1. Classification (NCBI taxonomy): domain Bacteria; kingdom Pseudomonadati; phylum Pseudomonadota; class Betaproteobacteria; order Burkholderiales; family Comamonadaceae; genus Variovorax; species Variovorax sp. GW821-FHT09A10. The sequence continues at coordinate 1,169,799 of NZ_JBWKPT010000001.1, forward strand.
TCGATGACACCGTCCACCAGGTCTTCGCGCAGCACGGTGGAGCCGGCCACGTACGGGTAGACGTCCATCGCGATCGACTGGCGCCGCGACAGCGCCTCGATCAGCGGCAGCGTCTCCTTCGTGCGGCCCCAGTTCGCAGGACCGGCGCACTTGTGGTGCGAGATGACCAGCGGCACGCCGGCGTTGAAGGCCGAGTCGCCGGCCTCGTGCAGCGCCTCGATGATCTGCTGCATCTCGCTGCGCAGGTGCGTGGCATACACGCCGCCGTGGCGCGCCACGACGCGCGCGAGCGCGGTGACCTCTTCGGCCGGCGCCGCAAAGGCTTCTTCGTAGAACAGGCCCGACGACATGCCGTGCGCGCCCGCGGCCATGCAGTCGTCGAGCAGCGCCTCCATGCGCGCGAGTTCGTCGCCATCAGCGGGCCGGTCGAGCGCCTGCATCGCCGCGAAGCGCAGCGTGGTGTGGCCCACGAGGGCTGCCACGTTGAGTGCCGGTTGCACCGCATCGACCGCCGCGCGGTACTCGGCCATGGTCGCGTGCTTGAACGACTCCGCGCCCAGCAGCGTGAGCGGCGGCTTCGACTGCGGCGTACGGTACGGCGCCAGCGAGATGCCGCAATTGCCCGTGACCACCGTCGTGATGCCCTGAGACACCTTGGGCAGGCACAGCGGGTCGCGCAGCACGATGGCGTCGTCGTGCGTGTGGGCGTCGATGAAGCCGGGCGCGATCACCTTGCCGCGGCAGTCGACCACGTCGATGTCGGCGATGTCCAGCCCTGCAGGCAGCCGCGTGCGCAGGCCTTCGCCCAGCGCGAGGATGCGGTCGCCCTGCAACAGCGCGTCGCCGGGCCACGAAGGGCCGCCCGAGCCGTCGACCACGAGGCCGGCTTCGAGCAGCACGGCGGGTGCGTTGCTCATGATTCGCCGTCTCCCTTTTTTGCGTTGATGCCGCCGCCGTCCCAGCTCTGCAGCGGGTGCGTGGTGGCGTCGATGCCGTGGCGCTGGAAAGCCTCGCGTGCGCGCTGCAGGCGCTGCACGGCGGGCTCGCCGCGGTGCTGCGCCACCAGCACGGTGAGGATCTCGATGACGGTGAGGTGGGTGAGGTAGGCGTCGATGCCCACGTGCATCACGGCATCGTCAGGCACCGACAGGCCGATGAGGAAGTCGGCCTTGGCCGCGAGCGCCGTGCCCGGCCGCGTGAGCGCGACCACCTTCGCGCCCTGCCCGCGCGCGATGTCGACCGCGTCGAGCAGCGAGGGCATGCCGCCCACGTGCGAGATGGCGATGACCACGCCACCCGGACGCTGCGCCGCGCCGGCCACCTGCTGCAGGTGGTAGTCGGCCCAGGCGTTGGCCGAGAGGCCGAGGCGGAACAGCCGCGCCTGCAGGTCGTTCGCCATGAACCACGAGGTGGCGCCTGCGCCGTACAGGTCGACGTGCGGTGCGGCGGCGATGGCGCGCACGGCGCCGTCGAGCACCTGCATGTCGAGCTGGCCGCGCACGCCCGAGACCGAAGCCGCGGCGCTGCGCGCGATCTTGCTGACCACTTCGTCGGCGGCGTCTTCGATGTTGACGCGGCGGTGCAGCGGCGAACCGCCGAGCGCCAGCTCCTGCGCGAGCGCGAGCTTGAACTCGCGCAGCCCGGCAAAGCCGAGGTCGCGGCAGGTGCGCATGATGGTGGGCACCGAGCTGCGCGAGCGCTCGGCCAGCTGCTCGAAGCTCTCTTCGAGCGCGCGGTCGGGGTCTTCGAGGATCAGGTCGAGAATCGCGCGCCGCGTGGCCGGCGCATCGCCACGCGCCTCGGCGATTCTCTGGAGCAAGGAGGGCGTCATCGGTGCATTTTCAGAAGTGCATGGCGACGGCGTCGCTCACGCGGTAGTCGTTCTCGACCACGGGCATCCAGTGCCACTTGTCGAAGGTGGTGCAGGGGTGCGAGATGCCCAGGCCCACGCGGTCGCCGACGACCGGTGCTTGCGCCTCTTCGCTCTCGTCCCAGCGCAGGTAGGCGTGCTGGTCGTTCAGCGCGGTGATCTTCCAGCCGGCGGGCACGCCCTGGGGCTGCAACGCGCCGCGCGCTGCGCGTGCGATCGGCACGGGCATCGACAGGTCGAAGGAGATGTCGCGCTTGCCCACCGACAGGATCGCCAGGCCCGGCTCGGGCCGCGACTGCACGTTGGCCCAGACTTCCATCGCGGGTGTCAGGCCCTCGCCGCACTCACAGCCCAGGCGCTCGTCGACCACGCTCACCATGCGCTTGTAGAAGCCATGGTCGTGCGTGACGTAGCAGCCCGAGCGCAGCAGGCCGCGCACCGGCGCACCCAGCGCGGGCTTCAGGCGTCCGGCCACGAGGTCGAAGATGGCCGAGCCGCCGGCCGAGACCAGCACCTCGTCGGTCTCGAAGAGCTGGTGCGTGTCGCAGTGGCGCGCCACAGCTTCGACGCGGTCCATCAGCGTGGTGGCGTAGGCCGTGTCGGGCCCGCTTTCGCCGGTGGCGCCCTGCCCTTCATAGGTCTCGATGCCCACGAGCTTGGCCGCGTCGCTGGCGCGCACCCGCGTGGCGAGCGCAATGGCTTCGTCGTGCGTGCGGCAGCCAGTGCGTGCACCCTGCACGCCGATCTCGAGCATGACCTCGAAGGGCACGCTGGCGGGATGGCGCTTCGACCAGTCTTCGATCAGCGCCAGCTGCGCGAGCGAGTCGACCAGGAACACGATGCGCAGGTCCGCATGGTCGGCCAGCAGCAGCTGGATGCCCGCGAGGTCTTCGTCGCTCACGACCTGGTTGGCGATCAGCGTGCGGCGCGCGCCGGCGGCCACGCCCACGGCCAGCTGCGTGACGGTGGCAAAGGTCAGGCCCCAGGCGCCGGCGTCGAGCTGGCGCTGGAACAACTGCGGCGACATGGTGGTCTTGCCGTGCGGTGCGAGGTCGATGCCCCATTCGCGCACGCGCGATTGCATCCATTGGAGGTTGTGTTCGAGCGCCTCGCGCTTGAGCACGGCCAGCGGCAGCGGCAGGTCGCCGGCCAGCACGTTCCAGCCGGCGGCGCCGACTTCGCTGCGCAGGCGCGGCGGCTGGGTGCGCGGGTAGCCCTTGAAACGGTCGCTGAGCAGCGGGTCGATGAAGTCTTGGGTGGCAGAAACGGTGTCGGTCATGGTCGTGCAACGGCGATGTTGGAGAGCAGTTCTTTGCGGATGCAGGCGCTGTAGTGTCCTGTGGAAATCTCCTCAAGCGGCGGTACCGTCTGCGCGCAGGCCTCGATGGCATGCGGGCAGCGCGTGCGGAACACGCAGCCCGAGGGCGGCGAGATCGGGCTGGGAATGTCGCCCTTCAGTGCGATGCGCTCGGTGGCCAGCTCGGGGTCGGGCTTCGGGCTCGCGGCCAGCAGCGCCTGGGTGTAGGGGTGCGAGGGGTTCGCGAACAGCTCCTCGGTGGTGGCGACTTCCATCACCTTGCCCAGGTACAGCACCACCACGCGGTCGCACAGGTACTCGACCACGTCCAGGTCGTGCGAGATGAAGAGCATGGTCAGGCCCAGCCGCTCGCGCAGGTCGGCCAGCAGGTTGATGACCTGCGACTGGATCGACACGTCGAGTGCCGACAGCGGCTCGTCGGCCACGATGAACTCGGGCTCCACGGCCAGCGCGCGGGCCACGCCGATGCGCTGTCGCTGGCCGCCCGAGAACTCGTGCGGGAAGCGGCTCGCATGCTCGGGGCGCAGGCCCACGGTTTCGAGCAGCTCGGCGATGCGCTTGTCACGTGCCGCCGCGCCCTTGTGCAGGCCGTGCGTGGACAGCGCCTCGCCCAGGATGGCGCTGATGCGCATCTTCGGGTTCAGGCTGGCGTACGGGTCCTGGAAGATGATCTGCAGCTTGCTGCGCAGCTTGCGCATGCGCTCGCCGGAGAGGCCGCCGATGTCGTCGCCGCGGTACAGCACCTGGCCCTCGGTGCGCTCGACCAGGCGCAGCACGGTGCGCCCGATGGTGCTCTTGCCCGAGCCCGATTCGCCGACCAGGCCGAGGGTCTCGCCGGGGTGGATCGCGAAGGAAACGTCGTCGACTGCGCGCACGGGACGCTCGCTGCTGCCGAAGTATTTCTTGAGGCCGCGGACTTCGATGAGGGGAGAAACGGTGGTCATCGTGGGCTTTTGGTTTTAGCTCCCTCCCCTTCCGGGGGAGGGTTGGGGTGGGGGCACGACGGCACGGGATGAAGCACTGCGCCGAACGAACGCCGCTTGCCCCCATCCCAGCCTTCCCCCGGAAGGGGAAGGAGTAACACGCCAGGCAGTGCGCTCGTCATGCGACCCTCGCGAGTTGGGCATCGGGCTGCACGCGAATGCAGCGGGCCTGGCGGTCCTGGCGGATGTCGATCAGCGGCGGCATCGCGTCCTTGCAGCTCGCCAGTGCCTGGTCGCAGCGCGGCTCGAAGGCGCAGCCGGGCGGCGGCGCGAGCGGACTCGACACCTGCCCGCGAATCGCGAACAGGCGCTTGGGCTTCGGTTGCCCGGGAACCCGCGCCTTGCCCGGCAGGCAGGCCAGCAGGCCCTGCGTGTACGGATGCTCGGGCTGTGCGAACAACGGCCGCACCGGCGCACGCTCGACCACGCGGCCCGAGTACATGACCACCACGTCGTCGGCATGGTGCGCCACCACGCCCAGGTTGTGCGTGATGAACAGGATGCTCATGCCCGTCTCGGCCTGCAGCCGGCGCATCAGCTCCAGGATCTGCGCCTGGATGGTCACGTCCAGCGCGGTGGTGGGCTCGTCGGCGATCAAGAGCGTCGGGTCGCAGGCCATGGCCAGCGCGATCATCACGCGCTGGCGCATGCCGCCCGACAGCTGGTGCGGGTACTCGTGGATGCGCTGCGCCGCGGCGGGAATCTCGACCAGTTCCAGCATGCGCAGCGCATGGGCCAAGGCCGCTTTGCGATCGAGCCCCTTGTGCAGGCGCACGCTCTCGGCAATCTGCTCACCGATGGTGAACACCGGGTTCAGGCTGGTCATGGGCTCCTGGAAGATCATCGACAGCTGGTTGCCGCGCAGCGAGCGCATCTCGCGCTCGCCGATCTGCAGCAGGTCCAGCGTCTTGCCCTCGCGCGTGACGAACGAGGCGCTGCCGCTGACCTGCGCGTTGGCGGTCTTGGGCAGCAGGCGCATCAGCGTGAGGCTGGTGACCGACTTGCCCGAGCCCGACTCGCCGACCAGCGCGGTCGTCTTGCCCGGTTGAATCGAGAAGCTCACGTCGGCCACCGAGCGGATCAGGCCATCTTCGGTGGGGAAGCTCGTGCTCAGGTTGGTGACCGTGAGCCGTGGGGTGTTGTTCGCGTTCGTCATCACGAGGTCTTCTTGAGCTTCGGATCGAGCAGGTCGCGCACGCCATCGCCCAGCAGCTGCAGCGACAGCGCCGTGAAGATGATCGCCAGCCCCGGGAACAGCACGACCCAGAAGGCCTGGTGCGCGTACTGCTGGCTGCCCGCGACCATGGTGCCCCAGGTGGGGATCTCGGGCGGCACGCCCACGCCGAGGAACGACAGGCCCGCCTCGGCCAGGATCGCGTAGGCAAAGATGAACGACACCTGCACGAGGATCGGCGACATCAGGTTGGGCAGGATGTGGCGCCACAGGATGCGCGAGGTGCGCACGCCCAGGGCCCGCACGGCCTCCACGAAGAGCAGTTCGCGCACCACCAGCGTCGAGGCCCGCACCACGCGTGCGACACGCGGTGTGTAGACCAGCACCAGCGCGAGCACGGTGTTCATCAGCGACGGCCCGAGGATGGCCACCAGCGCGATGGCCAGCAGGATGTCGGGGAAGGACATCATGGCGTCGACCACGCGCATCAAGGGTGCATCGAGGCGGCGGAAGAAGCCAGCCATGAGGCCCAGCACGGTGCCGGCGATGACCGCGCCCAGCGCCGTGAGCGCCGCAATGGCCAGCGAGTAGCGCGCGCCATGCACGATGCGCGAATACATGTCGCGCCCGAGTTCATCGGTTCCGAGCAGGTGTTCGGCGCTGGGCGCCTTCAGGCGCTGCAGCACGGCGGTGTCGTTGGGGTCGGCCGAGGCGACCAGCGGCGCGCCGATGGCCATGATGGCGATCACCAGCAGCACCAGGGCGGACACCATCACGATGCGGCGGTGCATCAGCTGGCGGAGCATTCGAGGCATGCGCATCGTTCAGACCTTCACGCGCGGATCGACGACGGCGTAAAGCAGGTCGATCGAGAAATTGATGAGCACATAGATCGCGGCAATCACGAGCAGCGCGCCTTGAATGACGGGGTAGTCGCGCCGCAGCACGGCGTTGACCACGAGGTTGCCGACGCCGGGCAGGCCGAACACGGTCTCGGTGATGACGGCGCCGCCGATCATCAGCGCGACCGTGAGGCCGATCACCGTGACGATGGGCACCAATGCGTTGCGCAGTGCGTGCTTCAAGACGACGACCTTCTCGCTCAGGCCCTTGGAGCGTGCGGTGCGCACGTAGTCTTCGCCGAGCACGTCGAGCATCGAGGCGCGCGTGAAGCGGATGATGAGCGCGGAGTTCAAGAGGCCCAGCACGGTGGCCGGCAGCACCAGCGCATGCAGCCGCTCGGCAAACGGCGCATCGGGCGCGCCGTAGCCCGACACCGGGAACCACCCGAAGGACACCGCGAAGATCTGGATCAGCACGATGCCCAGCCAGAAGCTGGGGATGCTGGCGCCCAGCATGGCGATGCCGGTGAAGAACTGGTCGACCACGCGCCCGCGGAACACGGCCGAGACGATGCCGCAGGGCACGCCGATGAGCGCGGCGATGGCCACGGCCAGCAGCGCGAGCAAGGTGGTGGGCTCGGCGCGCTCCCACAGTGCCTGCGTGACCGGACGCTGCAGGAAGATCGAGGTGCCCAGGTTGCCCTGCAGCACTTCGCGCAGCCAGTAGCCGAACTGCACGGGCAGGGGTTTGTCCAGGCCGTAGTCCTTCTGCACGCGGGCGATGTCGGCGGCGGTGGCCTGGTCGCCCAGCAGCACGGAGATGGGGTCGCCCGAGGCGGCGCGCGTGAGCACGAAGACCAGCACGGCCACCAGGGCCAGCACGATGAGCATGCCGCCCGCGCGCGAGGCGATGTAGCGAAGCGATGCGCTCTTGATCATGACGAGAACTCGATGGCGGCGGCGCTGCCCACGGCCACGTATTGGCCGGTGAACTGCACGTCGCCGTTCTTCTTCACGCGGAAGATGGTCACGTTGTCGCCCTGCTTGTTGTGGCACACGTAGAGAAAGCGCCCGCTGGGCTCGAGCGTGCAGCTGCGCGGGTAGTTGCCGCGCGTCCACTCCTCGCGCACGAGCGTGGGTGCGCCGGTGCGCGCATCGATCTTGAAGATCGAGATCGAATCGTGCAGCCGGTTGAGCGACACGAAGTGCGTGCCGCCCGGCAGCATGCGGATGCCCGAGGCGTAGCTGGTGCCCTTGAAGCCGGCGGGCAGCGCCGAGGTTTCGCTCACCAGCGTGAGCACGCCGGTGGCGCCGTCGTAGCGCAGGAAGGCGATGGTCGAGGCCTCTTCGTTCACGAGGTAGACCCACTTGCCGTTCGGGTGGAAGGCGAAGTGGCGCGCGCCCGAGCTCTCGGACACGGCCACCGTGCTCGGCTGGCTCAGCACGCCGGTGGCGCGGTCGAAGCGGTACGAGATGACGCGGTCCAGCCCCAGGTCGGCCACGAGCACGAAGTTGCCGGCTGGGTCGGCCTGCACCATGTGGGCGTGCGGGCCGTCGTGGTCGCTGGTGGCAAAGCCTTCGTGCGAACGTGCGGCCAGCGGCACCACGTCGGCGCCGGGCTTGCAGGGCGTGGCGGCGCCGCAGGCGGCGACGTCCTTGTAGACGACGGCGGCGCGGTCGGTGTCGAAGCTTCCATCGGTGCGCAGCGCGATCACGCTGACGTCGCCGCTGGCGTAGTTGGCGGTGAACACGAAGCGGCCGTCGGGGTGCACGCTCAGGTGCGCCGGGTCCTTGCCGCCGCAGGGCATCTCGGCCACGAACGACAGCGCGCCGTTCGCGCCGATGCGAAAGGCCGAGACGGAGCCGGCCTCGAATTCGTTGGCCGCGTAGAGCATCGGCAGCGTCGGGTGGCGTGCCAGCGAGGCCGGGTTGCGCAGCTTGGCATCACTGCCCGCGCTGGCCACGGCCGGGGGTGCACCGGGGATGGGCTTGAGGGCGCCGGTCGCGCCGTCCACCACGAACTGGTGCACGCCCAGGCCGCGCCCGCCGCGCCACGGCTTGCCGCCGTCGCTGTAGGTGCCGACGTAGGCGTACACGGGGCTCGAAGTGGTGGCTTGAGCGGGAGTGGCCATGGATGGTTGGAGTCCGAGGGCGCCGAGGCCGGAGGCCAGTGCGCTGACTTGCAGAAGTTGACGACGCGACGGCATGGCGGTGCTTGCAGCCTTACTTGATCTTCGCGTTCCAGAAGAACGGCCAGGTCGCGGGCTGGTAGTTGTCCAGCGCCGGGCTCTTGGCCGAGAGGCCGTTGAACTTGCCGACGTTGATGTAGGGCACCTCGTCGTACACCACCTGCTGCACCTTGCCCCACAGCGCGCCGCGCTTGGCCGGATCGCTCTCGGTGTTGAAGGCGCTGAGCGCCGCCTTCTTGGCGGGCGAATCCCACCAGCCGGGCGCGCCGTCGCCCAGTTGCGGCGGCGAGAGCATGGGTTCGGGGAACTGGCCCGAGTGGGTCACGTAGATGTCCCACAGCTTCGGGTCGTTGCGGCGCTGCACCAGCGTGGCCCAGTCGACCACGTTGAGGTCGACCTTGAAGCCGGCGCGCTTGAGCTGCTCGGCCATCAGGAGCGACATGTTGTAGTGGAAGTCGTACTGGCGGCTGGTGAGCACGCGGATCGGCTCGCCCTTGTAGCCGGCCTTGGCCGCAGCGTCCTTCGCCTTGGTGGCGTTGCGCTGGTTGTACTGGTCGGCGCCGGCCGCCGAGTAGAACGGCGAGCCCTTGGGGAAGTGGTTGGCCTCGGCCACGAAGAAGCGCGTGTCGCCGAAGCCGGCCGCGAGCATCTCGCCCTGGCCCAGCGCGGTCTGCACGGCCTGGCGCACCGCCGGGTTGGCGGCCACGCCTTCCTTGGTGTTGAGCACGAGGTAGGGGAAGCCGAACGACGGCGTCATGATCGGCAGCGTCTTGCCGCCGGCCTTCTCCAGGCGCGGCAGGGCTTCCACCGGCAGCAGATCGGCAAAGTCGTACTGGCCGGCCAGCGCGCCTTCGACGCGGGTGCTGGCGTTGGGCACAGGCACGAAGCGCAGTTCTTCGATGGCCGCCTCGCGCTTGCCGCCGTAGCCGCTCGCGGGCTCTTTGCGCGCCGCGTACTTGTCGAAGCGCGTGAGCAGCACGAACTGGTCGGGGCGGCGCTCCTTGAACTTGTAGGGGCCGGTGCCGACGAAGTCTTTCAGCGGCGAAGCGATGGAATCCTTGGCCATGATGGCCGCCATGCCGCTGGGCAGCGCGAGCTGCGACAGCAGCGGCGCATACGGCGCCTTCAGCACGATTTCCACGCCCAGCTGGCCCTTGGCCTTGAGGCTCTCGATTTCCTTGCCCACGGCCTTGCCGCGCGGCGACTGGTCCATCCAGCGCTGCAGGCTGGCGACCACGTCGTCGGCCGTGAGCTCGCGCCCGTTGTGCAGCGCCACGCCCTTGCGCAGCGTGATGGCGTAGGTCTTGCCGTCGGCCGAGATCTTGGGCATGCCCTCGGCCAGCATCGGCACCACGTTCCACTTGGCGTCGAAGGTGTAGAGCGTCTCGTACACGTGCTGCATGATCGTTCCGACCAGGTCGGCCGTGGAGGCCATCGGGTCGAGCGTCTGCGGCTCGGCCACCATCGCCAGCGTGGCGAAGTTGCGCGGGCCCTGCGCGTGGGCGCTGGGGTGAGGCAGTGCGGCACACAGCATCGCGAGCAGGGAAGCTCCCAGCAGGCTGCGCTTCGACAGGCGGGGCAGGCGCTGGACAAGACCGGCGTGAGACATGGAGAACTCCTTCATGGGGCGGACTGATTTATGAAAGAAATTTTCTTTCTGGTCCGGACTTTGAAGCAGACTTCATGCCAAATCATCCGTGTTAACCCTTGTTGAGGGGTTATTCTGAAAAAATCTTTCAAATCGGATGGATACTGCGGCCCTCACCCGCCCCACTCAACCCTCTCACTCCCAGGAGTTCCCATGCCCCTCGAATACCTCGGCGCCCCGCCCATCGCTTCCGACCGCCAGGCCCGCCCCTTCTCCCCCGCCGTGCGCGCGGGCGATTTCGTCTACGTGTCGGGCCAGGTGCCCGCCAACGCGCAGGGCGAGATCGTGGCCGGCGGCATCGAGGTGCAGACGCGCCAGGTGATGGAGAACCTGAAGACCGTGCTCGCGCTGGCCGGCGCCACGCTCGACGACGTGTGCAAGAGCACCGTCTGGCTGCACGACGCGCGCGACTTTGGTGCCTTCAACCGCGTCTACATGAGCTACTTCGGTGAAAACAAGCCGGCACGCTCGACCACCGAGGCGCGCCTCATGGTCGATGCGAAGGTCGAGATCGACGTCGTCGCCTACAAGCCCAAGGCCTGATCAGGCGGGCCGCAACTCGGTCTTGCGCTGAATGATGCGTGAGACCAGCCCGTACTCCACGGCCTCCGTGGCCGACAGCCAGCGGTCGCGCTCGATGTCGGCCAGCACCACGTCGATGGGCTTGCCGGTTTCGCGCGCGATCTCGTGCGCGATGCGCTGGCGGGCCTTGATGATTTCCTGCGCCTGGATCGCGATGTCGGTCGCCTGTCCGCCCGCGCCGCCGCTGGGCTGGTGGATCAAAAAGCGCGTGTTGGGCAGGCACACGCGGCGCTCGCGCGGGGCCGCGAGAAACAGGTGCGTGGCCGCGCTGCCCACCCAGCCGGTGCCGATCATGTGCACCGGTGCGCTGATGAAGCGCACCACGTCATGGATGGCGTCGCCCGACTCCAGGTGCCCGCCGGGCGAGCTCACAAGGATGTCGATGGGTTTGTCGCCGCTGTCGGCATCGAGCGCGATGAGCCGGCGCGTGACATCGGCGGCCACGCTGTCGGTGATGCTGCCGAAGATCAGCAGCGTGCGCGACTTGAACGCCTTTTCCTCGAGGTAGGAATTGCGCGGCTCGGCCGTGGCCGCGGGCGGTGTGTCGTCGTCGGTTTCCAGTGTTGAAAACATGGGCTGCATGAAGAAAGCTCCTGTGGTTGAACTGTCTTGACGAACAAGCCCACAGTTTCGTGACATTGCGCCTGCTGTGGCAAGCTGCGCCGATGCTCGACGAACGCTCTCTCTCGCAATTGCCTGCGCTGCGAAGCCGGCTGGTTCGCACTGCGGCGCGGCTGCTGGGCACGCACGCCGAGGCCGAGGACGTGGTGCAGGACACCTACCTGCGCGCGCTCGAAGCCGGTGATGTGCCCGCGCCCGCATCGACGCAGGCGTGGCTGACCACGGTGATGCGCAACCTTGCCATCGACCGGCTGCGGCGCGAGGACTGGATGCGGCGCTGGTTGCGCGATGCGGGCGAGGCGCATGCGCCTGAGGCATCGTCGGCGGAAGTCGATGCGGCGCAGGCCGAGTCGGTTGAACGTGCACTGCGGCTGCTCGCTTCAAAGCTGTCGCCCGCCGACGGTGCTGCGCTGCTGTTGCGCGAGGTCTTCGAGGCCAGCTTCAAGGAGATCGCACAGGCCAGCGGCAAGACCGAGGCGGCGTGCCGGCAGCAGGCACATCGTGCGTTGCTGCGGCTGCGCCAGGACAAGGACGGGGAAGAAGCCGGCCCGGAAGCGCTCTTCCATCTGTACAGGCAGGCCCTGCGCGACTGCGATGCACGCACGCTGTTCGCGATGCTGCGGCAGCCGCCGCTGCGTGCGCTCGCCATGTCGGCTGCGGTGGCACCCCAGTCCGATGCGCCGCGCGCGGTGTGCCAGGTGATGCAGATCGGCGGACAGCTCGGCCTGGTGCTGACGCTGGGCGGGAAGGTGCTGTGCGTGTTGCCCCTGGGTGCGCGGCAGACCGAAGAGTCTCTGCCTTAGCTCCTTCCCCCTCTGGGGGAAGGTTGGGGTGGGGGCCCGCGCGGCCTTCGAGGCTGCATGACATTGAAGGCCGCCGAGCCCCCTCCCCTGCCCTCCCCCGGAAGGGGAGGGAGAAAGACAAAAGACTCAGCCCGCCAACCGCCCCGCCACCAGCTGCAGCACGCGGTCGCAGCGCTTGGCCAGGTCCTGGTCGTGCGTGACCATCACGAAAGCCGTGCCATGCCGGTGCGCAAGATCGAGCATCAGCGCGAACACGGCGTCGGCCGTGCTGCGATCGAGGTTGCCGGTGGGCTCGTCAGCGAGCACGCAGGCGGGCTTCGTGACCAGCGCGCGCGCAATCGCCACGCGCTGGCGCTCGCCGCCCGACAGCTCGGCCGGCCGGTGGTGCAGGCGTTCGCCCAAGCCCACGCTGGCAAGAATCTTGGCCGCGGCCTGCGACGCTTCGCCGGCCTCGACGCGACGGATCTTCAGCGGCATCGCGACGTTGTCGAGCGCGCTGAACTCGGGCAGCAGGTGATGGAACTGGTAGACGAAGCCCAGGTGGTGGTTGCGCAAGCGGCCCTGCTCGGCGGCATCGGCATGCGCGATGTCCTTGCCCAGCAGTTCGACCTTGCCCGCGGTGGGTGCGTCGAGCCCGCCCATGAGGTGCAGCAGCGTGCTCTTGCCGGAGCCGGACGCGCCGACGATGGCCAGCGTTTCGCCGGCGTGTACGTCGAGGTCGACACCGTGCAGCACGGTGAGGTCGATGCGGCCTTCGTGGAAGCGCTTGGTCAGGCCGCGGGCCTTGAGAACAACATCACTCATAGCGCAGGGCCTCGGCGGGGTTCACACGGCTGGCGCGCCAGCTCGGATACAGCGTGGCCAGGAAGGCCAGGATGAGGGAAATGATCGCGATCGGCATGATGTCGCTTTGCTGCGGGTCGCTCGGCATCTTGCTGATCAGGTAGATGTCCTTGGGCAGGAAGCTGGCGTGGAAGAGCTGCTCCAGGAAGGGCACGATCACGTCGATGTTGTAGGCAATGCCCAGGCCCAGCAGCAGGCCGCCCACGGTGCCGATCACGCCCACCATGGCGCCCTGCACCACGAAGATGGCCATGATGCTGCGCGGCGAGCTGCCCAGCGTACGCAGGATGGCGATGTCGGCGCGCTTGTCGGTCACGGTCATCACCAGCGTCGAGACGAGGTTGAAGGCCGCCACGGCGACGATCAGCGTGAGGATGATGAACATCATGCGTTTCTCGACCTGCACGGCCGCGAACCAGGTCTTGTTCTGGCGCGTCCAGTCGCGGATGAGGAACTGGCCCGGCAGCGTGACGGCGAGCTGGTCGGCCACCTCGCGCGCTTCATGCAGGTCTTTCAGCTTGAGGCGGATGCCGGTCGGGCCTTCGAGGCGGAACACCTTGGCGGCGTCTTTCTCGTGCACCATCGCCAGCGCCGAGTCGTACTCGTAGTGGCCCGAGTCGAACACGCCGACCACGGTGAACTGCTTCAGGCGTGGCACCACGCCGGCCGGCGTGACCTGTCCGCCCGGCGCCACCAGCGTGACCTGGTCGCCGGGCTGCACGAACATGGAGCGCGCCAGCTCGATGCCCAGCACGATGCCGAACTCGCCCGGCACCAGCTTGTCGAAGGTGCCGCCCTTGGCGATGCCGCCGGTGTCGGTGACCTCGGGTTCCAGCGCGGGGTCGATGCCGCGCACGATGGCGCCCTTCATGTCTTCGCCGCGCGCGATGAGTGCCTGCGTGTTGATGAAAGGCGCCGCGCCGATCACCTCGGGGTTCTTGCGGGCGTCGGCCATGATGGCGTCGATGTCCTGCAGGGCCTGGCCGTCGCGCGAGAAGATCTCGATGTGCGAGACCACGCTGAGCATGCGGTCGCGCACTTCCTTCTGGAAGCCGTTCATCACGCTGAGCACGATGATCAGCGCCGCCACGCCCAGCGCGATGCCGAGCATCGACACGCCGGAGATGAAGGAGATGAAGCCGTTGCGTCGCGTGGCACGGCCCGCGCGCGTGTAGCGCCAGCCGAGCTGCAGTTCGTAGGGGAATCGCATCAGCGGCCTCGCCCCGTGGCCTCAAGGGGCATGGGCGCACCCGCGGGGGGCGGCAAATACTCGGGGTGAGGAGCGAGGGGGTAGGTCATACGGTGGAATTGTGGCATCCCGGACAATAGGGAAATGGCCGAACCTCTCCCACGTCATCTGTTGATTCCCTTTGCCGGCCGCGGTTCCCCGGCTTGCCGCGCGGCGCTCGCGACCCTGCGGCTGCCGAACCTCGAAACCCTGCTGCTGCGCCTGACGCTCGCCGACACCGACACGCAGGACGACAGCACCCGCTCCCCGCCGCACGAACGCGCGCTGGCGCGCGCGCTGGGCCTGCCCCCCGCCGACGACGGCTGCATTCCCTGGGCCGCGCTCGAAGCCCGCAAGACCGGCCTGGCCGCGCCCGGCGCCCCCGAGGCCTGGGGCCTGGTGACGCTGTGCAACTGGCAGGTCGGCATCGACGACGTGGCGCTGGGGGATCCGAGCGCCATCGAGATCGACGCCGCCGAGTCGATGGCCCTGCTGACCGTGGCGCAACCGTTCTTCGAGGAAGACGGCATCGCGCTGCACCCCTCCGACACGCCGGGCCGATGGCTCGCGCGCGCCCCCATCTTCGACAGGCTGGCCACGGCCTCCATCGACCGCGCGGTGGGGTACCCCATTTCGCAGTGGTCGCCGCTGGGCGACGCCTCGCGGCCGCTGCGCCGGCTGCAGAACGAGATGCAGATGCTGCTGTACACGCAGCGCGTGAACGACGAGCGCACCGCGCGCGGCGTGCCGCCGATCAATTCGTTCTGGCTCAGCGGCACCGGCGTCCTGAAGGACGGCGACTTGCCCTCGCCACCCCTTTCGCGCACGCCGGTCGTCGACCTCGCGCTGCGCGACGCCGCGCTGCGCGACGACGGCCTGGCCTGGGCCGCCGCCTGGCAGGCCTTGGATGCGGGCGCCGTCGCCGGCCTGCTCGCCGACCTCACGCGCGGCGCCGACGTGGCGCTCTCGCTGTGCGGCGACCGCGGCGCGCAGCTTTTCACCGTGCAACCGCGCGGCCTCGCCCGTTGGGCCAAGGGCCTGTTCGACCGCAACCGCGCCACGCAGGTGCTGGAGTCCCTATGAAGATCATTGCCCGGGACATCCCGCCGCGCACCGTCTGGGCGCTGGAACAGGCCGGCGTGCACCCGCTGCTGGCGCGCCTCTTTGCCGCGCGCGGCGTGCGCGGCAAGGACGAGCTCGACGACGGCCTCGTGCGCCTGCTGCCGCCCGACACGCTGCGCGGCACGCGCGAAGCCGCCGTGCTGCTGGCCGACGCCATCGCACAGGACAAGCGCCTGTGCATCGTGGCCGACTACGACTGCGACGGCGCCACCGCCTGTGCCGTCGGCGTGCGCGGCCTGCGCCTGCTGGGCGGCAAGAACGTGAGCTACCTCGTGCCCGACCGCGTGGTGGACGGCTACGGCCTGACGCCGCCGATCGCCGAGCGCGTGGCCAACGCTGGCGCCGACATGCTGATCACCGTCGACAACGGCATCGCCAGCGTCGAAGGCGTGGCCGCCGCCAAGGCGCGCGGCCTGCAGGTGCTGGTGACCGACCACCACCTGCCCGGCCCCGAGTTGCCCCTGGCCGACGTGATGGTGAACCCCAACCAGCCCGGCTGCGAGTTCGAAAGCAAGAGCATCGCCGGCGTCGGCGTGATGTTCTACGTGCTGCTCGCGCTGCGCTCCGAACTGCGCACGCGCGGCGTGTTCGACACCGCCACGCAGCCCAAGCTCGATGCGCTGCTGCCGCTGGTGGCGCTGGGCACCGTGGCCGACGTGGTGAAGCTCGACGCCAACAACCGCCGCCTCGTGGCGCAGGGCCTGCGCCGCATCCGCGCGGGCGCGATGCCGGCCGGCGTGGCGGCGCTGTTCAAGGCGGCAGGGCGCACCGCCTCGGCCGCGACCACCTTCGACTTCGGCTTTGCCCTCGGCCCGCGCATCAACGCGGCCGGCCGGCTGGCCGACATGACGCTGGGCATCGAGTGCCTGCTGACCGACGACGCGGGCCGCGCCGACGAACTCGCGCGCATGCTCGACGGCATCAACCGCGAGCGACGCGACATCGAGGGCGGCATGCGCGACCAAGCGCTGCTGCTGGCCGAGTCGCTGTTCGCGGCCGATGGCGAAGGCGTGGAAGCACCGCCGCCGGCCATCAGCGTGTTCGGCGCGGACTTCCACGAGGGCGTGGTGGGCATCGTGGCCTCGCGCATCAAGGACCGCTTCCATCGCCCGACCTTCGTGTTCGCGGCCAGCGCGGCACCGGGCAAGGAGCAGGAGCTGAAGGGCTCGGGCCGATCGATCCCGGGCTTTCACCTGCGCGATGCGCTGGACCTCGTGGCCAAGCGCCACCCCGGCGTGCTGCTGCGCTTCGGCGGCCACGCGATGGCCGCGGGCTGCACCGTGGCGCGCGAGCACTTTCCCGTCTTCGAGCGCGCGCTGGCCCAGGTGGCCGGCGAATGGCTGGCCGAGGCCGCGCTCACGCGCCAGATCGAAACCGACGGGCCGATCGCGCGCGAGTACATGCGCATCGACCTGGTCGACACGCTGCACCGCGAGGTCTGGGGCCAGGGCTTCGCGCCACCCACCTTCAGCGAGGAGGTCGAGGTGGTGTCGCAGCGGCTGGTGGGCGAAAAGCACCTGGCGCTGAAGCTCAAGCACCAGGGCCAGCCCATCGACGCGATCTGGTTCAGCCACACCGAACCGCTGCCGCCGCGCGTGAAGCTGGCGTTCCGGCTCGATGCGGACGAGTGGCAGGGGGTGCGACGGTTGCGCTTTCTGGTCGAAGGCGCGGAGGTCTGAGAAGACGCCTTCGCCGCCAAAGAAAAAGCCCGGCAACGCAGGACGTTGTCGGGCTTTTTTGTTTGGTGCCGCTTGTCGGAATCGAACTGACGACCTTCCGCTTACAAGGCGGGTGCTCTACCAATTGAGCTAAAGCGGCTGAAAGAAAGCAGTGCTGGCGGTGATTCTAAGCGGCCGGCTTTGGGGCCGACCGCGTCGTCACTTGACGCGCTTGAGCGACGGCCGGGTACCGCCACCAGCCGGCGGGCGCGGCGGCTCGTCGGTCGGGTCGGAAGGCGCCGAGCCGGCATCGACCGTCTCGTCGCCCTCTTCGCCCGTCACCAGGTGGAACACCTTGTTGGCGTCGCCTTCGGTGCCGCGCGAGGCATCGCGCAGCGGCATGCGCGGCGCGTTGTTCGGCGAAGCAGTGGCCGTGGCAGCGTCATCGCCATCGTCGGACGTGGTGGCGGTCGGCACGGGTGCCGGGAACGCCATGCCCTGGCCGTTCTCACGGGCGTAGATCGCGATCACGCGACCGACCGGCACGCTGATCTCGCGCGCCGTGCCGGCGAAGCGGGCCTTGAACTCGATGAAGTCGTTGCCCAGCTTCAGCGAGCTGGTCGCGTCGAAGCTGATGTTCAGCACGATCTCGCCGTTCTTCACGTACTCGCGCGGCACCTGGACGGTGTCGTCGACCAGCACCGCGACATAGGGCGTGAACCCGTTGTCGGTGCACCACTCGTACAGCGCCCGGATGAGGTACGGGCGGGTGGAAGAGGACTCGAGCGCGTTGATCATGAAAAGCGGCGGAAAACGAGGGAAGCAGGCACGCAGCTTACTTACTTGCGCATGACCTTTTCAGACGGGGTCAGCGCTTCGATGTAGGCCGGGCGCGAGAAGATGCGCTCGGCGTACTTCAGCAGCGGTGCCGCGTTCTTGCTCAGGTCGATGCCGTAGTAGTCGAGGCGCCACAGCAGCGGTGCGATGGCCACGTCGAGCATCGAGAAGTTGTCGCCCAGCATGTACTTGTTCTTGAGGAACACGGGCGCGAGCTGCGTGAGGCGGTCGCGGATGTGCGAGCGTGCCTTTTCGAGTGCCTTCTCGTTGCCCTTGGCGGTGCGGTTCTCGAGCGTGGCGACGTGCACGAACAGTTCCTTCTCGAAATTGAGCAGGAACAGGCGCACGCGGGCGCGGTCGACCGGGTCGCCGGGCATCAGTTGCGGATGCGGGAAGCGCTCGTCGATGTACTCGTTGATGATGTTCGACTCGTACAGGATCAGGTCGCGCTCGACCAGGATCGGCACCTGGCCGTACGGGTTCATCACGCTGATGTCTTCGGGCTTGTTGTAGAGATCGACGTCGCGGATCTCGAAGTCCATGCCCTTTTCGAACAACACGAAGCGGCAGCGGTGGGAGAAGGGGCAGGTCGTTCCTGAATACAAGACCATCATGGCGAGAGACTCCTAAAAATCAAAAAGAGTGGGTCGCCTGGGCAACCCACTCTGTGGGACCGGACGCACGAGGCGCCCGGTCGGCGTGAACGGAATTACTTGACGTCTTTCCAGTACGAGGCGTTCAGTCGCCATACGAAAACCACCGACATGGCCAGGAACAGCAGCACCCAGACGCCGATGCGCACGCGGGTGTTCTGCGCAGGCTCGGCCATCCACTGCAGGTAGCCGACGAGGTCGCCCACTGCGCTGTCGAATTGCACCGGGTTCAGGGTACCGGGGGTCACTTGTTCCCACTTGCCCGAGAACACATCGGTGGCATGGCCGTGCTGTTCGACCTTGGTGTAGATCGGCAGGCGCTCGCCCTGCAGTTCCCACAGCGGGTTCGGCATGGCAACGCTCGGGAACAGCAGGTTGTTCCAGCCGGTGGCCTTGGTGTCGTCGCGGTAGAAGCTGCGCAGGAAGGTGTACAGGTAGTCGGGGCCCGTGCCACCGTGGCCGGCGCGCGAACGTGCGACCAGCGTCAGGTCGGGCGGCGTGGTGCCGAACCATTCCTTGGCCTGGCGCGCGTCGATGTTGGCCTTCATGGTCTCGCCGACCTTGTCGGTCGTGAACAGAAGGTTGTCCTTGATCTGCTGCTCGCTGATGCCGATGTCCTGCAGGCGGTTGTAGCGCATGAAGGCGGCCGAGTGGCAATTGAGGCAGTAGTTGACGAACAGCTTGGCGCCGTTCTGCAGGGCCGCCACGTCGGTGGTCTTGTTGGGCGACTTGTCCCACGCCAGACCGCCGGATTCGGCGGATGCGGCCGCGGAGAAGGTCAGGCCCAGTGCCAGACCCATGACAGCGAGCCAGCCGGAAATTCTTTTCTTCATCGTGTTTCTCTCAAGCTCTCTTGCACTTCTCGCGCATCAATGGGCGGTGAAGACCACGCGCTCGGGCACGGTCTTGAATTCACCCTTGCTGCTCCACCACGGCATCAGCAGGAAGAAGCCGAAGTAGAAGAGCGTGCCGATCTGCGAGATGGTCTGGGCGATGTCCAGGGCGAACGAGCCGATGACCAGGTTGCCCCAGACGCCAGGCGCCTGGATGCCCAGGTAGCCCAGGATCAGGAACAGGAACACGAACACGCCGTAGACATACTTGTGCCAGCTCGGACGGTAGCGGATCGACTTGACTTCGCTGTGGTCGAGCCACGGCAGGAAGAACAGGATGATGACCGAGCCGCCCATGATGACCACGCCCCAGAACTTGGCGTCGAAGGTCTTGAGCAGGAAGATCGCGACGGCGGCCACGACCACGGCGGCAACCTTCAGGCCCATGCCCGACTTGCCCTTGATGAAGTTCCAGACGGCGGCGGCCGCGATGATCAGCGCGAACACGTTGACCATGTCGTCGGTGGTGGCGCGCAGCATCGAATAGAACGGCGTGAAGTACCAGACCGGGGCGATGTGGTTCGGCGTCTTCAGCGAATCGGCCGGGATGAAGTTGTTGTACTCCAGGAAATACCCACCGGCTTCAGGCGCGAAGAAGATCACGGCCGAGAAGATCGTGAGGAACACCACCACGCCGAAGATGTCGTGCACCGTGTAGTACGGGTGCGACGGGATGCCGTCGAGCGGATGGCCGTCGGGACCGCGCTTGGCCTTGATCTCGATGCCGTCGGGGTTGTTGGACCCCACTTCGTGCAGCGCGATCAGGTGGGCCACCACGAGGCCGAGCAGCACCAGCGGCACGGCGATGACGTGGAAGCTGAAGAAGCGGTTCAACGTGGCGTCGCTCACGACGTAATCGCCGCGGATCAGCAGGGCCAGGTCAGGGCCGATGAACGGGATGGCAGCGAACAGGTTCACGATCACCTGGGCGCCCCAGTAGGACATCTGGCCCCAGGGCAGCAGGTAACCCATGAAGGCTTCGGCCATCAGGCACAGGAAGATCGCGCAGCCGAACACCCAGATCAGCTCGCGCGGCTTGCGGTAGCTGCCGTACATGAGGCCGCGGAACATGTGCAGGTACACCACGATGAAGAACGCCGAGGCGCCCGTCGAGTGGATGTAGCGGATCAGCCAGCCCCAGGGCACGTCGCGCATGATGTACTCGACCGATGCGAACGCTTGGTTCGCGTCGGGCTTGTAGTGCATGACGAGGAAGATGCCGGTCACGATCTGGATCACGAGGACCAGCATCGCGAGCGAGCCGAAGATGTACCAGAAGTTGAAATTCTTCGGTGCGTAGTACTTGCCCCACTGGTCGTTCCAGAGCTTGGTCAGCGGGAAACGGTTGTCGACCCAGTTGAGCAGCTTCTCGCCGGCGGGGGCGTTAGGGGAAACTTCGTGAAATTCAGCCATGTTCGTGGTCTCCCTCAGGCCTTCTTGCTGTCGTCGCCGATGAGCAGGCGCGTGTCGGACAGGTACATGTGCGGAGGCACAGGGAGGTTGTCAGGAGCGGGCTTGTTCTTGAAGACGCGACCGGCGAGGTCGAACGTGGAACCGTGGCAAGGGCAGAGGAAGCCGCCTTCCCAGTCGTTCGGCAACGAGGGTTGCGGGCCGGCCTGCAGGCGGTCGACCGGCGAGCAGCCGAGGTGGGTGCAGATGCCGACCACGACCAGCACATCGGGCTTGATCGAGCGGTGGCCGTTCTGTGCGTACTTGGGCGTGAATTCGTCGGGGTGACGCTTGGAGAGCGGGTCGGCGAGCTGGCCATCGAGCTTGGCGAGCTCAGCGATCTGTTCGGGAGTGCGCTTGAGAATCCAGACCGGCTTGCCGCGCCATTCGACGGTGATTTTTTCGCCGACCTTCAGGGCCGAGATGTCCACTTCGACCGCGGCGCCCGCGGCTTTCGCCTTTTCGGACGGCTGGAATGTGCTCACAAAAGGGATTGCGGTGGCCACGCCGCCCGCTACGCCGGCACAGCTGGATGCGATCAACCACGTCCGCTTGCTTGTGTCGATCCGGGGCGAGCCGGAGGTCATGTCACTCATGGGGATCCTCTAAGTCTTCTTCGCTGGAGCAGGGGCTGACCTTTGCCACAGCAAGGTCAACCCGAGATTGTAGCGGGGCGCAAAAGGGTTTTTCAATGATTGCCGCGCGTGCGCACGGCGCCGCAGCACGTGCGCGACAGCACGCGGCGGCCCTTGGCGCTCAGCTCAGGAGCCCGTACTGGGTCGCCTGTCGGACAGCCTGGGTTCGCGACTTGACGGCCAGCTTGCGGTAGATCCGCTTGGCGTGGAACTCGACCGTGTTGATCGAGAGGCAGATCGCTTCAGCAATCTGCCGATTGCTCCAGCCTTGCGCGATCAGGCGCAGCACATTGAGCTCCCGAGGTGACAGCAGCCCGGGAGCAGGCATCGGGGGCGAGACCGTGCCGCCGTCGCGCAATGCGGACTCGACACCCTCCGGTTTCGCAGACGCCGCAATCAAGCCGAGGACGCGACGCGCGACGCGCGCATCGATCGGCGAACCACCGCGCTCGATGGAGCGCAGCAAGAAAGAGAGCTCGACATCGTCGGCGCTCGTCAGCAGATAACCGGAGGCTCCTGACGAGATCGCGGCCTCGACCAGCAGGCGGTCGTCGTCCTTCGACATGGCGATGGCATCGATCTGCGGATACGCGCGCCGCAGGTGCGACAGAAGTGCGACGCCGCCGTCGTCAGATAGGTGCATGTCGACCAGCACCAGGTCGTAGGGCAGCGCCGCCAGCAGATGGATCGCCTCCGCTTGCGTGGAGGCGATCACGACGCGGCGACCCGGGGCCAGATCGCCAAGAAGGCGTCGCATGCGGTCGGCCAGGGCCAGGTCGCCCTCGACGATCAGGGCGCCGAAGAAGGCGCAGCCCAGGGCGGCGTAGCGCCCGGCGAGTGTCGGCGCCGAATGTGCGCTGCTGGCGGCCACGGGCCCGCACACTCGCACACCCTCCGCCACCCCACCTTCAGACAATCGAACCACACGTATCCCCTTGTTGTGCCCCGCGGCATACCTTGAATGTCAACTTTCGTTTCGGGGTACTGCAGGAACGATGCCTGCGAGGCGGCCATGCGGCCCATCGCAGCGATGGCGCGGTCAGTGCGTTGATTTCATTGAAGAAATGCAGCGGTAACGCCCGGGACCCTGCCGATGAAGCTGCGCGCCAGTCGCCGTCGTTACGGCCATCTTGGGCGGAACGTTACGTAGCATTGAGATACACATGCACCCGACACACTCACCCGCAACAATCGAGGCAATACGCGGTTACAAGGAGGCCGTGGCAAACGCCCCATCCTCCAGGCCAAATTAGTTGCGGCACACTTCTGATGCTGCTAACCTCAAGTCAAGAGCATAAAAACCCTTTGAGAGGATCACTGTGAAGACGAACAAACTGGTTGCTACCGTCGCCCTTGCCACCCTGGCAATCTCGTCGGCTTTTGCCCAAACGCAGGTTACCCCTGCGCCCGTAAGCAACAATCGCGCATTTGTGCCGGGCCCCGCTGGCGCTCCGAGCGCAACCGCTGCTGGCCTTGGCGGCCTGACCCCCGTTCAATGGGGCGCTGTTGCAGGCACCGGCGCACTGATGCTGACCCTCGGCAGCAGCAACAACGGTAACGGCGGCGGCGGCTTCTTCGTCCCCGGCACGGGCACCAGCGGCACGGGCACCACCGGCACGCGTTAATGCTGGTTGCCCTCCTGAAAGGAGGGCATTCGCTGAAAAGTCCGCGCGTTGCTTCCGCCACGCGACTCTTAGAACGTTGCCTTTTGGCAACGTTTTTCTTGGGCGTTGGCGGTTGCTCCTCCGGAACTTCAGCCATGCTGGATTCAGCTCGCCTGCTGTATCGCGGCGAGTCTGCAGCAACCCAGCCCAATTTCAATCCCAGCTATCGGTACCTGCGGGCCACCGTCGATGGACGCGTCCTGTACATGGTGCTCGGCTATATCGATCAGCGCGCCGAAGGGCCCGTCGAGGTTTGGTACAGCGGCACGGGCGAGGTCGTTCGACTTCTGAATGGTCAACTGGTCGGCACGACCGGGCTGTCCACCGACTGGCGCGACGTTCGACTTGCCAACCCACCCGCCTGGCAAGCTCACACTGCCAACACCACGCAGACCTACGCGCGCGAACGCGACCTGATGCCCGGCTATCGCTTCGGCATTCGCGACGACGTCGCGCGCGCGTCGATCGCGCCGCCCACCGACAGCACTCTCGCCGGCGTGCCCGCAAGCTCCTTGCGCTGGTATGAAGAACGCAGCGTGTCCCGCCCTGCGGCAGCCTCCATTCCACCCGCGCGCTTCGGCGTTTCATTTGCTTCTGGCGCCCCTCAGGTCGTGTATTCGGAGCAATGTATTTCCCGCGACCTCTGCATGAGCTTCGAACAGTGGCCCCCCCCCGCACCAGCAGCCGGCGCCGCGGCGCGCGCTGGTACATGAGCCCCCCCTTCCTGCGAACCATCAGCCCCTCGCATTGGCCCCGTCGAATGGCCCTTGCCTGCGCGTTGATGGCGAGCCTTGGCGCCGCGGCGGAGCCGTCGCAGAACGCAGCGACCGTTGGACCTGCAAGCGATGCCGAGGTGCGACCTGGCGAACGACTGAGCACCTGGCTACTGCGCCAACCCGAGGGCACGGCCGCGCCCGGACTGGCATGGCGCGTGCCGCAGGAGCGACTGGCCCAGCAGTTCCTGAAGAACACCCTGCTCGTGCGCCTCGAGGCGGCCAGCAGACGCGCACCGCGCTCGGAGCAGCTCGATCGGCTGAAGCTCATCACGTGGCTGCAGAACCTGCCGGTCACCGGCCGTGTGGCGTTGGGTATCGTGGACCCCCGCTGGCTGCAGGCCCACCCGGATCAAGACCCCGTGCTGTCAGCCGGCCAGCAACTGGTTGCACCCTCCCCGCAGTTGAAGACCATCGCGGTTGTCCGACCCAATGGCGAGCTGTGCCACGTGGCGCACGAAGCCGGCCGGACCACTTGGGACTACGTCGTCGCCTGCGCGCCCGACAGCGCCCACGACTGGGCATGGGTGGCACAACCCGACGGCCGAACATCGCGCGTGGGCATCGCCCCCTGGAACGGCCACCCCTCCGATGAGCCGGCGCCCGGCGCATGGATCTGGGCAGCACCGCGCGGCGCGACCGAACTGGTCGACGCATCGGAAGGCATCATCAAGTTCCTGGCGACCCAAGGCCCCTCGCCACAGACAGCGACGCTGCGCACCACCACTGCCGCGCTTGCAACTGCCAAGCCGGCCGTCGCAACCAACACATCCATCCCGCCATCAGTTCCGCCGGAAAGCGTCATCTCCGTGCGCCCCGACGCCTCGGTCCCGCAATACAAGGCACCTCGCACGAGCAGCAACGACTGGGGCGAAACCGGTCTGCTCCAAACGCCGACGGCACGCATGGGCGAGGCCGGTGATTTCCGCACGTCGATCAGCCACGTGTCGCCCTATACGCGACTGAACGTGATGTTCCAGCCGCTGGACTGGATGGAGGCCGGCTTTCGCTACACCTCCATCAGCAACCGCGCGTACGCCGCCAGCACCACTGGCCAGAGCAACAAGGACAAGAGCATCGACGTGAAGCTGCGGCTGCTGCGCGAATCCGCGTATGTGCCTCAGGTTGCATTGGGCTTCCGCGACCTTGGCGGTACCGGCCTCTTTTCGGCCGAATATTTAGTCGCCAACAAGCGCTACGGCGATCTCGACTTCAGCCTCGGTATCGGCTGGGGGTACCTGGGCAACAGCGGCAACATCCGCAACCCCTTGCTGGCCCTGAGCAATCGCTTCAGAACACGCACGGTGAGCTCCGCAACGGGCGGTGAAGCGAATTTCAACGCCTTCTTCCGGGGCCCCGCCGCGCTGTTCGGCGGTGTCGAATGGCGCACACCCTGGGATCCCCTGACGGTCAAGCTCGAGTACGAGGGCAACAACTACAAGAACGAGCCCCAGCAGAACAACCAGGTTCAGCGCTCACCTTTCAACGTTGGCCTGGAATATCGCTACTCACCCGGCGTCGCCTTCACCGCAGGCCTGGAGCGCGGCAACAAAGTGATGCTGGGGCTGACCCTGTCCACCAACATGGCGAACATGCGGTCCAGCAAACCCGCAGATCCGCCGCCGCCCCGCTTCACGCCGGAGGCGCCGGCCAATCCACCCGGCTGGGCCGCCACTGCCGCGGAGATTCAGGCACGCACCGAATGGACTGTGCAGCGCATCGCACCGCAGGGCGACAGCGCGCACGTCTGGATCACCGAAAGCCACACGGTGTACCGCGAGGCTCGCGTGCAGCAGGTCATTGCTGTCATGCATCGCGATGCCCCGGCGTCGATCAAGCACTTCATCCTTCACTACAACGAGCGCGGACTGGCGCTGCATACGCAGGTCGTTGATCGCAGCGAGTGGGTGACGGCGCACTACCAGGCACAGACGCCAGCTGAACGGCGCGCCACGGACCAGCGTGACTACGCCCCGCCACGCGGCCGAACCGAAGACGGGCTCTACGCGCCGGCATCGCCGCAGCACACACCCGCCGACGCAAAAGGCACCGCCACAGCATCGCTCGCCGACACGCCGGCCATGACGCAATGGGAACGGCGCACGGAAAAACTCACCTTCGGCCTGACCCCGAGCTTCTCGCAGATCCTCGGCGGCCCCGATGCCTTCATGCTCTACCAACTCGGCGTCTCGGCCACCGCGGAGTACCGCTTCACACCGAGCACCTGGGTGAACGCCGCACTGAACTGGCGCCTGATCGACAACTTCGACAAGTTCACCTATACGGCGCCCAGCAACCTTCCCCGCGTGCGAACCTACCAGCGCGAGTACGCAACAACCAAGCGGTTGACGATGCCGGTGTTTCAGCTGACCCACGTGGGTCGCCTGAACGAAGACCAGTACTACAGCGTCTACGGCGGCGCCCTCGAGTCGATGTTCGCCGGCGTGGGCGCCGAATGGCTCTACCGCCCGTGGCGCAGCAAGTTCGCTTTCGGCATCGACATCAACCACGTGCGTCAGCGCGACTTTGCCCAGGACCTCGGCCTGCGCGACTACAAGGTCAACACTGGCCATGCCACGCTCTACTGGGACACGGGCTGGAACGGGGTGCAAGCCAAGATCAGCGCGGGTCAGTACCTTGCGGGCGATCGTGGCGTCACTCTCGACATCAGCCGCCGCTTCGACAACGGTGTAACGATCGGCGCGTGGGCCACCAAGACCAATGTCTCCGCTGCACAGTTCGGTGAAGGCAGCTTCGATAAGGGCATCTACGTTTCCATCCCTTTCGACGCGCTGCTGCCGCGCTCAAGCAAGTTCACTGCGAACTTTGCCTGGGCTCCGCTGGTGCGGGACGGTGGCGCAAAGCTGGGGCGGATCAACCCGCTGTACGAGATGACGTCGATACGGGATGCGAAGGCCTTCAGCTTCTCGCCGCCCGACGACAAGGCGCCGAAGGCGGGGGACAACATCCTAGACTTCAAGCGGGCGCAATAGGCGACTCCGGCTGATAACAAAAGAGCCCCGATCCGGGGCTCTTGATCTCAGCATCGCCCCGGTGAGTCGAGGCGGGAAAAAGAATGAAGCAGTTCTATCGAATCAGATTGCCACGGCAATCTGATTCGGTGCGGATGGCTGTTCAGCCTCGCCCACCTGCGCAGCGCCGACTGCCGCCGCGAGCGGCTGACCCCCATCACGCACACGGTGACGCTCCATATGCACCCAATCCACCACCTCTGCGTGAGGCCGATAGCCGGGCAGCATCTGCGTCAGCGTCCGCTTCAGCATCGGCACATCGCTGCTTTCGAGAGCCACATTCAGCATCTCGAACTGGCGCCAGAGCTCATTCCAAGGCAGACAGGGATCGTGCGCCTTCATGACACGAGGATGCATCGTAGGCATCGCGCTGTCACCAATCAGGAGCTCTTCATAAAGCTTCTCTCCGGGCCGCAACCCAGTCACTTGGAGCTCGATATCACCGTCCGGCGAATGCTCGTCACGGACGGTGCGCCCCGAAAGCTCGACCAGCCGGCGGGCGAGATCAATGATCCGGACCGGCTCACCCATGTCGAGCACAAAGACATCGCCGCCATGTGCCATCGCGCCCGCCTGAATCACCAACTGGGCGGCCTCGGGAATGGTCATGAAATAGCGCGTGATGTCTGCATGCGTCAGCGTGATTGGTCCACCCGCCTCGATCTGCCTGCGAAACAACGGCACTACCGAGCCACTGGAACCAAGCACGTTGCCGAAGCGGACCATCGAGAAGCAGGTGTCCGAACTCTGCTGGGCCAGTCCCTGCAGCGCCATTTCGGCGACCCGCTTGCTAGCCCCCATGATGTTCGTCGGTCGCACAGCCTTGTCCGTGCTGATCAGGACAAAATTGGGAACCTTGCACTCCATGGCGATTCGCGCTGTGGTGAGCGTGCCCATCGCGTTGTTTCGCACACCCTCCGCCGGGTTGTGCTCGACCAGGGGCACATGCTTATATGCGGCCGCGTGATAGACCGTATCAGGGCGCCAGGCGCGCATCACCTCACGCAGCCGCGCCGCATCGCATACCGAGGCGAGCAATGGGACAACACGGACGTTCGGCGCCAACTGCTCCAGCTCTTGGTGAATGCCATAGAGCGCGTACTCGCTCAACTCCACAAGCAGCAGCGTGGAAGGTGACAGTTGAACGATCTGCCGGCACAGCTCACTGCCGATGGAGCCGCCAGCCCCAGTCACCAGCACCACTTGGCCCTGGATGTGCTTATGCAACAGGTCTACTACCGGCTCGACCGGATCTCGCCCCAGCAAGTCCTCGATGTCGACTTCGACCAGATCATTGACCTGCACCTTGCCGTTGGCCAGATCGAGCAATCCCGGAAGCATCCGTACATGCAGATGCAATGGCAACAACTGGTTCAAAATTTCAACGCGACGCCCACGGCTGGCCGAAGGCATCGCCAAGAGCACGTCCGTGATACCCCAACTGGCGGCATTGTTGCTGAGCCAGTCCGAGGACTGAATGCGCAGGCCGTTGATCGTGTTGCCTTGGAGATGCGAGTCATCGTCAACGAAAGCGCGGACAACCATGTCCCGACTTTGAGCCAATGCCGCAGCCAGCTGCAAACCTGCGCTACCGGCACCGTAGATCACCACCTGAGGCAGTTGCTTGCGCTGCAACGCGCTCATATAGAGACCACCCAACCAATAGCGCGCAAACATGCGCGAGCCGGCGATAGCCAAGAACAAGAGCAACGGCACCAGCAAACCGACCGTGCGCGGCACCCCTCGCACACTGACCACCGCAAAAATCAACGCATAGCCGAGGCCAAAGAGCACGCACGCGCGCACGATAGCCATGACTGCAGCTGTGCCTGCATAGCGAAAGATGGCCCGGTAGAGCCCGAAAACCACAAAGAGGGGAAGCGCAAGGGCAACGGCCACCGCGACAGCCGACCACTGAACACCACGCGGTGCCATCCACTGCTCGAAACGAAAGCTGAATGCCAACCAGACACACAGGACGCAGAGCATTGCATCGACCCCTAGAGCCAGCATGCGCTTCAAGGGGCGCGGCAAGGCAAGCAAGGGCGCAGCCAGACGATTGATCACACTGAAAACTCCTGCGACGCTTGGGGCGCGCCGCACTGCAACAATTGTCTGTGAAGGGTACCCATCCCACCCCCCCAATTCAGGGGATTCGCGACACTCACAATGTCATTTTTTGTATCTTTTGCATCGACATGACTTTGGTCATAGAGCCGCTGATCAGCCCCCTCGATCAGCGGCCCCCTTGGCATCCATGACCGATTCGAGCCCAGAAAGCTGTCTGCTTGACCACATCCACGGGGCTGTGGGCGTCAACGCCCTGACTACAATGCCAAGGGCGTGCCTAGCCATCCTTCGGCTCTCTTGTTTAGATAGCGCGATCCAATCGCTCAATGAAGAACAAATGGTGAGGACATTTCCGTATGACATGTGATTCATGCCGGACATGAAGCACACGGCACGCAATACATTGAGTCTGACAATAGAGGCACAAGCCTTCGCAGGGAGCCAAGTCTCATGAAATCTGTTCTGGTGGTATGCATTGGCAACATCTGCCGTAGCCCGATGGGGGAAGCCCTGATTGCTGCAGCGTTGCCGCAGGTTCAAGTCACGTCTGCGGGGACTGGAGCCTTGGTCGGGCATCAAGCAGATCCGATTGCACGCAAACTCATGGCCGAACGCGGCATCGACATCGAGGCCCACCGTGCGCGCCAACTTACAGCGCAGATGTGTCAGCAGGCCGACCTCATTCTTGCGATGGACGAGGCTCAGCGGATTCACATCGGGCAGCGGCATCCGCTGACCCGTGGCAAGCTGTTCCGCCTGGGTGAAGTCTCACGCGTTGACATTCCCGATCCGTATCGCATGGGCCGTCCGGCCTTCGAGCACGCCTTGCAACTCATCGCTGACGGCGCCCAAGCCTGGGCCGAACGCATTCGCAAACTCTCATGACTCCTTCTGCCTCCACATCGCCTCTCCCCGCAGCACTCGCCCGCGACGATGACGACGATGCGATTAACCTGTCCGAGTACTTCGACATCCTGCTCGATCGCAAATGGCTGGTTGCAGGTGTCACCGCCGTCGCCCTCGCGATTGGCACAGCTTACGCGCTCCTGGCCACCCCAATCTACCAATCCAACCTGCTGATTCAGGTTGAAGACTCTGCTCCGGACGCCAAGAACTTTCTTGGCGACACCGCGAATCTCTTCGATGTGAAGACGCCAGCCACGGGCGAAATACAGATCATCCGTTCGCGGATGGTCATCGGAGGAGCCGTCGAGGCAAAACAGCTGTACATCGATGCGCAACCACGCTATCTGCCGATCATCGGCGAATGGCTTTCGAGACGCGCGAAAGAACTATCAAACCCCGGCTTTCTGGGCATGGGTGGATATGTTTCCGGCACCGAAGCCCTCGATATTGCCAAATTCAACGTGCCCTCCGCACTCGAAGAGCAGAAGCCTTTCACGATCACAGCGCTGGCCGGTGGTCAATACATACTGGCCCACCCCGATCTTGCGGAGCCGCTAACCGGCACTGTTGGCAAGGTACTTAATCAGCAGTTGCCCGAAGGCACCATCACATTGGTGGTTTCGCGACTTGACGGCAAGCCTGGCGCCGAATTTTTAGTTTCGCGCACATCACTGCTCGCCACGACCGAAGATCTTCAAAAACGCCTTCAGCTCGCCGAGCAAGGCAAGCAATCGAATGTGATCAGTGCCTCGCTCGAAGACAGCGACCGTGATCGCCTCCAGCGCACACTCAATGAGATCGGGGCTCAATACGTGCGCCAGAACGTCGAGCGCAAGGCCGCCGAGGCCGAAAAAACCATTGAATTTCTCGATCGACAGCTTCCCGAATTCAAGCAGCAACTTGAAGACTCAGAGGATGCTTACGCACGCTTTCGCAATCAGAATGGTACCGTCGCCTTTGATGAAGAGGCGAAAGCAGCACTAACCATGTCGGTGCAATTGCAGACCAAGCTGCTGGAGTCGCAGCAACTTCGCCGCGAGTTGCTGTCGCGGTTCACCGAAAGCAATCCGAAGGTCCGCATGATCGATGGCCAGATCGCGGCCGTTCGCCATGAAATCGAAGGTCTCGAAACCCGCGTTAGCGCGATGCCTGCCATCCAGCGCGACGCCCTGCGACTCGAGCGCGATGTTCGTGTTAATGGCGAACTCTACAAGTCGATGCTAAACAGCTCGCTGCAATTGCGTCTTGTGAAGGAAGGCAAGATCGGCAATGTGCGACTGCTGGACACTGCCGTCGAACCCAGAAGGGCGGTCAAACCCCAGAAGCCGCTGGTCGTCGCCCTGTCTCTAGTGCTGGGGCTGTTGACCGGTATTGCACTTGCCATCCTCCGGAGCAAGCTCTCAAGTGGCATTCGCAATCCCCAAGAAATTGAGGATCGTCTTGGTCTGAATGTCTACTCCGTCGTACCTCTGGCACTCGAGCAAGAAACGATTCTGGAGCACATTGCGGGCGGCGCTAAGGGGGTCCAATTGCTGGCCGTAACCTCCCCTGAAAGCCTTGCCATTGAGAGCTTACGCAATCTGCGCGTTTCCCTTCAATTGACCTTAATGGAAAGCGGCAACAACCGCGTTCTGATCACCGGCGCTACACCTGGCGTGGGCAAGAGTTTTGTCTCCGGAAATTTCGCCGTCATCATGGCGCAAGCCGGCAAACGCGTACTCCTGATTGACGCCGACTTGCGCAAGGGTCACCTTCAAAAAGCCTTCGGCCTACCGCGCAAGGGTGGATTGGCGGAGGTGCTAGCAGGCGATTTGACACCCGAGCAGGCAATCCATGTTCAAGTGATCCCGAACCTCGACGTCCTGACGACTGGCACCTACCCGTTCAATCCTGCGAACATGATGCTATCGTCCGCGCTGGGTGAGCTGCTGAACGATTTCTCGGAACGCTACGACCTGGTGGTGATCGACAGCCCGCCGGTGTTGGTGGCCGCCGATGCTGCCGCGGTCGCCGCACATGCGGGCGCCGTGCTGCTGGTCGCTCGCGACAGCTTAACCCAAGTGGGCGAGCTAAACGAGAGTGTCAAGCGGCTCGCTCATGCTGGTCAAACCGTTAATGGTGTAGTCTTTAACGGCATGGACCTCTCGCGCCGACACTACGGTAGCTATGGCTACAAATACGGCGGCTATCGATACACTGAATACAAGTACAAGGAAGAAGCGGCCCAATAGCGTCCAGAAATCAAACTCAGAAGACAACACCGTAATCTCCAGCCTACCTTCACCAACGCCTAAATGTCGAAGGCCGAGCGCAGTAGACTGGTGAGCACGCGATGGAGCCATCTTGATTGCTTGGACGTCAGCGGGCGTGTCCGCCTGGGTAGTGCGTCCGTAGATGGGAGAGAAGGCCGGCCCTCAAGCACATGAGGCTCCGCGTCGGCGAGATTGTGAGCGCACCGCCAAACGCGCAGACTCGTCATTAAGCCAGTTGATCACTTGATCAGCCGCGCTCTAGAAAGTCGGGAAAACTCAATGTGTAGTGGTCGACTGCAAATAGTCACGCCACGTTAGGCACGACAGGCTCGATCAAAACTTTGGCCGAACCATCGTTCTTGAACGCGCCAAAGTTTCGAGCGGTGATCCCTGCGATTGCATTCGGGTAGGAGCCACCAATCGTCGCTAGCCTGATTCGCAATGCGCTCGCTGCCACCTGAGCAATAAAAGGCATGCTCACCAGCGCCCATCGTCCTCGCAGATCGGACGGAAGGCTACTTGCAGCGCCTCCTCCACGAATGTGGGCCAGTGACTCATTCCGGACATGGACGGCAAACGCGCCAGCAGCCGCCTCCCGCACCCGCATCAGAATATTGAGGCACATCAGATCGCCCGCGGCGACAGACATGCGAAAGCCCATGTCAGCACCGGATGCCGTAATGTTTCGAGTACCAAATGGCGTCATTGCTGTGCTGTCATTGCCTGGAAGCGCATGGACCCATGCTCCTGCATCGTCGACAAGGTTCGCAAAATCGGCGAGAACTATCTCGGGTATGTGAGAAGCCGCAGAGAGCCTTCGCACCTCATAACCGCGCACACGCGAGTTAAACGGCCGAGAGCCATACTGAACGCGTAGGCTGGAATCCTTAATAGTCAGAGGAAAAGGATCGCGATTTTCCAACGTCACACCGCCGTTGCTCCCCTCGAACAGTAGGTAATCTTTGGCGCCAACGGTCTGCAGAAAATTTGGTCCCACTTCGAGACTAGCTCCTGAGGCATTGCATCGAAATCGAATCACGTACTCTCCACCGTTGCGCTCAAAATAATTGCGGGCGATTTGCGCGGAGGGCCTGTTTCCCGTTACAGGAGGAACATCGAATGAGATGACATTCGGCTGTCCCTCCAACATATTGTCGGTAATCGTCACCGGTCCGTTGATTGATCCTCCGATGACGCCGGTCCCACCGTTTCCGATGTTCTGCTCGCATTGGTTGCCAACAAACCGCAGTCCGAAGATGTGCCCTTTCGCATTGAGCGCAGATCGACATCCCTGAAAAACGCAACCTTCGATACTCACACTGGCAAGCACCGTCGCAACATCCGGATTTTCGGTGGTCACGGCATCGCGAAGGCCGATGAACGATGTATCTCGGATGATCGCCCCCCGATCCGGGCCATTAGTACGACTTGTAAAGCAGAGGCCATCAATCGTCCGTGCGGGCGCATCACTCGCTTGCCGAAAGCTGAGACCATCGACTTGCCATTGGTCTGCAGGGTTTCCTGTCGAACGGCTGGCGCCAAGATCGAAGAACCGTGTGAGACCCGCTTTGCCAGTCAACCATCCCTGCTTTCCAGGCCCTCGGTTGTAGGTAGCGGACTGATCCCCGAAGATCCTCACGCCAGGATTCGTGACAGTTACCGTCGAGGGCCAGAGAAAAGTACCATTCCAGTTCGATATTTTGATGTGACGCGCTTGTCCGTTGTCACACAGATTCGCAAGCTTCTGTGTAGCGGCCGATGCATCAGATACACCATCGTCAACGACGCCGCCGGCCCAGCGGACATCAACAGGCCCATCAAAGCGACGCTTCCAGCGTCGCCCGGCAGCATCGACAACAACCGTTACACCGTTGTCTATCGAGGTCGCGTCTGTGTCCTCGCGTTGGAACATCCCAGCAAGCCCGGCGCCGGTAATCCTGGCACTCGCTGCGCGCCCCGTATAGGCTCGCAGCACCGTGTAATCTGCCATCGGCTTGGCGTTGTCCAAGACCTCTTGGGCCGTACCGGCGTCGCTGCCAACTTGCGCCACTGCCTTCGAGGCAAGCACTCCTCCTCCGAAGAACAGCATTGCTCTACGTAACATGCCCGGCACCTTTCCTAAACACCCATACCCTAAGTGTCGCCTTACCAAGTTCGCAGTTTCCGTCAGGGTTGTTGCGAAGCGTTCATCCCATTGCCAGCAGTGAATTTTGATCACCGCCAGTCCAGGCTTCTATTCAGTATTGGCGAACTGGCGCCAAAGCAGTTTGGGCGGCGAAGAGCTTGGAAGCCGAGTATGTCGGAGTTGCCTGGGTGATGCCCGCGCCTATGTCGCTCAGCACGTGTGGGCCGGCGATGCGGCTTGCGTTGTGGGTGTGACTGATCCACGAGCGGGCCTTGGTGCGAGATCACTATGCGAGGGCTACCGCGAGATCGTGGGGCGCGAAGTGTCATTCGTCAGTAGTATCAGACCGTCAGCTCCATACGAATACTGCGCCTAACCCAAAGTGGCTGGCTGACTTCACCAACATCTGGCAGCCGGCGATTGATGGTGCCCCGACTGTGGTCCTCTGACCTGCACCCGCGTATCACCGGTGGTTGATCGCTCGAGACAGCGCAACTTCGCAGCTCGTGACCGACACGTTGGTGATAGTCGTGTGGCGCCACGGCAAGTCGATCGCGTGCGTCGTCACTCGGAACAGGGAGTCCGAAACATCCAACCGTCTCGCAGCGCGGTCATCAAAACACGAAGCCGCAATGGGAAAAGAACCGATTCATTGCGGTCAAGCACCGGTCCTAGCCTCGATCTCCTGGCAACCCAAGCCTTGCCACTCTAGATATCACACCTAACGCGAACGGGCACCGACCAGCCGCTGCACCGTCGAGGCGACGGTGGCACCAATCAACATTCCTACGCTATCTGCCCATAGATCAAACCATTCGGCCAATCGATCTGGCGTGAGCGACTGCAATATCTCGATTAGTGCTCCATAGCCGAGCAACGCCAACAGCGTCTTTGACCTTTGAGCAGGCCACGCCCAATGCGCAAGAAACGCCAGTATCGCAAAAGCTAACGCATGATTTCCCTTATCCCAGCCCGTGCTCGGTGCTGAAATAGATGCAGGCATCAAGCTGAATACCAGCAGCGCCAGCATAGCGATAGCCAACAACCAACGCCACAAGGTCACCTGGGCCGCGAGTCGGCCCCGCACCGTCACGCCGATGCCTCTGCCAGCACTCTTGCGATGACTTGGCAGCTCTTGCCCATCTCGACCGACGTCAAAGTCGGGTGAACCAAGAACATCAAGCTCGCCTCTCCCAACTCGCGTGCGACAGGCAATCGGTCAGCGGGCCGCCAACTGGTGCCATCGAACGCGCGCTCCAGATACACCTCGGAACACGAGCCCTGATAACAGGGCACGCCCTGCGCTTGAATAGCGTCGACGATTCGATCTCGGCTCCAGCCAGCGGCCAACTTCTCGGGCTGCACATAGACATAGCACTTGTAGTGCGCGTGAACACTGCCAGCTGCTTCGCGATTCGCGAAGACAGGGACGCGAACCGCAGCATGAGGCCGTGCAGCCTCCCACACGGCGTGCGCATGACGCATGCGCGCAGCGGTCCAGTCGGTCATGCGCCGCAATTGAATGCGCCCGATGACTGCCTGTAACTCCAGCATCCGCCAGTTGGTGCCGAAACTTTCGTGCACCCAACGAAAGCCCGGTGGGTGCTCGCGCTCATAGACGGCCTCATAGCTCTTTCCGTGGTCCTTGTACTGCCACATGGTGCGCCACAACGCTTCGTCGTTGGTCGTCACCATTCCACCCTCCCCGCCCGTAGTCATGATCTTGTCTTGGCAGAACGACCAGGCGCCAGCATGACCGATGGAGCCGACGGATCGCCCCTTGTAGCGGGCACCATGCGCCTGCGCGCAGTCTTCGACCACCTTGAAATCGTGCTTGGCCGCAAGCGCCATGATCGGATCCATGTCGCACGGCCAACCGCCCAGGTGCACGCAGATGACAGCCTTGGTGCGCGGCGTGACGACCTGCGCAATGGTCTCGGCCGACAGGTTGCCGCTTTCTGCATCGACGTCCGCGAACACCGGCGTTGCGCCCGTATTCACCACACACGACACGCTCGCGATGAAGGTGCGCGGCGTGACGATGACCTCGTCACCGGGCCCGATGCCCATGCCTTTGAGGATCACGTCCAGGGCCAGTGTGCCGTTAGCCAGCGCGAGTGCATACGCGGTGCCTGCCCATGTGGCGAACTCCTTTTCGAACAGACGGCATTCCTGCCCTGTCCAGTAATTGACCTTGTTGGACAGGAGCACGCGCTGCACGGCATCGGCCTCTTCGGCAGTGAAGCTCGGCCACGGGGAGAAAGGGGTGTTCAACACAACAGTTCAACCTTTGAGAAATGGTTTGGCGGGATTTCCGATCACGGTGGCGCCCGGCGGTACATCGCGGGTGACGACAGCGCCCATGCCGACCACCGCACCACGGCCGATAACCAGGGGCTGCCCGGGCTTGCCTTGCTTGATGACTGCGCCTGTTCCGATGTAGGCGTGGTCTTCAATGACGACATTGCCATTGCACTTGACGCCGGGCGCAAAGGTCACGAAGTCGCCCACCACGCAATCGTGGGCTACATAGCTATAGATGTTGGCGTGAAAGTGCCGCCCTATCCGGAGATTGGAGGTGAGCATGGAGAAGGGACTCAATATGGCCCCTTCTCCCAGCACGGCATCGTCGAGCATCACCACGTTCGCGGCTGTCACAG
The DNA here is from genome assembly GCF_059418385.1 of Variovorax sp. GW821-FHT09A10. Taxonomy (NCBI): domain Bacteria; kingdom Pseudomonadati; phylum Pseudomonadota; class Betaproteobacteria; order Burkholderiales; family Comamonadaceae; genus Variovorax; species Variovorax sp. GW821-FHT09A10. The sequence goes on from NZ_JBWKPT010000001.1 coordinate 1,206,629, forward strand.
TCCACGGCAACACCTGATCCGCAGCGCAACGTGCGGCCAGTTCTTCTCGTACCCCGCTGTTGGCGATGGCCAGCACCGCATACCGCGTGCTGGCTTCGGCCTGCATGAATTCCGCATAGCGGAGCACGCGCTGACCATTGACCATCTGCGCCTCGGGATGATCGTCAACGAACACCAATTGCTCGGCCGGAATGCCCTGGCGCCGCAATTGCTCGCGCGCCAGCGGCATCACTTCGCGCCCATATCCGCTGGCACCATAAACGGCAAAGAGAGGAAGAGTCATTGTTTGTCTCCAGTTTGCGAGCCTACGAATCGAGACATCGTGGCCTCGCCCGCCGCGCTGATGCCATCACGCACCAGCACCTTGCGCACTGTCAGCCACAAGATCTTGATGTCGAGCCAAAGCGAACGGTTGTCCACGTACCAAACGTCGAGCTTGAATTTCTCGTCCCAGCTCAACGCATTGCGCCCGTTGATCTGCGCCCAGCCGGTGATCCCGGGACGCACCTCATGGCGGCGGGATTGCTCGGCGGAGTAAAGCGGCAGGTAGTCCATCAGCAACGGACGCGGGCCAACCAGGCTCATGTCGCCCTTGAGCACGTTCCAGAGTTCGGGCAACTCGTCGAGGCTGCTGGCACGCAGGAATCGGCCGAAGGGCGTCAACCGGTCCGCGTCGGGCAACAGCTCTCCATCGGCACCACGTGCATCCGTCATCGTGCGGAACTTGATCATGTTGAACGGCCGCCCATGCATGCCAGGCCTCGTTTGGCGAAAGAACGCGGGGCTGCCCAGCTTGCGGCGCACCTGCCATGTCAGGAACAGCAGCGGAAGACCTAGAAGCAGCAACGCCACGCAAGCGAACACGATGTCAAAAAGGCGCTTCATCTGGATTTCGACCTGTTCGCCAGCCGCGTGAAGATGGCGCCGAATTTTGCGACGCCAACCTTCAGGGCCAGTTGTTCACGGTAGTAGCGCTGCGCCTGCTGCCCCATGGCCGCCAAGGCGTCAGGCGGCATGGCTGCGAGCGCATTGGCGGCGTCGGCCAGTGCGTTGGGGTTTTCGGATTCAACGACCACGCCACCACCCGACTGCGCAACCAACTCGGCCGCATCGCCATCGACCGCCATCAACAGCGGTTTGCCGACGGCCATGTAGGCCTGTGTCTTGGAAGGGATAGTGATCTCGAAGAGCGGGTCCTTGCGAAGGTGCACTAGCAGCGCGTCGGCTGCGTTCAGCAACGCACCCACTTCCGACATCGGCACCGGCGGCAGAAAGACCACGTTACGCAACTGCAGGTCTGCGGCGCGCTGCTTGAGCCGGCCCACTTCCACGCCGCCACCCAGCAGCACGAAACACACCCGCGAGCTGCGCGCCTGCAGCAGAACCGCCGCTTCGAGCACAGCGTCCAGCGCCTGGGCCTTGCCCATGTTTCCCGCAAAGAGAACGCGGAACTGATCCGGCCCCGGAAGGCTGGTCGGCGGCTGGCCTTGCGGTGAAGCCAGCGCCACTTCGTCGGCCCAGTTGTAGATCACCTCAACCTTGGCCTCAGGCACGCCACGCTCCAACAGTAGGCGCTTGAAACCCGGCGACAGGACCGCGATGTGGTCCGCGCGGCGATACACCCATTGGCACACCGCAGCCACCGCACTCAAGGCCCGGGCGTTGTTGACCATGCCCGTGGCACGCAAAGTGTCGGGCCACATGTCCTGGATGTCGTAGACCACAGGAACGCGGCGCAACAGGCGCAGCAGGCCCGCGGTGATGCCCACCGTGAGCGGCGGATGGTAGGCATAGACCACATCGGGCCGGCGCGCCATGAACAGGCCGTAGACCAGCGACGACGCGGCGAAGCTCGCGTAGTTCAACACCCGCTTGATCGCCGACTGGTCATGGTTGGGATAGAGCGGCACGCGCGTCACCTGCACGCCGTCGATCGCTTCGCGCTGCAGCAGCTTGATGCGGTAGCCCGGATACACCTTGCCGCCCGGGTAGTTGGGGAAACCCGTCAACACTTCGACCTCGAAGCCCTGGCGCACCAGTTCGCGGGCGAACACGATGCCCTTGAACGTCGGCTCGGGGTCGAACCATTGCATCAGCAACAACACGCGAATTGCCATGCGTCAGTACTTCTTCCAGACCACGCGGTTCACATAGTCGGTATAGCTGTGCACGATGCGCAGCACCTTGTCCGACACATTCGGCATGCTGTAGTCGGCCACCTGGCGCAGGCCGCGCGCATCGCCTCGCAGCTGGCTCTCCAGAATGGCCAGGCCCTGGCGCACACGGTCCACCTCGAGGCCCACCATCATCACGGCCGCCTCTTCCATGCCTTCGGGCCGCTCGTGCGCTTCGCGCAAGTTGAGCGCCGGAAAATTCAGGATCGACGACTCCTCGTTGATCGTGCCGCTGTCGGACAGCGTGGCGCACGCCGAGAGCTGCAACTTCACGTAGTCGTGAAAGCCCAGCGGCTTCAACAGGCGCACTTGTGGATGAAAGCGCGCGCCGGTCGCGTCGATGCGCTTCTGCGTGCGCGGGTGCGTCGAGACGATGACCGGCAGGCCGTGGTCTTCGGCCACGGCATTCAGCACCGCCACCAGCTTGCCAAAGGACTGCGGCGACTCGATGTTCTCTTCGCGATGGGCACTGACCACGAAGTACTGCTCCGCCTGCAAACCCAGCCACTCCAGCACGCCGGACGCCTCGATGCGCGGGCGATAGTGCGTCAGCACCTCGAACATCGGGCTGCCGGTCTTGATGACCAGATCGGGCGGCAGCCCTTCGCGCAACAGGTAATCACGCGCGATCGTGCTGTAAGTGAGGTTGACGTCCGCCGTGTGGTCCACGATGCGGCGGTTGGTTTCTTCGGGCACGCGCTGGTCGAAGCAACGGTTGCCCGCTTCCATGTGAAAGATCGGAATCTTGCGGCGCTTGGCCGGAATCACCGAGAGGCAGCTGTTGGTGTCGCCCAGCACCAGCATGGCTTCGGGCTGCACCTCGCCCAGCACCTGGTCCACCGCGATGATGAGGTTGCCGATGGTGTGCGCCGCGCTGGTGGCGTTGGCCGCGCTGTTCAAGAAGTGGTCGGGCTTACGCACGCCCAGGTCGTCGAAGAAGACCTGGTTGAGTTCGTAGTCGTAGTTCTGGCCGGTATGCACGAGCACGTGTTCGCAATGCTCGTCCAGGCGAGCCAGCACGCGCGACAGGCGAATGATTTCGGGCCGGGTGCCGACCACGGTCATGACTTTGAGTTTTTTCATGGGAGATGGATCCAAAGCCTTGGGACTACAGCGGGCAAGCGAAGGTGTCCGGCCGCGCGCGATCGAACACCTCGTTGGCCCAGAGCATCACGACCATTTCTTCGGCGCCGATGTTGGTGATGTCGTGCGTCCAGCCGGGCACGGTCTCGACGATTTCAGACTTGTCGCCCGTAGTCACCAGCTCGTGGGTTTCGCCGGTGTGCATGTGCCGGAACTTGAAGCGTGCCTGCCCCTTGATGACGAGGAATTTCTCGGTCTTGCTATGGTGGTAGTGGCCGCCTCGCGTGATGCCCGCGTGCGCAGTAAAAAACGAGAACTGGCCGGAGTCCGGCGTCTTGAGCATTTCGACGAACACACCGCGCGCATCCCCGTGCTGCGGCACGGTGTAGGCGAACGACTCGGGCGGCAGGTAGCTCACGTAAGTCGAATAGAGCGCGCGCACGAGGCCCGTTCCCACGCGGTCGGTCATGAGCGTGTTTCGGCTGTCCTTGAACGACTGGATCTGCAAGGCCAGTTCGCCCACCGTGGTGGTGTATTGCGGCGAGACCGTCGCGAAACCGTCGGCATCCACGGTGGCGCCGGCGCCGTCCATGAGCTGGACGAAACGCTCGATGACATCGTCGACATACACCAGCGTGACCGGCGCGGCCGGGTCGTTGACCTGGATCGGCAGGTCGCGCGCGATGTTATGGCAGAAGGTGGCCACGGCAGAGTTGTAGTTGGGCCGGCACCATTTGCCGAACACATTGGGCAAACGGAAGACGTGCACCGGAATGCCAAGGCCCGCCGCTGCAGCCCGTAGCGCTTCTTCCGCACCGCGCTTGCTGTTGCCGTACGGATTGTCGCGCCCCGCCTGCGTGGACGACGTGTAGACGATCGGCACCTTCTTGCCAGTCGCCTTCGCCACGTCGCCGACGGCGCGGCAGAGGCTCTGCGTGAGCTCCGCGTTGCCGGTGGCGAATTCCTGCGGATCTTGCGGGCGGTTGACGCCAGCGAGATGGAACACGAAGTCCACGCCTTCCAGCAGGGCTGGCAATTGCTCCACGCTGTGGTCGCGCGTGAAGCAGACCACCTGCACGTCCTTGCGCTCGGCCAGGTGCAACTGCAGGTTCTTGCCCACGAAGCCGCCGGCGCCGGTAATCAACACCTTCATCGGATCACCCCTGTGCTTCGGCAGGCTCACCGCGCGCGATGCGCTGCATGAAGTCGAGCTTGAGCAGCAGCTTCTTCATGCCGTCGACATCGAGGCGGGTGGTGTTGTGCGAGTTGTAGTCTTCACCGTGCGAGCTGCGCGTGATGCGCTGTTCGCCCTGCTCCACGAACTTGGCGTAGTTCAGGTCGCGGCCATCGGGCGGCACGCGGTAGTAGTCGCCCTGGTCTTCGGCGCAGGCCATTTCTTCCCGGCTCAGCAGCGCTTCATAGAGCTTCTCGCCGTGGCGAGTGCCGATTTCGCGCACTTCGTGATCCGGCTTGCCCATCAGTTCCAGGATGGCTTGGGCCAGGACCTGCACCGTGGCGGCAGGCGCCTTTTGCACAAAGATGTCGCCGTTGCTGCCGTGCTCGAAAGCATGCAGCACCAGTTCCACAGCGTCTTCCAGGGTCATCATGAAGCGGGTCATGGACGGGTCGGTCACGGTAATGGGCTTGCCCGCCAGCACCTGCTCTACGAACAACGGAATGACCGAGCCGCGGGAAGCCATGACATTGCCATAGCGGGTGCCACAGATGACGGTGTTGGTGCTCTCAAGGTTCCGGCTGGCGGCGACCATCACCTTTTCCATCATGGCCTTGCTGATGCCCATGGCATTGATGGGATAGACCGCTTTATCGGTGCTGAGGCAGACGACGCGCTTCACGCCTGCGGCGATTGCTGCTTCCAAGACGTTTTCGGTGCCGAGGACGTTGGTGCGGACTGCCTGCATGGGGTGGAATTCGCAGGACGGCACTTGCTTGAGGGCGGCCGCGTGGAAGACGTAATCCACACCGCGCATTGCCGCGCTCACGCTTCGCGAATCTCGCACATCGCCGATATAGAACTTGAGCTTGGGATGGTTGTAGCGCTTGCGCATGTCATCCTGTTTTTTTTCATCGCGACTGAAGATTCTAATTTCTTTCAACTCCGAATCGAGGAACCTATTTAGCACGGCACCGCCAAATGAGCCGGTGCCTCCGGTGATAAGAAGATTTTTCCCTGCAAAAACACCATTCATTTAAAGGCTCACAATTCCAAAAAAAGACGCCGATTTTTCTCAAACGAATCTGTATTTCCGATATTTCCCAGTGCCCACGCACGAATATCTTTGCGCCAAACGGCGTATTCATCCGCTGGCTTTTCGCAGCAAGCATCAATGCAGGAAGAAAATCGCAAAGGTTGGTCCAAGGAAATATCCCAACCGACTTTTTTTTCTACCAAATCACGCCACGGTGTCGCATCACTTATCAATACCGGCAGTCCGCAACCCAGAGCCTCTGCGATTACATGACCAAAGTTCTCACCCATCGTGGGCAGATAAAACAAATCATAATTGACCAAAACATCCGGCATCTGCATCGGATGCAATGCGCCACGATAGTTAAACACTACATGCTCAGGCAGTTTTATGACCGCAGCTTCGCATTCGCGCCAATAATCAGGATCTTCTGCGGGACCATAAACATCAAATACTACCAACCCAGAAACCTGGCACAACATTTCAATGGCCCCGAGCAAATTCTTTTTCTCTGAAATACGGGAAACAAATACCACACGCAACGGGGAGGATTTCTTAATTTTCGTTAGATTCAATTCAAGAGGCGGGCGAGAAATATTGGTAGCCGTTCGCACTTCACAGTGACCCCCCATGACTCGCCGAATGTCGTCGGCCTCGTACTCGGTGGATGCGTGCCAAATGACGTTACGGTAAAAGCCCAAGGCTTTTCCAAGCGCAACAAAGAATCTCTTCTTCTTCCCTCTTATTGTCAATGCTCCCTCAGAAAATTCCCCCCGTGGGGCAAGCAAAATCGGACGCCCACGCCCAACCAGTCGCCATAAAAAAACAGGGAAAATGCTGAATCGAAATGAAAAAAAACTATTTATATACATGTATTCACCCTGAAACTTCACCAACAGTCGGAGAAGTAACCAAGCACCAGCCATTCCCGGGGGCAAATAAAACACACGAGCATTCCCAACCTCATTCCAGTCGCCAAATTGGATGCCAGGATAAGGCGCTGATTCACCCAAATCGCGGTCTCCTGTAACGACGAAAAACTTGATCTCTTTACCCAATTGGTCGATGATATTTGCGATCGTCCGTATAGGCCCTCCCCCTTTAAATCCAGGCAGATAGAAACCGGAGATCACCAACACATTTTCGTTTTTCTTCAATCGTCACCTCAGATAAATTGATTGCGCGCAACAAGCTCGGAAACTGTAGCAGCAAGTCAAAGTGGTCGCGCCATAGCAATACAAGTCATAAAACTCTAGCTGGCAAACCCATTTCCATAAGCAAGTACGTTCTGGAAAAATCCGATACTTTTAAATGAAAAGTATGCCAACAAGCCAAGAAAGGCTGGATTTTTCGTCCTGCGGTCTTTAATAATCATAAAAACGCATAACGAAACCGCGATCATGTTCACGCGCTCAGAACCTAAAGCAGCGCCAAATATGACAAAAATAAGGATCGATACGAAGTTTTCTAATTTGTTTTTTGTTATATACAGAACCAATCCAACCAGCATGAGCAAATTTAAAATATCGAAAAATCTGAACTCATCCTGTTCGTACGCAATATATTTACCCAGCAACGCATCCGAAAACAGAACCCAAAAGCCAACTAGAAAAATGGAAAGCAACAAAAATCCGAAGACCCTTTTGGCAATAGATTGGCGCCACCAAAACCAAACGACATTCGGCGCGAAATACCCAATGTAAAGCAATAAGGTTTGAAAATGCGAAAACAGCGCACTAACGGCAAAAAGTCTGCGATAAAAAACACCGACACAAGCCAAGCCGAGAAAAATAAAGAGATAGGAAAACTTCAAGCGCTCCGCCCCAGTCAGCAAAACAAATAAATAGTAATTTCCCAAGATCAAAACTTGCGCCAAAAAACTCACCCGCTCCTTCATCATCCAAAGCACAAGGAGGAAAATCAGAATGGCGTTAAAGACCGAGAGATACAGATCATGCTCAATGCCCAAACTAGCTCCTAGCCACATTAGCAATCCATACAATGGCTCAGACGAGTTGGTGTAGTTAAATTGCAGAACAGGGATATCCCAAATGGCAGCGCTGCTCAACTCCTCATAAAACCTCCGGTAAATTAAAAGGTCTCCAGAGGTGTAGTAGTCATAAAAAATCAACGATAGAAAAAAATAGGCTGTCGCAATCAAAATTGCGAAAATGAAGCCCGTAGATTTTTTTGATATCTTCATATTACGAATTGCTGAACCCTAAATCCGCAACCCGCGCATATCTGATGGGCCAGGCAGGCCATTAACTTCCCCTCGCTCTAAGAAGCTCAATCATCTCAGCAAACTGAGTCTTAAAGCCATAGATGACCAATATCAGCAGCACTATGCATGTGCCATGAATGAATGCTGGTTTGAACACCGCCCCACCCGTCATTGCTATCGCCAATGCCAACAGCCCAGCGACACACAGGTAAAGTTTTTTTCTGGGGAAGTTGCGCCAAATTCGCGCCGACACTTCCGTTCTTCCGAAAAAAAATACAGCAAACGCAGCAGCATTAGCAATAGCGGCCCCGGCGGCCCCCATGCGGGGTACGAAAAGATAATTGAGAAATACACTCACGACTAAAGCGCAAAGCGTAATCCATATAGAAAAAATGGTTCTACGTGAAATACCGATGCCTACACATGTTATTTCGGACAACGTATAAAGTAGCGGTTGCATCAGCATGCACAACAGAATATATTTAACCTCTGCATAGCGCTGAGGAAGAAGCAAGTCGCATACCCAAGATAGACTGCCACATATTGCGACAATTACGCATACAATCGCGAGAGCTTGCTGCGCAATTTTGTCAACGATCTTCATATCGCTACCTTGAGACACCCATTTGTAAATGGTCGGCGCCCAAATTACGGAAAAAATGGATTGAAAGACAATTGCGGCGCCCGCAAAGTTGTTGGCCATGGAAAATTCGGCTAACTCTTCCAAAGAAGACAAAGATCGCAACATAATTACGCTCGTCGCCGTGAGCGCCCAATATGCAGCACCAGCGAAGATCAGCGGCGCACCAAACGCAAACAATCCTTTGAGCTGTTGATGATCTATGCGACTGCGCACTGCCTCCACACATTGCTCTCGTGTATTCCAAAGATAGATAACCAAAACTAAGACTAACGAAGCGAAAACGATTATCTGCAACTGGAAAAAATCTTTTCGCACAGCAAAAGGCGCTATATATGCAATGAGGGCCAACTGCACGATTTTGGGAAGCACTTGACTCATCGAATATGCCCAAGCTCTCTCCTGCATTCGCAATATCAGCGAAAGAAATCGACTAATATAGTTCGCAAAAAAAGCAAGCAGAGTAATGACAAACAAGCGAAAGTCCGCTTCTGCGTATAACCAATTCGCCAACTCTGGCGCAAAAAAGGATGCTACAACGCCAAATACCAATAGCAATAAAAATCCAGGCAGAAAGCAAGCCCGCAATAGCTGCCCCTGTTTTTTTGTTCCGCTATATTCCCGTACATAGGCTTGGTCTAGCCCAAGAACTGACAAAAGCAACACTAACGACAGCGCTATTTGAAAGATATTCAACCGGCCTATGTCGGCAGGAGAAAAATTCCATGCCATGATTGGAACAATCACTAAACCCGCAACAGCAGACGCAATTGGCCCGAGTGCAAAGCCAAGAATATTGCGGAGATTCATCACCTATTAATGTAAAAAACTCTAACCTGCTCTATTATTTCTTGCAAAGTAGCTTTCTCAATTCCATACCACAACGGCAGTCGGACCAATCGCTCGCTCTCTTGAGTAGTGTAGCGATCCACTCCATGAAACCGACTAAATTGATGCCCAGCAGGTGCGGAGTGCAGAGGGACGTAATGAAATACCGCTAAAATTTCATTATTTTTAAAATGCGCCAGCAACGCTGTTCGTTCTTCCAAATTTTTACATTTGATGTAAAACATGTGCCCATTGTGCTGACAGTTGGCGGGGATAGTTGGCAATTTGATATGACCCAACCCAGCAAGCTCTGCCAAACCGTTGCAATAGGTGTTCCAAGAATTTAAGCGATCACTTGTTATAGCCTCGGCTTCCTCCAGTTGTCCCCATAGATAAGCGGCCTGCAATTCGGAGGGCAGGTAGCTGCTGCCGGGCTCTACCCAAGTGTATTTATCGACCATTCCACGAAAGAAGAGGCTACGATTAGTTCCTTTCTCACGAATAATTTCAGCTCGAGATACAAACCGTGGATCGTTAATGATGAGTAGACCGCCCTCACCACCGCTAGTAAAATTTTTGGTTTCGTGAAAGCTAAATGCGGCCATGTGGCCCAAGGTGCCTAAGAGTTTTCCTTCGCAACGGGCCATCATGCCTTGCGCAGCATCTTCGATCACGTAAAGCCCGTAGCGTTGGGCAATCGAATTTATTGTCCGCATATCGCACCCCACGCCAGCATAGTGCACTGGGACAATAGCTTTAGTCTTATTTGTAATTGCAGCTTCAATCAGCGAGGCATCTATATTCATAGTGTCCGGCTGAATATCTACAAACACAATCTTTGCGCCCCGCAACACAAAAGCATTTGCGGTACTGACAAATGTATAGCTGGGCATGATGACTTCATCACCCGGTTGAATGTCAATTAATAAAGCCGCCATCTCCAGCGCTTGGGTGCAAGAGGGGGTCAACAGTGTTTTTGTACAGCTTAGGTGCGACTCAAACCAAGCTTGGCATTTGTGTCCATATCGGCCATCTCCAGAAATTTTTCCGCTCTTCATGGCATCGAGGACATACTGATCTTCGTTGCCCGTACGCGGCGGGCGATTAAAGGGAATCATTTTTCATCTCTTCCGTAAATTTCGACTCCAACTGAAGGAGTTTCTTACTTCGATTTTTAATTTTTTTGGCTGGGATGCCGGCATAGATGCCCCATGAATCAAGAGGCCGCAATACGAGACTCATTGAACCGATCGCGCAGCCCTCTCCAACATTCGCACCGGGCATGACTATCGTGCCAGCGCCGACAATTACTTGACGCCCGATCAGCGTTTCTTTAAAAATTTCTTTTTTAAATTTTTTTGGAATCAGCGAGTTACACATCGTATCGCCTGAATAATCATCTGATTGCGTAAAGACCTTCACGCCGTAGGCGAAGGTAGAGAAATCACCGATAGATAATCCCGGCGCGCCTCCTGCAAGGAGACACATTGGCGTGACATGAACGAATTTTCCAAAAACAATTGACCCAGACACCACACAAAAATCATCGATTCGGCAAAAATCGCCCAGCTCCATTAACTCGGGGTTGTATATGCCTGCCTTTTTACTGACTTTTACATTTTTTCCGATCTTCTTAAATCCAACGGCGGCCAACTCTTTTTCGTCAAGATAGCTCATAAAGATTAATCGATTTTCGCAAATATACCGCACCAACTTTTAGCGAGGCGCTCGGTTGAAAAATAACCAATCATTGCCTCAGTGTTTTTGTTTTTCATCTCCAAATCAAGCACATTCAATTCCAAATTATTGATATCAAACAATGATGCACCAATGCCTGAAAAAACATGCCATGAAGACAGGTCATTGCGCATGTAGACCTTTTTACCCAGCCCTAATAGCGTGGTGATATTGCCCATCGCTTGTTGTCGATCATGATTAAAGATTGCTATATCGATCTTAGCGAGTAGTTTCAGATACTCATCAAAGGGGGTGAAATCTCGTAACGCTATGAATTTTCTGCCGAACATTGCCTGACCGCTCTGCGCTACTTTTTCAGCGTACGCAGGATCACCATATGAAAGTGGGCAGTAGATCTGAATCAAATCATTCGAAAAAGGACGCAATTTCTCGAGTGCATCAATATGATTATTGCTGGGCGTCGCCGAATTTCCCAAAAGAATATTGACGCCCTCATGAGAACTGGCCTCTAAGGCATATTCCTTGTACAAGTTGCTGGGATATAAAAAACATTCATGCCAAATACCCATAGCGCCATACCATTGGCGCGCCAACTCATAATCACCTTTGACATGTGTGACGAAATTTCCAATGCGAGGAACGATTATTTTTTTCAAGAACTCCGTTATGCGCGATTTTGCCTTTTGGTCACCAGATCTATAAGCATACAAATCACCTCCCCAGATAACCCAATAACTTTTCCTCAACAACCATGGCTGCAGGGTCAGTAAAAAAATTACGCCCACGTCAAATAATCCATGAACGATAATCTTTTTTGATGCATTTCCGTGCAAAAAAAATGCGGCCCAAAACTTGAACCGATTAAGCAGCCCACGACCAAAAGCAACCACTCCTTTTTGAGCTACGAGTTCCTTGCTCGCCATTCCGTACGAGAGCAAAAAATGATGTTCATTTGGATCAAAGTTCTCGTGGACAAATTTAATAAAGGGTGGAATAAATTTATCCACACTTCCTACATGGAGGATTTTTTTCTCACCTATGATCATGAAATGATTCCGCTATTGACTGACCACCGTTAGGGCGTAAACGCATTTCGCTCGAATCTTAGTTTTCAGCAGAGGAGGAGGCCAAGATCTCTTGATTGCTGTCACGCGCCAGCAAGGTGAGTTCCATTTCATATTTGTCTCGGTCTCGAACCCGCTTCAAGAATCCCGGCCATAGATATCTCGTGTATAGACTTTTGATAGCACGTCGTCTAAATCGGCCGTTATGCGATTAGCGACGATTACGTCGCAACGCTCCTTGAATTCTGCCAAGTCGCGCACCACAGCTGAACCAAAAAAATCTTCCTGCTGCAACGCAGGCTCGTATACCAGCACGGGCACACCCTTGGCCTTTATGCGCTTCATTACGCCCTGTATACTGCTGAGGCGCCAGTTATCGCTTCCCATCTTCATGATCAATCGATAAACCCCCACGACCTGGGGTTTACGACGCAAGACATCATCTGCAATGAAATCTTTGCGCGTAGTATTTGCGGCAACGATTGCACCAATTAGCGTTTGCGGAACGTTCAGATAGTTAGCTAGCAGCTGTTTGGTGTCTTTTGGCAGGCAATAACCGCCGTAACCAAAGCTCGGATTGTTATATTGATTGCCAATACGAGGATCCAGCCCAACGCCTTGGATAATTTGCTGTGTGTCTAGGTTATGAGTGGCCGCATATGTATCCAACTCATTGAAGTAAGCCACGCGCATCGCCAGATAAGTATTGGAAAAAAGTTTGATGGCCTCAGCCTCGGTACTATCGGTGAAGAGAACTGGTATGTCTGTTCGCTCGGCGCCTTCCTGCAGGAGTTTTGCGAATAACCGAGCGCGTTCTGAGCGTGCTCCTATCACGATGCGGCTCGGATGTAGGTTGTCATAGAGTGCTTTGCCTTCGCGCAAAAACTCTGGTGAAAAGAACAACTCAAACGCGTCATTACTCGCCACGTGCTGCAATAAAGAGCGCAGCTTTTCGGTAAAGCCCACGGGCACTGTCGACTTGATTACGATCGCTGCATTTGGGGCATTGACCATGGCATCGCGAATCACCGACTCCACGCTACTAGTGTCAAAGCAATGAGTCGTGGCGTCGTAGTCTGTGGGCGTTGCAACTACAACAAAGTCTGCCTCAGAGTACGCATCTCGCGGATCCAAGGTAGCGCGCAGCTTTAATGATTTTTCTCGCAAGAAACGTTCAATTTCTTTGTCTTCAATAGGAGATTCACGACGATTAATTTGATCCACTTTAGATGGAACAATATCAAGCGTCACCACCTCATGGTGCTGCGCCAACAATACAGCAATTGAAAGACCAACATAACCAGTTCCCGCGATCGCGATTTTCATAAGTAAATCTATCTAGTAAATAGCTGTTCGCGTCTGTTGCGAAAGGTTTTGGCTGCACGCGATCGCGCCGAGCTTCCGCCCCACCAACGTTCAACTTGGCGGGCCGTCCGTCACAATCGCTGTCCAGGCAACGAACGCGACCCGGAACCAGGCTCGATTAGCGATGCCTGATGTAGACCTCGCTGGCGTTGTTGACCACCTGTGCAGACGGAAGGATCAAGCTGACCACGCGGTTCCACTTGACCAGCGGCACCGGGTCGACATACACGACGTCCTGCGACTGCAACCGGAACTGACTTGCCAACGCCATCGTCGCCGGGTTCTTTGCGTTCAGGTGAAAGATGGCCGGTGCGCCGGTCGCGCCTTGGCGAATCACGTAGATCTGCCCGGCGTTGGAGGTCGTCGTCATCGGACCACCCGCCTCGCCCAGGGCCTCACTGAGGCTCAAGCGACCGTTGCTGCGCATGGACAGGGCGACAGGCGCCATGATTTCGCCCATCACGAAGACCTTGGAGTCTTCCCGGTGCGCCACGCGGACGGTGTCACCGTTCTTCAGGGGGATGTTGTTCCCGTCATAGCCAGCCTCACGCAACCGGGTCATGTCGATCGGGACTGAACGGCCGTCGCGAATGAGCGTAACAGCCGAGCGATTGGCATTGGCCGTCATGCCGCCGGCGCGGTTGATCGCCTCGTTCAAGGTCATGGGCACATCGGTGAAGATCTGCGATCCCGGGTTACGTATTTCACCTTCAACATAGGCGCGACGGCTCCGGAAGGACTGGATGCGCACCGTCACTTGAGGATCGCGAACGTGCGGCCGCAGAAGCTTGCCAATCAGGTCGGAAGCATCGCCTTCACTCAAGCCAGCCACGCGCACACGGCCGATATATGGAAAAGCGATTTCGCCGTCTGCGTCAACGATGAAGCCCGGCGCCACTTGGACGCCGGTTGGGTCAGCGGCTTGCGAGATCACGGCGCCAGCGTTGGGCAACAGTTCTGGATGGTCGTAAACGATCACGCCTACGACGTCGCCCGACCCGATGGTGTAGCGCGCCCCCTTGCCAAACAACGCCTGCACCTCAGGCGGCACCCCCTTCGGCGACACCTCTGCCAACGTACGCACCAGCGCCAGCGAGATCGGAGTGATTTCACCCTCAGGCGCTTCGTCAGGAAGGTACCGGAACTGCGACGGCAACTCGCCGCCTGCTTCGTAAGGCTCCACCGAGCCCATGCCGGGCACCACGGCACAGCCCTGGAGCAACACCGCGCCGGCAAGCGCTACCCACGCGAGGGCTTTCGCATCTCTTCTCAATTCAGGTCCCTTGAAAGTCAGTCAGTCGTATCAACAACGAAGCGGCGAAAGAACGGCAATTCCCGGAGGCATGCAAGGCTCGCACATCCGATCTTTTGTATCGCGCTTCTTTTTCAAACACTTGTGATCACCACCACTACGCGGCACCATTTATGTAAAAATTTGAACAGCTATAGTCGCGCTGAAACTGGCAAATTCAGGCAACAAAGGTGCAGAATTCATCGCGGGGTCACGCAAGAACTAGGCGCACCCGGTCGGATGCGCTCTGACAGACAGAAGTCTTGAAGGTCGATTTCGCGCGGCCGCTCCCCACTGCTCCCCTCTCATCGTACCAGTGCAGTGCACTGTCAATGGGGCTTTGCCTGCGTTCCAGGATGCTTCTGGAATGCCCGCACTGCGCCGTTTTGCCTTCTTTTCGAGAGCAAAACACGACGTATCCGACCGGTTCTACCCATCCCGCGAAATTGGAAACAAGACGTTCCAAAGCGTAGTCGGCAAGGTTTAGCTACGGAGACTGGGTACCCTCCGTCCCTTCCAAGCAGGAGCCGCCAGCGGTCATTCCTGAGTTGCGGTCCCGCATCACCCGAGGCGCCGCCCGTCTTGCCCCCCCGCTTCCACAGGCATACTGGCACCCCTTTCAACAGCAGGTCTTCAGCACCCTTTCTGAATCATGAGCATCCTCAGTGAATTCAAGGAGTTTGCCGTCAAGGGCAACGTCATCGACCTCGCCGTCGGCGTGATCATCGGGGCGGCGTTCGGCAAGATCGTCGACTCGCTCGTGGCCGACATCATCATGCCGCTCGTGGGCATGGTGTTCGGGAAGCTCGACTTCTCGAACCTCTACGTGATCCTGGGCACGGTGCCGCCGGGCGTGGCGAACACGCTGGCGGAGTTGAAGAAGGCCGGCGTGCCGGTGCTGGCGTATGGCAACTTCATCACGATTGCTGTCAATTTCGTGATCCTCGCCTTCATCATCTTCATCATGGTCAAGCAGATCAACAAGCTGCGCAAGACCGAAGAAGCTGCCCCCGCAGCGCCGGCCGCCACGCCGGAAGACATCACGCTGCTGCGTGAGATCCGCGACAGCCTGAAGCGCCCCTGAGCTTTTCTTACTGGCCGCGCGCTCAGGCGCCGGCCAGCGTTCGCGCCATGCGCAACGCCTCGACGAGGCTCGAGGCATCGGCCACGCCCTGGCCCGCGATGTCGAACGCCGTGCCGTGATCCGGGCTGGTGCGCACCAGCGGCAGCCCGAGCGTCACGTTCACGCCCTTCTCCACCCCGAGGTACTTGACCGGGATCAGGCCCTGGTCGTGGTACATCGCGATCACCACATCGAACTCACCGCTGGACGGCACGCCGGCCTTGGCGCGCGCGCGCATGAAGACGGTGTCGGGCGCATGGGGCCCCTGAGCGTCGATGCCCTCGGCACGCGCGGCCTCGATGGCCGGCGCGATGACGGTGCGCTCTTCCAAACCGAACAGGCCGCCCTCACCCGCGTGCGGGTTGAGCCCCGCCACACCGATGCGCGGCGGCCGGCCGAGCGCGTGGGTCAGCGCGCGATGGGTGATGCGCAGCGTGTCCAGCACGCCGTCGAAGCGCACGGCCTCGATGGCGTCGCGCAGCGACATGTGGATGCTCACGAGCACAGTGCGCAGTTCGTCGTTGGCCAGCATCATGCGCACGGGCACATCGGCCACGGTGCGGCCCAGGTGGGCGGCGGCCTCGGCCTGCAGGAGCTCTGTGTGACCAGGGTACGGAAAGCCGGCCGCGGCCAGCGCTTCCTTGTGCAGCGGCGCGGTGACGAGCGCCGAGATCTCGCCGCGCAATGCGGCGCGCGCGGCCCACACCACACAGTCGCCGGCGGCGCGGCCGGCTTCGGCGCTGATGCGCCCTTGTTCGATGCCCGTCGGCGGCGCGATCACCTGCAGCACCGGGATACACCCCGGCGGCACGGTGGCCGCTTCAGCGACGCTGGCGATCTCCACGACAGGCCACGCCAGCCGCCCCGGCGCCGCCAGCGCCTGCGAGGCTTTTCGCAGCGTGCCGACGTCGCCGGCCACGAACGCACCGCGCACGGCGTCAGGCGCGTCGCGGAAGGCCTTGGCAATGATCTCGGGGCCGATGCCCGCCGGGTCCCCGAGCGTGATCGCGATCGGCGCCTTCATGCGGGGTTGTCGATGTCGATGAATTCGTGCTTCAGCCCGAGCTGCGCCGCCACATGGGCCGCCACGGCCTGCGCGCCATAGCGCTCGGTCGCGTGGTGCCCGCAGGCCAGGAAGGCCACGCCCAGCTCGCGGGCGTAGTGCGCCTGCGGCTCGGAAATCTCGCCGGTGATGAAGGCGTCGGCGCCGGCCGCGATGGCGGCCTCGAAGTAGCCCTGGGCGCCGCCCGTGCACCACGCGATGTTCTTGATCGGGCGATGGGCCGTGTCGACCAGCGTGACGGGGCGTTTCAGCACCTTCTCGACATGGGTCGCCAGGGCCTTGGCGCTGGCGAAGTGCTCGCCGTTCTCGCGCGCGCCCAGGAAGCCCAGCTCCTGCTCGC
Organism: Variovorax sp. GW821-FHT09A10; assembly: GCF_059418385.1. NCBI lineage: Bacteria > Pseudomonadati > Pseudomonadota > Betaproteobacteria > Burkholderiales > Comamonadaceae > Variovorax > Variovorax sp. GW821-FHT09A10. Next base: position 1,223,732 of record NZ_JBWKPT010000001.1, read on the forward strand.
CGAAGCGCCCGGCCGACCCCGGATGCGCCACGAGCCCCAGCTGCAGGCCTAGCTGCGCGTTGTTGCCCAGCTCGGGGTGCGCATCGAGCGGCAGGTGGTAGGCGAACAGGTTGACGTCGTCGCCCAGCAGCAGGCCCAGGCGCTGCTTCATCCAGCCGGTGACGCAGCCGTCCTGGCCGCGCCAGAACAGGCCGTGGTGGACGAAGATGGCATCGGCCTCGGCGTGGATCGCGGCCTCGATCAGCGCGCGGCTGGCGGTCACGCCCGAGACGATCTTGCGGACCACGGTGCGCCCTTCGACCTGCAGGCCGTTGGGTCCGTAATCCTTGAAGCGCCCGGGGGCCAGCAGCAGGTCGAATGCGTGAAGCAGTTCGTGGCGTGTGGTGCTCATCGCGACATTGTCGCGCTCCCTGCGGCCGGCGCGCCATCGCGCATCGGGTGGCCGCGTGCGGCCAGGGGCCACAGGGCCAGCAGGAAACCCAGCGCCGCCAGCGCGGCGACGTAGTGCGCCGGCGCCATGGTGTCGTGCTGCAGCCAGAGCGTGAGGATCACCGGCGTCAGGCCGCCGAAGACGGCATAAGACATGTTGTAGGCGAACGAAAGCCCCGTGAAGCGCACCGGCGCCGGAAACGCCCGCACGCCCGCGATCGGCACGGTGGCGATGGTGCCCACGAACAGACCCACCAGCCCGTAGTGCCAGAACAGCGTGGCCGGCGTGCCGGGCAGCCCGGTGTAGAACAGGTAGGCGGTGGCAAAGAGGCCGCCCCAGCCGATGAGCATCACGGCGCGCGTGCCGATGCGGTCGCTGGCCCAGCCGACGATCACGCAGCCGATGGTCAGGGTCAGCGTGGCGAGCGCGTTGGCCTCGAGCGCCAGCGCCGCCGGGATGTGGTGCACCTTCTGCAGGTAGGTGGGCGTGTACAGCACGACCACGACGATGGCCGCGGACAGCACCCAGGTCTGCAGCCCCACGTACACGCTCGCCAGGCGGTGCTCGCGCAGCACGGTGCGCAGCGGCAGCTCGCGGGCGACCGTCTTGCGGCCGGCCAGTTCCTTGAAGACCGGCGTCTCGTGCAGGAAGCGGCGCAGGTAGACCGAGAACAGCCCGAACACACCGCCCAGGATGAAGGGAATGCGCCAGGCGAAGTCGTTCACCTGCTCCGGCGAGTAATGGCGGTTGATGGCCACGGCCACCAGCGAGCCCAGCAGGATGCCGCCGGTGATGCCCGAAGTCAGCGTGCCGATGCCGAAGCCGTAGCGCTTCGCCGGCACGTGCTCGCCCACGAACACCCAGGCGCCGGGCATCTCGCCGCCGATGGCCGCGCCCTGCAGCACGCGCATCGCCAGCAGCAGCAGGGGCGCCGCGACGCCGATGCTCGCGTAGGTGGGCAAGAGGCCGATCACCAGCGTGGGCGCCGCCATCAGGAAGATCGACAGCGTGAACATGCGCTTGCGCCCCAGCAGGTCGCCGAAGTGCGCGATGACGATGCCGCCCACGGGCCGCGCGAGGTAGCCCGCCGCGAAGATGCCGAAGGTCTGCAGCTGGCGCAGCCAGTCGGGCATGTCGGCGGGGAAGAACAGCGCGCCCAGCACGGTCGCGAAGAAGACGTAGATGACGAAGTCGTAGAACTCGAGCGTGCCGCCGAGGGCGGACAGGGCCAGGGTCTTGTAGTCGCGCGCATCGAGCGTGCGCGCCAGAGCGGGCGTGGCGCCGTCCGTGTAGGTAGCTTCTGAGGTCATGGCAGGCAGGGGTATCGTGGCTGCTCGCCTGCCTTGAACCGGATAGGGGCAGAGCGTGGCACGCCAACGAAAGAATCGCCTGGCCGCGTCCGCCGGGTGGGCGGCGCGGAAGGCCTGAGGGGGCGATCCGGGTCGGATCGCCTGCCGATACTAAGGGTTAGCCCGTATTCACGCCCCGCAGGCCGCGCAATCTCGACCCTGCCGCGTGGTCTATGGCGCCAGGCCGGTTGAGGGACAATTGCAACCGGCGCCGTCTTTCAGCGCTTTTCCAACGCTCTTTCTTCAAGCTTTCATGAAACGCACCTGGCTGCTCTTTGCCCAAGCCGTGACCGTCCTGCTGGCGGCCTACTTCGTCGTCGCGACGCTCAAGCCCGAGTGGATCCACAAGCGCTCGACCTCGCTGGGCGGCGTGGTGTCCATCGTGGAAGCGCCCAGCGGCGCGCCGGCCGTGCCCGCCGCGGGCAGCCTGAGCGCGGCGGCCAAGAAGGCCTCGCCGGCGGTCGTGAGCATCAACACCAGCAAGGCCGCGCAGCGCCACCCGCGCAGCGACGACCCCTGGTTCCGCTTCTTCTTCGGTGACCAGGCCGACCAGCCCCAGGTGGGCCTGGGCAGCGGCGTCATCGTGAGCCCCGACGGCTACATCCTCACGAACAACCACGTGGTCGAGGGCGCCGACGAAATCGAGGTCACCCTGAACGACAGCCGCCATGCGCGCGGCAAGGTGATCGGCACCGACCCCGACACCGACCTGGCGGTGCTGAAGATCGAGCTCGACAAGCTGCCGGTGATCGTGCTGGGCAACTCCGACGAGCTGCTGGTGGGCGACCAGGTGCTGGCCATCGGCAACCCCTTCGGCGTCGGCCAGACGGTGACCAGCGGCATCGTTTCGGCGCTGGGGCGCAACCAGCTGGGCATCAACCAGTTCGAGAACTTCATCCAGACCGATGCGGCCATCAACCCCGGCAACTCGGGCGGCGCGCTGATCGACGTCAACGGCAACCTGCAGGGCATCAACACCGCCATCTACTCGCGTTCGGGCGGCAGCATGGGCATCGGCTTCGCCATTCCGGTGTCGATGGCCAAGATCGTGCTCGAGGGCATCGTGAAGGAAGGCCAGGTGCGCCGCGGCTGGATCGGCGTCGAGCCGAGCGACCTGTCGCCCGAACTGGCCGAGACCTTCGGCGTGAAGGCCGACGCGGGCGTGATCATCACCGGCGTGCTGCAGAACGGCCCCGCCGCCAAGGCCGGCATCCGCCCGGGCGACGTGATCACTTCGGTGGGCGAGAAGAAGACCGACAGCGTGCAGGCCCTGCTGACCGCCGTGGCCGGCCTCAAGCCTGGCGACACCTCCCGCTTCGCGCTGCAGCGCGGCACCGACAAGATGGAACTGGACGTGACGCCGGGGCTGCGGCCGAAGAGCCCGATCAGGCAGCAGTTGCCCAACAACGAATAGACGAAGCAACGCAAGACGCGGCCGAGGCCGCGGAAGGCAAAAAGAAAGCGGCCCGAGGGCCGCTTTCTTTTTGGGCAAGCCGCCGGGGCGGAGCCGATCGATCCGGGGGATCAGGAACTGCCGGAAGACCCCGACCCTGCGCCCTCTTCCTCACCCTCGGGCGCCTTGCCAGCACCGGCGAAATAACGCGCCCCGATGATGCCCACCTCGTACAGCAGGCACATCGGCACCGCCAGCGCGAGCTGCGAGACCACGTCGGGCGGCGTCAGCACCGCGGCCACCACGAAGGCGATCACGATGAAGTAGCCGCGGAACGAGCGCAGCTTCTCGATGGTGACCATCTCGAAGCGCACCAGCAGCATCACCACGATCGGCACCTGGAAGGCCACGCCGAAGGCGATGTACAGCGACAGGATGGCCTCGACGTAGGAGGAGATGTCGGGCGTGGCCGCCACCGCCGCGGGCGTGAACTTCTGGATGAAGCCGAACATCTTGTCCAGCACGAACAGCTGCACGAAGGCGATGCCGCCGTAGGCCAGCGCACTGCCGAAGAAGATCAGCGGCAGTGCAAAGCGCTTCTCGTGGCTGTACAGGCCCGGCGCGACGAACATCCAGGCCTGGTACATGAGCCAGGGCAGCGCCAGCAGCACAGCCGCCATCATCAGCACCTTGAGCGGCACGAAGAACGGCGAGAACACGCCGATGGCGATCAGCTTGGCGTCCGGCGGCATGTGCGCGCGGATCGGCATGGCGATGATGTCCATCAGCCCGCCCGGGCCGGGCCAGATCGCCAGCAGGATGCCCGCGACCGCGAGGCCGTAGACGCAGTACAGCAGCCGGTCGCGTAGCTCGACCAGGTGCTGCACGAACGGCTGCTCGGTGCCCGCCAGCTCGTCTTCTTCTTTGTTCTTGTTGTCGGAATCGGCCATGGGGAAAGGAGAAAGCGTGGGAGACACAGGCGCACGGGGCGCCCGGGAACGCCGCAGGGCGTGCGCGCGTACGTCAGTTGATCTTGTGGGGGCGGAAGCGGGCGACCCGCGCCGCGCCCGACAGCGCCTTGGTGCGCACGCCGTTGCGTGCCTTGTACCAATTCGGCGTGGCGCCCTGCTTCAGGCGCCAGTTCTTGCGGGGGTGCCTGTATTCGGGCACCGCCTGCTCGGGCTCGGCCAGTGCCGACAAGGTGTCGCCGGACGCGCCGGAAAACTGCTTCTCGAACTCGCTGGCGCCGGTGTGGATGCTGTGCTCCACGTCGCGCGCCGCGTCCTCGACCGTGGTCTTCATCTTGCGGAGCTCGTCGAGCTCCATCGAACGGTTGACTTCGGCCTTGACGTCGTTCACGTAGCGCTGGGCCTTGCCGAGCAGGGCGCCCACCGTGCGTGCAACGCGCGGCAGCTTCTCCGGCCCGATCACGATCAGCGCCACGACGCCGATGAGCGCCAGCTTCTCAATGCCGAGGTCGATCACGGATGTGTGCCTGCGGTGCTCAGGACTTCTGGCGCGCTTCGACGTCGATCGTCGACTTGTCGCTGTTGGCCGGCTGGCCGGTCACTTGCTGCGTGGGAGCCGACGTGGTGGAGGCATCGGGGGAGGCCGAGCCGTCCTTCATGCCGTCCTTGAAGCCCTTGACGGCGCCACCGAGATCCGAACCCATGTTCCGCAGCTTCTTGGTGCCGAAGATCATGACCACGACGAGCAGCACGATCAGCCAGTGCCAGATGGAAAAAGAACCCATGGAGAACTCCTAAGAATGTGTCCGATTTTAGTCGGGGGGAATGTGACAGTTTGGCTTAACCCTGCTCAGCCGCGAAGCCAGGGCCGGGGGCCGCCCATGACGTGCACATGGAGATGGTGAACCTCCTGCCCGCCCTCGGTGCCGGTGTTCACGACGACGCGGTAGCCGCCGTCCGGATAGGGCCTGCAGCCCTGCTCCAGCGCCAGCTGGGGGGCCAGCGTCATGATCTTTCCCATGAGCGCCGAATCCTCGGGCGTGAGCTGGGCCATCGAGGCGATGTGCTTCTTGGGCACCAGCATGAAATGCACGGGCGCCCAGGGGGCGATGTCGTGGAAACCGAACAGGTCGTCGTCTTCGTAGACCTTGCGCGAGGGGATCTTGCCTTCGATGATTTTGCAGAAGACGCAGTTCGGATCAGATGACATCTTTGGGTTCCATGGGACGGCCGTCGTTCATCCGGATCATGCCTTTCACGATCCGGTAGAGGAACCACAGCGAAATCAGGCTCCAGGCGATCCAGCCCGGCACGAACAGCAGCAGCCAGAGCCACGAGGTGACGATGTACAGCAGGCCGGCCCACAGCACCGAGCGGATGCGCCAGCTGAAGTGCGAGGCCTGCCAGGTACCGGCCGCGTCGTCGCGCTTCACGAAATCGATCAGCAGGGCGATGAGCAGCAGCAGCACGGAGGCCTGCGCACCCGGCACGACCGCGCCGATGGCCACGATCAGGTGCAGCACGTAGCTGACCCAGCCCCAGGTCTTGAGGGAGTCGTCGGGTTCCACGTTCACGATGTCATTGGCCATGGTCGATGCCCTTTCAATCGATCAGTCAGTCGTTGGAAGCTTCGCGGGCCTGCACCTTGCGCAGGGCTTTTTCCTCGATGCCGCTGGTGCCCTCGCGGCGCTCGAGCTCCGCGACGACGTCGGCTGGCGAGAAACCGTAGTGGGCCAGCGCCACCATGGTGTGGAACCACAGGTCGGCCACTTCGTTCACTATTTTCGAGCGGTCGCCGCCATGGTCGGCGTCCTTGGCGGCCATCACGACCTCGGTGGCTTCCTCGCCGATCTTCTTGAGGAAGGCGTCGGGGCCCTTGTGCAGCAGCCGGGCGACGTAGCTTTTCTCGGGGTCGCCGCCGTTCGCGGGCAGGCGGCTCTCGAGCACCGCGGCCAGGCGGGCGAGCGCGTCGGAGGTGTTCGAATCGTTCACTGTGGCGCTCATTTGTAGATCGACTCCGGGTCTTTCAAGACCGGTTCGACCACGGTCCACTGGCCCTTCTCGTACTTGCTGAAAAAGCAGCTGTGGCGGCCGGTGTGGCAGGCGATGCCGGGTTCGTGCCCGAGCTGGGTCACCTTGAGCAGCACCACGTCGTTGTCGCAGTCCAGGCGGATCTCGTGCACGGTCTGCACGTGACCCGACTCCTCGCCCTTGAACCACAGCTTGTTGCGCGAGCGGCTGAAATACACCGCGCGGCCCAGCTCGGCGGTCTTTTCGAGCGCCTCGCGGTTCATCCACGCGAACATGAGCACGTCGTTCGTGCCTTGTTCCTGGGCGATCACGGGCACCAACCCGCTCGCGTCCCACTTCACTTCATCGAGCCAATTCATGGGGATATTGTCAAGGATAGGAAAAGACCCTTCCGGTCCCGCTCAGGCATCGATGCGCACGGGAATCCCGCGCTCGGCCATGCGCGCCTTGGCCTCGCCCACGGTGTGCTCGCCGTAGTGGAAGATGCTCGCGGCCAGCACCGCGTCGGCGCCGCCCTTCTGGATGCCGTCGGCCAGGTCGTCGAGGTTGCCGACGCCGCCCGAGGCGATCACGGGCACGTTGACCGCGTCGCTCACGGCGCGCGTCAGGGCCAGGTCGAAACCGCTCTTGGTGCCGTCGCGGTCCATGCTGGTGAGCAGGATCTCGCCCGCGCCGCGACGCGCCATCTCGGTCGCCCACTGCACCACGTCCAGGCCGGTGTTCTTGCGCCCGCCGTGGCTGTAGACGTCCCAGCCCGCGCCGCGCGTGGCGGCGTCTTCGGGGCTGCGGCGCTTGGCGTCGATGGCGACCACGATGCACTGCGAGCCGTACTTCTGGGCCGCGTCGCTGATCACCTGCGGGTCGGCGATGGCGGCCGAGTTGAAGCTGGTCTTGTCGGCGCCCGCGTTGAGCAGCCGGCGCACGTCGGCCACGGTGCGCACGCCGCCGCCCACGGTCAGTGGAATGAAGACCTGCGAGGCCACCGCCTCGATGATCGGCAGGATCAGGTCGCGGCCGTCGCTGGTGGCGGTGATGTCCAGGAAGGTGAGTTCGTCGGCACCCTGCGCGTTGTAGCGCGCGGCGATCTCGACCGGGTCGCCGGCATCGCGCAGCTCGAGGAAGTTGACGCCCTTGACGACACGGCCGCCGGTGACGTCGAGGCAGGGAATGATGCGTTTGGCAAGCATGGGGTGGTGAACCAGAGAGAAATCAGAGAACGCAAAGCTGTTGCCAGCCCTGCCATTGGGCGCCGGGCGCCAGCACGACGGGTTCGTCGATGCGGGCCGCCTCGACGCACAGCATGTGGCGGAAGCCCTCTGCGGGCATGTCCGCGAGTGTCGCACCGAGCACGGCGCCGGGGTTCCAGACCACGGTTTCGGTGCAGGTTTCGCTCTGGGTGATTTCGAGCGTGCCGTCGGGCTGCACCAGCCGCAGCGGCTGCGCCGGGGCGGTGTAGACGCTGTCGAACTCGGCGTCGAACTGCAGCGCGGCAGCGGTTTCGGTCTGGCGCACGTCGCGCACCGCGTCCCAGCGGGCGGCGCCCTGCAGGCCCTCGAGGCGCACGGCGGCGATGTCGTCCACGCGCAGGTAGGTGTGCAACGCGGCCGAAAACGGCCAGGGTGCGTCGCCGGTGTTGCTCAGGGTGAGCGCTGTGCGCAGCCGGCCTGCAGCGAGCGTGGCGTCCAGCCGCGCCTCGAAGGCATGCGGCCAGAGCCTGCGGGTGGCGTCGTTGTCGCGCAGCACCAGCCGCAGCATGTCGGGCGCGCCCGAATCCTCGCGAATCCAAGGCAGATTGCGCATGAAGCCATGCTTGGGGAGCATGCCGCGCTGGTTGAACTGGGGGCAGCACAGGGGAATGCCGCCGCGGATGGCGGTTTGGCCGTCAAAAACGGCCTTCGGACTCAGATACAGTCGCTCCCCACCGCGGGCCGGGGCCCAGGAAAGCACCTGGGCGCCATGCAACGCCACCGTCAGCGTGCTGCCATCGGCCGCCACGGCGTGCAACGCCGGTTGGCCTCGAAACTCGATCGAGCGGATATCCATGTGAGGAATTGTAGGCAGCCGCCGCATCCTGGCAGCAGGCCATTGCGTGCATCCGCCTTTCTTGGATACCCTGTGCCGGGTCGGTCCCGTGCACTCGAAAAGAACCACTCTCACACGACAAAGGGGATACGCATGAAGAAAAAGCTGCCCATGGCCGCCTGGATCCTGATCGCCATGGTGCTCGGCATCATCGTCGGTTACATGATCTTCACGAGCTTTCCCGACAAGAAGGCCGCCAAGGAGATCGCGGACTACGTCTCCATCGTCTCCGACGTCTTCCTGCGCCTGATCAAGATGCTGATCGGCCCGCTGGTGTTCTCCACGCTGGTGGTGGGCATCGCGCACATGGGCGACGCCAAGTCGGTCGGCCGCGTGTTCGGCAAGGCCATCGGCTGGTTCCTCACGGCCTCGCTGATCTCGCTGGTGATCGGCCTGGTCATGGCCAACCTGCTCAAGCCCGGCGAGAACCTGGGCCTGCCGCTGCCCGACATCGGCGCCTCGGCCAACCTGGCGACCAACAAGTTCACCTTCAAGGACTTCGTGAGCCACACGGTGCCCAAGTCGTTCGTGGAGGCGATGGCCAACAACGAGATCCTGCAGATCGTGGTGTTCTCGATGTTCTTCGGCGTGGCCCTGGCCTCGCTCGGGGACAAGGCCAAGACGCTGGTGGCCGCCATCGAGGAGCTGTCGCACGCCATGCTCAAGATCACGGGCTACGTCATGAAGCTCGCGCCGCTGGCGGTGCTGGCCGCCATGGCCGCCACCGTGGCCGTGAACGGGCTGGGCATTCTCATCAAGTTCGCCGTGTTCATGCGCGACTTCTACCTGGGCCTGTTCGTGCTGTGGGGCGTGCTGATCATGGCCGGCCTGCTGTTCCTGGGGCCGCGCGTGTTCAAGCTGCTGGTGCTCATCAAGGAGGCGTTCCTGCTCTCGTTCGCCACCGCGAGCTCCGAAGCCGCCTATCCGAAGATCCTGCAGGCGCTCGACCGTTTCGGCGTGAAGCGCAAGATCTCCAGCTTCGTGATGCCGATGGGCTACTCGTTCAACCTCGACGGCTCGATGATGTACTGCACCTTCGCCGTGCTGTTCATCGCGCAGGCCTACGACATCCACATGCCGATCAGCACGCAGATCACCATGCTGCTGATCCTGATGCTCACCTCCAAGGGCATGGCCGGCGTGCCGCGTGCGTCGCTGGTGGTGATCGCCGCCACGCTGAACCACTTCGACATTCCCGAGGCCGGCCTGCTGCTGATCCTGGGCGTGGACACCTTCCTGGACATGGGCCGCTCGGCCACCAACGCGGTGGGCAACTCCATCGCCACGGCCGTGGTCGCCAAGTGGGAGGGCGAGCTGCTGTCCGAGAGCGATGCCGAGGCCAACGCCAAGGTGCTCGACGAGGAAGCCGCCGCCACCCTCGCCCACCCGGCGCACGCGTGAGGCGCCACGCCATGACGCGCATCGCCACGCTGCCCCCTGCTGTCGCCGCATGGCTGCTGGCGGCCGTGGTCCTGGCCTTGCCGGCCGGCCCCGCGCAGGCGCAGGAACTCCTCACCGGCACGCTGGCCAAGGTGCGCGAGAGCGGCACCATCGCCATCGGCCACCGCGAGGCCTCTGTGCCCTTCTCGTACCTCAATGCGCGCAAGGAACCGATCGGCTATTCCATCGAGCTGTGCCGCGCGCTCGTCACGGCCATCGAGGACACGGTCAACAAGAGCCTCACGATCAAGTGGGTGCCCGTCACCTCCGACTCGCGCATCGACGCGGTCGTGAGCGGCCAGGTCGACCTCGAGTGCGGCTCCACCACCAGCAACCTGGAGCGCCAGAAGCGCGTGGCCTTCTCGCCGACGATGTTCGTCTCGGGCACCAAGGTGCTGGTGAAGAAGGGCGCGCCGATCCAGTCGTTCCGCGACCTGGCCGGCAAGAAGGTGGCCGTGACGGCCGGCACCACCAACGAGAAGACGCTGCGCGACCTGTCGCAGAAGTTCAAGCTCAACATCGAGCTGAAGGTGGCGCGCGACCATGCCGAGTCGTTCGCGCTCGTGAAAGAAGGCCAGGCCGACGCCTTCGCCACCGACGACGTGCTGCTCTACGGCCTGATCGCCCGCGACGCCGCCAAGGCGCAGTACGAGGTCGTGGGCGACTTCCTCTCCTACGACCCGTACGCGGTCATGTACCGCAAGGGCGACCCGCAGCTGAACAAGGTGGTGATCGACACCTTCCAGGTGCTGGCGGAAGACGGCGAGATCCACCGCCAGTACAAGCGCTGGTTCATGCGCAAGCTGCCCTCGGGGGAAAGCCTCAACCTGCCGATGAGCGCGCAGCTGGAAACGATCATCCAGACGATGGCGGTGAAGGCCGAGTAGGCCCGCCAGCCCTTCTCTACCGCGCGGGCCACTCCCAGCGCGGAATCTCGCTCATGTCGAGGTTCGCGATGCGGGTCTCGCCGAAGCGCTTTTCGAGCACCACCGGCTGCAGGCCCTCGCTGTCGTCCAGGGCGGCGATCAGGCGCGCCGCATGCGACACCACGATCACCTGCGACGACCGCGCGGCCTGCGCGATGAGGCGGCCCAGCGCCGGCAGCAGGTCGGGGTGCAGGCTGGTCTCGGGCTCGTTGAGCACCAGCAGCGCGGGCGGACGGGGCGTCAGCAGCGCCGCGATCCACAGCAGGTAGCGCAGGGTGCCGTCCGACAGCTCGGCGGCCGTCAGGGGCCGCAGCAGGCCGTGCTGGTGCATCAGCGTCTCGAAGCGGTCGCCGTTCGCCTGCACCTCGATGCGGGCGCCCGGGAAGGCGTCGTCCACGGCGCTGTCGAGCGCCACGCCGTCGCCGATCTCGCGAATGGTCTGCAGGGCCGCGGCCAGATCGGCCCCATCGTTCGCCAGCACGGGCGTGTAGGTGCCCAGCTGCGGCTGGCGCGCGGGCGCCTCGGCGTCCGAGCGGAAGTGGTCGTAAAAGCGCCAGGAGCGCATCTGCTCGCGCAGCGTGAGCATCTCGGGCGCGTCGCGCGGGTCGGCGTGCTCGGTCATCATGCTGGCGAAGGCCGGGATCGGCCGGCCGACGGCCTGCCAGCCCTTGCCGTCACGCAGGCGCAGCGCGGCGCCCTTGCGGTCGACCAGGTGCGTGGCGGGGCGCAGCAACGGGCCGCTCCAGATCGCCTCGTGCTTGATCTGCGGGTCGCGCGAGAAGGCGGTCGATGGGACCGGCGGCGGCAGGCCGATGTCGATGGCGTAGCCGAAATCGTCGGTTTCAGCGCCGGCGAAGCCCAGCTTCAGCGCCACCGGCTCGCTGCGCGTGGTGCCCTGCACCGGCTGTTCGCCACGCAACATGGCCGCCGAAAAGCGCTCGGGCCCGGCCCACAGCGTGGAAGACAGCCCGCCCTCGCGCACCAGCGAGCGGATCACGCCGCCGTTGGCGATGTCGGCCAGCAGGCGCATCGCGCGGTACACGCTCGACTTGCCGCTGCCGTTGGCGCCCGTGACCACCGTGAGGCGGTCCAGCGGCACCGTCAGCTGGCGCAGCGAGCGGTAGTTGGCGATGGCGAGCGCGGAGAGCACGCGCCGCTACGGCAAAGGCGTCAGGCGCCGGCCAGCGCGTCCGCGCGCGCCTGGGCGGCGGCGAAGTCGAGGTCGCCCGAGTAGATGGCGCGGCCGCAGATCACGCCCTCGACGCCCTCGGACTCGACCGCGCAGAGCTGGTCGATGTCGGCCATGTTCGACAGGCCGCCCGAGGCGATCACGGGAATGGTCAGCGCCTGCGCGAGCTTGACGGTGGCGTCGATGTTGATGCCCGAGAGCATGCCGTCGCGGCCGATGTCGGTGTAGATGATCGATTCGACGCCGTAGTCCTCGAACTTCTTGCCCAGGTCGGCCACCTCGTGGCCCGTGAGCTTGCTCCAGCCGTCGGTGGCGACCTTGCCGTCCTTGGCGTCCAGGCCCACGATGATGTGGCCGCCGAAGGCGCTGCAGGCGTCCTTCAGGAAGCCGGGGTTCTTGACCGCGGCGGTGCCGATGATCACATAACGCAGGCCGTCGTCGATGTAGCGCTCGATGGTGTCGAGGTCGCGGATGCCGCCGCCGAGCTGCACGGGGATGTCCTCGCCGACTTCCTTCAGGATCGCCTTGATCGCTGCGTGGTTCTGCGGCTTGCCGGCGAAGGCGCCATTCAGGTCGACCAAGTGCAGCCGGCGCGCGCCGGCCTGGACCCATTTGCGGGCCATGGCGGCGGGGTCTTCGCTGAAGACCGTGGATTGGTCCATGTCGCCCTGCTTGAGGCGAACGCAGTGGCCGTCTTTGAGATCAATGGCGGGAATGAGGAGCATGGAAGTGACGCGAGTGTGCGAAAGCCGGGCTGCGAACGGTGCGGCCCGGGCGGGAATATAAGGTCAGGGGTTCCAATGGAGGAAGTTGCGATACAGCTGCAGCCCATGGTCCGCACTCTTCTCCGGGTGGAACTGGGTGGCAAAAATGTTATCGCGTGCGATGGCCGCGGTAAAGCATGCCCCGTAATCGGCCTCGCCCACGCTGTGCCGGGCATCCGCCGGGCACGCGTAGAAGCTGTGCACGAAATAGAAGTAGCTCTGGTCGGGAATGCCTGCCCACACCGCGTGCGGCTGGGCCTGGCGCACCTGGTTCCAGCCCATCTGCGGCACCTTGAAGCGGCTGCCGTCGGGCTGCAGGCGACCGGCCAGGTCGAACTTGACGACCTCGCCGGGAATGAGCCCCAGGCCGTCGGTCGGGCCTTCGTCGCTGCGCGACAGCAGCATCTGCATGCCCACGCACACGCCGAAGAGCGGCTTGCTGGCCGCGGCTTCGAGCACCGATTCGAGCAGGCCCGAGTCGCGCAGCTCGCGCATGCAGTCGGGCATGGCGCCCTGCCCCGGCAGCACCACGCGGGTGGCCTGGCGCACCACGTCCGGGTCGGAGGTGACGAACACCTCCACGCCCACCTGGTCGGCCGCATGGCGCACGGCCTGCGACACGGAGTGCAGGTTGCCCATGCCGTAGTCGACGACCGCGACGGAATTCTTTGCTACAGATTTCATAGCTGTTCGCTGAGGGATTTCAGAGCGAACCCTTGGTCGAGGGAATGACGCCGACGGAGCGCGGATCGAGCTCCAGCGCGCCGCGCATGGCGCGCGCGAAGGCCTTGAACACGGTCTCGCACTGGTGGTGCGCGTTCACGCCCTTCAGGTTGTCGATGTGCAGCGTGACGAAGGCGTGGTTCACGAAGCCCTGGAAGAACTCGTAGGTGAGCTGGCTGTCGAAGGTGCCGATCATGCCGCTGGTGAAGGGCACGTGCATCACGAGGCCGGGGCGGCCCGAGAAATCGATGACGACGCGGCTCAGCGCTTCGTCCAGCGGCACGTAGGCATGGCCGTAGCGACGGATGCCCTTCTTGTCGCCGATGGCCTTGGCCACGGCCTGGCCGAGCGTGATGCCCACGTCTTCCACCGTGTGGTGGCCGTCGATGTGCAGGTCGCCCTCGCAGTCGATGTCCAGGTCGATCAGCCCGTGGCGGGCGATCTGGTCGAGCATGTGATCGAAAAAGCCGATGCCCGTGGAGAGCTTGGCCTTGCCGGTGCCGTCGAGGTTGACGCTGACCGTGATCTTCGTCTCGGCGGTGTGGCGGGTGACCGTCGCGATGCGATCGGTGCTGCCCGGGGTCGTGGGGGTGGTCATAGTGAGGCTTCGAGCGCCGCCAGCATCTGCGTGTTCTCGTCGGCCGTTCCGACGGTGAGGCGCAGGCAGTTGGCGAGCAGTTCATGCATTTTAGAAACGTTCTTCACCAGCACCCCGCGGGCCTTCATGCCCTCGAAGGTACGGGTGGCATCGGGCACGCGCAGCAGGATCATGTTGGCGTCGCTGGGCCAGGTCTTCACGCCCGGCAGCCGGGCCAGCGCGGCCATGAGCTGGTCGCGCCCTTCGCGGATCTGGCGCGCCTGCGCCTCGAACACGTTCGCGTGCTCCAGCGCGAACAGCGCGGCCTCGCAGTTGAGCACGCTGATGTTGTAGGGCGGGCGCACCTTGTCGATCTCGGCGACAAGCGCGGCGGGGCCCATGAGGTAGCCCAGGCGGATGCCGGCCAGGCCGAACTTGCTCAGGGTGCGCATCAGCAGCACGTGGCGGTGCTTGGCGAGCCGGTCGATGTAGCTGCGGGCGGCGAAGGGCTGGTAGGCCTCGTCGATCACCACCAGGCCGCCTTGCGCGCCCTGGGCCTGCACGATCTTCTCGATGACGGCGTCGTCCCAGAGGTTGGCGGTCGGGTTGTTCGGGTAGGCGAGGTAGACGATGGCGGGCTTCTCGCGCGCGATGGCGGCCAGCATGGCGGCCTCGTCGAGTTCGAAATCGGCCGTCAGCGGCACGCCCACGAAGCGCAGGCCCTGCAGCTGGGCGCTCATCGCGTACATGACGAAGCCGGGCACGGGCGCCAGCACGGCGGCGCCGGGCTGGTCGCAGGCGATGCCCAGCAGCGAGATCAGTTCGTCCGAGCCGTTGCCTAGCATCAGCCCGAAGCCTTCGGGCAGGCCCGAATGGGCGGCCAGCGCGCGCTGCAGGTCGGCGCCGCGGTCGCCGGGGTAGCGGTTGAGCGCCAGCGCGCCCAGGCGCGCGCCCAGTTCGGCCTGCAGCGCGGGCGGCAGGCCGTAGGGGTTCTCCATCGCGTCGAGCTTGAGGAAGCCGCGCGCGTCCTGCACCGCGTAGGCGTGCATGGCGCGCACGTCGGCGCGGATGCGCTCGAGGGGCAGGCGGGTGTCGGAGGCGGAAGAGTCGGAAACGGTCATCGGGTGCAGCGGTAGCTGTTGCGGAGGGCGCCGGCCATGACCAGTTGCACGGGCATGTCGGCTTCGTAGCTGTCGGCGTTACGGCTCAGCTCGGTCTGGTAGAGCGAGCGGGCCATCGAGGGTTCGAGGCGGCGGCCCTCGATGCAGAACGGCGGCACCTGGCCGTTGCGCTGCGACGACTCGACGCCCTCGCGCAGGCCTTCGAGCACGCCGACGAGGTAGTAGCTGGCGTAGGCCTTGCCGTCCTTCTCGTTGGCTTCGAGCGTGCGCAGCTCGCGGATGCTCATGGCCTGCGCGCCGGCGCCGATCGCACCGGCCGCCAGGGCGAGCAGCAGCGCCGGCAGGCGCGGCAACAGCAGGACGGCGGCGCGTTGCATGGCCTCGCTGGCTTACTTGCGGTAGCGCGGCGGCGGCGCGTACGCGCCGTCGGCCGGGAAGGCGCTGGGCTGCGACGGCGAGGCGTCGCGGCGGGTGCGGCGCGGGGCGTTCGGCTCTTCGAGTTCGAACAGCGCGGCGCCGATCACGCCGATGTTGCGCACGTCGCCGGCCTCGGTGTTCGCGGCGTAAGCACGGCCCGGCGTGGCGAAACGGAAGGCGGCCACTTCGCTCTGGCTCTTGCGGAAGCCCTCGATGTTCAGGGTCTGCTGCGGGCGCAGCACGTAGCCGCCGTTGCGCAGGCTGCCGGGCTTGCCGTTGAGCACGTCCAGGCCGTCGACGGTGGCGATCACCTCGTAGCTGCGGTCGCTGAGGTTGCGAAAGCGCAGCGTGTAGCGCGCGCCTTCCACGCCGGCGAGGCGGAACATGTCATTGCCGCTTTGGCGCGCGCGCTGCAACGGCAGCGGGCGGTCGTTCTCGTCGAGCACCGACCATTCGATGTCGCCCTGGGCCAGCTGCAGGTTCAACCGGCGCTCGGGGTTGCTGCCCGCGTCGCGGCGCACGCTGGCCGCGTCGTTGTAGCCGATCGAGGCCACGTCGTCGGGCTGGTCGGACAGGCGCTTGGCAGCCACCGTGCGGGTCTTCGACTCGATGCCTTCGCCCCATTGCGTGCCGAGCTGGGCCGGCGCCGGTGCGGGCTTTGCAGCACTGGACGTGGCCGCCATCGCCGTCGTCTCGGCGCGGTTCTGCGGCATCTGGGTGCAGGCGGCCAGCAAGGCGGCACCGGCAACGAGGCCGGTGGCGAACCGGAAAAATCGCGAGCGATAGAGGCGTTGAATCATCTGGCGTGCTCCTCCCTGAAGCGGGGTTGTTGGAGCCTCAGATCTTACGCAGGCGCATGCGCGCGGCTTCGGCGTGCGCCTGCAGGCCCTCGCCTTCGGCCAGCGTGACGGCGATCGGGCCCAGCACCTGCGCGCCGGCCTCGCTCACCTCGATGAGGCTGGAGCGCTTCTGGAAGTCGTACACGCCCAGCGGGCTCGAGAAGCGCGCCGTGCCGCTCGTGGGCAGCACGTGGTTCGGGCCGGCGCAGTAGTCGCCCAGGCTCTCGCTGGTGAAGTTGCCCAGGAAGATCGCGCCGGCGTGGCGCAGCAGCGGTTCCCAGCGGTGCGGTTCGCTGCTGCTGACCTCGAGGTGTTCGGGCGCGATGCGGTTGCTGATCTCGCAGGCCTCTTCCATGCTCTTCGTGTGGATCAGCGCACCGCGGCCGTTGAGCGATGCGGCGATGATCTCGGCGCGCGGCATGGTCGGCAGCAGGCGGTCGATCTCGGCCTGCACGCGGTCGATGTAGGCGGCGTCGGGGCACAGCAGGATGCTTTGCGCCAGCTCGTCGTGCTCGGCCTGGCTGAACAGGTCCATGGCCACCCAGTCGGGTGGCGTGGAGCCGTCGGCCAGCACCAGGATCTCGCTCGGGCCCGCGATCATGTCGATGCCCACGGTGCCGAACACGCGGCGCTTGGCGGCAGCCACGTAGGCGTTGCCGGGGCCGGTGATCTTGTCGCAGGCCGGGATGGTGGCCGTGCCGTAGGCCAGCGCGGCCACGGCCTGCGCACCGCCGACGGTGAAGCCGCGCGTCACGCCGGCCACGTAGGCGGCGGCGAGCACGAGCTGGTTCTTCTCGCCCTTCGGCGTGGGCACGACCATGATGATCTCGCCCACGCCCGCGACGTGCGCCGGAATGGCGTTCATCAGCACGCTCGACGGGTACGCGGCCTTGCCGCCCGGCACGTAGATGCCCACGCGGTCGAGCGGCGTGACCTTCTGGCCGAGCAGCGTGCCGTCAGCGTCGCGGTAGCTCCAGCTTTCGCCGGAGGCCTTCTTCTGCGCCTCGTGGTAGCTGCGCACGCGGCGGGCAGCGGCTTCGAGCGCGTCGCGCTGCACGGCCGGGAGGCCCTCGAACGCGGCCTTCAGTTCAGCCTGCGTGAGCTCCAACTCGGGCAGCGTCTTCGCGTCGAGCTTGTCGAAGCGGTTGGTGTACTCCAGCACCGCCTCGTCGCCGCGCTTTTGCACGTCGGCGAGGATGTCGGCCACCACCTTCTCGATCGCCGCGTCCGCGTCCGCGGACCAATGCAGCCGCGCCTTGAATTCAGCGTCGAAGCTGGCTGAGTTCGTGGACAGTCGGGCGGGGGCTGCTTGCAGAGTCATGGGTTTGAGGTTCAGGCGGAGGGAATGGCGGACGCGAAGGCGTCGATGATGCGGCGGATGGGTTCGCGCTTGAGCTTGAGCGCGGCCTGGTTGACGACCAGCCGGGCGCTGATGTCCATGATGCGTTCCACCTCGACGAGGTGGTTGGCCTTGAGCGTGTTGCCGGTCGAGACCAGGTCGACGATGGCATCGGCCAGGCCCGTGAGCGGCGCCAGTTCCATGCTGCCGTAGAGCTTGATCAGGTCGACGTGCACGCCCTTGCTGGCGAAGAAGTCGCGCGCCAGGCCCACGTACTTGGTGGCCACGCGCAGGCGCGAGCCTTGCTTCACGGCCGAGGCGTAGTCGTAGTCGGCGCGCACGGCCACGCTGAGGCGGCAGGCGGCGATGCGCAGGTCCAGCGGCTGGTACAGGCCCTGGTTGCCGTGCTCGAGCAGCACGTCCAGGCCGGTCACGCCCAGGTCGGCGCCGCCGTACTGCACGTAGGTGGGCACGTCGGAAGCACGCACCAGCACCACGCGCACGTCGGGGCGGGTGGTGTCGAGGATGAGCTTGCGCGATTTCTCGGGGTCTTCGGTGACCTCGATGCCGGCGGCGGCCAGCAGGGGCATCGTCTCTTCGAAGATGCGGCCTTTGGAAAGAGCCAGGGTGATCATGCGGCGGCTCCGGTCACGCGTTCAATGTCGGCACCGAGGCCGCGCAGTTTCGATTCCATTCGGTCATAACCCCGGTCGAGGTGGTAGATGCGGTCGACCAGCGTCTCGCCCTCGGCCACGAGGCCGGCGATGACGAGGCTGGCGGAGGCGCGCAGGTCGGTGGCCATCACGGTGGCGCCCGAGAGCTGTTGCACGCCCTCGACCATCGCGACCTTGCCTTCGACGTGGATGCGCGCGCCCAGGCGCACCATCTCGTTCACGTGCATGAAGCGGTTCTCGAAGATGGTCTCGGTGACCATCGAGGCGCCGCGCGCGATCACGTTCAGGGCCATGAACTGGGCCTGCATGTCGGTGGGGAAGCCGGGGTATTCGGTGGTGCTGAAGCTCTGCGCCTTCAGGTGGTCGTACGCGGGGCCCAGCGAGCCGATGCGGATGCCGTCGGGCTCGGTCACGACGGTGCAGCCGGCGTCGCGCAGCTTGTCGATCACGGCGTCGAGGTGGTCGCCGCGCGCGTGGCGCAGGAAGGCCTCGCCGCCCGTGGCCGCCACGGCGCACAGGAAGGTGCCGGCCTCGATGCGGTCGGCCACCACGGCGTGCTCGCAGCCGTGCAGCTTCTCGACGCCCTGGATGCGGATGTGGCTGGTGCCGTGGCCTTCGATCTTGGCGCCCATGCGGATCAGCATTTCGGCCAGGTCGACGATCTCGGGCTCCTGCGCGGCGTTCTCGAGCAGCGTCTCGCCCTCGGCCAGCGCGGCGGCCATGAGGAAGTTCTCGGTGCCGGTGACGGTGACCATGTCGGTCAGGATGCGCGCGCCCTTCAGCCGCGTGCGGCCTTCGGGCAGGCGCGCGACCATGTAGCCGTGCTCGACCACGATCTCGGCGCCCATCGCCTGCAGGCCCTTGATGTGCTGGTCGACCGGCCGCGAGCCGATGGCGCAGCCGCCGGGCAGCGAGACCTTGGCATGGCCGAAGCGCGCCAGCAGCGGGCCGAGCGCCAGCACCGAGGCGCGCATGGTCTTCACCAGTTCGTAGGGGGCCTCGGGGTTGCCGAGCTCGCCGGCGTTCAGGCGCACGGTGCCGTTGTCGTCGGCCTCGGCCGTCACGCCCATGTTGCGCACCAGCTTGAGCATGGTCGACACGTCCTGCAGGCGCGGCACGTTGTGCAGCACCACGGGCTGGTCGGTCAGCAGCGCTGCGCACAGCTCGGGCAGCGCGGCGTTCTTGGCGCCGGAAATGAGCACTTCGCCGCGAAGCTCACGCCCGCCGCGAATCAGAAGTTTGTCCATGAAGGATCCAGCGAAATCAGGAGGCCCGCAGGGGCCGGAAAGTCATTTGTCCACGGCGGCCCATTCGGCCGGCGTGTAGGTCTTCATCGAGAGCGCATGCACCTCGTCGGTGTGCATTTTCGCACCGAGGGTGGCGTAGACCCGCTGGTGGCGCTGGATGGCGCGCTTGCCCTCGAATTCGGCCGAGACGATGGTCGCGTACCAATGTCGGCCGTCGCCCTCGAGCGTGATGTGCTCGCACGGCAGATGGGCAGCGATGATGGCTTGGAGTTCGTCAGCGGTCATGGGGTCTTGGAAGGCGGGATCAGCCGCGGATTTTGTAGCCGATGCGCAGCAGGTGAACGGCAATCGCGCTCACCACCAGCCAGGCGGAACCGACGATGCCGAAGCTCAGCCAGGGCGAAGCGTCGCTCACCCCGAAGAAGCCGTAGCGGAAGCCGTCGATCATGTAGAAGAAGGGGTTCAGGTGACTCACGCTCTGCCAGAACGGCGGCAGCGAGCCGATCGAATAGAACACGCCCGACAGGAAGGTCATGGGCATGATCAGGAAGTTCTGGAACACGGCCATCTGGTCGAACTTCTCGGCCCAGAGCCCGGCGATGAGGCCCAGCGTGCCCAGCATGGCCGAGCCCAGCAGCGCGAACACCAGGATCCACACCGGCGCCACGAAGCTCGGCACGGCGAAGAAGAAGGTCACGGCGAACACGCCCACGCCCACCGCCAGCCCGCGGATCACCGAGGAGCCCACGTAGGCGAAGAACCAGCCCCAGTGCGACAGCGGCGTGAGCAACACGAACACGAGGTTGCCCATGATCTTGCTCTGGATGATCGAGGACGAGCTGTTCGCGAACGCGTTCTGCAGCACGCTCATCATCACGAGGCCGGGGATCAGGAAGGCGGTGTAGCCCACGGAGCCGTAGACCGTGACGCGGCCTTCGAGCACGTGGCCGAACACCATGAGGTACAGCAGCGCGGTGAGCACCGGCGCGCCGACGGTCTGGAAGCCGACCTTCCAGAAGCGCAGCGTTTCCTTGTAGAACAGCGCTCGCCAACCGGTCACGGCCATCATCGCGACACCTCCAGCGGCGTCTGCTCGCCCGCCATCAGGTCGATGAACACGTCTTCCAGGTCGGCCTTGCGCATTTCCACGTCTTCCACCGCGACGCCGGCTTCGCGGATCGCGGCCAGCAGTTGTTCGACTTCATGCGCGTTCTGCGCCGGCAGCTGCACGATGCGCCCGGTGATGCGCGCGTGCTGGGCGATGGCCCAGGGCAGCATGGCGTCGGTCTTGAAGCGCAGCACGTTGCTCGCGGCCGACTTCAGCAGCTCGCTGGTGCGGTCCAGGGCGATCACCTTGCCGAGCTTGAGCATCGCGATGCGGCTGCACAGGGCCTCGGCCTCTTCGAGGTAATGGGTGGTGAGCAGCACGGTGCTGCCCTGCTTGTTGAGCTTGGCGACGAACTGCCAGAGCGTCTGGCGCAGCTCGACGTCGACGCCGGCCGTGGGCTCGTCGAGCACGATGACCGGCGGCTTGTGCACCAGCGCCTGCGCCACCAGCACGCGGCGCTTCATGCCGCCCGAGAGCTGGCGCATGTTGGCCGTGGCCTTGTCGGCCAGGCCCAGGCTCTGCAGCAGCTCGTCGATCCAGGCTTCGTTGTTCTTGATGCCGAAGTAGCCCGACTGGATGCGCAGCGACTCGCGCACGTTGAAGAAGGGGTCGAACACCAGCTCCTGCGGCACGATGCCGAGCTGGCGCCGGGCTTCGGCGTAGTCGCGCTGCACGTCGAAGCCGTGCACGCTGATCGCCCCCGCCGTGGGCCGCGACAGGCCCGCCAGCATGCTGATCAGGGTGGTCTTGCCCGCGCCGTTGGGGCCGAGCAGGCCGAAGAACTCGCCCGGCTCGATCTGGAAGGAAACCTCGTCGACCGCACGCAGCCCCTGCTTGCCTTGGGCGCGTTGCTGACGGGAGGGAGGGTAGGTCTTGGAGACCGACTGGAATGAGATCGCGGGCATGGGAGCCCGCGATTTTACGGGCGATGGGTTGTTCGGCGCTGTTCAGGGGTGAACGCGGGAAGCCGACCGTCCTAGGCATCGGCCCGGAGTTCACCCACAATCCCGCCGGTGCCGATTTTGCGCACCGCAACCGCCCATCGCGAGGAACGCCCATGAAGTGTTTGACCCGCAGTCCCCTCCCAACCGTTGCAGCCCTGCTCCTGGCGATGGTGCTGACCGCTTGCGGGGGAGGAGGTGGCGGTGGCGGCGGAGGTGGTGGTATCGGCCTTGGCCTCGGCGGCGGTGCTGGCGCTGGCGCAGGGGGTGGCACCGCCCCACCTTGCGCCTCATCTGCCGGTTCGGCCCAACTTCCGGCCCGCGATGCACTCATTGCGCGCGCCAAGTGCCTGGAGCTGGACACGCCCTACGTGCCGCCACCCGGCGATGTGCTGGAGCACAACACGTCCGGGTATGCCAAGGCCATGTGCTCGGCGGTCTTCATCACCGGACTCGATCCTGCAGTCGCCGCTGAAACCATCGGGTACTTCACGGGGCCGTACGAACAGCGCAAGAAGGTGGGCGCGCCAGTGGTCGACCGCACCAAGAAAGAGGTCCGCATCACGATGCCCAACGGCGGCCCGACGCTGGTGGCCCGCCACTTCGGCTCGCAGGGCTGCATCACACTGCCGCCCGGCAAGGACGACGTTTTCTTCACACCCGTCAATGTCAAGAGCGCGCTGGCCGACCCCACGACCGTGCCCTGGCCCATGGGCGATGTGCTGCCGAACGACCCGCCGCCCGCCGACGTCGACATGGCCAAGGTGAACCAGGCCATCGGCGCCGCCTTCGAAACGACGGAGGCCTACACCGCGGCCTTCGTGGTCACGCACAAGGGGCGGCTCATCGGCGAGCGCTACATGAGCGGCATCAGTGCGACAACGCCGCTCGAATCATGGTCGATGGGCAAGAGCGTCGTGGCCACGATGATGGGCGTGCTGATCAAGCAGGGCGTGTACAAGCTCGACCAGCCCGCGCCGATTCCCGAATGGCAAGGTGCCGGCGACGGCCGCCAGCAGATCCGCATTGCCGACATCCTGCGCATGTCCAGCGGGCTGCGCATCAAGGCCCCGGACGATCCGGACTTCGATCCCAACGGCACCTACCCCGATCACATCTACTACTACACGGGTCGGATCAACGCCTTCAACTACGCCGCGACCCGACCGCAGCAATGGCCACCCAACACGGTGGGCCGTTACCGCAACACCGATCCGGTGCTTGCCAACTACCTGGTCCGCCTTGCGGTCGAGAAGCGCGGCGAAGAGTACCTCTCGTTCCCGCAGCGCGCCGTCTTCGACAAGATCGGCATCCGCTCCATGGTGATCGAGACCGATCCCTACGGCAACTTCCTCACGCAAGGCTACGACTTCATGTCGGCTCGCGATTGGGCCCGGCTGGCCAATCTCTACCTGCAGGACGGTGTGTGGAACGGCGAGCGCATTCTTCCCGAGGGGTTCGTCAATTTCGTGAGCACGGCCGCACCGGCCTGGGCCGCGGACCAGCGCCCCATCTATGGGGGATTTTTCTGGATCAATGGAACGGGGGCGCTGGCGGCGCCGACGACGGCCTACTACATGCTCGGCGCAGGAGGCCAGTTCGTGCTCGTGATTCCGTCGCACGATCTTGTGGTCGTGCGCATCGGCCACTCGAAGGGGGAGCGATTCGCGACCCCGACCCTGAACAAGGCACTCGCGCTGCTGACCGCAGCAGTGCCACGCACGCGCTAGGGTGTCAGGGCGCGGCGGGCAAAAGGCCCGCGATGCCGTACAGCGCGGCCAGCTCGCGCAGGCGCGGCGACAGGCCCTTGACCGAGAACCCCCGGCCCAGCGCGCTCGATTCGCGCCGGCACTCGAGTAGCACCGCCAGCGCGGAGGAATCGAACTGGGCCAGCGCCGTGGCGTCGACCACGGTGGAGGTCGAGTCGGTCTGGCCCTTGAGCCCCTGCTGCAGCATGCGCATGCAGGCAGGAGCCTCGTCGTGGGTGAGTCGGGAGGGAAGGACCAGCATGGCGTGCGCCCGTCAGCCCTTGCCGTTGCCCTTGTTGCGCGCGGCCAGCGCGGCAATCAGGCCATCGATGCCGCTCTTGTTGATTTCCTGCGCGAACTGGGTGCGGTAGGTGTCGACCAGCCACACGCCCAGCACATTCAGGTTGTAGACCTTCCAGCCGGCGCCCTGCCCCGGCGTCTTTTCGAGGCGGTAGTCGAGCTGCACCGGATCGCCGCGGCCCTTGACCTCGGTGCGCACGAGCACGTCGGTGTCGGTGGGCGCGCCGCGGAACGGGCGAATGGTGACGGTCTGGTCGCTCACCTGGTCGAGCGCGCCGGCGTAGGTGCGCACCAGCAGGGTCTTGAACTCGTCCTGCAGGCGCTTTTGCTGCTCGGGCGTGGCCTGGCGCCAGGCCGGACCGACGGCCGAGGCGGTCATGCGCTGGAAGTTGACGTTGGGCATGATCTTGCTGTCGACCAGCAGCATGATCTTGTTGATGTCACCGGCCTTGATCGACGAATCGGCCTTGATGGTCTCGAGCACGTCGGTCGACAGGCGCTTGACGAGCGCGTCGGGGGCTTCGTCGGCCGCGTATGCGGGCTGGTGCACGAAGGCGGTGGCGGCGCCGAACAGCAGCGCGCCGGCCAATGCCAGGCGGCCCAGGTCGCGTCGTTGCAGCAAGATCTTGTTGTTCATGGTGAGTCCCTCAGGTTGAATTGTCTTCCCTGCACGGTGCAGCCAATGGCCCCGTGCTGAGACAGGAACGGTTTCGACAGGCGCCAGGCCGACCGGGTTCCTGAAGCGGAGGTGAAGCCTGCAACCGGATGCAAGCAGGCTTCCCGTCCGCCGCGCCGCCATCACTTGCCGGCGTTGTCGTCGTCCGGCGGGTTGCCGTCGTAGACTTGGTTGCGGCGGCGCTGCAGGAACGCATCGCGCGTGAACGAATACTTGTCGAGCGCGGCTTCGTCGAGCAGGCGGGTCGCGCCCAGGTAACGCGAGCGGGTGTCCACGATGCGCAGGACCGACAGAGAATTGCGCCAGGCGACATCGTGGATGTAGCCCTGTGCATCGCCATAGAGTTCAAGCGGCTTGGCCACTGTGTCACGCAACGTGGACGGTCCAAGCAGAGGCAGCACGACATAAGGACCGGCGCCCACGCCCCAGTAGCCCAGCGTCTGACCGAAATCTTCTTCGTGGCGCGGAATGCCTGCTTCCGTGGCCACGTCAAGCAGCCCGCCCAGCCCGAAGAAGGTGTTGACGTTCAGCCGCATGAAGGTCTCGGCGCTGTTCTGCAGCTTGAGCTGCGCCACGTTGTTGGCCAAGCTCCAGACGTCACCGATGTTGCTGAAGAAGTTGGTCACGCCCTGTCGCACCAGCGAGGGCACCACCTTCTGGTAGGTGCTGGCCACGGGCTCGAGCACCGCTTCGTCGACGGTGTCGTTGAAGCGCGTCACGCCACGGTTGAATGGCTCGAAAGGGTCGGCCGGGCTCGTCCCGGGTCCGGTGGCGCATCCGGCCACCAGCGCGAACCCGACGGTTGCGCCAGCCCAGCGGGCGGATTTCGCTACACTTTTAATAGCATTCGACGAAAAAAGTCGTGTGGTCATTTCTTGTTGGCTGTTCCCGGCGCCGTATTCCCCTCGGCGGCCTTGCTGTACAGGAACTGGCTGATCAGGTTCTCCAGCACCACGGCCGACTGAGTCGCGGTGATGGTGTCGCCGGCTTGCAGGTTCTTTTCCTCGGCGCCCGCCTCGATCCCGATGTACTGCTCGCCGAGCAGGCCACTGGTCAGGATCTTGAGCGAGCTGTCCTTGGGAAAACTGTAACGGTTTTGAAGCGCCAGCGTCACGTCCGCCTGAAAGGCCTTGTCGTTGAATGCGATGGATTCCACACGACCGACGACCACGCCGGCGCTCTTGACCGCCGTCTGGGGCTTGAGCCCGCCGATGTTGTCGAAACGCGCGGTGACCGTGTAGGTCTTCTGGAAGTTCAGGCTCAGCAGGTTGGCCGACTGCAGTGCCAGGAACAGCAGGGCAGCGCCGCCGATCAGCACGAACAGGCCGACCCAGATGTCGTTGGTGGAACGTTGCATGGTTTGCACTCTCTGTCTAGAACGATGGGGCCGGGGCCCCTTTAGATACTGAACATCATGGCGGTGAGCAAGAAATCGAGCCCCAAGACCGCCAGCGACGCCATCACCACGGTGCGCGTGGTGGCGCGCGACACGCCCTCGGGCGTCGGCTGGGCTTCGAAGCCCTGCAGCAGCGCGACGAAGGTCACGGTGAAACCGAACACGATGCTCTTGATGACGCCGTTGCCGACGTCGCGCCAGACGTCGACGCCGCCCTGCATCTGGCCCCAGAACGCGCCCGGGTCCACGCCCAGCATCATCACGCCCACGACGTAGCCACCCATGATGCCGACCGCGCTGAACACGGCCGCCAGCAGCGGCATGGTGATGACGCCAGCCCAGAAGCGCGGCGCAAGGATGCGCTGCACCGGGTCGACCGCCATCATTTCCATGGCACTCAATTGCTCGTTGGCTTTCATCAGGCCGATCTCGGCCGTCAGCGAAGTGCCGGCCCGACCGGTGAACAGCAGAGCCGCCACCACAGGACCGAGTTCGCGCACGAGGCTCAGCGCGACCAGCAGGCCGAGCGCTTCGGACGAGCCGTAGCGCTGCAGCGCGTAGTACATCTGCAGCCCGAGCACGAAGCCCACGAACAGCCCCGACACGCCGATGATCGCGAGCGAGTAGTTGCCCAGGAAATGGATCTGGTCACGCACCAGCCCGAAGCGGCGCATGATCTGCGCGCCCGGGCCGAGCAGCCGCAGGAAGAGTTTGGCGCCATGGCCCATGCCAGCCAATTGACTGCGCACGGCAAAGCCGATGTCGGCGGGCTTCCACCAGCTCATGAGCGTCCCCCTTCCCGGTTCCCGAAATCGTCTTGGATGCTGACGCCCGGGTAGTGGAAGCGCACAGGCCCGTCAGGCAGTGCGTTGACGAACTGGTGCACCAACGGATCGGCGCTTTCGCGCACCTCCTCGGGCCGCCCCTGCGCGGCGATGCCGCCGTTGGCCAGGACGATCACGTGGTCGGCGATGCGGAAGGTTTCTTCGAGGTCGTGCGACACGATGATGCTGGTGAGACCCAGCGCATCGTTGAGCTGACGGATCAGCCGCGCGGCCGTGCCGAGGGAGATCGGATCGAGCCCCGCAAAGGGCTCGTCGTACATGACGAGGTCGGGGTCGAGCGCGATCGCACGGGCCAGCGCCACGCGCCGCGCCATGCCGCCCGACACCTCACTGGGCATCAGGTCGCGCGCGCCGCGCAGGCCGACGGCGTCGAGCTTCATGAGCACGATGTCGCGCACCAGCGCTTCCGACAGCTGCGTGTGCTCGCGCAGCGGGAAGGCCACGTTGTCGAACACGCTGATGTCGGTGAACAGCGCGCCGAACTGGAACAGCATGCCCATGCGGCGCCGCGCCGCATACAGCGTGGCGACATCGAAGCGTCCGACATCCTTGCCGTCGAACAGCACCTCGCCGCGTTGGGCGCGTTGCTGGCCGCCGATCAGGCGCAGCACGGTGGTCTTGCCACCACCCGACGCCCCCATCAGTGCCGTCACCTTGCCTCGCGGCACGGAAAACGACACGCCGTCGAGGATCGCGCGCGCGCCGTAGCCGAACGAGACATCGCGGAATTCGACGAAGGAGGAAGACGGTGGTGTGGCTGGGTCCATCACAATAAAAAAGCCGGGCGCCTTCTCAGGCATCCCGGCATGCGGTTTCCGCGGATGATAACGGGGCCGCGAACGGCGCCGCTTCACTGAAACAAAAATCAGCGCGGTAAGTCGCTGAATCCCATCAAAAATTCGTCGACCGCGCGCGCCGCTTGACGTCCTTCGCGAATTGCCCACACCACCAGCGACTGGCCGCGGCGAATGTCACCGGCTGCAAACACTTTGGGCACATTCGTTGCATAGCCGCCGATGAAGTCGACCGTGGCGCGCGCGTTGCCGCGGGCGTCCTTCTCGACACCGAAGGCGTCGAGCACGGTGGCCACGGGGCTGATGAAGCCCATGGCCAGCAGCACGAGGTCGGCCTTGAGGATCTGCTCGCTGCCGGCCACTTCCTGCATCTTGCCGTCCTTCCATTCGACGCGAACGGTCTTCAGGCCGGTGACCTTGCCCTTTTCGCCGATGAACTCCTTGGTGGAGATGGCGAACTCGCGCTCGCAGCCTTCTTCGTGGCTGGAGCTGGTGCGCAGCTTGATCGGCCAGTAGGGCCAGGTCAGTGGACGGTTCTCCTCTTCGGGCGGCTGCGGCATCAGTTCGAACTGCGTGACGCTCACGGCGCCGTGGCGGTTGCTGGTGCCCACGCAGTCGGAGCCGGTGTCGCCGCCGCCGATCACGATCACGTGCTTGCCGTCGGCGCGCAGCTGGCCCTTGACCTTGTCGCCTGCGTTGACGCGGTTCTGCTGCGGCAGGAACTCCATCGCGAAGTGGATGCCGTCGAGGTCACGACCGGGCACGGGCAGGTCGCGCGACTGCTCGGCGCCGCCGGTGAGCACCACGGCGTCGAAGTCTTTCTGCAGCTGCTCGGGCGTGACGGTTTCCTTGGCCAGGTTGGTGACCTTGGAGCCCTTGCCCAGCGGATCTTTCGCGGCACCGACCATGACGCCGGTGCGGAAGGTCACGCCTTCGGCCTTCATCTGCTCGACGCGGCGATCGATGTGCGTCTTCTCCATCTTGAAGTCGGGAATGCCGTAGCGCAGCAGGCCGCCGATGCGGTCGTTCTTCTCGAACAGGGTCACGTCGTGGCCGACGCGCGCCAGTTGCTGCGCGGCGGCCATGCCGGCCGGGCCGGAGCCCACCACGGCGACCTTCTTGCCGGTCTTGTGCTTGGCGACGCGCGGCGCCACCCAGCCTTCGTCCCAGGCGCGGTCGATGATCGCGTGTTCCAGCGACTTGATGCCGACCGCGTCGTCGTTCACGTTGAGCACGCAGGCGGCCTCGCAGGGCGCGGGGCAGATGCGGCCGGTGAACTCGGGGAAGTTGTTGGTCGAGTCGAGCACCGCGAAGGCGTTCTGCCAGTCGTCGCGGTACACGAGGTCGTTGAAGTCCGGAATGATGTTGTTGACCGGGCAGCCGCTGTTGCAGAACGGCGTGCCGCAGTCCATGCAGCGTGCGCCCTGCACCTTGGCCTGGTCGGTGTTCAGGCCGACCACGAATTCCTTGTAGTGCTTGACGCGCTCTTCGACGGGCTTGTAGCCCTCTTCGACACGCTCATGCTCCATGAAGCCGGTGATTTTTCCCATCGTGCTGTCCTCTGTTCTTCGTATCTATGGCGCGCTCAAACGGCGGCCGTGGCGGGCGCGGCCAGTGCGTGCGGCTCGAGCCCCACGTGGGCGTTGTTGCCGCTGCTGGCCAGCTCGACCTGGCGGTCGTGCAGCTCGGCCAGGGCGCGCTTGTACTCGTTCGGGAACACCTTGACGAACTTGGTGCGCGACTCGGCCCAGTGGTCGAGCAGTTCGCGCGCGCGCTTGCTGCCGGTCCAGCGGTGGTGCTCTTCGAGCAGCTTCTTGAGCTGCGCTTCGTCGGTCTCGCCGCCGTGCCAGATCTTGCGATGCACGCTGGCGGTTTGCTCGGCCGAGGTCAGCACCTTGTCGAGCGACACCATCGAAAGGTTGCAGCGCGAGGCGAACTGGCCGTCTTCGTCGTAGACGAAGGCGACGCCGCCGCTCATGCCGGCCGCGAAGTTGCGGCCCGTCTTGCCAAGCACAGCCACCGTGCCGCCGGTCATGTATTCGCAGCCGTGGTCGCCAGTGCCTTCAATGACGGCCGTGGCACCCGAGAGGCGCACCGCAAAACGTTCGCCGGCCACGCCGCACAGGTAGGCCTCGCCCGTCGTCGCGCCGTACAGCGCGGTGTTGCCGACGATGGTGTTGCGCACCGCTTCGCCGCGGAAGTCGAGGCTGGGTCGCACCACCACGCGGCCGCCCGAGAGGCCCTTGCCGGTGTAGTCGTTGGCGTCGCCGATCAGGTACAGCGTGATGCCGCGTGCCAGGAAGGCGCCGAACGACTGGCCGCCCGTGCCTTCGAGCTGGATGCGGATCGAATCGTCGGGCAGACCCTGCGGATGCACCTTGGTCAGCGCGCCCGAGAGCATCGCGCCCACCGAGCGGTTGACGTTGCGCGCCACCTCGATGAACTGCACCTTCTCGCCCTTGTCGATGGCGGGACGCGACTTCTCGATGAGCTTCACGTCGAGCGCGCGCTCGAGGCCGTGGTCCTGGTTCTCGACATGGAAGCGCGGCACGTCGGCCGGCACGATCGGCAGCGCGAACAGGCGGCTGAAATCGAGGCCCGAAGCCTTCCAGTGTTCGATGCCCTTGCGCATGTCGAGCAGGTCGGCGCGACCGATCAGGTCGTCGAACTTGCGGATGCCCAGTTGGGCCATGATCTGGCGCACTTCTTCTGCAACGAAGAAGAAGTAGTTGACGACGTGCTCGGGCTTGCCCGAGAACTTCTTGCGCAGGATCGGGTCTTGCGTGGCCACGCCCACCGGGCAGGTGTTCAGGTGGCACTTGCGCATCATGATGCAGCCCTCGACCACCAGCGGTGCGGTGGCGAAGCCGAATTCGTCCGCGCCCAGCAGCGCGCCGATGGCGACGTCGCGGCCGGTCTTCATCTGACCATCGGCCTGCACGCGGATGCGGCTGCGCAGGCGGTTGAGCACCAGCGTCTGCTGCGTCTCGGCCAGGCCGATTTCCCACGGGCTGCCCGCATGCTTGATCGACGACCAGGGCGAGGCGCCCGTGCCGCCGTCATGGCCGGCGATCACGACGTGGTCGCTCTTGCACTTGGCCACGCCCGCGGCGATGGTGCCGACGCCGATTTCGCTCACCAGCTTCACACTGATGCTGGCGTGCGGCGCGGTGTTCTTCAGGTCGTGGATCAGCTGGGCCAGGTCCTCGATCGAGTAGATGTCGTGGTGCGGCGGGGGCGAGATGAGGCCCACGCCCGGCACGGCATAACGCTGCTTGCCGATGTACTCGGTGACCTTGCCGCCCGGGAGCTGACCGCCCTCGCCCGGCTTGGCACCTTGCGCCATCTTGATCTGGATCTGGTCGGCCGAGTGCAGGTACTCGGCGGTGACGCCGAAGCGGCCCGACGCGACCTGCTTGATGCGCGAACGCAGCGAGTCGCCGTCGTTCAGCTGCAGGTCGACCTCGACGTTGGCCGCGCCGATCACGCTCTTGAGCGTGTCGCCCTGCTTGATCGGGATGCCCTTCAGTTCGTTGCGGTAGCGCGCGGGGTCTTCACCGCCTTCGCCCGTGTTGCTCTTGCCGCCGATGCGGTTCATGGCAATGGCGAGCGTGGCGTGCGCCTCGGTGCTGATCGAGCCCAGCGACATCGCGCCGGTGGCGAAACGCTTGACGATCTCGGCGGCCGATTCGACTTCGTCCACCGGAATGGCCTTGGCCGGATCGATCTTGAACTCGAACAGGCCGCGCAGCGTGAGGTGGCGGCGGTTCTGGTCGTTGATGAGCTGCGCGTACTCCTTGTACGTGTTCCAGTTGTTGGAACGCGTGCTGTGCTGCAGCTTGGCGATGGCGTCGGGCGTCCACATGTGCTCTTCGCCGCGCGTGCGCCAGGCGTATTCGCCACCGGCGTCCAGCATATGGGCGAGCACGGGGTCGTCGCCGAAGGCGGCCTTGTGCATGCGGATGGCTTCTTCGGCGATCTCGAAGACGCCGATGCCTTCCACGCGGCTGGCCGTGCCGGTGAAGTACTTGTTCACCGTTTCGGTGTTCAGGCCGATGGCTTCGAACAGCTGGGCGCCGCAGTAGCTCATGTAGGTGCTGACACCCATCTTCGACATGATCTTCGACAGGCCCTTGCCGATGGCCTTGACGTAGTTGTAGACCGCCTTGTCGGCGCTCAGGTCGCCCGGCAGGTCGGCGTGCATGGCCGCCAGCGTTTCCATCGCGAGGTACGGGTGCACGGCTTCGGCGCCGTAGCCGGCGAGCACGCCGAAGTGATGCACTTCGCGCGCCGAACCGGTCTCGACCACGAGGCCGGCGGTGGTGCGCAAACCTTCGCGCACGAGGTACTGGTGCACGGCCGACAACGCCAGCACGGCGGGGATCGCGACTTGCGTCGGGCCCACGCCGCGGTCGCTCACGATCAGGATGTTGTGGCCGCCCTTGATGGCGTCGACCGCTTCGGCGCACAGCGAGGCCAGCTTGGCTTCGACGCCTTCATCGCCCCAGCCCAGCGGGTAGGTGATGTCGAGCACGTAGCTCTTGAACTTGCCCTGCGTGTAGGTGCCGATGTCGCGCAGCTTCGCCATGTCGGCGAAGTCGAGGATCGGCTGGCTCACTTCGAGCCGCATCGGCGGGTTGACCTGGTTGATGTCCAGCAGGTTCGGCTTGGGGCCGATGAAGGACACGAGCGACATCACGATCGCTTCGCGGATCGGGTCGATCGGCGGGTTCGTGACCTGCGCGAACAGCTGCTTGAAGTAGTTGTACAGCGGCTTGTTCTTGCTGGAGAGCACGGCCAGCGGACTGTCGTTGCCCATGGAGCCGATGCCTTCTTCGCCGGCCTGCGCCATCGGGCTCATCAGGAACTTGATGTCTTCCTGGGTGTAGCCGAAGGCCTGCTGGCGGTCGAGCAGCGCCACCTGGCTCACGGGAATCGCGGCCGGCTCGGCCTTGACGCTGTCGAGCTTGATGCGCAGGTTCTCGATCCACTGCTTGTAGGGCTTGCTGTTGGCGAGGGTGGACTTGACCTCCTCGTCGTCGATCATGCGGCCCTGCTCCAGGTCGATGAGGAACATCTTGCCGGGCTGCAGGCGCCACTTGCGCACGATCTTCTGCTCGGGCACGGGCAGCACGCCCGACTCCGAAGCCATGATGACCAGGTCGTCGTCGGTCACGCAGTAGCGCGAGGGACGCAGGCCATTGCGGTCGAGCGTGGCGCCGATCTGGCGGCCGTCGGTGAACACGATGGAGGCCGGGCCGTCCCACGGCTCGAGCATGGCGGCGTGGTACTCATAGAACGCGCGGCGGCGCGTGTCCATGGTGGCGTGCTGCTCCCAGGGCTCGGGAATCATCATCATCACGGCCTGGCTGATCGGGTAGCCGGCCATCGTCAGCAGCTCGAGGCAGTTGTCGAAGGTGGCGGTGTCGGACTGGCCGGCGAAGCTGATCGGGTAGAGCTTCTGCAGGTCGGCGCCGAGCACGGGCGACGACATGACGCCTTCGCGCGCCTTCATCCAGTTGTAGTTGCCCTTGACCGTGTTGATTTCGCCGTTGTGGGCGACATAGCGGTACGGGTGGGCCAGCGGCCACTCGGGGAAGGTGTTGGTCGAGAAGCGCTGGTGCACCAGGCCCAGGGCCGAGACGCAGCGCTTGTCCTGCAGGTCCAGGTAGTAGGTACCGACCTGGTCGGCCAGCAGCAGGCCCTTGTAGACCACGGTGCGGCTGGACATGCTCGGAACGTAGTATTCCTTGCTGTGCTTGAGCTTCAGGCGCTGGATGTTGGCGCTGGCGGTCTTGCGGATCACGTACAGCTTGCGCTCCAGCGCGTCCTGCACGATCACGTCGTTGCCGCGGCCGATGAAGATCTGGCGCAGCAGCGGTTCCTTTTCGCGCACGGTGGGCGACATGGGCATGTCGCGGTTGACCGGCACGTCGCGCCAGCCGAGCAGCACCTGGCCTTCGGCCTTGATGGCGCGTTCCATCTCTTGTTCGCAGGCTTCGCGCGAGGCGTGTTCCTTGGGCAGGAAGATCATGCCGACGCCGTATTCGCCGGGCGGGGGCAGAGTGACGCCCTGCTTGGCCATTTCTTCGCGGTACAGCAGGTCGGGCAGCTGGATCAGGATGCCCGCGCCGTCGCCCATCAGCTTGTCGGCGCCGACGGCGCCGCGGTGGTCGAGGTTCTCGAGGATCTTCAGGCCCTGCAGCACGATGGCGTGGCTCTTCTCGCCCTTGATATGGGCGACGAAGCCGACGCCGCAGGCGTCGTGCTCATCGGCACCGGAATACAGACCGTGTTCTTGGAGGTGTTGAATCTCGGCAGCCGTCGTCATGGCGCGCTCCTTCAGTTTTCGCAGGGAAAGGGAGCATATTGCGATGCACAAAGAATGCCAAACACTTTAATAGGGGTCAGATTCCTATTAAATCTTGAGTTTTCTTGTCAGAATTAAATTGGGGACACATCAAAAATAGAAGCACAAACTCCAACACATATGCGGCACTCCGCTGTTTTCAGTCTTGATCTTTGGGGGATGCAGGCGGCCGGCCGGCCTTGGCCTTGATGACGCGGCGCTCGGTGGACTTCTGCAAAGTGTCCAAAAAGTCACCATCGCCGGCCGCCCAGCCGCGCAGCGTGGCGTCGGTCAGGGCCTGCTGATCGGCTGCGCGGACACCGCCACGCACCAGTTCGGCATACGCCGCCTCCCGCGCGAAGGGCGTGTTGCCGAGTTCCCAGTACAGCGGATGCGGCGTCAGCAGGCGGTCCTGCCGCAGGCCGGCGTAGTGCCCGTGGCTGGACCAGGGAAAGTCGCGCGCCTCGGCGACCACCCCGGCGCGCACCGGGTTCAGGTCGATGTAGGCCATGCAGGTCAGCAGGTAGCGCTCGGTCTGGATCAGTGTCGATCTGTAGCGCCCTTCCCACAAGGTGCCGCTGCGGCCGTGGCGGTCGTTGAAGTAGCGCACGTAGCTGCGCCCGACCGACTGCATGAACTGCGGCAGGCCCGTGGTGCTGTCGGGCGTGGCCAGCAGGTGGAAGTGGTTGTCCATCAGCACGTAAGCATGCAGCGCAATGCCGAAGCGCGCGGCGTTCTCGGCCAGCAGGCCGAGCAGCTTCTCGTGGTCGGCGCGGTCGACGAAGATCGGCTGGCGGTTGTTGCCGCGCTGGATCACGTGGTGCGGCATGCCGGCCAGCGTGAGACGGGGGAGACGGGCCATGGTGACGGTGGACGACGCCGTCCGGGTACTTAATCGGCGAGGCGGAAGCGCGTGTCGCCCAGCGTGTCGAGCCCGAACTGCGCCAGCAGCTCGCGCAGCCGCGTCGCCGCACTCGCCTTGCGCTGGCCGGTGTAGCGCGCCAGGATCAGCTCGTTCTTCATGCTGTGCTCCCAGCCGACGAGCTCGGTGACGGTGACGCTGTAGCCGTTGGCTTCCAGGTACAGGCAGCGCAACACGTTGGTGAGCTGGCTGCCGATCTCGCGCGTGTGCAGCGGATGGCGCCACAGCTCGGCCAGCGGCGTGCGCGACAGGGCCAGCGCCTTGGTCTCGCGCAAGCAGGCCGCCACTTCGGCCTGGCAGCAGGGCACGAGCACCATGCAGCGCGCCTTCTTGGCGAGGCCGAAGGCGATGGCGTCGTCGGTGGCGGTGTCGCAGGCGTGCAGCGCGGTGACCACGTCGATCTGCGCCGGCAGTTCGCTCGCCTGCGCCGACTCGGCCACGGTGAGGTTCAGGAACGACATGCGCCCGAAGCCCAGCTGCTGCGCCAGCGCGCGGGAGCGTTCGACCAGCTCGCTGCGCGTCTCGATGCCATAGACATGCCCGCCCTGCCGCGCGCGGAAGAACAGGTCGTAGATGATGAAGCCGAGGTACGACTTGCCCGCCCCATGGTCGGCCAGCGTGGCCTCGGCGCCCTCGCCCGGCAGCTCGCGCAGCAGCTGCTCGATGAACTGGAACAGGTGGTAGACCTGCTTGAGCTTGCGCCGTGAATCCTGGTTGAGCCGGCCTTCGCGCGTGAGGATGTGCAGCTCCTTAAGGAGCTCGACGGACTGGCCCGGCCGCAGGACTTCGGCCAATTCGGCCTCGGCCTTCGCGGCTTTATTGGTGGGATGGGCTTTCGCGGGACGGGGCATGGTGTTCTTGTTGTTCATGGCGTGGCGCTTCCCGGGCCGACATCGAGCGCAGCCCAGCCGGCCGGGCCCAGGGCTTCGAGCGTCTCGATGTTGCGCTCGAAGATCGCCTCGGCCTCGGGAAAGGCCTCGACCGCGCGGTCCATGCTGTCTTCGCGCAGCAGGTGCAGCGTGGGGTACGGCGCGCGGTTGGTGGCGTTGGTGATGTCGTCGGCCTCGGTGCCGGCGAACTGGAAATGCGGATGGAAGCTGGCGAGCTGCAGCACGCCGTCGAAGCCCGCGCGGGCCAGCTTGCGCTCGGCGCGCTCCGTGAAATCGTTGAAGTCGAGAAAGTCCGCCAGCGTATGGGGGACGATCAGCAAGGTGGTGTCGCGCACCTCGGCGTCGAGCGCCACGAGCGCGCGGGCTTCGGCCAGCAGCGCATCGATCAGGCGGCCTTCGTGGGTGTCGAGGTAGGTGACGTAGTGGATCTGGCCCTTCACATGCACCGCCTTGGCGAAGGGGCACAGGTTGAGGCCGATCACGGCGCGTTCGAGCCAGCGACGGGTGTCGGCTTCGGCTTGTGCGGTTTCAATGATAGTTGGCTCGTTCATGGCGTGGCCTCCGCGAGCTTGCGAATGCGCCCGAGCCGCGTGGCGATCGCCATGCCCGCGAGCGAGCAGGCCAGCGTGGCGGTCCAGGTCCAGTGCCAGCCACCGACGCGGTGCGCCACCCAGGCCACCGCGGGCGGCGCCAGGAACTGGCCAAGCGACGACGCCTGCTGCATCAGGCCGACAGTGGTCGAGACGGTGCTCGGCCCCGGCGCCAGCCGCACGCCCAGCAGGAAGAGCGTCGCCGGCACCATGCCGCCGCCGAGCGAAAAAGCACAGATCGCGGCGTAGCGCAACGCGGGCGGCAGGCCCAGCGCCTCGGCGCCCTGCCCCACCTGCGCGAAGGCAGCGACTCCGCCCAACGCCATGGCCAGGAAGCCCCATTGCAGCAGGCGCTCGGGCGCCACGCCGCGTTGCAGCCAACGGCCGCCCATGAGGTTGCCGACGATGTTCATCGCCGCGGCCAGCGCGGTCAGCACCGCACTCCAGGCGGCTGGCACCTTCGCATCGGCATAGATGGCGGGAAGAAAACCGATCACGGCCATCCACTGGGACGAGTACACGGCGAAGGTCAGCGCGATCAGCCACGGCGCGCGCGCACCGACCGTCTCGCGCAGCCGCGAGACCCAGCCGGACGATGCGGGCTGCAGACTCGCCCCGGCCACGCGGGCCCGGTCGCGCGGCACCGCCAGCCATACCCAGAGCGCCGCGCCCGCCGACACCAGCGACAGCGTCCACCACCAGTCGGCCCATCCGCCCCAGGCGATCAGGGCCGGCCCAACGAGCAGCGCGAGCGCCACACCCAGCGGCATGTAGGCGCCCCACAGGCCCAGCGCCGCCTTGTCGGCGCCCGCCGGTGTCAGTGCGCGGATGAGCCCCGGGCCGGGCATCACCGCCATCAGGAAGCCGATACCTTCGGCCGCACGCAACACGAACAGCCACAGCACCGCATGCGACCCGCCCAGCAGGCCGGTGCCGACGGCGCCCCCAAGCAAGCTGGCCACTGTCAGCACCGCCAGTCCAGTCAGCATGCTGCGGCGCAGGCCAATGGTGTCGGCCGCGAGCCCGGCCATCAGCCCCAGGGTCATGCTCGCCACCTGCACCAGCGAGAGCAGGAAGCCCGCCTCGACCAGGTCGATGCCGAGCGACGCCTGCAGCGCCGGCACGGCGGGCGGCAACTTGCCCAGGTGCAACGCGGCGCTGACGCCGCCCAACACGACGGCGAAGGCGGCGGCGGGCACGCGGGCCGACGTGCTGTTCGAGCGCACGGCTGCCGTCATGCGATGCCTCGGCGGCCGGTCAGCCGCTCGTGTTCGCGCATGGCGAAGCGGTCGGTCATGCCGGCGATGTAGTCGGCCACGGCACGGTGCCGATCGCGGCGCTCGGCGTACGACGTGGGCATCTCTGTGCCGCGCGCCAGGTAGGCGTCGAACAGCCCGCGCACGACCTCGCTCGCCTGATCGGTGGTCTGCGTGACCTGCGGGTGGCGGTAAAGGTTGCGGAACAGGAACTGCTTGAGCGCCTCCGACTGCGCCTGCATGGCGCCGCTGAAGGCCACCAGCGGCGGCGCCTGGCGCACCGCATCGGCATCGACGGGGCCCAGCGCCTCGATGGCCGCGCGTGTCGTGTCGATCACGTCGTAGACCTGCGCGCTGAGCATGCGGCGGATGGCTTCATAGAGCACGCGCCGGCCCTGGCCCTGCAGCTGCGGATGCTCGGCCAACGCCTCGCGGCGGTAGCGATCGAACAACTCGACGTCGGCCAGCTGCTCGACGCTGATGAGGCCCGAGCGCACGCCGTCATCGATGTCGTGGGCGTTGTAGGCGATGGCGTCGGCGAGGTTGCACAACTGTGCCTCCAGCCCCGGCTGCGTGCGATCGAGAAAGCGGCGGGCCACGCCCTGCGGCTCGGCGGCCTCGATACGCTCGGCGTTGGCGCGCGAGCAGTGCTTGAGAATGCCCTCGCGGGTCTCGAAGCTGAGGTTCAGGCCGTCGTATTGCGGGTAGCGGTGCTCCAGCGCATCGACCACGCGCAGGCTCTGCAGGTTGTGTTCGAAGCCGCCGTGTTCGGCCATGCAGGCGTTGAGCGCGTCCTGGCCCGCGTGGCCGAAGGGCGTGTGGCCGAGGTCGTGGGCCAGCGCGATCGCCTCGACCAGGTCTTCGTTGAGGCGCAGCGCGCGCGCAATGGAACGACCCAGCTGCGCGACTTCGAGAGAATGCGTGAGCCGCGTGCGGAACAGGTCGCCTTCGTGGTTCAGGAAGACCTGGGTCTTGTAGACCAGCCGGCGGAAGGCCGTGGAATGGACGATGCGGTCGCGGTCGCGCTGGAAGGCATCGCGCGTGGGCGCGGGCGGCTCCGCGTGGCGCCGTCCGCGCGAGCGCGCGGGGTGGCAGGCGTACGCCGCAAGGCTCATGCCGCGCAGCACTGCGCGAGCACGTCGCGCACCATCGCGTCGGGCGCGCTGCGCACGACGGCGGAGCCGGGTCGGTCGATCACGACGAAGCGGATCTCGCCGGCTTCGGATTTCTTGTCGACGCGCATCAGCTCGAGGTAGCGCTCGGCCCCCAGCGCCGGCCCCACGGTGGGCAGGCCGGCACGCTCGATCAGGCGAGTGAGCCGCGCGACGAAGGCCGCGTCGACGCCGCCCAGCCGCTGCGACAGCTGCGCCGCCATGACCATCCCGCAACCGACGGCTTCGCCGTGCAGCCACTCGCCGTAGCCCAGGCCCGACTCGATGGCATGGCCGAAGGTGTGGCCGAAATTGAGGATGGCGCGCAGGCCGGTCTCGCGCTCGTCCTGGCCGACCACCAGCGCCTTGATCTCGCAGCTGCGCTTCACGGCATGGGCCAGCGCGGCCGGGTCGCGCGCCACCAGCGCTTCGATGTTCGCTTCGATCCAGTCAAAGAAGGCCATGTCGTAGATCGGGCCGTACTTGATAACCTCGGCCAAGCCGGCGCTCAGCTCCCGCGGGGGCAGCGTCTGCAGCGTGTCCAGGTCGCACAGCACGACCTGCGGCTGGTAGAACGCGCCGATCATGTTCTTGCCCAGCGGGTGGTTGATGGCCGTCTTGCCACCCACCGAGGAGTCGACCTGCGCCAACAGCGTGGTCGGCACCTGCACGAAGGGCACGCCGCGCATGTAGCTGGCGGCGGCGAAGCCGGTCATGTCGCCCACCACCCCGCCGCCGAGCGCGAACAGCACCGTCTTGCGGTCGCTGCCGTGGCCCAGGAGGGTGTCGAAGATCAGGTTGAGCGTCTCGAGGTTCTTGTACGCCTCGCCGTCGGGCAACTCGAGCAGGTGGACCGTGCGGAAGCGGCCGGCCAGCACGGTTTGCAGGGCCCGGGCGTAGAGCGGCGCCACGGTGGTGTTGCTGACGATCAATGCGCTCGCGGCCGCAGGAACGACGCCGAAGCTGGCGGGGTTTTCCAGCAGGCCACCGCCGATCAGGATCGGGTAGCTGCGCTCGCCGAGCTGGATCTCGACGCGTTCGGGCTGTGGCGGGGCGGAAAGTGCGGACGAAACGGACAGGGACATGGCCGCGAGTTTAGGCGCTCGGGCCTGTCGGGGTCAGTCGGAGGGCTCTTCCGGGTGGGCACCGGGTTCGACCACGCCGGCCAGTTCGAGCTGCATCACGATGAGGTTGACGAGCACGGCAATCGACGGGCGGCCGGTGTCGACCACGTCATGGGCCGTTTCCCGGTAGAACGGGTCGCGTGCATCGTGCAGCTCGCGCAGCCGACCCAGCGGATCGGCCACCTGCAAGAGCGGACGTTTGACGTCGTGGCGCAGCCGCCTGAACAAATCTTCGGGCGAGGAGCGCAGGTAGATGACGTGGAAATGGCCGCGCAACTGCTGGCGGTTGGCCTCGCGCAGCACGGCGCCACCGCCGGTCGCCAGCACGCCATGGGGACTGGCGGCCAGGTCGGCGATGACCGCCTGCTCGATGTCGCGAAAGGCGGCTTCGCCCTCGCGATCGAAGAAATCACGGATCGTGCAGCCGATGCGCTGCTCGATCACGTGATCGGTGTCGATGAAGGGAGTGTTCAGCCGGGCACCCAGGCGCCGGCCCACTGCGGACTTTCCGGCGCCGGGCAACCCGACAAGTGCGACCGCCACGCGGTGGCTGCTACGCCCGCGCGTCAGCGCGCGGCGTTGCGGTCGGTAATCATCTTCGGGGTGATAAAGACGAGCATTTCGGTCTTGTTGGCAACGCGTTCGCGCTTGCGGAACAATGCCCCCATGTAGGGGATTTCACCCAGCACCGGCACGCGCGATTCGTCATTGGTTTCGGTGAGCTCGAAGATACCACCGATGACGACCGTGCCGCCGTTCTCGACCAGCACCTCGGTCTGCACGTGCTTGGTGTTGATGGCCGGGCCCGCCGAAGTGTTGACGCCGCGGGCGTCCTTGCTCACATCCAGCGTGAGGATGATGTTGCCCTCGGGCGTGATCTGCGGCGTGACTTCGAGCTTGAGCACCGCCTTGCGGAACGAGATCGAGGTGGCGCCGCTGGAGGTGGCCTGCTGGTAGGGGATTTCTTCGCCCTGCTCGATCAGCGCCTTGGTCTGGTCGGCCGTGATGACGCGGGGGCTGGAGACCAGCTTGCCCTTGCCATCGGCTTCGAGCGCCGAGATTTCGAGGTTCAGCATGCGCGAGAAGCTCGAGTTGAACAGCGAGATCGCGAAGTTGCCTGCTGCGTTGCCGGTGCCGCCAGCGTCGCCGGCGGGCAGGTTGATGAAGTTGGAGTTGGTCCAGGTGGTCCTGGCAGTGCTCGAACCACCGTTCGTTCCTGGGGTAACGATAGGCATCACGCCGATGTTTCCGTAGGCATTGTTGCCACTTGACGAGGCGAAGCGCTCGCCGGAAATCCCGCCCCCCAGCCGCACACCCAACGACTTGCCGAAGGTGTCCGAGGCTTCCACGATCCGAGCTTCGATCAGCACCTGCCGGACGGGGATGTCCAGCTTCTGGATCAAATCGGTGACCTGCGCGAGGCGCGAGGGAATGTCGGAAACGAACAGCTGGTTGGTCCGCGATTCGGCGATCACGCTGCCGCGAGGGCTCAGGATGCGCGAGGTCGTACCACCACCGCCACCGGAGGTGCCCGTACCCGTCAAGCCTTGCGCAATGGCAATGGCCTTCGTGTAGTTCAGCTGAAACGACTGCGTGCGCAGCGGCTCCAGGTTCTCGATCGCCGCCTTGGCCTCGAACTCGAGCTTTTCCTTGGCGTTGATCTCATCCTTGGGTGCGATCCAGAGCACGCTGCCGTTCTTGCGCATGCCCAGGTTCTTCGCCTGCATGATGATGTCGAGCGCCTGGTCCCAAGGCACGTCCTTCAGCCGCAGCGTCAGAGCACCATTGACCGAGTCGGAGGTCACGATGTTGAAGTTCGTGAAGTCCGCAATCACCTGCAGCAGCGAGCGGATCTCGATGTTCTGGAAGTTGAGCGACAGCTTCTCGCCGTTGTAGCCGACGCCTTGCGTGAGCTTGCTCGGGTCGATCTTGCGGGCACGGACTTCCACCACGAACTGGTTTTCGCTCTGGTAGGCGCTGTGTTCCCAATCGCCCTTGGCATCGATCGTCATGCGCACGCGGTCACCCGATTGCTGCGAGGTGATCAACTGCACGGGTGTGCCGAAATCAGCGACATCCAGGCGGCGGCGCAGGCCTTCGGGCAGTGTCGACTTGGTGAATTCCACGACCAGGCTCTTGCCCTGCTGCTTCACATCGACGCCGACCTGGTTGTTCGGCAGGTCGACCAGCACGCGGCCGGTGTTGTCGGCGCCTAGACGGAAATCGACATCGCGCAGCGGCAGCGTGTCGCGGTTGCGGTTCTCGGCGAAAGTGGTCGCCGCGGAAGCCGCGAGCGCCGTGCCAGCCACCGGCTCGAGCACCACCAGCAGCGACTTGCCCTGGATCTCGGCCTTGTACGCCGTGGCCTGCTTCAGGTTCAGCACCACACGGCTGCGGTCACCGGCCTGCACCACGTTGACCGAGCGCAGGTTGCCCTGGTTCACCTCGATGGCCGAACGCCCGATGGCGTTGGTCACGCCCGGGAAGTCCAGCGCGATGCGTGCCGGCGTCTGCACGGAGAACCCGGCAGGCACCGCGGTGAGCGGCTGGGCCAGGTCGATGCGGATCACTTCCGCGCCCGACTGGGTCGAGCTCGTCACCGATTCGATTGCGTTTTGCGCATGGGCGACGGCCAAGGCACCGAAAGCCAGCAGACCCAGCCCGGCGGCGCGCAGCCACTGTGCCATCGTTGATTTCTTATGGTTCATTTCGCACTCTCTTGCAACTGCAGCGTGGCTACGCGTTCGATCCATTCGCCCGCGGCGTCCTGCACGATCTCGCGCAGGGCGACTTCGGTT
Organism: Variovorax sp. GW821-FHT09A10; assembly: GCF_059418385.1. Classification (NCBI taxonomy): domain Bacteria; kingdom Pseudomonadati; phylum Pseudomonadota; class Betaproteobacteria; order Burkholderiales; family Comamonadaceae; genus Variovorax; species Variovorax sp. GW821-FHT09A10. The sequence continues at coordinate 1,266,129 of NZ_JBWKPT010000001.1, forward strand.
TCGTTGATACGGGTGATGCGCCCGTAGTTGAGCCCCAGGTATTCGCCGACGCGCACCTTGTAGAGCAGCTTGTCCACACGCACGAGCGCCACCGGCTGGCCGTTGCGGTTCATGCTGCCGACCATCGCCATCGTGTCGAGCGGGAACGCTTCGAGCGCCTCCTTGCGGCGCGCCAGCTCGGGCGCGATCAGTTCGGAGGTGCTCGGCTGGTTCGACTCCCGGCGCAGCGCCTGGGTCAGCTTCAGCATGTTGAAGGGTTCGAACGACGATGCCTCGGTGTAGGCCTGCGGCGTGAACTTCTTGGGCTCCGAGATCGGCGGGACCGAGGGCTTGACCTGGGCGCGCTCCTCGACCATCCAGCGCTGCAGGTCTTCCTGGTCGGAATCGCCGCAGGCACTCAGGCCCAGCGCGGCCAGTGCCAGCCACAGAACTTTCGCGACCGGCTTCATTTCTTCGCCTTCGGCGCCGTGGCGCGTTTCTGGGCGGCCCGCTCGTCTTCGTCGAGATAGCGGTAGGTGCGCGCGGTGGCGTCCATCGTCAGCACATCCTTGTCCTTCTGCGGTGTGACGGTCACGTTGTTGAGCGTCACGATGCGCGACAGGCTGGCCACATCGGCCGCGAAGGCGCCCATGTCGTGATACCGGCCCGTGACGCGCACGGCGATCGGCAGCTCGGCGTAGTAGTCCTTGACCGACACTTGGCCCGGGCGGAACAGCTCGAACTGCAGGCTGCGGCCGAGGCCGGCCTGATTGATGTCCGAGAGCAGCGCGTCCATTTCCGCCTTGCTGGGCAGTTGCTTCTCGAGAAGGATCACGTACTGCTGCACCTGTTCGCGCTGTTTCTTCAACAGGTCGAGGTTGGCAGCTTGCGCCACCTTTTTCTTGTAGTCGGCTCGGAGCGTGACTTCCTTGGCGCGTTCGGCTTCGAGCTCGTCGTTGGAATTCGTGAGCCAGACAAACCACAGGCCCGCCAGCGCCGCCGCGGTCACGGCAAGGCACAGCGCGTAGCGCGGCACCGCCGGCCACATGGAAGGGTCGTTCGGATTCAGTCCGCGGAACTGGTCGCCGAAGTTCCGCAGTGCGGTGGCGACGTCGACTTTGGGGAGGGATCGCTTGCTGATGGCCATGATCGGTTATCCCTTCGCCTGCGCCTTGGCGGCCAGGGCCTTGTCGGCCTCCGCCTTCTGGGCGTCGGTAGGCCGCTTGAGGCCGATGCGCATCGTGAAGTTCGCCACACGGCGCTGGTCGCGCTGGCTCAGGCTCACGTTGGCCGAGGTGATTTCGACCAGTTCGGGCTTGACCAGCCAAGGGCTGTTGTTGCCGAGGTTGCGCAGCAACTCTGACACGCGTTCGTTCGATTGCGCCATGCCTTGCAGGGTCACGGTCTGGTTGTCCTGCTTCATGTTGGTCAGGTAGACGCCATCGGGCAGTTGCCGGACCAATTCGTTGAGCAGGTGCACTGGCAAGTTGCGGTCGCCTTGCAGGTCCTCGACAGCCAGTTGGCGCGCACGCAAGGCCGCGATTTCTTCCTGCAGCGTCGAAATCTCCTTGATCTCGACTTCGAGCTTCTTGATCTCGGCCTGCAGGAAGCCGTTCTTGGAGCGCTGGGCCGACATCTGGGCTTCGAACCAGAGGTAGCCCAGGCCGGCGATCAGAACGCCGAGCAGCGCGGCGCCACCCAGGGTGCCGTAAAAGGCCTCGCGGCGACGCTTGCGCGCGGCTTCGCGGTGCGGGAGCAGATTGATCAGGATCACTGCAGGAACCTCCGCATGGCCAAGCCGCACGAGGTCAGATAAGAAGGCGCTTCGCGGCGGACCTTCTTCTCACGGATGCTGGGACCGAAATCCATGCCGTCGAACGGGTTCACAAGCGAGCAGGCGAACGAAGTCTGGCGGGTCACGGCGTTCGTCAGCCCCGGCAACGACGAGGAGCCGCCGGCCAGGAGCACGTAATCGACGCGGTTGTGCGGCGTGCTGGTGAAGAAGAACTGCAGCGCTCGCGCGATTTCCTGCGCGATGCTTTCAACGAAGGGCTTGAGCACGCCCGAGCCGTAGTCATCCGGCAGGTCGCCGCTGCGCTTCTTGGCTTCGGCTTCTTCCGCGGAAAAACCGTACTGGCGCACGATCAGCTGGGTGAGTTGTGCGCCGCCGAAAGCCTGGTCGCGGTCGTACAGCACCTCCTGGTTGCGCAGCACCTGCATGCTGGTCGTGAAGGCGCCCACTTCGAACAGCGCCACGACGGCGTCCACGCCCTTGCCGGGGAGCTGCTCGATGAGGCGCGCCGTGGCCAGCCGCGAAGCATACGACTCGACATCGAGAATCATCGCCTTGAGGCCGGCGGCTTCCGCCAGGCCTTCGCGGTCCTGCACCTTCTCCTTGCGGGAGGCGGCGATCAGCACTTCCACGTCGCCGACGGACGTCGTGCTCGGTCCCGTCACGCAGAAGTCGAGGCTCACTTCATCAAGCGAGAACGGGATGTACTGATTGGCTTCGGACTCGACCTGGATCTCAAGTTCCTGCTCGCTCATGCCGCCCGGAAGAATGATCTTCTTGGTGATGACCGCCGAGGGCGGCAGCGCCAGCGCGACGTTGCGGGTCTTGGTGCCGCTCTTGCGCACGACGCGGCGCACGGCTTCGGCCACTTCGTCGAATTTTTCGACGTTGCCGTCGGTGATCCAGCCGCGTTCGAGCGGCTCGATGGCGCAGCGCTCCAGAACCAGCTTGCCGCTGGCCTCGCGGCCGAGCTCCACCAGCTTCACGCTGGACGAACTGACGTCCAGTCCCAGCAGGGGGGCGTTCTGACGACGAAACAATGATCCAAGAGCAGCCAAGTTAGGTCCCTCTCCCCCTGTTATTTGTAACCAATGGAAAAATATGCGTTCGGTTGCATGCTAGCAGCAGGCACAGCGCCCACCAAGCATGCAGAAAGCCCGGAACCGGCAACCGTTGTCAAAACGTGACGTCAAAGCCGCATTCTGTAACTTTCTGCTTAGCCCAAGGGGAGGGAATGCGCGAGGTAACAAAGATCCGGGCGCGCCGGGGGGCGGCTTTTTATAATGTCCGGTGACTCTCCGGGCCCCCATGCAAGAAACTTCCAGCCCCAAGGGGCGCGCCAAGACCCCTCCTCCCGAACGCCCCTTCTGGCTCAAATGGCTGTTGCGTTTCGTGTTCTGGGGCGCGGGCATCGCTGCGGCGGGCCTGCTTTCCATCCTGTGCGTGGTGGCCGTGGCCCTGGCGGTGGCCTATCCCAACCTGCCGGACATCTCGGAGCTCTCCGATTACCGCCCCAAGCTGCCGCTGCGCGTGTTCTCCGCCGAAGGCACGCAGATCGGCGAGTTCGGAGAAGAGCGACGCAACCTCACACCGATCGCCGCGATCCCCAAGGTCGTGAAGGACGCCGTCCTCGCCGCCGAAGACGCCCGTTTCTATGACCACGGCGGCGTCGACTACAAGGGCCTGGTCCGCGCCGGCCTCGCGAATCTGAACCGCGTGAAGAGCCAGGGCGCATCGACCATCACCATGCAGGTGGCTCGCAACGTCTACCTGAGTTCCGAGAAGACGCTGACGCGCAAGATCTACGAAGTGCTGCTGACCTTCAAGCTGGAGCACCTGCTCAGCAAGGACCAGATCTTCGAGATCTACCTGAACCAGATCTACCTGGGCAACCGCGCCTACGGTTTCGCAGCCGCCTCCGAGGCCTACTTCGGCAAGCCCCTGTCCGAGATGACGATCGCCGAGGCGGCCATGCTCGCCGGCCTGCCGAAGGCGCCCGGCGCGAACAACCCGGTCAACAACCCGCAGCGCGCGCGCGGACGCCAGTTCTACGTGATCGACCGCATGCAGGAAGCCGGCTTCATCACCGCCGAGCAAGCGGCCGAGGCCAAGAAAGAGCAGCTGCACCTGCGCGACGCCGCCGACCCGAACCGCCTGCACGCCGAGTACGTCGCCGAAACCGTGCGCCAGCTGATGTACGCGCAGTACGGCGACAGCACCTACACGCGCGGCCTGAAGGTCTACACCTCGCTGGTCGCCGCCGACCAGGCCGCCGCCTACAAGGCGCTGCGCAAGGGCATCATGGATTACGAGCGCCGTCAGGTGTACCGCGGCCCCGAGAAGTTCATCGACCTGCCGAACGACCCGAAGGAGCTCGACGAAGCGGTGGACGACGTGCTGAACGACCACCCCGACAACGGCGACGTGATGGCGGCCGTGGTGCTCAAGGCCACGCCCAAGGAAATCCAGGCCATCCGCGCCAACGGCGACGCCGTGCAGATCACGGGCGACGGCCTCAAGCCTGCGCAGTCCGGCCTGTCGGACAAGGCACCGCCCAACATCAAGATCCGCCGCGGCGCCGTGATCCGTGTCGCGAAGACACCCAAGAACACCTGGGAAATCACCCAGCTGCCCGAAGTCGAAGGCGCGTTCGTCGCCATGGACCCGCGCGACGGCGCCATCAAGGCCCTGGTCGGCGGCTTCGACTTCGGCAAGAACAAGTTCAACCACGTCACGCAGGCCTGGCGCCAGCCGGGCTCGAGCTTCAAGCCGTTCATCTACTCGGCCGCGCTCGAAAAGGGCTTCACCCCCGCCACGGTCATCAACGACGGCCCGCTGTTCTTCGACGCCGGCACCACCGGTGGCCAGCCCTGGGAGCCCAAGAACTACGGCGGCGGCTTCGACGGCCCGATGTCGATGCGCACCGCGCTGATGAAGTCGCGCAACCTCGTGTCGATCCGCATCCTGCAGTCCATCGGCACGCGCTACGCGCAAGACTGGATCACCAACTTCGGCTTCGACAAGGACAAGCACCCCGCCTACCTCCCGATGGCGCTCGGTGCCGGCGCCGTCACGCCGATGCAGATGGCGGTGGGCTACTCGGTGTTCGCCAACGGCGGCTACCGCGTGAATCCGTACCTCGTGACCCGCATCACCGACCACAAGGACCGCGTGCTGGTCGACGTCCAGCCGCCGCTGCTGAATGAAACGTCGCGCGCCATCCCGCAGCGCAACGCCTTCATCATGGACACGCTGCTGCAGTCCATCACGCGCGCCGGCACGGCCGCGAAGGCGCAGGCGATGCTCAAGCGCCCCGACCTCTACGGCAAGACCGGCACCACCAACGACTCGCTCGACGCCTGGTTCGCGGGCTTCCAGCCCACCATGACGGCGATCTCGTGGATCGGCTACGACACGCCGCGCAACCTGGGCGACCGCGAAACCGGCGGCGGCCTGAGCCTGCCGATCTGGATCAACTACATGGAAACCGCCCTCAAGGGCGTGCCCGTGACCGACCTGTCGACCACGCCGCCCTCGGGCATCGTGAGCGTCGGCGGCGAGTGGTACTACGACGACTATGCGCCGGGCCGCGGCGTGTCGAGCCTGGGCGTGGAATCTTCTGCGCCGGCAGCCCCCGCGGAGTCCCTGAGCGGCCCGGCGATCAGCGCGCCTGCGCCGCCCGAGGAGCGCAACCGCATCCTCGACCTGTTCAGGAACTGATCAAAAAGGAGAAGCGGCGGCTCAGGCCGCCGCTGCGAACACCAGCGGCAGCCCCGCCTGCAGCGTCGCTTCGCGCGAGAGGTTGCCGAAGAATTCTTCCCCGGTCTTGGTGTCCACCCACACCCGGCCGTCGTGCCGGTAGTGGTAACCGCCGGAGCGTGCCGCCAGCCAGATTTCGTGCAGCGGCTTCTGCAGGTTCACGATCAACTGGCTGCCGTTGCGGAAGGTCATCGTGATCATCCCGCCGACCCGCTGGTTGTCGATGTCGGCGTCGGTCGCGTCGTTGATGCGGTCGCAGCCCTGCTCGATGGCGGCAAGTGCCGCCTCGGCGTGGTCCATGTACTCGGTGTCGGTCATTACAATTTCAGCATGTTGAATGTTCGCCAAATTCTAGTGAGCGCTCGCGCCCGCACCGCGCTCATGGTCTGCCTTGCCGCCAGCGCGGCCGGCCTTGCGGCGTGCGGACAGCGCGGTGCGCTCTTCCTGCCGACCGATCCGGCGGCCGCCCAGCGCGCCACCTTGCCTCAATTGCTCACGCCCGGTGGCTCCAAAGCCTCCGACGAAGCGGCCCCGAAGCCCGCCGCAGCGAGCAGCGCCCCCACCTCTCCCCAGAAATGACGACGAACACCCCTCTGCCCGGCCACCCCCATATCGCCCACCGCGACGGCGCCCTGCACGTCGAGGGCGTCGCGCTCGACGCGCTGGCGCGCACGCACGGCACGCCGCTGTTCGTCTATTCGAAGCAGTGGATGCTCGACGCCCTGGCCGCCTACCAGCGCGGCTTCGAGGGCCGCGAGGCGCTGATCTGCTACGCGATGAAGGCCAATTCCTCGCTCGGCGTGCTGCGCGTCTTCGCCGAGGCCGGTTGCGGTTTCGACATCGTCTCGGGCGGCGAGCTGTCGCGCGTGCTGGCCGTGGGTGCCGATCCGAAGAAGATCATTTTCTCGGGCGTCGGCAAGACGCGCGCCGAGATGCGCCAGGCCCTGGCGGCCGGCATCGCCTGCTTCAACGTCGAGAGCGAAGCCGAGCTCGACGTGCTCAACGAGGTGGCGCTGGCCGAGAAGGTGCGCGCACCGATCAGCATCCGCATCAATCCGAACGTCGATCCGAAGACGCACCCGTACATTTCCACGGGCCTCAAGGGCAACAAGTTCGGCATCGCGCACGACCGCGCGGTGCAGGCCTACCAGCACGCCGCCCGGCTGCCGGGCCTCGAGGTGGTCGGCATCGACTGCCACATCGGCTCGCAGATCACCGAAGCTTCGCCCTACCTGGACGCCTGCGACCGCGTGCTCGACCTGGTGGAAGCCATCGAGGCAGCCGGCGTGCCGATCCATCACCTGGACTTCGGCGGCGGCCTGGGCATCGACTACAACGGCGAAGTGCCACCCAAGGCCGATGCACTGTGGCAGCAGCTGCTCGCCAAGCTCGACGCGCGCGGCTTCGGCCAGCGCAAGCTGGTCATCGAGCCCGGCCGTTCGCTGGTCGGCAACGCCGGCGTGTGCGTGACCGAGGTGCTCTACACCAAGCCCGGCGAAGACAAGAACTTCTGCATCGTGGACGCGGCCATGAACGACCTGCCGCGCCCCGCGATGTACCAGGCCTTCCAGAAGATCGTGCCGCTGCGCGAGCGCGCCGGCGACGCGCCGACCTACGACGTGGTGGGCCCGGTCTGCGAAAGCGGCGACTGGATCGGCCGCGACCGCGCACTCAACGTGGTGGCCGGCGACCTGCTGGCCGTGCTGTCGGCGGGTGCGTACTGCATGAGCATGGCCAGCAACTACAACACGCGCGGCCGTGCCGCCGAGGTGCTGGTGAGCGGCGCCAGCGCCAAGCTGATCCGCCGTCGCGAGACGATGGAAGACCAGCTGCGGGCCGAGATCGACGGCTGATCCGGTCTCAGCCGGTGCGCAGCGGCTTCTCGCCGCCGCGCACGGCCACTGCAGGTCGGGCCTGGCGCTTGCGCGCGAAGTTCCACACGCGCCACGCCAGCAGCACCCCGATGATCGCGGCGTAGACGAACACTTCGGCGAAGTTGTTCTTGCCCGCGCGCATCCAGAAGAAGTGCAGCAGCCCGAGCCCCGCGATCACGTAGACCAGCTTGTGCAGCAGCTGCCAGCGCTTGGCGCCCATCGCCTTGATCGCGCGGTTGAACGACGTGGCCGCCAGCGGCGTCAGCAGCACAAAGGCCGAGAAGCCCACCAGGATGAACGGTCGCTTGGCGATGTCCTTGGCGATGTCGCCCCACTCGAAACCCATGTCGAACCAGCTGTAGCACAGCAGGTGCAGCACCACATAGAAGTACGCGAACAGGCCCAGCATGCGGCGCAGCCGCGCCAGCGCGTTGAGCTTGGCGATCACGCGCAGCGGCGTCACCGCCAGCACGATGCAGATGAACCGCAGGGTCCAGTCGCCCGTCGCGCGGATCAGGAACTCGGCGGGGTTCGCGCCCAACCCGTCGGTGAAGGCGCCGAAGGCCAGCCGCGCGAACGGCAGCAGGCACAGCAGGAAGACGACCGGCTTGGTCGCCGGGTGCATGAGCAGCTTGTTCAGCATGGCGCAACGACCGGGCGGGCGCGCCCGCTCAGTAGTTCTTCTTCAGGTCCATGCCGGCGTAGAGCTGGCCGACCTGTGCCTCGTAGCCGTTGAACATCTCGGTCTTGCGCCGCTTCGCGAACAGGCCGCCGCCGTCGCCGATGCGGCGCTCGGTCGCCTGGCTCCAGCGCGGGTGGTCGACGTTCGGGTTCACGTTCGAATAGAAGCCGTACTCCTGCGCCGCCGCCTTGTTCCAGGCCGTGCTCGGCTCTTTCTCGACGAAGCGGATCTTGACGATCGACTTGGCCGACTTGAAGCCGTACTTCCATGGCACCACGAGCCGCACCGGCGCGCCGTTCTGATTGGGCAGCACCTCGCCGTACATACCGAAGGCCAGCAGCGTGAGCGGGTGCATCGCCTCGTCCATGCGCAGGCCCTCGGTGTAGGGCCAGTCGAGCACGCGCGAGCCGACGAAGGGCATGGTCTTCGGGTCGGCCAGCGTCACGAACTCGACGAACTTGGCATTGCCCTGCGGCTCGACCTTCTTGATGAGCTCGGCCAGCGAGTAGCCGACCCACGGGATCACCATCGACCAGCCCTCGACGCAGCGCAGGCGGTAGATGCGCTCTTCCTGCGCACTGAGCTTGAGCAGGTCTTCGATGCCGTACTTGCCCGGTTTCTTGACCAGCCCCTCGACCTCCACGGTCCACGGCCGCGTCTTGAGGGTGCCGGCGTTCTTCACCGGATCGCCCTTGTCGACGCCGAACTCGTAGTAGTTGTTGTAGCTGCTCGCGTCCTTGTAGTCGGTGAGCTTTTCCATGGTCTGCGCGCCCGGCACGGCCGACTTGGCGCCCGGCAGCAAGGCCAGCTTGTGCGGGCCGGTCGCCTGGGCGAAGGCCTCGCGCCCCGCAAAGCCAGCCAGCGCGGCGCCTGCCGCGCCGCCGGCCATCAGCTTGAGCAGGTCGCGCCGGCCTTCGTAGGCCGCGCGCGGCGTGATCTCGCTCGACAGCGGATGGACAAAACCGCGGGTGTCGCGACGGTGCGAACGGGAAGGGAACGACATGACAGGCCTTTCGCGTGAATCGTTGTGCTCAGGGTAGTTCGTGACATGCCCTGGTTTGGTTACGCGCCATGGCGGCGCGTGGTTTCAATTCTTCGCGAAAGGCGCAGAACCTGCGCTCAGAGCGTGCCGTAGCTGTGCAGACCGCTCAGGAACATGTTCACGCCAAGGAAGGCGAAGGTGGTCACGGCCAGGCCGGCCAGCGCCCACCAGGCGGCCACGGTGCCGCGCAGGCCCTTCACGAGGCGCATGTGCAGCCAGGCCGCGTAGTTGAGCCAGACGATCAGCGCCCAGGTTTCCTTCGGGTCCCAGCTCCAGTAGCCGCCCCAGGCGTCGGCCGCCCACAGGGCGCCGAGCACGGTGGCGATGGTGAAGAAGGCGAAGCCGACGGTGATCGACTTGTACATGACGTCGTCGAGCACCTCGTTGGCCGGCAGGCGCGCCGCGATGCGCTTGCGCCCCAGCAGGATGCCCGCGGCGATCAGCGCCGAGATGCCCGCGTAGATCACCCAGTAGCTGCCGCCGGCTTCCTGCACGCGCTGGCGGAAGGCCACCGGCACGAAGCACAGCGCCGCGCCCAGCAGCCAGATCGGCGTGAGCTTGTACCAGCGGGTCTCGTTGGCCTGTTCCTTGATGAGGTAGGCGAAAGCCACCATGGCTGCGAGCGCGAAGGTGCCGTAGCCGATGAAGTTGGCGGGCACGTGCAGCTTCATCCACCAGCTCTGCAACGCGGGCACCAGCGGCTGGATCTCATGCGCCTCGCGCACGATCGTGTACCAGAGCAGGAAGCCGACCGCCGCGCTGACCACCAACATCACGAACGCGCCCAGCGCGCGCGTGTTGTAGCGCTCTTCGAAGTACAGGTAGAACGCGGCCGTCAGCCAGCAGAACAGCACGAACACTTCGTACAGGTTGCTCACCGGGATGTGGCCGATGTCCGGACCGAGCTGGTGGCTTTCGTACCAACGCACCATGGTGCCGATCAGCGCCATGGTCACGGCCGCCCAGGCCAGGCGGGAACCGATCAGGTCGAAGGTGTCGGCCTGCTGCTTGCCGGCGACGAAACCGATCCAGTAGAACAGCGTGCTCATGAAGAACAGCACGCTCATCCAGAGGATGGCCGACTGGCTCGACAGGAAGTACTTGAGCCAGAACACCGAGTCGGCGCGCGCCAGGTCGCCCTGGTAGGAGCTGATGGCCAGCAGCGAGGCCGCGGCCACCACCAGCGCCAGCACCCGCAGCGGGCGCCAGAACCAGCAGATGCCGATGACCGAGACCAGCGCCGCCACGAGGATCGGCTTTTCGTAGCTGTCCATCGAGGCGGCGTGGCGCATGAAGGCGAACGCGCCGCCGGCCAGCACCAGCGCCGCGAACACCCAGTCGAACAGGTTGCGGCGGGAGAGCCAGCTTTCGTGGAGCGTGAGGGTCGTGGTGTTCATGGTGACGCCGGTTCTTCTTTCTTCAGGGCGAGCAGCTTGTGCTTCAGATGCTCGAATTCGCGATCGCTGTCCAGGGTCTTGCGGTTGACCGAGAACGCCATCGTGGCGACGGTTGCGCTGGTGTCGCGGCCGTCGTTGTCTCCAGAGGCGCCGCCGCCGGGTGTCAGCCACACCCACAGGCGGCGCTCGCGCACGTACAGCATGGCAAAAATACCGACGATCAGCAACAGACACCCCAGATAGACGATGTTCTTGCCAGGGGCGCGCGCCACCTGGAAGACGCTGGCCTGCACCTGGGTGAAGTCGGTCATCATCATCGCGACCGGCGCCGGGTAGAAGTGCGCGTCGCTCAGGGCCAGCACGGCCTGCGTCAGGTAGCCCTGGGTTTTCTCGTCGTTCGGCAGCGCGGCCAGGCCGGCGCCCTCGCGGCTCAGGTTGAGCACTTCGAACAGCACGTCGTTGAGGATGCGCACCAGCACCGTGCCGGCGCGCTCACGCTCGGCCTCGGGCACGTTGGCTTCCATGAACTCGGCAATCGCCTGCCAGCCGCCCTGCGACGCGGCGTCGGCCTTGGCGCGCTCGGCCCCCGAGAACAGCGCCAGCGCGCGGGCGGCCGACACGCGCAGCTGCTCGGCCATCTCCGGGCGCTTCGGGTCGGTCGCCTTGGCGATGTAGCGCTCGACGGCACGCTCGCGCGTGGCGGGGTCGCCCAACGCGGTGCGCATGCGCACGAAACCGTCCATCGAGCCCTGCTCGTCCGACGGCACGCGCAGGTAGCGGAACGGGTCTTCAGGCTTCTCGCGCATGCCCAGCAGGAACACCGGCTGGCCGTCGCCGGCGTCGACCGGCACCATGTAGTTCTGGTATTCCCGCGCCTGGCCCGACGCGTCGCGCAGCTTGTAGCCGATGCTCGGGCCGATGTTGCGCAGCACCTTGGGCTTGTTGGTCTTGTTGGCGGCGCCCAGGCGCGACTCGATGCCGTGGCGCAGGTCGACCTTGCGCACGTCGGCGCCGCTGCCCATGGCGCCGCCGTCGGCAAAATTCTCGACGTTGATCACGCGCAGCGCGGCGTACTCGAGCGTGAGCTTGTCCTTGCCGTTGGTGATCTCGGTGCTCGGGCCGCCGATGATGCCCTCGACCTCGAAGGGCTTGGCCGCCGCCGCCATCGGCACCGCCTTGAGCTTCACCGTGGAGCCGCCGTCGTCGAAGCTCGACTGGTAGATCTCCACGCCCTTGTAGCTGGCCGGGTGGTTCACCTCGATGCGCGCGGGCACCTGCTCGCCGCTCTCGCGGTCGTGCAGCACCACCTCGCTGGCGAACAGCTTGGGCATGCCGGTCGAGTAGTAGTCGACGATGAACTTCTTCAGCTCGATGGTGAACGGCAGCTCCTGCAGCAGCACGCCATCGGCCTGGTTCAGGATGGCCACGTTGCCCCGCCCGCCTTCGGGCACGAGGATGTTGCCGCGGAAGGTCGGGTTGGCGGTCGACAGGCGGTGCTCGGGCGCCACGTCGGCGATCATGCCGCCGCCCGTGAACACGCTCTTGCCGTTGAGCCAGGTCTGGGCGCGCACGACGAGGTCGCCGTCGAGCAGGCCGCCGATGCACACCAGCACGATGGCGCTATGGGCCGCGATGTAGCCCAGCTTGTGGGCGCCGCCGGCGCGTGCCGCGACCATCCAGCCCGCCGCGGCCTTGCCGTCGGCGCTGGCGTGGCGCTGTTGCAGCTTGACCTTCCAGCCGCCGCTCACCAGCAGTTGGCCGATGCGGTTGGCCGCCACGTCGGGCGTTTCCGTCAGGCGGTTTTCGGCGCGCTGGCCGAAGGCCTTGAGGCTCTGTGCGCGGATGTCTTCCTTGAAGGTGCGCAGGTCGATCAGGATGCGCGGCGTGTTGCGCGCGACGCACAACGACGTGCTGATCACCAGGAACAGCAGGATCAGCATGAACCACCAGGCGCTGTAGACCGAGTCGAGCCGGGCCGCGCGGAACAGATCGGCCCAGAAGGGCCCGAACTGGTTGATGTAGTTGTTGATCGGCTCATGCTGCTTGAGCACGGTGCCGATGATCGAGGCGATGCAGATGACCGTCAGCAGCGCGATCGCGAAGCGCATCGACGACAGCAGTTCCACCGCGGCGCGAAGCAGCTGCGGGCCGCGATGCACGCGAAGGCCATGGGTGGAAACGGTCATCGGAAGGGAACCAGGAAAGGAGAAAAAAACAAAAGGGCGGGCCATCCTCCTGGATCGGCCCGCCCTTTGTTTGGGATTTTTATCGGCGGTTAGTTCACGCTGGACAGCGCGACAGCGGAAATCAGCGCAGGCCGGCGATGTAGTCGGCGACAGCCTTGATTTCGCGATCGTTGAGCTTGGCGGCCACGCCGTTCATGGGCGAGCTGTTCAGGCGGACGTTGTCGCGGAAGGCCACGAGCTGGGTCACGGTGTAGTCGGCGTGCTGGCCACCCAGGCGCGGGTACTGGGCCGGGAGGCCGGCACCGTTCGGGCTGTGGCAGCCGGCGCAGGCGGGGATCTGGCGATCGCCGATGCCGCCGCGGTAGATCTTTTCGCCGAGGGCGACCGTGTCCTTCTCTTTCGAGAAGCCCGGCTTGATCTTCTTGGAGCCGACGAACCAGGCGATGTTGCGCATGTCGTCTTCGGACAGCGCCGACGCCAGCGGCTTCATGATGGCGCTCTTGCGCTTGCCGGACTTGAAGTCCTGCAGCTGCTTGAGGATGTATTCGGGGTGTTGTTGCGCCAGCTTCGGGTTGGCTGCGATGGCCGAGTTGCCGTCCGCGTTGTGGCAGGAAGCACAGCTTTGGCTGTTGGCCGGCGTCGCATTGAACAGCGTGTCGCCCTTGGCGGGATCGGGCTTGGCCGGCTTGGCGGCTGCCGCTGCGGGGGCAGCGGCATGCTCATCGGCTGCAAAACTCGCGCTGGCTGCGACGCCCATGAGGGCTGCAAGCAGAATATTGGCAAACAACTTCATATCGGGGGCTTCGAATTTATGGCGCAAAACCCCGCGATTCTACAATGGCGCCCCGTTCCGAAAGCCCATAGATGACCTCCCCGCGCGCCAAGTCCGCCGCTTATCCTCCCCGCGCGGCCCCTGCCGTGGACCCGCAGGTCGCTGAACGCGAGCGCGTGGCCCTGGGTTGGCTGCACACCGCCCACTTCCTGACCAGCGCTCCGCAGCTGGAACACCTGCCCCCGGTCGACCTGCCCGAGATCGCTTTTGTGGGCCGCTCCAACGCCGGCAAATCGACCGCCATCAACACCCTGACACAGCAGACGCGTCTGGCTTTTGCCTCGAAGACGCCCGGCCGCACGCAGCACATCAACCTGTTCGGCATCGGCAAGCAGAAGGTCGACGACGCCGTGCTGGCCGACCTGCCCGGCTACGGCTACGCGGCTGTGCCGAAGGAAGCCAAGCTGCGCTGGCAGCGCGTGATGGGCAACTACCTCATGACGCGCGAAAGTCTGCGCGGGGTTGTCCTGATGTGCGATCCGCGCCACGGCCTGACCGAGCTCGACGAGATCCTGCTCGACGTGATCCGTCCGCGCGTCGAGCAAGGCCTGAAATTCCTGGTGCTGCTGACCAAGTCCGACAAGCTCACCCGCACCGAAGCCGCCAAGGTGCTGTCGATTACGCGACTGAACGCCGGCGGCGGCGAGGTCAAACTGTTCTCGGCCCTGAAGAAGCAAGGGGTCGGCGAGGCGGCCGAGCTGCTGTGGCGCTGGGTGCATCCCGACGACGCCGCAGCAGCACCGGCAGCGCCCACGCCACCACCGGCCGAAGACGCCTGATGCGCTAGAGGAACCGGCTGCATCGAGCGCCTCGCCTGCGAAGTTCACTATCAAAACAATAGCGACAGTCAACCCAAGGAGACACGAAGCATGATCGAGACCTTCCAACGCAGCCTGCCAAACGGCACCACCCTGAGCTGCCGCGCCGCCGGCAAGCCGGGACAGCCGCTGATGGTGTTCCTGCACGGCTTTCCCGAGGCCGCGTTCATCTGGGACGAGCTGCTCGCCTACTTCTCGGACCCGGCCCACGGCGGCTACCGCTGCGTGGCGCCGAACCTGCGCGGTTTCGAAAAGTCCAGCGCGCCCACGGAAGTGGCCGACTACAAGGCCCACCTGCTGATCCAGGACATCCAGCAGCTCGTGGCCACCGAGAGCGCCGACGGCACCATGGCCGCGCTGGTGGCCCACGACTGGGGCGGCGCCTTCGCCTGGGGCTACGCCAACGCCTTCCCGCAGCAGGTCGGCAAGCTGGTCATCATCAATTCGCCGCACCCGGGCACGTTCACGCGCGAGCTGCGCAACAACCCGGCGCAGCAGCAGGCCAGCGCCTACATGCACTTCCTGGCGCGCCCCGATGCCGAAGCCCTGCTCGCGGCCGACGACTTCAAGCGCATGTGGCCCTTCTTCCTGCTGATGAAGGCCGGCCCGGACGGCTTCGGCTGGCTCACCGAAGAAGTGAAGCAGCAGTACCGCGAGGTCTGGAGCGCGGGCCTCACGGGCGCCTGCAACCTGTACCGCGTGACGCCGATGAAGCCGCCGCTACCGGGCCAGACTGTCGACAGCATCCCGGTGCTGCCGCGCGAACGCCTCACGGTGACCATGCCGACCTTCGTGTTCTGGGCGCTCGACGACGCGGCGCTGCTGCCCGGCCTGCTCGAGGGGCTGGAAGACTACGTGCCGAAGCTCGAGGTCAAGAAGGTGCCCAACGCCACCCACTGGATCGTGCACGAGCAGCCGCAACTGGTCGCGCGCGAGATCGAGGGCTTCCTCGCCCGCAATCAGTAAATAGGGGGCTCGCCTTCCGGGCGGGTCTTGAACCTGCGATGCACCCAGTAGTACTGGGACGGCATCGTGTCGATGTAGCCCTGCAGGCGCTCGTTCATGAGCGCCGTGTCGGCCTCGACGTCGTCGGTCGGGAAGTTCTGCCACGCCGACAGCACCTGGATCTCGTAGCCGCCCGGCGTGAGCTTCGCCACTACCGGCACCACCTTGGCCTTGCCCAGCCGCGCAAAGCGCGACAGCGAGGGCACGGTGGCCGCCTGCACGCCGTAGAACGGCACGAAGATGGTCTGGTCGCGCCCGAAATCCATGTCGGGCAGCAGGTACAGCAAACCGCCCTTGCGCAGCCCCGAGAGGATGGGCTTGATGCCGTCCACCCGGTTGAGCGCCGCCACGTCGCCGAAGCGGGTGCGGCCTTCGCGGATCCAGGCATCGACCATCGGGTCGCGCTGGGTCGTGTAGATCGTGGCCGAGGGGCGCGCCGTGTGCATGGTGAGCGCGGTGGCCGCGGCATCGAGGCCGTAGAAGTGCGGCGCAAACAGGATCATCGGCGCGTCGCCCTCGGCGATCTCGCGGATTTCCGGCGCAGAACCGACGATCTTCAGCCGGCTCTTCACCACCTGTTCGGGCGCATGCCAGAGCCAGCTGCGGTCCAGCCATGACTGCGCGACGAAGACGAAGGTCTCGCGCGCGATGGCGCGGCGCTCGGCCTCCGATTTCCCGGGGAAGCACAGGGCCAGGTTCCGGTCGACCACGCGCCGCCGCGGCACGGCGATGGTGTGCAGCAGGCGGCCGAGCACCTTGCTGAAGCCGCGCACGAGCGGCAGGGGCAGCGGTGCCAGCACCCGCATGAAGCCGATACCGAGTCGGGAGCTGAGGCTCATGGCGCGGCCCCTCCGGCCGCAGCCACCACGGCGGGTTCGCCGCGCGGCTCCTTGTAGCGCGCGTAATCCCACACGTACTGGCCGGGCAGGCTGTGGATCAGGCGACCGATGCCGTCGTTCATGGCAGCAGCGGCGTCTTCAATCGAAGCCGCGGGGTCGGTGAGCGCGGTGCCGACGATCGGCTCGAAGCGGATCACGTAGCCCGCGCCGCGCGGCAGGCGCTCGCACACGCTGAGGAAGCAGGCGGCGCCGGTCTGTTGGGCCAAACGGGGAAGCAGGGTCATGGTGTAGGCGGGGCGGCCGAGGAAAGGCGCCCACACGCCCTGCCCCAGCGGCGGCACCTGGTCGGGCAGGATGCCGGTGTAGCCGCCGCTGCGCAGCGTTCGGATCAGGCCGCGCACGCCGGTGTTGTTGGTCGGCAGGGTCTGCAGGCCGGGCCGGTCGCGCGAGCCCGCCGCGATCAGGTCGGCCATCCATTTCTTGCGCGCCGGACGGAACAGCGCGGTGATCGGCCCGAAGTCCGCGAGAAAGCGCTCGCCGATGGCCTGGCCGCACATCTCCCAGCTGCCCAGGTGCGGCGCCACGAGGATCACGCCCTTCTTCGCGCGCATCGCGGCCTCGAAGGCCTCGACGCCTTCCCAGCGCACCACGCGCGTCAGCACGCTCTCGCCCTGCGGGCGCAGCCACAGCCAGGGCAGCTCGGACGCCATGTGGCCGGCGGCGGCGATGGCGGGACGGTACTGCGCGGGCGAGAAGCCGGCGCTCTCGGCGTTGGCCTTGAAGCGGCGGCGGTAGTCCGGCGCGCACCACCAGACCAGCCATCCCAGCAAGGCGCCGAGCCGATGCATCAACGGCATCGGCACGCGGGCAAGCAGGCGGAACAGGGTGATCATTGAACGGGGAGGGGGAGAGAGTCAGGGAGGGTCAAAAGGCGGACGCGCGCGCATGGTATTGCGCGGCTCGAATAGAATGCAAATTGTCGCCGAGTTACGGAACAACTTGCAGGGCGACACCCACAAGCGCGAATGCGATTGTGTCCCGTCGATTCATCGACATCTGCTAAAGCGTTCGCCAGGGCTCCGCAGAGTTGGCAACGCGCCAATTGAACTTCAAGGAGTGACTACAGTGGCGAACGACTTTCTCTTTACCTCCGAATCGGTCTCCGAAGGCCATCCCGACAAGGTCGCGGACCAGATCTCGGACGCGATCCTCGACGCGATCTTCGAACAAGATCCCCGCAGCCGCGTCGCCGCCGAAACGCTGACCAACACCGGCCTCGTGGTGCTCGCCGGCGAGATCACGACCAACGCGCACGTCGACTACATCCAGGTCGCGCGCGACACCATCAAGCGCATCGGCTACGACAACACCGAGTACGGCATCGACTACAAGGGCTGCGCGGTGATGGTCTGCTACGACAAGCAGTCCAACGACATCGCCCAGGGCGTGGACCACGCCTCGGACGACCACCTGAACACCGGCGCCGGCGACCAGGGCCTGATGTTCGGCTACGCCTGCGACGAGACGCCCGAGCTGATGCCCGCGCCGATCTACTACGCGCACCGCCTCGTGGAGCGCCAGGCCCAGCTGCGCAAGGACGGCCGCCTGCCCTTCCTGCGCCCCGACGCCAAGAGCCAGGTCACGATGCGCTACGTGGACGGCAAGCCCCACAGCATCGACACCGTGGTGCTCTCCACGCAGCACAGCCCCGACCAGAGCGAAACGCCGACCAAGATGAAGGCCTCGTTCAACGAAGCCATCATCGAAGAGATCATCAAGCCCGTGCTGCCCAAGGAATGGCTGCAGAACACGCGCTACCTGATCAACCCGACCGGCCGCTTCGTCATCGGCGGCCCGCAGGGCGACTGCGGCCTCACCGGCCGCAAGATCATCGTCGACACCTACGGCGGCGCCTGCCCGCACGGCGGCGGCGCGTTCTCGGGCAAGGACCCGTCGAAGGTCGACCGCTCGGCCGCCTACGCCGCGCGCTACGTGGCCAAGAACATCGTGGCCGCCGGCCTGGCGCGCCAGTGCCAGATCCAGGTGGCGTACGCCATCGGCGTGGCCCAACCGATGAACATCACGGTCTACACCGAAGGCACCGGCGTGATCCCCGACGAGAAGATCGCCGAGCTGGTGCGCGAGCACTTCGACCTGCGTCCGAAGGGCATCATCCAGATGCTCGACCTGCTGCGCCCGATCTACCAGAAGACCGCCGCGTACGGCCACTTCGGCCGCGAAGAGCCCGAGTTCACCTGGGAAGCCACGACGCAAGCCGCTGCACTGCGCGCTGCGGCCGGCCTCAAGTAAGCACGGCGATACCGGGTCTCAAGGCCCGCCGTCCCCTCGGGGCGGCGGGCCTTTTCATTTCATGGCGCGTTCTTCA
The DNA here is from genome assembly GCF_059418385.1 of Variovorax sp. GW821-FHT09A10. Lineage (NCBI taxonomy): Bacteria > Pseudomonadati > Pseudomonadota > Betaproteobacteria > Burkholderiales > Comamonadaceae > Variovorax > Variovorax sp. GW821-FHT09A10. The sequence goes on from NZ_JBWKPT010000001.1 coordinate 1,284,720, forward strand.
GAAGCGGTACGCGCCGCTCAGGCCCACCGTCCAGTTGCGGCCCGGCGCGGGCTCGTAGAAGCGCGCATTGCCTTCGTTGACGATGACCGAGCCCATGTAGCGCCGGTCGAACAGGTTGTCGACGCGCGCGAAGGCGTTGAAGTCCCAGCGCTCCCACTTCTTCAGGTAGCCGGCATACAGCGCCGCCACGGCGTAGCCGTGCGCGCTCGCGGTGTTCAGGTCGTTGGCCTGGATGCGGCTCAGCGCGCGCATCTCGACACCCGCGCGCCAGCCCTCGGGCGGTACCCAGCCGAGCGAGGCGAAGAGCGACTGGCGCGCGATGCCCGGGATGCGGTTGCCCGCGTTCACCGCGTTGCCGCCCGCGCAGGGCGACGGCGAGCAGAACGCATCGCGGTAGGTCGCGTCCAGCCAGGTGTAGGCCACCTGCGTGCGCCAGTGGTCGGCCGTCTCGTGCTGCCAACCCAGCTCGAAGCCGTTGCGCCGCGTGCGCCCCGCGTTCTGGAACGTGGCGCGGCCGCCGCTGTTGGTGGCGGTCACGATCTCGTCGCGCGTGCGGGTGTGGAACAGCGCCGCCGTCAGCAGGCCGCCGGCCAGCCGCGCCTTCGCGCCCACTTCGAGGCTGTCGTTCACCGAAGGCCGCAGCCCGAAGTTGAGCCCGCTGGCGCCGCCCGGACGGTACGACAGCTCGTTGAGCGTCGGCGTCTCGAAGCCCCGGCCGACCGAGCCGTACACCGCGAGATCGGGTGTGGCCTGGTAGCGCAGCGAGGCCACGGGCAGAGTCTTGCTGTAGCTCGCGCTGCCGCTGTCGTCGCGGTTGGCGCCAGCTATGTACAGGTCGTGCGAATCGAAATGCACGCGGCTGCGGCGCACGCCGGCCTCGAGCGTCCAGCGCTCGGCGAAGCGCCAGGCGGCCTGCGCATACGGATCGAGGTTCCAGACCTCGTTGCGCTCGTTGCGACGCAGCCGCCCCTGCACGCCCAACAGGGGCGCGGCCGTGGAGCCCTGGTAGTTCTCGTAGCCGCGGCGGCGCTCGCGCAGGCTGTCGTAGCCCAGGCCCGCCACGAGGTCGAAGGGCCGGTCGGCCAGCTGCAGCGCGGCGGTCCAGCGCAGGTCGACGCCGCCGTACTGGCGCGAGAGGTCGATCACGCCGCCCGCATGCAGCGGGCTCTGCTGCGCCGACGGCGGGATCGACTGGAACTGCACGGTCTTGCGCTCGCCACCGTAGACCATGAACAGCAGCGCCTGCTCGGCACTGAGGCGCCGCTCGTAGCGCAGGCCAACCTGCGTCTGCTCGACCGTCTTGCGCGTGTCGTACTGCAGCGCGAGCGGTGCCTTGCGCGGCGCCTGCGCGATCTGCTCGGCCGTCAGGCCCAGCGGGTCTTGCGCCTCGATGCGCACGCTGTTGAGCACCAGCGTGAGCTTGTCGCCGTTGTCGAGCGCGACGCCCAGCTTGCCGTTCGCGATGTTGCGCCGCGCGGCACTCTGTTCGCGCCAGCCGTCGGTGCGAAAGTGGCTCGCGCCGAGCAGGTAGTCGACCGCGCCCTGCGAACCGCTGAGCTGCAGCGACTGGCGCCAGCTGCCGAAGCTGCCGCCCGCCAGCGAGTACGACAGGCGCGGCGCGCCCTCCCCCGAGGCCGTGAACGCCTGCACCACGCCGCCCGACGAATTGCCGTACAGCGCCGAGAACGGCCCGCGCAGCACTTCGACGCGGTCGACCGAGCCGATGTCGATGTTCGAGGTCTGCCCCTGTCCGTCGGGCAAGGTGGCCGGGATGCCGTCGACGTACAGGCGCACGCCGCGCACGCCGAAGGTCGAGCGCGCGCCGAAGCCGCGCACCGACAGCTGCAGGTCCTGCGCGTAGTTCATGCGGTTCTGCACCTGCAGGCCGGGCACGGCGCCCAGGCTTTCGGACAGGTTCACCTGCATCCGGCTGTCGCGCATCTCGTCGCCGTCGACGCGGTCGACCGAGCCGGGCACGAGGAACGGAGACAGCGTGCCGCGCGGCGTCGAAACGGTGACGTCGCGCAGCGTGCCGGCCGACGGCGTTGCGGGCTGCTGGCCGTGCACGGCCAACGGAACGCCCAGGATCAGCAGGCGAAGCGGATAGGAGAGTGCGGCATTCATCGGCACCGATTCTGCGTCGGTGCCCTGCCCCTTGCGCCTAGCGGGAACCCGTGCGCGGCGAGCGGCGCCAGCCGAACCAGGCGCACACGAGCACCGGAACGCCCAGGCCCACCCAGGCCACCATGTCGCCGAGGCCGCCGTCGCTGAACAGCGCGGTGATCAGGCCGACCGTGGTCAGCACGCCCAGCACGATGGGCCAGCCCCACATGCGCCAGAAGGATTGGTGCGGTGCCTTGTGGTGCGTCGTCATGCCTGCACCTTCATGGCCGGTGCCGGGTCAGGCTGTTGTCCCGATACCGTGGCGGGCGCCGCAATCGTCGTGGTCGCCTGGGCCGGCACCGTGTTGCCGCGCTTGAGCCACAGGTACAGCCCGCTGCCCAGCACGATGATGGTCGCGATGTCCAGCAGCGCCCACAGGATCTGCATCGGCATGCCGCCGTAGTCGCCGAAGTGCAGCGGCTGCGACACCAGCAGCGCCGTGAGGTACCACGGCATCTTCGGCGCCGCCGTGACCTGCGCCGTCTTGGCATCGACAAGCACCGGCTGCAGCAGCTTCGAGGTGAAGGGCTCGTTGCCGCGCAGGAAGAAGGTCGTGTGGTGCGGGCTCGAGAACGAGGTGCCCGGGAAGGCGATGAACGACAGCTTCATGCCGGGCGCCTTCTGCATCGCGCCTTCCATCGAGCGCTGCAGCGAGCCGCGCTCGGCCACCGGCACCACCGGCTCGTTCTTGTAGGGCGCGAGCAGCGTGCTGAGCTGGTCGTACTGCCAGTACTTGATGATCAGGTCGGCCCAGGTGTTGATCATGCCGGTCGAGCCCACCACGAACAGCCACACCAGCGTGACGATGCCCAGCAGGTTGTGCAGGTCGAGCCACTTCAGGCGCGGACGCTTCTCGCGCCGCACCGTGCCGAAGTCGAGCTTGCGCATGAACGGCGAATACAGCACCACGCCCGAGACGATGGCCACCAGCAGCAGCAGTCCCATGAAGCCCAGGAACAGCTTGCCCGGCAGCCCGGCGAACAGGTCGACGTGCAGCTTGAACATGACGTACATGAAGCCCTGGCTGAACTCCGGCTGCGCCAGCACGACGCCGGTGCGCGCATCGACCGCCACCGACTTGAAGTCTTCGGTGGGTTCGGGCGTGGGCGTGAGCGTGACGAACCACAGGCCGTCGTCGTCCTCGGGCTGCGAGACGAACTGCACCACGCGGTCGGGGTGCTTGGCGCGGCCGATCTCGACCACCTTGTCCAGGCTGATGCGCGGCGTGTTCGCCGGCATCTTCGGCGCCTCGACCTCGGTGCCCAGCAGGTGGCCGATCTCGTGGTGGAAGATCAGCGGCAGGCCGGTGATGCACAGCAGCAGCATGAACACCGTGCAGACAAGGCTGCTCCACTTGTGCACCCAGGCCCAGGTCTTGATCTTTCGGCTGTCCATGTCGTCGTGCGTCGTTGGGTGGGAAAAGGCTAGAAGCGGTAGGTGGCGCTCGCCACGATGTTGCGGCGCGCACCGTACCAGCAGTCACCGCGCGACAGGCAGGTGCTGAAGTACACCTTGTCCGTCACGTTGTTGATGTTGAGCGCATAGCGCCACTGGGCCGTATCGTAGGCAAACACCAGGTCGGCCAGCGCCACGCCCGGGATGCGCGGGCCGGTGCCGAACTGGGTGTCGCGGAACGAGCTCATCACGCGCACGCCGGCGCCGGCCGAGAAGCCGTTCATGCCGGCCACCGAGAACCTGTACTTGGCCCAGAAGCTGGCCTGGTGCTTGGGCAGGCCTTCGATCTGCGCGTCGGCGTCGGTGTAGTTGTAGTGGGCGATCAGGTCGAGGTTGGCGCCCACCGAGCCCTTGGCTTCCAGCTCCACGCCTTTGGTCTTGGTCAGGCCGCGCTGCGAGAACACCTTCGGCTGCTCTTCGACGATCTGGTTCTTCTCGCGCAGGTCGTACACCGCGGCGCTGAAGGCCAGGGCGCGGTTCTTCGGCTCGTACTTCAGGCCCGCTTCCCACTGCTCGCCGCGCAGCGGCGAGAAGATGCGGCCTTCGCGCGGCGACTGCGGCGTGAACGACTCGCTGTAGCTCAGGTACGGCGACCAGCCCGAGGGATGGGCGTACATCACGCCCAGGCGCTTGGTGGTGGCGCTGCTCTTTTGCTCGTCGCTGCCGGCGGCGCTGGACACGGCGCGGTCATGGCGCAGTCCGGCCACGAAGATCCAGTGGTCGAGCTTGATCTGGTCTTGCAGGTACAGGCCGGTCTGGCGCTGGCGGGTGCGCGGACGCGCCACGCGCTCGGGTTCGTCCAGGTGGCCGTACACCGGCGCATAGATGTCGATGGTGTCGGCCGTGGTGCCGCCCCAGACGTTCTCGCGCTGGCGCGCGAAGTCCGCGCCCACGAGCAGCGTGTGCTGGAGCGCACCGGTCTGGAAGTGGCCCTCGACGTGGTTGTCCAGCGTCTGCGTGCGGTTGCGCGTCAGTTGGCTGTCGTAGTAGCGGGGGAACACGCGCTTGAAGACCGGGTCGGTCGACCAGCTGTCGAAGCCGCTGAACGCGCCGCCGTAGTGGTAGCGGTTGTCGTTTTCGTTCTTCGCGTAGCGGAAGTTCTGGCGCACGGTCCAGCTGTCGTTGAACTTGTGCTCGAACTGCCAGCCGAAGGTCTGGCGCTCGCTGTTGTAGTAGTCGCCAGGCTCGCCGATGAAGCGGCTGCTCGGCACGCGGCCGTTCGGGTTCGGCAGCAAGGTGCCTTCCCACGGCAGGAACTGCGAGCTGCTGCCGCTCCTGTCTTTTTGCCACAGGCCCTGCAGCGTGAGCGAGGTCGCCGCGTTGGGCCGCCAGGTGAGCGAGGGCGCGATCACGCTGCGGTCATCGGGCACGTTGTCCACTTGCGAATCGGACTTGCGCTGCAGCGCGATCAACCGGTACGACAGCGAGCCGTCGGCGTTCAGCGGACCGGTGAGGTCGGCCTGCACCTGCTTGCGGCCGAAGCTGCCGCTCTGCACGCCCACCTCGCGCTGGGCCTCCTGCAGCGGTCGCTTGCTGACCATGTTGACCACGCCCGCCGCGGTGCCCGCGCCGAACAGCATGCCCGAGGGGCCGCGCAGCACTTCGAGGCGCTCCAGCGTGTAGGGCTCGGTGCGCGTGGTGCTGGTGTAGTAGCCGTAGGCCTGGCGCAGGCCATCGAGGTAGATGTCGGGGTTGGCGCCGCGCACGCGGATCGAGTCGGTGCGCGAATCGACACCGTAGGCGTCGGAGCGCACGCCCGCCGCGTAGTTGAGCGCCTCCTGCAGGTTGGTTGCGCCCTGGTCGACCATCTGGTCGCGCGTGACCACGGTCACGGCCTGCGGGGTTTCCGACAGCGGTGTGTCGGTCTTGGTGGCGGTGACGGCGTTCTTCGCGCGGTAGCCGATCACGGGCGAGGTGGCGGTTTCGGCTTCGGCATTGGCATCGACGCGCACTTCAGGGAGCGAACCCGTGCCGCCCGTTTGCGCCAGAACGTGCTGCTGCGCGTAGATCGCCAGGCAGCCCACCAACACCGAAGCGGCCCTGCGCCGCGCCCTCATTCTTGCCATATTTTTATGGTTCATTGAACGCTATTGATAACAATTCGCATTCTATTGTCAAGAAAGTCTCGGTCCCCGGGTTTTCCAGCAGACGGGGGCGAAGCGTTGCAAAACCGCCGCGGACGCCCGCACCAGCCGAGCTACGATCCCGCCCGCACGCCGTTTGCGTGCGCTGACAGGCCCCATGCTCAAGCTCCTCGCCTCGTTGTTTCCTGCGCTGCGCGGCCCGGCGCTGATGCTGGCCGTGCTGGTGCTCACCGGCTGCGCCGGCCTGCCGCCGCGCCTGCCCGACGGGCCGCCCTCGATCGCCATTCCCGCCTCTTCCGCCACCCCGCTCGGCCGCGCCGCCGCCAGCCTCGATTCACCGCCCGACGGGCTCTCGAGCATGCGGCCGCTGATCGAGGCCTCGTTCGCGCTCGATGCGCGGCTGGAGCTCATCCGCCGCGCGCGGGCCTCGCTCGACGTGCAGACCTACCAGCTCGGCAACGACAAGACCGGCCGCCTGCTGCTGCGCGAACTGCGCGACGCCGCCCGGCGCGGCGTGCGCGTGCGCCTGCTGCTCGACGATTTCTACACGGCGGGCATGGACCGCCTGCTGCTCGGGCTGGCCGCCGAGCCCAACGCGCAGGTGCGGCTGTTCAACCCCTTCGTGAACGCCCGCGACCATTCGTCGATGCGCTGGCTGGAGTTCTTCGGCGATTTCCGGCGGCTCAACCACCGCATGCACAACAAGCTGTTCATCGCCGACGGGGCCCTGGCCATCGCCGGCGGGCGCAACCTCGCGGACGAGTATTTCCTGCGCAGCGACAGCGCCAACTTCATCGACTTCGAGCTGCTGCTGGCCGGCCCGGTGGTGCCGCAGTCGGCCGGGATCTTCGACACCTACTGGAACAGCGACGTGGTCTACCCGCTGCAGCGCATGGCCGGCACGACGCTCACGCCCGACGAGCTCAAGGCCGCCTTCGACGCCGCGACCTCGCCCGCCTTTGCGCCGCTGCCCGACCCGCTGGCCGCCACCGACCTGCTGGGCGACCTGCCGCTGGGCGCGCAGCTTGACAACATCGGCGAGACGCGCTGGATCCGCGCCGAGGCCGCCGCCACCGCCGACAGCCCGAACAAGGCCCTGGGCACGATGGCGCGCCCGCAGGAGTCGCTGGCGCAGCGCTTCCACGAGATGCTGGGCGCCGCGAAGTCGAACGTGGTGGTGATCTCGCCCTACTTCATTCCCGGCGACGAGGGCATGGAGCGCATCCGCATGGGCCGCGACCACGGCCTGAACATCACGGTGGTCACCAACTCGCTGGCCGACAGCGACGAGCCGCTGGTCAACATCAACTACAACCGCTACCGCGTCGACATGCTCAAGCTGGGCGTGAACCTGTACGAGGTGAGCACGCAGCAGCTCAAGCGCAGCGGCCAGTTCCGCAGCCTGCTGAAGAAGGCGCGCGGACGCCTGCATGCCAAGCTGGCGCTGGTCGACCGCCAGTGGGTGCTGCTGGGCTCGATGAACCTCGACCCGCGTTCGGCCCTGCTGAACACCGAGTTCGGCGTGCGCGTGCGCAGCTTCGAGCTCACGCAGGCGCTGCTCTTCGCCTACCAGCTGGACGACATGGAAGGCGTGTACCGCGTCGTGCTCAAGCCCGACGGCCAGAACGTGCAATGGATCGGCACCGGCGACGTGCACAACGAGGTGCTCGACAGCGAGCCCGACTCCAGCATGCTCACGCGCCTGCAGCTGCTGCTGTTCTCGTGGTTCGTGCCGACCGACCAGCTGTGAGCCCACGGCCGCACGTCGCATCCGCACCACAAATGCGAACACCTCGCATCTAGAACTTTACAATTCAGTCCGCCGCGCCCAGCGGCCGTCACCCAGGGGTGCCGCCGACGGAGCTTCCGTCTGCGCGGCCCCCGCCTCACCCAGATTTTTTCAAGGCAAGGCACGACATCGCCCTTCGTCGCGTGGACGACAGGGCGGTGCGTGTGCGTGCGCGGCCCGCCGTGCGTGGTGCCGCCGCCTTAAAAAAACTGGACAACATGAAGCCCTCTTCCCGCGCCTACCGCACCGCCTCTCCCTCGCGCCCGCTGTGGCCCCTTTCGCTGCTGGCCGGCGCCGCCCTCGCGTCGCTGTCGGGCGTCGCGCTGGCACAGGCCAGCGCCTCGACCCTGAAGGAAGTCACCGTCAGCGCCGAGGACGACAAGGGCTACGCCCCCGCCGCCACCAGCACCGCCACCAAGGGCAGCGCGCCGCTGCGCGACGTGCCGCAGACCGTCAACGTGCTGCCCGAACAGCTGCTGCGCGACCAGGGCGCCGTGTCGATGCAGGACGCCCTGCGCAACGTGCCGGGCGTGAGCTTCAATCACGGCGACGGCCAGCGCGACCAGGTCGTGATCCGCGGTTTCAGCGGCATCTCCGACTGGTTCGTCGACGGCGTGCGCGACGACGCGCTGTACTTCCGCGACCTCTCGGACACCGAGCGCATCGAGGTGCTCAAGGGCCCGGCCGCCGTGCTCTACGGCCGCGGCTCCTCGGGCGGCCTGATCAACCGCGTGACCAAGAAGCCCGTGTTCGAGCGCCGCTTCGGCGAGGTCTCGCTGGGCCTGGGCAGCCACCACTACACGCGCAGCACGATCGACCTGAACACGCCCATCGGCGAGAACATGGCCTTCCGCCTGAACGTGGCGGGCGAGCAGTCGGACAGCTACCGCGACCAGCAGTTCACCGACCGCCACAACATCGCACCCTCGCTGGCGATCAAGTTCAGCCCGCAGACCGACCTGCTGCTGCAATACACCAACCTGCGCGACCAGCGCCTCACCGACTTCGGCATCCCGGCGCTCAACGGCCGCCCGGTCGACGTGCCCATCGGCGCCTACTACGGCTCCGCGCACGGCAAGCGCGACGACACCGTGACCAGCAAAGTGCAGACCTTCACCGCCACGCTGAACCACCGCTTCAGCGACGCGCTGAGCCTGCGCAACACCACGCGCTATTCCAGCTACCCCCTGGACCGCAACAACACGCTGCCCAGCGGCACCACCGACCCCGTGCGCCTGACGGTGGGCCGCACGCGCGGCATCGTCGAGCGCGACGAGAGCGGCTGGTTCAACCAGACCGACCTGACCTGGCGCAACGACCTGGGCGGCTTCAAGCAGGAGTGGCTGGTCGGCGCCGAGTTCGGCGTGCAGCGCAAGCGGCTGTTCAGCGTGTCTTCCGCCACGGGAGCGCAGCGCGTGAACCTGTTCAGCCCGGTGGCAGACCCGCTGCCGATCCCGCTGGCCACCTACCTCGCCGACGGCGCGATCCCGAGCAATAGCGAGTTCAAGACCGCGGCCGTCTACTTCCAGGACCAGATCACGCTGGCACCGCACTGGAAGGCGCTGATCGGCGGGCGCTACGACGTGTTCAAGCAGGACACCAGTTTCGAGCGCAAGCTCGCGCCGCTGGAGCGCACCGACCGCAAGTTCAGCCCGCGCGCCGGCGTGGTGTGGCAGCCCGACACGGTGCAGTCGTACTACGTGTCGTACAGCCGCTCGTTCCAGCCCTCGGGCGAGAACTTCGCGCTGTCCACCGGCAACATCGACAACGCGCCCGAAATCACCGTCAACAAGGAAATCGGCGCCAAGTTCGACCTGCTCGACGGCGGGCTGAACCTCACGACCGCGCTGTTCAACCTGGAGCGCTCGGGCATCAAGAACACCGACCCGAACAACCCGCGCCGCCAGATCAACGTCGGCACGCAGCGCACCAACGGCCTGGAGCTCGCGCTCAACGGCCGCCTGCCGGGCCGCTGGGACGTGAGTGCGGGCTATGCCTACCTCGACGCGAAGATGACCCAATCGCTCGCCACCGTGAGTTCGCTGCAGCTGCCCGTGGGCGCCGCGATCCCGGTGCAGGGCAAGACCGCCGCCCTCACGCCGCGCCACTCGGCCTTCGTGTGGGCCATGAAGGACCTCGGCCACGGCTTCAGCGCCGGCGGCGGCCTGAACTACGTCAGTGCGCGTTACGCGTCGCTGAGCAACCTCGTCACGCTGCCCTCGTACCTGACCGCCGACCTCGCGGCCAGCTACAAGACAGAGCGCTACGAGATCGCGCTGAACCTGAAGAACATCGCGAACCGCAAGTACTACGTCTCGGCCCACGGCAGCGTGGACAACCTGATCCTGCCCGGACCGGGGCGCGAGGTGCAGCTGACGCTGCGCGCGAAGTTCTGAGCGTGCCGGGCGGCTGCGTGCGTGTCCGGTACGCGGCCACCTCTTCTCTTGCTTCTTACTTGCCGGCCTTGCCCACCAGCACCGCGCCCTTCATTCCGGCGTCGTAGTGGCCCGGCTGCAGGCAGCCGAAGTCGACCTTGCCGGCCTGGGTGAACTGCCAGACGATCTCGCCGGTCTTGCCTGCGGCCAGCGTGACCATGTTCGGATCGGCGTGCTCCATCTCGGGGTTCTTCTTCATCGCGTCGTAGTGCGCCTTGAGCGCCTTCTCGGTTCCGAGCACAAGCTCGTGCTTCAGGACGCCCGAGTTCTTGACGACGAAGCGCACCGTCTCCCCCTGCTTGACCTTGATGTCCGCCGGCGTGAAGCGCATCGAATCCGTCATGTCGACCTGGACCGTGCGCGTCACCTTGGCGGCCACACCGGGCTTGCCGACGGCGGCTTCGGCATCGTGGTCGTGGCCACCGGCATGGGTGCCCGAGGCGGAAGCGCCGGCCGCGGCCAGTGCGGCCAAGGCAGCGAAAACGGTGTTGCGGAAGGTGAGAGCCATGGTGTCCTTGGAGATTGGAAGGGTGGATCGGGCGGCCTGCGCGCACATCCATCCGGTGCTGCGTGCTGGCGTGCCGCGACTCTAGGAAGCCCGCCCCGTCAATCGCCGATCACGCGGATTACAAAGAAGCAATCCGCGCGCGGCCCCTGCACGGGTCTGAGCGGTTTCATTTCACCCGGACAAAAGAACCCCAAACGTTCCGACCGATGGCACCCGGCAGCCCGGGGTTTCCCCGGAAAAGCACCGCCGTGCGAGACGAGGGCAAGGGCCACGCTCTTGAAAGGTCATCGAATGCCCTTATGATTAGCACTCGCTGCTGACGAGTGCTAACAGCCCTCCCATCCAGTCGACAGGTCGCCGGTTTCTCCGGCGCCCGACCACAAACAAACCCGTTTCTTACCCTTCCAGGAGATGCAATGAAACTTCGTCCTTTGGCCGATCGCGTGATCGTCAAGCGTGTTGACAGCGAAACCAAGACCGCCTCCGGCATCGTCATCCCCGACGCAGCCGCCGAAAAGCCCGATCAGGGTGAAGTCCTGGCCGTGGGCCCGGGCAAGCGCAACGACAAGGGCGAACTGGCCGCACTGACCGTCAAGGTCGGCGACCGCGTCCTGTTCGGCAAGTACAGCGGCCAGACCGTCAAGGTCGATGGCGACGAACTGCTCGTGATGAAGGAAGACGACCTGTTCGCAGTCGTCGAGAAGTAATTCTTCTCCTCTCTTTCGATCTCATCCCAATTCAATCCATTCGGAGTTAATTCATCATGGCAGCAAAAGACGTAGTCTTCGGCGGCGAAGCCCGCGCACGCATGGTCGAGGGTGTCAACATCCTGGCCAACGCAGTCAAAGTGACCCTGGGCCCCAAGGGCCGCAACGTGGTGCTCGAGCGTTCGTTCGGCGCCCCCACCGTGACCAAGGACGGTGTGTCCGTGGCCAAGGAAATCGAACTCAAGGACAAGCTGCAGAACATGGGCGCCCAGCTCGTGAAGGAAGTGGCCTCCAAGACCAGCGACAACGCTGGTGACGGCACCACGACCGCCACGGTCCTGGCACAAGCCATCGTTCGCGAAGGTTTCAAGCTGGTGGCTGCCGGCATGAACCCGATGGACCTGAAGCGCGGCATCGACAAGGCTGTCACGGCCCTGGTCGCCGAGCTGAAGAAGGCTTCCAAGCCCACCACCACCTCCAAGGAAATCGCGCAAGTCGGCTCCATCTCGGCCAACAGCGACGAAACCATCGGCAAGCTCATCGCTGACGCGATGGACAAGGTCGGCAAGGAAGGCGTGATCACCGTGGAAGACGGCAAGTCGCTGGACAGCGAACTCGACGTCGTCGAAGGCATGCAGTTCGACCGCGGCTACCTGTCGCCCTACTTCATCAACAACCCCGAGAAGCAATCGGCGCTGCTCGACAACCCCTTCGTGCTGCTGTTCGACAAGAAGATCAGCAACATCCGTGACCTGCTGCCGGTGCTGGAGCAAGTCGCCAAGGCTGGCCGTCCGCTGCTGATCATTGCCGAAGAAGTCGAAGGCGAAGCCCTGGCTACGCTGGTCGTGAACACGATCCGCGGCATCCTGAAGGTTGTGGCTGTCAAGGCTCCTGGCTTCGGCGACCGCCGCAAGGCCATGCTGGAAGACATCGCCATCCTGACGGGCGGCAAGGTCATCGCTGAAGAAGTGGGCCTGACGCTCGAAAAGGTGACGCTGGCCGACCTGGGTCAAGCCAAGCGCATCGAAGTGGGCAAGGAAAACACGATCATCATCGACGGCGCTGGCGCTGCTGGTGACATCGAAGCCCGTGTGAAGCAAGTGCGCGTTCAGATCGAAGAAGCGACCAGCGACTACGACCGTGAAAAGCTGCAAGAGCGCGTGGCCAAGCTGGCCGGCGGCGTGGCAGTGATCAAGGTTGGCGCTGCCACCGAAGTCGAAATGAAGGAAAAGAAGGCTCGCGTCGAAGACGCCCTGCACGCCACCCGCGCTGCAGTGGAAGAAGGCGTTGTGGCTGGCGGCGGCGTGGCTCTGCTGCGTGCCAAGCAAGCTGTGGGCGACTCGGTCAAGGGCGACAACGCCGACCAGGAAGCCGGCATCAAGCTGGTGCTGAAGGCCATCGAAGCCCCCCTGCGCGAAATCGTGAACAACGCCGGCGGCGAAGCCTCGGTGGTGGTGAACGCTGTGTTGGCCGGCAAGGGCAACTACGGCTTCAACGCTGCGAACGACACGTACGGCGACATGCTCGAGCTGGGCATCCTGGACCCGACGAAGGTCACCCGCACCGCACTGCAGAACGCCGCTTCGGTGTCCTCGCTGCTGCTGACGACCGAAGCCATGATCGCTGACGCTCCGAAGGACGAAGCCGGCGGTGGCGGCGGTATGCCTGACATGGGTGGCATGGGCGGCATGGGCGGCATGGGCATGTAATTTCGCTCGCCCCCAGGCTGCGCGGCACTTCGTGTCCGCTACGCCAACCCCCTACCGGGGGCAACACCTGCGGCCCGGCAAAGCCGGTTCCGCGGTGTTTCGCGAAATAAAAAACCCGTCTTGCGACGGGTTTTTTTATGGGCGCTCGGTTTGTTGCGTCGGCTAGCGGAATTGATCGCGCAGCGCCATGTAGAGCACCTGGAAACGCGCGTGACGCGTCTTGTGCCCACTGGCCCCTTCGGATGAAGGCGTCAGCGTCTGCTTGACCGGCGGCAGCGTGCACACCTCGGCCACAGTGCCCCCATCGGCCAGCCACGCCAACCGAGCCGCACCGAGTGCTCCGCCGGTCTCGCTGCCTGCGTAGAGCGTGAGTTCCACCTGGAAGATGTCGGCCAGCAACTGCCCCCACCACACACTGCGCGCGCCGCCACCCACGAGCGCAACTTCGCGCAGCGGCATGTCTGCTGGCAGGCGCAGCGTGTCGAAGCCGTCGCGCAGACCGAAGCTCACGCCCTCGACCACGGCATAGGCGATCTCTGCAGGGCCGTGTGCATGCGTCAGGCCGAACAACGTGCCCTGCGCATTCGGATTGTTGTGCGGCGAGCGCTCACCCGACAGGTACGGCAGGAACAGCGGGCAACGCGCCCGATCCGTCAACGCGACCGAGGCTGCGGCTTCAAGCAGCGCCGCTTCGTCCGCGAACTTGAAGGTCTTCGCCGCCCAGCTCACCGCGCTGGCGGCCGAGAGCATCACCGACATCTGGTGCCAGCGCCTAGGCAGCGCATGGCAGAAGGCGTGCATCGCCTGCGCGGGGTTCGGCAGGAAGCGGTCGGTCGAGACGAACACCACGCCCGAGGTGCCGAGCGAGACGAAGCCCTGCCCCGGCTCCACGAGCCCCATGCCGACCGCGCTGGCGGCGTTGTCGCCCGCGCCGCCGGCGATCTTCACGCCCTCGCGCAGCCCCCAGCGCGCCGCCAGTTCCGGCTTGAGCAGCGCGGAGACTTCGCTGCCTTCGACCAGCCGCGGCATGTGATCGCGCGTGAGCCCCGTGGCGGCGAGCAGTTGGTCGGACCAGTCGCGCGCGCCCACGTCGAGCCAGAGCGTGCCGGCCGCGTCGGACATCTCGCTGACCGCCTCGCCGCTGAGCATGAAGCGCAGCCAGTCCTTCGGCAGCAGCACGCGCGCCACACGGGCGAAGACCCCGGGCTCGTGCTCGCGCACCCACAGCAGCTTGGGCGCAGTGAAGCCGGGCATCGCGAGGTTGCCGGCGATCTCGCCCAGGCGCGGCACGGCGCGCGTGAGCGCCTCGCACTGCGCGCCGCTGCGGCCGTCGTTCCAGAGAATGGCCGGGCGCAGCACCTCGCCTGCCGCGTCGAGCAGCGTGGCGCCATGCATCTGGCCCGACAGGCCGATGGCGCGCACCTGCGCCAGCGCCTTCGCATGCGTGGTGCGCAGCTCGGCCATGACGGCCTCGAGCGCCCGCCACCATTGGGCGGGCGCCTGTTCCGACCACAGCGGTTGCGGCCGGTCGACCGTGAGCGGCGCGCGTGCCACGCCGACGATGCGGTGATCGTCCGCGAGCAGCAATGCCTTGAGCTCGGACGTGCCGAGGTCGAGTCCCAGATACAAGATGGTCTCCCTGATGGCGCCTTCGGAGCGGGCGCGTTCGCCTTGAAAGAAGTCAGCCGAAGCGCGTGTCGGCCTGGCGCCTGAACTCGCTGGGCGTCATGCCCTTGATTTCGAGAAAGCGCCGGTTGAAGTTGGCCACGTTGTTGAAGCCCACCTGGTAGCAGATGTCGGTCACGTAGTGGTCGGTCTGCATCAGCAGGTGACAGGCGCTGTTGATGCGCACGCGGTTCACGAAGTCGGTGAAGCTGTTGCCCGTCGAGCGGCGGAAGAAGCGGCTGAAGCGGCTCTCGCTCATGCCCAGCTCGGCGGCCACGTCCGACATCGAGATCGAGTCGGTCATGTTGTTGGTGATGCGGTTCACGATGTCGTTGATCTGGTCGACCTGCGCATCGCCGTCGCTGCCCTGCACGCCCTGCATCTGCACGCTCGACAGCAGCCGGTAGTCGGTGCACTGCGCCAGGTCGGCCATGAACTCGCAGAACAGGCCCAGGCGGCGCACGCCGCGCGCGGCCTTGATGGCGTCCCAGTGCGCCAGCGCCTGCGCCGACATGCCGAAGAACTCGATGCCGTGGCGCGCGCGGTCGAGCAGCGGCATCACGTCGCGCAGTTCGGGAATCTCGGCGGCTGCGCGCTCGATGGGCTCGTGGCGGAACTGGATCACGCGGTCGCGCCCGGCCGCACCTTCTTCGGGCACATCGAGCGAGATCCAGTTGTGCGGCAGCCGCGGCCCGCACAGCACGAGATGCCCGGGCTGGAACGGCCCGATCCAGTCGCCGATGAAGGCCTTGCCCGAGGTCTCGGTGATCAGGTGCAGCTCGTAGTCTTCATGGAAGTGCCAACGCACCAGCGGGCTCGGAAAGCCGTGCGCGAGGCAGCGCACCAGGCCGGTTTCTTCCGGGGCCTCGTAGCCCAGCGACGGGGAGCGCGCGAAATCGCGCTCCAGCTCGGGTTGGCGTTGGCGCGGGATCGCGCGTTTGCGGGTGGTCGTGGTCATGGCGGCACGGGTCGATCAGGGCCGGGAAGCGACGGCCTCGTTGTCTTCCTGCGAAAGCGCCGTGCGAACGGCTTCCAGCGTCGGTGGATCGGCGCCCTCGCGGGTGCAGTTCAGGGCCGCGGCGGTGGCGGCAAAGCGCATCACGGCGCGCCAGGCGTCGTCGCCGAGTTCGGCCAGTTGCGCCGGGTGCTCGACGCCATGCGCCAGCAGCGCCACCGACAGCCCGGCGGTGAAGGTGTCGCCCGCGCCGATGGTGTCGACCACCTCGACACGCGGCGCGGCCACGGTGAGCGGCGCGCTGCCGGTGCGCCACAGCGTGGCACCGGCACCGCCGCGCGTGACGATCACGGCGCGCGCGCCAGCGGTGAGGCACTCGGCCGCGAGCGCATCGACCGGCCGCCCGGGGGCGAGCAGCGCGGCGTCTTCGTCGCTGAGCTTGACCAGGTCGGCCATGGCGAACCACTCGGTGACGCGGGCGCGGTAGGCGGCCATGTCCGGGATCAGGCTGGGCCGCACGTTGGGGTCGAACACGATCACGCAGCGCCCCGTGTGGGCGGCCACGAGGTCGGCGATGCGCGACGACGCCGGCTCCTGCAGCAACGAGATCGAGCCGAAGTGCAGGAAGCGGCATTCCGCCGGCAGCTGCGGCAGCGGCTCGGGCGCCCAGGTGGCGTCGGCACTGCCCCGTGTGTAGAAGGCGTAGCGGTTGGTCTGCGGCGTGCGCTCGACAAAGGCCAGCGTCGACGGTGCGTCGCTGCGCAAAATGAGCCGGGTGTCGACGCCGTTGCGCTCGAGAAAAGCCACCAGCCGCTCGCCGAACAGGTCGGTCGACAGCTGCGTGAGAAAGCCGGTCGGCTGCCCCAGCCGCGCGCAGGCCACGGCCGTGTTCAGCGGCGAGCCGCCTTCATGGCCGAGGAACGCCAGGGTGCCACCTTCGGCGGCGGTGAAATCGATCAGGGCCTCGCCCGTGAGTGCAATGCGCATGGTGCTTGGATTTTCTTCTTCTGTCAGGGCAAGGCGCGGGCGTCGGCCAGGAAACCCGCTTCGGCAGCCAGGGTGGCGGGATGATCGAGCAGCTCGGCAAACAGGCGCGGCGGGATGGTGATGGCGCCCACGCCCAGCCCGAGCAGCGCCAGGTACGCCGCGCGCGAACGGATGCTCGCCACCAGCAGCCGCGTGCGGGACGAAGGCCGCTGCGCGACCAGCGACTGCATCTGCGCGATGAGCGCGAGCCCGTCGATGCCGGCGTCTTCGAGCCGGCCGAGGTACGGCGCCGCATAGGCCGCGCCCAATTGCGCGGCGAAGTGCGCCTGCTCGGGCGCGTACACGGCGGTCCAGGTGACAGGCACGCCCTGGGCGATGAGCCGCGCGCCGGCATCCAGGCCCTGGCGCGTGGC
This sequence comes from Variovorax sp. GW821-FHT09A10, assembly GCF_059418385.1. Taxonomy (NCBI): domain Bacteria; kingdom Pseudomonadati; phylum Pseudomonadota; class Betaproteobacteria; order Burkholderiales; family Comamonadaceae; genus Variovorax; species Variovorax sp. GW821-FHT09A10. The sequence goes on from NZ_JBWKPT010000001.1 coordinate 1,301,590, forward strand.
GGGAATCTTGATGACGAGCTGGCCGCGGTCGAACTGCGGCAGCAGGAACGCGGCGTCCTCCAGCATGCCGTCGACCTCGCTCGAATACACCTGGGCCTGCACCTGGCGCGCGCCCAGGTCGATGCAACGCTTCAGCAGATCGGGCACATCGGCGCGGCCCACGCCCGCACGCTGCAGCAGCGTCGGGTTGGTCGTCACGCCGTGCACCACCGGGTGCGGCAGGCAAGCCTGCAGTTCGGCCAGATCGGCGCTGTCGAGGTACAGATGGAAATCGTCGTTCATGCGAAAGAGGGGGTTCAGCTCATGACATTGCCACCATCGACATTGAGGGTCTGCGCCGTGATGTAGCGCGCCTCGTCGCTGGCGAGAAACACCGCCGCCCCTGCAATGTCGCCCGGCACGCCCATGCGCCCGAGCGGCACGGCGAGGCCGACACGCCGCTTCTTCTCGCCCGGCGCCAGCCCTTCGGCCTTGGCGAACAGGCTGTCGACATGGTCCCACATCGGCGTGTCGACCACACCGGGGGCGATGCCGTTGACGCGGATGCCGTGCGGCGCCATGGCCAGCGCGGCGCTCTGCGTGTAGCTGATGACGGCCGCCTTGGTCGCGCAGTAGTGCGACACCAGCGCCTCGCCGCGGCGCCCGGCCTGCGAGGCCATGTTGATGACCGACGCGCCCGGCGTGCCGGCCTCGACCATGTGGCGCAACACGGCCTGCATCACGAAGAACATGCCTTTCACGTTGACGGCGAAGAGCTTGTCGAACGAGGCCTCGTCGCTGTCGAGCAGCGGCGCGAGGTCGAACACGGCGGCGTTGTTGAACAGCGTGTGGACGGGGCCGAAGGCGACCTGCGCCTCGGCCAGCATGTGCGCGATGGCCTGCGTGTCGGTCACGTCGGCCGCGATGTAGGCGAGCGTGTCGGGGTGGGCCTGCTGCAGCGCGCGCACGGCCTCAGGCGCGGCGGTCGCGCGGTCGATCACGCTGCAGCGCGCGCCCTCGGCGATGCAGGCCTCGGCGACGGCCAGGCCGATGCCGCCGCCGGCACCGGTCAGCAGCACATGGCGGTCCCGCAGGCGGCCGCTCATGAGGTGCCCTTCTCTTCGATGAAACGCGCCACGCGCTCGCCGGCACGACGCACCGCATCGACCAGCCGCGCATCGCCCGCGAGGCTGCCCCACAGCCCGGCATCGGCGCACAGCGCCGCCACGGGGTCGGCCGCGTCGCACATGGCGTGGGCCACGGCATCGTCCATGCTCTGGTCCTGATAGGCATAGGGCAGCGCGCCCTTGTGCCAGCGCTGCAGGAACGCGAGGAACAGCGCGGGCAGCATCGCCACGCTGTCGATGCCCTGCCCGGCTGCCAGGCGCTCGCGCACGGTCGGCGCGATGAAGCCCGGGATCTTCGAGAAGCCGTCGGCCGCCACGCGCTGGTTGGTGTCGCGGATCGCGGGGTTGCCGAAGCGGTCGAGCACCACGTCGCGGTAGGCCGCCAGATCGATCGGGCTCGGGCTCAGGCACGGGATGACGTCGTCGGTCACGTAGTCGAAGGCCATCTGGCGGATGGCCGCGTCGTGCGTGCCTTCGTGGATGAAGCCCAGCCCCGCCAGCGTGCCGGCCCAGGCGATGCAGCTGTGCGTGGCGTTGAGGATGCGGATCTTGGCCTCTTCGTAAGGCTGCACCGATTCGACCAGCTCGACGCCCACGCGCCCCCAGTCGGGCCGGCCGGCAATGAAGTCGTCTTCGATCACCCACTGGATGAAGCTCTCGCCCGTGACCGCCGCGCCGTCGTCGCGGCCCGTGGCGGCGCGCACGCGCGCGCGCAGCTCTGGCGGTGGGCGCGGCGTGATGCGGTCGACCATCGCGTTCGGGCAGCGGGTGTTGGCATCGACCCAGGCCTGCAGCGGCGCGTCGCCGACGAGCGCAATGAACTCGAGCAGGCCCGCGCGAAAGCGGTCACCGTTGTGGCGCAGGTTGTCGCAGTTCAGCAGCGTCACGGGGCCCGCCTGCGCGGCGCGCCGTGCCCGCAGGATCGCGCAGACCGCGCCGTAGATCGTCTCGCCGGCCTCGCCGCGCCGTGCGCGTTCGATGTCGGCCGCGAGGTCGGCGAACGACAGGTCGAGCCGGCCCTTGGTGTCGAGGTAGTAGCCGGCCTCGGTCACGGTGAAGGAGACGATGCGCGTGGACGGCGCGGCGCCGCGTGCGATCACCGGGGCCAGCGAGGGCTCGTAGGGCAGCACCTCGCGGATCGCCTCGATCAGCTCGTAGCGGTACTCGCCCGCGGGCGACACCGTCTCGAGCGTGTAGCGCCCGCCCTGGGCCTGCAACGCCGCGACGACCTCGGCCATGTCGGGCCGGATGTTGGCGCCCGACAGCGACCAACGGGTGTCGCCCGCATCGATCAGCCGCTGCAGGTAGACGGCCTGGTGGGCGCGATGGAACGAGCCGAGGCCGAGGTGAAGCACCGTGAATTCCGAAGGCGCCGGTGGGGTGGGCACGAGGCCCGCTGCTGCGAGGGTCACGGGGAAGGTCCGTTGAAAGTGAGGGTCGTCGGGTCAGGCGGCGACAGCGCGGCCTTCGCGGCTGAACAGGTGCAGCACGGACGGGTCGAGCTCGACCGCCACGTCGTCACCAGCCTGCAGCGGCGTGCGCTCGTTCTGGCGCGCGATGAGCGGCACGCCACCCACGTCCACGTGGATCAGCGTGTCGGCGCCCAGCGCCTCGATGAGCTCGACGCGGCCCGGCACGCCGGGGGCCGCGCCCTGCTTCGGATGCACGCGCAGACCTTCGGGGCGCACGCCCAGGAAGCCGTCGCTGGGCAGGCGCCCGCCGGTCGCGGCGGAAAAACTCGGGATGGCACTCGCCGCCACCATGTTCATCGACGGCATGCCGATGAACTGCGCGACGAACTGGTTGGCCGGGCGGTCGTACAGCTCCAGCGGCGTGCCGACCTGCTCGATGAGCCCGTCTTTCAGCACCACCACGCGGTCGGCCAGCGTCATGGCCTCGACCTGGTCGTGCGTGACGTAGATGGTGGTCGCGCCCAGTGCACGGTGCAGCTTGTGGATCTCGACGCGCGTGTTGCCGCGCAGCGCCGCATCGAGGTTCGACAGCGGCTCGTCGAAGAGAAACACCTTCGGCGCACGCACGATCGCGCGGCCGATGGCCACGCGCTGGCGCTGGCCGCCCGACAGGTCCTTGGGCGTGCGGTCGAGGTACTGCGTGAGGTTCAGCGTCTTGGCCGCGTACTCGACCTTGGTCCTGATCTCGTCCTTGGCCACGCCCGCGAGCTTCAGCGCGAAGGACATGTTGTCGTACACGCTCATGTGCGGGTACAGCGCGTAACTCTGAAACACCATCGCCAGGTCGCGCTTGCCCGAAGGCGTCCAGGTGATGTCCTTGCTGTCGAGCAGCAGGTTGCCGCTGGTGATCGGCTCGAGCCCCGCGATCAGCCGCAGCAGCGTCGACTTGCCGCAGCCCGAAGGCCCGACGAAGACGATGAACTCGCCCTTCTGGATTTCGAGATCGACGCCCTTGATGATGTTGACGTCACCAAAGCTCTTCTTGATGTTCTTGAGTTCGAGGTAGGCCATGAGATGTCTCCCTTTCTTTACTTGACGGCGCCGAAGGTCAGGCCTTGCACCAGTTGCTTCTGGCTGAACCAGCCGAACACGACGATGGGCGCGATGGCCATCAGCGACGCGGCCGACAACTTGGCCCAGAACAGGCCTTCGGGGCTGGAGTACGAGGCGATGAGCGTGGCCAGCGTGCCGGCCTTGGCGGAGGTGAGGTTCAACGCCCAGAAGGCCTCGTTCCAGCTCAGCACCAGGCACAGCAGGCCGGTCGATGCGAGCCCACCGACCGACAGCGGCATCACGACGTGGCGGAACTCGGTCCACAGGCTCGCGCCGTCCATGCGCGCGGCCTCGAGGATCTCGTTCGGAATGTCCTTGTAGGCGCTGTAGAGCATCCACACCATGATCGGCAGGTTCGACAGCGTGAAAACGATGGTGAGCGCGGTGAGCGAATCCAGCATGCCGGCGGTCTGAGCCAGCACGTAGATCGGCACCAGCGCACCGACAGCCGGCATCATCTTGGTGGAGAGCATCCACATGAGGATGTCGCGCGTCTTCTTCGTGCGAAAGAACGCCATCGAGTACGCGGCGGGCGCGGCGATCAGCAGGCCCAGGATGGTCGAGCCCAGGCTGGTGATGAGCGAGTTGCGCGCGTACAGCAGGTAGTCGCTGCGGCGCTGCACCTCGCCGAAGTTGTCGAGCGTGGGCTCGAAGATGAACAGCGGCGGCACATGAATGGCCTGCAGCTCCGTCTTGAAGGCCGTGAGGAACAGCCAGCCGAGCGGGAAGAACAGAAGCAGTGCCACGGCCCACGCACCGACGGTGCGCAGCAGCTGGGGAAGGAAGTTGCTGGGTTGCATGGTCGTTCCTTCAGTCGAGGTTCTTGCCGATGATGCGGATGAGGAACACCGCGACGATGTTCGCCAGCACCACCGCGAACAGCGCACCGGCCGACGCCACGCCCACGTCGAAGTTCATGAGCGACTGCTTGAAGATCATGTAGGTCATGTTCGTGCTCTCGTTGCCCGGGCCGCCGTTGGTGGTGATGGCGATCTCGGCGAACACGCTGAGCAGGAAGATCATCTCGATCATGATCACCACGGCCATCGGGCGGCCCAGGTGCGGAATGGTGAGATAGAAGAAGCGCTGGAACGAACTGGCGCCGTCCATGCGCGCGGCTTCCATCTGCTCGTGGTCGAGCGACTGCAGCGAGGTGATGAAGATCAGGCAGGCGAAGGGCAGCCACTGCCAGGCCACCATGATGATCACCGAGAACAGCGGCACGTCGGTGAGCCAGTCGACCGGCTGCGCGCCGAAGAAGCGCCACACGTCGGCCAGGATGCCGTAGATGGGGTTCATCATCATGTGCTTCCACAGCAGCGCATTCACTGCGGGCATGACGAAGAACGGCGAGATCAGCAGCACGCGCACGATGCCGCGGCCCGGGAAGGGCTCGTTCACCAGCAGCGCGAGCAGCACGCCGAACACCACCGTGATGACGATGACGCTGCCGATGAGCAGCAGCGTGTTCCACGTGGCCGGCCAGAAGTCGGGGTCGGTGACGAAGTAGTGAAAGTTCTCGATGCCCGCGAACGTGCGTTCGCCGGGCTGCATGAGGTTGTAGTTCACGAAGGAGAAGTACAACGTCATCAGCAGCGGCACGATCATCCACAGGAAGAGCGTGAGCACGGCGGGCGCCATGAGGGCGCGGGGCAGGAGTCTTTTCATGGTCTGTTCCTCTCAGGCTGCGGCCCTCTCCCCGCGGGGAGAGGGGAAGAAGCGTGGCTTACTTGTAGTAGCCGGCCTTCTTCATTTCGCGCTCGGCCGCGAGCTGCGAGGTCTTCAGCGCCTGGTCGACCGTGACCTTGCCCGACAGCGCCGCGCTCATCTGCTGACCCACCGCCACGCCGATGGCCTGGAACTCGGGAATGGCCGCGTACTGCACGCCGACGTACGGCGACTTGGGCAGGGTGCTGTCGCTGAGGTTGGCGCTGTCGATGGCCTTCTTCTCGGCGGCGGCGAACTTGGCGACCTTCTGGAACTCGGGGTTCGCGTAGGTCGACTTGCGCGTGCCGGTGGGCACCGTGCCCCAGCCGTGCTCCTTGGCGACGAGGTTGACGTACTCCTTGGAGGTCGCCCACTTCACGAAGGTCTGCGCGGCAGCGCCCTTGGTCGAGCTGGCGGGAATGGCCAGGTTCCAGGTCCACAGCCAGTTGGCGCCCTTCGGCGTGACGGCGACGGGTGCCTGCGCGAAGGCCACCTTGTCGGCCACCTTCGACTGCTTGGGATCGCTGATGAACGAGGCCGCGATGGTCGCGTCGACCCACATGCCGCACTTGCCTTCGTTGAAGAGCGCGAGGTTCTCGTTGAAGCTGTTGGCCGAGGCGCCCGGCGGGCCGTAGGCCTTCATGAGGTCGACGTAGAAGCCGATCGCGTCCTTCCAGGGCTTGGTGTCGATCTGCGGCTTCCACTGCATGTCGAACCACTGGCCGCCGTTGGTGTTGACCAGCGTGGTCAGGAAGGCCATGTTGTCGCCCCAGCCCGGCTTGCCGCGCAGGCACATGCCGTACAGGCCGCCCTTGGGGTCATGGATCTTGCCGGCCAGCTCCTTCACCTGCGCCCAGGTGGGCTGCTCGGGCATCTTGAAGCCGACCTTGTCGGCCAGGTCCTTGCGGTACATGAGCATCGAGCTCTCGCCGTAGAACGGGGCGGCGTACAGCTTGCCTTCGTGCGACAGGCCGGCGCGGATGGCGGGCAGCAGGTCGTCGGCGTCGTAGGCGGCATCGGTGGCGATGGGCTGCAGCCAGCCCTTCTTCGACCAGATCGGCGCTTCGTACAGGCCGATGGTCATCACGTCGAACTGGCCGCCCTTGGTGGCGATGTCGGTGGTCACGCGCTGGCGCAGCGTGCCTTCCTCGAGCGTGACCCACTTGAGCTTGATGTCGGGGTTCGCCTTCTCGAAGAAGGGCGTGAGCTTCTGCATCTCGATCATGTGGCCGTTGTTGACGGTCGCGATCACGAGTTCGGTGGGGGCGGCGTGGGACACAAGGCCCGTGCCGATGAGTGCGAGGGCGAGGCCCGCTTTCAGAAAGCGCTTCATGGTGTCTCCTTGGGTGAGCGACGCCTCGGTATCGTGGTCGCCGTGCCCGGATTCTGGAGAAACGCGCTTGCAGTTTTGGTATTTCGAGAGTCACCACCAGTACTCTCATGCACCAGTTGGCTAGTGAAATCCCTAGTTGATGCAATTCAGGATGGAAAACTGTCTGTCTGAAGTTCTCATGCGTGCCCGCCGCCGCCCAGCAGCTGGCGCCGGAACTGCGCCGCCGCCGGCGACAGCGCGCGGTCCTCGCGGGTGATCAGGCAGATCGGCGGCACGCGCACCGGCAGCTCCACCGGCACGGTGCGCAGCACGCCCAGCCGGGCGTAGTGGCTGGCCTGCGAGGCCGGCATGACGGCGGCCATGTCGGAGTTCTCCAGCAGCGCCGTGATGGCGATGGGCGATGCCGTTTCGATGATGTCCAGCCGCGCCTGGATGCCCGCCTCGCGCATCGCCGCCTCGAAGCGCCCGCGCTGCGGCGAGCCCGGCGGCTGCAGCACCCACGACCAGTTCGCCATCTCGGCCAGCGTGACCGTGGCCGCGCGCTCGAACACCGGGTGCGCGGCGCGCACCACGACCACCTGCGACTCGCCCAGGAGCGGCACGCTCGCGTACTTGGCCTCGTCGTGGCCGTCGGTGAGGCGGCCCAGCACGAGGTCGACGTCGCCCTGCTCCAGCTGCGCCTGCATCAGGTCGCTGGTCTCGACCACCACCGACACGGCCACCTGCGGATGGCGCAGATGGTATTCGACCAGCGCCGGCGCCAGCAGCCCGGACACGGCGCCCGGCACGCTGCCCACGCGCAGCGCGCCGCTCAGGCCCGAGCGCAGCGCGAGCATTTCCTCGCGGGCGGTGCCGAAGTCGCTGAGCACGCGGTGGGCATAGCGGATCAGGATCTCGCCGTAGGGCGTGGGCGCCATGCCGCGCGCCAGGCGCTCGAAGAGCTGTTCGCCCAGCGACTCCTCCAGCTGCTGCAGCAGCTTGGTGGCGGCCGGCTGGCTGATGTTCATGGCCTCGGCCGCGCGGCCGAGGTGGCGGTGCGCATCGAGCCGGGCCAGCAAAAGCAGCTGGCGCGGCCTCACATGCAGCATCAGCGAGGCGTCGGTGAGGCCGGGTTTCATGCACAAAAGTATATGGAGCTTCGGCCTTTTTCGATTGGATCGCGCGACCGAAGCTCCGTAGGCTCGGGCCCACAACAAGCAGGAGACGACGCGATGACCCTCTTTCCCCTGGCCCGCGGTGTCGGCCTGGCGGCGCTGCTGGCGCTGGCCGCCTGCCTGAATGCGGGCGCGCAGCCGGCCTACCCCGACAAGCCGCTGCGCATCCTGGTCGGCGCCTCGCCCGGCGGCGGCACCGACATCCTCGCGCGCGTGCTGGCCGACAAGTTCGCGCCCGTGCTCAAGCAGCCCGTGACGGTGGAGAACCGCCCCGGCGCATCGAACACCATCGCCGGCGAACTCACGGCCCGCGCACCAGCCGACGGCGCCACGCTGCTGCTGGCCACCAACACGGCGCAGGCCGTGGCGCCGCACATCCTCAAGCTCAAGTACGACCCGCTGAAAGACCTGCAACCCATCGGCCTCGTGGCCGTGATGCCCAACGTGCTGGTGGTGTCGGCCAGCTCGCCCTACAAGTCGGTGAAGGACCTGCTGGCCGCGATGGCCGCGAAGCCCGGCGGCTTCAAGTACGCATCGTCGGGCATCGGCAGCACGCAGCACGTGGGCGGCGAAGCCTTCAACCTGGCCACGGGCATGAGCTCGATCCACGTGCCCTACAAGGGCAGCTCGCAGGCGCACATCGACATCATCTCGGGCGAGGTCGAGATGATGTTCGACAGCACCTCCTCGGCCATGGGCCAGATCCGCGCCGGCAAGTTCCGCGCGCTGGCCGTGAGCGCGCCGCAGCGCTCGCCCGAGCTGCCCGACGTGCCCACGCTCGCCGAGCAAGGCGTCAAGGGCGCCGACGTATCGACCTGGTACGGCCTGTACGTGACGGCCGGCACGCCGCGTCCGGCGGTCGAGCGGCTGAGCGCCGAACTCACGCGCACGATGGGCCTGGCGGACGTGCAGTCGCGCATCAAGGCCCTGGGCGGCGAGCCCGGCACGCTGACCGGCGAACCTTTCGCTGCGATGAACCGGCAGGAGTTCGATCACTACGGCCGGCTCGTGCGCGACGCGCGCATCAAGGCCGAGTGAGGCCGTCCCTTCCTCCTTCTTTTTCTCAGACACCCGACCATGCCCATCCCCTCCTCCACCCCGCGCGTGACCTCCGCCAAACCCCGCATCGCCGTGCTGCTGGGCGACCCCAGCGGCGTCGGCCCCGAGATGGCCGTGAAGCTGCTCGCGCGCCAGCGCAACCTCGACGCCGCGCGCGTGCTGCTGATCGCCGATCCCGTCGTGCTGGCCGCGGGCGAGCGCGTGGCGGGCGCGAAGCTGGCCCCGCTGCAGGTGAACACCCTCGACAGCCTGCGCTTCGAGGACGGCCGTCCGAGCCTCCTCGTGCGCGACTGGATGGCAGGCGAGGAACCGGTGCTCGGCGCGTCGAACGAGCGCTCGGGCCGGGCCTCGTTCGAAGCACTGGAGCTGGCCACGCAGGCCGTGCGTAACGGCCAGGCCGACGCGATCCTCTTCGCGCCGCTCAACAAGCATTCGCTGCGCCTGGGCGGCCTCGTGCACGAAGACGAACTGCGCTACATGCAGGAGCGCTTCGCGGTCACCGGCTTCGTCTGCGAGTTCAACCTCACCGGGTCGCTGTGGACCTCGCGCGTGACCTCGCACATCCCGCTGAAGGACGTGGCCCGGCACATCACCGTGGAAGGCGTGCGCGACGCCGTGAAGATCATCGCGTCGGCACTGCGCCGCGCCGGCGTGGCACACCCGCGCATCGCCGTGACCGGGCTCAATCCGCACGCGGGCGACGGCGGCTCGATCGGCATGGAAGAGATCGAGATCATCGCGCCCGCCATCGAACAGCTGCGCGCCGAAGGCCACGACGCGCGCGGCCCGTTCTCGCCCGACACCGTGTTCATCGGCGCACGGCGCGGCGATGTCGATGCGGTGGTGTCGATGTACCACGACCAGGGCCAGATCGCGATGAAGCTCATGGGCTTCGAACAGGGCGTGACCTTGCACGGCGGCCTGCCCGTGCCCGTAGCCACCTCGGCCAGCGGCAGCGCCTTCGACATCGCCGGCCAGGGCATGGCGCAGATCGAAGGACTGCAGCAAGCCTTCGACCTGTGCGTGCGGATGGCAAGCGGCGCGCCGGCGCCTGCGTCCGTCGAGGCGACAGTGGCCTGAGCCACCTGGTGCCCCAAAGAAAAAGGGCCGCGTGTGCGGCCCTTCGAAGGAAAAAAGCTCAGGCGCTCGGCGGCTCGCCGTAGCTATTGGCCTCGGGCTGCGACCGCCCGACCCAGAAAAAGATCACCACGAGATTGATGAGCGGAATGATCAGGAGCAATTGAAACCAGCCGCTCTTGTCCACATCGTGCAAGCGGCGCGCCCCCGCAGACAGCGAGGGCAACAGCAACGCCAACCCCACGATGAAGCCCACGAAATCATGAATCAGGTTCGCCGAGAAAAGGACGACCAGTTGCGCCAATGCAAACCACCAGAATTCCGACCGCGACGCCCGCCCGCTGAAATCGACGTACTTGCGCAGGCACGTCTGGACTGCGGTTTGAAAATCCATCATTCACTCTCTCCTCTTGACAGGTCCCCGGGGAAATTCCCCCGGCAGATCATATCGACGCGCTCCTGCCCACAGGCCTTCGAAGCCAGCCAACCCACGGCGGGCGCTGTGCCCTAACGTGCGCTGGCTCACATCGCGACTTCGGCAATGCAGCGTGTGTCGAAGCGTCGGCCGCAGCCCAAAGAAAAAGGGCCGCTTGCGCGGCCCTCGTCGGAGAGGAAAGCAGCTCAGGCGCTTGGTGGCGCGCCGTAGGCGTTGGTCTCGGGCTGCGTCGGTTGAACGACGAAGTAGATCAGCACCAGGTTGATCAGCGGGATGATCGACAGCAGCAGGAACCAGCCGCTCTTGCCGATGTCATGCAGGCGGCGTGCACCCACTGCGAGCCCCGGCAGCAGGAGGCCCAGCGCTGCGATGGCGTACACATAGCGATGGATCAGGCTCGTCACGACGAGCACCCCGATCTGGGCCAGAAAAAACCACCAGAATTCCGAACGCGACGCACGACCGCTGAAGTCGGTGTACTTGGCGATGCACGTCTTGACCGCTGTTTGAAAGTCCATTGACTCGCTCCTCTTGATGAATCCCAGGGAAATTTCCCCAGGGCCATCATATCGGCGCACTGTGCAACGACAAACTCGGCCAAACCGGCCACCACACTGCAAACCAATGGCCTAAAGGCCTAGTGAATAGAGCCTTTGGCCAAGGCTCGCAAGCCTTGCGGTGACGTGTGCCGTCAGGCGCTCAGCCGCTGCAGCAGGCCGGCCGTCGAGGCATCGAGCCCCGAGACATCGCCCGAGGCCAGGCGCGGTTCGATGTCGCGCGCCAGCACCTTGCCGAGCTCCACGCCCCACTGGTCGAAGCTGTTGATGCCCCACAGCGCGCCGCTGGTGAACACGCGGTGCTCGTACATCGCGAGGAAGGCGCCCAGTGCTTCGGGCGTGAGCTTCTCGAACACGAAGAAGGTGCTCGGCCGGTTGCCCGGGAAGTTCTTGTGACCGCCTTCGTCGAGCTTGCCGACCATCAGCGCCTGCGCCTGCGCGAGCGCGTTGGCCAGCAGCTTGGAATGGTGGCCTTCGAGGTCGTGCGAGGCGTCGCGCACCGCCATGAACTCGAGCGGGATCACGTCGGTGCCCTGGTGCAGCATCTGGAAGTAGGCGTGCTGGCCGTTGGTGCCGGGCTCGCCCCAGAGCACGGGCGAGGTGCCGAAGGCCAGCGGCGCGCCGCTCGCATCGACCTGCTTGCCGTTGCTCTCCATCTCGAGCTGCTGCAGGTAGGCCGGCACGCGCTTCAGGGCGCTGTGGTACGGCGCGATGCTGCGGCTCGTGAAGCGGTGGAAGTTGCGGTACCAGACGTCGAGCAAGCCCAGGCGCACGGGCAGGTTCTGCTCGAGCGGCGCGGTGCGGAAGTGCTCGTCCATCGCATGCGCACCCGCCAGCAGCCGGCGAAAGCCGTCGGCGCCGATGGCCAGCGCGATCGGCAGGCCGATGGCCGACCACAGCGAATAGCGCCCGCCCACCCAGTCCCAGAAGCCGAAGGTGGTGTCGATGCCGAACTGCTTCGCGGCCTCGACGTTGGTGGTGAGCGCGGCGAAATGGCCGGCGATGTCGGTGCCGCCCGACTGCTCGTACCAGCGCTTGGCCGAGCGCGCGTTCGTCATCGTCTCGGCCGTGGTGAAGGTCTTCGACGCGACCAGGAACAGCGTGTGCTCGGGCGCCAGGCCCTTGAGCACGCCCGCCAGCTCGTGGCCGTCGACGTTCGAGACGAAGTGGAAGCGCTTGCCCGGCGCCACGAACTCCGCGAGCGCCAGCACCGCCATTTGCGGGCCGAGGTCGGAGCCGCCGATGCCGATGTTGACCACGTCGGTGATCGTGTGGTCGCTGCGCACCTTCTCGGCGTAGGCCAGCATGGCGTCGAGCGTGGCGTGCACCTCGCGCAACTCATGGGCCGTCTGGCGGCCGGTGGCCGCGTCGGCCGGCGCGCGCAGCAGCGTGTGCAGCACGGCGCGGTCTTCGGTGTTGTTGATGTGCGCGCCCGCGAACATGGCGTCGCGGTGGGCTTCGAGGCCGCATTCGCGCGCCAGTGTGAACAGCAGCGCCTCGGTGCGCGCGTCGATCAGGTTCTTCGACAGGTCGGCGAAGACGTGCGGCGCCTCCTGGCTGAAGCGCGCGAAGCGCCCGGCGTCGTCCACGAAGGCATGGCGAAGGTCGAACTGGCGGCCGGCCGTGTCGAAGCTGGACTGCAGTTGCGCCCAGGCCGGCGCGCGGTCACAGCGCAGGGTCATGGTCATGTTTACTTGCCGCTTTCCTGCATGAGCTTTTCGAGCTTCACGGCGTCGGCTGCGAAGGCGCGGATGCCTTCGGCGAGCTTCTCGGTGGCCATGGCGTCTTCGTTGAGCGCGAAGCGGAAGCCGGCTTCGTCGTAGCTCACCTTCTCTGCGTTGCCGCTCGCGGCAGCCTTGGCGTCGAGCGCGTGCGTGAGCGGCTCGTTGCTCGCGGCCAGCTCGGCCAGCAGTTCGGGGCTGATGGTCAGCAGGTCGCAACCGGCGAGCGCCTGGATCTGCCCCACGTTGCGGAAGCTCGCGCCCATGACCTCGGTCTTGATGCCTTGCTGCTTGTAGTAGTTGAAGATTTCACGCACCGACTTCACGCCGGGGTCGTTGGCGCCCGCGCTGGCGGCTTCGTCCCACTTCGCACCGGCCGACTTCTTGTACCAGTCGTAGATGCGGCCCACGAAGGGCGAGATGAGCTGCACGCCGGCCGCGCCGCAGGCCACGGCCTGCGCGAAGGAGAACAGCAGCGTGAGGTTGGTGCGGATGCCCTTCTGCTCGAGCAGGCGCGCAGCCTCGATGCCTTCCCAGGTGGAGGCGACCTTGATCAGCAGGCGCTTCTCGGTGTCGATGCCTTCGGCCTTGTACAGCGCCACGATGCGCTCACCACGGGCCACGGTGGCGGCGGTGTCGAACGACAGGCGGGCGTCGACTTCGGTGGACACGCGGCCCGGGATGATGGAAAGGATTTCGGTGCCGAAGCGCACCAGCAGGCGGTCGATGACCTCGTCGAGCGGCTTGCCGGCGTGGGCCTTCACGGTCGCGTCGAGCAGCGGCCGGTACTCGGCCTTCTGCACGGCCTTGAGGATCAGCGACGGGTTGGTGGTCGCGTCCTGCGGCTTGGAAATGCTGAGCTGCTTGAAGTCACCGGTGTCGGCAACCACGGTGGTCCACTGGCGGAGTGCATCGAGTTGGTTCATGAAATCAATTATCCGGGGAGGGGTGTGACAAGTCCTGCACGCAGTTGCGCGGCGGTCGATGTTTTCATGCGAACCGTAGCACGGGTTTTCGCGAAGCTCCATCGGCCTGCAGCGCGAAGGGTTGTCGGCCGCCCTGCCCTACAGGGGCTGTGGTCCCTGGCTGACGGCAGCCGGCCGCGGCCGGGGGCACCCTGAACCTGACGCGGCATCCACGCCGAACGACCTTTTCCAGGAGCTCCGATGACCCCTCGCCCCCAACCCGCCACCGGCCGCCCCTTCGACGACCGCCGCACCAGCCACGCGATCGGCGCCATGGCCACCGCCTTCGTCGTAGGCGGCGTGGCCACCTGGCTTGCGCTGGGCGCCGCGCGCACCGCCCGTGCCCGGCCTGCCGGCCCGGCCGACGGCGCCCCGCTGATGCGCGCGCCGCTGCAGGTGGTGGCGCCGGTCGACCTGCACCGCTATGCCGGCGTCTGGCACGAACAGGCGCGGCTGCCCAACCGCTTCCAGACACAGTGCGCCGGCCCGGTGAGCGCCGAGTACACGCCGCAGCCCGACGGCACCGTGCAGGTGCGCAACCGCTGCGTGCGCGACGACGGCAACTTCGACGAGGCCATCGGCAGCGCGCGCGTGGTGCCCGTGGCCGGCCAGCCCGGCGCGGGACGGCTGCAGGTGCGCTTCGCCCCTGCCTGGATGGGCTGGCTGCCGCTGGTGTGGGGCGACTACTGGATCTTGAAGCTCGACCGCGACTACCAGATGGCACTGGTCGGCACGCCCGACCGTGAGTACCTTTGGGTGCTGTCGCGCGCGCCGCGCCTGGAGGACGACGCGCTGCAGGCCGAGCTGGACTACGCCCGCAGCCTGGGGTTCGACACCGACAAGGTCGTGCTCACCGGCAGGTAGCGCTGCAGCTGTGACGGCAGCATGGCCGGCGCAGTGCAGTGGATGGCGTGCCACCCGAAGGCGCGGGCCATCTCGACGTTGGCGGCCGAGTCGTCGATGAACACGGTCTGCTCGGGCTCGAGGCCGTGGCGCATGGCCAGCAGCTCGTAGATCTCGCGCTCGGGCTTGAGGAACTTCACGTCGCCCGAGAACACGCCGCCGTCGAAGCGCCGCATGAAGGCGTGCCGGCGCTCGAGGGCGCGGGCGAACGGCACGGGCATGTTCGACAGGTAGTACAGCCGCAGCGGCTCGCCAGCATCGCGCTGCACGAGCAGCTCTTCGAGCATCGCGACCGTGACGTCGATCGGCGCCAGCCGCTCCCCGAGCCCGTCGAGCATGGCGTGCAGCGACTCGGCCGGCAGCGCCAGCCGCGCCGACATGCGGGCGATGGCATCGTCCAGCGTGCGGGTGCCGCAGTCGAAGCCGGTCCAGTCGTCGTGATGGAAAAGGGCCCGGCCCAGGGCCGCGGCGGCGGCGTCAGTGGGGGCGTGAGAGGGGAGATGGGCCTGGACCAGCCGTGCCGGCTCCCAGGCGAACAGCACGGCGCCAAGATCGAAAACCACGTTCATGGCGCCATTGTTTCATGCGCCGGGCACCACGCTCACGCCATGGGTTCCGAGCGACAGGGTGGTCTGCGTGCCGGCCGCCAGCGGGCGCGACAGGTCGGTCGAGACCACGAAGACCGGCCCCAGCGGCGTGTCGAAGCCGTATTCGTAGAAGCTGCCCAGGTACGCCGACTTGCGCAGCGTGGCGGGCAGGCCGTCGAGCGCGCCGATGTCCCAGGCCTCGGGCCGCACCGCCACCTTCACCGTGCCGGGCGCCACCGCGTAGCGCGGCTGCAGCCGCAGCGGGCCGAGCGTGACGCTGCCGTCGGCCTGCGCCACGGCCGGGAACACCATCGCCTCGCCCATGAAGCCGGCGACGAACTCGCTCTCGGGCCGGCCGTAGAGCTGCTCGGGCGTGCCGCGCTGGGCGATCACGCCGTGGTCCATGACGATGATCTGGTCGCTCACGGCCAGCGCCTCGCTCTGGTCGTGCGTCACGTAGGCCACGGTGAGCTTCAGGCGCTGCTGCAGCGAGCGGATCTCCTCGCGCATCTCGCGCCGCAGGCGGGCGTCGAGGTTGGACAGCGGCTCGTCGAACAGCAGCACCGCCGGTTCGAGCACCAGCGCGCGCGCCAGGGCCACGCGCTGCTGCTGGCCGCCCGACAGCTCGCTGGGCAGGCGCTCGTCGAAGCCGACCAGGCCCACGCCCCGGAGCGCCTCGCGCGCCCGCGCCGTGGCCTCGTCCTTCTTCACGCCGCTCATGCGCAGGCCGTAGCCCACGTTCTCGATCACGTTCATGTGCGGGAACAGCGCATAGCTCTGGAACATCATGCTCACGTTGCGCTCGCCCGGGCCGAGCGTGGTGACGTCGCGCCCCCCCATGAAGATCGAGCCCGAGGTCGGCGATTCGAGCCCCGCGATCATGCGCAGCGTGGTCGTCTTGCCGCAGCCCGAGGGGCCGAGGATGGTGGTGAGCGTGCCCACGGGCACCTCGAAGCTGATGCCCTTGACGGCCATCGGCCCGTTCTTGTCGGTGCCGTAGCGCTTGGTGACGTTGCGGAATTCGATGCCGTTCATGCCGAGAGGCTTTCCATTTTGTGATGTCCCTGATGCGGGGGTGTCGCCCCGCGCCGTCCCAGCTTGCGCTCCCCCACCACGAACTGCACCAGCGCAATCGCCAGCGACATCAGCACCATGAGCACCGTGCAGTACGCGAGCGCAATGCCGTAGTCGCCATTGCCGACGCGGCCGATGATGTAGGTGGTGGCCAGTTCGTTCTCGGCCGTGACCAGGAAGATCACGGCGCTCACCGTCGTCATGGCGCGCACGAAGCTGTAGACCAGCGCGGCCACCAGCGCCGGCTTGAGTAGCGGCAGCACCACCCTGAACAGCGTCTGCGAGGTCGAGGCGCGCAGCATCAGCGAGGCTTCGTCGAGCGAGCGGTCGAGTTGCTTGAAGGCCGCCGTGCCCGCCCGCACGCCCACCGGCAGATTGCGGAACATGAAGCACAGCACGATGATCAGCCCGGTGCCCGTGAGTTCGAACGGCGGCACGTTGAAGGCCAGGATGTAGCTCACGCCGAGCACCGTGCCCGGGATCGCAAAGGCCAGCAGCGCGCCGAACTCGAAGGCGCCCTGCCCCTTGAACTCGTTGCGCGCCAGCAGCCAGGCGATCAGCAGGCCCAGCGCCGCGGTGATCGGCGCCGAGATGCCGGCCAGCTTCAGCGTGGTGATCAGCGAATTCCACGCGGTGCCGGCCCACACCAGCCCGAACTGGCCCCACTCCAGCGCGAAGGCGCTCTTGAAGTGGTTCAGCGTGAAGCTGTAGTCGCGCCCCCAGGTCTGCACGAAGCCGCCCGCGAAGGCGAACAGGTAGACCACGGCGGTGAAGGCGATCCACGGCAGCGCGATGCACTGGATGGTGCGGCGCACGCCGTCGGGCAGCGCCATCGCGATACCGGCGTCGCCCTTTCCGCTCACCGTCGTGTAGTTCTGCTTGCCGAGCAGCCCGCGCTGCAGCGCGAACACGCCGAGCGCGAACAGCGTGAGCACCCAGGCCAGCGACGCGGCGCGGCCCTGGTCGTACTGCGCGCCGACGATGGCAAAGAAGATGTCGGTCGACAGCACCGAGAACTGCCCGCCCACCACCACCGGGTTGCCGAAGTCGGCAATGCTCTCGATGAAGCCGACCAGGAAGGCGTTGGCCAGCCCGGGCTTGAGCAGCGGCAGCGTCACAGTGAAGAAGGCGCGGCGCCGGTCGGCGCGCAGCATCTGCGCGGCTTCTTCCAGGCTGGGCGCGATGCCCTGCACCACGCCGCGCATGATCATGAAGGCAATGGGCGTGAAGGCGAACAGCTGTGCCACCAGCACGCCCGGCATGCCGTAGAACCAGCGCGTGGGCTCGATGCCGAAGACGTTCTCCAGCACTTGGTTGACGATGCCCGCGCGGCCGAACAGCAGGATCAGCCCCAGGCCGACGACGAACGGCGGCGTGATGATCGGCAGCAGCGCCAGCACCCGCAGCACGCCCTGTCCGCGCCGGTTGCCGCGCTCGGCCATCAGCGCCATCAGCGTGCCCAGGAAGGTGGTGCCGGCCGCGGTGAGCAGCGCCAGCACCAGCGTGTTCCACGCCACGCCGCAGCGCACCCCGCCCGCCAGGCAACCCAGGCCCCAGATGCGCTCGGTGAACACGCGCGCCGCGAAGGCCGTGATCGACCACTGCCCGTCTTCGTTGAAGAAGGCGCCCGACAGCGCCCGG
The DNA here is from genome assembly GCF_059418385.1 of Variovorax sp. GW821-FHT09A10. Taxonomy (NCBI): domain Bacteria; kingdom Pseudomonadati; phylum Pseudomonadota; class Betaproteobacteria; order Burkholderiales; family Comamonadaceae; genus Variovorax; species Variovorax sp. GW821-FHT09A10. The sequence continues at coordinate 1,319,435 of NZ_JBWKPT010000001.1, forward strand.
CTCACCGGGTAGGCGATGAACAGCGCCATCAGCACGCCGCAGCCAACGACCGAGGCAGCCACGAACAGGTCGCCCTTGAACAGGCCGAGCCGCGCCATGCCGAAGGCCGCCAGCAGCACCAGCGCCGTGAGCGCCACGAAGCCGCCCGCGCCGATGCCGAACTGGTTGACCGCCAACTCGCCGAACTGGGTGTTGAGCGCCGCGACGCTCCAGCCGCGCGCGCCGATGGTGAAACCCGCCACGGCCAGGCCGACGGCGCCGATCGCGCCGCCCGCCAGCAGCCAGCGCCCCTGCGCCTTGCCGGCCGGCAAGGCCGCACCGACGGCGCACAGCAGCAGCCCGGCCAGCCCGATGAAGAGCCAGCTGCGGCCCTGCGTGGCCGCCTGCATCAGGCCGTTGGCACCTTCTGCACTGCCGAACACCTGCGGAACGGCTTCGTACCAGGTCGAATCCTGGATCGCATACCAGGGCAGCACGAGGTAAGCCGCCAGGCCCAGCGCGACCCAGGCCCAGATCCAGCGCCGCGCGCGCCGGGCGGCGGCCAGGGACGCCGGGTTGGCCGGCGCGCCTTCGTTGGAACGCGCCTGCACTTAGCGCGGCAGCGAGTTGACGTCTTTTTCCCAGCGCGCGATCAGGCGGCGGCGCTCGGCGCTGGCGCCGTACTTGGCGTAGTCGTAGTTGATGAACTTGATCTTCTTGAAGTCAGGAATGCGCGGGTCGAGCTTGGCGCTCGCGTTGCTGGGCAGTTGGAACTGCTTGTTGGCGGCCCCCAGCTCCTGCGCGGCGGGCGTGAGCGCCCATTCGTAGAACTTCTTGGCCGCATCGAGGTTGCGCGCGCCCTTGATGATGCTCATGGAGCCGATCTCGGCGCCCGTGCCGTCGCTGGGCGTGATGGTTTCGACGGGGAAGCCCTGCATCTTCTCGCCGGGGCCGTCGTGCACGAAGCTGATGGAGATCGCGGTCTCGCCGCGCGCCACCGCTTTGATCGGGCCGGTGCCCGAGCGCGTGTACTGGCCCACGTTCTTGTGCAGCGCCTTGAGGTAGTCGAAGGCCTTGTCCTCGCCCATGAGCTGCACCAGCGTGGCGATCATGGTGTAGGCCGTGCCGCTCGATGCGGGGTTGGCCACCTGGATGTCGCCCTTGTACTCGGGCTTGAGCAGGTCGCCCCAGGTCTTGGGCACGGGCAGCTTCTTCTTGGCCAGCAGCTCGGGGTTGTAGCCGAAGCCCAGCGGGCCCGAGTAGATGCCCACGGTCTTGTAGCCCGACTGCTTGGCCTGCTGCTGGGCCCAGGGATGCAGCTGCGTGAGCGTGGGCGACTTGTATTCGAGCGTAAGCCCCTGCTCGGCCGCCTGCAGGTGCGGGTCGCCCGTGCCGCCGAACCAGACGTCGGTCTTGGGGTTGTCCTTCTCGGCGATGAGCTGGGCCAGCGCCTCGCCAGAGCCCTTGAGCGCCATGTTGATGCGCACGCCCGTGGTGCGGGCGTAGACGGTGGAGATCACGTTGCACCACTCGGCCTGGACCGAGCAGATGACGTTGACGGTTTGCGCCGACGCTGCGGCCGACAGACCCAGCAGCGCGGCTGCCGTGAAAAGCTTCTTCATTGGTATTCCCCTGCCTCGGCAATAAAAAAAGGCCTTGCGGCCTTGGGTCAGCGTAGCTTTAGTACAGGTGTGCCGAATCGGTAGAAGTACCATCGCGACTGGCACACGGCCTGCTCTGCATCCAGACAAAAGGAAAGTTTTCTCATGAGCTTCGATCTCGTTCTGTTCGGCGGTACTGGCGACCTTGCGTGGCGCAAACTGATGCCTGCGCTGTTCCAGGCCTTCAGGCACGGCAGCCTGCCGCAGGACGGGCGCATCGTCGGCGTGGCACGCGACGACCTGTCCGACGACCAGTACCGCGAGCTGATCCAGTCGCGCTTCAGCGCCGTCGAAGGCGCCAAGCGCCCCTCCCCCGAAGAGTTCAAGAAGTTCGCCTCCATGCTGCACTACCTGCGCATGGACCTGTCCAAGCCCGCCGACTACGCCAGCCTGGCCGACCTGCTCAAGCAGCGCGACGCCAAGACGGTCGTGATGTACGTGGCCACGGCGCCCGCGCTCTTCACGCAGGTGGTCGAGCAGATCGCCGCCGCCGGGCTCAACGGCCCGCGCACCCGCGTCGTGCTCGAGAAGCCGCTGGGCCACGACCTGGCCTCCAACCGCGCCATCAACGCCGCGGTGGGCAAGGTGCTCGAGGAAAAGCAGGTCTTTCGCATCGACCACTACCTGGGCAAGCCTTCGGTGCAGAACCTGTTCGCGATGCGCTTCGGCAATGCGCTGTTCGAGCCCATCTGGCGCCGCGAGCACATCGCCAACATCCAGATCACCATGGCCGAGGACCTGGGCGTGGAAAAGCGCGGCGCCTTCTACGACCAGACCGGCGCGCTGCGCGACATGGTGCAGAACCACGCGCTGCAGCTGCTGTGCGCCGTGGCCATGGAGCCGCCCATCAACGCGCACGCCGACGCCATCCGCGACGAAAAGCTCAAGGTGCTGCGCGCCCTCAAGCCCTGGACGCCCGAGACGCTCGGCCTGCACGCGGTGCGCGGCCAGTACACGGCCGGCACGGCCTACGGCGAGCGGGTGCAGGGCTACCGCGACGAGCCGGGCGTGAACCCCGACAGCCGCACCGAGACCTTCGTGGCGCTGCGCACCGAGATCGCCAACTGGCGCTGGGCCGGTGTGCCCTTCTACATCCGCACCGGCAAGCGGCTGGCCTCGCGCGACGCGCGCATCGAGGTCAACTTTCGCCCCACGCCGCACGCCATCTACCGCGCGCCGGCGGGCAACGTGAACAAGCTGGTGATCAACCTGCAGCCGAAGGACGGACTGGAACTGCACATGCTCGCGCAAGCGCAGGACAACCGCCAGCGCGGCGGCAACGGCCACGCCAGCGCCGCCCAACTGGCGCCGGTGCAGCTCGACCTGGACTTCGACAAGCGCTTCGGCGCCGAACGCGTGGGCGCCTACGAGCGCCTGCTGCTCGACGTGATCGACGGGCGCCTGAACCTGTTCGTGCGCAGCGACGAGCAGGAAGAAGCCTGGCGCTGGGTCGAGCCGCTCATCGACTCGTGGGAGTCCGACGGCGGCCCGCGCCCCTATGCAGCCGGCACCTGGGGCCCCAGCGCGTCGAGCGCCATGATCGCGCGCGACGGCTTCGCCTGGGGCGAGGAGCAGTAACGCAGCAAGGCTGCGCGGCCTTCCTTCAGCCGAACTGAAGGCAGCGCATGCCGAGCGTGCCCGACTGGAAGCCTTCGTAGACCGTCTTTGCGCGCTCGCCCGGCGCCGCAGCGCCCAGGGCATACAGGAAGGGGAAGTAGTGGTCCGGCGTGGCCACGGCGGTCGACGCCCCCTCCAGTTTCTCGTAGCCGATCAGCGCACGGTCGTCCCGGCCGGCCAGCGCGGCCTTCACCGCATCGTCGAACGACTGCGCCCACGGGCGGCTCGCCTTGGGCCCGTCGGGCGTGCCACGGTCGGTGGCGCGCAGGTTGTGCACCACGTTGCCGCTGCCCATCACGAGCACACCCTGGTCGCGCAAGGCTGACAGGTCGCGCCCCACCGCATGATGGAACGCCGCCGGCTTGTCGTAGTCGATGCTGAGCTGGAAGACCGGCACGTCGGCCTTCGGGTACAGGTGCTTCAGCACGCTCCAGGTGCCGTGGTCCAGCCCCCACTGCTCGGTGGCGATCACGGGCGTCTGCTTGACGGCACCGATCGCTTCGCGCGCCAGTGCAGGATGACCGGCCGCGGGGTACTCGATGTCGAACAGCGCCTGCGGGAAGCCGCCGAAATCGTGGATCGTCTTGGGCCGCGTCTGCATCGTGACCCCGGTCGCCCCCTGGCTAAGCCAGTGCGCCGACACGCTGAGGATCGCCGTGGGGCGCGGCAGTTCGCGGCCCCAGGCCGCAAGGCGGCGCGTGAAGGCGTTGTCCGCGAGCGCGTTCATCGGCGAGCCGTGGCCGATGAAGATGACGGGCATGCGGCGCGCCGATGCTGCGCCGGCCGCGTGCGCGATCCCGGTCATCGACGCGAGCGCGGCGGTGGCGCCCAGCGCCGAGCCCATGAGAAAGCCGCGGCGGCCGAGCAGGCGGGTCATCGGGGTGGAGATCATCGTGTCAGGGGGTGTGGATTCGGGGCCAACCCGGGACTGTGCAACAGAGTGAAGGCTGGGAAAGTGCGTTTACGCACACCGTGCGGCGCAAGGTCCCTGGTTCACGGCACGAATGCACGCAGGCGCTCGCCCAGCGGCGCCAGGAAATCGCGCAGCAAGGGCTCGCGCATCAGCGTGTCCAGGTAGCCCGGCGCCAGTCGCCCGTTCTCCGCATACACCGCCAGCACGCGCAGGCTCTCGCCGCACAGCACGGTGGTCGCGTGGACGTCGCCCTGCCGCTCGCAGGCGCTCGCCATGTCGCGCAGCAGCGCCGTGGCATCGTCGGCATCGGGCGCCCATTGCTGGCCGTAGAGCCGGGCCAGCCGCTGCGCATCGGCGGACGGCACGTCGGGGAAGACCAGCGGCAGCAGGCGTTCGCGCACATGGGCCAGCGCCATCACATCGGTTTCCGCGAGGCCCGTGACATGACGGCTCGCCGGATGATTCAGACTCATGCCGAGGTTGGCGAGCCGCGCACCGCCGCGCACCAGTTCCAGCAGCAGGCCGAGCCATGCGAACCGGCCGAGCGTGGCGTCGAAGCCGAGCCCGCGTTGCTGGATGCGGGGCAGCGACAGCATCAGGCCGCCCATCAGCAACGGTTGTTCGTGCGGCAAGTGGGCCAGCAGCGCGGCCATGATCTGGTCATGCATCTCCGGCAGCCGCTGCATCGGCGGTTCTGCGCCGCCATCGCGGGTGTACCAGGCACCGACCGCCCCGACCTCCGGCGACGTCCGCAGGAACGCGGACTGCACCTGCAAGCGCTCGGGCGCATAGCACACAGTCGGCGACCACAAGGCCAGCGCATCGCCGCACGCCTGCATCAGCCCCCATTGCGCGGCCGCCGCCCAACCCATCGGGACGGACGCCTGCAACAGCAGCAACCCGGCCAGCCGCGGATCGGCGACCATGCGCGCGCGAACCACGTCGACAGTGGCGTCGGTGGAGCCGTCGTCCACAACGATGATCTGGTGCGGTGCGAGGCCTTGCTCGGCGATCGATGCCAGGGCCTCTGCAACGTTCGCTTCGTCGTCGCGCGTCACCATCAAGACCGACACCTGCGAAGCAGGTCCACCATCGTTCAGCGCCTGCTGCCCCACCCATCGCTGCCGAGCCGCCGCGAGATAGCGCTGCATCGCACCCGCCAGCACCTCATGCTGCGGCGGCAAGGACTGCAGCGCCCGCGGCCCGGCGATTTCCAGTGCGCGCCGCCGTGGCGCATCGGCCACCAGTGCGCGCACACGCTCGACCAGCTCGTCCTTCGTGCACCCTTCGACCGCGTCGCGCAGCACCTGCGGAATCTCGGAATGCGGATACAGCTCCGACACCACGGCCTTGCGATGCCGCAGCAGGATCGACAGGCGCGGCAGCTCGACGGTGCTGGAGTGATCGGCCTTGCGCATGTTCAGTCCGACCTTGGCGCGCGGCAGCAAGGCGTCGCGCTGCGCTGGCGTCCATGCCTTGCCGAAGGGATAGGCCACGCGCAATCCGGCGGCCGTCAGCGCTTCCAGCACCTGCAGCCGCCGGGGCGTCGTCTCGCCGAAGAAGATGACGTCGATGTCCTGCTGCGCATCGTCCAGCACTTCGGACGCCGGCACCAGCGGCGTGGCCAGCGGCTCGAAGCCCGGGCCCACGTAGTCGGATCGATGGATGCCCAGCGCCGGGTGGTGCACCATGTTCTCGAGGCTGTACTCCCACACGTGGGCGCGCTGCAGCAGCCGCTGGTAGCCGGGCATCTCCGCGAGCAACGCAGGCAGGGCCGGCTCGAAGTTGACGACGATCGCGTTCGGCGGCAGCTCGTCGTCCGAGGGCAGGCTCAGGCCCATCGCGAAGAAGAAGAGATTGATGTCGTCGTTGTCGACACCCGGCCCTGGCGCGATGCTTGTGGTGTAGCCGAGGCGTTCGCAGGCGAGGCGAAAGCCCTCCATCACCTCCTGCACGTTCTCATTGCCCAACGAGCAGAAGCGCAGGTGCGGCCGGTACGGAAAGTCCGCCGGCCAACCCTGCGGACTGCCGCCTTCACTCACAAACGGCCTTCCTCCACCGCGTGGCAGGCCACCTGCACGCCCTTCAAGCTCAGCAGCGACGGTCGCTCCGACGAGCAGCGCGCATTGGCATGCGGGCAGCGCGGATGAAAGGCACACCCCGTCGGCGGGTTCAGCGGATTCGGCACCTCGCCCTGCACCGGCGTGCGCGCACGGCCGGTGTGCTTCATCTGCGGGATCGCGTCGAGCAGCATGCGGGTGTACGGATGCTGCGGCTCGGCGAAGAGCTTCTGCTTGTCCGCCACCTCGACCAGCCGGCCCAGGTACATCACGCCGACCTGGTCGGCCACGTGGCGCACCACGGCGAGGTTGTGCGAGATGAACAGGTACGTCAGGCCCTGCTCGCGCTGCAGGTCCTTCATGATGTTGAGCACCTGCGCCTGCACGCTCACGTCGAGCGCGGAGGTGGGCTCGTCGCACACCAGGAACTCGGGCTGCGTGGCGAGCGCGCGCGCAATCGAAATGCGCTGGCGCTGGCCGCCCGAGAACTGGTGCGGGTACTTGCTCATGTCCAGCGGCGAGAGACCGACCGACTGCAGCAGCTCGCCCACACGCTGGCGCAGCGCGTCCTTGTCGCTCAGGATGCCGTGCTCGCGCAGCGGCTCGCCGATGATGTCCTCGACGATCCAGCGCGGGTTGAGGCTCGCGTAGGGGTCCTGGAAGATCATCTGGATGCGGCGGCGCAGCTGCCGGCCTTCGGGCGTCTTGAACGCGGCGTGCGCGTCCTGCCCGTCGAACTGCAGGCCGCCGCGGGTCGGCGCATAGAGGCCGACCAGCAGGCGTGCCACGGTGCTCTTGCCACAGCCCGATTCGCCGACCAGCGCGAGCGTCTTGCCGCGCTCGATCGAGAAGCTCACGCCGTCGACCGCGTGCAGCAGCACGCGCGGCTTGCGTTCGAGCACGCGGTTGAGCCAGGGCGGCGAGACGTCGAAGGTGCGCGCGAGGTCGTGCGCGACCACGAGCGGCTCGCCGGTCTTTGCTGCCGCGGCGTCCTTGCGGGGTTCGATCACGGCGCTCATCGGGTCACCTCCGCGAGGGGTTCGGCCGCCTCGGGCGTGGCGCGCTCGCCGGCCGCCAGGGCGTCGTGGTGCTGGGCGGCGATCTCAGCTCGGCCCGCATGCGGGTCGGCGGCGTCGTGCAGCCAGCAGGCGGCGCGCGTGGCGCCTGCATGCATCAGCTCGGGCCGTTCGGTCAGGCAGCGTGCGAAGGTGCGCGGGCAGCGCGGGTTGTAGGCGCAGCCGGTCGGAATGGCATTGAGCCGCGGCATGGCGCCGTCGATCTGGTTGAGCCGTTCGCGGTCGCTCGTCATGTCGGGGATCGACGCCATCAGGCCCGAGGTGTAGGGGTGCGCGGGCTGGTGGATCACCTCGTGCACCGGGCCGATTTCGGCGATGCGGCCCGCATACATCACGGCCACGCGGTCGCAGGTCTCGGCGATCACGCCCATGTCGTGCGTGATGAGCATCACTGCCGCACCACGCTCTTTGCAGACCTGCTTGAGCAGCTGGATGATCTGCGCCTGGATCGACACATCGAGCGCGGTGGTCGGCTCGTCGGCCACGATGAGCTTGGGCTCGGCGGCGAGTGCGAGCGCAATCACCACGCGCTGGCGCATGCCGCCCGAGAACTGGTGCGGGAAGTGGTCGATGCGCTGTTCGGCGGCGGGAATGCCGGTGTCCTGCAGCAGGCCGATGGCACGCTTGCGCGCCTCCGACTCGGTCACCGGCAGGTGGGTGCGGATGGTCTCGATGAGCTGGCGGCCCACCGTGTACAGCGGGTTCAGCGAGGTCAGCGGATCCTGGAAGATCGCGCCGATCTTGCGGCCGCGGATGGGGCGCATCGCATCGAAACCGAGGTTGTCGATGCGCTGGCCCTCGAGCAGGATCTCGCCGCCGGCCACGCGGCCCGGCGGTTCGAGCAGGCCGATGATGGCCGCGCCGGTGAGCGACTTGCCTGCACCCGATTCGCCCACCACGCCGAGGATTTCACCGGGCGCGATGTCGAAGGAGATGCGGTCGAGCGCGCGCAGCGTGCCGCGGCGGTTCGGAAATTCGACGACGAGGTCTTTGACCTGGAGCAGCGTCATGGGGGCGTTCTCCTTTTCTGTTCAGCGCAAGCGCGGGTTCAGCGCGTCGCGCAGCCAGTCGCCGAGCAGGTTCACGCTGAGAGCGATCAGCACCAGCATCAGGCCCGGGAACACCGTGATCCACCATTCGCCCGAGAACAGGTACTGGTTGCCGATGCTGATGAGCGTGCCCAGCGAGGGCGAGGTCGGCGGCACGCCGACACCCAGGAACGAGAGCGTGGCCTCGGTGATGATCGCGGTCGCGACCTGGATGGTGGCCAGCACCATCACCGGCCCCATCACGTTGGGCAGCACGTGGCGCAGCATGATGCGCAGCGGCGCCACGCCGGTGACGCGCGCGGCCTGCACGTACTCCTTGTTGCGCTCCACCAGCGTGGAGCCGCGCACGGTGCGCGCGTACTGCACCCAGCCCGTGAGCGAAATCGAAATGATCAGTACGCCGAAGGCCAGCGATTCGTGCGCGCTCGGAAAGAGCGCGCGGCCGACGCCGGCGATGAGCAGCGCTACGAGGATGGGCGGGAACGACAGCATCACGTCGCACACGCGCATGAGGAAGGAGTCGAGCCAGCCGCCGAAGAAGCCGGCCAGCAGGCCGAGCACCACGCCGACGACGACGGACAGCACCACCGACACCACGCCGACGATCAGCGAGATGCGGGCGCCGTAGATCACGGCCGACAGAATGTCTCGGCCCTGGTCGTCGGTGCCGAGGATGTATTTGGTGGAGCCGTCGGCGCTCCAGGCCGGCGGCAGCCGGGCATCGCCGAGTTCGAGCGTGGCGAGGTCGAAGGGGTTGTGCGGCGACACCCATCCGGCGAACACCGAACAGAAGACGCACACCAGCGCAATGACGGCAGCGGCGATCGCCACCGGCGAGGTTCGGAAGCTGTAGCCGACATCGCTGTCGAGCCAGCGGGCAAGGGTTCTTTTCATCGCCGGGCCGCGTGGGGGTTATTTTTCATCGTGAGGCAAAAAAGAATGGGCCCGCAAGAAGCGGGCCCATGGTCGGGCCGCTCAGGCAGCGGCCCACGGTCGACTTACTTGATGCTCATCCACTTGAAGTACATGAAGTTGTCGGCCAGTTGCACCAGCTCGACCTTCTTGCTCACGCCCCAGGCCAGCGACTGCTGATGCAGCGGCAGGTGGCCGATGTCCTCGGTGTGGACCTTGAAGGCTTCCTTGATCATCTCGTTGCGCTTGGCCTTGTCCGACTCGGACTGGATCTTCTTGGTCAGCTCGTCGAGCTTCGGGTTGCAGTAGGCGCCCAGGTTGAACTGGCCCGTGCCCTTGTCGTCGGGGCACGAGGTGAGCGAGCTCAGCGCGTTGTGCGAGTCGTAGGTGGTCGGGGTCCAGCCCAGCATGTAGAAGCTGGTGTCGCGGCGCAGGATCTTCGGGAAGTAGGTGCCCTTGGTCTCGGCCACGAGGTTGATCTTGACGCCGATCTTGGCCAGGTTGGCGGCAACGCTCTGGCAGATCTGGCCGTCGTTGACGTAGCGGTCGTTCGGGCAGTTCATCGAGACTTCGAAGCCGTTGGGGTAGCCGGCTTCGGTCAGCAGCTTCTTGGCGGCATCGACGTCGAAGGGCAAGCGCTTGTCCTGCTCGGCGGTCCAGCCGTTGATGCCCGGGCCGACGAGCAGCGCGGTGGGCTTGGAGGCGCCGCGCATCACGGTGCGCTGGATGCCGGCGATGTCGATGGCCTGATAGAAGGCCTGGCGCACGCGCTTGTCCTTGAACGGGTTCTTGCCCTTCACGTTCGAGTACTGCAGCTCATCGCGCTTCTGGTCCATGCCCAGGAAGATGGTGCGCATCTCGGGGCCGGTGATGACGCGGGCGTTGGGCGCGGCGTTGATGCGCGCGATGTCCTGCACGGGCACGGGCTCCATCACGTCGACTTCGCCGGAGACCAGCGCGGCCACGCGGGTCGCGGGGTTGGCGATGGGCGTGAACACGATCTCCTGCGCGTTGCCGTCGATCTTGCCCCAGTAGGTGCCGTTGCGCGTGAACACGGTGCGCACGTTGGGCTGGCGTTCGCGCACGCGGAACGGGCCGGTGCCGTTGGCCTTGAACGAGGCGGTGTTCTCGATGCCCTTGCGGCGGTCGACGGGCTTGGTGGCCTGGTTTTCCTCGCACCACTTCTTGCTCATGATCATGGTGAGCGAGATCACGTCGGGCAGGATCGGGAAGGGGCCGTTGGTTTCGATTTCGACGGCGAGATCGCCGACCTTGCGCACGGCCTTGATCTCGCTGAGCGTGGCCTTCATGTCGGAGCCGTCGCCCTGCGCACGCGCAAAGCTGAACACCACGTCGTCGGCGCTGAACGGCGTGCCGTCATGGAACACCACGCCTTTGCGCAGTTCGAAGCGCCACACGTTCGGCGAGGTCTGCTTCCAGCTGGTGGCCAGCAGCGGTGCCAGGCTCAGGTCCTTGTTGCGGCCCACGAGAGTTTCATAGACGTTGGCGGTGACGCTCAGTTGCAGCGACTCGTTGAGCGAGTGCGGGTCGAGCGACAGGGCATCGCCCTGGTTCGCGATGCGGATGGTCTGCGCACTGGCGACCATGCTGACGGCGCTCAGAGCGCACAGGACAGCGACCGCAGCCGCTTGCTTCTTGAAACTCATGGGAACACTCCTCGGGTTGAAATCGAACACATCACGGCGCCGCGGTGGCGGCGGCTTTCCCTGGCTGCAGGCTGCGGGTAGCAGCCAGCGGCATGCCCTGCTCGATCAGGCCCGCATGCAGTGCGGCGCCCAGCGGCAGGATCTCGTCATTGAAGTCGTAGCGGCTGTTGTGCAGGAAGGCGCCGCTGCGGGCGTCCTGGCCGATGCGCAGGTAGGCACCGGCCTTCTTCTGCAGCATGAAAGAGAAATCTTCGGCGCCCATGCTGGGCTCCATGTTGCGGTCGACGTTCTTCGCGCCAACCAGCGATTCGGCCACGTCGGCCGCGAACATCGCTTCGGGGGCGGTGTTGATGGTGGCCGGATAGATGCGCTCGTACTTGATCGTCGCGGTCGCGCCAAAGCCGGCGGCAATGGCCGTGCACAGCTCGCTCAGTCGCTGCTCGACCTGCGCCTGCACGCGCGCGCTGAAGGTGCGCACGGTGCCGACCAGCGTGGCCTCGCCCGGGATCACGCTCATCGCGCCGAGGTCGCCGGCCTGCACGGCGCAGATGCTGACGACGGCCGCGTCGATGGGGCGCACGCTGCGCGACACGATGGTCTGCGCCGCGGTGATGATGTGCGCGGCCACCACGACAGGATCGATGGTCTGGTAGGCGTGCGCGCCATGGCCGCCCTTGCCCTTGATCTCGATCGTCACGCGGTCGGCCGCGGCCATCATGGCGCCGCGGTTGATGCCGACGGTGCCAGCGGGCATCGCGGGCCAGTTGTGCATCGCATAGACGGCGTTCACCGGAAAGCGGTCGAACAGGCCGTCTTCGATCATCACGCGCGCACCGGCAAAGCCTTCTTCGCCGGGCTGGAAGATCAGCACGGCGGTGCCGTCGAAGTCGCGCGTCTCGGCCAGGTAGCGCGCGGCGCCGACGAGCATGGCGGTGTGGCCGTCGTGGCCGCAGCCGTGCATCAGGCCGTCGTTGGCGGAGCGCCAGCCGAAGTCGTTGTCCTCGCGCATGGGCAGCGCGTCCATGTCGGCGCGCAGGCCGATCATGCGGCCGCTGGCCGTCGACTTGCCGCGGATGACGCCGACGACGCCGGTCTTGCCGATGCCTTCGTGGATCTCGTCCACGCCGCAGGCGCGCAGCGCCTCGCGCACGCGGCCCGCCGTGTAGACCTCTTCGAAGCCGAGCTCGGGGTGGGCGTGCAGGTCGCGGCGAAAGGCCGTGATCTCGGGGTAGAAGCTGGCGATGTGCGCGAAGGCCCGGCCAGAGGCCTGCAGGCGCGGCGCGGTGGCAGCTGTTGGGGCGCTCACCTCAATGGCCTCCCGCCTTGCCCACGCGCAGCCGGGGATCGACCACGAAGTACAACAGGTCGACCACGAGATTGATCACCACGAAGATCAACGCGATCAGGCACAGGTAGGCGGCCATCACGGGGATGTCCGCGAAGGTCACGGCCTGGATGAAGAGCAGCCCCATGCCGGGCCACTGGAACACCGACTCCGTGATGATCGCGAAGGCGATCAGGCCACCGAGCTGCAGGCCGGTGATGGTCATGACCGGCACCAGCGTGTTCTTGAGGGCGTGGCCGAAGTGGATCGCGCGGTTCGACAAGCCCCGTGCGCGTGCGAACTTGATGTAGTCGGTGCGCAGCACCTCGAGCATCTCGGCGCGCACCAGCCGCATGATCAGCGTGAGCTGGAAGATCGCCAGCGTCACCGCCGGCAGGATGATGTGGTGCCAGCCATCGGCCTTGAACAGGCCGCTGGTCCACCAGCCGAACTGCACGGTATCGCCGCGCCCGAAGCTCGGGAACCAGCCCAGCGTCACGGCGAAGACGAGGATCAGCAGGATGCCGATCAGGAAGGTGGGCAGCGACACGCCGAGCAGCGACACGGTCATGAACACCTGGCTCATGAAGGTGCCACGGCGCAGGGCGGTGTACACGCCCATCGGGATGCCGACGAACAGGGCCAGGGCCGCGGCCACGAGCGCGAGCTCGAGCGTGGCCGGGAAGCGCTCGCCGATCAAGCGCGACACCTTGGCGCCCTGGCGCAGGCTCAGCCCGAACTCGCCTTGCGCCGCATTGACGAGGAAGTGCCAGAACTGCACGAAGAAGGGTCGGTCGAGCCCCAATGCGGCGCGCATTTCACGGATCTGGTCGGGCTTGGCGTCTTGTCCCAGCAGGAACACGACCGGGTCGCCGACATATTGAAAGAGGAGGAAGGCAATGAACGCAACCGCGATCATGACGATCACGGCCTGGATCAGGCGGCGCAGTACAAAGGCAGTCATTCAGCAACAAGAGTGATCGCGGCATGCTAGCAGTGCAAACAGCGTGCCCGCACGGGGGTTCCCCGGGGGTGGAGGCGCAATTTTTACGAGTGAGAACAGGCGCGCCCCAATGAAAAAAGCCACCCGGCTTGCGCCGGGTGGCTTTTGAGTCTTTCGATTCGAAGCTGGCTTACGCCAGCATCAAATTAGAAAGCGTGACGGATACCGAAGTCGTAGCCGGTCGAGGTCTTCGGGGTGAAGCCACCCGTGGTCACGAACGACGGGCCGCCGACGGTCAGCGAAGCACCGTTCTTGTTGCTCACGCGAGCAACGGTAGCGTACAGAGCCGTGCGCTTCGACAGGTTGTGCACGTAGCCGATGGCCAGCTTGTTGGCCTTCGGGTCAGCCAGACGCGGCTGGAACAGCACGTCAGGCTGGTTCAGGTCGTACTTGACTGCCGAGTACGAAGCGCGGATCAGGCCAGCACCGACCGGCACGGTCACGCCGAGCAGGTAACCGGTCAGGTCCGTGTCAGCACGGCCGCCAGCGAACGGGGTGACTTCGTAGTCACGCTTGTTCTTGGCGCGCGACAGTTCACCGAACAGCTTCACGGGACCGAAGTCGTACGAAGCGCCCAGGTTCAGCGTGTTGACCTTGTCGGTCGTGCCGGGGTAGTAGTTGTCACCCACGGTGCTGCTGCCGTAAGCCAGAGCCACGTCCAGGGGGCCGTTGGCGTAGCCGAAGCGACCGCCGACGTAACGACCTTGACGCTGGCTGTTAGCCACATCAGGCGTTGCCAGGCCAGGGCTGTACTTGGTCTTCTCGCTGAAGCCGTACATCACTTGACCGTAGAAACCACCCAGGTTCGGCGGCAGGAAGTAGCCGATCGTGTTGCTGGCGCGCACGTAGTTGTTCGCGCCGACGTTGCTGATCGAACCAACCGAAGCTGCGGGCGAACCGAAGCCGCCGAACGAGCCATTGGCCGTCGAGATCAGGTTGGTGCCAACGCCGTTGGTGCCGAACGGATCGAACACGGTGTCGTTCCAGAACGTCGGGGTGTAGTCACGACCCAGGCGGATTTCACCGAAACCACCCGACAGGCTCACGGTCGAGCGACGTGCGAACGTTGCAACACCTTCAGAGCCGTCATCGTTCTTGATCGGAGCTTCGAGCCAGAAGCTGGCGGCCAGGCCACCACCGAGGTCTTCCGTACCACGGAAGCCCAGACGGCTGGAGTTGTAGCCCGAGTTAGCCAGTTGACGGCTGCTGGCCTTGACGCTGCCCTTGTTCAGGTAGAACGGGTTCAGGAAGGTGGCACCGTTCAGGTCACGCGAGGTGGACGAGTAGCCGCTGATCGACGCGTCGACCACACCAAACAGCGTGACGGACGACTGAGCCGAGGCAACACCGGCAACAGCCAGGGCAGCCAGAGCAACTAGAGATTTTTTCATTGCAAGTTTCTCCAAGGTTAAACATAGGGCTCCGGTGCGAAGGGCTCACCGTGACTGGCACTTAGTGCTCCCACCGGACCCCGGGCCAACCTCCTTTTGGGAAGTTGATGCTATTGCACCAGAGCCGCTGCGGCAGGGCAAAACAAATCGCCCTAAATCTTGGAAGCCCCGTGTGTTTCGTTGCAGTCGTGCAACAAAGGACTTAGACAGGTGGTTTTGCCACGATATGAAACGAAATGTGCCCTCCTTGCATCGCTGGACAGGTGCGTTCAAATAGAGCCATGACTGCCCTGCTCGACCCCGCCCTGACTGCCGCCGATGCGGCTTTGCGCACGCTTTTTGCTCGATCTCACGCCACCCGGGCGCTTCCGCCCGCGATCCAGCCGCAAGGTGAATTGAGCGAGTCGGAGCGCCGCGAAGCCGGGGCGCTGATGCGCGTGAACCATGTCGGCGAGGTGTGCGCCCAGGCGCTGTACACCGCCCAGGCCGCCGTGGCGCGGGACCCGGCGCTGCGTGCGCACTTCCTGGAAGCCGCGCATGAAGAAACCGATCACCTGGCCTGGACCCGGCAACGGCTGGACGACCTGGGTGCCCGACCGTCCCTCCTGAACCCGCTCTGGTATGCAGGAGCCTTCGGGCTCGGACTGGTTGCCGGACGCCTGGGCGATCCCCTGAGCCTCGGCTTTGTCGCCGAAACCGAACGGCAGGTGGAAGCGCACCTTGAAAGCCACCTGGACCGCCTGCCGCCGACCGATCACGCCTCCCGCGCCGTGGTCGAGCAGATGAAGATCGATGAAGCCCGCCATGCCACGCAAGCCGTCGACGCGGGCGCCGCGGAACTGCCGGCCCCCGCCAAGGCCCTGATGCGCCTGGCGTCCCGGGTCATGACGACCGTCGCGCACCGGATTTAAGGCCCAGCGCGCCGCCACCCGGCGTTTCAGGTCTCGATCAGGTCGAAGCTGGTCGTGATTTCCGCCGTCTTCGCCAACATGATGCTGGCGGAGCAGTAGGTTTCGTGGCTCAGCGCGATCGCCCGCTCCACGGCGGTGGCCGGAATGCCCTTGCCCGCCACGGTGAAGTGCATGTGGATCTTCGTGAAGACCTTGGGGTCCTTTTCGGCGCGCTCGCTGGTCAGCTTCACACTGCAGCGTTCGACGCGATGGCGCCCCCTTTTCAATATGAGCACCACGTCGTAGGCCGTGCACCCGCCCGTGCCCGCAAGCACGGTTTCCATCGGCCGCGCCGCCAGGTTCTGGCCGCCGTTCTCGGGCTTGGCTGCGTCCGGGGCGCCGTCCATCATCAGGACGTGGCCGCTGCCAGTCTCGGCCACGAAGCCCATGGCCGATCGGGTGCCTGCGTCACCGGTCCAACTTACTGTGCATTCCATGGTGTTTCAGCTCCAATTGGGATGAATTGGTGCGCAAAAGTGCACGCCAACATCGGTTTGTGTGTGGGAAAAGCATCGCCTGCTTGTTGCATCGCAACAAAGGGTGGGTATACTCTATTTCATTGCTGCGCACTTCATGGTGTGCACCCAGTTGTCTCCTCCACCCTTCCAATTGGTGGATTTAGCCCCGAGTTGCAAAACTCGGGGCTTTTTTCTTTGTGCGTCCCATGACGGCGCCACTCTAGCCGCCCCCCTGAAAGGGCAGCTGCTCTGGCTGCCCTGGCTGTTGCCGGTGTTGCCTCGGCTCAGTCGTCCGTCACGCTGTTTGGTGTGGTCGACGCGTCGATCAGCGGCTACTCGTCCACCTCGCGTGACCTGGGCAACGGCGTCACGTACGACAAGCTGGGCTTCCCCATCTACAACCCGTTCTACGTGAACCGCGGCAGCGTCAAGGCAAGCCGCCGCGAACTGGCCCACTCGGGCTACAACTCCAGCCGCCTGGGCTTCCGTGGCACGGAAGACCTCGGTGGTGGCCTGGCCGCCAGCTTCTGGCTCGAAGCGCCGATCAGCAACGACGATGGTCAGACCGGCGTGTCGACATTCACGCGCCGTTCGACCGTGAGCCTCTCAGGCGGTTTCGGTGAAGTCCGCCTCGGCCGCGACTACACCCCGACCTTCTGGAATGACACCGTGTTCGATCCGTTCGGCACCAACGGCGTGGGCACCAACCTGGTCAACACCGCCAACGGCGCGTTCGGCAGCTTCACCGGCTACGCCGACGGCAAGAAGCTCCCCGATGCCCTCAAGAACGTTCCGCAACTCCCCGATGCCGGTGGCAGCACCTATGCGCGCGCCGGCAACAGCATCGGCTACTTCCTGCCGCCGAACCTGGGTGGTTTCTACGGTCAAGTGATGTACGGCTTCAGCGAGAAGACCAAGTACAGCCCTGGCCTGGCTACGCCTTCCACGGACAACACGTCGCGCACCGGCCGTTACATCGGTGGCCGCTTCGGCTACGCCAACGGCCCGCTGGACGTTGCGCTGGGTTACGGGAGCAGCACCGTGGGCGACCAGTTCTACGTCGGCACGACCACCAAGGTCAACACGCTGAACCTGGGCGCTTCGTACGACTTCGGTCCGGTGAAGCTGTTCGGTGAACTGTCGCGCGCCAAGAACAAGGTCGACTACGAAGTCGAACCGTACCTCGGTGGCCGTCCAGACATCGACCTGACCGGCTATCTGCTCGGCGTGACCGTGCCGGTCGGTGCCGGCCTGATCCGCGCTTCGTACTCGAGCGTCAAGTACGACGAGAACCTGGTTGCCCGCACCCCGTGGGAAGTGCTGCCCGCCGACAAGAAGGCCAACAAGCTGGCGATCGGCTACGTGCACAACCTGTCGAAGCGCACAGCCCTGTACGCCACCGTTGCTCGCGTGAGCAACAAGAACGGTGCAGGTCTGACCGTTGGCGGCCCGTCGTTCGTGACCACGGGTGGCTTCACCCCGAAGACCTCGACCGGCTACGACTTCGGCATCCGTCACGCCTTCTGATCGATCGCGGCTCGATTCTCATGCTGGCCCACGCCAGTTTGAATCAAGAGACCCTCAAGCCGCCCGGTTCAAGCCGGGCGGCTTTTTGTCCTTCTTCAACTCACCCGGCCACGCCTGCTCTGCAGCAGCCCCACATTCATTTCTCCGCTCAACACCGATGCGTAGAAACGTTCGACCATGTTGACGCTCGTGCGTGCGTTGCGCGCCAAGGTCAGCATGTCGATCCCCTGCCCATACAGGAGCCGCAACGTGATGGCGGTATGGCGCAGGCAGTACAGCGTTCTCGATTGACCCAGCGGCCCCTTTTCGAGCCCCGTCTTTTCGAGCACCCAGTGAAAGAAGAAATTGAGAACCGCCAGCGCGTGCTCGCGGTTCTTCAGGTGCGGCATGAAGATGTAGTCTTCCGCCCCGCCGAAGCCATGCGTCTCGCGGTACGTGCGCAGGCATTCATAGACACGAACGGCAGGTCGCAGGCTCACGATGGGCTGGCTGTGCCGCTTGGTCTCCGGCAGATTCATCCGCAGGTAGACATGCTTGCCTCGCACCACCTCGATGTGCTTGTGCTTCATGAGCTTGATGTCGCTGGGACGCACGAAGGTGTTGACCATCCAGCGGATCAGCCAGGGCAGCTCGTCGGGCATGACGAGCAATTCGCGAGCGATCCAGAAACGTTCGCCGGCCGTCAGCCGGTCCAGCACCGGGTGCGAATGGCCGCGCACGCTGCGCGCCGCCGCAATCAGCGCACGGTACTCCGCCACGCTGAAGCTGCCGCGCGGCTGGCTGCGCACCTTGACCTTCGGGAACACGGGGGCCTCGCGCAATGCACCGACGTGCACGCCATGCATGACCACCTTGCGCAGCAGCACAAGGTACTGCGCGATCGTCGTGCTGGTGAAACCTTGTTCGCCGAGGTGATCGATCAGGCGCTGCACGTCTGCGGTCGCGAACACAGCCGCCGGCACATCGCCCAGCAACGGAACGATGTGCGCACGCAATCTGTTGCCCATGACCTGCCATGTGGGCCGTCCGATTTCGCCGCGTTGCACGCGCGCGGCCTCGGCCTGCATCAGTCCTTTCGAAAGGTCACTGACAGAAACTGATAACAAATTCTGCCCAACTGTTAGCGAATTAGCGGGCGTATGAATCGCGGGATAGGTGCGCGCAAAAAAACCGGAATCATTTGCAGCAGGAGCCTTGCGGAATAGGTTTATGACATTTGTGTCCATGCCATTCCCCGCATGCAATACCGATGCCTCTTATGATTGATGGTTAGCAAATGAAAACTCCCTGGAAAAGATCTTGCGCAATGCACCCGTTACTGCGGCCTTAACGCCCGCCGACTATCTCAGAAAAATCCTCAATGCGCGGGTCTACGACGTGGCTGTCGAGTCTGCGTTGGAGAAGGCGCGCGCGCTCAGCGAGCGGCTCGGCAATACCGTATTGCTCAAGCGCGAGGACCAGCAACCCGTATTCAGTTTCAAACTGCGCGGTGCCTATAACAAGATGGCGCACCTGAGCAAAGCGCAATTGGCGAGCGGTGTGATTTGCGCATCGGCCGGCAATCACGCGCAAGGCGTTGCGCTCGGTGCGCGCAAGCTCGGCACGCGCGCAGTGATCGTGATGCCCGTGACCACGCCGCAATTGAAGATCGATGCGGTGCGTGGTTTCGGCGGCGAGATCGTGTTGCACGGCGACAGCTATTCCGACGCCTACCTGCACGCGCTCGAATTGCAGGCGCAACAGAACCTGACCTTCGTCCACCCGTTCGACGATCCCGATGTCATCGCAGGCCAGGGCACCATTGCGATGGAGATCCTGCGCCAGCACCAGGGCCCGCTCGACGCGGTGTTCGTGGCGATCGGCGGCGGTGGTTTGATCTCCGGCGTGGCCAACTACATCAAGGCCGTGCGGCCCGAGATCAAGGTGATCGGCGTCCAGATGAACGACTCCGACGCGATGATGCAATCGGTCGCCGCGCACCAGCGCGTGAACCTGCCCGACGTGGGCCTGTTCTCCGACGGCACGGCCGTCAAGCTGGTCGGCGAGGAAACCTTCCGCATCGCGCAGAACCTGGTCGACAGCTACATCTCGGTCGACACCGATGCGGTGTGCGCCGCCATCAAGGACGTCTTCGTCGACACGCGCAGCATCGTCGAGCCGGCCGGTGCGCTGGCCGTGGCGGCCATCAAGCAGTACGCCGCCGAGCATGGCCGCCAAGGCGAGACCTACGCGGCGATCCTGTGCGGCGCGAACATGAACTTCGACCGGCTGCGCTTCGTGGCCGAGCGGGCCGAGGTCGGCGAGGAGCGCGAGGCGCTGTTCGCCGTGACCATCCCCGAAGAGCGCGGCAGCTTCCGCCGTTTCTGCGAACTCATCAGCGAGTTGCCGGCCGGCGTTGCGCCGCGCAACGTGACCGAGTTCAACTACCGCATCAGCGATGCCGCCAAGGCCCACGTGTTCGTCGGCCTCACGACCTCGGCACGCGGCGAGTCGGCCACCATCGCGAAGGTCTTCATCGAACACGGCTTCGACGCGCTCGACCTCACGCACGACGAGCTCGCCAAGGAGCACCTGCGCCACCTGGTCGGCGGCCGCACGGGGCTGGCGCACGACGAGCGCCTGCTGCGCTTCGTGTTCCCCGAGCGTCCGGGTGCGCTGCTCAAGTTCCTGAGCCTGATGCGGCCGAACTGGAACATCAGCCTGTTCCATTACCGCAACCAGGGCGCCGACTACGGACGCATCCTCGTGGGCCTGCAGGTGCCGGCCGAAGAGTCGGCGGCCTTCGACAGCTTCCTCGAAACGCTGGGCTATCCCTGCGTCGAGGAAACGGCCAACCCGGCCTACCGCCTGTTCCTCCAGGCCTGAAGAAAAGAGAAAGAGACCGCTGCGCTTACTGCGCAGGGGTCTGCGCCTGCGGCGGCGGCTCCATCGCGGCGCCCGCCAGTGCCGGGGGCTGCTGAGGCGGCATCACCACCGCCGGCATCGTGGCCGGCAACGGCCCGGCTGGCGCAGGTGACTGCATCGTGGGCAGACCGCCAGGCGGCGTCGGAAGCCCCATGCTCAGCGGCGCACGCACCGGCAGCTGCAGCGTGAACGCCGCCGGCCCGTCGCGCTGGGCACCGAGCGTCGCCGCGCGCACACCCACCGACTGCAGCACATAGCTCTCACCGACCTTCGAGCCGACGCGGAACGGCCGCGGCGGCTTGCCGTCGATCGAGATCAGCGCCGCGCCCTGGTTCGACGGGTCCGCCACCACGCCCGACAGCGCGAAGCGGCTCGCAGCCTCCGGCGCCACGGGCGCGTTCGACGTCACCGTGACCACGCCCAGCAACCGGGCCACCGCCTCGGCATCGGCCGCGACCGGTGCGCGCGGCATCGTGGCAGCGGCGGCCACGGCGTCGGCCGGCGAGGCCAGCCGCAGCGCCCAGAACACCGCGGCGCCCGCGGCCAACGCCCAAAGCCCCGTCGTTGCAAGTGGGGCATGCCAGCGGGCTGCGGAGTAAGGACTTGTCATGGCCGCGGATTATCATGCAGCGCGCTTACCGCCTCATGTCCCCGCAAGCTATGAACAAACTCCTTCGTTCCGTCTCCCGCACCGCACAACGCGGCTTCACGCTGATCGAACTCATGGTGGTGCTTGTCATCATCGGCGTGCTCGCTGCGCTGATCGTGCCGAACGTGATCGAGCGCGCCGACGACGCCCGCGTCACCGCCGCCCGCACCGACATCAACAACCTGATGCAGGCACTCAAGCTCTACCGCCTCGACAACCAGCGCTACCCGACCGCCGAGCAGGGCCTGCAGGCGCTGCTGACCCGCCCCACCGCCGGCCCGGCCGCACCCAACTGGAAGCCCTACGTCGAGAAGCTGCCCAACGACCCCTGGGGCCATCCGTACCAGTACATGAACCCCGGCATCAAGGGCGAAATCGACGTGCTCTCCTTCGGCGCCGACGGACAGAGCGGCGGCGAGGGCAAGAATGCCGACATCGGCAGCTGGCAGTAAGCGCATCACCCCCGGCCGCGTGGTGCTGCCAATGCCTCGCGCGGCGCGCGGCTTCACATTGCTGGAGCTGATCGTGGTGATCGCGATCATCGCCATCGCAACCGCCGGCGTCAGCTTCGCAATGCGCGACAGCAACGCCGCCGCGCTCGACCGCGAGGCCGACCGCCTCGCCGCCCTGCTCGAATCGGCCCGCGCCCAGTCGCGTGCCAGCGGCGTCATGGTGCGCTGGCGCCTCGTCGAAGGCGGCGGCTTCGTGTTCGACGGCCTGCCGGCCGACGCCCTCCCCACCGGCTGGACCCACGCCGGCATCACGGCCCAGCCCCTGCTGGGCGGCGGCACGCCGGTGGCGGCGCTGCAGCTCGGGCCCGACCCCATCATTCCGGCGCAGCAGGTCATGCTGCACAGCGAAGGCCCGCCCGCGCGCATGCTGCGCGTTGCCACCGACGGGCTGCGGCCCTTCACCGTGTTCGCCGTGCCATGAGACAACGGCTGCGGCGCACCGCACGCCACCGCGGCTTCACGCTGATCGAGGTGCTGATCGCACTCGGCATCGTCGCGCTCGCGCTCGCGGCGGGCTCGCAGGCCACGATGTCGCTCACGCGCAATGCGCAGCGCCAGTCCGACCTCGTGCTGGCCGGCCTGTGCGCCGAAAACGAACTCGCCAAGGCGCGCCTGTCGCGGCAGATGCCGGCCGTCGGCGACTCGGGCTCGATCTGCCTGCAGGCCGGTCTCACCTTCCTGGTGACGACCACGACCGTGCCCACGCTCAACCCGAATTTCCGGCGCGTCGACGTGCAGGTGCGCGACGAAGGCAGCGCACCGCTGCTGCGCGTGTCGACCGTGGTGGGGCGCGTCTGATGACGAAGCCTTCGCGCGCGCGCGGCTTCACACTGATCGAGCTGCTGGTCGCCATCGCGGTGATGGCGCTGCTCGCGCTCGTGAGCTGGCGCGGCCTGGACAGCATGTCGCGCGCCACCACGCAGAACCAGCAGCGCGCCGACGCGGTGCTCACGCTGCAGGCCACGCTCGCGCAGTGGAGCGCTGACCTCGACGCCATCACCCTGCTCGCGCAGACCCGCCCGATCGACTGGGACGGCCGCGTGCTGCGCATGACGCGCCGCGGCAGCGACACCAGCACGCCGACCGTGCAGGTCGTCGCCTGGACACTGCGCCCAGGCGCCGACGGCACGCGCTGGCGGCGCTGGCAGTCGGCGCCCTTCGCCACGCGCGGCGAATGGGTGCAGGCCTGGAACCTCGCAGCCGCCTGGGCACAGGACGGCGCCGCACCCACCGGCGGCGCCACGGATGTCGCGTTGATGCCGGTCAACAGCTGGCAGCTCGCGTACTTCCGCAACAACGCCTGGGTGCCGGCGGAGCCGCTGCCCGTGGCGGCGGCGAACCCCTCCAACCCGGCCGGCGCGCTCATCGCGATGCCCGACGGCGTGCGGCTCGTCCTGACCCTGCCGCCCGGCGACGGGCTCTCGGGCACGCTCACGCGCGACTGGGTGCGCCCGACGCTCGGGGGACCGCGCTCATGACCGCACCGCAACGCCATCGCGTGGCCAGCGCACGCCGCCAGCGCGGCGCCGCGCTGCTCGCCGCCATGCTGACCGTGATGCTGGTCGCCACCTTCTCCGCCGCCGCGCTCTGGCAGCAGTGGCGCTCGGCCGAAGTCGAAGGCGCCGAGCGCGCGCGCGTGCAGGCGGCCTGGGTGCTGATCGGCGCGCTCGACTGGTCGCGCCTGATCCTCGGCGAAGACGGCCGCGCCGGCGGCCCCGACCACCTCGGCGAGCCGTGGGCCGTGCCGCTCGAAGAGGCTCGCCTCACCAGCTTCCTGTCGGCCGAGAAGAACGTGGCGAGCGACAACCTCGAAGGCCTGCCCGACGCCTTCCTGTCGGGCCGCATCGTCGACGCGCAGTCCAAGCTGAACGTGCTGTCGCTGGTGGACGCCGGCAAGCCGGTGCCGGCCAGCGTCGCCGCCTTCACGCGCCTCTTCAACCTGCTGGGCCTGCCGGCCGGCGAGCTGACCCAGATGACCGCGCGGCTCGCGAGCGCGCTGCACACCGGCAGCACCGACGCCGCCTCAGGCGGTAGCGGCGGTGGCGGCAGCAGCGAAGCCAGCGCCGACACCGGCGCCGCCCCCCTGATGCCGCAGGAAGTCGCGCAGCTGGTGTGGCTCGGCCTCTCGCCCGCCACCGCCGCCGCGCTCGAGCCCTACGTGACGATCCTGCCGGAGCGCACCACGCTCAACCTCAACACGGCCAGCGCCGAAGCCATCAGCGCGAGCGTCGAATCGCTGGGCATCGCCAGCGCGCGCCAGCTGGTGGAGCGGCGCACCCGCTCCTTCTTCAAGAACATCGAGGAAGCCAACGCCGGCCTGCCCAGCGGCGGCTCGCGCTTCAACGCGGCCCAGCACGGCGTGGGCACGCAGTATTTCGAGGTGTACGGCCGGCTGCGGCTGGACCGCACCTGGGTGGAAGAGCACTCGCTGCTCTTTCGCAAAGGCCTGGCTGTGACCACCGTCTGGCGCACCCGTGGCGCGGGCGCCACCCTGCCCCCGGCAAAACCCTGACGCCGCTTTCCTTTTCTCTGATCAAAACACCGTCAAACGCACGTAGTCTCTGCAAGGTATGCTATTCAAACAATAGCAACAACTTGTAAGCCACCCTCCTACAATCACCGGCTTTTCCGACACCCCCCACATGACCCCGCTGCTGCTCCTTGCCCCCCTCCCTCCGGCCGATGCCGCGGGTGAGTACGACTGGGCCCAGGCCGGTGAGGACGGCATCGCCCTGCGCGACCAGGGCCGTGCGCTGCTGGCACTGCTGCCGTCGGGCCCCGAGGTCACGCTCGGCATTCCGTCCGCGGCGCTCTCGTGGCACCGTGTCACCTTGCCCAAGGGCAGCATGGGCAGCACCTCGAAGCTGCGCGCCGTGCTCGACGGCCTGCTCGAAGAGCACCTGCTCGACGACCCGGAAGCCCTGCACTTCGCGCTCGCGCCCGACGCCAAGGCCGGCGAACCGGTGTGGGTCGCGGCCTGCAACCGCATCTGGTTGCGCAGCGTCGTGCAGGGGCTCGAAGCCGCCGGCCGGCGCGTCGTGCGCATCGTTCCCGAATTCACGCCGCAGCCGGCCGACGCGCCGCCGCTGCTGCAGGTCACGGGCGAGCCCGAGGCGCCGCAGCTCACGGTCTGCGACGGCGACGGCGTGGTCTCGCTGCCGCTGGCCGGCGCGGGCCTGGCCCTGTCGAACGGCCTGCCGCTGGACACCGCCGTCATCACCACCGAGCCCGCCGTGGCCGAAGCGGCCGAGCACCTGCTGCAGCGCCGCGTGCCGATCGTGCAGGCGCCGCAGCGCTGGCTGCACGCCACGCGCACGCCCTGGGAACTCGCGCAGTTCGACCTGGCCGTGACGGGCCGCGCGCGCGCCGGCAAGAAGTTCGCCTCGGTGCTGCAGACCCTGCGTTTCGCGCCCGAATGGCGCGCTGCGCGCTGGGGCATCGTGGTGCTGCTGCTGACCCAGCTCATCGGCCTGAACGCCTGGGCCTGGAAGGAGCGCAACGCGCTCGAGTCCAAGCGCCAGGCCACGCGCGCCATCCTGACGCAGACCTTTCCCTCGGTGAAGATCGTGGTCGACGCGCCGCTGCAGATGGGCCGCGAAGTCGCCGCGCTGCAGCAGGCCGTGGGCGATGTGGCACCGAGCGATTTCGAACCCATGGTCGGCGCCATCGCCACCGCCCTGCCGCCCGGCCGCTCCCCGAGCGCCATCGACTTCAGCGCCGGCCAGCTGCGCCTGCGCGGCCTCGGGCTGCAGCCGCAGGAGGTCACGCAGATCACCACCGCGCTGTCGCCACGCGGCTACCAGGTGCGCACCGAAGGCGACCTGCTGCTGGTGCAGGCCGAGGCCAACCGATGAACTTCAGCGAACAACTCAAGGCCCGCTGGGCCGTCCTCGGGATGCGCGAGCGCCGCCTCGTCATCGGCGCCGTCGCGCTGGTGGCACTGGCCTTGCTCTGGTGGATCGCGCTCGCCCCCGCGCTGCGCACGCTGGCCGCGGCACCGGCCGAACACGCACGGCTCGACGCCCAGCTCCAGCAGATGGCCACCTTGCAGAACCGCGCGAAAGCGCTGCAGTCGCAACCGCGCCTGGCGCGCGACGACGCCCTGCGCGCGCTCGAAAGCTCGGTGCGCGACGGCCTCGGCGTCACGAACGCGCAGCTCATGACGGCCGGTGGTGACGGCGGCGCCACCGTCACGCTGCGCGGTGCGCCGGCCCAGGGCCTGGCGCAATGGCTCGCACAGGCGCGCGGCAACGCCCACGCCGTGCCGCGCGAAGTGCACCTGACGCGCGCGCCCGTCGCACCGCCGCCGCCGGGCGCCAAGCCTGCGCCCGCCACGCCCGACCAACCTCCGCAACCCCGCTGGGACGGCACGCTCGTGATGGCGCTGCCCGCCCCGCGCTGAAGCAGCCCCACGCACGCACGGCATGGCGAGACGTCCCCCGGTCCCCGACCTCCAGCCGCGCCGCGGCAGCTGGCGCTGGGCCGTGCTCGGCGCCGTCACCGGCGTGCTGGTCGCGGTCGTGCTGTTCGCACCGGCGCGCTGGCTGGCATCGGCACTCTCAGGCTGGACGCAAGGCCGCCTGCTGCTGGTCAACCCGCGCGGCACGGTCTGGAACGGCACCGCCGCCGTCGTGTTCGCCAGCGGCGCCGGCGGCGCGCAGGCCGTCTCGCTGCCGGGCCTCTTGAACTGGCGCATGTGGCCGAACTGGCGCGGCCTCTCGGCACGCCTCGATCTGTCCTGCTGCGCGGCGCAACCGCTGGGCCTGCAAGCCAGCCCGCGCGCCGACGGCCTGCAGCTCACCTGGCAGGACGCCCGCTCGCGCTGGCCCGCCACGCTGCTCACCGGCCTGGGCGCGCCCTGGAACACGCTCAAGCTCGAAGGCGCCCTCGACCTCAACACCCGCGCCTTCGCCATGCAGTGGGACGGCCCCGCCTTGCGCATCGAAGGCCAGGCCACGCTCGACGCCACCGATGTGTCCTCCGCCCTGTCGACCCTGCGGCCGATGGGCAGCTACCGCCTCTCGCTCGAAGGCGGCACGCGTCCCACGCTGCTGCTGAGCACGCGCGAAGGCAGCCTTGAACTGAACGGCAGCGGCAGCTGGAGCGGCACCGCGTTGCGCTTCAACGGCGAAGCCAGCGCGGCACCGGGCCGCGAAGACGCACTTTCCAATTTGTTGAACATCATCGGGCGGCGCGACGGTGCGCGCTCGATCATCACCCTGGGTTGATCCGACCATGAAGAAGCCTCTGTCCTCGTCCGGCGCCCGCCCCGGCCTCGTCGCGCTCGCGGTACGCCTGCTGATCGCGGCGTCTCTCGTGCCGGTCTTGCCGGCCGCCTACGCACAGACCGGCGACGCCCCGCGGCGCGGCGAACCGATCACGCTGAACTTTGCCGCCGCCGACATCGAGGCCGTGGCCCGCACCATGGCCGTGGTCACCGGGCGCGACGTGGTGGTCGATCCGCGCGTGAAGGGCACCATGAACCTGGTCACCGACCGCCCGTTGGCGCCGGCCGCTGCGTTCAACCAGTTTGCCGCCGCGCTGCGCCTGCAGGGCTTCGCGGTGGTGGAAGCCGACGGCCTGTACAAGGTGGTGCCCGAGGCCGACGCCAAGCTGCAGACCAGCACCGTCAACACCACCATCAGCGGCGCCAGCTCGGCCGCGGGCAACCAGATCGTCACGCAGATCTTTCGCCTGAACTACGAGTCGGCCAACAGCCTGCTGCCGGTGCTGCGCCCGCTGATCCCGCCGAACAACACCATCAACGTGAACCCGGGCAACAACTCGCTCGTGATCACCGACTACGCCGACAACATGCGCCGGCTGGCGCGCATCATCGCGTCGCTCGACGTGCCCAACGCGTCCGACATCGAGGTCATCCAGCTCAAGCATTCGGTCGCCACCGACATGGTGCCGCTGGTCACGCGCCTGGTCGAAGGCGGCGGCGCGGGTGCGCCGGGCGCCGCCGCACCGGGCGGGGCCGATGCCTCGTTCCGCACCACGCTGATGGCCGACCCGCGCAGCAACTCGCTGATCCTTCGCGCCGCCAACCCCGCGCGCGCGCAGCTCGTGCGCACGCTGGTCGAGAAGCTCGACCGTGCGCCGGCCGAAAGCAGCAACGGCGCGGCCGGCAACATCTACGTGGTCTACCTGAAGAACGCCGACGCGGTGCGCCTGGCCGCCACGCTGCGCGCCGCCATGGCCGCAAGCCAGCAGCAGTCGCAGGTGCCGGGTGCGCCCGGGGCCGCGGGCAGCGCCGGCTCGTCGGTGCCGCCGGCCAGCATGCCGATGACGCAGGCCGGCTTCGGCGGCAACAACACCCAGGGCGGCGGTTCGGCCGCGGCCAACGCGCCGCTGAACAACGCCAACCAACCGTCCACCGGCGGCCAGATCCAGGCCGACCCGAGCACCAACTCGCTCATCATCACCGCGCCCGAGCCGCAGTACCGCCAGATGCGCGCCGTGATCGACAAGCTCGACGGCCGCCGCGCGCAGGTGATGATCGAGGCGCTCATCGTCGAAGTCAGCGCCAAGAAGGCTGCCAACTTCGGCGTGCAGTGGCAAAGCGCGCTGGGCAACAACGCCGTCATCGGCACCAACTCCAGCCTGGCCAGCGCCAACATCCTGGCGCTGACGCAAGCACTGGCCACGCGCGACGTGGCCGGCATCCGCCCCTCCACCGGCCTGAACCTGGGCATTGCCGGCAAGATCGGCGGCCAGTACATCCTGGGCGCCATCGCCAACTTCTTCAACAGCGACGGCGACGCCAACGTGCTGTCCACGCCCAACCTGCTGACGCTGGACAACGAAGAAGCCAAGATCGTCATCGGCCAGAACGTGCCCTTCGTGACCGGCCAGTACGCCAGCACCTCGGGCTCGGTCGGCATCAACCCGTTCACCACGGTGGAGCGCAAGGACGTGGGCCTCACCCTGCGCGTGCGCCCGACCATCAACGAGAACGGCACCGTGAAGATGACCATCTTCCAGGAGACCTCCACGGTCGACCAGAACACCGTGAAGGACCCCAACGGTCCGACCACCAACAAGCGCTCCATCGAGTCGAGCGTGCTGGTCGAAGACGGCGGCCTCGTGATGCTCGGCGGCCTGCTGTCGGACAACTACGGCAACACCGTCGAAAAGGTGCCCGTGGCCGGCGACATCCCCGTGCTCGGCAACCTGTTCAAGAACGAGGTGCGCACGCGCGACAAGAGCAACCTCATGATGTTCCTGCGCCCCGCCGTGATGCGCGACGGCGCTTCGACCGAAGCCTTCGCCTACGACCGCTACGACGAGATCCGCGGCATGCAGCAGCGCACGCAGCCCAACACCGACAACATCATGCTGCGCGGTGTCGACTCGGCGCCCGTGCTGCCCGAGGCGCCGCTGGTGCGCATCAACCGCCTCAACGGCAACGACAGCAGCAGGACCAGCGAGACCCGCATGGAAGGCACGCAGCTGATCCCGCCGCCGCGCCCCGCCACCGACAACCGCCGGCTCGCCCCCAGCCCGCTGCGCGGCGCGCTGCCGCCCACCTCCGACCCGACCAGCTCGCGCGAGTCGCCCTGAACCCCGTCCCGCACACGCCAGCCACCCATGCGCTATCCCCTGCCCTACGCATTCGCACGCAGCCAGCAACTGCTGCTCGAAGCCACGGACGACGGCCGCCACACGCTGTGGATGTCTTCCCATCCGGCGCGCAGCGCGGTCGGTGAAGTGACCCGCAAGTACGGCGTGCAGGCCTTCGAGGTGCTCGACGACGGCCCGCTCGCCCAGCGCATCAGCGCCGCCTACGCCCAGGGCGAATCGAGCGCCGCCGCGGTGGTCAGCGAAGTGCAGAACGACGCCGACCTCTCGCGCATGATGCAGGAGCTGCCGGCCGTCGAAGACCTGCTGGCCAGCGCCGGCGACGCGCCCATCATCCGCATGCTCAACGCGCTGCTCACGCAGGCCGCGCGCGACGGCGCCAGCGACATCCACATCGAGCCCTACGAGCGCACGTCGTCCGTGCGCTTTCGCATCGACGGCACCTTGCGCGAAGTGGTGCAGCCCAACCGCGCACTGCACGCCGCGCTGATCTCGCGCCTGAAGATCATGGCCGACCTCGACATCTCCGAGAAGCGGCTGCCGCAGGACGGACGCATCAGCCTGCGCATCGGCACGCGCGCGGTCGACGTGCGGGTGTCGACGCTGCCCAGCGCACACGGCGAACGCGCCGTGCTGCGCCTGCTGGACAAGAGCGAATCGAAGCTCACGCTCGAATCGGTCGGCATGCAGGGCGATTCGCTGGCGCGCTTCGAAAAGCTCATTGCGCAGCCGCACGGCATCATCCTCGTGACCGGCCCCACCGGCTCGGGCAAGACCACCACGCTGTACGCCGCGCTGGCCCGCCTCGACGCGAGCCGCAGCAACATCATGACGGTCGAAGACCCCATCGAGTACGAGCTGCCGGGCGTGGGCCAGACGCAGATCAACGCGAAGATCGAACTCACCTTCGCCAAGGCCCTGCGCGCCATCCTGCGGCAAGACCCCGACGTGATCATGATCGGCGAAATTCGCGACTTCGAAACCGCGCAGATCGCCATCCAGGCCTCGCTCACCGGCCACCTCGTGCTGGCCACGCTGCACACCAACGACTCGGTGAGCGCCGTCACGCGCCTCACCGACATGGGCGTGGAGCCCTTCCTCTTGAGCTCGTCGCTGCTCGGCGTGCTGGCGCAGCGCCTCGTGCGCAAGGTCTGCACGGCCTGCGGCGGCGCGGGCTGCGAGGCCTGCGGCCAGACCGGCTACCAGGGCCGCACCGGCATCTTCGAGCTGCTCGTGGCCGACGACGAAGTGCAGGCACTCATCCACGGCAAGGCGGCCGAGAGCGCGCTGTTCGAAGCCGGCGCACGCGGCGGCCTGCGCTCCATGCGCGAAGACGGCGAACGGCTGGTGCAGGCCGGCATCACCTCGCGCGCCGAACTCTTGCGCGTCACCCGCGAGTAACGTCCCGCGATGCCCGCCTATTCCTTCGAAGCCATCGATGCCAGCGGCCAGTCGCGCGAAGGCGTGCTCGAGGCCGACACCGCTCGCGCCGCACGCGGCCTGCTGCGGGCACAGGCACTCATTCCGCTGTCGGTCAAGCCGGTCGGCAGCGGCGATGCGGCCGGTGGCGGCGGCGCCGGAAGCAACGCGCTCACGCGCTGGCTCGGCGGCGGCAAGCGCGTCTTCAACTCGACGAACCTCGCCGTGTGGACGCGCCAGCTCGCCGGCCTCATCTCCGCCGGCCTGCCGCTGGAACGCGCGCTCACGGCCCTCACCGACGAAGCCGAATCGGAACCGCAGCGCAACCTCGTCGCCTCGCTGCGCGCCGAGGTCAACGCGGGCTCGCCCTTTGCGCGCGCGCTGTCGGCGCACCCGCGCGAGTTCTCGCCCATCTACACCGCCGTGATCGGCGCCGGCGAGCAAAGCGGCAACCTCGGGCTGGTGCTCGAACGCCTGGCCGACGACCTTGAAGAGCGCCAGGTGCTGCAGCAGAAGCTGATCGGCGCCGCGCTGTACCCGGCCATCGTCACGCTGGTGGCGATCGTGATCGTGATCTTCCTCGTGAGCTATGTGGTGCCGCAGGTGGCGCAGGTGTTCGCGGGCACCAAGCGCTCGCTGCCCTTCCTCACCACCGTGATGCTGTCGCTGAGCGCGGCCGTTCGCAACTACGGTTGGTGGATGCTGGGCGCCATCGTGCTCGCGGCCATCGGTGTGCGTGTCGCGCTGGCGCAGGAAGCCTTCCGCCTCAAGTTCGATGCCGCCTGGCTCAAGCTGCCGCTGGTCGGCAAGCTCGCGCGCGGCTACAACGCGGCGCGCTTCGCCAGCACGCTCGCCATGCTGGCCACGGCCGGCGTGCCGATCCTGCGCGCGCTGCAGGCCGCCTCCGAAACGCTGGGCAACCGCGCCATGCGCGCCGACGCGCTCGACGCGCTGGTGTTGGTGCGCGAAGGCGCGCCGCTGGCGTCCGCACTGGCGCAGAAAAAACGCTTTCCCGGGCTGGTGTCGATGTTCGCGCGACTGGGCGAGCAGACCGGCACGCTGCCCGTGATGCTGCAACGCGCCGCCAACCAGCTGGGCGCCGAAGTGCAGCGCCGCGCGATGCACCTGGCCACCATCCTGGAGCCGCTGCTCATCGTCGCCATGGGCGGCGTGGTGATGCTCATCGTGCTGGCCGTCATGCTGCCCATCATTCAGCTGAACCAGTTCGTCAAGTGACGACGGACGGGGAGCCCCTCACATGCCCGTAACGCTCGAAGACAAACTCGTGGTCGCGATCTCCTCGCGGGCCCTGTTCAACCTCGAAGAAGAAAACAAGATCTTCGAGGCCGGCGACAACGAGGGCTACATGAAGCTGCAGCTCGATCGCATCGATGAACCGGCCGCCCCCGGCATCGCGTCGTCGCTGATCCGCAAGCTGCTGCGTTTCAACGAAGACGGCGTGCAGCGCGTCGAGGTGGTCATCCTCTCGCGCAACGACCCGGTGTCGGGCATGCGCATCTTCAAGTCGAGCGCCGCGGCCGACATCAAACTGCAGCGCGGCGTGTTCACGCAAGGCCGCCCGCCTTTCGGCTATTTGCGCCCGCTGCGCGCGCACCTGTTCCTGTCGGTCAACGCACAAGACGTGCGCGAGGCACTCGCCGCGGGCTTTCCCGCCGCGCGCGTGCTGGTCGAATCGGTGAAAGCCAGCGATGCCTGGCCGAACGAAGTGCGCATCGCTTTCGACGGCGACGCCGTGCTGTTCAGCGACGAAGCCGAGCGCGTGTTCCAGGCCGAGGGCCTCGACGCCTTCCAGGCGCACGAACTCAGCAAGGCCGACCTGCCCCTGCCCGAAGGCCCGTTCAAGCCGCTGCTGATGGCCTTGCACCGTCTGCAGATGGCGGGTAATGCACAGATGCGCATCCGCACCGCGCTGGTCACGGCGCGCAGCGCACCGGCGCACGAGCGCGCGATCCGCACGCTCATGAAGTGGAACATCCGCGTCGACGAAGCGATGTTCCTCGGCGGCCTGCCCAAGGGCGAGTTCCTGCGCGAGTTCGAGCCCGACTTCTTCTTCGACGACCAGACCGGTCACGTCGACGCGGCCTCGCGGCATGTGCCTGCGGGGCATGTGTCGAGCGGCATCAGCAACGAGTCCTGAGCGCTTTCTAGCGCGTTGTTCAGGGCGCGATCACGTCGATGGGCCGTGCGGTCGTTGACCGGCCGCACACCAGCAACGTGCCCTCGTGCGCAGGGCACCGGGTGCTCCCCGCAGCGAAATCAAGGAGGAGGGGCGAAGCCCCGGGGGACATTCGCACAGGGGAGTACCCGGTGTCCTGTGCACGCACCACCGTCCGTCACTCGCAACCTCAAAGACCAGCGCGTTGTCACACGCGTTTCGTCCCACTGTCATCGCTCGTTCACTGCCGAGTAACGGGTTCTCCCTAGTCTTGTCGCCTGTCCGGTGCGCAGTGCCTTCGTGGCACTTTTTTTTCGCGCCGGCCTTTCACCTCCTTCGACAGACAACAAGAACCGAACGGCTTTTCCGATGCGTCCGACTCCTTCTACGCACGCCGCGCCCCTCACGCGCTGGCTGTTGCCCCTTGCGATTTCCGCCGCGCTCGCGGCCTGCGGCGGTGGAGGCGGCGGAGGCGTTGCCTTTCCTCCCATCAGCGGCACTCCCACGCCGCCCCCGAGCAGCACGCCCAACGAAGGCAAGAGCGGCCCCAAGGCGCTGATCGTCGAGATCGACGGCCTCACGCATGCAGCATTGCGCGACGCCATCGCACAGAAGAAGGTTCCGGCCGCGCTGCAATCGCTGCAGCTCGCTCCCGCATGGACCGGCGGCACCGACGGCGCGCTCAGCGAGCAGCCCACCACCGACGGCCCCGGCTGGGCCACGCTGCTGACCGGCACCTGGGTGCCCCGCCACGCAGTGCGCGCCGACACCGCGGACCAACGCATCGACGCCAAGCTCGCGCCCTCGGTCTTCGCCTTCGCGAAGCAAAAGAAAGACGCGGGCTATCTCACCGCATCGGTCACCGCCAACACGCTGTATCCGAACCTGCTGCTCGCGGAAACCGGCACGCTCGACACCGCCGTCGACTGCGCCGGCGCCGACGCCTGCGTGACCGCCAACACCACGCGCCTCATCGGCGCAGGCTACGACCTGCTGGTGGCGCAGTACAGCGCACCTGCCGCAGCCGCCGCCAACGGCCTGCGCAGCGAGAGCTACCAGCGCGCCGTCTCCGACACCGCAACGGCCGTCGGCCAGCTGCTCGCGCGCATCGCGCAACGCACGGCCAACGACGCGAAGGAAGACTGGCTCGTGATCCTCACGACCGGCCACGGCCTCGATGCCTTCGGCGGCGTCACCAGCCTGAAGGACGTCGACAACAAGACCGTCTTCATCGCCAGCAACAAGACCTTGCCCGCGTTGCCCGCCGTCGGCGCCGCCTCGCCGGCCGACGACACCGCGCTGCGCCAGTCGGCCGCCGCGACCGACATCGCGCCCACGGTGCTGCGCCACCTCGGCGCGCTGCCCGCGACCGCGGCCTACAACCTCAACGGCCAGACCCTGCAGGCCACCACCGCCGTGCAGCAGCTCGCGGCCCGCACCAGCGCCGACCGCAGCAGCATCGAACTCTCGTGGACGCTCGCGGGCGACCTCGGCGGCCCGGTGCAGGTGCTGCGCGACGGCAAGCCGATCGCCACGCTGCCGGCCGGCGCCACGCGCTACACCGACCCGGTCAAGGCCGCGGCCGACGGCCTCTACGCGTTCCAGTACACGGTCGCCGCCGGCGGCGCCAACGTCTCGGTTTCCGCGCAGATCGCCTACGTGAAGGTGGGCCTGGTCAATCTGTTCCCGCTCGACGCACTGCCCGCGCTGGACCTCAACGCCACCGCCACGCTCGTGCCCATGGCCGCGGATGCCGACGGCGGCTCGCTCGTGGCCGACGACAACTTCCTGCCGCCCTACCGCGTGCAGGCGCTGCGCGTGGACAGCCGCATCAAGAACGCGAGCGGCATGGCCGGCTACAAGCTGCTGCAGACGCGCGACGTGACCACGGCACCCGCCGTGGCCGCCTTCACCTTCGGCTTCTGGCTGCGCACCGACGCCACCTGCAGCCAGGGCGTGAGCAACGGCGCCTCGGTCATCGCCAACAAGAACTACGACACCGGCGACAACGCAGGCCTCGCGCTCGGCCTGTTCAGCAACTGCGAGCTGCGCTTCAACACCGGCACCGGCAGTGGCCGCGGCGAGATCAAGGGCAAGCACTTCCTGAGCGCGGGCCGCTGGGCCTACGTGGCGATGGTCGTCGACAAGGCCGGCAAGAACATGAGCGGCTATGTGTTCGACCCCGTGAAGGGCACGCAGACCGGCAGCGTCGCGCTCTCGAATGCGCTGGTCGCCGCACTCGGTGGCCTGGGCAAGGGCATCGCCCTCAACGAAGACGCCACCGGCCTGTACTACCAGCGCTGGTCGGCCTCGCCGCGCGGCGCGATGGACTTCAACGACTTCGCGATCTGGAACCGCGCGCTCACCGCCGAAGAGCTCACGGCCATCTACACCTCGGGCCAGCCGCTGTCGGCACTGGCGCCCTGATTACTCCGATCACCCCGATCTCCACGACATCACCAAGAGAGGATCACCCCATGCTGCTTCAAGCTTCCCTCCCCGCGCGCCTGCTGGCCGCCTTCCTCCTGGCCTGCACGCTGTCCGCCTGCGGCGGCAGCGACAACGGCGGCGGCTTTCCGCCCGTCATCACGCCGCAACCGCAGCCCCAGCCCCAGCCCGAGCCCGGCGTGAAGCCCGAAATGCGCTGCGCACCGTGACACGCGACGTCATGACCTCCCCCGACAAGACCATGAATTCACGCCGCAAATTCCTCACGGGCACCGCCACCACCGGCGCCGCCGCCCTCGCCCTCTCGGCCTTCCCGCCGAGCATCCGCCGCGCGCTGGCCATTCCGGCCAACAACAAGACCGGCACCATCAAGGACGTCGAGCACATCGTCATCCTGATGCAGGAGAACCGCTCGTTCGACCACTACTTCGGCACGCTCATGGGCGTGCGCGGTTTCGGCGATCGCTTCACCATTCCGCTGCCGGGCGGGCGCAACGTGTGGCAGCAGGCCGACGAGACGGGCACGCCCGTGCTGCCCTACCACCTGGACCAGACCAAGGGCAACGCACAGCGCGTCGCCGGCACGCCGCACGACTGGAACGACGGCCAGAACGCCTGGGACGGCGGCCGCGCCTACCAGTGGGTCAAATACAAGAAGACCGGCACCGCGCCGTACACCCAGGCCATGGGCTACCTCGAGCAGGCCGAGCTGCCGTACCAGTTCGCGCTGGCCAACGCCTTCACGCTGTGCGACGGCTACCACTGCAGCATGCACACGGGCACCAACTCGAACCGCATGTTCCACTGGACCGGCACCAACGGCCCCACGGGTGCGAACGTGGCCTCGGTCACCAACGAGTGGGACGACAGCTACACGCCGCCCTCGACCACCGGCTACGAGTGGAAGACCTTCCCCGAGCGCCTGCAGGCCGCCGGCGTCAGCTGGATCGTGTATGAAAACATGCGCGACAACTTCGGCGACAACCCGCTGGTCGGCTTCAAGCAGTACCGCCAGGCCAGCGAGGCCTCGGGCAAGCCGATCAAGAACACCGGCCCGGTGCCGGCCTACGACCCGGCCAGCGACGACGTCGGCAACCCGCTGTACAAGGGCATCGCCAACACCATGCCCGGCGCCAACGTGGACGAGTACCTGAACGCCTTCCGCAACGACGTGAAGAACGGCAAGCTGCCGCAGGTGTCGTGGATCATCGCGCCCGCCACCTACTCGGAGCACCCCGGACCGTCGAGCCCGGTGGAAGGCGGCTGGTACATCCAGGAAACGCTCGATGCCCTCACCGCCGTGCCCGAGGTGTGGAGCAAGACCGTGCTGATCATCAACTTCGATGAGAACGACGGCTACTTCGACCACTACCCGTCGCCGGCCGCGCCTTCGCTCAACCCCGACGGCTCGGCCGCGGGCAAGACCACGCTGCCCGAAGCCGACATTGCCTTCGAACGCTTCACGCACCCCAAGCCGCCGGGCACCACCAGGCAACCCACGCCCGACGGCCGCGTCTACGGCCCCGGCGTGCGCGTGCCGATGTACGTGATCTCGCCCTGGAGCCGCGGCGGCTGGGTGAACTCGCAGGCCTTCGACCACACCTCGGTGATCCGCTTCATCGAGGCGCGCTTCGGCGTGAAGGAGCCGAACATCTCGCCGTTCCGTCGCGCGGTGTGCGGCGACCTGACGAGCGCCTTCAACTTCGCCACGCCCAACAACGAAGTGCTGCCGACGCTGGCCGGCCGCACGAGTCGCACGCAGGCGAACGACAAGCGCGCGGCGCAGGAAGCCCAGGCGCAGGTGCCCATGCCCGCCACGCCCCAGCTGCCGCGCCAGGCCACCGGCACGCGCCCTTCGCGCGCCCTGCCCTACGAGCTGCACGTGAGCGCACGCAACGACGCCACCAGCGGCAAGGTGCGGCTGCTGTTCGCCAACACCGGCAAGGCCGCCGCCGTGTTCCATGTGTACGACAAGCTCAACCTGGAACGCCTGCCGCGCCGCTACATGGTCGAGGCCGGCAAGACGCTGGACGACACCTGGAACGCGATGCTCGACAACACGGGCTTCTACGACCTGTGGGTGCTCGGCCCCAACGGCTTCCACCGCCATTTCCGCGGCGACCTGAACAGCCTGCGCGCCGGCGATGCGCCCAACCCCGAAGTGCGCGTGTGCTACGACATCGCCAACGGCAATGTCTACCTGCAGATGCTCAACGGCGGACGCAACGCCTGCAAGTTCACCGTGCGCCCCCGGGCCTACCGCACCGACGGCCCGTGGACCGCAACCGTGGCCGGCGGCACCTCGGCCGAGCAGCACTGGGACCTGGCCGCCAGCGGCGCCTGGTACGACTTCGAAGTGACCTGCGACGCCGACACCAGCTACTACCGGCGCTTCGCGGGCCGCGTGGAAACCGGCCGGCATTCGGTGAGCGACCCGGCCATGGGCACGGCCGCCGCCTGAGGCCAGGGTGACACCATGACCTCCCGCCGCCACTTCCTCACCGGCACCGCCACCACCGGTGCCGCCGCGCTCGCGCTCTCGGCCTTTCCGCCGAGCATCCGGCGCGCACTGGCCATCCCGGCCAACAACAAGACCGGCACGATCAAGGACGTCGAGCACGTCGTGATCCTGATGCAGGAGAACCGTTCGTTCGATCACTACTTCGGCACGCTGGCCGGCGTGCGTGGCTTCGGCGACCGCTTCCCCATTCCGCTGCCCAAGGGCCTCAACGTCTGGCAGCAAAGCGATGCCAACGGCAACGTGGTGCTGCCGTACCACTTCGACAGCCGCAAGGGCAACGCGCAGCGCGACGGCGGCACGCCGCACGACTGGAACGACAGCCAGCAGGCCTGGGGCGGCGGTCGCATGAACGAATGGGCGCGCTACAAGACGCCCAAGGCCATGGGCTACCACAAGCAGGCCGAGATCCCGTTCCAGTTCGCGCTGGCCGATGCCTTCACGCTGTGCGACGCGTACCACTGCGCGATGCACACCGGCACCGACGCGAACCGCTCGTTCCACATCACCGGCACCAACGGCCCGACCGCGCAGAACGTGGCCTTCGTCAGCAACGAGTGGGACTGGCTGGACGCCACCCCCAGCAAGGTCGACACCGGCTACACGTGGAAGACCTACGCCGAGCGCCTCGAAGACGCCGGCGTGAGCTGGATCTGCTACCAGAACATGCCCGACGAATGGGGCGACAACATGCTGGGCGCGTTCCGCCAGTTCCGCCGCGCCAACCGCGCGTCGCCCTACCCGGTGACCAGCGGCTACTACAAGGCGCCGTTTTCCAACACCGGCCAGACGCTCCCCTTCCACGCCTACGACGCCGCCAGCGACAACCCGGGCAACCCGCTGTACAAGGGCATCGCCAACACGCTGCCCGGCGACAAGCCCGAGGACTACCTGGACGCGTTCCGGCGCGACATCAAGGCCGGCCGCCTGCCGCAGGTGAGCTGGATCAACGCGCCCTCCGCCTATTGCGAGCACCCGGGGCCGTCCAGCCCGGTGCAGGGCGCGTGGTTCCTCCAGGAAATCCTCGATGCGCTCACCGCCGTGCCCGAGGTGTGGAGCAAGACCGTGCTGCTGGTGAACTTCGACGAGAACGACGGCTACTTCGACCACATGCCCTCGCCCTCGGCGCCTTCGCTCAATCCCGACAAGACGCCGGCCGGCAAGACCACGCTCGCCGCCGACGACCTGAAGGCCGAGTACTTCACGCAGCCGGCACCCGACGGCAGCACCTCGCAGCCGAAGCCCGACAACCGCGTGTTCGGCCCCGGCCCGCGCGTGCCGCTGTACGTGATCTCGCCCTGGAGCCGCGGCGGCTGGGTCAGCTCGCAGGCCTTCGACCACACCTCGGTGCTGCAATTCCTGGAAACGCGCTTCGGCGTGAAGGAGCCCAACATCTCGCCGTTCCGCCGCGCGGTGTGCGGCGACCTCACGAGCGCCTTCAACTTCGCCACGCCGAACACCGAGGCCCCGCCCCAACTCGCAGGCAAGTTGAGCCGAACCGATGCCGACAAGGTGCGCAACGACCAGCAGGCGCTGCCGCTGGTACCGCGGCCGACCGATCCGCAGCTGCCGCGCCAGGCCACCGGCACGCGCCCGTCGCGCGCCCTGCCCTACGAGCTGCACACGAGCGCCAGGGCCGACACCCTCGCCGGCACCGTGAAGCTGGTCTTCTCGAACACCGGCAAGGCCGCCGCCGTGTTCCATGTGTACGACAAGCTCAACCTCGACCGCCTGCCGCGCCGCTACATGGTCGAGCCCGGCAAGACGCTCGACGACAGCTGGGCCGCGGCCACCGACAACAGCGGCTTCTACGACCTCTGGGTGCTCGGCCCCAACGGCTACCACCGCCACTTCAAGGGCGACCTCAACCGCCTGCGCGCCGGCGGCGTGGCCGCGCCCGAGGTGCGTGTCTGCTACGACATCGCCAACGGCAACGTCTACCTGCAGATGCGCAACGACGGCAAGGCCGCCTGCAAGTTCACGGTGCGCGCCAAGGCCTACCGCGACGACGGCCCGTGGAACGCGACGGTGAACGGCGGCGCCCAGGCCGAACAGCACTGGGAGCTCGCCGCCAGCGGCCAGTGGTACGACTTCGCCGTCACCTGCGACAGCGACCCGGCCTTCTACCGCCGCTTCGCCGGCCGCGTGGAAACCGGCAAGCACACGGTCAGCGATCCGGCGATGGGCTTGCCCGACCTCTGAAGACGTAGGCATGATCCCCCCGCGCCCGCCAGCGGCGCGGGGGAATTCATGCACGCCAAGGTCATCCGGTACTTCGTCGAAGTGGTTCGCGCGGGCTCGATCCGCAAGGCGGCCGAGCAGTTGCACGTGGTGCCCACGGCCGTCAACCGCCAGATCCTCAACCTCGAGGAAGAGCTGGGCGCGCCGCTGTTCGAGCGCATCCACAACACGCTCAAGCTCACGCCCGTGGGCGAGATCGTGCTGGCGCATGCGCGCGGCACGCTGCGCGAGTTCGACCTCGTGCGCCAGCGCATCGAGGACGTGCGCGGCCTGCGCCAGGGCGAGGTCACGCTGGCCACCACGGCCGGCCTGGCCGACGCCTTCCTGCCCGCCGTGGTGCAGCGCTTTCGCGCGGCGCACCCGGGCATCCAGCTGAAGCTGCTGGGCCTGCCCATCGCGGCCGTGCTGCGCAGCGTGGCCGAGGGCGATGCCGACCTGGCGCTGGCCTACGACGTGCCCGGCACGGCCGGCTTTCGCACGCTGTTCAGCAGCGAATGGCCGATCGGCGCGGTGGTGCCGCCGGGCCATCCGCTCACGGCGCATGCGACCGCGGTGCTGGCGGAGTGCGTGGGCTACCCGCTGATCCTGCCCGCGCCTTCGCTGTCGATCCGCCCGATCCTCGATGCCGCGTTCGAGCGCTCGGCCATCCGCGTGTCGCCGGTGGTCGAGACCACCTCCACCGCGCTGATGCGCCGGCTGGTGCGCGACGGCGGCGGCATCACGCTGCTCAATCGCCTGGACGTCGACGAGGAGCGCAACGACGGCAGCCTGGTCTTCGTGCCGCTGCGCGACACCACGCTGCGCGCGCAGACGCTCACGCTCGAGACCCGCGCCGCGCAGGCGCCGAGCGCGGCGGCCGAGCTGTTTGCGAACCATGTCGTGGCCTGCCTGGACGACCTGCTGGCGCCCTGAAATTCGCCCTTCGATGACCGTCCACTTTTTGTGCACAGGGCGCGTCATTTATTGACTTTGCATGGGCAAAGACATCGCTCCTAGACTGCCGCGCCGGTTCATCGGCAGGAAAGGTTCCCATGTTCTCGAACGATAAAAAGACCCCCGCAGGAGACGGCGAAGGGGTCGACCAGAAGCTTCCGCTCGCCCGCTGCGGCGCACTGAGCCTGCAGCACGTGCTCGTGATGTACGCGGGCACGGTGGCCGTGCCGCTCATCGTGGGCGGCGCGCTCGGCCTCTCGAAGGCCGACATCGCCTTCCTCATCAACGCCGACCTGTTCGCCGCCGGCATCGCCACGCTGGTGCAGGCCATCGGCTTCTGGCGTTTCGGCATCCGCATGCCGGTGATGATGGGCGTGACCTTCGCCGCCGTCGGGCCGATGATCGCCATCGGCATGGACCCCTCGCTCGGGCTGCCCGCGATCTACGGCGCAACCATCGTGGCCGGTGTGTTCGGCATGCTGGTCGCGCCGCTCATGGGGCGCGTTCTGGGCGTGTTTCCGCCGCTGGTCACGGGCACGGTCATCACGCTGATCGGCGTGTCGCTCATGGGCGTGGCCATCAACTGGGCGGCCGGCGGCCAGCCCACCGCGACCCGCATGGTCGACGGCGTGGCGCACGCGGTGGCCAACCCGGCCTACGGCGAGCCGGTGAGCCTGGCGATTGCCGCTGCCGTGCTGGCGGTGATCATCGCGATCACGCGCTTCGGCAAGGGCCTCATCGCCAACATCGCGGTGCTGCTGGGCATCGTGTTCGGCGTGGGCCTGTCGCTGGCGCTCGGGCGCATGCATTTCGACGGGCTCGAGGAAGCCAGCTGGATGGCCGTGACCACACCCTTCCACTTCGGCCTGCCGCGCTTCGAGTTCACGGCCATCGCCTCGATGTGCATCGTGATGCTCATCACGCTGGTCGAATCGACCGGCATGTTCCTCGCGCTGGGCGAGATCACCGGCCGCAAGGTGACGACCGACGCGCTCACGCGCGGGCTGCGCGCCGACGGGCTGGGCACGGTCATCGGCGGCGTGTTCAACACCTTCCCCTACACCTCGTTCTCGCAGAACGTGGGGCTGGTCACGGTGACGGGCGTGCGCTCGCGCTACGTGGCGGCGGGCGGTGGCCTGATGCTGATCGCGCTGGCGCTCTTTCCGAAGATCGCGCACATCGTGGCCTCGGTGCCGCAGTTCGTGCTCGGCGGCGCGGGCATCGTGATGTTCGGCATGGTGGCGGCCACGGGCGTGCGCATCCTGGGCGCGATCGACTATGCACACAACCGCCACGCGCTGTATGTGATCGCGATTTCCATCGGGCTCGGATTGATTCCCACGCTGTCGCCCAACTTCTTCCAGCACTTCCCGGCCTGGACCCATCCGCTGACGCACAGCGGCATCGTGCTGGGCACGCTGGCCGCGGTGCTGCTCAATCTTTTCTACAACGGCGTGCTGTCGAAGGAACGCTCCTTCGCGATGGCGGCGCGCACTTCGCACGGTACCGAATGACTTTCCAGAACCCTTCGTCCTCTTCACCGCAGCGCCCGCCGCTGCTGATCGTGCGCCACGCCGACGTGCTCGTCACCATGGACGCCGCCCGGCGCGAGATCGCCGACGGCGCCGTGGTGATGGACGGCCCCGCCGTCGCCTGGGTGGGCGCCACGGCCGAGCTGCCGGCGGCGTACCTCGACGCGCTGCGCAGCGGCCAGGCCGAGGCCATCGACATGCACGGCCATGTCGTGATGCCCGGGCTGGTCAACACGCACCACCACATGTACCAGAGCCTCACGCGCGCCGTGCCCGAGGCGCAGGACGCGGAGCTCTTCGGCTGGCTCACGAACCTGTACCTGCTGTGGGCGCGGCTCACGCCCGAGATGATCCGCGTGTCGACGCAGACCGCGATGGCCGAGCTGATGCGCTCGGGCTGCACCACCACCAGCGACCACCTCTACCTGTTTCCGAACGGGTCGCGGCTCGACGACTCGATCGAGGCCGCCGACGCCATGGGCATGCGCTTTCACGCGGCGCGCGGCAGCATGAGCGTGGGCCGAAGCGCCGGCGGCCTGCCGCCCGACGAGGTGGTGGAGACCGAGGCCGCGATCCTGCGCGACAGCGAGCGCCTCATCGACCGCTGGCACAACCCCGCGCGCCATTCGATGCGCCGCATCGTGCTGGCGCCCTGCTCGCCGTTCTCGGTGTCGCGCGACCTGATGCGGCTGTCGGCCGAGCTGGCGCGCGAACGCGGCGTGTCGCTGCACACGCACCTGGCCGAGAACGACAACGACGTCGCCTACTCGCGCGAGAAGTTCGACATGACGCCGGCCGAGTACGCCGAAGACCTGGGCTGGGTGGGCCACGACGTGTGGCACGCGCACTGCGTGAAGCTGGACGACGCCGGCATCGCGCTCTTCGGGCGCACCGGCACCGGCGTGGCGCACTGCCCGTGCTCGAACATGCGGCTGGCCTCGGGCATCGCGCCCATCGGCGCGATGCGGCGCGCGGGCGTGTCCGTGGGCCTGGGCGTGGACGGCAGCGCATCGAACGACGGCGCGCACATGCTGGGCGAGGCACGCCAGGCCCTGCTGCTGCAGCGCGTGGGCTACGGCCCCGCCGCCATGACGGCGCGCGAGGCGCTGGAGATCGCCACGGTCGGCGGCGCCCGCGTGCTCGGGCGCGACGACATCGGCGCGCTGGCGCCGGGCATGTCGGCCGACCTCGTGGCCTTCGACATGCGCGGCGTGGACCACGCGGGCGCCTGGCACGACCCGGTGGCGGCGCTGGTGTTCTGCACGCCGGTGGCGGCGGCGCTGAGCGTGATCGACGGCGTGGTCCGCATCCGCGACGGGCGCTTCACGGGCTTCGAGCTGGCGCCGCTGCTGGCCACGCACCGCGACCTGGCGCGCACGCTGTACGAATCGGCGCGCCATCCGCACACAGCCTGACCACGACCTGACCCCATTCCGGCCCCGCCGGATGTGCACCTTCGAGGTAGGCAGCAACCCTCATTGCCAACGCCAGAGCCCCTCCGCAGAATCCGCCCACCAAATAGAACGAGCGTTCTATTTCGTGGCGGGACACCCCCGTCGGCCTTCCCCAGATGCATAACGACAGGGAAATTTCCGATGAAGCGCAGAGACATCCTCAAATGGTCCGCCTCGGCGGGCGGCCTGGGCCTGCTGGCCGGCAAGACCTCCACCGCCTCGGCGGCCCTGCCTGTGCCCAGGCCCACGTTGCCGCAGAAGATCGACCCGATCAGCGCCACCTT
The DNA here is from genome assembly GCF_059418385.1 of Variovorax sp. GW821-FHT09A10. Taxonomy (NCBI): domain Bacteria; kingdom Pseudomonadati; phylum Pseudomonadota; class Betaproteobacteria; order Burkholderiales; family Comamonadaceae; genus Variovorax; species Variovorax sp. GW821-FHT09A10. The sequence goes on from NZ_JBWKPT010000001.1 coordinate 1,363,676, forward strand.
GCGGCGGCTCGAACTGCTGGGGCGGCAGTCGGCCTACCTCTGGACCGAATCGCACATCAACCTGGCCGGCGTGCCGATGGGCGCGGTGGTGCCACCGACCGAACTGCCGGCGCTGGAGCACCAGCTCAAGACCATCGCCAAGGCGCTGGAGGCCGTCACCAACTTCGCGGCCTCGTTCGCCACCAGCGCGCTGGCCTCGGGCAGCCTGCAGTCGCTCGACACCCTGCGCACGCGCCTGGCCGGTCTGCAGGCCAGCTTCGAGCAGCTGCTGGCCGCCAACGGCGGGCTGGCGACGCTGCCGGCCGCGGTGCTGAACCTGCTGGGCACGCTCACGGGCACGGCGGGCGACATCGCCACGCAGCTCAGGCAGATCCACCACGACCTGCTGTCGCAAGGCCCGCTGGGCGCGCTGAACGGGCCGAAGACGGTGGCGCAGTACGACGCGCTGTTCGTCACCATCGAGAAGCCCGCCATCGCGCAGCTGCTGCACGACAACGACCTGTTCGCGGCGATGCGCGTGGCCGGGCCCAACCCGATGCTGCTCCAGCGCGCGACCGCGCTGCCGACGAAGTTCCCGCTGGGCGACGCGCAGTACCGCCAGGTGATGGGCGCCGGCGACAGCCTGGCCGACGCCGCCGCCTCGGGCCGGCTCTACCTGCTGGACTACGAAGGCCTGGGCGACATGGCGCCGGCGGGCCCGGTGAGCAAGCCGCTCACGGGCACGGCCTACATCCACGCACCCATCGCGCTGTTCGCGCGGCCCAAGACCGGCCGCTCGCTGGTGCCGGTGGCCATCCAGTGCGGGCAGGACCCGACGCTGAACCCGATCTTTCTGCGCGTGGACGACACGACCGACGCCGGGGCCTACTGGGCCTGGCAATCGGCCAAGACCACCGTGCAGGTGGCCGACTTCAATTACCACGAGATGTTCGTGCACCTGGGCCGCACGCACCTGATGTCGGAGGCCTTCGCGATGGCCACGCAGCGCCAGCTCGCGACCGCGCACCCGCTGAGCCGGCTGCTGTCGCCGCACCTGGAGGGCGCGATGTTCATCAACGAGTTCGCGACGCTGATCATCATGGCGCCGCTGACCACGGGCGACGTGATCCTGGCCGCGCCCATCGAGACGCTGCAGCAGCAGTGCGGGCGCGACCGGCTGGCCTACGACTTCTACGACCGCATGATGCTGCCCAACGACCTGCGCACGCGCGGCGTGGACGACGCGGCGGCACTGCCCGACTACCCGTACCGCGACGATGCGCTGCTGGTGTGGAACGCCATCGCGCAGTGGGTGAGCGACTACGTCGGCACCTACTACCTGAGCGACGCCGACGTGACCGGCGATTACGAGCTCAAGGCCTGGGCCACCGAGCTCGCAACCAGCGGCAAGGTGCACGGCTTCCGGCCGATCACCACGCGCGCGCAGCTGGCCGACGTGCTGACCGCGATCATCTTCAACGCCAGCGCGCAGCATGCGGCCGTGAACTTCCCGCAGTATTCGGTGATGACCTATGCGCCCTTCAGCGCGGGCGCGGGCAGCGTGCCGGCGCCGACGGGCAGCGCGGGGCAGAGCGAAGCGAGCTGGTCGCAGATGCTGCCGTCACGGCTGGCGGCGCAGGAGCAGATCCTGCTGTTCCACATCCTGGGCGGCGTGTACTACCGGCCCCTGGGCGAGTACAAGGACAACGTCTTCCCGCACCTGCCGGTGCTGCTCGACCCGGCGATTGGCGGGCCCGGCGGGCCGCTGGAGCGCTTTCGCACCGCGCTGGTCGGCATCGAAGCCACCATCCGCCAGCGCAACACTGCGCGTGCGCGGCCCTACGAGCACCTGCTGCCGAGCCGCATTCCTTCGAGCACGAACATCTGAAGCGAGCGCTGCTCAGCGCCGCATCGTGTCCAGCTGCGTGACCGGCGCGGCGTTGTTGCCCCACGACCCGCGGATGTAGGTGAGCACCTCGGCCACCTCGGTGGCGTCGAGCGCGTGCCCGAACGGCGGCATGCCGTAGGGGCGCGGGTTGCCGGCCGTCGCGGGCAGGAAGCCGCCGTGCGCGACCACCTGGATCAGGTTGGTGGGCCGCGCCATCGTCACCGCGCGGTTGCCCGCGAGCGGCGGGTAGGCGCCGGCCGCGCCCTGGCCCTGGTCGCCGTGGCAGTAGGCGCAGCGCTGGTCGTAGATCTTCGCGCCGCGCACCATCGCGCCGGCGTCGCGCCGCACCGGCGCGGCGGGGGCCTTGGTTGCTTCGGGGGCGTCCTGCTTCACGGCCTCGGGCAGGTCCTTGAGGTAGATCGCCATGGCGCCCAGGTCGGCGTCGCTCAGGTACTGCGTGCTGCGGAACACGACGTCGGCCATCGGGCCCATCACCGAGCCGCGCGGGGCGGTGCCGGACTTGAGCAGCGCCACGACATCGGCCGCGGGCCAGTCGGCCACGCCGGCTTCGTGCGGATCGGCCAGCGAGGGCGCGTACCAGTTCTCCACCGCGATCAGGCCGCCCGAGAGCCCCAGCTTGGTTTCTGTGGCGCCCAGCGAGTTGCGGCTGCCGTGGCAGGCGATGCAGTGGCCCAGCCCGCCCACGAGGTAGGCGCCGCGGTTCCATTCGGCCGGCTTGTTCGCGTTGGCCACGAAGGGCTGCGGCTTGAACGAGAGCGCGCGCCACACCGCGAGCGCGGCCTGTGTGTCGTACGGGAAGCGCAGCCGGTGCGCCTGGTTTTCCGTGGCGGCCGGCGCCACGCTGCGCAGGTAGGCGTAGAGGGCGTCGGAGTCTTCGCGCGTGACCTGCGTGAAGTTCGGGTACGGGAAGGCCGGGTACAGCAGGCGCCCATCCTTGCTGCGGCCGTTGTGCATGGCACGCCAGAAATGCGCGCTGCTCCAGCCGCCGATGCCGTGCGTCGCATCGGGCGTGAGGTTGGTCGCGTAGATGGTGCCGAAGGGCGTTTCGAGCGGCACGCCGCCCGCATAGGGCTGGCCGCCGCGCGTGGTGTGGCAGCCGGCGCAGTTGCCCGCCAGCGCGAGGTAGCGCCCGCGCTCGACGAGTTGCGGCGTGGCCTCGAAGGCTTCGGCACGTTCGGGCAGCGGGTCTTCGCCGCGCAGGTTCAGCGCCAGCACGACGCCGGCCAACACGGCCGCCAGGGTGACCAGGCCCAGCAGGGCCCAGCCGAAATGTCTCAATCGCGCGGTCATCGGGTTCTCAGGGTTTCGCTGCGGTCGGCATGCCGCCGCAGGTCACGGGCAGCGGTGCGGGCAGCGAGGCCACCGGGCGGGTGTCGGCCGGCATCGGCTGCACGGCCAGCCAGCTGGCCACGGCGTTGATGTCGGCGGTGGTCATGCGCTGGCCGATCTGCGCCATGCAGTCGGGCGCGGGCGCATGGCGCTCCTTGGTGAGCCAGGCGCCCAGCTGCGACGACACATACAGCCGCGGCAGGCCCAGCAGGCCCGGAATGGCCGGCTGCACGCCCGTGAGCGCGGCGCCGTGGCACTGCACGCAGGCCGGGATCTGGCGCGCGGCGTCGCCTTCGAGCGCCAGCTGCCGGCCGCGCCGCAGCTGCTCGGGCGAGGCGTCGCTCTGCGGCGAGACCGCCGCGTACGGCAGCGACAGGTTGGCGAAGTAGTCGGCCATCTCGCGCAGGTAGTCGTCCGACAGGTGCTGGACCATGTAGGTCATGTCGCTGTTGAAGCGGCGCCCGTCGCGAAAACTCACGAGCTGGTTGAACAGGTAGCCCGCCGGCTTGCCGGCCAGGCGCGGGAAGAAACCGGCGTTGGTGGTGGCGCCCTCGCGCCCGTGGCAGGCGATGCAGGCGGCCACGCGCTGCTCGATGGTGTCGGGCACGGTGGTGGTGGCAGCTTGCGCGGCGATGGGCGCGAGCGGCAACAGCAGCGCCAGGGCCAGCGCTGCCCGGTGGAGCAACGCCTTCATCACGTGCCTGCCGCGAAATGCGCCAGGGCCAGCAGGCCCGCGATCAGCAGCAGGGCCATGCACAGCCCCACGCCGATCAGCGGCAGGATGCCCAGCTGGGCGGTCCGCTTGTCGGCGTCGGCCCGGCGGCCGCCCAGCCCGATGAAGCTCCAGAGTACGGCGCGCACCGCGCGCATCAGATTGAACATGGGTCCACTGTCGCGCAAACGGGTCAAAAAAAACAGATGCAGATCCAGCTCGATTCACCATATCAGATTAGAGTCCCCGCGAATGACAACGGCCCACCGATGAAGCCCCGATGAAACGCTACGAAGCCCTGGCCTCGGACATCGAGGCCTCGATCCGCAACGGCACCCTCAAGACCGGCGACCGCCTGCCCTCCGTGCGCCACACGGGCAGCAGCCGCGGCGTGAGCGCCTCCACCGTGTTCCAAGCCTACTACCTGCTGGAGGCGCGCGGGCTGGTGCGCGCGCGCGACCGCTCGGGCTACTACGTGGCCGGCGGCGGCCTGCGCGACGCGCCGCCCGAGACCACCCTGACCTCGCGCCCCGCCGAAGGCCCGCGCGCGCTCGAGGTGAGCGACCAGGTGTTCGACATCCTCGAAGCCAGCATGTCGCGCCAGGTCGTGCCCTTCGGCTCGGCCTTCCCGAGCCCGCTGCTGTTTCCGCTGGCACGGCTGGGCCAGTTCATGGCGGCCAGCGCCAAGTCGCTCGACCCCTGGCGCACCGTGGACGACCTCACGCCCGGCAGCGCCGCCCTGCGCCGGCAGATCGCGCTGCGCTACCTGGCCGACGGCCTGCCGGTGCCGGCCGAGGAGATCGTGGTCACCAACGGCGCGCTCGAGGCGCTCAACCTGTGCCTCTCGGCCGTGACGCGGCCGGGCGACGCGGTGATCGTCGAGTCGCCCACCTTCTATGCCGCGCTGCAGGCGCTCGAGCGCATGGGCCTGCGCGCCATCGAGGTGCCGACGCACCCCGGCGAAGGCATCGACCTCGACGCGCTGGCGCAGGCCATCGCCGCGCACAAGCCGACCGCCTGCTGGCTCATGACCACCTTCCAGAACCCGCTGGGCAGCCTGATGCCCGACGCGAAGAAGAAGGCGCTGGTCGAACTGCTCGCGCGCCACGAACTGCCGCTGATCGAGGACGACGTGTACGCCGAGCTCTACTTCGGCGAGCGCCGACCGCCGCCGGCCAAGGCCTTCGACACGCAGGGGCTGGTGCTGCACTGCTCGTCGTTCTCCAAGAGCCTCGCGCCCGGCTACCGCATCGGCTGGGCCTCGGCCGGGCGCTTCGCGCGCAAGGTGGCGCGCCAGAAGCTCACGACCACGCTCAGCACCTCGGTGCCCGCGCAGCTGGCGCTGGCCGACTACCTCGAGAAGGGCGGCTTCGACAAGCACCTGCGCAAGCTGCGCCAGACGCTGGCGATGCAGCAGGCCAGCTTCACGCAGGCCGTGGGCCATTACTTTCCGGCCGGCACGCGCGCCACGCGGCCGCTGGGCGGGTATTTCCTGTGGGTGGAATTGCCAGCGCAGGTGGATGCGCTGGAGATCCATCGCCTGGCGCTGGAGCGCGGCATCAGCGTGGCACCCGGGCCGATCTTCTCGGCCACGCGTGCGTTCTCGAACTGCTTGCGGCTGAACTACGGCCACGCGTGGGACGCGCACAGCGAACAGGCCCTGCAGACGCTGGGGCGGCTGGTGGCAGAAGAAGCGAGCTGAAACGACAACGCCCGCCGAAGGGGCGGGCGTTGTGCGGGCATGTCGACCTACTCTTGCGGTTCCAGCGCCACCGGTGCCGGCGCCCCGTTCTTCTTGCGCGCCTGCAGCACGAACGCCACCAGCTGCCACAGCACGAAGACCGCGATCAGCCCCAGCAGCGTGCCGCTGATGGGCCGCGACACGAAGGTGCCGAAGCTGCCGCGACTCAGCAGCATCGCGCGGCGGAAGTTCTCCTCGAGCATCGGCCCGAGGATGAAGCCCAGCATGAGCGGCGCGGCGTCGAGCTCCAGCCGCATGAACATGTAGCCCATGAAGCCGAACGCGGCGGTGATGAACACGTCCTGCAGGTTGTTGTTCACGCTGTAGGTGCCGATGCAGCAGAAGAACAAAATCGACGGGAACAGCACGCTGTACGGGATCTTGAACACCGAGAGCCAGTAGCGCACCAGCGGCACGTTCAGCACCAGCAGGAACACGTTGCCGATCCACATGCTGGCCACCAGGCCCCAGAACAGCTCGGGGTGGCTGGCGATCATGTTCGGGCCCGGCTGGATGCCCTTGATGATGAAGGCCGCCAGCATCAGCGCCATGACCGCGTTCTCGGGAATGCCGATGCTCATGAGCGGAATGAAGCTCGTGCGCGCCGCCGCTTCGTCGGCTGCGGCCTGGCCGGCCACGCCTTCGATGCAGCCGGTGCCGATCTCGTGCTTGTACTTGCTGACCTTCTTGTCCAGCGCATACGCCGCGAACTGCGCAATGGTCGGGCCGCCGCCGGGCAGGATGCCCAGGATGGAGCCGACCACGCTGCCGCGCAAGGCGCTCGGAATGATCCGCTTGAACTCCGCCCAGGTCGGAATGAGGTTGATCTTGCCGTTGAAGGGCGAGCGCTCCTCGCGCGAGTCGAGGTTCTTCGTGATCTCGGCGATGCCGAAGCAGCCCAGCGCAATGCTCACGATGCCCACGCCGTCGGTCAGGAACGGCATGTCCATCGTGAAGCGCGCCATGCCGCTGTTCACGTCGGTGCCGATGGTGCCCAGCAGCACGCCGATCATGCACATCGCCAGCCCGTTCAGCAGGCTGCCCGTGGTCACGAAGCTCACGCACACGAAGCCCACCAGCATCATCGCGACGTAGTCCGCCGGGCCGAACAGGAAGGCCACCTCGCCCAGCGTCGGCGCCAGGAACGACAGCACCAGGATCGCGACCGTGCCGCCGATGAAGCTGGAGAAGCCGGCCGTGAACAGCGCCAGCCCTGTCTGGCCCTTGAGCGTCATCGCGTAGCCGTCGATGCAGGCCACGATGCTGCTGGCGTGCGGGATCTTCATCGTGATCGCGCTCACGCTGTCGCCGTACTGCGCACCGTAGTAGATGCCGGCCAGCATGATCAGCGCGCCGGTGGTGGGAATCGAGTACGTCAGCGGCAGCAGCAGGCTGATGGTGGCCAGCGGGCCCAGGCCCGGCAGCAGGCCGACCAGCGTGCCGACCGTGCAGCCGATGGCGCAGTACATCAGGTTGTGGAGTGTCAGGGCGTGCGAGAAACCGAACGCCAGGTTGTTCAAAACTTCCGTCATGGTCGTGACCTCAGAAAAGCGGCAGGTTCAGGCCGAGCAGCTTCTGCAGCGCCAGCGCCATGGCGATCAGGCCCGCCGAGATCTTCACGTTGCGCACCCACGAGTTGGAGCTGCCCGCGAAGGCCGAACAGAACACCATGAAGACGATGCCCGCGATCATGTTCACGTACATCGAGATCAGCGCGAACCCGCACAGGCTCGACAGGATGAGGCCGATGTTCTTGAAGTTCAGGTTCAGCGCCACCGGCGCCACCACGAACGACCGGACCACGGTGGCCACGCCGATCAGCAGCAGCAGGCTGCTCACCATCACGGGGAACAGGCCCGGCCCCGCCCGGCTGAAGTCGCCGATGGGATAGCTCAGCGCGGTCAGGCCGAAGCCCAGCGCGATCGCCATGAGGAACAGACCTCTGACAAGGTTTCTATTTTTCATTCATACGCTCACGTAATGTTGTGATTCGAATGCGCCCGCGACCGGTGGAACGGGCGCGGGCGTGTCTCCGCCCGGAGGGAAGTTCCGGACGGATCGATGCTCTTTTCGCAAGCTGATCGGAATCTGACGCGGGCGCGAGGGGAACTACGTACCGGGTGGGCGAGTGGTGCGCGCGGGCGGGTCACAATGCGCGGGGCCGCCTCCCGCAGCGAGGCAGCACACCGATGAAGCGCCTGCCCCGAGGCGCCCCCGAGAAGCCCCCGCGAGATGACGCACGTGATTCAGATGACCCTCGACGACCGCTCCCTCGACCTCGCGTCGCCGGGCGCATGGGCCTTGGCACTCGACCTGGTCCGGTCGACGTCCCGGTTCGAGTTGTGGGTCTGCCAGCCGGACGGCCCTTCGATGTGCATGCTGCGCAATGGCGAGAGCGCATGGCTCATGTACCTGCGGGAGCCGGGCGACAGCGGCTTCAGGTCGGTGGGCGACACGCACCGGCCGGGCGTGGAAGCCTTCACGCTGGGCAACGGACAGGTCGACGAGTACCCGCGCGCGTGGTGCATCGATGTCGCACGGTGCCTCCAGGCCCTCGTTGATTTCCGCGACCACAACGGCGCGCGGCCCGAAGGGGTCACATGGTGCGAAAGCTAGGCGGCGCGATCTTTCGCGGCCTCAGGCCGCCACCGCCACCCCACCCCGCCGCATCCGGCGCACCCTGAACAGCAGGAACGCCGCGATGCTCACGTTCACCAGGTTCCAGCCGATGCCGTTCAAAAAGGCCGCGTGGTAGCTGCCCGTCAGGTCGAACACCTTGCCCGACATCCAGCCGCCCAGCGCCATGCCGAACAGCGTGAACATCAGCACCGTGCCCACGCGCGCACCGGCTTCCTTCGGCGGGAAGTGCTCGCGCACGATGATCGCGTACGAGGGCACGATGCCGCCCTGGAACAGGCCGAACAGCGCCGAGATCACGTACAGCGGCACCAGCCCGTCGAAGGGCAGGAACAGCAGCAGCGCCACGCACTGCAACACGCCGCCCAGCATCAGCGTGCGCAGCCCGCCGATGCGGTCGCAGATGGCGCCCGACACCAGCCGGCTCACGATACCGAAGCCCAGCATCAGCGACAGCATCATCGCGCCCTGCGCCGGGCCGTAGCCCAGGTCGCCGCAGTAGGCCACGATGTGCACCTGCGGCATCGCCATGGCCACGCAGCAGGCCACGCCCGCCACGCACAGCAGGCCCTGCGCCGTGCCCATGCTCAGGCCGAAGGGCCGCGTCATGTCGCGCACCAGGGTGCTGCCGCCCGAGGCGTGCGACACCGGCGCCACCTCGGCCAGTGCCGGCGGCCGTGCGCGGAAGAACAGCGCGAGCAGCGCCATCGTCACGCCGCAGAAGATGCCCATGCCGATGTAGGTCTGGCGCCAGCCCACCTGCTCGACGAAGTGCTGCGCGATGGGCGGCCACACCGCGCCCGCGAGGTAGTTGCCGCTGGCGCACACCGCCACCGCGATGCCGCGCCGCTTGACGAACCACAGCGAGGTGTCGGCCACCAGCGGCGCAAAGGCCACCGAACTGCCGAGCAGGCCGACCAGCAGCGCCTGCGCGACGGTGAAGGACACGATGCCTTGCGACAGACCCGTGGCGATGTAGCCGGCGGCCAGGAAGACCGAGCCCATCAGCAGCGGCTTCATCACGCCGATGCGATCGGCCAGCTTGCCCATGAGCACGCCGCCGAAACCGAAGCCCAGCATCAGCAGCGTGTAGGGCATGGAGGCATCGGCGCGCGCCACGCCGAACTCGGCCTGCACGGCGGGCAGCATGACCGACACCACGTACATGCCGCTGCTGCCGACCGTCATGACCAGCAGCGTGAGCGCCAGGCGCACCATGGCGTAGCGCGAGTCGGGCTGGTGGACGATGGTTGTCGCTTGGGTCGTCTTCATTCTTCTTGTCTCCACGCGTGCATCGGGTGGCGCACGTCGTGTGGCATTCTCGCGGAAGGCCGCGCCGCCTGCTGCGTGCGCCCTCGAGCACCCGACGCATGCCAATTACCTACAGACAAGCCATTCCCGAAGACACGCCCGCGTGCCTCGACCTGCGCGGCCGCACGCGAGAGAACGCGTTCTCCGTCGACGAGTTGAAGGCGCTCGGCATCACCTTGGAGAGCTGGCAAGCCGGCATCGCCGACGGCTCCCTGCCCGGCTACGTGGCCCTCGTCGATGGCGTGCTGGCCGGTTACTGCTTCGGCGAGCGGGACACCGGCGAGATCGGCGTGCTGGCGCTGCTGCCTGCGTACGAAGGCCAGGGCATCGGCAAGGCGCTGCTCGCGCTGATGGTCGAGGAGTTCAAAGGGCTGGGCTTCCAGCGGCTCTTCCTGGGCTGCTCGCCCGACCCGCAGGTGCGCTCGCACGGGTTCTACCGGCACCTGGGCTGGAAGCCCACGGGCGAATTCGATGCAGCGGGCGATGAAGTGCTGGCGTACGTCCCGTCCTGAGACGTTCGCCGCGGCCGGTGCGCTGAACGCCCCGGCAGCCTCAGCCCACGCACGGCGCAGGCGCCATCATCACCACGACACTTGACGACAAGAAGGCCTTCGGCATCGGAGTGCCGGGCTTGCGCTTGCCGTCGCAGGCCGCGGTCAGCAGGCCGAGACAGAGCAGAAGAACAAAGGCTGTGCTTCGCATGCGGCGCATGCTAAGCCCGCGAAGTGGCGCGTCAAGTCGGACGGCAGCGCCAGCCACCGTCGGTAAAACGAGCTTTCTGCTTCAGCGCAAGAGGACTTCCGGCCGCTCGCCGGCCTGCAGGCGGCGTTCGATGTCTTCCAGCACGTTCGGCAGGTCGGCCACGCTGTCGATCACGTAGTGCGCGCCGGCGGCTTCCAGCTCGGCGGTGGCACGGGCGCGGCGGGCCTGCTGGCTGTCGGCGTCGAGCGCCTGCCACTCGGCCAGCGTCAGGCCGTTGACGTTGCCGCTGACCGACACACCGACGGCCCAGGTGCCGGCGTTGAGGCCTTCCTGCAGGCCCACGCCGGTGTCGTCGACCTTGACGACGGTGTGCGGCGGCCACACGCCGAGGTCGGCGAAGCAGCGGTACATCATGAGCGGCGACGGGCGCCCCGCCGCGAGGTCGCCGGCGCACACGAGGTTGTCGGGCTCGTAGCCGCCGGCTGCGGCGAGCGGCGTGACGACGTCCATGATCGGGCGGTTGTAGCCGGTGGTGGAGCCGATCTTCAGGCCGCGCTCGCGGGCTGCGTGGACGGCCTCGAGGGCGCCCGGAATGAAGTCGGTGTGGTCGCGCACGCTGGCCGCATTCATCGGTGTGAACACCTCGTACAGGCGGTCGACGTCGGCGTCGCTGAAGGCATGCCCGTGCCTGGCTTCCCACTGCGCGGCGATGCGCGGCTGCGTGCCCAGGGCCTTGATGTGGTCCCACTTGGCCATGCCCATCGGGGCGCGTGCCTCGTCGATGGTGATGTCGATGCCGAACTGCGCGAACAGCTTCACGAAGGCGCCCATCGGCGCGCAGGAACCGAAGTCGAGGATGGTGCCGGCCCAGTCGAAGACGACGGCTTGCAGCTTGGAATGGTGATGGGCGTTCATGGCGAAAAGGGAGGAAAGGTCAGGAAGGTGGCGGCGCTCACCACGCGTCGAACACGTCGGCGGCAATGCCGAAGCCCGTGCTCGCGCCGCTGCCGCTGGTGACCAGCACCACGCGCGTGGCGTCGTCGGGCGCGTCGATCACGCAGGGCGTGGTCTTGGACGACGGGTACACGCCGGTCCAGCGCTCGGTGACCTGCGCGGTCTCGAGGTTGAGCGTGCTGCGCAGGTGGCGCAGGATGAGCTGGTCGACCGCCTCGATGGCGAAGGGTTCGGGCGCGTCGCCGTAGTGGTGCGAATCGCCGACCACCAGCGAGCCGTCGGCGCTCTGCACGACGATAAGGTGGATGCCGTGGTCGAGCGAGGCGCGCTCTTCCTGCATCAGCCGCTCGCGCAGCGCCGCCGCTTCGGGCAAGCTGCTGTAGCCCTCGTAGCGGACCAGGCTCAGGTCGGTCATGACCGCGCCCGGCAGCCGAAAGCCCGCCTCGGGCTGCACGCGCAGCATCTGCAGGCGGCACAGCGTGAGGTCGTGCGTGGCGATGCGGCCGGCGAACAGGCCGTGCAATTCGGTGTTGGTGCAGACCACCACGCGCTCGCCGCGCAGGGTGCCGCGCGAGGTGCGCACGCGCGGGGTTTCGACCTCGTGCACCGTCTCGCCGAAGCGGAACACCACGCCGTGCACCTCGGCCAGCCAGCGCGCGAGCAGGCCGACGGCGGTGCGCGATTCGACGCGCAGCTCGTGCGGGCTGAACAGCACCGAGCGCGCCTGCGCGAGGTTGAGGCCGGGCGCGCGCTCCTGCGCGTCCACGGCGTCGATGAGCGCGCAGGCCTCGGCCATCGGCGTGCGCAGGAAGGCTTCGAGCACGGCATGCGCCTCGGGGCGGTAGGCCGCGAGCCAGAGGTGGCGGTGCACGATGTCGATGCCGGCCTGCGGCGCGATGGCCTGCCACACGTCGCGCGAATGCATGGCGCGGCGCCACATGTCGCCCGGCGCCTGGCCGGTGACGGTGATGAAGCCGAAGTTGCGGATCGAGGCGCCCAGGCACGCCGCATCGCGCTCGACCACGCACACGCGCAGGCCGCGTTGCGCGGCGGTGTAGGCATGGGCCAGGCCGACGATGCCGGCGCCGACCACGATCACGTCGAAGCTGTCGACGGACATGCTGGGGTTCATCAACGTTGTCTCCAGGCTTGCGTGCGCTTCAGCGCCCAGTGCCCGGCCAGCGCGAACAGGCCGCGGCCGACGGCGGCCGTGAGCATGATGAGCGAGGCCATGGCGGCGGCGGGTGCCACGTCGCCGGCATCGTCCATGTTGAGCACGGCGATGGCGGCCAGCGTGGTCTGCGGCGAATAGAGGAACACGACGGCCGACACGGTGGTCATCGCATTGACGAAGAAGTAGCCGGCCACGTTGAGCACGGTGGGCAGCGCCACCGGCAGGTGCACGCGCCACAGCGTGCGCCAGAACGGCACGCCCATCGATTCGGACACCAGCTCGTACTCGCGGTCGAGCTGGCGCAGCGCGGTGAGCGAGGTGAGGTGCGCCACCGAGAAGAAGTGCGCCACGGTGCAGATCACGAGGATCGCCATGCCGCCGTACAGGCCGTGCAGCGGGTTCGCGGCCGAGTTGAAGAAGAAGATGTAGCCCACGCCGAGCACGAGCCCCGGCACCGCCAGCGGCAGGTTGGCCAGCAGGTTCAGCAGCTCGCGCAGCAGGCCGAAGTGGCGCGGCTTCTCCACGAAGTAGGCCGACACGAAGGTGGCGAGCGCGCCCGCCACGGCCGCGCACAGCGCCAGGCGCAGCGAGTTGCCGTAGCTGCCCCAGCCGCCGCCGTCCATGTTGCTGAAGTCGTAGTTCTTCAGCGAGGGCGTGAGCTTGTAGGGCCAGTAGCTGGCGAGCGAGGCGAACACGGCCATGCCGATCATCACGACGATGGCGATGGCGGTGAGCGTGCAGAACACGAGCAGTGCACGGTCGCGTGATTTCACGGGCTCGGGTTGGTACGGCGTGGCGCGCGCCGACAGCGCGGCTGCCTGCTTGCGGCGCACGCGCCGCTCGACGAGGAACGACAACACGGCCGGAATCAGCAGCACGAGGCCGACCACCGCGCCCATCTGGAAGTTCTGCTGCCCGACCACCTGCTTGTAGATGTCGGTCGCGAGCACGCCGGTCTGGCCACCCACGACCTTGGGCACGCCGAAGTCGGTGATGACGAGCACGAACACGACCATCGCGGCCACGATGAGGCCGTAGCGCGACGAGGGCAACGTGACGGTGCGGAAGATGCGCCAGCGCGAGGCGCCCAGGGTCTGGGCGGCTTCGTACAGGCGACCGTCCGAGGTGGCCATGGCGGTGGTGAGGATCAGCAGCGCATGCGGCAGCGTCCAGAACACCGAGCCGAGCACGATGCCCAGCGGCCCGTAGATCGACAGGTCGCCCAGCAGCCCCTTGAACAGGCCCTGGTTGCCGAACAGGTAGATCAGGCTGATGGCCGGCAGCAGCGAGGGCGCCAGCAGCGGCATGAGCGCCACGGCGCGCAGCAGGCCCTTGGCGGGCATGCACGAGAGCGTGAGGCCGTAGGCGTACACGTAGGCGATGGCGGTGCACAGCACGGCGCTGATCACCGCGAGCAGCACGCTGTTGAAGGCCGACTGCACGAGCGCGGGGCTCTCGAGGTAGCGCGCGAAGTTGGTCAGGCCGACGAAGCTGCCGGCGCGGTCGTAGAAGCTCTGGCCGACCAGCGCGCCGACGGGGAGCGCGACGATCACGACGAGCAGCAGAACGACCAGAAGGACGGCGGCGCCGGTGAGCCAACGCTCGCGGTCGAAGTGCATCGTGCGCGGTCTCGCGATCGGGGCGAGGGCTTCGGAAGGGGTGCTCATGTTGTTGTTCTTTTGATGTCGTTGTTCGGGGCGTGTGCACAGGACACCGGGTACTCCCCTCCGCGAATGTCCCCCGGCCTGCGGCCTCCTCCTTGATTTCGCTGCGGGGAGCACCCAGTGCCCTGCGCACCAGGGCACGCTCTGCGTTCGCAGCCGATCAACGACCGCTGCTGGCAACGCTCACGTCGATGGGGTGCCTTGCGCAGCGAAATCAAGGAGGAGCCCGAAGGGCGGGGGACATTCGCGGAGCAAGGTGCCCCGTCGGCGGGAGCGCGCCCTGAAGAAGGACTGCGCTGCCAACGACAAGGCACCGACGAGCCCGATGTCATTTCATTGCGCCAGGACCGACAGCGCGTTCAAAGGCAGCTGGATGTGCACCATGCTGCTGGGCACCAGCGGCTCTTCGCCACCGCTGCGCGCATCGGCGGGCAGCTCGGCCTCGATCTCGATGCCCAGCGGCTCGCAGGCCAGGCGCGCCGAGGTGCGGTTGCCGAAGAACTCGGTGTCGAGCAGGCGTGCGGCGAAGCTGTTGGTGCCGAGTTCGGAACCGAAGCGCTTCACCACCACATGCTCGGGCCGGATGCCCACGGTGGCTTGCGAACCGACGCTGAGGTTGCCCGGTGCGCAGAACAGTTCGCTGTCGCGCACACGCACCTTGCCGTCGGCCAGCACGGTGGCGGGCAGCATGTTCATGCGGCCCACGAAACCCGCCACGAAGCGGGTGCGCGGCTTGCGGTACAGCTCGTCGGGCGTGCCGGCCTGCTCGATGCGGCCGTTGTGCATCAGCACCACACGGTCGGCCATCGAGAGGGCTTCTTCCTGGTCGTGCGTGACCATGATAGTGACGATGCCCAGGCGCTTTTGCAGCGCGCGGATTTCGCTGCGCAGCGTGGCGCGCACCTGCGCGTCGAGCGCGGAGAGCGGCTCGTCGAGCAGCAGCAGACGCGGGTTGGGCGCCAGCGCGCGCGCCAGCGCGATGCGCTGCTGCTGGCCGCCCGAGAGCTGCACGGGGTACTTGTCGGCATGCGCGGTGAGCCCGACGAGGTCGAGCATCTCGCGCGATCGCTTGGCCATCTCGCGCGCCAGGGCGCCCGTGGGGTGCAGGCCGTAGGCGATGTTCTGCGCCGCCGTGAGGTTGGGGAACAGCGCATACGACTGGAACACCACGCCGAAGCCGCGCGCCGCGGGCGGCAGGCCCGCGATGTCCTGGCCGCCGAGCAGGATCTGCCCGCTGTCGGCGCGCTCGATGCCGCACACGATGCGCAGCAGCGTGGTCTTGCCGCAGCCCGAAGGACCGAGCAGGCAGACGAACTCGCCGGGCTCGATGTCCAGGTCGATGCCGTCGAGCACGCGCGTGGCGCCAAAGGACTTGCCGATGCCGCGAAGGGAGAGAAAGCTGGTCATGTTCAGTGGCCCCAGTCGAGAAACACCGCGGAACCGGCTTTGCCGGGCCGCTGGTGTTGCCCCCGGTGAGGGGGTTGACGTAGCGACACGAAGTGCGCGAAGACTGGGGGAGAGCCCATTACATGGGTTTCTTTTCGGCCTTGGCGTCGTAGCGCTTCGACCATTCCGTCAGGATGCGGTCGCGGTTCGCAGCGGCCCAGTTGAAGTCGTTCTTGGCCAGCAGCTTCTCGACGTCGCCCGGCACGAACTCCAGCTTTTCCTGGATGCCCGGCAGCGCGAGCACGGCGAAGTTCTTCGCGTACAGCTCGTTGGCCTGCTTCGTCACGGCCCAGTCGGCCAGGGCCTTGGCGGCGTCCTGCTTCTTGCTGGTCTTCATGATGCCGGTGGCTTCCATGTCCCAGCCCAGGCCTTCCTTGGGCAGCACGATGTCGATGGGGGCGCCGTCGCGCTTGGTCTTGTTGGCGCGGTATTCGAACGACATGCCCAGCGCGAACTCGCCGGCGCCGGCCTGGCGGCAGGGCTTGCTGCCCGACAGGCTGTACACGCCGATGTTCTGGTGCAGAGCGTCCATGTACTTCCAGGCCTTGTCTTCGCCCATCATCTGGATCCAGCCCGACACCATGAGGTAGCCGGTGCCCGAGGCCGCGGGGTTGGGCATGGTGATCTGGCCCTTGTAGACCGGGTTGGTCAGGTCGGCCCAGCTGGTGGGCTTGGGCAGGTTCTTCTTCGTGGCTTCGGCGGTGTTGAAGCAGATCGCCGACGACCACACGTCCATGCCGACCCACTTGGGCGGGTTGGCCGTGTCGCGCATGGTGGGCTTGATGGCGTCCAGGCCCTTGGGGGCGTAGGGCTGGAGCATGCCTTCCTTGTCCAGCAGCATCAGCGAGGTGGCGGCCAGGCCCCACACCACGTCGGCCTGCGGGTTGGCCTTTTCGGCCAGCAGCTTGGCGGTGACGATGCCGGTGGAGTCGCGCACGAACTTCAGTTCGATGGCCGGGTTCCCTTTTTCGAAGGCGGCCTTGTAGGCCTGCACCTGGTCGGCTTCGAGCGCGGTGTAGACCAGCAGCTCGGTGCGGCCCTGGGCCGATGCGGCGAAAGCCAGCGAGAACAAGGCGGCGGGCACGGCGGCCCACATCAGACGACGATGCAGCATGGGAGATTCCCTCGAGGTAAGAACAGGCGATGTACGCAAAAAGAAAACACGGCCGGGGCCGTGAACGCAGCGATGCTCGCAGCGGTATGTGACAAAGGTTTGTCACATGGCAGTACCCGCGCCGCGGCGTTTGCACTTTCGTCACACGGCTGTCATCGAGCGGCGCGAGCCTGTACAGGCTGTCGCACCCGTTCTTTTGCAATCCCATGACACTCGACCTCGCCGAGATCGCCCGCCTGTTCGCCGAACGCGGCGGGCTGGCGTACGCGGGCGAGCCGGTGTCGCAGCTCGAACACGCGTTGCAATGCGCCTGGCTGGCCGAACAGGCCGGCGCCGGCGACACGCTCGTGACGGCTGCATTGCTGCACGACCTGGGGCACCTGCTGATCGCCGAGCACCAGACGCTGTCGCACTCGCCCACCGAACTGGGCATTGACGACCGCCACCAGTACATCGCGCTGCCGCTGCTGCGCGGCGCCTTCGACGTGGCGGTGCGCGAGCCGATCCGCCTGCATGTGGACGCCAAGCGCTACCTGTGCGCGACGCGGCCGGACTATGTCTCGAAGCTCTCGCCCGATTCGGTGCGCAGCCTGGCGCTGCAGGGCGGCGTGATGGACGCCGACGCGGCGCAGCGCTTCGCCGGCCTGCCGTGGTCGGGCGACGCGGTGCGGCTGCGGCTGTGGGACGAAGAAGCGAAGGTCGAAGGGCTCAAGACGCCGGCGCTGGCGCACTTCCTGGCGACCGCTGCGCGGATCATGCTGCGCTGAGCGGGCGTACCTGCGCCCCGGGGCAGTTCTGGCATTTCAGGTGCATCGGGCACCTCTGGCGGAATTTCAGTTCCGTTTAAGAAACATTTGTCTACGATGGGTTCCTCACGATGACCGGCGCACCCGCGCCTGCGAGGAAACCCGAATGTCTTTATCCGTCACGGCGCGCGCCAGCTCGTTCATCCAGGTCCTGCGCCGCGTCTTCACGCTCGCGGCGCCCTACTTCCGGTCCGAGGAGAAATGGCGGGCACGTGCCATGCTGCTGGGGATCATTGCCCTGAACCTTTTCTACGTCTATGTGGCGGTGCTCGGCAACCAGTGGTACGGGCGCTTCTACGACGCACTGCAGAACAAGGACGTGGTCGCCTTCTGGCGCGAGGTGCGGGTGTTCGGCTGGATCGCCTTCTTCAACATCGCGGTGCAGGTGCTCAAGTTCTATGTGACGCAGTTGCTGCAACTGCGCTGGCGCACCTGGATGACGCGCAGCTACCTGTCGCGCTGGATGGCGGACCGCACCTTCTATCACCTGGAACTGGCGCGCTACGCCGGCAAGGACGGCACCGCGCCGGACAACCCCGACCAGCGTATCCAGGAAGACATGCAGATGTTCACCAGCGCCACGATGTCGCTCTCGATGGGCCTGCTGAACGCCGTGGTCACGCTGCTGAGCTTCATCGGCCTGCTCTGGACGCTGTCGGGCAATTTCTCGTTCACGGCCGGCGGCACCACATACCAGATCGTCGGCGCGATGGTCTGGCTGGCGCTGGGGTATTCGATCGTGGGCACCGTGGTCACGCACTTCATCGGCCGCCCGCTGATCGGGCTGAACTTCCGGCAACAGCGCTTCGAGGCCGACTTCCGCCATCACCTGGTGCGCGTGCGCGAGTACAGCGAAGCCATTGCGCTCGACCATGGCGAGAAGGTCGAGAGCGGCCAGCTCAACCTGCGCTTCGGCGACGTGCTGCGCAACTACCTGCTGCTGATCAAGCAGCAGAAGAACCTGGTGACCTTCACCTCGTTCTTCGGCCAGGCGGCGGTGATCTTTCCGTTCATCGTCGGGGCTCAGCAGTATTTCGGCGGCTCGATCCAGCTCGGCCACCTGATGCAGATCGTCTCGGCCTTCGGCAAGGTGCAGGAGTCGCTGAGCTGGTTCGTCGACAACTACGACAGCGTGGCCGTGTGGCGCGCCACCACCGATCGCCTGACCAGCTTCGACGACGCCATGAAGGCCCACGCGACGCGCGACAACGAACTGCAGCGCGACACGGCGGCCGTCCTGCACACCGACGACCTCGGGGTGGCCCTGCCCAACGGCACGGCGCTGCTTGCCGGTGCCGCCCTGTCCGTGGCGCCCGGCGACAGCGTGCTGTTGCAGGGACCTTCGGGCAGCGGCAAGTCGACGCTGTTCCGCTCCTTCGCGGGCATCTGGCCGTTCTCGCGCGGGCATGTGCAAGTGCCCGGCGACGCGATGTTCATGCCGCAGCGCCCCTACGTGCCCGACGGCAAGCTGCGCGATGCGCTGACGTATCCGAATCCGGCCTCGAACTACAGCGACGACCAGTTGCGCCAGGCGCTCGCCGATGCCCTGCTGCCGGACCTTGCCAGCCGCCTCGACGACAGCGACGCGTGGAGCCAGAAGCTCTCGGGCGGCGAACAACAGCGACTGGCCATAGCCCGCGTGCTGCTGAGAAAGCCGGCATGGCTGTTCGCCGACGAGATCACGAGCGCGCTCGATGCCGAGGCCGAAAGCGTGCTGTACAAGCGCCTCGCCGCCACGGTGCAGGCCGCGGGCGGGGCGATGGTGTCGATTGCGCACCGCGCGGCCGTGGGCGATTTCCACAACCAGCGGTGGACGCTGGTGCCGCGAACCGGTGGCACGGCGGGAGACGGTGGTGCGCGCTACCGCTTGAACACGGCCGCTCAGCCCGCTGCGGCGTAGCGCTCCCAGCCCTTCTTGCGCAGGTCGCAGGCCGGGCATTCGCCACAGCCGTAGCCCCAGGCCTGGCGGTGTTCGCGGTCGCCGAGGTAGCAGGTGTGGGTTTCTTCGACGATCAGGTCGACCAGCGGCTGGCCGCCCAGGCGGTGGGCCAGCGCCCAGGTCTCGGCCTTGTCGATCCACATGAGCGGCGTCTCGATCACGAGGCGGCGCTCCAGGCCGAGCGACAGCGCGAGCTGCATGGCCTTCATGGTGTCGTCGCGGCAGTCGGGGTAGCCCGAGAAGTCGGTTTCGCAGACGCCGGTGACGATCACCTGCAGCCCGCGCCGGTAGGCCAGCGCGCCCGCGAGCGTGAGGAACAGCAGGTTGCGCCCCGGCACGAAGGTGTTGGGCAGGCCGTCGGCCTGCATGGCAAAGGCGACTTCCTCGGTGAGCGACGAGCCGCCGAGCTGGGCCAGCGCGGCCAGCGTGAGCACGTGGTCTTCGCCCAGGCGCGGCGCCCATTCGGGAAAGCGCTCGCGCATCTTCGCGAGCACGGTGCCGCGCACGTCGAGCTCGACGCGGTGGCGCTGACCGTAGTCGAAGCCCAGCGTTTCGACACGTTGGTACTTGGACAGGGCCTCGGCCAGGCAGGTGGCCGAGTCCTGGCCGCCGGAGAAGAGAACGAGGGCGGTGGTGTGCAGGGGCATGGAGCCTCCGGGAAATAGGAAAAAAAGGAAAGCGGCCGGCGCGCCCGGTCAATCTTCGAGCAGGATGCCGCTGCCGCCGGAGGGGCCGCGCACGCCGACGGCCTCGACCTCGGCGATCTGCTCCGCCGGGAAGAACTTGCACAGGCAATGCTCGATGTCGATGTACTCCCCGGCATGGACCACGGCCAGCATGTGCGCCAGGATCTGCTGGTAGACGGTCACGACGTGGTCGATCAGCACGGCGTCGAAGCTCCACAGGCGGCTCATGTACTGCCCCGGAATGCCGACGACCGCGGTGACGGTGCCCGGCGGGCGCCGCTGGGCGAACACCACCTTGCCCGCGAAACGGGCGTCGGCATAGCGGCCGATGTCGGCGCGCTCGGTGAGCTGGTAGCGACCGCTGACCTTGAAGACGCGCGACACGTCGGCCAGCAGGCCTTCGGAACGCAGGAAACCGAACATGACCTCCAGGCAGAGGGTCTCGGTCAGGTTCTTGACGATGCTGAGGTCGTAACCCGCGGCGATCCGCTGCACCTCGCCGTCGCCCGAGAAGTCGAGCACCCGGTCGACCGCCCGCGCCAGCACGACGCGCTGGAGTTCGTTGTAAGGCACGGCGCCCATCTCGACCAGGTAGATGCGGGCGCCCGGGTCCTGCAGGCGGATGCTGGCCAGGGTGTACAGCGTCTGCGCCAGGCGCTGGTCGCTGTCGAACACCCCGATCTTCGTGTTGAGGGCACTGGAGACGAGGTAGAGATTGACCATGGCGGGCTGATTTTATTCAGCGCGCTGACACCCGGATACGATGCCGCGCATGAACACCAGATCCCTTGCCGCATGGGCCGCCACCTTCGCGGTCCTTCTGGCCCTGGACATGCTCTGGCTCGGCGTCGTCGCCAAGGACATGTACCAGCACGCGATGGGCACGCTGATGTCGCCCGACCCGCGGCTGGGCGTGGCGACGGCGTTCTACCTGCTCTATCCGATCGGCCTGCTGGTCTTCGCCATCGTGCCAGGCCTGCAAGCGCAGGGCCTGCTGCGCGCCGCACTGCTCGGCAGCCTGTTCGGCCTCTTCTGCTACGGCACCTACGACCTGACGAACCTCGCGACGATCCGCGACTGGCCGCTGGCGCTGTCGTTCATCGACATGGCCTGGGGCACGCTCGTGAGCGGCGTGGCCGCCGGTGCGGGCGCGCTGGCCCTGCGCAGCAACGTGACACGCGCAAGACAGTCACGCGCAAACAAAGACTGAACTTTCGCGGCCGGCCCGCATCGTCACGGCCGAGTCACCGGAGGTCTCTAGATTGCACTCCCTGAGTCGGTGCGCAGCACGCGCGCCGAACGTCACGACCTTCGAGGGAGTCCGTTGCATGAATCACCGTTTGATCGCCCCGGCGCTGCTGGGCGCTTCACTGATGCTGTCCGCCTGCGGCGGCAGCAACAACAACAGCCCGTCGCTGCCGTTCCTTCCGCCGCCCACCACGCCGCCGGCCGCGCAGGCACAGAAGAACATCCTCTTCTTCCTGGGCGACGGCATGGGCATCACCACGCTGACCGCTGCGCGCATCTACAAGGTCGGTGAGGACGGCGACCTGACGATCGACACGCTGCCCGAGACCGCCTTCGTCCACACCTATTCGAACGACGCGCAGGTGACCGACAGCGCGCCCTCGATGTCGGCCTACATGACCGGCGTGAAGATGAACAACGAGGTCATCTCGATGAGTGCCGAAACCCGCGCCACCGACGCCTCGGGCAAGGCCTACCACCTCAACTTCGACAGCACCTGCCCCTCGGGCAACGGCCAGGCCGTCGACACGCTGCTCGAGCAGAGCAAGGCCAAGGGCTACGCCACCGGCGTGGTCACCACCACGCGCATCACGCACGCCACGCCCGCCGCCACGTATTCGCACGTGTGCCACCGCGACGCCGAAAACACCATCGCTGCCGCGCTGGTGCCGGGCGGCGCCGGCTACAACGGCAAGCTGGGCGACGGCGTCGACGTGTTCTTCGGCGGCGGCACCGACTACTTCACGGCCAAGGAAGCCGGCGGCAAGCGCAACGACAAGCGCGACCTGATCGCCGAGCTGAAGACGGCCAAGTACAGCTTCGCCGCCAGCCGGGCCGAGTTCGACAAGCTGCCGGCCGACGGCGCCACCAAGATCGCCGGCCTCTTCACCAAGAGCCACATGGCCTACGACCTGGACCGCAACCCGACCAAGGAACCCAGCCTGGCCGAGATGACGGGCAAGGCCATCGACGCGCTGGCCGCGCGCAAGAAGGGCTTCTTCCTGATGGTGGAAGGCGGGCGCATCGACCACGCCCTGCACGCCACCAACGCGCGCCGTGCGCTGCAGGACACCGGCGCCTTCGACGACGCCATCAAGCTGGCGCTGCAGAAGATGCAGGCCATCGACCCGGGCCTGAAGAACACGCTGGTGGTGGTCACGGCCGACCACGACCACACGCTGCAGCTCAACGGCTACGCCGCACGCACCGGCAAGACCGAATCGGGCAAGCCCGGCGTGCTCGGCCTGGTGAAGGACTACGTCGACACCAGCAAGACCAGCAAGGACGTGAACGGCATGCCCTACACCATCATCGGTTTCGGCAACGGCCCGCACCGCACGGCACGCGACATCGCCATCAGCGAGGCCGACCTGGAGCTGCCCGACTACCGCCAGGAAGCCGTGGTGCCGATGGACCCCGCGAGCGATTCCGAAACCCACGGCGGCGCCGACGTGTTCCTGGGCGCGCAGGGCCTGGGCGCCGACAACTTCTCGGGCGTGATCACCAACACCGACGTGTTCGGCCTGATCAGGAAGGCGGTCGGCCTGTGAAGGGCGGCTGCCACTCACGGACGAACACAACCATGCACACGACCATGAACCGCACCCTCCGCACCCCCCGCCTGGCCGCCGCGCTCGTCTGCGCCGCCGCCGGCATGCTCGCCACCGGCGCCCACGCCGCCGGCGAAGCCAAGAACGTGATCTTCTTCCTCGGCGACGGCATGGGCCCCGTCACCGTGACCGCCGCGCGCATCTACAAGGGCGAGAAGCAGCTGGCCGCCAAGCCCGGCTCGCTGGTGAGCCCCGAGCGCGCGAACCTCACGATGCAGTCGCTGCCGTATGCGGCGCGCGTGAAGACCTTCTCGCTCGACGGCCAGACCACCGACAGCGCGCCCTCGATGGCCGCCTACATGACCGGCGTGAAGATGCGCAACGAGGTGATCTCGATGTCCAGCGACACGGTCGCCGTCGACAGCACCGGCAAGCAGTACATCAACGGCGAGAACACCACCTGCCCGCCGACCAACGGCCAGGCCGCCGACACGCTGCTCGAGCTCGCCAAGGCCAAGGGCCGCGCGGTCGGCGCGGTGTCGACCACGCGCGTCGGCCATGCCACGCCGGCCACCACCTACGCGCACATCTGCAACCGCAACGGCTACAACACCATCGCCGAGCAGAGCGTGCCGGGCCACGCCAACTACAACCCCAAGCTGCTCGACGGCGTGGACGTGCTGCTGGGCGGCGGCCAGCGCAACTACCTGCCGACCACGGTCCTGGCAGGCAGCAAGCGCACCGACGGCGTCAACCTGGTGACGGCGATGCAGGCCAAGGGCTACACCTACGTCGACACCGGCACCAAGCTGCGCGCCGTCGACGCGGGCGCCACGGGCAAGCTGCTGGGCCTGTTCACGCCGAGCGAAATGGCCTACGAACTCGACCGCGTGAAGCAGAACCTCGACCAGCCCAGCCTGTCGGAAATGACCGAGAAGGCCCTGGGCGTGCTCAGCAAGAACGACAAGGGCTTCTTCCTCATGGTGGAAGGCGGTCGCATCGACCACGCGCTGCACGGCACCAACGCCAAGCGCGCGCTGGAAGACACGCTGGCCTTCGACACGGCCATCCAGACCGCGCTGGACTACATGAACAAGAAAGACCCGGGCCTGAAGAACACGCTGGTGGTGGTCACGGCCGACCACGACCACGCGATCGCCTTCAACGGCTACCCGAAGATCGGCAACCCGATCCTGGGCAAGGTCAACGGCTACGCCGACGGCAAGCCCTCGAAGGCGGCAGACGGCAAGCCCTACACCACGCTGGTGTTCGGCAATGGCGGACGGCCCAACGCGACGGCCGCCAGCCAGGTCAACCCGGAAGACAGCAACAAGCCGTGGATCGCGCCGGCGCGCGGCGCCTCGCGCGACGACCAGACCGCGATGGACACCACGGACGACAACTTCCTGCAGGAAGTCGGCATCAACCTGGGCACGCCGGGTTCGGAAACGCACGGCGGCGGCGACGTGATGCTGTTCGCGGGCGGCGCGGGCGCGAAGCTCTTCAAGGGCACCGTGGAGAACATCAAGGTGTTCAACAAGGTCAAGGAAGCGGCGGGCCTGTGAACGCTGCCGTGACGTTCAAGACGCTGCTGGCGGCGGCGGCCCTCGCGGCCCTTCCGCTGGTGGCCGGCGCGGCAGGCGATGATGCCGCCGCGCCCGACCAGACCCTGCGCATCACGCACCACGTGATGTCGATCGGCAAGGACGGCGTGCAGCGCGAAAGCCGCTACGCCGACCGCATGGTGCGCCGCGCCGGCACGGTGTGGATCGAGCGCGAGCTGCCGCCCGCGCTGCGCGCCGGCCACGACCACGAGGCCAGCGAAGGCAAGGTGCACATCGGCCACGCGCACGCCGACAACACGGCCGCGCCGCTGTGGCTGCGCCGCGATGCGGCCGGCACGGTGCAGGTGAACATGGTGCTGCGCCAACAGCGCAAGGTGATCGAGGTGGACGCGGCCAACTACGGCAACGTCGGCTACAGCGGCTCGTGGGCCAACGCCTACTGGCTGATCGACCCGGCCAGCCTGCCGCGCATGAAGGCGCTCGGCACGGCGCGCGGTGGCGTGCAGCGCTACGAGCTGCCGCAAGGCGAACGCACGCTGCGCGTCGACTGGGATGTGGCGGGCCGCTATGCGCGCAAGATCGAGCAGCGCGACGCGCACGGCACCTCGCTCAACGTGATGACCGCCTCGGCCATCGCCGCACCGAAGGTGCTGCCGTGGCAGCAGGTCGAAAGCTACGCGCGCGGCGACTACTCGGACCTGCTGGACTGACCCACCGCTGTTAAAGGAAGCGCTAAAGGAAGCGCTCGAGCAGCTTGCGCGAGGCGCGGTCGAGCACCTTCGCATCGGGAATGCGGAACTGCACGCCGTGCGCGCTCGCGATGAGCAGCGCACCGCCCTCGAGGCGGCGGATGTCTTCCTCGGCCTTGAGCACGAAGCTGGTGTCGCCGCGGTCGGTGCTCACGGTCCAGGTGCTGGGCACGCCGAAGCTCGACACGCGGTGCAGCTTCAGCAGCGTCGGCGCAAAGTCGCGCACCGCGAGTTCTTCGGTCAGCAGCGCCTGCGTGGGGGCGGGCAGCTGGTCGACGCGGTCGACCCACACGAGTTCCCGGCCTTCGCTGCCGACGAGCGACACGCCCTCGTTGGGCGCGCTGAGCGGAAAGGCGCGCACGGGCGTCACGCCCACGTGGCGCTCGCCCTGTGCGTCGGTCAGCACGAGGCGGCCGAAGGTGTCGCGGGCCAATTCGAAGTTGTTGTTGCTGCTGCTCATCACACGTCCCCTGCCGGATGGGCCGCGTGGCTCACGGCCAGCGGCACCTGGGCGTTGGCGCGCTCGTCGGCGGCGCCCTCGCTCACATCGTCTTCATCGCCCTGGCGCAGCTGCGCCTGGTACAGGCGCCAGTAGGCGCCCTGCTTGGCCATGAGCGCGTCGTGCGGCCCGACCTCGACCACCTCGCCGCGGTCCATGACCACGAGGCGGTCCGCCTTGCGCAGCGTGGACAGGCGGTGGGCGATGGCGATGGTGGTGCGACCCTGCACGAGGTTGTCGAGCGCCTTCTGGATTTCCTTTTCGGTCTCGGTGTCGACGGCCGAGGTGGCCTCGTCGAGGATCAGGATGCGCGGGTCGATGAGCAGGGCGCGCGCAATGCTGATGCGCTGGCGCTCGCCGCCCGACAGGCCCTGGCCGCGCTCGCCCACCAGCGAGTCGTAGCCGTGCGGCAGGCGCAGGATGAAGTCGTGCGCGTGGGCCGCGCGGGCTGCGGCGACGACTTCTTCGCGCGTGGCGTCGGGCTTGCCGTAGGCGATGTTCTGCGCGATCGTGCCGAAGAACAGGAAGGGCTCCTGCAGCACCAGCCCGACGTGGCGGCGGTAGTCGGCCACGGCGAAGCGGCGGATGTCGGTGCCGTCGACCTTGATGGCGCCGTCGGTCACGTCGTAGAAGCGGCAGATCAAGTTGACCAGCGTGCTCTTGCCCGAGCCGCTGTGGCCCACGAGGCCGATCATCTCGCCGGGCTCGATGGTCAGGTCGAGGTCGTGAATGACGGCGCGCGAGCCGTAGCGAAAGCCCAGCCCGCTCATCTCGATGCGGCCCTGCACGCGCTCCACCTTCACCGGGTTCGCCGGCTCGGGCACGTTGCTCACGTGGTCCAGGATGTCGAAGATGCGCTTGGCGCCGGCGGCGGCCTTCTGCGTGACCGAGACGATGCGGCTCATCGAATCCAGGCGCGTGTAGAAGCGGCCGATGTAGGCAATGAACGCGGTGAGCACACCCACCGTGATGTGGCCGCGCGCCACCTGCCAGATACCGAAGGCCCAGACCACGAGCAGGCCGATTTCGGTGAGCAGCGACACGGTCGGCGTGAACAGCGACCACGTGCGGTTGAGCTTGTCGTTGACCTGCAGGTTGTAGGCGTTGGCCACGCGGAAGCGCTCGGCTTCGCGGCGCTCCTGCGCAAAGGCCTTGACCACGCGGATGCCGGGAATGGTGTCGGCCAGCACGTTGGTCACTTCGGACCAGACGCGGTCGATCTTCTCGAAGCCGGTGCGCAGGCGGTCGCGCACGACGTGGATCATCCAGGCGATGAAGGGCAGCGGCACCAGCGTGACCACGGCCAGCAGCGGGTTGATCGAGAACAGGATGACCGCCGTCATGACGATCATCAGCACGTCGTTCGCGAAATCGAGCGCATGCAGCGACAGAAAGACGTTGATGCGGTCGGTTTCCGAGCCGATGCGCGCCATGAGGTCGCCGGTGCGCTTGCCGCCGAAGTAGTCCAGCGGCAGGGTCAGCAGGTGCTCATAGGTGGTGGTGCGCAGGTCGGCGCCGATGCGCTCGGACACCAGCGCCAGCAGGTAGGTGCGCGCCCAGCCGAGCCCCCAGCCGACCAGCGCCGCGATCAGCAGGCCGCCCAGGTACAGGCCGACCCGGCCGGAGTCGATCTTCTGCCCGTTCTGGAACGGAATCAGGATGTCGTCCATCAGCGGGATGGTCAGGTACGGCGGCACCAGCGTGGCGGCGGTGGAAATGAGGGTCAGAACAAACCCGAGGATCAGCTGCTTGCGGTACGGCCCGGCGAAGCGGCCCAGGCGCAGCAGCACCCAGGTCGAAGGCGGGGTCTGGAGCTCGGTGTCGGTGCCTTCGGCCTCGAGGCCTTCGGGCACCTCTTCTGTCGCCTTCGTGACAGCCGGCGCGGCGCGCTGGCCGAACAACTTGAGCAGCTTCAGCGCCGCCGGCTGGCCGGCCAGGGTGTAGCGCCAGCGGGCGAGCTGTCCGGCGGGGCCGATGAGGTCGAGGGTTCCGACGCCTGCGTGGTCGGAAAGACGCATTTCCAGGGCCTGCTCTGTGAGTGGCCACTCACGCCACTCACCACCGGGTTCCAGGGCGATGAGGCGCTGGTCGGTCAGGGCGACGAGGCCCGTGGCGAAGCGAAGTTGGTCGTCGAGGTCAACCGCAAGTGTTACCGAAACGTTTTCAGTGCCTGCGAGTCGGCTTTTCAGCACGCCTGAGACCGCCTCCGTTTCGCCCGCCTGGGCGCCGACTGGATCGTGATGTTGCATTGTGTTTATTTGACTCTTGCCCGTCGCGGGCCGCAGGGACCGCGTCATGGCGCCCTTGGTCGGGCGCCGATTCTGACCGATCGCCATGGGAGCGCTTGAAGGCGCCGTGGTGCTCGGCCAAAGCACATCGAACGTTTGCATGACCCGTTTCGACGACATCCAATTGCTGCGCATCAACTATTTGCGCGGTCCCAACCTCTGGACCTACCGTCCGGTGCTCGAAGTCTGGCTCGACCTGGGCAAGCTCGAGGACTTCCCCTCCAACAAGATCGACGGTTTCACCGACCGGCTGACCACCCTGCTGCCGGCGCTCATCGAGCACCACTGCGGCGTGGGCGAGCGCGGTGGCTTCATCCAGCGCCTGACCGAAGGCACCTGGTCGGGCCACGTGCTGGAACACGTCGTGATCGAACTGCTGAACCTGGCCGGCATGCCGACCGGCTTCGGGCAAACCCGCAGCACCTCGGAGCACGGCGTGTACCGCATGGTGTTCCGCGCCCGTGACGAGCAGGTCGCCCGGGTGGCGCTGGCCGAAGGCCACCGCCTGCTGATGGCGGCCATCAACAACGACCCGTTCACCGCCGCCGACGTGCAGACCGCCGTCGAGGCCGTCAAGGCCAAGGTCGAAGACTGCTACCTCGGCCCGAGCACCGCGGCCATCGTGTCCGCCGCCACCGACCGCGGCATTCCGCACATGCGCCTGAACAGCGGCAACCTGGTGCAGCTGGGCTACGGCGCCAACCAGCAGCGCATCTGGACCGCAGAAACCGACTACACCAGCGCCATCGGCGAATCGATCGCCAGCGACAAGGAACTGACCAAGTCGCTGCTCGCCAGCTGCGGCGTGCCCGTGCCGCACGGCCAGGTGGTCGAGTCGCCCGAAGAAGCCTGGGAAGCCGCCGAGGACATCGGCCTGCCCGTGGTCGTGAAGCCGTCGGACGCCAACCACGGCCGCGGCGTGTCGCTCGAACTGACCACGCGCGAGGAAGTCATGGCCGCCTTCGCGGTCGCCGAGCCCGAAGGCAGCGACGTGATGGTCGAGCGCTTCATCCGCGGCCACGAACACCGCCTGCTGGTGGTGGGCGGCGAGGTAGTGGCGGCCGCGCGCGGCGAGATCATCACCGTGACCGGCGACGGCACCAGCACCGTGGCCGGGCTGATCGACAAGCAGCTCAACAGCGACCCGCGCCGCGGCGCCGAAGAAGAATTCCCGCTCGACGTGATCGTGCTGGCCACCGACGCCAAGCTCCAGCTGGAGCTCAAGCGCCAGGACCTGGACGGCACCTCGGTGCCCGCCGCCGGGCGCGTGGTCACGATCCAGCGCAACGGCAACATGGCCTACGACTGCACCGACCTCGTGCACCCCGAGGTGGCGCACGCCGCCGTGCTCGCCGCCCGCGTGGTCGGCCTGGACATCGCGGGCATCGACATGGTCGCGCAAGATATTTCCAAGCCGCTGGGCCCGCAGGGCGGCGCGATCGTCGAGGTCAACGCCGGCCCCGGCCTGCTGATGCACCTGAAGCCGGCCATCGGCTCGCCGCGCCCCGTGGGCCGCGCCATCTGCGACCACCTGTTCCCGAACGACGCGCCCGGCCGCATCCCCGTGGTGGGCGTGGCCGGTTCGCGCGACACCGCCGTGCTCGCACGGCTGGTGGCCTGGCTCATCAACCTCGGCGGGCGCCACACCGGCCTGGCCTGCCGCGACGGCCTGTTCCTCGAACGCCGCCGCGTCGATGCACGCGACAGCGCCAACTGGGACGCCGGCCACCGCCTGCTCGTGAACCGCGCCGTCGAGGCCGTGGTGATCGAGAACGGCGCCGAGACCATCCTGCGCGACGGCCTGGCCTACGACCGCTGCGAAGTCGGCATCGTGACCGACCTCGAAGGCTGCGAAGCCCTGGCCGACTACGACATCACCGAGAGCGACCAGATGGTCAAGGTGCTGCGCACCCAGGTCGACGTGGTGCTGGGCGAAGGCACGGCCGTGCTGAACGCCGACGAGCCGCGCATCGCCGCGCTGGCGCCGCTGTGCGACGGCTCGGTCATCCTCTATGCGGCCGACCCGCAAGCCGCCGCGCTGTCCGCGCACCAGGCCGCCGGCGGCAAGGCCGTGCTGGTGCGCCAGGACCGCGTGGTGCTGGCCAACGGCACGAGCGAATCGTTCCTGCCCGGCCTGGGCCGCCTGACCATCTGGCGCGCGACCCACGTCGGCGTGAGCCTCGAAAGCCTGCTGGCCGCCGTGGCCGCCGGCTGGGCCATGGGCATTCCGCTCAACCTGATCGGCGCCGGCGTCGAGGCCTTCGAAGCCGACCTGCAGGCGGCCCTGGCCTCGCTGCAGCTGTCGCAGGCCTCGCCGCTCTCCCCGCAACAACAATTGGCATGACACGATGCGCCGCCCCGCCACCTGCGGGGCCGGCGCCCCGGTCACACCGCAAGATCACCGCAACCGCGCGCCCCGTGCCGTAGCCCCATGAAAGTCACCCGCATCCGCGCCCTGCGCGGCCCCAATCTCTGGAGCCGCCACACCACCATCGAGGCCGTCGTGGCCTGCGAAGGCGACGAGAACGCCGTCGGCAAGCTCGACGGGTTCGAAGCCCGCCTGCGCGCCCGCTTCCCGACCATCGGCGAGCTGCACCCGATGGTGCTCGGCCAGCCGCTGGCGCTGGCCCACGTGCTCGAGAACGCCGCCGTGGCGCTGCAGGCCCAGGCCGGCTGCGCCGT
Organism: Variovorax sp. GW821-FHT09A10; assembly: GCF_059418385.1. Taxonomy (NCBI): domain Bacteria; kingdom Pseudomonadati; phylum Pseudomonadota; class Betaproteobacteria; order Burkholderiales; family Comamonadaceae; genus Variovorax; species Variovorax sp. GW821-FHT09A10. The sequence goes on from NZ_JBWKPT010000001.1 coordinate 1,394,360, forward strand.
CAACTTCGGCAACACCGCGCCCACGACGGACGAAGGCGTCTACCAGGTCACCGTGCAGTACACCGAGGAAGACGTGGGCCGCCGCGCCCTCGCGCTGGCCGAGGAACTGATCCAGGCCGCGCTGGCCGACACCGCTTTCGACGCCGACGCCGCCATCACCGAGCTGCGCGACCTCGACGAGTCGGAGCGCCTGGGCCCGAGCACCGGCTCCATCGTCGACGCCGCCGTGGCGCGCGGCATTCCGTACCGCCGCCTCACCAGCGGCAGCCTGGTGCAGTTCGGCTGGGGCTCCAAGCAGCGCCGCATCCAGGCCGCCGAGATCGACAGCACCAGCGGCGTGGCCGAATCGATCGCGCAGGACAAGGAACTCACCAAGCAGCTGCTCAACGCCGCCGGCGTGCCGGTGCCGCTGGGCCGCCCCGTGAGCAGCGCCGACGACGGCTGGGCCGCCGCGGAAGAAATCGGCCTGCCGGTCGTGGTCAAGCCGCAGGACGGCAACCAGGGCAAGGGCGTGACAGTGAACATCACCACGCGCGAGCAGCTGAACTCGGCCTACGATTCGGCCGCCGTGTACGGCGAGGTGATGGTCGAGAAATTTTTGCCCGGTTTCGACTTCCGCCTGCTGGTGGTGGGCGACCGCCTCGTGGCCGCCGCGCGCCGCGACCCGCCGCAGGTCATCGGCGACGGCAGTTCCACCGTGCGCCAGCTGGTCGACACCGTGAACCTCGACCCGCGCCGCGGCGAGGGCCACGCCACCTCGCTCACCAAGATCCGCCTGGACGACATCGCCATCGGCCGGCTCGAGTCGCAGGGCCTCACGCCCGAGAGCGTGCCCGAGCTGGGCCAGCGCGTGGTGCTGCGCAACAACGCCAACCTCTCGACCGGCGGCACCGCCACCGACGTGACCGACACCGTGCACCCCGAAGTGGCCGCGCGCGCGGTCGATGCGGCGCAGATGGTCGGCCTGCACATCTGCGGCGTCGACATGGTCTGCGAGAACGTGCTGCGCCCGCTCGAAGAACAGCACGGCGGCGTGGTCGAAGTGAACGCCGCGCCCGGCCTGCGCATGCACATCTCGCCCTCGTTCGGCCGTGGCCGCGCGGTCGGCGAGGCGGTGATGGACACGCTCTTCGCCCCCGGCGACGACGGCCGCATTCCCGTGGTGGCCGTCACCGGCACCAACGGCAAGACCACCACCGCGCGCCTGATCAACCACATCATTGCCTCGAGCGGCCTGCGCACCGGCATGACGAACACCGACGGCGTGTACGTCAACGGCCGCCAGACCGACAGCGGCGACTGCAGCGGCCCCAAGAGCGCGCGCAACGTACTGATGCACCCCGACGTCGATGCGGCCGTGTTCGAAGTGGCCCGCGGCGGCGTGCTGCGCGAGGGCCTGGGCTTCGACCGCTGCGAGGTAGCCGTGGTCACCAACATCGGCAGCGGCGACCACCTGGGCCTGAACTACATCACCACGGTCGAAGACCTGGCGGTGCTCAAGCGCGTGATCGTGCGCAACGTGGCGCCCGACGGCTACGCGGTGCTCAACGCGGCCGACGTGAACGTCGCCGCCATGGCGGCCGGCTGCCCCGGCAACGTGATCTTCTTCACCGCCGACCGCATGCACCCGGTGATGGCCACGCACCGCGCGCAAGGCAAGCGCACCGTGTACGTCGACCAGGACACGCTGGTGGCCGCCGAAGGCTCGTGGCGCGAACGCATCGCGCTGCGCGACGTGCCGATCACGCGCGGCGGCACCATCGGCTTCCAGGTCGACAACGTGATGGCCTCGGTGGCCGCCGCGTGGGCCGTGGGCCTCGATTGGGACACCATCCGCAGCGGCCTGTCGAGCTTCATGAACGACGCGGCCGGCGTGCCCGGGCGCTTCAACGTCATGGACTACCGCGGCGCCACGGTGATCGCCGACTACGGCCACAACACCGACGCCATGAAGGCGCTGGTGTCGGCCGTGGACACCATGCCCGCCAACAAGCGCTCGGTGGTCATCAGCGGCGCGGGCGACCGGCGCGACTCCGACATCCGCGACCAGACCGCGATCCTCGGCCAGGCCTTCGACGACGTGATCCTGTACCAGGACGCGGCGCAGCGCGGGCGGGCCGACGGCGAAGTCATGGCGCTGCTGCGCCAGGGCCTGCAGGGCGCCTCGCGCACGCGCCAGATTGACGAGATCCGCGGCGAGTTCGTCGCCATCGACACCGCGCTGGCACGGCTGCAGCCGGGTGACCTGTCGCTCATCCTCGTCGACCAGGTCGAAGAGGCGCTGGCCCACCTCGCGCAGCGCATCGCGCAGGGCTGATCCGCCCGCCCCGCAGCGCAGGAGGCCCGCCCTCCTGGCGCTGACGGACGTGTCCCACACGCAGGGGCGCGTCCGGCCCGCTCCACGGCGCGCGGCTTGTCCCACAGCCCGGCGCCACCGGCCGGCCCACACTGGGGCACCGGTCGCGCCCTGCGTTCTTTTGTTTTCCTCTTCTTGTTCGTTCGCAGGGCGCGCCGCTTCAGGAGCCCCGATGACGATCCACACCTTCCGTTCCACGCTCTCGACGGCCGCCCTCGTGGCGGTCGGCGGCTTCTTCATGGCCGGCGCGCCGCTGGCCTCGGCCCAGGCGCCGGGCAGCGACGCGCGGATGCAAAAAGAACGTGCCACGTGTGACGGCGTGCAACAGGACCGCGCGGCCTGCCTGCGCGAAGCCGGCGCCGCGCGCCAGGAAGCCGGGCGCAACGGCCTGACCACCCCCGGTGCCGCGCGAGAAGACGCCAACGCGATGGCACGCTGCAGCGAACAACCCGTGGCCGACCGCGCGGACTGCGAAGCGCGCATGCGCGGCGGTGCGCGCACCACCACCGAAGGCAGCGTGATGGGCGGCGGCGTGATCCGCGAAACCGTCACCCCGCTGCCGCCGCAGCCTGTGCGCTGACCGCACCCGGCCATGAACTCGACCGCGCATGGCCGGTCCAACCCTTGCGGTCTTTCGTCCCGATACGCCACAAGGAGCACACCATGCCAAACAACGTGCGTTCGATGATCTTCGCCCTGCTCGCGATCAGCGGGCTGGCCACCTCCACCATCGCCGCGGCCGCCCGCGGAGACGGTGGCGGCGGCATCTACCAGCAGGAAGTGGCCGTCTGCGGCCACAACCAGCAGGACCGTGCCGCCTGCATCCGCGAAGCCGGCGCCGCGCGCCAGGCTGCGGCCCGCGGCGGCCTCACCTCCGCGCCCGACTACCGCGCCAACGCCGTGGCCCGCTGCAGCCTGCAGCCGCCGGCCGAGCGCGCCGACTGCGAGGCCCGCGTGCTGGGCAGCGCGGGCAACATCCGCAGCAATGTCGACGGCAGCGTGATGGGCGGCGGCGTGATCCGCGAGTCGGTCTCCACCGTCATGGTGCCCGTGCCGGCCGCGACGCTGCCGCCGCGGATGCCCGACCCCATGCCGATGCCGATGCCGGTGCCGCGCAACGCGCCGATGCAATGACGTGCCGATGAGCGCCTCGCCCGCAAGCGCGTGTTGGTGATAACACCGACGCCGCGTTCACGGGCGATGCCCTCATTTGTCATCAAATCGTCACAAAATACAGGCATGTGCTAGCTATAGTTCCCGGTCCCTGCCAACCGAGGAACACTTTCCCATGAATGCCATCAAGGTCGCTCGCCGATTCATCGAAACGGACCCGGCCAACGAATCGGCCAAGATCCTTGCCCAACTCGTGCTGGCGCTCGAAGCCGAACGCAGCTTCGAGTTGATCACGCTCTACAGCCTCGACTACAAGAGCTTCCAGCTTGCGATGGACATCCTGAAGGAGTGGCGCCTGGACCGCTACTACGCCAGCAAGTCCAAGCTGTTCGATCTGTCGCTGCAAGTCACCGAGCTCGAGAAGAGCTGACCCTCGCCGGGCACGCGGTGCTCAGGCGAACATCCCGCCCGACACCTCGATGCGCTGGGCATTCACCCAGCGGCTCCCCTCCCCCAGCAAGCCCGCGATCGCACCGCCGATGTCGTCGGGCTGGCCCGCACGTCCGAGCGCGGTGAAGCTCGCGACCATCGCGTTCACCTGTGCGTTGTCGCGCACCCTGCCCCCGCTGAAGTCGGTCTCGATCGCACCCGGTGCGATCGTGTTCGCCGCGATGCCGCGCTTGCCGAGTTCCTTGGCGAGGTAGCGCGTCAGCACTTCCACGGCGCCCTTCATCGCGGCATAGGCCGACGCGCCTTCCATGGCGAAGCGCGTCAGCCCCGACGACACGTTGACGATGCGCCCGCCGTCGTTGATCAGCGGCAGCAGCTTCTGCGTGAGGAAGTACGTGCCCTTGAAGTGGATGTTGTAGAGCGTGTCGAACTGCGCTTCGGTCATGTCCTCGAAGTTCACATGCAGGCCCACGCCGGCGTTGTTCACCAGGAAGTCGAAGCGCTCGCGCCGCCACGTGGCAGCCAGCGCCGTCTTCACTGATTCCGCGAACGCAGCAAAGGCCTGGCTGTCGCCGACGTCGAGTTGCAGCGCGACGGCGCGGCGCCCCTTCGCCTCGATCTGCGACACCACCGCCTGTGCGGCGGCTTCGTTCGACACGTAGGTCAGGATCACATCGACGCCGTCGGCGGCGAGCGCCAGCGCGGCGCTGCGGCCCAGGCCACGGCTGCCGCCGGTGATGAGTGCGATGCGCGATGCGTTGGGGGTGCTGGAAGCGGTCATTTCAAAGTCCTCGGTGGTTGATCGGTGAATCGATGGGAGGACTTTAAAAATTACCGGCAGAAAGATAAATTCCGCCAGACTACGCACACTGTTATCCAGAAACGAAACAATCCGCCGCCATGAGCACCGACGAACTGCGCATCTTCGCGAGGGTGGCCGAACTCGCGAGCTTCAGCCGCGCCGCCGACCAGCTCGGCCTGACCCGTGCCCGCGTCTCGGTGGCCGTGCAGCAACTGGAAGAGCGCCTGGGCACACGGCTGCTGCAGCGCACCACGCGCAGCGTGCGCCTCACGGAAGACGGCACGCGCTTTCTCGAGCGCTGCAAGGACCACCTGGCCGAAGGCGAGCAACTGGCCACCATGTTCCGCGCGAACACCGGCGGCCTCACGGGGCGCCTGTGCATCGATCTGCCGGCCACCGTGGCGCGCGACCTCGTCATTCCGCGCCTGCCCGAATTCCTCGCGCGGCATCCCGCGCTGGAGATCGGCATCAGCACCACCGACCGCCGCGTCGACCTCGTGAACGAGGGCTTCGACTGCGTGCTGCGCGTGGGGATGCTGGGCGACTCCGAACTCGTCGCCCGACCGCTCGGGTTCATGCGCATGGCCAACGCCGCGAGTCCCGCCTACCTGCAGGCGCACGGCACGCCGCAGACGCTCGCCGACCTCGCGCAGCACCGCATCGTGCATTTCGCGCAGACCCTTTCGCCGAACGACGCGGGCTGGGAGTACTTCGACGCGGCCCAGGGCCGCTACCGGATGCAGCCGGTGCGCGCCACCGTCACGGTGAACGGCACCGACGCCTACAACGCCGCGGCGGTCGCGGGCCTCGGGCTGATCCAGGCGCCGATCGCCGGCCTGCTGCGCGGCTTTGCGGCCGGCTCGCTCGTGCAGGTGATGCCGGCGTTCAGCGCGCGCCCGATGCCGGTGTCGCTGGTGTACGTCAACCGGCGCCAGCTCGCGCCGCGCGTGCTCGCCGTGATGAACTGGCTGACGGAGATCCTCACACCGTATTTCGTGGAGGACAGCAAACTCGCTATCGTCCCCAGCGCAGCACCAGCGGATCGAGCCGCTTCGCCGTCTCGATCAGGCCCGCGCGCGTCGCGGGGTGCATCGCCGGCAGCGGATGCCGCGGCGCCTCGCAAGCGATCACGCCGCCCTCCTTCATGAGCGACTTGCAGGCCAGCAGGCCCGCCTGCCGGTTCTCATAGTTGATGAGCGGCAGCCACTGCTGGTACAGCGCGAAAGCCTTGTCGCGGTCGCCCGCACGGTGCGCTTCGATGATCGGACGGATGCCGTCCGGGTAGCCGCCGCCGGTCATCGAACCGGTCGCGCCGGCATCGAGGTCGGACATCAGCGTGATGGCCTCTTCGCCGTCCCACGGTCCTTCGATGGCGTCGCCGCCCAGGCGGATCAGCTCGCGCAGCTTCGACGCGGCGCCGGCCGTCTCGATCTTGAAGTACGCGACCTGCTCGATCTCCTGCGCCATGCGCGCGAGGAACGGCGCCGACAGCACCGTGCCGCTGGCGGGTGCGTCCTGAATCATGATCGGAATCGTCACCGCATCCGAGAGGCGCGCGTAGAACTCGTGGATCTGCGGCTCGGGCACGCGGAAGGTCGCGCCGTGGTACGGCGGCATCACCATCAGCATCGCCGCGCCCATCGCCTGCGCGCGGCGGCTGCGCTCGGCGCAGACCTGGGTGCTGTAGTGCGTGGTGGTCACGATCACGGGCACGCGGCCCTTCACGTGCTCGAGGATGGTGCGCGTGAGCACCTCGCGCTCCTCGTCGGACAGCACGAACTGCTCGGAGAAATTCGCCAGGATGCACAGCCCGTCGGAGCCCGCGTCGATCATGAAATCGACGCAGCGCTTCTGGCTCTCCAGATCGAGCGCGCCCTGTTCGGTGAAGGTGGTGGGCACCACCGGGAAGATGCCGCGGTATCGGGGGGTCATGACGTGTGATCAGTGGGAGTGACGGGGCACGGCCGAGCCTCTGCAGCCGACCAGGAAATCGAAGTCGCAGCCTTCGTCGGCCTGCAGCACGTGGTTGACGTAGAGCTTCTGGTAGCCACCACCGCGCGTGCTCATCGGCTGCGCATCGGATGCAGACAACGACGCGAGGCGCGACGCCAGTTCCTCGTCGCTGACGTCCAGGTGCAACCGCCCCGCATCGCAATCGAGCTCGATCCAGTCGCCGTCGCGCACCGCCGCGAGCGGCCCGCCGTCGGCCGCTTCAGGCGCGACGTGCAGCACCACCGTGCCGTACGCCGTGCCGCTCATGCGCGCGTCGGAGATGCGCACCATGTCCTTCACGCCCTGGCGCAGCAGCTTCGGCGGCAGGCCCATGTTGCCGACCTCGGCCATGCCGGGGTAGCCCTTGGGGCCGCAGTTCTTCAGCACCATCACGCAGCTCGCGTCGATGTCCAGGTCTTCATCGACGATGCGCGCCTTGTAGTGCTCCAGGTTCTCGAACACCACGGCGCGGCCCCGGTGCTTCAGCAGCTCGGGCGTGGCGGCCGAGGGCTTGAGCACCGCGCCGCGGGGCGACAGGTTGCCGCGCAGGATGCGGATGCCGCCGTCGGCGATCAGCGGGTTGTCGAGCGGGCGGATCACTTCGTCGTTCAGGCTCGGCGCCTCGCGCACGTTGTCCCAGAGCGACTGGCCGTTCACGGTGAGCGCGCCGGGGTGCGGCAGCAGCCCGTTCTCGCCGAGGCGGCGCAGCACGGCGGGCAGGCCACCCGCGTAATAGAACTCTTCCATAAGGAATCGCCCCGAAGGCATGAGGTCGACGATGGTCGGCGTGTGGCTGCCGATGCGCGTCCAGTCTTCCAGTTCGAGATCGACGCCGATGCGCCCCGCGATCGCCTTCAGGTGGATCACCGCATTGGTCGATCCGCCGATGGCCGCGTTCACGCGGATCGCGTTCTCGAAGGCTTCGCGCGTGAGGATCTTCGACAGCGTGAGCCCGTCCTTGGCCATCTGCACCGCGCGCGCGCCCGACATCTGCGCGAGCACATAGCGCCGCGCATCGACCGCCGGAATCGCCGCGTTGTGCGGCAGCGAGGTGCCCAGCGCCTCGGCCATGCAGGCCATGGTGGAGGCCGTGCCCATCGTGTTGCAGGTGCCCGCCGAACGCGACATGCCGCCCTCGGCCGAGAGGAACTGGTGCAGGTTGATCTCGCCCGCCTTCAGCGATTCGTGCAGCTGCCACACGGCCGTGCCCGAGCCGATGTCCTTGCCGTCGAGCTTGCCGTTGAGCATCGGCCCGCCCGTGACCACGATGGCTGGGATGTCGCAGCTGGCCGCGCCCATCAGCAGCGCGGGCGTGGTCTTGTCGCAGCCCGTGAGCAACACCACCGCATCGACCGGGTTGCCGCGAATGGCCTCTTCCACGTCCATGCTCGCGAGGTTGCGCGTGAGCATCGCGGTGGGCCGCAGGTTCGATTCGCCGTTCGAGAACACCGGGAACTCGACCGGGAACCCGCCCGCCTCCGAGATGCCGCGCTTGACGTGCTCGGCGATCTTGCGGAAGTGCGCGTTGCAGGGCGTGAGTTCCGACCAGGTGTTGCAGATGCCGACGATGGGGCGGCCGTCGAACTCGTGGTCCGGGATGCCCTGGTTCTTCATCCAGCTGCGGTACATGAAGCCGTTCTTGTCGGCGGAACCGAACCATTCGGTCGAGCGCAGTTTCTTTGTCATGGGGAAATGGTCAGCGGCGCGGAGCGCGCGAGGTGAAGAAGCGTTGGAGCAGGCAGAACACGAAGAGCAGCGCGCCGACCACGATGCGCGTCCACCACGAGCTCAGCGTGCCGTCGAAGGAAATCAGCGTCTGGATGATCCCGAGCATCAGCACGCCGAAGAGCGTGCCCGCCACGTAGCCCACGCCGCCCGTGAGCAGCGTGCCGCCGATCACCACCGCCGCGATGGCGTCGAGCTCCAGCCCGAGCGCATGCAGGCCGTAGCCCGAGAGCATGTAGAAGGTGAAGATCACGCCGGCCAGCGCCGAGCAGAAACCCGAGAGCGTGTACACGCCCACGAGCGTGCGGCGCACCGGCAGGCCCATGAGCATCGCCGAATGCTCGCTGCCGCCGATGGCGTACACCGCGCGGCCGAACGGCGTGCAGTGCGCGATGAACACCGCGGCCAGCAGCACGGCGATGGCGATCACCGCGCTGACCGAGACCGAGGCCTCGCCCCAAATGGGAATGCGGATCTGCGAGACCTCCGAATAGAACGCGTTGGTGATGCTGATCGAGTCGATGCTGATGAGGTAGCACAGCCCCCGCGCGAGGAACATGCCCGCCAGCGTGACGATGAAGGGCTGCAGCCGGAAGCGCTCGATGAGCAGCCCCATGAACGCGCCGAAGGCCGTGCCCATCGCCAGCACCAGCGGAATCACGACGGCCGGACTCCAGCCGTGCTTCTCGATCAGCGAGGCCGACACCATCGTGGTGAGCGCGATCACTGAACCCACCGACAGGTCGATGCCGCCTGAGAGGATCACGAAGGTCATGCCGACCGCGACGACGATGAGGAAGGCGTTGTCGATCAGCAGGTTGAGGAACACCTGCGCCGAGAAGAAGCCGTCGTAGAACACCGAGCCCAGCGTCGCCATCAGCACGAACAGCGAGATGGTCGCGGTGAGCGGCAGGTACTTCGGATTGAGCCCCTTCTTGCCCCCTCTCCCGCTTGCGGGAGCGGGTTGGGGTGAGGATGCCGCGTTGGCGTCGATCACCGCACTCATGCCCTGCCCCCGTCATGCACCGGCCGCTGCACCAACGTGCGAACCTCCGCCCGGAACTCCGGCGACTGCATCAGCATCACCACGAACACCACCACCGCCTTCACCACGAGGTTGATCTCCGGCGGCACGCCCAGCGAATAGATCGCGTAGGTCAGCGTCTGGATGATGAGCGCGCCGATCACGCTGCCCACGAGGCTGAAGCGCCCACCCGTGAGCGCCGTGCCGCCGAGCGTGACCGCGAGGATCGCATCGAGCTCCAGCAGCTGGCCGGCGTTGTTGCCGTCCGCGCTCTTCACGTTCGAGCTGATCAACAGGCCCGCCACGCCCGCGCACACGCCGCAGAACGCATACGCGCCGACGACCAGCCGCCGCGCCTGGATGCCCGCCACGCGCGCGGCCGTCGGGTTGATGCCCACCGCCTGGATGAACAGGCCGAGCGCCGTGCGCGTGATCGCCAGGTACAGCAGCGCGAACACCGCCGCCACGATGAACAGCGAGAACGGCAGCCCCAGCAGGTAGCCGCTGCCGAGGAAGAAGAAGGGCTTGTAGTAGATCGTGATGATCTGCCCGTCCGCAATGAGCTGCGCGATGCCGCGCCCCGCCACCATGAGGATCAGCGTCGCGATGATCGGCTGCATGCCGACCTTGGCGACCAGGAGGCCGTTCCACAGGCCGCACAGCAGCGCGACGGCCAGCGCCGCGAGGATCGCGAGCGGCATCGGGAAGTGGCTCACGTCGCTGGACACCGAGCCGCCGATCATCCAGGCCGCGACCGCCGCCGCGATGGCCACCACCGCGCCCACCGAGATGTCGATGCCGCGCGTGGCGATCACCAGCGTCATGCCGAGCGAGACCAGCACCAGCGGCGCCGCGCGGTTCAGGATGTCGATGAGGCTGCCGTAGAGATGCCCATCGCGCCATTCGAGGTGCAGGAAGCTCGCGTTGAACGCGGTGTTGATGGCGAGCAGGAGCAGCAGCGTGATGACCGGCCAGGCGAGCCGATGCTGCATGAGGGATGAAAGGCGCGTCATGTCTTCTGCCTTGCTCCTTCCCCTTCCGGGGGAAGGCTGGGATGGGGGCACGCGGCCTCTGATGCTGCGCGGCGGTGAAGGCCGCGAGCCCCCACCCCGACCCTCCCCCGGAAGGGGAGGGAGAAACACGAGGAGAGATCGTGGCGCGTCATGCGGCGGCAATCATTTCGTAGACCTCGTCCTCGGTCGAACCACCGGGTAGCTCACCCACCTTCTGTCGGTCGCGCAGCACCACGATGCGATGCGCCACGCGCACCACCTCGCTCATCTCCGACGAGATGAAGATCACCGCCATGCCCGCACGCGCGAGCCGCAGGATCTCTTCCATGATTTCCTGCTTGGCCGCCACGTCGATGCCGCGCGTGGGCTCGTCCAGGATCAGCAGGCGCGGCTCGGTGGCGAGCCAGCGCGCGATCATGGCCTTCTGCTGGTTGCCGCCCGAGAGCAGGCCGATGGGGGTTTCGACGCTCGCCGTCTTGATGCCCAGCGAAGCGACAAAGCGCTCTGCCATCGCGGTCTGCTCGGCGTGCGAGAGAAATTTCCGCGTGCCGAGCCGGGCCTGCAGCGCCAGCGCGATGTTCTCGCGCACCGACAGCTCGGCCACGATGCCGTCCGTCTTGCGCTCCTCGGGGCACAGCGCGAGGCCTTCGCGGATCGCATCGGCCGGATTCGAAAAACTGACGGAGCGGCCGTCGATCTTCAGCACGCCACGGTCGGGCGATTCGAGTCCGAACAGCAGGCGCGCGAGTTCGGTGCGGCCCGCGCCGAGCAGGCCGGCGATGCCGACGACCTCGCCGGCACGCACGCGCAGATCGGTCGCCTGCAACTGCCCCGCCTGCCCCAGTCCTTCGGATTGCAGCAGTGCCGGCGCGGCCTCGTCGAATGCGGGCAACGCGGCAGGTCGTGCCGATTGCGCAGCCAACTCGCGACCCAGCATCGCCGCGATCAAGGCTTGCGGGCCGAGGTCCGCCGCTTTCCACTCGCCCACCCAGTTGCCGTTGCGCAGCACGGTGATGCGGTCGGACACCGCGTACATCTGGTTCAGGAAGTGCGTCACGAAGACGATGGCAAGGCCCTCGCCGCGCAGCCGACGCAGCACCTCGAACAGCTTCTCGACTTCATCGTCATCGAGGCTCGACGTCGGCTCGTCGAGGATCAGCACCTTCGACGACACGCCGAGCGCCCGTGCGATCGCCACCATCTGCTGCACCGCGACCGAATAGCTCGACAGCAGCCGCGTCACGTCGATGTCGAGCCCGATGCGCGCCAGCAGTTCTTCTGCTCGACGGTTCACCGCGGCCCAGTCGATGCGAAAACCCTGCATCGCTCCGCAGCGCGGATAGCGCCCGGCGAACACGTTCTCCGCCACCGAGAGGTTCGGGCACAGGTTCACCTCCTGGTAGACCGTGCTGATGCCGAGCTTCTGCGCCTCCAGCGGCGAGCCGGGCCGGATGGCCTGGCCATCGAGGAACATCTCGCCGCCGCTCGATGGCAGAACGCCCGTGAGCACCTTGATGAGCGTCGACTTGCCCGCGCCGTTCTGCCCCATCAGCGCGTGGATCTCGCCCGGGTAGAGCTTGAGCTGCACGCCGTTCAGCACCGGGATGCCGGCGAACTGCTTGTGGATGCCCCGCAACTCCAGCACGGGGGTGACGCCGCGGTCGGTCATGCGTTCACTTGTTCTTGTTGTAGACGTCGATGAACACCGCCGCCAGCAGCACCAGCCCCTTGATGACCTGCTGGTAGTCGATGCCGATGCCCAGGATCGACATGCCGTTGTTCATCACGCCCATGATGAAGGCGCCGATCACCGCGCCCATCACGCGGCCCACGCCGCCCGAGGCCGAGGCGCCGCCGATGAAGCAGGCCGCGATCACGTCGAGCTCGAAGCCCAGGCCCGCCTTGGGCGTGGCGGTGTTCAGGCGCGCCGCGAACACCAGGCCCGCCAACGCCGCCAGCGCACCCATGTTCACGAAGGTGAGGAACGCGAGCCGCTGCGTCTTCACGCCCGACAGCCGCGCAGCCTTCTCGTTGCCGCCCAGCGCATAGATGCGCCGGCCGATGGTCGTGCGATTCGTGACGAAGTCGTACACCACGATCAGCACCGCCATCACCACCAGCACGTTGGGCAGGCCTTTGTAAGTCGAGAGCAGGTAGCTGAAGAACAGAATGATCGCCGCGAAGAACAGGTTCTTCACGAGGAAGAAGGCGTAGGGCTCCTGCTCCATGCCATGCGCCTTGAGCTTGGCACGCCCGCGCAGCTTGAAGAACACCAGCGCCGCCGCCGCCAGCGCGCCCACGATCAGCGAGGTGGTGCGCAAGGTGTCGCCGCCGAGCGGATCGGGAATGAAGCCCGAACTCAGGCGCTGGAACTCGACCGGAAACGGCCCCACCGACTGTCCCGCCAGCAGCGCCAGCGTGAGCCCCTTGAACACCAGCATGCCCGCGAGCGTGACGATGAACGAGGGGATCTTGCGGAACGCGACGAACCAGCCCTGCGCCGCGCCAATCACCGCGCCGGCCGCGATGCTGACGATGGCGGTCGGCACGAAGTGCCATTCGTACTCCACCATCAGCACCGCCGCGAGCGCGCCGATGAAGCCGCAGACCGAACCCACCGACAGGTCGATGTGCCCCGCCACGATCACCAGCAGCATGCCCAGCGCCATGATGACGACGTAGCTGTTCTGCAGCAGCAGGTTGGTGAGATTCAGCGGCCGCAGCAGCGTGCCGTCGGTCAGCACCTGGAACAGCACCATGATCGCGACCAGCGAGATCAGCATGCCGTATTCGCGCAGGTTGTTCTTCAGGAAGCCCACGTGGAGCTTCGGGGTGACGGGTGCGGCGCCCTGCACCGCGTTGGCTTCAGGCAGGGACATGAACGGAACTCCCTGCGCTCACGATGGCATGCATGATGCGCTCCTGCGACGCCTCGGCCGCGGTGAACTCGGCCACGAAGCGGCCCTCGTTCATCACGTAGATGCGGTCGCACATGCCCAGCAGCTCGGGCAGTTCGGAAGAAATCATGAGAATGCCTTTGCCCTCGCTCGCGAGCTGGTCGATGATGGTGTAGATCTCGTACTTGGCGCCCACGTCGATGCCGCGCGTGGGTTCGTCCAATATCAGCAGTTCCGGCTTGGTGAAGAGCCACTTGCTCAACACCACCTTCTGCTGGTTGCCGCCCGACAGGTTGACCACCAGCTGCTCGACGCCCGAACAGCGGATGTTCAATGCCTTCCTGAAGTCGTTGGCCACCTTGAACTCGCGGCCGTCGTCGATCACCGAGCGTTCGGCAATCGCATCGAGGTTCGCGAGGCTGATGTTCTTGCGGATGCCTTCCTCCAGCACCAGCCCGAGGCCCTTGCGGTCTTCGGTGACGTAGGCGATGCCGTGGTCGATGGCCTTGCGCACGGTGCTCACGTCCACCGGCTTACCGTGCATCAGCACCGAGCCGCTGATGCGCTGGCCGTACGACTTGCCGAACACGCTCATCGCCAGCTCGGTGCGCCCCGCGCCCATGAGGCCCGCGATGCCGACGATCTCGCCCTGGCGCACCTGCAGGTTCACGCCCTTGATCTGCTCGCGGTCGGCATGCAGCGCGTGGTGCACGCGCCAGTCGCGCACCTCCAGCACGGTCTCGCCGATCTTCGGCGAGCGCTGCGGGTAGCGGTGCTCCATGTCGCGCCCGACCATGCCGCGGATGATGCGGTCTTCGCTGATCGGCTGCGTGCGGCAGTCCATGGTCTCGACCGCGGCACCGTCGCGCAGCACGGTGACCGAGTCGGCCACCTTGGCGATCTCGTTGAGCTTGTGCGAGATGAGGATCGACGCGATGCCCTGGCGCTTGAGTTCGAGCAGCAGCATCAGCAATGCGTCGCTGTCGTTCTCGTTGAGGCTGGCGGTGGGCTCGTCGAGGATCAGCAGCTTGACCTCTTTGGCCAGCGCCTTGGCGATTTCGACCAGTTGCTGCTTGCCCACGCCGAGGTCGGTCACCAGCGTGGTGGGCAATTCCTTCAGCCCCACCTTGGCAAGCAGTTCGCGCGTCTTCGCATACGCGGCGAACCAGTCGATCACACCGCCGCTGGCGATCTCGTTGCCCAGAAACAGGTTCTCTGCAATCGACAGCAGCGGCACCAGCGCCAGCTCCTGGTGAATGATGATGATGCCGAGCTTCTCGCTGTCGGCGATGCCCTTGAAGCGCCGCACCTCGCCCTCGAAATGGATCTCGCCGGTGTACGAGTCGCACGGGTAGACGCCGCTCAGCACCTTCATGAGCGTCGACTTGCCCGCGCCGTTCTCGCCCACCACCGCGTGGATCTCCCCGGCACGCACCGCCAGGTTGACGTTGCTCAGCGCCTTCACGCCGGGAAACGTCTTGGTGATGCCCCGCATCTCGAGGATGGTGCGTTCGCCTTCCACGCTCACTTGACCTGGCTTTCCTTGTAGTAGCCGCTGTCGATCAGCACCACCTTCCAGTTCGAGGCGTCCACGCTCACCGGCTTGAGCAGGTAGGAGGGCACGACCTTGATGCCGTTGTTGTAGGTCTTGGTGTCGTTCACCTCGGGCGTCTTGCCCGAGAGCATGGCGTCGACCATCGCCACCGTCACCTTGGCCAGCTCGCGCGTGTCCTTGAACACGGTGGAGGTCTGCTCCTTGCGCAGGATCGACTTGACCGACGGCACCTCGGCGTCTTGCCCCGACACGATAGGCATGGGCTGCGAGGCCGAGCCGTAACCCACGCCCTTGAGCGACGACAGGATGCCGATGGACAGGCCGTCGTAAGGCGACAGCACCGCATCCACGCGGTCCTTGGTGTAGTAGGCCGACAGCAGGTTGTCCATGCGCGCCTGCGCCACCGCGCCGTCCCAGCGCAGCGTGCCGACCTTGTCCATGCCCATCTGCTTGCTGCGCACCACCAGCTTGCCGCTCTTGATGTACGGATCGAACACCGACATCGCGCCGTTGTAGAAGAAGAAGGCGTTGTTGTCGTCGGGCGAGCCGCCGAACAGCTCGATGTTGAACGGGCCCTTGCCGCTCTTCAGGCCCAGCGCCGTCTCGATCGACTGCGCCTGCAGCACGCCGACCTGGAAGTTGTCGAAGGTGGCGTAGTAGTCGACGTTCTTCGAGCCCTTGATGAGCCGGTCGTACGCGATGACCTTCACGTCCTTGTCGGCCGCCTTCTGCAGCACATCGGACAGCGTGGTGCCGTCGATGGCCGCGATGACGAGCACCTTCGAGCCCTTGGTCACCATGTTCTCGATCTGCGCGAGCTGGTTCGGAATGTCGTCGTCGGCGTACTGCAGGTCGGTCTTGTAGCCCTTGTCCTTGAAGTACTTGACCATGTTGGCGCCATCGGCGATCCAGCGCGCCGACGACTTGGTGGGCATCGAGATGGCGATCAGGCCCTTGTCCTGCGCGTGGGCCAGCGGCGTGAAGCCGACGACGGCGAAGGCCAGGCCCGCGAGCGAGGCCTTGAGGAAGTTGCGTTTCATGTCGGTCGGTCCTCAGTACTTGCGGTTGGGAAACTCTTTGGCCGCGACTTCCATCGGGAAGATGCCTTCTTCCGTGACGATGCGCTTGGGCAGCGTCTTGCCGGCCTTGATGTCCTTCACCGCGCTCATGAGCTGCGGCCCGAGCAGCGGGCTGCATTCGACCGACACGTTGAGCTTGCCGGCGATCATGGCTTCGAAGGCGCCTTTCACCCCGTCGATCGAGATGATGGTGATGTCCTTCGCGGGCTTCATGCCGGCCTCTTCGATCGCCTGGATCGCGCCGATGGCCATGTCGTCGTTGTGCGCGTAGAGCACGTTGATCTTCTTGCCCTCGGCCTTGAGGAAGGCTTCCATCACCTCCTTGCCCTTGGCGCGCGTGAAGTCGCCGGTCTGCGAGCGGGTGATCTTGAACTTCGGGTCGGCCTTGATGATTTCCTCGAAGCCCTTCTTGCGGTCGATGGCCGGGGCCGAGCCCACGGTGCCCTGCAGCTCGACGATGTTCACCTCGCCCTTCTGGTCCTTCATCTTCTCGACCAGCCAGCGGCCGGCCTTGCGGCCTTCCTCGGTGAAGTCGGAGCCCATGAAGGTCACGTAGAGCGAGTCGTCCTTGGTGTTCACGGAGCGGTCGGTCAGCACCACCGGGATCTTCGCGGCCTTGGCTTCGCGCAGCACGGTTTCCCAGCCCGACTCGACCACGGGCGAGAACGCGATCACATCGACCTTCTGCGCGATGTACGAGCGGATGGCCTTGATCTGGTTTTCCTGCTTCTGCTGCGCGTCGGAGAACTTGAGCTCGATGCCCGCCTCCTTGGCCGAGGACTTGATCGACTCGGTGTTGGCCGTGCGCCATTCGCTCTCGGCGCCCACCTGCGCGAAGCCGAGCACGAGTTTCTTCTGCGCGAAGGCGGACACGGGCAGCATGCTGCCCAGGGCTGCGGCGGCGAGCGCGGTGTTGAGGGTGCGGCGATTCATGGTCATGGGATGTCTCCTTCTGTTGACTTGCTTTTAAGAAACCGTTCGAGAACCGTTGGCTTGCAGTTCAGGCCAGCATGTAGCCGGTCTTCACCGTCGTGTAGAACTCCGCGGCGTGGCGCCCTTGTTCGCGCGGCCCGTAGCCCGACCCCTTGCGGCCGCCGAAGGGCACATGAAAGTCCACCCCCGCGGTCGGCAGATTGACCATCGTCATGCCGACCACGGCATGGCGCCTGAAGTGCATCGCGTGCTTCAGCGAGTTGGTGCAGAGGCCCGCGCACAGGCCGAAGGGCGTGTCGTTGCACAGCGCGAGCGCTTCGTCGTAATCGCCGGCGCGCAGCACGCAGGCCAGCGGCCCGAAGATCTCTTCGCGCGCGATGCGGTGTTCGGGTTGGGCCAGGAAGAGCGCGGGGCTCATGTAGTGGCCGGCGGTGGCGCGCTGCAGTGCCTCGCCGCCCCACACGTGCTCCGCGCCCTCTTCGCGCGCGATGTCGATCCACGCGAGGTTCTGCGCCAGCCGCTCTTCGTCGGCCACGGGGCCGATGTCGATGCCGCGCTCCAGCGCGTGGCCGATCTTCAGCGTCTTCAGGCGCTGGCGCAGCTGCGCCACGAAGGCGTCGTGCACGGCGGCTTCGACGATGAGGCGGCTCGACGCCGTGCAGCGCTGGCCGTTGGAAAAGTAGGCGCCCTGCACCGCGCAGTCGACGGCGCGGTCCAGGTCGGCGTCGGCCAGCACCACCAGCGCGTTCTTGCCGCCCATCTCCAGCTGCACCTTGGCGCGCCGTGTGGTGGCGGCCTGCAGCACGCGTTCGCCGTTGGCGGCCGAGCCGGTGAAGCTCAGCGCATCGACCAGCGGGCTGTCGACCAGCGCCTGGCCCGCTTCGCGCCCGCTGCCCATCACGAGGTTGAACACGCCGGCCGGCAGTGTGGCGCGGCCGATGATGTCGGCGAGCGCCCAGCCGCAGGCCGGCACCAGCTCGGCCGGCTTGAAGACCACGCTGTTGCCGTGCGCCAGCGCCGCGGCAATCTTGGAGGCCGGCACCGCGAAGGGCGTGTTCCACGGCGTGATGAGGCCCACCACGCCGACCGGCTCGCGCGTCACGTCGACCTGCACGCCGGCGCGCACCGAGGCCACGTTCTCGCCGCCGCCGCCGCGCAGGGCTTCGCCCGCGAAGAACTTGAAGATCTGGCCCGCGCGCGCCACCTCGGCCACGGCCTCGGGCAGCGTCTTGCCGACCTCGCGCGCCAGCAGCAGGCCCAGCTCGTCCTTGCGGGCGAGCAGCTCGGCGCCGATGCGGTCGAGCACGTCGGCGCGCCGCTGCGGCGTGCTGTGGCTCCAGTGCACGAAGGCCTCGCTGGCCGCGCGGATCGCCAATTCGACCTGGCGCCGGTCGGCACGTGCGTACTCGGCCACCACTTCGCTGGTGTCCGATGGATTGACGCTGACACCGGTGGTCGCGCTGGTTTCCCAGCGGCCGTTGATGTACTGGCGCACGCTCTGCCGAAGCTCGCCGTGGATCACCGTGGCGTTGCCTTGTCTCTGTTGTGATGGGACTGGGGCGGGAGTCTAGAAACGATTTCGATATCGATCCAATCGTTTTTTAGACAAAATGCATATCAATCGGTGGATTCTGGAAAACCCCGTCAGACCTTCGTTCGCACCCTCTTCATGAACACCTACAACCACTGGTTCATCCGCGCCCGCCTCAAGACCCGGCAACTGCTGTTGCTGGTGGCGCTGGCCGAGGAAGGCAACATCCACCGCGCGGCGCAGGTGCTCAACATGACGCAGCCCGCCGCGTCGAAATTGCTGAAGGACCTGGAAGACGTGCTCGAGGTGCCGCTGTTCGAGCGCCTGCCGCGCGGCATGCGCCCGACCTGGTACGGCGAGACCATGATCCGCCACGCCCGCGTGGCGCTGGCCAGCCTGAACCAGGCGCACGACGAGCTCACCGCGCTGAAGGCCGGGCGCCTCGGCCAGGTGAACGTGGGCGCCATCACCGCGCCGGGCCTCACGCTGATGCCGCCGGCCGTGGCGATGGTCAAGCGCGAGCAGCCCGACCTGCGCGTGTCACTGGAGATCGAAACCAGCCCGGTGCTGCTCGAGCGGCTCGAGCAGGGCAAGCTCGACATCCTCGTGGCGCGGCTGTTCGCCGAGCACGACAAGTCGCAGCTGCGCTACGAAGCACTCACCGAAGAGCCCGTGTGCGCGCTGGTGCGCCCCGGCCATCCGCTGCTGGGCGTGAGCGGGCTCACGCTGCGCGACGTGGTGGGCGCCGGCTGGATCGTGCCGCCCGCGGGCAGCGTGCTGCGCCACCGCTTCGAGCTGATGTTCCAGGAAGAAGGCCTGGCGCCGCCGGGCAACATCATCGAGAGCCCGGCGCTGCTGTTCATCACGCGCATGCTGCAGCAAAGCGACATGGTCGCGGTGCTGGCGACCGACGTGGCGCGCTACTACGCGGCGCACGGCATCGTATCGCTGCTGCCGCTGGACATGCCCTGCCACATGGACGCCTTCGGCATCATCACGCGCACCGACCGGCTGCTGTCGCCGGCCGCGAAGGTGATGATGAAGGCGCTGAAGACGGCGAGCATGAGCGTGTATGGACGCAAGCTGGACATGAGCTGAACGGGCGGTGCCGTTTTTTCACGCTTTTCGATAGTTTTTTAGCTCCCTCGGTGCGGGATGACCATTGTTTGCAGTGTTGGCAGGGCATTGCGTCAAGACTGCGGCGACTTTTTGTCGTCACACAGGTCGCCCCATGTCGAATGCTTCGCGCACGCTGTCGGTTCAATCTCTCGCGATTCCTCTTTTTCTTGGCCTGCCTACGCTGGGGCCCGTGCGGCCATCAGACCGCGAAGGGCTCAGTAGTCCGGCTTACAAGGATGGCTGGACTGATGTCAATATGCACGCCTCCATGGCCAGAGCACGCGGAGACAGCCAATGACCGCCGCGGAAGCCAAGAAAGCGGTACTGGAGGTCGGCGATCTTGTTTGGCAGCACGCCAAGTCCTCCCTCAAGTCGACTGCCGATCTCAACTGGCAAGCCATGAAGTGGAATTTCGGAATGCTGGGCGGAGAGTTCACTCAGAAGCGAACCATCGGACAGATCATTACCGACGCCGTCATCAGCATGTTCCCCATCGCGGGCGAAATCACCGCCGCACGCGATTCCATTGCGATCACCTTGCGGCTGTGCGATGACTCCAAGGCACGCGACAACAAGTGGGAATGGATTTCGCTGCTGCTGTGTCTTCTGGCGGTGATACCCGTTCTGGGCGGACTTCTCAAAGGCGTGGGGAAACTTCTCATTCGAGCCGCCGAGAAGTCAGAGAGCCTGGTCAAGCTCGCACAGGAAATCGTGGCCTTCGTACGCAAGATGGGCCACGGCGACCCCGTTGCTTGGCTCAAGGCACTGGACTTTTCCAAATACCAGAATCTGGTGATCAAAGGTTTTCACGAACTACTCACGCGCATCGGCAATGCCGTTCAATTCATCGCCAAGAACATGAGTGCGGTGCTGCCTGCAACCGTTCTGCTGCATCTGCGAGCGTTTCCTGTTGATTGCCGCCGAAAATTGACCCAGCTAACGCAGTAATTTCCGTCTAAGACTGACCCACGTAAAACCCTACCCT